>CAWHQY010000107.1:0-64289 GCA_963831505.1 uncultured Alphaproteobacteria bacterium | reverse complement strand
GCGAATCGCCTACAAATAGTCAAACAAGCTTCATGGTGACGCGTCAGTCCAAACACAAACGGCAACCCAAAAAACTTGAGAATCAATAAGATGAAGAACGATTCCCTGGAATCAATGGCGACGGACGAACTTTGGGAGCTTCACGAGTCGATCATCGCCGAGCTCGGCCGCAGAATGACGGCCGAGCGGGACATACTTGAGGACCGGCTGCGTCAGCTCAAGGCGTCGGCTGGAGATGAGGAATGGGCGCGATAGACGTCCCTACCCAAAGGTACTTGCCGAAGTACCGTAACCCGAAAAATCAAAGAGAGACGTCGGGCAGGACGTGGAAAGCAGCCACGTTGGCTCACAGCCCAGCTTCAATCCGGGAAAAGCTTACCGATTTCCTGATCCGACGACCGCATGCTCGATCGAGCGAGCCAACACTTCGAGACTTCAAATGAACAGTCCGAGACAAGCTCAATGAATTGTTTGCGCCAGCGGTCCCTCCAATTGGAAGATCGCAGCTATTAAATTGTCCCGTCGGGCTCGATGCTTCCGTGCCAACACAGGATAGTTCGAGTCCCCGGGATCGGAGACACCCGTGTGCTCTTCTTCAGCTTCGATATTGGCCTCAAGCAACTGAACCAGATATCGCAGGTCGAAAATGAGTGTTTCGACTTTTTCCCCGAATTTGGACATGGCGATTCTCAAAACGCGATACACTACCCATAAACGCCTCGGTTTGGCACAATTGGCTCCTAATCATCCGAGGTAGATGCAATTTAGAGGCCGCCGCAATTGACGTTAGACATGCCCCTTCATCTGTACAAATGACATTCTGTTCACGTCGGTGAACGCGACGAGTGTCGTGCTTGCGCATAACGCAACGGCCTGCACTTATCGTTCAGTTGTGCTCGGTTCGTCGCAACAGGCGGGCCGCCGCACGAGGGCTGGCTTGTCCGGCGGCCCGTGCCTGACGATCGAAATTTGGCGGTTGGAATGGGGCGTTCGGCCAACTTGGCAGGCGCGTTAGCATCGCGACGGCGCCGATACATTTGCATGAAAGACCCGATTTAACCTAAACGCTAAAGCTTATCGCGCGGCTGCACCCTGACGATACAAGTGCGCGATGTCGCACGTGTCAGCCCGCACACTTGCAGCCGCCAAACGGCTGTTGTGCAGGCTTCACAAGAAGCTTGCCTATCCGCGGTCAAGATTTTGAGGGGCTTGTCGCCGGTCACCTTGAATCTGCCGCAGCGCTGGTTGCGATCAAGTGGCTGCGCTTGTGATCCGCGCATCACCGGGTTGTCGCGCGCGCTCGGAAGAGCGCTGGGCAAACGTGATCGTCCGGCCAGGCCGGCATGGCCCCGTGTTTCTGCCAGCCGCAGGCGCGTGCAAATTGTCAATCGCTTGGGGCAGGGAGCGGCGCGGAGCTACAGCCCATCGAAGGGGCGGAGAGAAGCGCAGCCTCATGCGTCAGTTGTAAATTCAGCGGCTTGTGCGCATGAGCCGCAACTCGCCGTTCGGCTTCGATCACTTTTTTGCGCAAGGCTTTGAGGTCGATCATCTGCTGCTCGAGAAGATCGACAAAGACCACACGTATGTTCGGATTGATCGCAGTCGCGCGCGAAATCGCTCTCATGGGAGCCGCCCCCCGTACTTTGACGCGCTAGTCGAGCGCACAATAATCGACAACCTAAAATGTTCAAGGCCTGTGCCGTGGGGGCCCTCGCGCTCTCCCATAAACGTGAACGTAGGGCACGTACCAGCCTCCGGGCAGGCTTGGGGATCGCGGTGGCGGGCGGCCAAACAATGCTCCCGCACGCACGGAGTTTACTGCGCCTTAACCACGCGCAGTGCATCATCTGGCCATGAAGAATCGCGACGAAATGAGCGCGGTGATCGAGGGTCTGCGTAAGGACCACGGCCTTCTGGTGGCCTTTTTGGAGGCGGCCGACAAAATCGATTGGCGGGCTCTTCATAGGCGGGTGGCGATCTGCGAGACGCCCAAACCCGTCAACGTGGAAGCCCACGAGGCATCAACAGCTTCAAAATACTCTGTTTCTGCCTTTGCCTTTCGGCGCGCCAACCTGGTGCGAGCTTCCGAATAACCTCCAAAAACGTCACCCTATCATTGGCCTCGATCGTACGCGTCCGCCAAGGGCATTAAGCCCTTGGTCTTTCCAATTCCGAGCGAGTGGCGAATCGCCGCAGCGGGGGCAGCGCCGTGTCTCACGGTGTTTCCTCCCTAAACCTGGCGGCCCGCCGCGAATGGCGGGCCCGCTCTTTGACACGGTGCACCCAAGGGTGCCGGCGACCTAAATTAGCGTCGCGTCGGTACCTGTCCGGGTCGGCCACTGCGCCAATCACCGGCCGGAGGACCTAACAACTCCCTCGGCTCGGGACTGGGCCAGCTGAGGCAAATCACAGAGCGCCCCACCCATCCAGGCTTCCGGTTGCTCGGTCATCATGAACAGCCCATGGCCGAGGCCACCTTGGGCTCGATTGCTCGCAACCAGATCTTGAACCCCTCTGAAGAAGGATGCACGCCGTCGATGGTGAGCGGATGAGCGATCGACATGGCCGTACGCACGTCGACGAACGGACTTCCCATCCGGTTGGCGATTGCCTGGATCTCCCGGTCGATACGCTCGGCGGCGGCGGGATCGAAGTCAGGGGCCTCGGTCCCGTCTTCGATCGGCGGCAGCCCGACCAGAACGACAGTTGGAGCACGCGCCGCTATGGTTTTGATGAGCGCAGCATAATCCTGGGCAAAGTCCGCGGTATTGATCCTCTTGGCGTTGTTGGTGCCCAAGGCCACAACGATCGCCGCACCTTTGAAATCGCCAAACGCGTCGAGCAAGGAGAGATAGGTCGCAGCGTCTACTCCGCTGATGCCGGCATTGATGGTCGGATGGCCGCATATCCGTGCCGGAAGCGGCGCCCGCCAGGTGATGCTGTCCCCCAGAAATATCACCGCCCCGGCATCGACCGAGGAGAGCCTGTCATGGACCATCGAGACATTGATCCGAAAATAGTCGGGCGCCGCTCCCCGGCGGGAGAACTGCCAGTAGGCCGCACCCGCAAGGCCGAGGACTACCGCGAAGAAAATGCAGATGGCTGGCTTCATGCGCGCTGTTGCGATCACTTTCGCTCAGGTTCTCGCACTTCTTCCTTCTTCGCGTTGAGGATCGAAAGGCGACGTTCGTAGTGTTCAGCGAGCTGCAACAGCCGCCGTTTTATAAGGGGGTCCGCATTGTCAGCGAGAGAGCGCACCAATTTTGCCTGCTGGCTGCAAAAGTCCTTATCCATTTCACACGCCTGGAAATCAAACAGCTGGTCAGTTTCTACGCTGAATGTACCGGGCGAAGTATGGTCGGGATCACAAATTTCCCCAGAAAGTATGACGCAAATGTCGGGGTGGCTGCTCGCGATTACCCTGGCACCGAGTCCGGCCGGCGCAACGATGCTGCCGCAAACGCCGCCTATTGCTGCGCCTTGAACCTGATCTCGCCTCGAGTTGCCAGCGAGGTCGGATCGATCTCCTCGAGATAAGCCTGCAAGTCCGCTCGCGCCCGTTCGATCAGCGAAAGCGCCCTTATTGGCGCCCGACTCTGTTTTGCAATCTCCACCAAGCTGTCCAGGTCGTCGCAGAGTTCACGTGTCGACTCGATGAAATTGCCCATTCGATCTGCCCCGCAGTCGCAACTCAATATCGAAACACTTCCGATGTTCGGTCAGCCCTTGGACGCGCGCAAGCGAAGAGCCTTCGCAACAGTGGAAGACTAATCAACTTCAACCATTGACGTGCCGCGACTCATCAATGAAGTGGTTCTGGCAAGTTCAAATGATGAACAGTTTCGTGTGGAGCAACCGATCCAAGCGTGAAGGAAGAGTTACGGCGATTCTTTTTTATGAATTTGAGGCGCACTCTCCGGACGTGCGCCCGACACGTCGGCGCTGAGGTACGAGGTGACCAGGTAGGCGCTTCCAAAAATGGTAAGCCCCACGGCTAAAATCAGGCAAACCAGCCAACCCACGATTTCTTGCCTGGATAATCCGTCAAACATGAAACGAGCTTACCATTTACGGTCAGGAGTGGGAAATACGTAAGAACTGAAGTTGGCCGAACGTCACCGGCGTTCCTGCTGTTGACTAAAGCGCGATGAGATCAGGTTAAATCGTCATCGCGCTTTAGCTCCTTGTTTGAGCATGATCTTTTCGGGAAACCGCTACACACTTTTCCGGATCATCCGCTAGGTGCGTGCATCTCGTCGCCCTCTCGAATAGAGCTTTCTCCGTACACGCTTCCCGTTGATTGCGCATCCGGTCGGCACATAAGGCCTTGGTGGCCACCTCAGAAATTCAACGCCTTTTTCAGTGAATACGATGCCGGCGGCGCTTAACTCCTTCATCAAGGCAAGTAATTGCGGCGCTTGCGGCTCGCGCTGGCAGCTTTCAAAATCAGCGATGACTGCACGACGAACATTTATGCCTTCCGCCAAATAGGCTTGCGACCACCCAAGTAATGCGCGAGCGCCCCTGACTTGCGCTGCAAATTTTTCGAAATCGTGCATCGCGTCTCCAAAAGACCGTCCGCATCTGCAATGACAGGCCTGCCGCTTGTGCGGCGGTCCGTGCCTGACAATTGAAATTTGACCATTGAAATGGGGCGTTCGGCCAACTTGGCAGGCGAGACAGCATCTCGCGCGCCGCTGGATTTGCAACGAAGGCCTGAGTTTAACCTAAGCGCTAAAGGTTACCGGGGCGGCATCAGCCCTGATGATGATACCAGCGTGCAACTTCGGGCGGCTGGCTGATTGGCCTGGGCATCATGGCCGCGAACTCATGCCGACGCTCAGCTTGTCGTGGCGGCCCCGCCCGCTTGGCGGGACTGTCTTCGCTTAAGCTGTCGACGCTCAGATCTCGATATCCGCGCATGGCCGGCGCAAATGGCCGACAAGCGGCGTCCAATGCACGACGCCTGTGGGAATCCTATTGCGAAACCCAGGAAGTCCAAGGTTTCGCAGAAAGATAAGCCGTAATTTTCTCCGGGGTTATGATGCTGACCAGCAGCGCAATCGTGGCTATCGCCAGCGCCGCCCTTGCCGTGCGCGCCTGTGACCGTGCTGCGGCCGCCGCGTCGCTTGCCGCATAAGAAGCGGATCGGGCAACTTCATTAGCCTCTCGCGCGACCGCGAGGTGCTGTCGCCCTATCTCTCTTTCCAGCGATGCCTTTTGCTCTTTGAGCCATTCCTGAGCGCGACGATGTTTCTCGTCGTCCCATGCTTCATGCTGCACAGAAACATCGTGGTATCCCAATAGTTCAAATTCTTCTCGATTACGTTCTCCAATCACGGCGCTGCTCCAAGCCCTAAAATATTCAGCCTGTCAGGCGCGCTTGCCCTTGAGAGAGCACCGGCCGTCCGTTCCCCATCGACAATGCCATGGGCATACGATGGCAAAATTTGGTCCGTTCTGAACGCTATTCCAACTTAAGAACGATTCTAGCGACACGCTTCAAGTTGCATCTCGCAAGCGCCGCGGCGTCGGAATCCGGCAGGGGCGGGCTTGTACTTGAGGATCAGGGTAAGCTGTGAGCTGCCGGACGGTGAGGCCGACGAGCGGCTCTCACGCGGTATTGACGCTTCTCAGAAGCTCCAAGCTGTTGTTGCAGGCTTCCTCCGCTTCGACGAGCGTCCTGAACGGTGAACCGGTGATCCTGATGGCGGGCTTGTTCTGATTGAGCGGACGCCATGACGCCATGTAACCGTCGCGTCCTTGAAGCCCGACGCCGTCGCGACTTCCGTAGCTGATCACAAACGAAAACCCGTCGTCGCTGGACGCGCTCCAAATTGCGATCTGTTCTACGGCACGGTGAAAATGCAGAGCCATCTGCGCGTCGTACCCCGTTTTGGGGATCGTTCTCGCCTCATTCCCGGTAGTAACGTTATGCAGTTAGCTTAACGCGCGGGATTTAGTGCGCAGGGCAGCATGACAACGGCGAAAAAGCGCGGCTGACGCTCGCGAGCCGCCGTGTTTCGAAAACGACACGCCGAATGCGACAGAACGCCCGCCATTCGCAATGGGGACCAGGTCAGCCGCCACCGCCAGCCACCATAGCAACAGCGGGGCTGGGGTCCCAAAAAATACGCCGCCGGACTCGAAATACGTGTCCCGGCGGCGCCTACCTCAAGCTGGGCCCTGCAATCCCCCAGCGACCGCAGCGTAGCGAGATCAATGCTTCAGGGGTGTGAAACAGTTCACATACGGAGATCGTTGTTGAAGTTCCTCTCAGCTGCAAGGGTGCTTCTGACCCGCCCCGGATTCCTCCATGAGCGGGTTCTTTTTTGCCGCACGGCTGAGGGCGCGGCCTAGCTCTCGCGATAGGCGTTGAACGCGTGGGCAAAAAATACGGCTAAGCTGATGCAAATCAGGAACGCGATGACGGGCGTCATGAGCACGTCTCCTGTTCAGCCATGGCGGCCAGATAGCTGCTGCGCGAATGTTCCCAGAGCAGGTTGAGAATGAATTGCATGATGCCGTCCCCCGTTTGAGTGATTCGAGGGTAGGCGCAGTTTTGTTTCAGGACGTTTTCGTCCGGTACGGAAAATGGTTTCACGGCGATGGCCGGATCACCGTTTTGGGGAACGCGGGTCGGGCAGGATAGCGCCGGCAAACCCCGCAAACAGCCGCGCCATTCAAGGCAAAAGAGATGGCGATCCCGGCAGGGCTCGAACCTGCAACCCGCGGAGTAGAAATCCGCTACTCTATCCAGTTGAGCTACGGGACCGTCTTTGACCGAGCATGGCCGTTCGGGAAGGCGGGCGCCCCCGGATGATGCGTACGGCCGGCGTGACCGCCGTCACCCATGATAGCATCCCGAATATGAAAAATCCGCTTTTTGGGAAATCCCTTTCGAACCCGTTTCCGGAAGGCGGCGACCAAGGGGCGCGGTGGACTGTCCTTGTGTCCGCCGGCAACACGCGCCCCGCGGCGCCGTTCATGTTGGTGAACGCGGGGGAGCCGGGACTGTGCCTTTGGCCATGCCGTATACGACCTTTTGCTACGCTTGCTCCGCCGCCATCAGTCCGTCACCATTTCGCGCATTTTTATCCCAGACGCGGATTTTTCCGCGCAAGGAGTCTCCCCATGATCGGTTTGGTTCGCGCCGCAGCACTTTGCGCAACGCTGGCGCTCGGCCTCAATTTGGCGCTGGCGGCGGATAAGGCCTTCAGGCGCGACGACCTCGCCGATGCCGCGATCAAGCTGGAGGCCCAGATCAAGAGCGAGGCGGGGGCGGTGGCGAAGTCGCCGGCGAGCTTGCGCAACGACGCCGACGCGGCCTTCAGGCGCAACGATTTCCGCGGTGGCCTGCAGATCCTCGGCCAGATCGCTGCCACGACGCCCGAGGACAGCGCCAACTGGCTCCGGCTCGCCCGCACCATCTTCCGGATCAGGTCGCAGACGTCGAGCGAGCAGACCTTCTTCATGGAACGGGCTTCGACCGCCGCTTACATTGCCTACCAGCGCGCCGGCAACCGGCAGGACGAGGCGGATGCTCTGGCCGTGCTTGGCGAGGCGTTTAGCGACCGGCAGATGTGGCGGCCGGCACTCGACACGCTGCGGATGTCGCTCGATCTCCGCGAGATGGCCGATGTTCGCGGGCAATACGAGAAGCTGCGCGACGATCACGGCTTCAAGCTGGTCGACTACAGCGTCAATTCCAATTCGGCTTCGCCCCGGGTCTGCTTCCAGTTCTCCGAGGAATTGGCCAAGCGCACCGACTTCACCCCGTTCGTGACTCTGGCCGGCACTGACAGGCCAGCGCTGACGTCGGAAGACAAGCAGCTTTGCGTCGACGGGCTGAAGCATGGCGAGCGCTACAACGTCAATTTGCGCGCAGGCCTGCCCTCGACGGTGAAGGAGGTCCTGCCGAAATCGGCTGAGTTCAACATCTATGTCCGCGACCGCAAACCCTTCGTGCGCTTCACGGGCCGCGCCTACGTGCTGCCGCGCACCGGCCAGCGCGGCATTCCCCTGGTCAGCGTCAACACGCCCGCGGTCACCGTCAACGTGTTCCGGATCGGCGACCGCAATCTGATCAACACGGTGATCGACAGCGATTTCCAGCAGCGGCTCAGCAAGTATCAATTGTCCAATCTCGGCGGGGAGCGCGGGGTCAAGGTCTGGACTGGCGAATTGGCCACCGCGACCACGCTGAACCAGGAAGTGACGACTGCGTTTCCCGTCGACCAGGCAATCGGCGAGCTGCAGCCCGGCGTCTACGTCATGACCGCGGCCGCCAAGAATCCCGGCGCCGACGACGATTATCAGCTCGCCACCCAATGGTTCATTGTCTCCGACCTCGGCGTTGCCGCCTATTCCGGCAATGACGGCATCCATGTCTTCGTCAATTCGCTGGCGACGACGGAGGCGATCGCCCGCGCAGACGTGCGGCTCGTGGCGCGCAACAACGAGATCCTGGCGGCCAGGAAGACCGACGAGGCCGGCCATGTGCTGTTCGAGGCGGGGCTCGCGCGCGGCGAGGGCGGCCTGTCGCCGGCCATGCTGACGGTATCGGGGGAAAAGACCGACTACGCCTTCCTCAGCCTGAAATCGAACGCCTTCGATCTCTCAGATCGCGGCGTTGCGGGCCGCGAGACGCCGGACGGCGGCGCCGACGCCTTCGTTTATGCCGAGCGCGGCGTCTACCGCTCCACCGAGACGGTCTATCTCACCGCTCTCTTACGTGACGGCCAGGGCAATGCCATGACCGGCACGCCGCTGACCATGGTGGTCGAGCGTCCCGATGGCGTCGAGTTCCGCCGTGCGGTGCTGACCGACCAGGGCGCGGGCGGCCGGTCGCTGACCGTGCCGCTCAATTCCGCGGTTCCGAGCGGAACCTGGCGGGTGCGGGTATTCACCGATCCCAAGGGGGAGGCGGTTGGCGAAACCACCTTCATGGTCGAGGACTACATCCCCGAGCGGCTGGAATTCGATGTGACTTCAAAGGACAAGGTCATCAAAGCTGAGGCTCCGGTGGAGCTTAAGGTCGCCGGTCATTTCCTCTACGGCGCGCCGGCTTCCAACCTTCAGCTCGAAGGCGACATGCTGGTCGGGCCCGCCGGGGGGCGTCCGGACTTTCCCGGATATGAGTTCGGCGTCGACGACACCGATACCTCATCCAATGAGCGAACGCCGATCGAGAATCTCCCGGAATCCGACGACAAAGGCAATGCGACCTTCCCTGTCAGCCTTGCGAAAGCGCCGACCTCGACGCGGCCGCAGCAGGCGACTTTCTTCATCCGCATGACGGAAGCCGGTGGCCGCGCGGTCGAGCGCAAGATTGCGCTGCCGATCGCGCCCGCAACCAACCTGATCGGCGTCAAGCCGGCATTCGGCGGCAGGAACGTCGCGGCCGGCGACAAGGCGGAGTTCGACGTCATGTTCGCGTCGCCCGAGGGCAAGACGCTGGCGCGCGATGGCCTGCGCTACGAGCTGTTGAAGATCGAATCCCGCTATCAGTGGTACCGCCAGAACTCGTCCTGGGACTACGAGCCGGTCAAGACCACCAAGCGCGTCGCCGACGGCGAGGTGACGATCGCCGCCGACAAGCCGGCGCATCTGTCGTTCTCGCCGCAGGAAGGCCGCTATCGCCTCGACGTCAAGTCGGCCGATCTGAACGGGCCGATCACTTCGGTGCAGTTCGATGTTGGCTGGTATAGCGACGGCAGCTCCGACACGCCGGATCTGCTGGAGACCTCGATCGACAAGCCGCAATACCAGTCCGGCGACACCATGCTGGTATCGGTGAATGCGCGCACCGCCGGCAAGCTCACCATCAACGTGCTCGGCGACCGCCTGCTGACGACGCAGAGTATCGACGTCAAGGAAGGCACCTCTCAGCTCAAGATTCCTGTCGGCAAGGATTGGGGCACCGGCGCCTATGTGATGGCGACGCTGCGCCGTCCGCTGGACGCGACCGCCCAGCGCATGCCGGGCCGCGCGATCGGCCTGAAATGGTTCGGGATCGACAAGCAGGCGCGGACGCTGCAGGTGAACCTGTCGCCGCCGGCCCTGGTGCGCCCGAATTCGAGCCTGAAGATCCCAGTCAAGCTCGGCGGGCTCAACCCCGGCGAGGACGCCAAAGTGGTGATCGCAGCGGTGGATGTCGGCATTCTCAACCTGACCAACTACAAGCCGCCGGCGCCGGATGATTATTATCTCGGCCAGCGCCGCCTCACTGCCGAAATCCGCGACCTCTATGGCCAGCTCATCGACGGCATGCAGGGCACGCGCGGCCAGATCAAGACCGGCGGCGATGCCGGCGCCGAGCTGCAGGGATCGCCGCCGACGCAAAAGCCGCTGGCGCTCTATTCCGGCATTGTCACGGTCGGCGCCGACGGCACCGCGGAGGTCGATTTCGACATTCCGGATTTCGCCGGCACTGCGCGCGTCATGGCCGTGGCGTGGAGCGCAACCAAACTCGGCCGCGCCACCACCGACGTGATCGTGCGCGATCCCGTGGTGCTGACGGCGACCTTGCCGCGCTTCCTGCTCACCGGCGACCACGGCACCATGAGCATGGACCTCGACAATGTCGAGGGCACGGCCGGCGACTATGTCGTCAACGTCAACGTGACCGGCCCGCTGAAGGTTTCCGGCAATCCCGCCACCACGCTGAAGCTGAACGCAAAGCAACGCAGCTCGATATCGATCGGGCTCGATGCTGGCGGCGCCGGGAAAGCGGACCTTGACGTCGACATCAAGGGACCGAACGGGCTGACGCTGGCGCGGCACTATGCGCTCGACGTCAAGCCGGCCACGCAAGTGCTGGCGCGCCGCTCGATCCGCACGCTGGCGAAGGGCGAGAGCCTGACGCTGACGGCAGACATGTTCTCGGATCTCGTGCCGGGCACCGGCGCGGTGTCGCTCTCGGTGGGCTTGTCCACCGCGCTCGATGCCGCGACCATCCTGCAGGCGCTCGACCGCTATCCGCATGGCTGCTCGGAGCAGATCACGAGCCGCGCCATGCCGCTGCTCTATGTCAACGAGCTCGCGGCCGGCGCCAAGCTGGCGCAGGACGAGAATCTCGACCAGCGCATCAAGGATGCGATCGAACGGTTGCTGGCGCGACAGGGCTCGAACGGCTCGTTCGGCCTGTGGTCGGCCGGCGGCGATGACGCCTGGCTCGACGCCTATGTGACGGACTTCCTGACCCGCGCCCGTGAGAAGGGATTTGCGGTGCCGGACGTGCTGTTCAAGACCGCGCTCGACCGCATCCGCAATTCCGTCGTCAACGCCAACGAGCCGGAAAAGGACGGCGGGCGCGATCTCGCCTACGGCCTCTACGTGCTCGCGCGCAATGGCGCCGCTCCAATCGGCGATCTCCGCTATCTCGCCGATACCAAGCTGAAGGATCTGGCGACCCCGATCGCCAAGTCGCAATTGGCGGCAGCGCTGGCGCTGGTCGGCGACCGCAACCGTGCGGAGCGGGTCTATGCGTCGGCGCTCTCTGACCTCGAGCCGAAGCCGGTCTTGATCTTTGGCCGCACCGATTACGGCTCGTCACTGCGCGATGCCGCGGCCTACATCTCGCTCGCCTCCGAAGGCAACGCGCCGCGCGCGTCGCTGACGCAGGCGGTGATGCGGGTCGAAGCCGCGCGCGGGCTCACGCCCTATACGTCCACCCAGGAGAACGCCTGGATGGTGCTGGCGGCGCGCGCACTGGCGAAAGAGACGATGACGCTCGACCTCAACGGCCAGGAGATCAAGACCGCGCTCTACCGCAACTACAAGGCGGAGCAGGTGACGGGCCAGCCGCTCAGGATCACCAACACCGGTGATGCGCCGGTGCAGGCGGTGGTCTCGGTTTCGGGCTCGCCCGTCACGCCGGAGCCCGCGGCCTCGAACGGCTTCAAGATCGAGCGCAGCTATTTCACGCTCGACGGCAAGCCGGTCGATATCTCCACCGCAAAGCAGAACGACCGCTTCGCGGTGGTATTGAAGGTCACCGAGCCCAAGCCGGAATATGGACACATCATGGTGTCGGATTATCTCCCGGCCGGCCTCGAGATCGACAATCCGCATCTGGTCTCGTCGGGCGACAGCGGCACGCTTGGCTGGATCGAGGACGGGCAGGACCCGGTCAACACCCAGTTCCGCGATGACCGCTTCACCGCGGCGCTCGACCGCGCCGGCAACTCCAAGTCGGTGTTTACGGTGGCCTATGTCGTGCGGGCGGTGACGCCGGGCAAATACGTGCTGCCGCAGGCCTATGTCGAGGACATGTACAATCCCTCGCGCTATGGCCGCACCGGCACGGGATCGGTGGAGGTGCGATCGGCGAAATGAGCGGGAGGATGACGATAGCATCGGCGGCGGCTCTGACGCGCCGATCGCGGATCAAGAAGGCGGCGATAGTCCTGGTCGTCACCGGTTTGATCGCGTCCGCCGCCTTCGCGGCCTGGGTCGCCTCGCTCGGGCCGCTGCCGCTGGTGCAGGCGCGGCAGGTCTCGACCACCGTCATCGACCGCAACGGAAAGCTGCTTCGCGCCTATGCCATGGCCGACGGCCGCTGGCGGTTGCCGGTCGACGCGAAGAAGGACGTCGATCCGACCTATCTGAACCTGCTGCTCGCCTATGAAGACCAGCGCTTCCGAACGCATGCCGGCGTCGATCCGCTGGCGCTGGCGCGCGCGGCCTATCAACTGGTGACCCGCGGCCACATCGTTTCCGGCGGCTCGACCATCACCATGCAGCTCGCGCGGCTGATGGAGGAGCCGGGCCATCATCGTTCGTTCTCGGCCAAGCTCCATCAGATCGTGCGTGCGATCGAGATCGAGCGGCAGCTCAGCAAGGACGAGATCCTCAACCTCTATCTCGCGCTGGCGCCGTTCGGCGGCAATCTCGAAGGAATCCGCGCGGCCTCCATTGCCTATTTCGGCAAGGAGCCAAAGCGGCTGTCGCTGGCGGAAGCCGCCCTCCTGGTCGCGCTCCCGCAATCGCCGGAAACCCGCAGGCTCGACCGCTATCCGCAGCGGGCCCGCGACGCGCGCGACCGCGTGCTCGACCGCATGATAACAGAGCATCGCGTCACGCCGGAGGATGCCGCCCAGGCCAAAACCACGCCGGTGCCGAAACTGCGCAAGCCGATGCCGATCCTGGCGCCGCATTCGCACCGACCAGGCGGTTGCCACCATGAAGGACGCGGCCGCCATCAAGCTGACGCTGGATGCGAACCTGCAGAAGGTGCTGGAGTCCCTGGCGCGCGACCGCGCGATTGCGCTCGGCCAGAACATCTCGGTCGGGATCATCGTGGTCGACAATGCGAGCGGCGACGTGCTCGCACGCGTCGGCTCGGCCGGCTATTTCGATTCCAGCCGGGCAGGGCAGGTCGACATGACGCGCGCGGTGCGCTCGCCCGGCTCGACGCTGAAGCCGTTCATCTATGGCCTCGCCTTCGAGGACGGCTTCATCCATCCGGATAGCCTGATCGACGACCGGCCGATCCGGTTCGGCTCCTATGCGCCGGAAAATTTCGACATGACCTATCAGGGCACGGTGCCGGTGAAGCGCGCCCTCCAACTTTCCTTGAATGTACCGGCGATCGCGCTGCTCGATCGCGTAGGTTCCAGCCGGCTGTCGTCGCGCCTGCGGCAGGCCGGCGCCAACCTGGTGCTGCCAAAGGACGAGGCGCCGGGGCTTGCGATGGGTCTCGGCGGCGTCGGCATTACCTTGCAGGATCTGGCGACGCTCTACACCGGTCTGCCTCGGCTTGGCACCACCAGGCCGCTGCGCGAGATCATGGACGGAAAGACCGACGACCGCGAGCCGAAGCGGCTGATGGATCAGGTAGCGGCCTGGCAGGTCGCCAACGTCCTGATGGGAACGCCGCCGCCCGAGAACGGCGTCGGCGGCCGGATCGCCTTCAAGACCGGCACGAGCTACGGCTATCGTGACGCATGGTCGGTCGGCTTCGATGGCCACTTGACCATCGGTGTCTGGGTCGGCCGGCCCGATGGCGCGCCGGTTCCCGGCCTGATCGGGCGCGCCGCGGCGGCGCCGATCCTGTTCGATGCCTTTGCCCGTACCGGCAAACAGCAGGTTCCGCTGCCGAAGGCGCCGAAGGGCGCGCTGATGGCCTCCAACGCCAGGCTGCCGCTGCCGCTCCGCCGGTTCCGCGCCATGGGTGAACTGGTCCGCACCGGCAGCGAGCAGGCGCCGCACATACAGTTCCCGCTCGATGGCTCCCGCATCGATGTCGACCGCACCGGTTCCGCGGACGTCACGCCGATGCCGGTCCGTGTCGCAGGCGGCGCGCTGCCGATGACGGTGCTGGTCAACGGCCGCTCGGTCGGCGAGATCGACGGCCGGAGGCAACGCCTGATTGATCCGCCCGGGCCGGGCTTTGCGAGGGTGACCGTGATTGATGCAGCGGGCGCCGCGGACACAGTTGTTGTAAGAATACAATAGCGGCGCCCTAAGCGGTTGTCCCGATGGTGGTTTCGGCGTATGCGGAACCGATGGTCGAGACCTATGCCCGCCCGCGATTTGGCGAACCGCGCGAACCGAAAAACCTGGTCAATCCGGGCAGCCGGCTGGTGCGTCTGATCGATTTCGTCACCGACAGTCACACGCGGGTCATTGCGTTTTTGCTGCTATGCGGCGCGCTGTTCTACCTTCCCGGATTTTTCAGCATCCCGCCGGTCGATCGCGACGAAGCGCGCTTCGCGCAGGCGACCAAACAGATGGTCGAAACCGGCGATTTCGTCGACATCCGTTTCCAGGATGAGGTGCGCTACAAGAAGCCGGTCGGCATTTACTGGATGCAGGCGGCCGTCGTGGAGACTGCAACGGTCCTCGGACTGCCGAAGGCGCAGTTGCGCATCTGGGTCTATCGGATTCCATCGCTGATCGGTGCGGTCGGCGCGGTGCTCCTGACCTACTGGGCGGCGCTCGCCTTCGTGACGCGGCGAGGGGCCGTGCTTGCCGCGCTGATGATGTGCGCCTCCGTGCTGCTGTCCGCCGAAGCGCGGCTCGCCAAGACCGACGCCATGCTGCTGCTCACGGTCGTCGCCGCGATGGGCGCGATGGCGCGGGTTTATCTGTCGTGGCAGCGCGGGGAGGATCCCGAGCGTCCGCCGTGGAGCTGGCCCGCGATCTTCTGGACGGCGCTCGCCCTCGGCATTCTGATCAAGGGACCGCTGATCCTGATGTTTGCCGGGCTCACCATCCTGACGCTCGCCATCCTCGACCGCAACGCATCCTGGCTGTGGCGGCTGCGCCCGGTCTGGGGGGCGATGTGGATGCTGGTGCTGGTGTTGCCGTGGTTCATCGCGATCTACTGGCGCGCGGGCGGCACCTTCTTCACCGACTCCGTCGGCGGCGACATGCTGAGCAAGCTTGCCGCGCAGGAGTTGCACGGCGCGCCGCCCGGACTTTATCTCCTGCTGTTCTGGATCACGTTCTGGCCCGGCGCGCCGCTCGCGGGCATGGCGGTGCCGGCGATCTGGCGGGCGCGGCGCGAGCCCGGCGCGCAATATCTGCTGGCCTGGCTGGTGCCGTCCTGGCTCGTGTTCGAACTGGTGCTGACCAAGCTGCCGCATTACGTCCTCCCGCTCTATCCGGCGATTGCGATCCTGACCGTCGGCGCGCTGGAGCGGCGCGTCTTGTCGCGCTCCTGGCTGATGCGGGGGGCTGCCTGGTGGTTCGCCATTCCCGCGCTCGCCGCGATCCTGGCCGTGGTCGGCGCGATCATGCTGACCCGGCAGCCGGCCTTCCTGTCGTGGCCGCCGTTCGCGGCCGCTATGATCCTCGGCCTGTTCGCGTGGTGGCTCTATGAGGACAGCCGCGCAGAGCGCTCGTTCCTGAATGCGATCGCCGCGGCTTTGTTCCTGGCATTGGCGGTCTATGGCGTGGTGCTTCCGTCGCTCACGACGCTGTTTCCGAGCGCCGAGATCGCCCATGCGCTGCGTAATGTCGTCTGCGTCGGGCCGAGGGCTGCGGCTGCGGGCTTCCACGAGCCGAGCCTCGTCTTCATGACCGATACGTCGACGCTGCTCACCGACGGCTCGGGGGCCGCGGACTTCCTGAACCAGGGCAGTTGCCGCTTTGCGCTGGTCGAGCAGCGCTCCGAGCGCACCTTCGTACAGCGTGCCGAAGCCATCGGACTGCGCTACAACGTCGCCACTCGGATCGAGGGTTACAACATCTCCCAGGGCAGGGCGGTCTCGATCGCGATCTACCGCTCCGAAGGCACGGAGTGATGGGCGCGCCTCCCGCCATCAGCGAAACCAACGGCTATGGCGCGCAACTGGTTGCCCTGATCGGCCGGTCTGGGGCGCAACTGGTGCATTGGCCGTCGGCGCTGCATCGCGCGGAGGCGATTCACTTGTTGCGCCGGCAAGCGGCGTGGCTGTCCGCGATCGGGATCGCGCTGATCGTCGCCCTGATGTTGGGGTTTGACGCTACCGAGATCGCGATGATGCCGCCGCGCAAATCGCCGGAGCTCTGGCCGGTCGAAATCCTTACCGACTTCGGCAAGGATGAATATGTGATGGCGCTGCTGGCGGCGGTGACGCTCGTGATGGCGCTGACGTTTCCGCTGACGCACGGCGCCTCGCGTACCCGGCTGCTGCGCTTCGGCGCCTTCATCGAATATCTGCTCTTTGCGACGCTGGTGCCGGTGCTCGCAACGGCGGTCATCAAGCGAGCGGTGGGCCGCGGCCGCCCCTTTGTCGGCGGCAAGGCCGATCCCTTCAATTTCCTGCCGTTCCACGGCGCCGAGCCCTATTTCAGCTTTCCCTCGGCGCACGCAGTCACGGCCTTTGCGCTGGCCCTTGGGGTCTCCGCGGTTTGGCCGCGATGGCGCATCCCCCTGTTCATCTATGCGGTCGTGATCTCGTTGAGCCGCCTCGTGCTGCTGGCGCATCATCCGAGCGATGTCGTGGGTGGCGCGCTGGTGGGACTACTTGGCGCGCTTGCCGTGCGCTACTGGTTCGCCGCGCGGGGGGTGGGCTTTACCATTGAAGAAGATGGCAAAATTGTCCCGCGCTAGCCCAATTCAAGGCCTTGCCCGCGACTTCCGGACGCGATAAGCGCGCGGGTAATCCGTTTCGCCGACCGACAAGCCCGAGCATTCATTTTGCCGCCCTCCGACACCGATGTCGCCGTTTCCATCGTCGTTCCCGTGCGGAACGAAGCGGAGAATATCGCGCCCCTGCTTGCCGAGATCGCGGCAGCCCTCGACGGCCGCTGGGCCTATGAAATCATCTATGTCAACGACGGCTCGACGGATGCGACCGCCGAACGGCTGGCGGCGGCGATGAAAGCGCGCGCCAATCTGCGCCAGCTTCGGCACGCGAAATCATCAGGTCAGTCAGCGGCGGTGAGGAGCGGGGTGCGCGCTGCGCGCGGCGCCATCGTGGCCACGCTCGACGGCGATGGACAGAACAATCCGGCGTTCCTTCCCGACCTGATCGCGACGATCGAAAAGGGCGGCGAGAAGGTCGGCCTCGCCGCGGGCCAGCGGGTCGGGCGCAAGGACACCGGCTTCAAGAAATTGCAGTCGCGCATCGCCAACGCCGTTCGCAATTCTATCCTCAAGGACGGCACCCGCGATACCGGGTGCGGGTTGAAGGCGTTCCGCCGCGAGGTGTTTTTGATGATGCCCTATTTCGATGGGTTGCATCGCTTCCTGCCGGCGCTGGTGCGACGGGAAGGGTATGAGATCGCCTATGTCGACGTGATCGACCGGCCGCGTCATTCCGGCGTATCCAATTACGGCTTCTTTGACCGGCTCTGGATCGGGATCATGGATCTCTTCGGCGTATGGTGGCTGATCCGCCGCAAGAAGCCGACGCCCGTTGCCACCGAGGTGCGCTGATGTTGATCCAGTATGGCCAGGCTCTCGGCAACTACATCTACGATATTTTCGTCGCCAAGTTCGATTTCTGGCTCGCCTTCGGACTGGGGGCGCAGCTTGCCTTTGCCGCGCGCTTCCTGGTGCAGTGGATCGCCAGCGAACGCGCGGGAAAGAGCGTGGTGCCGATGGCGTTCTGGTTTTTCTCGATTGCCGGCGGCTCGATGACGCTGATCTATGGCCTCGTCAAGCGCGAGCCCGTCATCATCATCGGACAGTTGCTGTCGAACATCATCTATGTTCGCAACATCATGCTGATCTGGAAGAACCGCGACAGCGGATCGCAGACGCTGGATCGCTGATTACGCCGCGTTCAATACGGCAAAGCCGCGGTCGAGATCGGCCTTCAGGTCGTCGGTATTCTCCAACCCGATATGCAGCCGGAGCGTCGGTCCGCCCGGCGCCCAGGTGGTCGCGGTGCGATAGGTCGCGCAGTCGAAGGGGATGGCGAGGCTCTCGAAGCCGCCCCAGGAAAATCCCATGCCGAACAGCGTCAGGCTGTTCAGCATCGCGTCGACGGCCGCTTGCGGCTTCGGTTTGAGGACGATGCTGAACAGGCCGGAGGCTCCGGTGAAGTCGCGTTTCCAGATCGCGTGGCCCGGATCGCTCTCCAATCCGGGATGCAAGACCTTCAGCACTTCGGGCCGCGCCTCGAGCCAACGCGCCATCTCCAGGCCCGAACGGTGGTGTTGCGCCAGCCGCACCGAAAGGGTGCGAATGCCGCGCAGCGCCAGATAGACATCGTCGGGCCCGGCGCAGACGCCGAGCAGGCGGATGTTCTCGGCGATGATCGGCCAGGCCTTGGCGTTGGCCGAGATCGTGCCGAACATGATGTCGGAATGGCCGCCGACATATTTGGTGCCGGCCTGCATGCTGATGTCGACGCCGAGCTCCAGCGAGCGATGATAGAGCGGTGTCGCCCATGTGTTGTCGTCGATGACGAGCGCGCCGCGTGCATGCGCCGCCGCGGCGATGGCGGGAATGTCGGGCATTTCGAAGGTCTGCGAGCCGGGCGCCTCGATCACGACGGCGCGGGTGTTCGGCCTGAACAGCTTTTCGATGGCACCGCCGATCAGGGGGGCGAAATAACCGGTCTCGACCCCATAGCGCGCCAGCAGGCCGTTGCAGAAATTGCGCGTGGGCCGGTAGGCATTGTCGCAGACCAGGATGTGGTCGCCGGCCTTGGCCACCGCGAGCAGCGTCGTCGAAATGGCAGAGAGACCCGAGGGCGCAAGACCGACGCCGGCGCATTGCGGGCCTTCCAGCGCCATCAATACGTGCTGCAGCGCCCGGGTGGTCGGTGTGCCGTGGCGGCCGTACTGGAACTCGCTGCGATGGGCATGCAAGTCCTCCGCGGTCGGGTAGAGCACGGTGGAACCATGGAAAACCGGCGGATTGACAAAGCCCTTCTGGGCCTTGGTGTCGCGGCCGGCCGTCACCAGCCGGGTCTCGGCCTTCTGCTGCTTTGCCGTGCCCTGCGGTTGCGAAGAATCCATGCCCTCAGCCGTTCTCGGTTTGATTTTGTTGCCGCAAACCTCTTGCAGCGGTTCTGCCGCCGATTTGGGCCGGGACCGTTAATAACAGGACAAGGAAGAGTCCCGTCAACCCCTTGACCCGGCCCGCCAGTCGTTCTGTGATGCACGCGAGCTATTCTGTCGCCGCACGTTGAGGGGCTTGCCGCGACCTTCGATCCACGATTGACCTGTTAGCGCTACCTTTTGCGGCATGGCGCTTGCTTTCGAGGATCATTAGGGGTGGGCCCGCCTGACGTAGCGCGATGAAAAGCGACGTTCTTCCAACGACCGATAGACGACCTTTAGAGCCGACTTCACAGCCGACCTCCAAAGAACTCCTTGAAAGGCTTGCCCATGAAACGCGTATCCCTTGTACTCACCCTCGCCATCGCCGCCGGCCTTGCAGGCCAGCCCGCAGCCGCACAAACGCTGAAGACGATCAAGGACCGCGGCACGCTGTCCTGCGGGGTGAGCCAAGGCCTGCCAGGGTTCTCCTCGCCGGACGACAAGGGCAACTGGACCGGCTTCGACGTCGACATTTGCCGGGCGATCGCGGCGGCCGTTTTCAACGACCCGACCAAGATCAAGTTCGTCCCGCTCTCGGCGAAAGACCGTTTCACCGCGCTGCAGTCGGGCGAGATCGACGTGCTGTCGCGCAACACCACCTGGACGCTGTCGCGCGACACCGCGCTCGGCGCCAACTTCACCGGCGTGACCTATTACGACGGACAGGGCTTCCTGGTGAAGAAATCGCTGAAGGTGAACTCCGCGCTCGAGCTTTCCAGCGCCTCCGTCTGCGTGCAGACGGGCACCACGACCGAGCAGAACCTCGCCGATTACTTCAAGGGCAACAACATGAAGTATGAGGTGATTGCCTTCACCAGCGCCGACGAGACCGTGAAGGCCTATGAGGCCGGACGTTGCGACGTGTTTACGTCGGACGTCTCCCAGCTCTATGCCGAGCGGCTGAAGCTTTCCAATCCGGCCGACCACGTCGTGCTGCCGGAAGTGATCTCGAAAGAGCCGCTCGGACCGATGGTGCGTCATGGCGACGACCAGTGGTTCGACATCGTGAAATGGACGCTGTTTGCGATGATCGATGCCGAGGAGCTCGGCGTCACCCAGAAGAACGCCGATGAAATGGCGAAATCGGACAAGCCCGATCTCAAACGCGCCTTCGGCACCGACGGCAATCTCGGCGAACAGCTCGGCCTTACCAAGGACTGGTTCTACCGGATCATCAAGACCGTCGGCAATTACGGCGAATCCTTCGACCGCAATGTCGGCACCGGCTCGAAGCTGCAGATTTCCCGCGGCCTGAACAACCTCTGGAACAAGGGCGGAATCCAGTACGCGCCGCCGATCCGCTGATCCCGCCGACTTGGCGCGGTCTGCGGCGATGAGCATCGAAGCCCGATTACCACCGTCGCAGCTCGCGTTTCGGCTGAAGCGCGCGCTCGGCGGCCGGGCGGGGTGGGGCGGCGTCGCCCTGCAGGTCGTGTTCGTGCTGATCCTGACCTGGATCGGCTACGAGATATTCGTCAACGCCAGGGCCAACCTGGAAAACCAGCGGATCGCGTCCGGCTTCGGCTTTCTCAACAACACCGCAGGCTTTGACGTCAGCCAGAGCCTGATTCCCTATTCCGGCTCCAACACCTATACGCGCGTCTTCCTGGTCGGCCTGGTCAACACGATCCTGGTCTCGGTGATCGGCATCTTCTTCGCCACCGTGATCGGGTTCATCGTGGCGCTCGGCAGGCTGTCGCCGAACTGGCTGATGTCGCGCGTCGCCGGTGGCTATGTCGAGCTGATACGCAACCTGCCGCTCCTGTTCCAGATGCTGTTCTGGTATCTCGCGGTGCTGGCCGCGCTGCCAGGGCCGCGGCAAAGCATCTCGCTGTTCGGCATCTTCTTCCTGAACAATCGGGGCCTGATCGTTCCGAGCCCGGTCGGCGAGCCCGGCTTCGGACCGTTCATGATCGCCCTTCTGGTGGCGATCGTGGCTTCGGTCATCCTGCACCGCTATGCGCGCCGGCAATTGTTTCAGAAAGGCATCGCCATCAAGGTCTGGCCCTATGTGCTCGGCCTTCTTATCGGCTTGCCGCTCCTGACCGCGCTGGTTTTCGGCATGCCGTTCATGCTGGAATTGCCCCAACTCAAGGGCTTCAATTTCGCCGGCGGCGTGCGCGTCATTCCCGAGCTGGTCGCGCTCGTGGTGGCGCTGTCGACCTATACGGCGGCCTTCATCGCCGAAATCGTCCGCGCCGGCATTCTGGCGGTCCACAGGGGGCAGATGGAGGCCGGCCTGTCGCTGGGCCTTGGCCGGGGCTCGGTGCTCCGGCTGATCGTGATCCCGCAGGCGCTGCGCGTGATCCTGCCGCCGCTGACCAACCAGTATCTGAACCTGACCAAAAACTCTTCGCTTGCGGTCGCGATCGGCTATCCCGATCTCGTCTCGGTCTTCGCCGGCACGGCGCTGAGCCAGACCGGGCAGGCGATCGAGATCATCGCGATCACCATGGGCGTCTATCTCGCGCTTTCGCTCATCACCAGCGCCATCATGAGCTTCTACAATTGGCGGCTGAGCCGGAGCCTCGAAGCATGAGCGACGTCGCGCTGCCAACCTTCGTCCGCAGGGACCTCGTCGCCGAGCGTCCCGCGCCGGTCAAGACCACGGGCCTGGTCGGGTTCGTACGCACGCGCCTGTTCAATTCTCCGACGAACATCCTGCTCACGATCGCGGGCGCGCTCCTGATCTGGTTCACGGTCGTGCCGGCACTGAAATTCCTGCTGGTGGACGCGGTCTGGCAGGGAGACGACCGCAATGCCTGCCTGGAGCAGAATGCGGGCCGCCCGGTCGGCGCCTGCTGGCCCTATATCGCGGCCAAGTTCGACCAGTTCATCTATGGCTTCTACCCGCAGCCGGAGCGCTGGCGGGCCAATCTGACCTTCCTGCTTGGCGCGCTGCTGTTGTTGCCGTTGCTCATTCCGCGGCTGCCGGCAAAGGGGATCAACGCCTCCCTGTTCTTCGCCGCGTTCCCCGTGGTGGCGTTCTTCCTGCTGCACGGCGGCGGCCTCGACGGCTTTGGCGTGAGCTGGACGGCGAGCCTGCTGTCCGGACTTGCGGACAGCTTCACGAGCGCCGGCAATGCGCTGATCCGCGCCGGCACCGCGAGCGCGGTCATCGGCCCGCTATTGTGGGGGCTCGGCAAGCTGGTGGTCGTGATCGGCTCGGCGATCTCGCTCGTGATCTGGCCGTTCACCTGGCTGCGCGACCAGATGCAGGTTTCGGCGCAACCGGTGTGGTTCGATTTCGCGGTGACCGCGGTCGCCATCTCGGCGCTCGCCTTCTATCTCGGCCGCAACTCGCGGGCGCTGATCTCGAACCTGATTGCCTTCGCCGGCATCGCGCTGGTGATTGCCATCATGCGGCTCGACCGCGGCGGGCTGCCGATCGTCGATACGCGCCTCTGGGGCGGGCTCCTCGTCACCATGGTGATTTCGGTCGTCGGCATCGTGGCCTCGATGCCGATCGGAATTGCGCTGGCACTCGGGCGGCGTTCGACCATTCCCCTGATCCGGATCTTCTCCACCGCCTTCATCGAGTTCTGGCGCGGCGTGCCGCTGATCACGGTGCTGTTCTTTGCGACCTACATGCTGCCGCTGTTCCTGCCCGGCAATTTCACCGTGGACGGGCTGGTGCGTGCGCTGATCGGCACGGCGCTGTTTGCCGGCGCCTACCAGGCCGAGGTGGTGCGTGGCGGCCTGCAGGCGATTCCGCGCGGGCAGGGGGAGGCTGCGAGCGCGCTCGGGCTGTCCTGGTGGAAGACGACCTTCCTGATCGTGCTGCCGCAGGCGCTCCGCCATGTCATTCCCGGCCTCGTCAACAGCTTCATCGCGCTGTTCAAGGATACCTCGCTGGTCTCGATCGTGGCGCTGTTCGATCTTCTCGGATCGTTACGCGCCTCGTTCTCTGATCCGAACTGGGCGACGCCGACCACCGCGTTCACCGGCTTTGCCTTCACCGGGATGATCTATTTCGCATTCTGTTTCAGCATGTCGCGCTATTCGCTGTTCGTCGAGAACAGGCTGAACGCGCATCGGCGTAATTGACAGGGGATGGCCATGACGGAAAAATCGATCGTCAGCATTGCACACCTCAACAAATGGTACAGCGATTTCCACGTGCTGCGCGACATCGATCTCGCCGTCGGCAAGGGCGAGCGCATCGTGATCTGCGGCCCGTCGGGTTCGGGCAAGTCGACGCTGATCCGCTGCATCAATGCGCTGGAGGAGTTCCAGGAGGGCGAGATCGTCGTCGACGGCATCGATCTCGGGCCGAACCTGCGCCGCGTCGACGAGGTCCGCCGCGAGGTCGGCATGGTGTTCCAGAGTTTCAATCTGTTTCCGCACCTGACCGTTCTGGAAAACTGCACGCTGGCGCCGATCTGGGTACGCAATATCCCGCAGAAGGAGGCCGAGGCGGCCGCGATGAAATATCTGGAGCGGGTCAAGATCCCGCATCAGGCCAACAAATATCCGGGCCAGATGTCCGGCGGCCAGCAGCAGCGCGTCGCGATCGCGCGCGCGCTCACCATGAACCCCAAGGTGATGTTGTTCGACGAGCCGACCTCGGCGCTCGATCCGGAAATGGTGAAGGAGGTGCTCGACACCATGGTCGACCTCGCGAGAGAGGGCATGACCATGCTGGTCGTCACCCACGAAATGGGATTTGCCCGCGAGGTCGCCAACCGCGTCGTGTTCATGGACGCCGGCCAGATCATCGAATCCAACACGCCGCAGGAGTTCTTCGCCAATCCGCAGCACGCGCGGACGAAGCTGTTTCTCAGTCAGATATTGCGGTGATCCCCGCCGTCATTGCGAGCGACGCGAAGCAATCCACGTCGCGGCATAACGGATAGATGGATTGCTTCGTCGCTTCGCTCCTCGCAATGACGGTGTAGCTCACACCTTCTCGAACGGCACGTCGATGTTGGTGCGCTTCTCCAGCCATTCCGGCACCGGCAGCTTCTTCGAGCGCATGAACTCCGGATTGAACAGTTTTGACTGGTAGCGGTTGCCGGAGTCGGCGAGGATGGTGACGATGGTCTTGCCGGGGCCGAGCTGCCTGGCGAGCCGGATCGCGCCCGCGACATTGATGCCGGTCGAGCCGCCGAGGCACAGGCCCTCATGCTCGAGCAATTCGTAGATCACGGTCACGGCTTCCTCGTCCGGGATCAGGAAGGCATCGTCGACCTTCGCGGTCTCGATGACGGGTGTGACGCGGCCGAGCCCGATGCCCTCGGTGATGGAGTCGCCGGGCGTCGATTTGGCCTGACCATGCTTGAACAGCTCGTACATCGCAAACCCATGCGGATCGGCGCAAGCATTGACGATGCCCGGGTGCTTTTCCTTGAGATAGCGGCTCGTGCCGGCCAGCGTGCCGCCGGTGCCGACGGAGCAGATGAAACCGTCGATCTTGCCGCCGGTCTGCTCCCAGATCTCCGGGCCGGTGGATTCGTAATGCGCCTTGGCATTGTCGAGGTTGTTCCACTGGTCGGCGAACAGCACGCCGTTCGGCTCCTTCTTGCGAAGCTGGTCGGCGAGCCGCCGTCCGACATGCTGATAGTTGTTCGGATTGGCATAGGGCAGCGCCGGCACCTCGATCAGCTCGGCGCCGCACAGCCGCAGCATGTCCTTCTTTTCCTGGCTCTGCGTTTGCGGGATGAGGATCAGCGTGCGGTAACCGCGGGCGCTTGCGACCACCGCAAGCCCGATGCCGGTATTGCCCGCGGTCGATTCAACCACGAGCCCGCCGGGCTTAAGCTCGCCGCGTTTTTCGGCTTCGAGGATCATCCATTTGCCGGCGCGGTCCTTGACCGACTGGCCGGGATTCATGAACTCGGCCTTGCCCAGGATAGTGCAGCCGGTCGCTTCCGAAGCGTGCCTCAGCTTGATGAGCGGCGTATTGCCGATGGCTTCGACGACGTCTTTGTTGAATGTCATTTCGTTGAATGTCATTTCCAGAATATCCGCCGGGGTTTCCTCACATGCCCAAAGGCATGGGCTTCCGTTGAACCTAGTCAACGAAAGGGGGCAGCACAAGCCGACCGGAACGCCTGGCCTTTAGCGCGACTTTGCGAAGACGACCTGTCGCACGTCGATATTTCCGGAGAGGAATCCGGCCTCGCAATAGGCGAGATAGTATTCCCACAGCCGCCGGAACCGCTCGTCGAATCCGAGCGGCGTCAGGTTCGGCCATGCTGCACGGAAGTTATTTCGCCAGGTGGCGAGCGTCTTGGCATAATCTTGCCCGAAGATGCGCTCGCGGATGACGGGCACGCCGAAGCGCTCGCCGAGCGATTTGAGGATCTCCGGCGAAGGCAGCATGCCGCCGGGAAAGACATAGCGCTGGATGAAGTCGACTTCCTGGCGATAGGTTCGGAAATTGCTGTCCTGGATGGTGATGGCCTGGATGCCGGCCAACCCGCCGGGCAGCAGCCGATCGCGCAATTGCGAAAAATATTTCGGCCAGAACTGCTCGCCGACCGCCTCGATCATCTCGATCGAGGCGATGCGGTCGTAACGGTCGCGCTCGTCGCGATAGTCCTGCAGCCTGATCTCGACCTTGTCGTTCAGGCCGGCTTGCTGGATGCGCTTCTGCGCGAAGTCGCGTTGCTCTTTGCTGATGGTCAATCCGACGACCCTGGCGCCAAAGGTCCTGGCGGCATATTCGGCGAAGCCGCCCCAGCCGCAGCCGATCTCGAGCAGCCTCTGGCCTGGCTGCAGGTCGATCGCTTCCGCAAGCCGGCGGTATTTGTTGTGCTGCGCGGCGGTGAGGTCGGTCGTGTCTTCCTCGTAAAGCGCCGAGGAGTAGGTCATGCTCGGATCGAGCCAGGCCGAATAAAAGGCGTTGCCGATGTCGTAATGCGCGTAGATGTTGCGGCGGGCCTGGAGCTTGGTGTTGCGGTTGAACCAGTGCCGCACGAGCTGGACGAAGCGAATCACCGGCTTGTCCTGAAGCATCCGCTGGATCAGCTCGTAATTGACGCAGAAGAGATACAAGAACTGCGTGAGGTCGGGCGTGTCCCAGTCGCCGCGGAGATAGGCCTCGGCGATGCCGATGTCGCCTCCTCGGATCAGACGACCGGCAAACTGATAATTGTGCAGCACCATCGCCGCTGCCGGTCCCGGCTCGACACCGCCGAACCGCAACACGCGGCCGTCGAGCAGGGTGACATCGAGCGTGCCGCGCCTCAGCCTGGCGGCGAAGCCGAGTGCCAGCCGTACGGCACGGGGCAAATCGACAAGCGTCGTTGCTGCGTTCTCAGGGGTTACCGAGATCACGTCGCCCATGGCAGTCCATCAACCGCTGTGGCTCTGTGTGTCCGCTTTTCCTTCGTGTCGTGAATGGCCGGGCCCATCGGCCATCACCGGACCAGAGCGCGCCCCCGCGGCCGGATAGCGCGTATCATATATAAGCGCGGCTTTTGGCGCTCGCCAAGGAGGTAGTGGGGTCTTTCGCATCTGCGGCATGCCGACGCGGCACCAGCCGGGCGCCCTTGAGCCACAACCGCAGCGCTTGCCAATGGATCGCTGCAACGATCTTGAGAGTGACCAGCGGCAACGCGGCGAAGGCGCGGAGCAGCGAGCGCGTGGTGAGCGGCTGGCGGCGGCCCGAGAAGGTTGCGGCAAGCAAGGGACCCTCGCAGTCGGTCTCGAGGATGCGCAGCTTCACCTGTTCGCCGGGCGGAGAAATGCGGAAGTGATAGCGCATCGCCATTTCGACAAAGGGCGAGACGTAGAACAGCTTGTCCTGGGCCTGCCGCACGCCGGCCGCGCTGACCTCGCCGGGGCGCACCGGCAGCACGTAGGAATGGATTTCGCCGAAGGTGTTGCGCACCTCGTAGATGATCAGTGAAAGCCGGTCGTCGTCGCCGTTGCAGAAATAGACCGAGAGCGGATTGAAGGTATAGCCGAGCAGGCGCGGATAGCAGAGCAGCAGCACATGCCCCCCGGTCAGGCTGATGCCGTGCTCGTCCGCGCGTCGCTGCGCATAGGCGCGAAGCGAGGACCCATCGCGTTCGCCATGGTCGTTTTCGTGGAAGCTGTAGAGCGCCGCGCGGTTGACGCCGAACAACGGCGATTGCCGGTCGGCTTCATCGAGCCGGTCGAGGTCGATCAAAAGGCTCATCACGCGGTACCTGAAGCGATGCGCAAGCGGCTTCAGCCGCGCATGCATCACCTCGCCGAAATAAAGCGCGGCGGGGGCCTCTGGACTGGAGTCGTCGGGTCGAACGCTCATCGCTACTCCGCGGCTTCCGCAAGCTCCGCCGGCATCTCGCGCCAGGGCGCATAGGCGCCAAGCGCCTCGGCGACCTCGAGCCCCGAGCGCAAACCATCCTCGTGAAAACCATATCCGGTCCACGCGCCACAGAACCAGGTGTGACGACGCCCCTGGATTTCCGAAAGGCGTTTCTGCGCGGCAAAGGCCACCCGATTATATTGCGGATGCTCGCAGATGTATTTGCCGAAGGTGAGATCATCGGCCGGTGCGAACGGCGGGTTGAGGCTGACGAACAGGGGCTTGTCCTTGTCGACCCCCTGCAGATTGTTCATCCAGTAGGTCACGGCGACGTCGTTGGCCATGGTGTCCTCGCGTTGCCAGCGCAGGAAATTCCAGGACGCCCAGGCGCGCTTGCGCCTCGGCATCAATCGCTCGTCGCGATGCAGATAGACGGTGTTGGGCGCATAACCGATCGCGCCGAGAATGCCGCGTTCGTGCGCGTCGGCATCGGAGAGCATGGCGAGCGCCTGATCGCTGTGCGCGGCGATCACCACGTGATCGTAGTTGTCGCTGCGGCCGTGGCTGTCGTGGACGACGACGCCATGCGAGATGCGCTCGATCGAGGTCACCGCGCAGCCGAGCCGAACCCGGTCGCGAAACGCCGCCGTCAGCTTCTCGACATAGCGGCGGCTGCCGCCCTTGACGGTGCGCCAGACCGGGCGGTCATATTGCAGCAGGCGATGGTTGGAGAAGAAAGCCACAAAATTCTCGGCGGGAAAGTCGAGCATTTCCGAGGCCGGCGCCGACCAGATCGCAGCGCCCATCGGCGCGAGATAGTCGGTCAGGAGCCGCGGCGCAAAATGGTTTTGACGGAAATATTCGCCGAGCGTCAGCCCAGCGAGCTTGCCTGCCTTGTAGTCGGCGACGCTCTGCTCGTTGAAAGTGAGGATGTCGCGCAGCATCCAGAGATAGGATTTCGAGAGCAGGTTCTTCGGCTGGGCGAACAGGCCCATTGCGGTTTCGATCCAGTTGTCGCCGCCGCCCTTCCACTCGAACTTGCCGCCGTCGGCGGTGACAGCGAAGCTCATGCGGCTTTCCACGGTCTCGACGCCGAGATGGTCGAACAGCGCGGTCAGGTCTGGATAGTTCTGCTCGTTGTAGACGATGAAGCCGATGTCGACCGCGATCTGGCTCCCGTCATAGTCGATGGTGACGGTGTGGCTGTGGCCGCCCGGGCGGAGTTCCCTGTCGTAGACGGTGACGGGGTAGCGATGGGAGAGTGTCCAGGCCGCGGCATTGCCGGCAATTCCCGTTCCGATCACCGCGACACGCATCCAGCTCATCCCCCGCTCCATTGACTGGCAGAGATACGGCAGGAGTGATGGCGGGTTTCAGGGCGCAGGAGGTTCTTTCGGCTGGCGGCAGCGCCCGGTGCCCGGCGTCGTCAGAGCACGCGCGGAACGGCATCATTGAAGGCCGCCGCGGTGGAGCGTATAGGCCGGTGATGTCTGAACCATCCGAACAGGCGGGCGGCGCCGAGGCGGTCGCGGAATGTCCGCATTGCCTTAAACCCGTGCCGCTCTGCATCTGCGACACCGTCACGCCGATCGACAACCGCATCGCGCTCTTGATCCTGCAGCATCCGCAGGAGCAGGACAGGGCGCTCGGCACCGCGCGGCTGGCCGCGCTGCATTTCAAACATGCGGTGGTGAAGATCGGCCTGTCCTGGCCGAGCCTTTCGAAGGCGCTGGGACGGCCGGTCGCCGATCCCTCGCGCTGGGCGATACTGTATCTGGGATCCGCGAAGGTCGCCGACCTCGACACCGACCGCGAGATCGTCGCGATCGGCCGCAAGGGCGAGGTCGAGACCGACCAGCGCGGCATCCTCGGCGAACTCGAAGGCGTCGTGCTGCTCGACGGCACCTGGAGCCAGGCCAAGGCGCTGTGGTGGCGCAATCCCTGGATGCTGAAATGCCAGCGCGTCATTCTCGGCCCGCGCCGGCCGTCGCGCTATGGCGAACTGCGCCGCGAGCCGCGCCCCGACGGGCTCTCGACCATCGAGGCCGCCGGCATGCTGCTCGCCGCCCTCGAAAAGCGGCCGGATATTGCGGAGACGCTTAACGGCGCTTTCGAGCGCATGCTGGCGCGATTTCGGAAAGTGCAGGGAACCATGCCGGAACTCGCGCCGCGACCGAAACCGAGGGCAAAGCGGGATTTCCGGCGGCGCAGGCGCGGCTGAGCGCGCGCTGGAACCTCACGCTCAAATCATTGGCGTAAGGCTTTGATGTTATTGATGGAGGCCACGACCAGAATTGAACTGGTGTAAACGGTTTTGCAGACCGCTGCGTAACCACTCCGCCACGTGGCCCCACCGGGGGAAATACCTGAAAAATCAGTCCGCTAAAACCGATTTCTCTATTCTGGCCTTTCCGCGCTAAACGCACGAAACGCGACCAAAAGCGGTACAGGTCCCCACAAAAGTCCCCACAGTCTCAAGGCGAGTCCGTGGGGTGCGCCAAGGCAATATAGCGCCCGGGGTGACGGGTCAACCGGCGCGCCGGGCCGAGCCTCCGGCCAGCCCGTGGGTGTTCTCCCGCTGCTGCTCGGGATCGACGTATTTTAGGTATTCCTCGGTTTGCTTGATGCTCGAATGGCCGAGGCGCTGTTGCAGCAGGTAAACGTTGCCGCCGCCGCGAAGCCAGACGATAGCGTGCTTATGGCGCAGGTGGTGGAACGTGAACGGCCGGAACTCGATGCCGCGTTCCTTTGCGATCTCGGCGACACGGGCGACCTCGCGGCGGAAGTTGGCGGCCGGGTCCTCGATCTTGTCGCCCGCCGTGGTCGCCTCGCGCTTGCTATCCCTCCGGACCCGCTTGTCCTCGACTCGCCAGAAGAGAGATGGCTTGCCTGCGAAGGCGGGCAGGGCGGCGAAGAGCTGGTACCCGCTCATGGGTTTGAGGTCGACTACGCGGAGCTTGTTACCCTTGTCGACGACCGTCAGTTCCTTCCGCTCGTGGTTGAGGTGCTCGCGCTTGGCGTTGACGAGCGCTGCCTCGCGGATGCCGGTGATGAGCGCAGCCCGGACCAACTGCGGCCACACGCGGTGCCCGGCGTCAGCGTTCGAACGGCGCGAGCCACAGCATCGCGGATGCGATCGGCTTCGGCTTTCGCCGCGACGGCCTCGGCCATGAGGTCGTTGGTTTCATCGCGGGTCTTTTGGGACCACGCGGCGAGTGCCGCGCGGGCCTCGTCGACCTCGCGGGCGAGGGCCTCCGCCTCGGCATTGGCCGCGATCGCGGAGCAATGCTATGGCGCATCCGCCCTCCGTTGCTGAAGCTCCAGGAGAGCGACACCATCGTCGTGACCTCGTTTGCCGACGTCGTCGGCTTCCGTGGCGGATCGGCGACCGCGACCAATGTCGACTTCGTCGTTGGCATCGGCAAGACGAGCGGTGTCAACGCCTACAAGTTCATCGACACGCGACCGCATCCATCCATCGCAGGATGATGATCGATCTGGCCGTCGTGATCCGGCACGATGATGCGCCTGATCTCTTTTGTCTGGAGATCGTAATCGATCAGAACTACGGACAGCATTTTTGGCTCTTTGCTCATGCTGTAAGCAGGAGAACCCAATCGGAATCGCCGGCGGAATTGTTGCCGGAAGGCGTGAAGCTATGCGTGCCGGTGTTCCCAAATGGCGAGCCAGAGATCGTCGCAAATGATGCGCTGGTTGGATCGAACCACCTGGCCGTGACCGGCCCCGCAAACTTTGTCATGTCGACGACAAGACTGGTGACACCACCGCCGCCGGGAAAATAGGCGACGCAATAGCGACCATCGGCGGTCGCCGCCACTGTGCAGTAATTCGAATCCTGCGGAAACTCCGACAGCTTCGGCGTTCCAAAGCCGGAAATTCCAACGGCGTGCGCCTGATCAGGAATCAGGTTCTGCCAAGGCAGTGAGTTGCAGAAGTTTTTCCACCTGATGAGATCGGCTTTGCCAACAGATGACAGAGCCGTTTTCCAGTCAGAGAGGAACTGGAAAATGCTCCAGTGGCCGTAAATCTGACCAGACTGACCGCACGTCAGGCAGCAATAGGCTTGCCGGCGCAGATTGTCCGGCGCACCGCCGCCCCACAGCGTGGATTTCTCGTAATTCGCCTCGAGCAAAATCGATGGCGCCTTTGGATTATTGTTTGTGCCTGCATCGCCGATGAACGATGTCGAGGTATCGTTATAGGCCTGCAGCGCGCACTCATAAGCCGCGTTGTAGGTGTAGCATCCCTGCAAGGATAGGAAGTTGAACCGGCCGAACCCGCCCATGTTGGTGAAGGCCGTGGTCTTCTGCACTGACAAACCCGAGCCGACGAAGAATAGCTCGATCGTCATGAGATGGTTGAGATCGGCCGACAGAATCCCGTTGGCGAGGTTCACCATCATGTCATAACTGCCGCTTGACCTGATGTCGCAATCGTTGCCCAAGTGATACATGACGTTGGGAAACGATTTGTAGCGATTGCCGATATACTGGCCAAAGGCGAACACCGCGCTCGTTCCCGCGTTGTTCAAATCATTAAGGCCGTTGCCGGTCTCATACGGATTGATGAACGCCACCATCCCAAGGTCGAGGCACTTCTGGACGTAGCTGTCCATCAGCGCGAAATAGGTTGGATTTGGCGTCGTTACCAGCGCGCCCGTGAACGGCCTGATGCCGCCCACGGTCGCATAATTCGCGTTGTTGTTTCCAACATATGGTGTCGCCACAAGATCGAATTGAATCGTGTTGAAGCCCTGGCTCGCGCGCGTGCTCAGATAAAGGTCGATATCGGAGCCCGCGATATTGGTGGCCATCGCCTGCGCGCTATCGGCCACCATGAGAAATGGCTGGCCTCGCCCATCGACGAGAAACGATCCGCCTGCGGCGATCGGAAACATGCCGGCGCCGGCCGGCTCGAACGCTCCGTTGGACCGGCTCTTGATCTGGAACGAAGTAATTCCCGCCTCCCGGGAGCTGTTGGCTGCCGTCTGCGCAGCGACCTCAAACGGCCTTGCGCAGGCTACCCCGCCGATAAGCCTCATGAACTCGCGTCGTTTCATGCGATTGCCCCGCTGATGTCGAGATCCAATCCGGGCCAGCACAATATTGGCGCAGTCGAATGAAAATTGGGACCCACTTGTCTTCAACCTCGAGGATGCCGCTCGCTGTCAAACGGCACAAACGATTTTCGCGATCAGGTGATGCGGATCAAGCCCGTGGTGCCGTCCTGCGTCGGCACAGTCAGCGTCAGCGTGCCGGCCGTGACCGATTGCGTGCCACCGAAATCGTGTACGGCTCGACGAAATAGGCCAGCATGTCGCGGACGATATTCTTCGCGACCTTATTGCTAGAGGCCTTTCGGGATTGCGGTGCAGAGGCCAAGGCGGGCTGGCTTTTGAAACCAAATAATTGGCTCACAATCACAAGACGGGACCATCGCAACCCATGTAGTGAGCGGCCTGAGTGTCATGCCCGCGCCTAACGGGCGTCCATCGGGCCTTGGCGAGTGCAACGTACATTCAACTACAGAGGTATCACGTATTCCGTAGTGCCAGGTCCAGACGAGCAGACGTTTCTGCTTCGTTTGCTGATAGATGGAGAAACGATAGAAGCTACTACCCGGACGCGATTGCTCGGCATGGCAAAGCGGCGCGCCCAAACCCTGATCAACCGCAAGCTCAGAGAGAAGCGGAAAAAGAAGTGACGGCTCGGTCGTTGGTAGCTTACCTCACCAGGACAAAAGCCGCAGCGCCAGCCCACTGGGCCACATCTACAGGGACGCCGGCCGGGTGCCAAGGGTTCTGCATCATCCGGCGGGTGATGGCGGGCATCCCCCATGATTCCGCCGATCGGGGGTTAAGTGAAGCCCGTATTGGACCAGATACATAAAGGCTGAGGGTCCGGGTCCCCACAAATGTCTCCACAGCGGGAGAACCCGCTGTTCAAGTAATGGCCGTTTTTATTGGGTTTCCTTGATTTAGGGGACGGCGGGATTTGGGTTTTGCAGACCGCTGCGTAACCACTCCGCCACGTGGCCCCACCGGCGCGCACTCTACGCCGGACCCCGGATAAGCAACCGAGGCAGACGGGTGCATTTGGCTCGGATATTCAAATCGTAAGGCAGGATGGCGCGGGAAGATCGGCTGCCTGCCGATTTCAGCAGGCGGCGTTCCAGCCCTGCGGAAACGGAATCAGCGGCCAGGCGTGCTCATTATCATTGGCGGCCTTCGGCGCGTTGAACTGCGGCGCGGGCGTGTTGAAGATCGGCAAGCTGGCCAACATGAAATCCTCCCCCGGGACAGGCGCGATCGCCGCTTGCACGGCATCCAGCAACAAATCGAACTCAACTTCACTCACGGCCACCCTCCCTGACTGGGGAGCGCAGCATCGCAAAACTGCTTTGTTGCCGGCTTGCCCGGATCGCTCAAATTGTAACGATCAGGCTTTCCCGGCTGAGTTGGTTACCGATTTATTTCCATATCCTCGATGAAAGCTAAGCGGTCCCTGATCGCGGGAAGTGTGAGAGAAATCACATTTTCCCGGAATTAATTCGCGTACCTGCGACCGCGCGAGCGCGCCTTGGGGGCGCGTCCAAGCCATCAAAGGAAAATGCTGTCATGGACGCAAAAAACGCAAAAAACGTAGGATCTCCGGCCTCTCATCGTCGCGCAGCGGCGCTCGGATTGGCGCTTGTGCTGGGCTCCGCCGGATCGGCGTCGGCCTTTCAGGGCACGTCCGAACAGCGGCGCGCCTGCACCCCGGATGTGTACCGACTCTGCGCCGGCGAAATTCCCAATGTCCGCGCGATCACGGCCTGCCTGCAGCGTCAGAAGGGCAATCTGAGCCAAGCCTGCCGGGCAGCGATGGACCAGAACGGCTACTGAGCCGGTTGGCGTTGGCCGCCCGTCGTCTTTCCACAGGTGTGGATGGGTGCGCGGTAAGCAATTGGTTCGGCGCCGGATTTGTCGCCTCCGGACCTGTGGATTTGCTGCGGAGAACCCCTGCAAAACCGCCAATCATTTGCCCGCTGTGACCTGCGGCAGCTTGAGCCCGCCCGATTAGACGGAGGCGCTTGTCGCGACTTGTTTGGGCATGATCTTTTCGGAAAACCGCTTCGCACTTTTTCCGGATCGTGCCTAATGTGTCGCGCATGAACCATGCCGTGAAGCCATTCCGCATTTCCATCGGAGACGAAGTCCTCGACGACCTGAAGGCGAGGTTGCGCAATACGCGCTGGCCCGAAGCCGAACTGGTGGACGACTGGAGCCAGGGCGCTCCGCTGCAGTGGATCCAGGACATCTGCCGTTATTGGGCCGAGGAATATGACTGGCGCGGCCGCGAAGCGCGCCTCAATCGCTTTGCGCAGTTCAAGACCGAGATCGACGGTCTCGGGGTGCATTTCCTGCACGTTCGATCGCGGCACCAGGAAGCGATACCCCTGATCATCACCCATGGCTGGCCGGGTTCGGTCGTCGAGTTCATGAAGGTGATCGAACCGCTGACGGATCCGACCGCCCATGGCGGGCACGCTGCCGACGCGTTCCATGTGGTGTGTCCGTCGCTGCCCGGCTTCGGCTTCTCCGACAAGCCGAAAATTAAGGGGTGGGGCGTCGAGCGTATCGCCCTGGGCTGGGCGGCATTGATGTCGCGGCTCGGCTATTCGAATTACGCTGCGCAAGGCGGCGACTGGGGCTCGGCGGTGACGACCGCGCTCGGTGCGCTCGATCCCGCGCATTGCCTCGGCATCCACATCACCCTGGCGATGGGCGTGCGGCCGAATGTCGGCGATCCGCCGAGCGCGGAGGAGGCGCGGGCGCTCAAGGGAATCAAATATTATCGCGATTGGGACTCCGGCTACTCCAAGCAGCAATCGACCCGCCCGCAGACGCTCGGCTACGGCTTGACCGACTCGCCGAGCGGGCAGGCCGCCTGGATCCTGGAAAAATTCTGGGCCTGGACCGATTGCGACGGCCATCCCGAAAACATTCTTCATCGTGACGAGCTGCTCGACAATGTGATGCTCTATTGGGTGACCGCGACTGCCGCCTCTTCCGCGCGGCTTTATTGGGAGAGTTTTGGACGTGCGCGCGGCGCGAAGGTGACGGTCCCGACGGGCGTCGCCGTTTTTCCCCGCGAGATCGTGCCTCCGGTCAGAAGCTGGATGGGCGAGGTCTATCCGAACATCCAGTACTGGAGCGAAATGGAGAAGGGCGGCCATTTCGCGGCGTTCGAGCAGCCTGAGCTGTTCGTGCAGGAGGTGCGCAGCTTCTTTCGGCGTCTGCGATAGCGCGATCCTGTGAATTGTTCAGAGGGTCTTTGCCGGCCCTTTCATCAATTAACCAAGTATTAACCAAGATTAATCAGACTACACGCGGGCACTGGGGGCGCGTTAGCCGGCTTATTTTGCCGGCCCAAAGCGAGAGTGTTCATTATGGTGTCGTTAGACCCTGAAGAGTACGTCATCCTGACGGACCACGGTTCGATGAAGTTGCAGTCAGCAGTGGCAAGGGCGATGATTTTGCCGCCCGAGGAGCGCGATCATGCTTCAATTCTCCGCCAGGGCGATCCCTGGATGCTGAATTTCCACGTGATCAAGCATATCGCGGCTCGATGGGAAGGCAGTCCTTACCCGCTGAACGGTTCGGAGCTTACTGCTGGCGCTTTCTTGCTGGGTCAGCCGAGCTTGTAACATCTCGCCCCGCTTGAAATTGAACGTTACGGCGGATGCGCGCCGAATTGCGGTTGCATCCGCCGCTGCGGGCTTCCCAAATTTGCGGACGCCCAGACTAGCTCGTTCTCCGGCGCAGCCGGTGTTTTCGAATTGGAATCAGATCGTCGGGTGGAGGCTTGAGGTCGGGCGAAGCGATCCACTCGATCAAGCGCAAGGATATTTCGGCTTGCGTTGCCTGATGCAGCAAATCATTCCGTTCCGGGCCGGGAGGCAGGCGCGCGGCTTCCTCTCGGAGTCGTTTGGCCTGGTCTGCCAAGCTATCCTCGATCGACTTTTTTTGCCTTTCGTCCATCGGCGCCTCTCACGACAACGCAGCGATGAGCTACGGCGGAGCACGCCAAGAGGTTTCGATAGGTTTCGATAGGTTTCGATGCCAGAGAGCGGGCATCAATGGGTCGCGACGTAGTAGGCGAAATAAGCCGAGCACGCAGACGCGATCGCCGCGACCGCGGCAACGACCGTCGAGAGGAGCATCACCCAACTCCTGAATCTGTCCTGCACCGCCGCGCGTCGTGCCATCTCCGCCTTGGCGGCGAGGTGCTGCGGGCTGTGAGGGTGTGCGCACATGTCCTGCGCGAGGTTGTCATAGGTCTTTTCGTGAGGAGGTATTGCCATCCCTATGACCTGCGATCGGATCGCGGCGATCATGCGGCGGGAAAAGAACTGTCGAAGCCGGCAAGCCTCACGCGAAGGTCTGGTAATGTCAGGTGATTGGCTCCCCGGGCTGGGGCCACGAATTGTCCCTATCAGCTTTGTTTTAAAACAACATTTATCCAAGACGCTGTTGTTGTACCCTCGTTTCGTACCCTTCGCCGCCTCGGCTGCGTGACGGACTTCGCCACTTTGGCGGGAGCAAAAAGTGACGCATACCGGCCTGTTCGCGCTGCTGCGCCGATCGTACGAAGGTTCAGGGCGCAGGGTAGTCGGCTCGCCATAACCTATGGTGCCGCTTCATTTCCGAGCAGCCTTGGTTCGGGTGCGGGCCGGATGTCGATTAGCGCCGACGATCACAGAGACAATCCGCTCATCATGCAGAATCGGAGACGGGGCGCACGTTAGAACGGCGCGAATGACCCATTAGCGGTACTCAATTTTCATAGGTGGCTTCCCTGAAGGGCTCCCGGGCTTCGACCGTCCTGTTTCTGAGGGTGCGATCGGGCACCATTTGGCCAGCGCTGGAAGGGCAATCCCTCAGCTTCGTCAGAGCGCCGGTGACGGTCCGGCCCAGCTGCCCAATCGCCTCGTCAGTGAGGATCGATCTCGCACTTCCGAGCCGCTCGACGCTGACATTCAGGACGGTCAGCGCCTCCTTGAGTTGTGCCAACTGGGGTTGAAGGGTCGGGTGTTCTCCTGCCTTGATCTCCCGGAGGGTGTTGCCAAGCGTGCGAACTTCCGCCGTCAGGTTTCGGATATTCGCCAGTGCGTCTTTCTGCGGCAGATCGACTTTCGACAGCACGGCGTCAGTCATCGTCGCAACGATGTTTTCGGCAAAACCGTTGATGCGCGCGATCACGACGAGCGCAAAGATCGCGGCGACGATCACCAGGATCGCCGTCGCATTGATCAGCGCCAGCAGCAACTGCCCAGGAACCCTCCGCAAGCGCGCGGAAATCCTACTGCCATCGGGCTCGGCCATGGTTGCCTCCTGTCATTCTCTGGTGCGGGGCGCGCCCCTAATCGCTCGGCGCGGCGGCGGCCGCGAACACACCGACGCGCTGCTCGCGCGCAAGGTTCGCCTATGTCGGTCCTCGTGCCCGTTCCGGCATGGACTAGTGTCAACGTCTTTCGCTCTTTGATTTAAATCAATACAGGCACCTTGGAATGGCGTCCGCGTAGATGTCCACCAGTCTCAATGGAGTTTTGACCATGAGCGAAATCATCAAATCGGAAGGGATCTCTCGTCGAAACGCTCTCTCTCTTTTCGGAAAGGTTGCTGCCTTCGCTGTCGCGTCATCCACTACCGCACTGACGGTTTCCGATGCCGAGGCCCAGACAGTTGGCATGGAGCGGCGTCAGGACCGGCGCGCCGGACGGCATGAGCGACGCGAGGACCGGCGCGTAGGACGGCACGAGCGACGCGAGGATCGGCGCACGGGTTCGACTACGGATACGGGCACAACCACCGGCATGGCTACCGGGCAGAAACAGTAATTCCACCGGCTCGGACCCTTGATCTAGCGCAATACTCGTCCAAGAGCGAAGGCACAGGATTTTATAAGGGGGACGAGTAAGTAATGGAGGAAAGGCATGAAAATGACTTTGAGAACGGCAGCAATTGCAACAGCAACCTTCGCGTGTGCGGCGTTATTTTCCCCGGGCTGGTCTGAGCAAGGCGGCGTATCGCTGTCGGTCAGCAAGGCCGAGGCGTATACGCGTCTCCATATCCATCCGGCCTATGGCGCCGTCTATGTCCCATCGGCTGGTCTCGCCTGGTACGCTGTGCGGGCCTACTACTTCGGTGGCCCCTGGAGTGGCCCTGGGTTCAGTTACACCGGATGGGATGACTATGCGGCGCGCAATGGCATTGGCTGTCGGCCCGGCACGGTGGTCAACGGCGGCGACGGCATTCTGTACAACTGCCAATAGACTTATTTGATCGAAATGGCGGGCCAGGTTAAAGGCCTGGCCCGCCACTTCGGGCACCGCCGGGCCACCAAGGCCCCTGGGATGCTGAAACTGCGGATCAACTACCGCTTCGGCTGGGGCGCAGCCCCTGTTACGGCGCGCTACCAACTTTTCCCCATGGAGTAGACTTGGCACCGGCATCGTCCGGGGCTTTTTGTCGCCTGCACCGAACTGGTGACTAGGACCCAATTCCTTGACTCGATCACCGGGGGAAATTTCGACTTCGGTCCTCCCATTTTTGTCAGGCTCAGGCTCCAGCGCCGGGCTACGCCACTTGGTTCGGTCAACGTCATATGCTCGTTGGTACGATGGCCACGAGGACAATAGTTCCGAGAACGGCACCTGCCGTACGATGGCGGAAGGTAAACCCGAGGCAGGGGGAGGCAGGGGCGCATATGGCTAGTCAACTGGAGTTTGCTGCGCGAGCTGCACTATGCAGACAACTCGCAAAGCGTGAGCCAGCAAACCGAGTCTTCTGGATGGCTGAGGCGGAAAGCTGGTCGCGTTTGTCGAACGAGAACTTCGCGGCGAGCGAGGGCGTCGAGCAGCCGATAGCAACGACATCCCGGCGCGAAGCAATTGCTTGATCATCGCGTACGGCCGCGGCTCTCATCATCGCGTCTTGCGTGCAGTCAAACTCAGGGAGCGAGCGGCCTGCGTTTCAAGCACTCACGCAGCAATCCGTCCATGACCCGTTGGGACTCGCGTTCGGACCGGGGCTGTGCCGCGGCCTCCATCGAATCAAACAGGCGTTTGCGTACGCCGTCAGAGTGGCGCAAGAACCCCGCGCAGTCCGGTGGCGCTTGCTGCTCGCGGTGATGCCGACCAGGGTCGTAATACATGTGTCCCCCTGCCGAAGTCATAGTTTGATTTATGCCATCGGGTCTGCGTTCTCAATTGCATCAAGGGACATTGTCCTCGAGGACATGTCCGAACGAACGTTCGGATGGCTCGAGCATTGCGTGCCGTCACCGCGTCAACAGACCAAGGCTGTTCATTGACCTAGATCAATGGTGCTCGTCCCAGATGGTTATCGTTTTGCTTGATCGACAGAGGAGATTGGAATGAGACAGATCAGTATCAAGCAGGCGTTCTTGGCGACGGCCGTGCTTGCCGTTGGAGCCCTGGTATCCCCGGGGTGGTCACCGGGAGGCGGTCCTTCGCTGTCCATCGATAGCGCACAGGCACGGGTAGGGCGGCCGTTGACCCCAGTGAGCGTCGCCGGCGTTGCACGACGAACGACACGCCGCGCAGTGGTCGGCGGAGCGGCCGTAGGAGCAGCCGCTGCCGGCTGCGCCCGCGTGTATGTGAACGGAACCTATGTCTGCCGCTGAACTGCAATGCGGCGAGCAGCGAGCAGCAGCTATCGCCGCTCGCTGCTCGGGTTGCTGCGGTAGCGGCTTGTCGGACTGAGTGGGATGACGTTCGACTTGGTCTTGGCGGCTCGGCCTAGACGAGCTCCAGCGTCAGATGGACGACTTCATGGGCTCGCTGCGGGCCGGGCAGGAAGCCGAACTTCCTGAATACCTTCAGCATGGCGGTGTTCTCGGGCAGCACTTCCGCGATCAACTCTTTGAGGCCCGCGTCACGCGCCAGTGCAGCCAGATGCCGCATGAGAATCGTTCCGAGTCCCTGGGCTTGATAGGCATCGACCACGACGAAGGCGATCTCGGCCTGGCCGGGGCGGACAACGATATAGCGTCCACCGCCGATGATGACGGCGAGTCCGTCTTCGTCGGTCTCCGCGACGAGGGCGACGTGATTCTCGAAATCGATGTTCAGGAAGAAGGCCATCTCGCGCTCCGAAAAGCCTTTCTTTGGCGCGAAGAAGCGTCGCCGCAGCGATTGCGCACTGGTCCTTCCGACGGCCGCCAGCATCCCGGCCCCGTCGTCGGGACGGAGCGCGCGGATTTCGATCGGACGACCGTCGCGAAGCTTCTCGACAGCCGTATAGTCTGCAATGGACATGAGAAGTGGCTCCCGGTCTCCGGGCCGGCAGACCCCCCGCTACCAGCCTCGATCCTCCCTTGCGAGACATGATCATCCCGCAGTGGTCATGCTTGATCTGGATCAAGCATCCCCTTGCCAGGGTGCCGATAGCTTGAAAAGCAAAGCGATGTTTCACATGTCGCATTGGTCCGCATGCGTCGCCGGTGCGTACGCCAATGATGCTGGCGGGAAATGGAACGATGGCCCTGAGGGTGTTTCGGCAGACCAGATTGGGTGATGAGATCATACAGCTGGCGGTCCGGCTCGCCCTGCTGGGCTTCCTGCTCTATTGGTCATTCGTCCTCGTTCGGCCGTTCATTCCGATGCTCGCCTGGAGCATCGTCCTGACCGTCGCCTTGTACCCGGCGTACAACTGGCTTGCCATTCATCTCGGCGCTCGGCCGAAGCTGGCGGCTTCGATCGTTACGGGCATCAGTCTCCTGATCATCATCGGCCCCGTGACATGGCTTGGAGTAGGCCTTATCGAGGGCCTGCAGGATTTCGCGGACCAGCTCGGTGCGGGTACCCTGGCCATTCCGTCTCCTCCGGAGGGCGTGAAGGAGTGGCCAATCGCAGGCGCGCAGATCTATGGCCTCTGGGACCAGGCCTCGAGCAATCTCGGGGCTGCGTTGCGCCAGGTCGCGCCGCACCTGAAGCCGCTGGCCGGCCCGGTACTCGCCTTTGCCGGCAGTGCGGGCATCGGAACACTCAAGTTCATCTTGTCGGTGGCGCTGTCCGGCTTCCTGTTCCTCTATGGCCCGGGCTTGATCGAGGGGATAAGGCGGATGCAGGCGCGGGTCGTGACGCAGCGAAACGAGGATTTTGTTGGGCTGGCCGGGCTTACGATACGCACGGTGTCGCAGGGCGTGATCGGTGTCGCGGTTCTTCAATCGCTGCTGGCCGGCATAGGATTGAAACTCGCCGGCGTGCCGCACGCCGGCGTCCTGGCGTTCGCCGTGCTGGTCCTTGCCATCCTGCAGATCGGATCGGCGATCGTCCTGTTTCCCGTGATCATATGGATCTGGGCAACCAAGGATTTTGCCGTGGCTCTGCCGCTGACGATCTATCTGCTGGTCGTGGGGCTCGCTGACAACATCGTAAAGCCCCTGCTGATGGGGCGCGGCCTGAGCACCCCCATGCTTGTCATCTTCATCGGCGTCCTGGGCGGCATGATCGCGCACGGCATCCTCGGCCTGTTTGTCGGGCCCATCATCCTGGCCGTGGCTTGGCAATTGATGATCGCGTGGATTCGGGAAGAGCGGACCGAGACAGCTCTGCCCGATGTGGAGCATAGCGGCGAAAGGGCGGCGGCGGAGAGTTAGCGGCCAAGTCCGATGCCGCTCAGGATTTTCGGCCACCTCCTATGCATAAGGAAGCCGATAGCGGCAGATCGGTCCGAGCGCCGGAGGCATTCGTATGTTGCGGCAATATCTCGTAGGCGCGACCGCCAGTGTCTGCAACATCGCGATCCATGCCCTGGTCATGGTGGCCGTCATAAAGGTGACCCGCATCGTCGATGAATGGGCGACGACACATCAAACGCTTCGATTGATCGCGGTCATGATCGCCACCGTGACTGTCCTGATGATCGCGCACCTGGCTGAGGTGCTCGTCTGGTCATTGATCTACGTGATGACGGATGCCGCTCCGGAGGGCGCCGATCTCATCTATTTCGCTTTTGTGAACTACACGACGCTCGGCTACGGCGACGTGACTCCGGTCGAACGCTGGCATCTGCTCGGGCCGATGACGGCGATGAACGGCGTGCTGTTGTTTGGCTGGTCGACCGCCGTGATCTTTGAGGTCTTGCGCATGACGCTGATGGCGAGCGGCGGCGGACCGGAAGGACAGGAGAAGCGATGGTGGCCTGGATAGCCTCAGGCGTGCGAACGTCCCGAGCGGGTGCATTGAGGATCATCCGGCTCCCTTGATCTGTATCAACCTCATCACTTGAACTCCTATCAGCCTGCAGCTGCGCTCTCGTCAGCCTTGGGAGCAGCCTAAAGCGCAGCTCGCTCAGGGAATGCCTGGCGCTTCGGAGATGGAGAATCAAAATGAAACTCTCGATCGCTTTATCGGCGCTGCTGGTTGCCGGCTTTGTAACCGCAAGTGTCGAACCGGCCAGCGCCGTCATCTACTGCCAATATGTCGACTACCCCGTTGGTTGCACCGTAAGGGCCGGTGTCGTGCTGCGTCCGCGGCCAGTCGCGCGCGCCGTGGCGACCCCTGGCGTTGGCGCGCCGGGAACGCCCATGAATCGCGGCGGGCCGGTGGATCGTGCCGGTCGGCGCTGATGGGAGTTGGCGAACTTTTGGCGTCGCGGATCGCTCGGCGCTGAAGCGTTGAAGTACAGCGGACATTGTCCCGAGACAAAACCGTGCCCGAGTTTCAGTTGAAGCGGGTGCGGCGCAGTGGAGCAACAAATGCCACTCGCGCGATATTTTTCCTTCGTTGGCGGAGTATTGCTCGCGCTGTTGTTCGTTCTGAATGCCTATCTCCCGAGGATCCCGGTACATGAAAAGGCAGATGCCGATTTGCCCGTCATCCGTATTCAAACCGACCGGAAATGGCCGGAGCGCGTCGTTTTCGATACCAGCGTTCCGACGATCGTTCCTGCTCAGATCGCCAGCGGTGAGCCGAGCATCCCACCTTCGGAAACGGCCAGCGACGTTTCTGTCGAGGCGAGGGGGCGTGAGGCGTTCGCGCAGATGCAGCCATCCGACACGAAGCAGGCCAAATCAAGAAAGCCGGAACCAAAACCGCAACGCAAGAGCAGGATCGCACGGAGATACGTGCCGCCGCATTTCACGTCAGCGCCGCAGTGGCAATTTGGCTGGTTTGGTCAGAGTCCCTGGCGAGGGGGTTAAACAGCGCACAGGGCTATGAAGGCGCAGGCGACTCCCACCACTAACATGCCCGAAGCTGCCGCGGAGACCAGGTCAATTGACCAAGGGTCCTCCGCCGATCAAATCGAAATGTCTGGAGGGGCTTTCGTCGCGATATGAATAAAGACGCATGGCGGCTGCTGCACTCCTCATGCGCAGCGGGACTATGAATTTTGCCCGCCTCGCGCAACGCAGGCCATTGATCCACATCAAGCACCGCCGGTCGTTACAATGTGCGTATTTGATCGGGCACGATCCCCTTTCTCAGCCTGGAACCGTGTACCGTGACCGATTATCGCAGCCCAGCACGGACCGAGGAAAGCCGTTTCCGCGGTACGCCTGATGATGTGATCATCATCCCGCTTGTTCTTGTCACGCTCGCCGTAAACAGGATCCTGCGTTTCATTCTTTCGATCTTGATGCGGCTGCTCGACTACGCCTTCCCTTTGGCAATGCAGATTGTCTGGCTTCCGCTCTTCGCGGCCAGGGTTCTGGGCAATGTTGCCGTTACTGTCATAAACGGCGGATTGCGCTTCCTTCCCCTTTCCGAGACGAAACGGCGACAGTGGAGCATATCGATCCGGCGGAACTGGTCGTGGCTTCGGCGCAAGATCAGCTATCGGGCATTCGAACAAGCTGTTCATGTTGCCTTTGAAGACGGCATGGCATGGGTGTTCCGAAAATGTCGGCATCTGACGCCGAGTACCGCTTTGCTTGTAATCCTGGGCGCGGCCCTCTGGTTTCCAATCTCTTTCGGAGTTGCAACGGCGATGCACGCGGTGTTGTTTGCCAAGGTCACATCCTGGCCAGCCTGGATGCAACTTTTGCATCCGCTGGCAACGATCATCGCCAAGAGCAAGCTTTTGGTGCTCCCGGTGTACCCGGCTGCCTGGCCGCAGGCCAAGAAAAACTCGTTCGTTCAGTTCCTATTCAAGAGCTTTGAAACCATCAGGCGCCTGTATGTGATCAAAAAGGTCGGGTTTCGCTATTGGCAGGCAGAGATCGCCGGCATTGCGGCGGTTGAGAAGCTGGAGCGCACCGCCGGCCTCGCATCGGTGGTGACGTGGCTGCGCAAAGCGCACGTCGCTGAACATTTCGGCGTCGAAAAGCCCACCCAGAAATTGAGGTCGTTCTTCTTGCGATGGTCGATCAAGTTCTCGGCCGAGTATTACGAAGCGAAAGAACGGGAAGCCTCAGGTGTCGCATCAGCGAACTGCAGCAATTCAGCTCGCGCGGTGGCGCAGCCGGTCGGCGAGGTATGACGGAAGAGCGATGGTGACGTGCTTGCATGACGGCTGGCGGCGTTGGGTCTCTCTTCGTCCCCGCTGCTGCGCGGTAATAATTCCTTGGTTCGAGGGATTAATGGACTCGCGCTGGTGGTCAGAGCACGGGGGACATGGTCCAACGGAAGAACGCCAGCGTGAACGGCGGTACCGACCCCGCGAGACCACGTGCCAGGATCATGTTCGTGACCTGCGCCGTCGCCACCAGCACGAAACCCAGCAAGGCGATTATTCCCGCCAAGCTGCCGTCGCCCGCAAGGTCAGGTCGCTCCGACATGGAACGCAATCTTGGTCTGTCAGCGTGGCGGAGCCATGCTGTCAGGGGCAAAGTCGGTCGGCAGGCCGTCGATGCTCTTCATGTTCTTCAGACCCCAGTATTTTCGCAGATTGTTGACGCCCTGCGCCGTCCAGTAGCGCACGAGGTTGCCACGCTCTTGCTTGTAGTCGAACAGCGGCACGCCCAGACCGCACGACGTCTGCACGAGGTCAATCGAGAGGCGTACGATTTGGCGCGCCCCGGCAACTTCCTCGAACTTCGGAACGAGATCGGCGTACTCCGGCGTGCCGCGCATTAGCGATCGACCCTGGCCATAGAGCCGTAGGATCATCGGATCGCCATCGAAGGCGCAAAACATGATGGTCAACCGCTTGTCATTCGAGGCGATCAGGTGCGCGCGGGTCTCGCTGCCGCTGCCAGTGCAATCGAGGTAGGCGACGTCAGTCTCTCCGAGCACCCGGAATGAGGACAGGCCCTTGGGAGAGACGTTGACGCGTCCCTTCGGCGGGGCGCTAGCGACGAAGAAGATCTTCTGCCGCTCGATGAAAGCCGCGTGCTCTGGTTCGATCCTTACGAATTGCTTGCCCATGCCCGTCCGTCCTTTGCGCAGCGACGAAGTCGAGACAAAAAACTAACATGTCATGTGTACCGGTTTAAGGATACACATTATCCTGGTATAAAGACCACCATGAAAGGACAAGACCCGATCGCTCCGGCTCTCTCGCTCAGCGCGTTCTTGCGGGCGCTCCGAGAGCGCCAGTCTCCGGCAGAATTCGGTCTCGCCGCTGGACCGCGACGGCGCACGCCCGGCCTCCGGCGCGAGGAGGTCGCTCAGCTCTGCGGATTGAGCGTCACCTGGTACACGTGGATCGAGCAGGGGCGCGATGTGTCCGTCTCTGCTTCGACACTTGCGCGCCTCGCACGCGGATTGCGCCTGTCACGAGCCGAGCGCAGCTATCTGTTTGAAGTTGCGGGCAAGCGCGATCCCGAGCGGCCGGGCAACAGGGATGATCCACCTGAGGGGGTGCTGGCCTGCGTCGATGCGATCGATGGTCCCGCCTACATACTCGATCGCAATTGGGGCGCGCGTCGTTGGAACGCGAAAGCGGCCCGACTGTTTGCAGGATGGCTCGATGCTGACGGCGAAAAAAACCTCCTGCGCTACATCTTCCTCAGGCCTGAGGCTCGAACTCTAATCCTTGACTGGACGTCCCGTGCGCATCGCGTCGTCGCAGAGTTCCGCGCCGCGGTGACAGGCTACTCCGACGATCCGGATATTCGCCGGCTCGTAGACGAACTGAGAATTGGAAGCTCCGACTTCGAGCGCTGCTGGGAGACACAGGGGGTTTTGGCACGCGAAGGGGGCGAACGTGCGTTCAATCATCCGACCATGGGACTGCTGCACTATCAGCAGGTGTCGCTGTCGCTCGCGGGCTGGCCCGACTATCGACTGACGATGCTTCTCTCTGCACCAACCGAACGCAATCGATGACCGGTATCGAGGCCAAACGAGGATCGCCGCAAAATGTGAGCCTTGATGCCGCATGAGCGTGCCGGCGACTTTCCATTGCACGGTCAAACGAACCTTCTATCGTAGCTGAAATGCAATTCGAGAATATCGACAAGACCGGAAACCACAGCCCTGCCGTGAGCATGGCTGCGCTTTGATCCGGTTGCCTCGCCTATCTCAGCAAGTCGTTCTCGGCGACGTCGCTGATCGGGCCGCTCGGGAGAGCCTCGGCTTCCTGACGCTGCCAAATCATGGATTCGCCGTTTCTCGCTGGCGGGCGACCCTGCGGATATTCTGCTGTTGCCGGGTGAAGCATTTGGTTGATACGGCATTTCAGGTCGCTGCGTTTGGCGCGGAAAAATCTGGCGGCCCACCGCCGCTCTAACCTTCTTTCAAGGTCAAGAGGGATTTCCATGAGCAGCGCTCCAGGTTCGTGGTCGCCCCCGGTCTGCAAGGCCTCAACGCGCGGGGTGCTTTAAAGGTCCACCGCTGATTTGCAGGCGGAGTTGAGGCGGGTCAAAAGGCGCGATTGGGCACAGACGCGCCGCCGGAAAAATTCCTAGAGCATGATCCGGAAAAGTGTGAAGCGGTTTTCCGAAAAGATCATGCCCAAACAAAGCGCTAAAGCGCGATGACGATTTATCCTAAACTCATCGCGCTTTAGCGGATCCACTGGGCTATGAGGGCACAGGCGAAGCCCGCCATTAACATGGCCGATACTGCTACGGAGACCAGGTCAATTGACCAGGGGTGGCCGCCTCCGCCGATTAAATCGAAATGTCTGGAGCGGCTTTTGTCGCGATATGTATGGAGACGCATGGCAACTGCACTCCTCATACGCAGTGGGACCACGGGTCTATCTGCTCGCCCGTGCCATGCAGGCCATTGATCCACATCAAGCCATCCGCGACGTATTCGAGGCCGCATGTAGGACCTTGCATGCGACCGGCTTCGGCTTCATCCGTTCGCTGGAGGCGGGTTATCCGATCCCGCTGCCACTGTTCGGGCCGGACTTCGTGCTGGAGCCGCAGGCTCAGATCGTCTGGCAACGTGTGTCGTTCGACGACGCCAGTGACGGGACCCCCAAACAAGAACGGAGAGGAGGATATTGTGACCCACGTTCTAATCATCCTCAGCTGGCTCGGCGTTGCCAATGGCGCCGTGATAACGACCCAGGAATTTACGAACGCCGAGCGTTGCGAAGCAGCCCGGCTGGCGCTGATTGAGTACGCCAAGGCCCGGAGCGCGGACGAAACGCTTAGAGCCCTCTGCATGCAAAAGTGAAGGCGCTATTTTGCGGTCGCGATAGCAGGCTTCCGGCCGCCGCCCCATTCTGGGCGCAGTCGACCTGGATCATTGTCGAACAGTTCGCGCATGACATTGTTTGCATCTCCTAAAGCCGCCGCGGCTTCCGTCATGGCCAGGTATAAGTCGATTACCAACCATTGGTTCGTCTCGGTTGAAACGCCGAAACACCTGCGCTTGCGCCTTTTTTCTTCCCCGGTTCCTCGCACGAGAGAGTCAAAATCATTTCCGACTGAAATCGAGGCGAAGCAATTCGCAATTGCGATGCTGGCAGAAGGACGAAAGATCACTGCGGGCACTTTAAGTCCTCATCGGCCGATACGACGTACTGTGACAGCCTCGGAAATCAATCAATGGATTGAGGAAGAATAACGGGCTCGAGGCCCGATCGTTAGCAGTCGGATTCTTCAAACATTTTCTCTCAACAAAAAAGGCCGACATTTCTGTCGGCCTAGTTCTGCTGGAAAAGGTAATCTAGATCAGTAACGGGCAGTCACCGGCGCGGCGTAACCGCCGAAGCGGTAGTTGATGCGCAAGGTGAGCATATCCACGTCCTGGCTGATCCGGTTGTTGAGTATGCCTACAAGGCGCGGATCGGTCGCGGTGAAGGAGTTGTTTGAAGTCCCCATCCACAAATGGTCGTACTCAACACCGAACGACCAGTTCGGTGCGAAGCCATACTCAAAGCCGACACCCAAGGTGCCGCCCCAGCGCGTCGCACTCGACGAAACCAGGCCGGCCCCGGTGGCCGTGTCCAATATGGTGAAGCTATTGCTGGTTACAGCCGCACCGCCCTTGACGTAGAGTAGTGCCGCATTCCATGCCGCCCAACCGATTTGGCCCGTGAAAAGGCCGATGCCGTCAGTCTTTACCCGGGTAGAGAGCGCCGGGTTGAACAAGCTGACACGCGTGTTGCTAAGGTCGGCCCAATCGCCTTGGGCTTCCAATCCGAACACGAACTGATTGCTTTGCCAGCGATAGCCGATTTGCCCGCCGAAGAGGCCTCCGGAACGATCGCGACAGCCGTCGCTGAACACTGGTCCGGCGAGAAATACGAAGTCCCAGCAATTGTGGCTTTCTCCCCACCCGCCATTGGCACCGATATAGAAGCCGCTCCAATTGTAAATCGGAGCTACTACCGGGGGTGGTATCGCTTTCACCGCCATGTCCGCGGCCAGGGCCGGTGCAGACACGCTCAACGCAATCAAACCAACTGTACTCAGCAAAACCTTCTTCATTGCATTCCCCTCCCGCACCGTCGTTTACGACACGAAGCATGATTTCAAGCGAATCCTAAACCCGGGAGGCGGGAACCCGCGTGCCAAAATGGCCACACACAACCGAAATCGAAATGGCTATAGAAAGATGTTGATTTCACTGATGGTTGTTCAAGAGGCGCGTGACGGTTCATCGCCGGTGCCGCAAAATTTGTGTTCTTTTTGAGTCGAGGAGGCGCTCGTCTCCGGCCCAGTTTCCGGAATTGATTTCTCGCGTGCCGCATATCGGCGAGGTATCGAAGGCAGCCCGCTGGCTCGGTGTTTGGATGGGTCAGCCAACGCAGGGCCAAGGCCGGTGCGACGGCACGCTGGGCGTGCAGGTGCGATTTCGGGAAAAGGTGGCAAAGCTATCGTCTTCGTCAAGGCGGATAGCAGGCCGGCCGTTAATCCGGCTCCTTTCGGTCGGACCCGTGCGCGTCGGCTTGATCCTCTTCGCGCTGGCCGTCGAGCCATCCAGGGACGTCGCTCGATGGAATGGTTCGTCTCGGCAGATAAGGATTAAGAGTGCCCGCGTGGACGATCAGCCCCTCGTTGAACTTCGCGCGCGCGAACTCTTTGGCTTCCTTTTCAGTCTCAAATGTCTTGGTTGCTCGCGGGCTTCGCCTTCTTTGCGACGTCCCGCGCCTGTGCACTTCAAATGTAACGTACCAAACATGCGGCATCTCGCACCCAAGGACGGCGCAACTGGAGACGTGTCGGAATCGATCAAGCTGGGATCACGGGCCAACACCTCCACCGGCGATAAAGTGTGCCTGCTTCTTTGTGGGCGACATCGAAAATAATGCCATGTGTCATGGCTGCTTGATCTGAATCAATTGCGGAGCTTTGTCGTGCGGATCGAGCGCTATGTCTAATAGCGTGCATTTCGAGCGGGGCGCGCGAATTGCTCCGACGGATATGCACGATGTTGGGCATACGCCGTGATCCATGTTTGCTGTAATGTGGCACGTTCGACACGGCTGCCGCCAAAGTTGCTGTATCGATCTAGATCAATCGCACGGCGGCTTGCGCAGGTGTTCGTTTGGAAGGACTTTGTGATTCCTTCTTTGAAGTGCACGGGCCTGCAGCCGAAAAATCAAAAAAACCCAGCGCGGGCTGCTGCAAAAGGCAGGGGAGCTCGCATGTGGTCATCCAGGCCGAAACGAACCCGGGCGCGAGGCGACTTTTCCTCATGGCTTCTCGCTGTTGGCTGGGTCGGAATTTGCGTGGGATTGGTCGGCGCGGTCACGCAATCCCAGGCGCAGCAACTTTTGCCGGCCGATCGCCAGGAGATTGCCGATCAGGAACGCCTATCCTGGACCCTGCAAAAGTTTCCTCCTCAGCCTTACATGAACGAGGTCTATTGGCAGTATTCCAAAGAAACCCCGGCATTTTTTCGTGATTCCCTGCTGCAATTCGTGGCCCGAACATATTATTTGACCCGCGACAATTTTGATGGATCGAAGTCGCAAGCCTGGGCAGGGGGTGGCTGGCTGGCGTTTCGATCGGGTCTTATCGGTGATGTGTTCGGGGTGCATCTAGCTGGCTATACCTCGCAACCGATTTTCGCTCCGGCCGATGAAGGTGGCACAAAGCTCCTGGCTCCGCCGCAGAATTCGATCGGCGTGCTCGGACAGGCCTACGGGCGCGTGCAACTCGGCGACCAGGAAATTCGCGGCGGCCGCCAATTGGTGGATACCCCGCTCATCAACCCGCAAGACAATCGCATGGTGCCAAATACGTTTGAGGGTGCCACGGTGGTTTCGCTGCCGGACAAGGATCGAAACTACGATTACTCCGTCGGTTATCTCTGGACTATAAAACAGCGAGACTCGAACGACTTCATCCAGATGTCGGATGCGCTGACAGGCAGCGACGTCATCAACCATGGCGCGGCCTTCGCGATGATCAAGTACCGGCCGGTCTCGGGGCTTTCGCTTGTAGGCATGGACTACAATGTCGAGGACGTCGTCAACACGGCCTTCGGCCAAGCCGAATACGATTTCAAGCAACCGAAGGGAGTTCCAAACTGGATCATCGGCGCGAACGTCATCGGGCAACAAAGCATCGGAGCCAATCTGCTCACCGGCGCTCCCTTCGAGACCTATCAAGCTTCTGCGAAAGGACAGATGACTTATGCCGGATGGACTTTCTTCGTCGCTGGTTCTGTGACCGGCAGCGAATCCAAGATATTTTCGCAATACGGAACCAAGCCAAACTACACCGACATGCAGCAGGTGTCATTCGACAACGCCAATGAAAAGGCTATCGGTGCCAGCGTAGCTTTTGATTTCGGTATCGTCGGTCTTTCCGGACTTAGCACCGGCGCATGGTATACGCAGGGCTGGGACGCCATCAACACCAGCACCAACCTGGGAATTCCCGATCGGAGGGAACTGGACCTTTGGATACAATATCGTCCCACCGAAGGTCCGCTGAAAGGTTTTCGTCTCAAGACGCAATATTCGAATCTTTGGCAACAGGGTAACGTGCGTGATAATCAACCGGAATTTCGTTTCATCGTTGACTATACCGTGCTGTTCCGCCCACCTCCGTCCGCAAAATAGTCTGGCGTGAGGGCTGACACCGCAAAGTCCCTGCTTGGATTCTGCGCGAAGGCGTTTGATTTTTTCAAAAGATCGACAACTGGGTCCGCCACGGCGCAGCAAATGAAGGCGGAAGCATTTGTTGTCCTAGAGGTCCAGTTCGGCCAGCCGGTGCCGGTCGAGCAGCACGATCCGGCGCTGGGTCTGGTCGAGGAAGCCGAGAACGCCCATGCCGTGAAGATGTGACAGCGCCCGGGAAACGGTTTCGAGGGTAAGCCCCAGATAGTCGGCGATATCGCGACGGCACATCGGAAGCGCCATCACGCCGGCGGCGGTCAGGCGACGGTCCATCTCCAGCAGGAAGGCGGACACGCGCTCAAGCGACGTCTTGCGTCCCAGGAGCAGCATATGGTCCTCGGCATGCTGCAGGTTGGTGGAAGTCATATTGAGGAGGTCGAGCGCAACATGCACATCGCCTTCCGCCACATGCTCGAGGCTGCACCGCCTCATCAGCCGCACGGTCGTTTCGACGATCGCCTCTGTCGTAAATCGATGGACTGGCCCGTTTTCCAGGCCAAAAATGTCGCCCGTCAGGTGGAAGGCCCCGATCTGGCGCCGGCCGTCGGACAGGAGCTTGTAACTCCGGACCGCGCCATCCACCACCTGGTAAATGTATTCCGCGGGCTCCGCCTCACCGTAAATCTCGGTAGCCCTGTTATATTTGAATTCGCTTAAAATGACGCGGGCGCGGGAGAGTTCGCCGAGTTCACCAAGCGCGCTCTGCCTGCCAGCCGAAGCGGCGTTCATATTGACAAGCATGGATCATCTCCCTGTTTGTGCAAATCCGCTCGCTTCCCTGCGGGACGTCGCGGGAAGCTCTTTTGCGGCTAGGTTGCACCCGCGACTATCCGGAGGCCATTGTCCGAAAGGACATTGTCCCGACGGACATAAACTGCGGGTGCGGCCTTGCCGCCTGAGGCCCGGGTAAGGGCTTATAGGCTCATCGACACAATCACCGTTGAGTCGCGCGGATCTCCCTCCACGATCCTGTTCGACGTCGGGCTGAGCACGAGCACGATCCGACGAATGCCGGAACAAGAAAATGCTGCTTGAACTCTCCATCGCCGGATTTGAGCGAGGTCAACCGAGCCATGCGCGACGTATCCGATTTTTTGTCGCGGCAGGCTATGCACGATGCTGGGTAGATGACCAGGACGACCGGGGTGCAGGGTGTGGTGGGTCTTCGCCGCTACCTCAATCATGGGGAGATGCATTTTGCCGGGTGTTGTTCACGTCGTCGATGATGATGCATCCTTTCGAACTGCCATCGAACGCCGCTTGGAGAAAGCCGGCTACCAGGTCGCGACATATCCGTCGGCCCAGCATTTGCTGGATCGTTTGCCGGATGAGAAGGGCTCAGGCTGCATCCTTCTTGATGTCAGGATACCGGGCTTGAGCGGCCCGGACCTGCAGGGACGACTCGGCAAACTCGGTTCGACCCTGCCCATCGTGTTTCTCACGGGCTATGCCGATGTCCCGACCACCGTGCAGGCGATCAAGGCGGGCGCCGACGATGTTCTGACCAAGCCGGTATCGTCCGATCAACTCTTTGGCGCCATCGAAAGGGCACTCGCACATCATGAAGCGACACGCCGCGCAAGGAGCCGGCTCGATACCGTTCGCGCACATCTGGCGTCGCTGACGCCGCGCGAACGCGAGGTATTCGAGCTCGTCGTTCGCGGCAAGACCAATAAGCACGTCGCCCTCGAATTGGGCACGACCGAACGCACCATCAAGGCGCACCGCCACAGGGTGATGGAGAAGATGCAGGTTCAGTCTCTTGCCGAACTTGTCTTACTTGCCGAACGGGTGGGTACGTTGGCCACCGCCTCCTCCAGGGAGCAACGCAAGGCGAAGTGACTGCTCTCCGCGTCCGGACAGCTCCTTGTCCGATGGGACAATAGGAAATGTCCCATCGGACAATCGGCAATCCGGTGCGCGGAGCCTATCGACACAACCCATGCGATTCCCGAAAAGTCAGTAGCTGCGCTTTGCGTGATTTCCCGACATCAACCTGAACGCACACGGTTCGCATGGCTGCCCTGGAATCCGGGTGTATCGCCTACCTTACAAAGCCGTTCTCGGCGAAGTCGCTGATCGAGCCGCTCGAGCAAGCCTCGGCGGGGCTGGCATAGACCTGCGACCGCCGGATTAATGACCGTGATAAAAGACGGGAAAGTGCAACAGAGGGCGGCGCTTGCCGCGTTATCCGGAATAGGTGAGCGTGACGATGACGGGCCCGAGGATGGTCAGGAGTACGTTTCCGACCGCGTAGGGCACCGCGACCCCGAGCACGGGCGTCTGACTGTCGGCCCGTTCGCAGCTTCCCGTCACCGCCGCGTCCACCGTCATCGCTCCCGCGAGCGCGCCGCAGATGATCACCGGATTCAGGTGCAGGATGCGTTGCGCCACGATGGTCGCGACCGTCAGCGGAACGAGTGTAACGACGATGCCCAAAGAGAAAAGCAGCAGCCCGTGGGATTGAATGGCCGCAATCGCTGCCGGGCCGTTTGCGAGCCCGATGGCTGCGATGAATCCGCCGAGCCCGATGTCGCTCAGCGTTTGCTGCGCGGCCGGCGGGTAGCTTCCGACGCTCGGCCGGCGCGTACGCAGCCAGCCGCAGATCAGTCCCAGGACCAGGGTGCCGCCGGCGCCGCCCAGCGTCACGGCGAAAGACCCGGTCTTGAAACTAAGCAAACCTATCAGCAGGCCTGCCGCAATTCCCGTCGCGAGGAAGGCGATATCGGTCTTGTCACCATAGCGCAGCACCTGGCCGACCTTTGCCGCGGCGCGTTCGACGTCGTGCGTCGCCCCGACCAATGTCATGACGTCGCCGACATAAATCGTAGTTTCCGGCGTGAGCGGAACTTCCTGTCCCCTGCGGGTCAAATCCCGCAGAAACACGCCGCGCGCGGCATCGCCGACCCGATCGGCGATTTCGCTCAACGTGCGGCCGTGCAGCTCATTGTTGGTGACGAGGACGCCAAGTGCGTCGCCCGAGATCTCCTGCAGCACCTCCGCGCCTTCGATCTCGGGGCCGATCGAGGTACCGGCCTTGATCAGGGCCGCTGCTGGTCCGGCGAGAACGACTTCATCGCCGCTTTCGAGGGTCGTTTGCCGTTTCGAGTCGACGTCGCTGCCGCGGCGGACAATGCGTCCGAAGACGACACGATGGCCGATATGATCCTCGATTGCGCCGACCGTCTGCCCGGCGGCGGCGGCGACCCGATAGGCCCGCGCCTTGAACTTCTGGTAACCCAGGTTTCCGGCCTTGCGGGCTTTGCCTTTGCCTCCGGAAAGGGTCGCCTCCAGCTTGGCGGCTTCTTCCTTGAGGTCGATCCCCATCAGCCAGGGCGCGCCAAAGGGCACGAACAGCAGCGTCAGGATGTAACCAAGGATGTAGGTGACGGCATAACCTGCCGCGATATTGGCTTGCTGCTGTCGCAGGGCATCGTCGGCAAGCCCGAGTTGTGCCAGCGCGCCGGTCGCCGTCCCGATCATGGATGACTGGGTGAGACTGCCGGACGCAAGACCGGCAGCCGTGCCGGGATCCAGATGAAAGGCAAAGGCGAAAACGAGAACCAGGGAGAGGCCAATGGCTGCAACAACCAGGGCAACGCCAACCTGTGACAGCGTGCGGAGGCTCAGCGAAGCGAAGAATTCAGGTCCCGATTTATACCCGATGGTGAAGACGAACAGGCTGAAGAAAATCGACTTGAAGAACGGAGGGATCACGAAGTTTCCGAGTAGTCCAAGCAGCACGGCCGCGACCAGCGTGCAGGCTGTGGCGCCGACCGAAAATCCCTTGAACTGGAGCCGTCCAAAGAACGTTCCAATTGCGATTGCGAGAAGCAGGAAAATCTCTGGCGCGGTCGAAACGACCCATCTGATGGTGTTCATAGGTGCGATCCTCAAGCCCAGGATGCGCGAACGTTCGGATCGCGTTCATTCAAGTCCATTGATTCAAGTCAAGCCTGCATCTTCCGTCGGATTCATTTCCCGGCGATGTGTCTGCCTTCCTGTCCCAACCCGCTACGAACGGAGTTGATCGTGTCGATCCCGCAGGCCGCCGCGTTATCGCTTCCCGCAAGGAGGTGCTCTTGATCGCCAGCCTGCTTTCGGAATGGGAGCTGCCCTCGGCGCGGTTATGACGGAAGTACGCGTGCCTACAGCCTCGCCATTCCCGTGACATTGCTCGTGATGGTGTTGCTGCTTTGCGGGCAAAATCCAATGACTGCCAGGAGCAGTCGTCGTGGATGTGGAGGCTTGATTTAAATCAAGCCTCGGTCCGAGCGCGGCTGACTAGGTCTGTCCAACCGTAGGTCGCAGGTTGGGAGAACCGCCATGGCGCAGCACGCTCAGAAGCACCGGATCGATCAGTTCTTCTCCGGCCCCGGCGGACGGGCAGACGACTGGCGCGATCTGGTGGACGCCGCAAAAGCCTGGGCGCGAGGCGGGGAGCGCGCGAAATACGATGCGGCGCTGTCCGATCTCCTGGTGACGGAGGAATTCCACGGCTATCCGGGGCTGCATTTGCTGGGGGCGTTGAAGGAGGCCGCTGCAGCAGGCGATGCGGCGACGTCGCTTTCGCTATCGATGCGGATCACGCAATCCCTGACGACAAAGTCCTTCCGCCAGCATGCCGGCGACTGGGACCTGCATGATGAGGGAAACGGAGACATTCCCGATCTGCTGCCGCCTACCTTTGGCGGGAAGCAGACGCACCGTCCTTATTTCGAAACCCTCATCGTTACGGGCCTATCCTCCAACAACTGGCCCTCGCTCTGCACGGAGTGGCGCAAGCTGCGGCGCCCGATCGACTCGTTCGTCTATGAGCCCGTCATCGTCGGCAGCCTCGAAGACGCTTTCTGCGCTACGCTCCTGAACCCTGATCTCGCCGCCGTCGTGATCAACGAGGGTTTTGCGCTGCGCTCGCGCCATGACGCGCCCGTGCTGCGGACCATGACGGCCTCGGCCGGCCTTAACGATGAGTTCGGACGCTTCCGCGTTGCGGCTCGCCCACATTTTGAAGCGGGTGCGTCCTGAACTCGACATCTACCTGATGTCCAATCGCAACGTCGAGGAGATGGCCGGCAACCCGGACGCCAATGTCGCGCGTCGTATCTTCTATTCCGTCGAGGAACTTCTCGAACTGCATCTTTGCATCCTCGAGGGCGTCCAGGACCGCTTCGACACGCCGTTCTTCGACAATCTCAAGAAGTACGCGCAACGTCCAATCGGAACGTTCCACGCGCTGCCGATCGCCCGCGGCAAATCCATCTTCAGGTCGGACTGGATCCGCGACATGGGCGAATTCTATGGCCCCAACCTGTTCCTGGCCGAGAGCAGCGCGACCACGGGAGGTCTCGACAGCCTGCTTGAGCCGACCGGCAACATCAAGACGGCGCAGGACAAGGCGGCGCGCGCCTTTGGCGCGGACCGCGTCTTCTTCGTCACCAACGGCACTTCGACCTCGAACAAGATGGCGGTGCAGGCGCTGCTCGCGCCCGGGCGACATCGCCATCGTCGACCGCAACTGCCACAAGTCCCATCACTACGGGATGGTGCTTGCCGGCGCGCAGCCGCTTTATGTCGAAGCCTTCCCGATGACCGAATATTCGATGTATGGCGCCGTGCCGCTGAAGACGATCAAGCAGGCACTGCTGAATGCTAAGGCCGATGGCCGGCTCGACCGGATCAAGATGGTCGACCTGACCAACTGTACCTTCGACGGCCACATCTACAATACCCGCCGGGTGATGGAGGAATGCCTGGCGATCAAGCCCAACCTGATCTTCCTGTGGGATGAAGCCTGGTTCGGCTTTGCGCGCTTCTCGCCGTTCCTGCGTCCGCGTACCGCGATGGGCGCCGCCAACGACATCGAGGCGTGGATGCACGACCCGAAATCGGTCGCGGCCTACGAGAAGCAGCAGGCCGAGCTCGGCAAGAAACCGTCGGACGAGCTGCTGCTCAAGACCCGGCTGATCCCCGACCCGCGCCAGATCCGGCTGCGCGTCTACCAGACCAACTCGACCCACAAATCGATGTCCGCGCTTCGGCAGGGCTCGATGCTCTTCGTCAAGGACGTCGAATTCCACACGGTCGAACAGCAGTTCAAGGAAGCGGTGTTTACCCACGCCTCGACCAGCCCCAACCAGCAGCTGATCGCGAGCCTCGATGTCGCGCGGCGCCAGATGGAGCTCGAGGGCTATGGCCTCGTCAGCAATGCGATAGAGATCGCGCTGGCGATCCGTCAGGCGGTCAACAACAATCCGCTGATCTCGAAGTATTTCCGCATTCTCGGTGCGGACGCCATGGTGCCGGCGGCATATCGGCAAACCGGGTTCGTCGACTACCTCGCGCCCGGCACGAACTGGGTCAACGCGCTGAAGAGCCTGCAGGATGATGAATTCTGCCTCGACCCGACCCGCATGACGCTGGTGTGCGGCACCGCCGGCTACGATGGCACTCAGTTCAAGGGCATCCTGTCCAACCAATACGGCATCCAGGTCAACAAGACCTCGCGCAACTCGGTGCTGTTCCAATCCAACATCAACAATACGCGCAGCGACGTTGCGCATCTGATTCGGGTGTTGGCCGAGATCGCGGGCGAGGTCGACCGCGGCCTGACCCAAGGTGGTGCCAATGCGAAGAAGACCTTTGAGGCGCGGGTGAAGAGCCTGATGACGGACGTGCCCGACCTGCCGAACTTCTCGCATTTCCACCAGAGTTTCCGTGGCGATGCCGGCACCAAGACCAACGAGGGTGATATCCGCAGCGGCTTCTATTCGGCCTATGACGTGGCGGGATGCGAATATATCCGACTCGCGGATCCCGAGATCGACCGCCGCCTGAAGACCGGTCCCGACCTCGTCTCGGCCAGCTTCGTGATCCCGTATCCGCCCGGCTTCCCGATCATGGTGCCGGGCCAGGTCATCACCCAGGAAACCATCGACTTCATGCGCAAGCTCGATGTGAAGGAGATCCATGGCTACGACGCCAGGGAGGGACTGAAGCTCGTGCGTCCGGAGGCGTTGGCCAGGCTCGGTGACAGCCATTCGCGGAAACATGGGATCAAGGCCGCGGCGGAGTAGCCGCGGAATAAGGGCGTTGGAATGGGGAGGACGACATCATGATTGATTGGTTCGTGCATACGCTTCGCAGCTATCCGGAGATAGCCGTCTTCCTGTCGCTGGCGCTTGGGTATTACTTCGGCTCGTTCACCTATAAGGGCCTTGGTCTTGGAGCGGTGACCGCAACCCTGATTGCGGCGGTGATCATCGGCCAGCTTGATATCAAGATAGGCACTCCACTCAAGCCGTTCTTCTTCCTGATGTTCCTGTTCGCCATCGGTTATGGTGTCGGACCGCAATTCGTGCGCGGCATCGCACAGGACGGACTTCCGCAGGCGTTGTTTGCCGTGGTGGTGTGCCTCTTCTGCCTGGGGGCAGCCTATGGGGGCGCGAAGCTCGCGGGCTATAGCGTCGGCTCGGCTGCGGGGCTCTATGCCGGATCGCAGACGATCTCCGCGTCAATGGGCCTGGCGACCGATGCGATCAACCGCCTCGGGCTGTCGCCCGAGGAAGCCAAGAAAACATTGGATGCGATGCCGGTGGCCTACGCCGTCACCTACATTTTCGGAACCATCGGATCCGCTCTTGTTCTGGCGCTGCTTGGCCCGGCGCTCCTTGGGATCGATCTTGAGGCGTCGTGCAAGCGCTATGAGGAGAAGCACGGTGGCAAGAAGGACACCGGCGGTCCCGGCACGGCCTGGCACCAGTTCGAGTTGCGGGCGTACCGCATACGGACGGGAGGACAGATCGTCGGCAAGACGGTGGCGCAGGCCGAGGCCCTGCTTCCCGAGCAGCGGGTGTTCATGCAGCGGATCCGGCGCGGCGACACCATCATGGAAGCGACGGCCGATACGGTGTTCCGTGAAGGGGACATCGTGGCAGTGGCCGGCCGGCGTGAGGTGTTGGTGAATTTGATCGGCGCGACTGCGGAGGAGGTCAATGATCGTGAACTGCTGGCGGTGCCGATCGAAGGTGTCGATGTCTATGTGACCAGCAAGGAAGTCGACGGAAAAACGCTGGCCGAACTCGCCGATTTGCCAAACGCGCGTGGCCTGTTCCTGCGAAAGATCGTCCGCGGAGCGACCGCGACCAATATTCCGATTCTGGCGGACACGCAGTTGCAGCGGGGAGATGTCGTCACGCTCGTCGGACGCACCCCGGACATCGTGGCCGGGACCAAGATGTTGGGTTATCCGGACCGGGCGACCGACGTGGCGGACGTGGCTTTCATTGGCGGCGCGATCACGGTCGGAGCGTTGCTCGGGGCGCTGGTCTACAAGGTCGGTAGCGTGCCGCTGACGCTCTCCACCTCGGGCGGCGTATTGATCGCCGGCCTTTTCTTCGGATGGTTGCGTTCCGTGCGGCCGACCTTCGGGCGGATCCCGTCGCCGACCGTCTGGTTCATGAACTCCGTCGGTCTCAACGTGTTCATCGCGGTGGTCGGCATCTCGTCCGGACCAGGCTTTGTCGCCGGGCTGCAACAGCTTGGATTCAGCCTGTTTCTCTGGGGCGTCGTTGTCACATCAGTGCCGCTGATCCTGGCGATGTACGTGGGCAAGTACCTGTTCAAGTTCGACGATGCCATTGTGTTGGGTGCCTGCTCCGGTGCACGCACCACAACAGCCTCGCTCGGAATGATCAATGACCGGGCCAAGAGCCAGATTCCCGGTCTCGGTTATACGGTGACCTACGCGGTAGGCAACACGCTGTTGACCGTCTGGGGCATGGTGCTGGTCATCCTGATGACCTAGCGGCGAGAAATCCCGGTGAGCATGTGCGCGCGCGGCCGTGCTCATCAACTTCCCCTCTTGACGATCCCGTCGACGGAATTCGCGAAAAAAGGAGAAAGCCATGGCCGACCTCATGACGTTGAAGAAGTTCGAGGCCTTGAGTCCCTTCGAGATCAAGGACGAGCTCATCCACCTCGCAAAAGCAACTTCCAGGACGACCCAATCCGCCTTCCTCAATGCCGGCCGCGGTAATCCAAACTGGATCGCGACCACGCCGCGGGAAGGGTTTTTCCTGCTTGGACAGTTCGCCGTGACCGAGAGCAAGCGTGTGATGGAGCATCCCGCCGGGATCGGTGGAATGCCGCAGGCCGCCGGCATTGCCGCCCGCCTCGAGAGCTGGCTCGATAAGCATTCGGACATGCCCGGCGCCGGCTTCCTTTCAGCGATGACCAAGTTCGCCGTCAATAAATTCGGCTTCGATGCCGACGCTTTCGTCCACGAACTCGTCAACTCGATCATCGGCGACAACTATCCGGTCCCGGATCGCATGTTGGTCCACAACGAACGGATCGTGCAGGAGTATCTCCAGTGGGCGATGTGCGGCGAGCCGCGACCGGCCGGCAAGTTCGATCTTTACGCGGTCGAGGGCGGAACGGCCGCGATGTGCTACATCTTCAAATCGCTGAAGGCCAACCGGCTATTGCACCCCGGCGACACCATTGCGCTGGGCACGCCGATCTTCACGCCATATCTAGAGATGACGCATCTCGAGGACTACGACCTCAAGGTCGTGCACATCAAGGCACCGCAGGAGAACCGCTTCCAGTACACCGATGAGGAAATCAAGAAGCTGGAAGATCCGAAGATCAAGGCTTTCTTCGTCGTCAATCCCGGCAATCCCACCGGGATGGCAATTGACAAGGAGACCATCGGCAAGATCACAAAGCTGGTGAAGACCAAGCGTCCTGATCTGATGCTGCTCACGGACGATGTCTACGGAACCTTCGTCGACGATTTTCGCTCGCTGCTTGGCGAACTGCCGCACAACACGATCGGCGTCTATTCCTACTCGAAGTACTTCGGTTGCACCGGCTGGCGGCTCGGCGTCATCGCGATCGCACGAGGACAACATCTTCGACAAGATGATCGCCAAGCTGCCGGGAGCCGATGTGAAGGCGCTGGACAAGCGCTATGGCGCACTGACGCTGGAACCGCGCAAGGTCAAGTTCATCGATCGCATCGTCGCCGACAGCCGCGATGTGGCGCTCAACCACACGGCAGGACTGTCGCTGCCACAGCAGGTGATGATGAGTCTCTTCTCGCTCAGCGAGATGATGGATTCGGAGAAGCACTACCAGAAGGCCTGCAAGGAGATCGTCAATCGGCGCATGCTGACCTTGCTCGAGGCCATGGGCCTTGAAGTCCCGCCAAATCCGAATTTCGACGCCTACTACGCCTTGATCGACTTCGAGTTCTGGGCGCGGAAGAACGTCGGCAACGAAGCGGTCGACTATCTGAAGAAGCACATCCATCCGCTCGATCTGGCCTTCCGCCTCGCCGAGGCGTACGGAATCGTTCTCTTGAACGGCGGCGGCTTCGAAGCACCGAACTGGTCGCTTCGCGTGTCCCTGGCGAATTTGCCCGACGAAGCCTACGAGCAAATCGGACGAGGTGTGCGGCTGATCGCCCGCGGCTATCGGGACATGCATGAGGCGTCCCGCCTTGTTCCCGCGAAGTGAACGAAGAATGATCGGGAAGCGAATTCCGCAACGTGAGCTCGGATTCCCGGTCGGTTCCAAAGCGCGGAGACCTCATTGCGCTTTGAGTTTTCGCCAGAAATTTGGGCCGCTGCAACTTTCGACTTTTGCAACACTATCGGCACAAAACGGACCTGCGCATCCGGGACTTTCGAGCATTTCGCATTTTGACCCATTTGAGACATCGGCCGATCGCAGCCGACGTCCAGTTTGGCACAAAGCTTATTTCACAACCAGATGCTTCGTGGGCGCTATCGCGGCAGGCGCGGTCGGGGAAATGGTGAACGTCAGCCACGTATTCCATCCCGACGGACGGTTGGCTGCACCGAATTCGCCGTATCCCCTCAGGCTCAGGGAGCCCTGCATGTCTCCGACCGGGAAGCTGTATCCGATTTGCGGACCGACACCGAAAACGCGTGACCTGAAGCCACCGAGGATCGGGTTCTGGCCGGAATCGTCGGTGATTTGCTGGTAGGCGTATCCGGCAACGCCGACGAAAAGCTGCTTGGTGAGGTAGTGCGATGCGCCCCAGTCGAAGTGGAAATCGATGCCGCTCCGGTACTGCGTGTCGGGATTCCTGAAATTGTAGGTAAAGCCGGCGACGCCCGAGAATTCGTTTCCTGTCGCCGGGTCGAAATAGGTATAGGCGCCTCCAATGTCGATCGCACCGTGCCCGAGCCCGATATTGGGAATCCGCATCGGATCATAGTCGCCGACGGGAATATTGCCGGTGACGTAAGCCATGTAATTGTTGACGCCATGGTTCCATAGCAGTTCCGCGAATGGTGCGAGGTCCCCGTAGGAGGTAAGCGAGCCTTCGAGCATTCCGGTGCGCGTCACCACAATCGGTCCGGCTATCGCCGTCAGTGTTCCGGCGATACTGGCGGCGGCTCTGCCGTACTGGCCGGACATGCCTACGACCAACTGACCGCCAAGCACCGGCGTCGCGAAAGTATACGATGGCGCGAGGGCGACCAGATCGGCCCGCCCGCTCAGACTCAGATTCAAATTAACGTTGACGTTCGCGGGAATTCTGCCGGCCAGGATCTCTCTGGCCGCAGCAGCGCTCCCGGCCGCGGCGACGCTGGAATGGTAATAGATCACACTGAGCGCCCAGCCTGGTGTCTGCTGCACGGCGGCGAGACTCGCAAACTGACCCGGAAACCAGAATGAGCTACCGCCCTGGTCGGCATGTGAAACTTCAGGGCAAAGCAGGAGAGCCGCAGCCATTGCCGCATAGTTGATGACGCGGCTTCCTGGTTTGTTTGATCCCATTGCAAACCTCTGGGCGGTATTTGCAACCAGTGGCGGCTACTGCAAAGCGGTCCGCGAACCGCGAGGCCTTAAGTTACGACGGGCATTCAATACTAGGGCACAAGCAGCGCCCAAAATCCGTGACAGAATGGTAACAGCGGGGGATATTTGTATTACGGCGATGACGCAGTCTCGGCCCGACCAAGAGTTGCTTGCGCTGGAGATGTTCGGTTTCTTTGCCCGAGCGAGGTCTGTCGTCCC
>CAWHQY010000106.1:0-181265 GCA_963831505.1 uncultured Alphaproteobacteria bacterium | reverse complement strand
TCGCTGTGAGCGAACAGCGTTCCGTCATCCATCGAGAGGAAACCGGAGAAAATCCAGGCGAGGAGGAACGGTGCGACGATCAGGCCGGAGATGTGATGCCAGCGCTGCAAGCCGCGATAGGCGGGTTCTTTTCCGAGACGCAGGAGGCCGATGATGACGCCGGCGGCGGCGCCCATCGCGCCGAGCAGCGACAGCCACCACATCAGTCTGCTCCACAGCGTGCGGTGATGACGTAATTCGGTCGGATAAATCCAGTGCGCGATGCTGCCGGCGTAATTCGCCAATCGCACGTTGCGCGTGGTGGTGAGGACGACCTTGCCCGATCTTGAGGAGACGTAGATCTCCGTGCCTGCAGCGTCATCCAGGGCGTAGCGAAACAGCGGGCGGTCGTCATCGTAGTCGCCCGCGACCGTCCATTGATCGTATTCGATCAGCTCGGCGCCCGCGCGCGCCGCATCGATCTCGCGCGTCACCGGTCGTTCGCTTCGCACCGGGAACGGCGCGAAGTGCATCACGATTCCCGATGCGAACCACATCGCAAACAGCAGGCAGAACGCGACACCCCACCAGCGATGCAGTGTTGCGAGAATGCGCATCGCTAGAGTCTGACGATTGGTGCCGCAGTGGCGGTCCACCTCTCCCCCTGTGGGAGAGGTCGAATTGCATCGAAAGATGCGATCCGGGTGAGGGGTTTGACTCCGCAGTTTTCCCTCTGCGCTCGCGGATGCAGACCCCTCATCCGTCGCGGGCTTCGCCCGCGACACCTTCTCCCACAAGGGGAGAAGGTGCTGCAAACATCATTCATGTCGCTCCAGCGCATCACCATTTCGCCGAGGCGCCCAGTTCGAACGTCCGCGGCGCACCGAGGATGACCTGGTCCGGCAGTCCGGCATCGGAGAACGCGGCATAGAGTGCGTTGGTCACGTTGCGCACGCGGAAGCTCACACGCATCTTCTCCAGTCCCTGCCATGGCAGGTCCCGGCCCGGAATGTCGATAAAGGCGAACAGGTCGGCCGTGGTGTAGGGCAGCATGGCGGTGAGATCGTCCTCGAACAGGAAACGTTGACCGACATGGCGGATCGAGCCGCCGATCTCGACCGGCCAACGCCATTCGTTGAAGCGCCAGGATGCGCCGGCATTGATGATGACGGGCGCGACGTTCGATGGCGTGTTGCCGGTGAACACATCGAAATCGCCGTATTGCGATTGCGTGAAGGCGACATTGCCCCAGAGCTTCAAATTGTCGACCGGACGCACGGCGCCGGCGAGCTCGACGCCCCTGGTGCGAACCTCGCCGGCGAGCGTCGCGACCGCGTTGGTGAGGAACACATAGACGTTGCGCCGTTCGATGTCATAGGCCGAGATCGTGGCTTCCGCCCGCCTGTCGTCCGAGATCACCTTGACGCCGGTCTCGTAGATACGCGCGCTGGTCAGTTCCAGCGAGTTCGCCGGGCTCACCGAGAAGATGCCGGCGGCGGCCGGATCATAGGCGGTGGCGTACATGCCGTAGAACATCAGCCCCTTGACCGGCTCAAGGGTTGCAGCAGCACGATAAGACACCGGCTGCCATTGCTTGGTGAAGGGTTGGCCGACGGGAACCGAGCCGTCGAAATTGATGCCGTCGCGCGCCAGCGTCAGATCTTCGGCGCGGATGCCGCCGATCAGCGCAAGCCACGGCGTGAGCTTCAGCCGGTCCTCGATCGTGACCGCGACATTGTCGAGCTTGCTGTTGCGGTAATTCGGCTGCGGTATGCCGTAGAAGCCGGGCACCGGATTGATCACGTCGACCGAGTCGGCCGGGAAAGTATCGGGATTGCCTTCCTGGCCGAACTGGATCTCGTTGCGGCTTGCCGACAATTGGGCCGCGAAGCGGTTCTCCATGCCGAAGAAGGCGCTATTCCAGGTTAAATCGGTGTTGTTGCCGATCACCTGCTGCTTGTGCGTCACGAAGAATCGGTCGCGGTCGATCACCGAGGTGGTGGGGTTGAAAGCGTAGGTCTCGCTGTCATACCAGTGGCGCTTCGCGCCGTATTCGTAAGCCTGGTTCCTGATCGTGATGTCCGGCGTGACCTTCAATTCGAAGCCGCCGCGCAGCCACAGCTCATGCGCACCAACCGAATTGTCGGCGACGTTGTAGTTGGTCCTGGTGGTCCGCGAGTCCACCGTCACGGGAGAGATGAGGTCGCCGGTGAAGGTGTTGACCGCTGATCCCGCCACGACACCGTGCGTGGAGAACGGCCCGGAGAATGCCGTCGTCGTCAGAGGCGTGCCCCAATAGGCGTGGCCGTCGTCACGCTTGTAGTCGATGGCGGCGAACACCTTGAAGGCGTCGTTGACGCGGTAATTGAGCTGGCCCGAGACGTTGTTGAGCCGCTGATAGTCGCCGTCGATGAAGCTGGCGATTTTCGAGGAGCTGACATCGAAGCGATAGTCGAGCCCTTGCACGTTGGTGCTGCCGCCCGAGCCGAAATGCGTACGGTAGGTGCCGAGCGTGTCGATCGACGTATCGAGCTCATTCTTGACCGGGCCGGTCGTCGGCTGCCTGCTGACGTAATTGACGGCGCCGCCCATCGCGGCCAGTCCCGACATGACTGACGACGGGCCCTTCAGGAATTCGACCTGGTCGAGATTCGCCGTCTCCATGATGCGCGAGGTGATGTCTCCAGGGCCGATCCAGATTCCATTGTAGAGGACGGTGACCTCGTTGCCTTTGAAGCCGCGCATGGAAAAGATCCCCGGCGCGCCGCCCAAATCGGCCGAGAGCACGCCGACGGCGCCGATCGCGGTCTCCGTGGTGGTGCGATAGCCCTGCTCGCGCATCTGTTGCTGGGTGACGATGTCCACCGACGCCGGCATCTCGTGCACGGTGAGGCCGAGCAGGCTGGCGCTGGTTGCGACCAGGTTGCCGTTGAGCGGCGTTGGCACGACCACCGAGGCGCCTCCGGGCGGCGTCGGCACTGCTTCCGTAACCGCGGCTGGCTGCGTGGTCGGCACCGGTCTCGCCGCGGTCCGCGCCGGGCGCTTGGCTCGCTTCGGCAAGGCGTGCCGCTCGTTGCCGGCCCGCGGAGGATTGCCGCGCGACGTCGCGGGCGCGACGACCACAGGATCAAGCGGCTGCTGGTTTTGCGCCGATGCGGGTGCATCGGCAAGACCTGCCAGAATTCCGATTGGCAGTGCTGCGCTGGAGAGCCAGCGCCGCGGTGAGGAGATCAGGTGGAAGCAACGCGCGCGGAAGCGCGACGACGGAAGAGTCGTGGAGATTTTTGAGATCGACACAGGAGTGACCAACGGCGAACAATAATGCCGTCACATACGGTGCCGCGATAATCTGCCCTTCGCCCTGCACGGCAGACCACAATCGGCTCTCGCAACGCCCCGGAGCACCCCGCCCGACGCGTTCGTACATGACCACTGCTGGTAGCAGGTCTCCTGGCTCGCGGGTCACGGCCTTTGACCACCTTCCCAGGATCCGGGGATCCCAGTGGCATTAATGGTCGCGGGCTCGCCGCTTACAGTTGCGGGGGCAGCTGCGGCATTGTCCTTTTGTTTGCGCATGATCTCTTCGGAAAACCGCTAGACGCTTTTCCGGATCATGCGCCTGGACGCACCGCATTCCCTTGATTAGCCCTTGCGGGCACTACCGATCACGAGATTGGCACCGGCGCAGCAACAGAAGTCAATGCGCGGTTTTTTGGCGAAAGCTGCGGTGACACCGACGAAAAGTTGCGTTCGATGTTTTTTCCGCGACGCGGCGCGCGGGTGATCTCCATCACATAAGCCTGTGAGAAGCCGGCCTAGTGTCCGCCTCGAGCCAACCGGCCAAGTGAAACTGGTTAAGTGAACAAGGGGTGATTTCACATGCGCAGATTTGCCTTGGTTGCCGCGATGGTCCTGGCCTCCGCAAGCGCGCAGGCCGGTGACTCCCGCAGCCTTTCGACCACCTCGGCCGTGAGCGAACCGCCGGCCGCGATCAACAATCAGCCGAAGCCCGGCACGCTCCGCGCCGAAACCGACACCACCGCAAGCCCGGCGGCTACGCCAGCGTCGCCGCCTGTGCCTGCGGCCGAAACCCCGCGCTATGCGCCGCCGCCGGCCGAGGCGCGCAAGGCGATTGAGACACCCAAGCCGGCCGATACGACGCGCAACACCGAGCCGGTCACCGCTGCGCCGCCGCCACGCTACAATGCACGGCCCGCGGCGGTCGACACGACGCCTCCGGCCGCCTCACCTTATCGACAGCCGCCGCGGCAAGCGAACTATCCGAGGAGCCAGATGCGTCACGCGAGCTACGGGCGGCCGCATCACCGCGTCCATCGCTGGAATACCGGACGGATCATCGCCGCCCTGCATCGTTACGGAATCTACTGGTAAGCCGTCCGCGCTACTGCCCCGTCCCCGCACAAGCGCAAACGGCGAAGCAGTCCAGCACCGCTCCCATGGTGTTGGACTGCTTTCTTTTTGAGACCAATTCTGGATCGGGAGCAGATTCCCCGCGTGTCGCGGAGTTTATCATCGGGCCGCGCGTTACGCGGACCCGTTGGCTCACGCGGGCCACAACTACAGCTGCGAACCGACGCTTATCTCGAAACCGTCTGCACCACGCTGGAAACCGGGCGCGCGCTCGCGTTCGCGCCGGGCAGCTTCATATCCTTCGCCAGCGCCGCGTCATATTCGGGCAATGTCGTGAGCTGTGTCCTGGCCTTGATCTGCACGACCTTGTAGCCGCCCTCTTTCAGGCGGCGCAGCAGCGTCGGCAGCGCGTCGGCCGTGTGCTTCTGGAAATCGTGCATCAGGATGATGCCCTTGCCGAGCTTGTCGAGCCTGGTCATGACCGTGGTCACGACCTTCTCGGGGCTGGAGGCCTTGCGGAAGTCAAAGGAGTCGATGTCGGTGGAGAACATCGCGACGTTGCGCGATCCGAGATAGGCCATCGCGGCCGGATTGTGCTGCAGTTCAGGAAAGCGGAAGAACGGTGCCGGGTCGGGGCCGCCGAGCGCCCATTTCACCGCGCTGATGCCCTTCTCGATCTCGTCCTTGTCCGTCTGCTCGGTCATCTTCTTGCCGTTCAGATTGACGTGCGACCAGGTGTGCGTGCCCACGGTGTGGCCGGCCGCATAAACCTGCCGGAGAATCTCGGGGTGGAAGGTCGCGTGCTTGCCGATCGCGAAGAACAGCCCCTTGGTGCATTCATCGCCGAGCGCCTTCAGCACCGCGGTCGTGTTGCCCGGCCACGGGCCGTCGTCGAAGGTCAGCACGACTTCCTTCGGCTCGAGGAAATCGAGCTGCTTGAAATGCTCGAAGCCGAAGCCGGGGCCGCCGGTGGTGTCGATCTCGACCACGCGGCCGACGCCGAGCGCGTCCGGATTGCTGCAGACCGGCTTTTGCGCGGCGGGCGCCGGCGGCGGGGTTATTGGCGCGGGCTTGCTCAGCGCCGCCGTGACCTGGATGTCATCCTTCGCGGCATCCTGGGCGGCGAGTCCTGCGGCTGCCGGCGGCAGCGGCTCGGCCGGTCGTGCGGCCATGGTTTTCGGGGGAGCCGCATCGGCGCGCGGCGCGGAGGTCCAATACCAAATTCCGGCGATCGCAACCGCCGCAACAAGACTGGCCAGCATCAGGCCCAACGCATTACGCATCGCTACTCTTTCCACAAACGCAACTGAACTGGACGCGTCACCTTCGCGCCCGGCCATTAATGCGAAGGAATTGTTAACGCCTCACCAACACGGCGCCGTTCCGAGAAGGATTCCCGCTGGATATCCACCAAAGTGACTAATGTCACAGAGGTCCCTTTCGAAGTGAGGGTCATCACAGTCGACGGCGCTGGATCGGCGCATGGTCGGGTCATCGAAACAACGGGCCCGCCTAGCGGTGCCAATGGGAGCCGAACATGACCAACTCTTTCACCAGTAAGCTGCGCCAGGCTGGCTTGGTTCTGGCCATCGCCTTCACCGTCTCGGCGGTGTCCACCAGCCAGAGCTTCGCCTTCAGCTCCGAAGCGCAGGCGCAGTGCACCGGCGACGCCTTCAAGCTCTGCAGCTCCGAAATTCCGAACATTCCGAAGATCACCGCCTGCATGATCAAGCACAAGGCCGAGCTGAGCTCGGGCTGCCGCTCGGTGATGGACAAGGAACTCGCGGCCAAGTCCAGGAAAGTCGCCACCAACGACTGACCTCCCCCGTCCCTGGACTACAGGAGCGACGCAGGCGCCGACCCGCCTGCGTCGTTTCGTTTCAAGTCTCCCTCGTCCAATTAAATCGATTGCGGCGGAGGGGGCCGCCTCCTAGCTTGGGCATGATCTTTCCGGAAAACCGCTTCACACTTTTCCGGATCATGCCCTGAAACGCCGCTTTCCGTGGCTCGCCGGGAGGCGTTACCAGATGACCCGACTTGTTCTTGTGGTTCCGTTCGTGTTGCTGGCCTCAAGCGCCCATGCGCAGCAGGGCCACGACGCCTGCGCGCGCGACGTCTCGCGCTTTTGCCGGGCCCAGATGAACGACGGCGACCAGGTCGTGCTGGCCTGCCTGAAGCAGCACCGCGCGCGGCTCTCGAAGGCTTGCGAGAAGGTGCTCACCGACCACGGGCAGTAGTTTTTGTCATTCCGGGGCGTGCCACCGGGTCCGCGCGAAGCGCGGCCCGATGACAGGCCCCGCGCGAGCCCGGAATCCATGCTCTCGGGCGCGCTTGGCCCTTGGGCCATTCGCGCAATCAAAAAAAGCCATGCGCGGTTTTCTTAGTTTTCCGCGAATGCGGCAAGCCGCAAGCGCGGGGTGGTTATGGATTCCGGGCCCATCGCTTCGCGATGTCCGGGGATGACGGCGGAATTAACGGCGTACCGCAGCCACTCGCACGGCGAGTGCAGAATCATCGGCACTTGACGACTCCCGCCGCCGCTTCGCCTCCTCAAAGCCGTGCATGCCGGTCTGCCATTGCAGGGCGACGATCGCGCCCTTGGTCGGCTGCAAGAGTGCAAGCGAGCTGAACAGCGTGATCGGCAGCCAGATCGCAAGCTGCAGCCAGACCGGCGGGTCATACGCGATGGCCACTGCAAGCAACGTCGGCACCACCAAGTGCCCGACCACGACGATGACGAGATAGGCGGGAAAATCGTCGGCGCGCTGCGCCGTGAAATCCTCACAGCACACCTCGCAATGGTCCGCGACCTTCAGGAAGCGGCGAAACAGGTGGCCGCGCCCGCAGTTCGGGCACTTCATCGCAAAGCCGCGTCCGAGCGCCTTGAGGAGGGAAACCGGTTGGGTCATGGCCGTCGTCCTTGATTATTGGGTTGTCCATACAATATGCATTGATACCCATACAATCAAAGACAAAGCAGTAAATTGCATGGATTGGGTCCCTACACTTTCGGAATGGCAAGGCCCGATGTTCCTGCGGATCGTCGACGCGCTCGCCGAAGATATCGCGAGCGGCCGGCTGGTCCGCGGCCAAAGGTTGCCTACGCATCGGGCGCTGGCCTCTGCGCTCGATCTCGACCTCACCACGGTGACGCGCGCCTATGGCGAAGCGCGGCGGCGCGGACTTTTGGAAGCGCGGGTCGGGCAGGGCACGTTCGTCTCGGAGACCACGGCGCGCGCCGCGCACGATCTCCCCGCGCCGGTCAGTATCGATCTGTCGATGAACCTGCCGCCGCAGCCGGTCGAGGCCAATCTCGATCTGCGCATCGCGCAGGGGCTTGCGCATATCCGCTCCGCCGCCGGCTTCAGCGCGTTTCTCAGCTATTCGCGGCCGGGCGGCAATGCGGACGAACGCGAGGTTGCAGCGTCCTGGCTGCGCCCGCGCGTGCCACGGGCTTCACCGGAGCGCATCGTGATCTTTCCCGGATCGCAGGCGATCATCTTCAACGCGCTGCTCGCGCTGACATCACCGGGCGATGTCGTGGTGACGGAAGCGCTGACCTTTCCCGGCGTTCGGGCGGCGGCCGCGCGGCTGAACGTGCGCCTCGTTGGCGTCGCGATGGACGGCGAGGGCGCGCGTCCCGACGCGCTCGATGAAGCCATTCGCAAGCACAGGCCGAAAGCAGTCTATCTGGTGCCGACGCAGCAAAATCCGACCACGGCGACCATGGGGCCAGTCCGGCGCAAGGCGATTGCCGACATCATCCGCAAGCGAGGCAGCATGCTGATCGAGGACGACGTCTATGGCCCGCTCGATCCGCAGGTCTCGCCGATCGCCAATCTCATCCCGGAGCGAACCTATTTCGCGGCAAGCATCGCCAAATGCATCGCACCCGCGCTGCGCGTGGCCTATCTGCTCGCGCCAGATCCTTCCACCGAGCAGAAGATGCGCGGCGGATTGCAGGCCACGATGCAAATGCCGCCTTCATTGATGGTGGCGCTGTTGACGCACTGGCTGCGTTCAGGCGTTGCCAATGATATCATCAAGGCGATCCGCAACGAGGCCGCCGCGCGCCAGCAGCTTGCGACGCGCTTTTTGAAAGGCATCGCGTTCGCCGCGCGTCCCGCCAGCCATCATCTCTGGATGCCGCTGCCGAAACATCTGGATGGCCCCGACCTGCTGGCGCATCTCAGGCGCAATGGACTCGCTGTGGTCGGCGAAGAGGCGTTCGCCGTGAATGACGCCGCGCCGCGCGGCCTGCGCGTTTCCCTCGGCGCCGCGCGCAATCGCGCCGAGCTCAGCCAGGCGCTGCATGTGCTGTCGCAGGCGGTGAACGCGCCGGTGGAGACGATGCAGATCGTGTGACGGTATTCCTGTCTACGTGCTGCTCCCCGCAGCCGTCGCGACCACCGGCAACACCTCGTTGGCGGCGCGGTCGGGCGTGTCTTCCTTCCAGCGCACCGAGCCGAACGGCCGCTCCAGCATGCGGCGGATGCGCACCGGGTCCGGGCCCATATGGTAGGCTATCGCCTGCTGGTGCAGCGCGCGCTCCGACTGGGTCGAGCGGCTGCGCTGGCGCAAATAATCGAACCAGGTCGGGCAGTGGTAACGCTCGGTCCACAATTCGGGATCGGCGATGTCGCGCGCGATCGACCAGCCATAGGCGCCGTTGCGCTGGCGGGAGAGCTGCACGTCCTGCATCACATTGTGGAAGGCGCGCGCGTCGTCCTGCGTGACGCGGTATTCGATCTCGACCACCAGCGGCCCGCTGCGTCCGGTGAGCTGCAACTGCACCTCGGGATCGGCGAGCACCTCGGCAGCCTCGTTGCGCGCGCCGACGCGCGGCATCGGCATGATCAAGCCAAGCAGCGGCGAAACGAGCATCAGCGCGGCAGAGACGAGCAGCGCGGTTTCCACGCCATACGCATCGGTCAGGCGGCCCCAGCCCCAGCTCCCGACCGCGATGCCGCCCGAGATCGAGGCCTGGAAGGCGGCGAGCGAGCGGCCCGCGACCCAGCGCGGCGCGGAAAGCTGCACGCCGATATTGAACAGCGCGACCGCAAGCATCCAGACCGAGCCGGCTACGACCAGCGCCGCCGCGGTCAGCACCGGCTCGCCGCTCACCGCGACCGCCGCGATGGCGCCGGCCATCGAGATCGCGCAGGCGCGGATGGCGGACTCGCCGCTGAGCCGCTTCCTGATCTCGCCGATATTGAGCGCGCCGATCACCGCGCCCATGCCGAAGGCGCCGAGGATGATGCCGTAGGTCTGGGCGCCGCCATGCAGGAGGTCGCGCGCCACCAGCGGCATCAGCGCCGAGAGCGAGCCGCCGATCAGGCCGGTCACGAAGGTGCGCGTCAGCACGATCTTGATCGGCGGCGAATTGGTGATGTAGCGCACGCCGGAAACCATGGCGCGGTTGAGTTTTTCGCGCGGCAGGCGCGACGGTTCGCTCTCGCGCTGCCACAGGAACAGCACGACCAAGAGCGGAAGATAGAGCAGCGCATTGAGCGCAAAGGCGGCGACCGCACCGAGGGCTGCGACCACCACGCCGCCGATCGCCGGTCCAAAACTGCGGGCGATGTTGTAGCTGATGCCGTTCAGCGCGACCGCCGCGGGCAGGGTCTCGCCGGGCACCTGCTCGCTGACCGAGGATTGCCAGGCCGGCCCGAACAGCGCCATGCCGCTGCCGACGACGAAACACAGCGCCAGCAACAGATTGGGCGCCAGCCAGCCGAGCCAGGTCAGCACCGTGAGGGTCGTCGCGCCGGTGAGCGCGACCGCCAGCGAGATCATCGCCACGACGCGGCGGTCGTGCATGTCGGCGATGGCGCCGGCCGGCATCGAGATCAGCATGATCGGCAGCATCAGCGCGGTCTGCACCAGCGCTACCTTGTCGGCGGACGAGGCCATCTGGGTCATCGCCCAGGCTGCGCCGACACCCTGGATCAGGATACCGAGATTGGAGAGCAGGCTGGCCAGCCAGATGCGCCGGAACACCATGTGGCGGAGCGGCGCGGTGATACCGTCGGCGGAAAAAGGCGGGCGGGTGGTCGCTTCGGTCATATCCGGGTCCGGTAGGCCTGAAATGGCTTGATTCCCTGCAGTCCAAGTGATGCCTGCGAAAGTTGTACTCTGTCCAGAGGGTTGACAGGCATTTGGCGGCGGGGCAGGGCGGCTAGGATGTTGAAAAATCTGGGGGATCAAGGGGTGGGCCTGTCGCGGCGGACGATCCTGAAGGGCACCGGCGCGCTACCTGGGAGGCAATCCCGGCAGCGAGTTCAATGGCCGTGGATCCTTTCTGCGCGGCCTTAATGAGGGCGAGAGCGAGGTGACGCCGGACACCGCTTTCCTCACGCTGCGCAGCGACGGCCTCGACAAATTTGCGCAGGCCGACGGCCGCTTTGTCGGAAAGCCGGGCGTGCCGACCAATGCCACGACCGAAGGCCCCGCGCTGAAGGGTGCGAACAACCTCGTGCTGGGGCCGGTCGATCACCGCGAGACTGCCTATCATCCACGCGCCTTTCGCGAGATCTTCAAATTCATCGCCGGCCGTGAACCGGAGCGCGTGGCGATCGTGCCGGAAGCTCAGGTGAAATTGAGCAGGCTCGTCACGGGCACGCCGGGCGGGGTGCAGACCAATCGCCCGGTCGCAGGTGCTGCCGTCGAAGTGTTTCGCGTCGCACCCGATACGGCCGAGCGGATCGGCGCCGCCATTCACAGCTCGCAAACCGGTGAGGACGGACGCTGGGGACCTGTGCAGGTCGATCCTTCCTGGCCGCTTGAAGTCGTGTTGACCTCGAAGGATCAGCCCATCACGCATTTCTATCGGTCGCCGTTTCCGCGTTCGTCGGACATCGTTCATCTGCGCGCCGCGCGACCGCTCGGCCCGGCCGATGCCGGCGCCGGCGCCATCGTGATCCTGTCGCGGCCGCGCGGGTATTTCGGCCTGCCGCGCGACGTGGTGCTGCTCGACGGCAAGGAGCCCACTGATGTGAAGACCGGCGTGCCGACGGATTCCGTCACCACGCTGCGGCTGCCGGCCGGCGAAATCGGCCGCAGTGTCGTCGGCCTGTTCAACGAAGAGCGGATTGTGACGCGGGCCTGGCCGGCTGCCGAAAACAGGATTGCGGTCGCCGAATTGACTTACTAGCTGATTTATCTGTGACGTAGCCCGTATGAGCGCAGCAATATGCGGGATGTTTCCGAAGCTGTCCCGGATGTCGCTTCGCTCATCCGGGTTACTGGAACGAGGCCATTGCATGAGCATCGCGGAAGCCTACGACCTGCCCGTGACCCGCCGGCCACTCGTGCCGCCGGCGCCGCCCCGGGCGCCCGAGAGTATGGGCGCGCTCGAGCGGATGCGCCTGATGCGCGACAGCGCGATCGCCACCTGGGGCCAGGCCGCCTATGAGGAGGACGTGCTGCAGGGCCGCTTCTTCGGCCGCTCCAGCTTCATCCTCAATACGCCCGACGCGATCAAGCATGTGCTGGTCGACAATTACGAGAACTATACGCGCACGCCGACCGGCTTCCGCGTGTTGCGGCCGATGCTCGGCCAGGGGCTTCTGATCGCCGAAGGCCGCGCCTGGAAGCATCAGCGCCGCACATTGGCGCCGGCTTTCACCCCGCGCGCGGTATCGACGCTGGTCCCGCACATGATCGCGGTGACCGACGAGACCATCGCCGCGCTGAAGGGCAAGATGAATGCGCCCGTCGACCTGCGCGAAGTGATGCAGCGCATGACGCTGGAGATCGCCGGCCGCACCATGTTCTCGTTCGGGATGGAACGTCACGGCGCGGCATTGCGCGACTTCGTCATGGAATATGGCGACAAGCTCGCGCGGCCGCATCTGCTCGATCTCGCGCTGCCGCTGTGGTGGAAGACGCCGCAGGATTTTCGCCGCGCGCGCTTCCGCAAGCGATGGACCGCCTTTGTCGCGATGTTGATGGCCGAGCGCCGCGCCGCCGGCAAGCAGGAGGGCGCGCCGCCGCGCGACCTGTTCGAGCTGATGGAGGCGGCGCGCGATCCGGAGACCGGCAAGGCGTTCACCGACGAGCAGCTCGGCGACGAGGTCGCGACCATGATCCTCGCCGGCCATGAGACCACCGCGACCGCGCTGTTCTGGTCGCTCTATCTGCTGGCGCTCGACCCCGCGACCCAGGACGAAGTCGCCGCCGAGGTGAACGACGCCGGAGGCACGTTCGACGCCGAGCGGCTCAAATTCACGCGCGCCGTCATCGACGAGACCATGCGGCTCTATCCGCCGGCCTTCCTGATCGCGCGCGCCGCCTATGCGGCCGACACGGTGGCCGGATTGCCGGTCAAGGCCAGGGACGTGATCCTGATCGCGCCCTGGCTGTTGCACCGGCACGAAAAGCTCTGGCGCGATCCCAACGCCTTCATCCCGCAGCGCTTCATGGCGCCCAACCCGCCGCCCGACCGCTTTGCCTATCTGCCGTTCGGCGCCGGTCCAAGGATCTGCATAGGCGCGCATTTCGCGCAGGTCGAAGCGACGCTGGCGCTGGCCAAGCTGATCGGCGCGTTCCGCGTCGAGCTGATCGACAAGACGCCGGTGACCCCGGTCGGCGTGGTGACGACGCAGCCCGACCGCTCGCCGTTGTTTGTCATCAAACCGCGCTAGGACGCTCCGCCAGCCGGATCGCCCGTCCGGACTTGATTCCGGGCGGCTGCGCGCCAAACAATGCCCCGGCCGGCATTGCCGACGGCCGATGGGCATCCCATCTGGTAACCTGTCATGAGCGACATCGAGGCCCAGTTTTCACTGTTGCAGCAGTCCGCCGACCCGGCGGTGGCCGATGCCATCGTCCGGCTGGTCAAGGACGGCAAGGACCACGAGCTCAACCGCGTCAACGCGCTGGATTTCTCCAGGCGGACCGGCCTTGACGAGGAAAAGACGATCTCGGGCTTCCTGCAGGCCTCGAAACTCGGCCTGTTCGATCTCGGCTGGAACGTGCTGTGCCCGGGCTGCAGCGGCGTGCTCGATGTCCACGACACGTTGAAGGCGCTGCGCCCCGACGACTATCATTGCGGCCTGTGCGCCTGCGGCTACGAATGTTCGGTCGACGAGCAGGTCGAGGTCGCCTTCACCGTCACCCCGCGCGTCCGCCGCATCGCCGCGCATGATCCCCACAGCCTGCCGCTTTGGGAATACTACAAGCAGGTGTTCTGGAGTTCCGGCATCGATCTCGACCCGGCGTCATTTGTATCGCTGACCGACGAGGTCACCCTCGATGCGCTCGAGCTTCCGCCCGGCGAAAAAGCGGTGCTCTCGTTGCAACTGCCGGCGCAATTCATCATCGTGTTCGAGCCGGTGACGCATTCCGCGCAGTTCATCGATGTGCAGGGCGAGCCGACCAAGGAGCGCCAGCAGCTTTCACTGATCTACAACAAGTCGCATCCGCCGACCGGAAGCATCACCATGCGCCCCGGCCCGTTGCGGCTGTCGATCGACAACCAGGCCGGGGTCCGCGCGCTGCCGACGGTTTTCATCGCCGCCGATCGCTTGCATCATCTGCTGGGCAACCGGCGACCGTTCCTGACCGCCAAGCGGATGCTGTCGAACCAGACCTTCCGCGACGTGTTCAAGGCCGACAATCTCAATGCCGACCAGCGGCTGAAGATCACTTCGCTGACCTTCCTGTTCACCGACCTCAAGGGTTCGACCGCGCTCTATGAGCGGGTCGGCGATCTCACCGCCTTCGACCTCGTGCGCGCGCATTTCAGCGCGCTGCTCGAGATCATCGCCGCCGAGAAGGGCGCGGTGGTGAAGACCATCGGCGACGCCGTGATGGCGACCTTCATCCGGCCCGAGCATGCGCTCGTCGCGGGCTTGAAGATGCGTGCGGCGATGGACCGGCTCAACGTCGAGCGCGGCAGCAACGATCTCGTCGTCAAGATCGGCATCCACGAGGGGCCATGCCTGGCGGTGATGCTCAACGAGCGGCAGGACTATTTCGGCCAGACCGTCAATATCGCCGCGCGCGTGCAGAGCCTGTCGACCTCGCAGGAGATTCACATCACCGCGCCGGTCAACGACGCGCCGGAAGTTGCCACCATCCTGGAGAAGGAGGCGATCAAGCCGATCCAGAAGCAGGCGGCGCTGCGCGGCATCGCCGACAAGATGGTGGTGTACGAGATACCTTAATGGCTCCCGTCATTGCGCGGACCCGTTGACTCGCAATAACGGGGAGATTGCCCAAACGTAATGCATGCGGCAATCGGCACGGATTGCGCGGGTTGCGTTCCGCGCCATATAACCCCTCAAGCAGGATTCATCAGACAGGTATTTCGATGCTCGACGGATTGCGCCAATTCATCGCCGACGTGGTTTCCCCGCATACGGAGCGCAGTCTTGACGATACAGGCTATCAGCTCGCGGCGACCGCGCTCCTGATCCACGTGGTCTCGCTCGATGGCGAACCATCCGAAACCGAAAAGCGCAAGCTGCACAGCCTGATCGAAAGCCGCTTCGGACTTGACCGCGGCACCGCGGATCACCTGATTGCTTCCGCGACGCTCGTCGAGGGTGAGGCGGTCGATCTCTATCATTTCACCAGTGTCATCATGCGTACGGTCGACGAAGCCGGACGGCTGCGCATCGTCGAGATGATGTGGGAGCTGGCCTATGCCGACGGCAACGTGACCGAGTTCGAGGACAATGTGGTCTGGCGCGCCGCCGATCTCCTGGGCATTTCGTCGCGCGACCGGCTTGAGCTCAAGCATCGCGTCGCCGAGAAGCGGTCGGCGACGGCTTCGGGCGATTAAGCGGCGTCGCTGCGTTGCGATCTTGCGACAGTGCATCCCGGTTGCCCACATGACGAAACTTTAATGTGTCCGCAAGTTCAATTAGTTCCGGCAAATAAGGCAGATCGACGCATCCGGCGTTTGTGCACAATGCTGCACAATGCCATGCCAGTGGGACGGCTTGCATCCCACCGCGGCCCTGTGCTCTCGTCGCCATCGTGGCATTCCCTGATTGATTCAAGAGAATTGGACTGTGACCGAGCGTGTGACGCTGATAACCGGTGCTTCGGCAGGCATCGGCACTGAACTGGCGCGCGTCTTCGCCGCGAACGGTCATCGCCTGGCGCTGACGGCGCGCCGTGCAGATCGCCTCGACGCGATCGCCCATGAAATCACGAGCGCGGGCGGCAAGCTGCCGATCCTGGTTCCCTGCGACCTGCAGGATCGAGATGCCGCCGACAAGATCGAAGCCTCGTTGCGCGCGGCGGACGCTGAGGTCGAGTACCTCGTCAACAATGCCGGCTTCGGCCTGTTTGGCAATGCAACCGAGCTCGATCGGGCCGAACAGCTCGGCATCATCGACGTCAATATCCGTGCCTTGACCGATCTGACGCTGCGCCTCGCGCCCAGCGTGATCAAGCATCGCGGCGGCATCCTTAATGTCGGCTCGATCGCAGGCTTCCTGCCCGGGCCCGGCATGGCCGTGTATTATGCGTCGAAGGCCTTTGTGGTGTCGTTCACCGAGGCGCTCCGGCAGGAGCTGAAGCCGCACGGTGTCCGGGTGACGGTACTTTGTCCCGGACCCGTGCAGACGGAGTTCCAGGCGCGGGCCGGCTTCCAGCCAGGCTTCGATTCGGCGATCCTGGATGTCTCGGCCGCCGACGTCGCGCGGCAGGGCTATCGCGGGCTGATGGCGAACAAGCGCGCCGTGCTGCCCGGTTTCGGCATCAAGCTTGTGCCGCTGATGCTTCGCCTGTTTCCGCGCGGCTTCATCCTGGCCGCTGTCGGCGGCTTCCAGATGCGCCGGCGCTAAAAGGGCCGGCTTGCCCGCCGCTTGCTTGGGAATCCCCGCGCCAACGTGCTGGGGCTCACACGATGTTAACCGCTGTTTAGCTAAGATTGCAGTTGTCATGACGAGGCAGGAACCAGTCATTTCGCTGCGATCAGCCGCCAGCCGAGAGGCTTTGCGGCCGGTTCTGGTCGTCCTCCACCAGGAAAGCTCCACCCCCGGCCGGATCCGTAACGTGTTGCGCGCGCTGGGATATCCGCTCGACATCCGCCGGCCCCGGTTCGGCGATCCGCTGCCCGAAACGCTCGACGAGCATGCCGGCGCCGTCATTTTCGGCGGGCCGATGAGCGCCAATGACGCCGATGACTACGTCCGCCGCGAGATCGAATGGATCGCGGTGCCCTTGAAGGAACAGCGGCCGTTCCTCGGCATCTGCCTCGGCGCGCAGATGCTCGCGAAACAACTGGGTGCCAGGGTCGCGCTGCACCCAGAGGGTCAGACCCAGATCGGCTACTATCCGGTCCGCCCGACCCAGGCCGGGCTCGCGCTGTGCCCGGACTGGCCCGCGCAGGTCTATCACTGGCATCGCGAGGGATTTGAGCTGCCGCGGGGCGCGACGTTGCTGGCCGAAGGTGACGACTTCCCGATACAGGCGTTCCAGTGGGACAATGCGTTCGGCCTGCAGTTTCATCCCGATGTGACCTACCGGATGATGTGCTGCTGGACGACGCACGGGAGCACGGATCTGCCGGGCGCACAGCCGCGCGAAAAGCATTTCGAGGGACGCGCGATCCATGACGCGGTCGAGCGCGCCTGGCTCGAATCCTTTCTCGTCGGCTGGCTGGCGCAGGCGCCTGCGATGATGCTGGCGCAGGCCGCCGAATAGCGCGACAGCGTTTTCCGCCTCGCGGAAGAATCTCGTATTGAACGATGTGCTAGGCTCGCTCCCAAGCTTGCAGCGACAGGCAGCGGGAGGACGATGATGGCCTATCAGCACATTCTCTATGACGTCAGCGAGAAGATCGCGACCATCACGCTCAACCGGCCGGACCGGATGAATGCATGGACAGCGGTCATGGAGCACGATGTCCGCGAAGCCATGAAGGAAGCGAGCGCCGACGACGATGTTCGCGTCATCGTGTTGACCGGCGCGGGCCGCGCCTTCTGCGCCGGCGCCGACATGGAAGCGCTCAAGACCATCGATCCCGACGCCATGCGGCGCGCGGAAAACATCCCGCCTTTCGACATGAATCGCAGGCCCGACTGGCAGACGCGCTACGCCTATTATCCGTCGATTCCGAAACCGGTCATCGGCATGCTGAACGGCGCGACCGCCGGCATCGGGCTCGTGCACGCGCTTTATTGCGACCTGCGCTTTGCGGCCGAAGGCGCGGTGTTCACCACCGCCTTCGCGCGGCGCGGGTTGATCGCCGAACACGGCATCTCCTGGATGCTGCCGCGCATCGTCGGCCATGCCAACGCGCTCGACTTGCTGATGTCGGCGCGGCGCGTCTCCAGCGACGAGGCGCTGCGCATGGGGCTGGTCAACCGGCTCTACCCGGCAGAGAAGCTGCGGGAGGAAACCTATGCCTATGCGCGCGATCTAGCCGACTTCGTCTCGCCGAGCGCGATCGCTGTCATCAAGCGGCAGGTTTACGACGTGCCGTTCCAGACGCTGGCGGAAGCGACCATCGACGCCAATCGCGAGATGATCGTGGCGCTGCGCGGCGCCGATTTCCGCGAGGGCGTGGCGAGTTTTGTGGAGAAACGGCCGCCTAGGTTTACGGGGAGGTGAGGGTATCCTTCATGCCGAGGTCCGCCTTCGCCCTTGCGGGCTACGGCGCGACAGCCTTCGCTCACTTCGCTACGAGAGAGCCGGGCGTGGCTTGCCCAGCCGAAGCTCGCGAAGCGAGCGAAGGCTGGTGGAGCCAGGCGGGATCGAACCGCCGACCTCGTCATTGCGAACGACGCGCTCTCCCAGCTGAGCTATGGCCCCTTCCGCGGCTGCCTCATACAAATGAGGCGGCGGACAGTGGCGCCATTTAAGTCCGCGCCAAGGTCAAGTCAAGAAAAGCCGGTCGGAAAGCCGCGCCGGGACGGCGAAAATCGCAGCTTTTCGGGCGATTGGCCGATCGCTTCCCTTGTTTGCGCGGGGTGGAACCGATATCTAGCACCGAAGCCCACCCGCGATCGAAGTCTTAGAGTTTCCCCAGCATGCGCGCCGTTCTCGACATCATCCTGATCGTCCTCGATCTCTACATCTGGCTCCTGATCGCGTCCGCCATCCTGTCCTGGCTGATCGCCTTTAACGTGGTCAACACCCGCAACCAGTTCGTCGCGGCGGTGGCGGAATTCCTGTACCGAATCACCGAGCCCGTGCTGGCGCCGATCCGCAATTTCCTGCCCAATCTCGGCGGCCTCGATATCTCGCCGATCATCCTGATCCTGATCATCATGTTCATCGAGCGGGTGATTACCTATTACATCTATCCCTCGGTGTTCTGATCCTCGATGGATCCCTGGAGATATTCCCCCGCCGGCGTCAGCGTCAGCCTGCGGGTGACGCCGCGCGGCGGCCGCGACGATATAGACGGCATCGAGACGCTCGCGAACGGCCGCAGCGTGGTGAAGGTGAGGGTGCGCGCGATCGCCGAAGGCGGCGAAGCCAACCGCGCGGTAACGGAATTGCTCGCGAAATCGCTCGGCGTATCCAAGGCAAGCGTGCGATTGCTGTCGGGCGCCACCTCGCGGATCAAGCAGGTCGCCGTCGACGGCGACCCCAGGCAGCTCGGCGAAGCCTTGCGCGTTCTGACCATGCCCAAAACAAAGGAGTGAGATGACGGCCCGGATCATCGATGGAAAAGCCATTGCTGCCGAGCTTCGCGGTCGCGTCGCCGCCGAAGTCGTGCGGGTCAAGCGCGATCACGGGGTAGTGCCGGGGCTCGCGGTGGTTTTGGTTGGCAACGATCCCGCCAGCGAAGTCTATGTCCGCAGCAAGCACAAGCAGACCCAGGAGGCCGGCATGGCCTCCTTCGAGCACAAGCTGCCGGCCGACGTGTCTCAATCCGATCTGCTGGCGCTGATCGTAACCCTCAACCGCGACCCGGCGGTGCACGGCATCCTGGTGCAGCTTCCCCTGCCGAAATCGCTGCATACCGAGACCATCATCAACGCCATTGATCCCGCCAAGGATGTCGATGGGCTGCATCCGAGCAATGCCGGCCGGCTCGCCGGCGGCTTTGAGGCGCCGTCGCCCTGCACGCCGCTCGGCTGCATCATCCTGAGCAAGAGCGTGCATGCCTCGCTCGAGGGCATGAATGCGATCGTGATCGGCCGCTCCAACCTGGTCGGCCGGCCGCTGCTGCAACTGCTGTTGAACGAGAACGCCACGGTGACGATCGCGCATTCGCGCTCGCGGGATTTGCCAAAACTCACCGCGCGCGCCGATCTCGTCTATGCCGCGGTCGGCAAGCCCGAGATGGTGCGCGGCGACTGGATCAAGCCGGGTGCTACCGTGATCGATGTCGGTATCAACCGCCTGCCCGCGGCGGACGGCGGCAAGCCGCGGCTGGTCGGCGATGTCGCCTATCAGGAAGCGGTGAATGTCGCCGGCGCCATCACGCCGGTGCCCGGCGGCGTCGGGCAGATGACGGTGGCGTGCCTGCTCGTGAATACGCTGCGCGCCGCCTGCGCGATCGCCGGGCTGCCGAAGCCGGGGGTGTGAACCTCCGTCATGCCGGGGGCGCGCGAAGCGCGAACCCGGAATCTCGAGGTTCCGGGTTCGCTCGCTTACGCTCGCGCCCCGGAACGACAGAGCATCCTATTTCTTCGCCCTCTTGATTCCCTCTTCGATCAGCCGGTGCGCGTCTTCGGCGCCGCCCCAGCGCAGGACCTTCACCCATTTGCCGGGCTCGAGATCCTTGTAGTGCTCGAAGAAGTGCTGGATCTGCTGCAGCGTGATCTCGGGGAGATCGCTGTAGGTCCTCACCTTGTCGTAGCGCTGGGTCAGCTTTGACGACGGCACCGCGATGATCTTCTCGTCGCCGCCGGCTTCGTCTTCCATCAACAGCACGCCGACCGGCCGCACGCTCATGACGGCGCCGGGCACAATGGCGCGGGTGTTGGCGACCAGGACGTCGCAGGGGTCGCCGTCGTTGGAAAGCGTGTGCGGGATGAAGCCGTAATTCCCGGGATAGCGCATGGCGGTATAGAGGAAGCGGTCGACCACCAGCGTGCCGGCCTCCTTGTCCATCTCGTATTTGATCGGCTCGCCGCCGACCGGCACTTCGATGATGACGTTGACCTCGCGCGGCGGATCGATCCCGATCGGGATGGCGTCAATGCGCATGGGCGGCTCTCTGGTTCAAGGGCGTTCGCGGATCGTCAATATACACCTGTCATACGCGGGCTTGCCCCGCGTATCCATCGATCTTCACGAAAGCTTTTTCAAGAACGATGGATTGCCGGGTCAAGCCCGGCCATGACGAGGTGTCAAGTGCAAGCGATCTCAGGCGGACGTCAGTTCGTCCAGGCGAACGCGACCTTGTCGAGCGACTTCGGCCCGAACCGTTCCGAGGAACGCGCCACCATGCGGCCGCCGAGCGCGCGGTAGAATTCGGTGGCGGGATCGTTGTCGGAGAGCGCCCAGACCACCATGCTCTTCAGCCCGCTCTGGGCGAGATCGCGCTTGGCGGCCGAGAAAAGCCGGCGGCCGAAGCCGAGGCCCTGGAACTCCGGACGCAGGTAAAGCTCGTAGATTTCACCTTCGAAATGCAGGCTGCGGGCGCGGTTGCGGCCGTAATTGGCGTAGCCCGCGATCTTGTCGCCGAACACCAGCACGCTGACGCGGCTGCCTTTGCGGATCGCCGAATCCCACCACTGCGGTCCCCGGCGATTGATCAGCTTTTCCAGCTCGGAGCCGGGAATGATGCCCTGATAGGCCGAACGCCAGGCTTCGTCATGGGTGGACGCGACCGCGGTAGCATCCGCAGCCTTGGCCGGCCGAACCTCGATTAGGGTAGTGCTCATAGGGCGTTATCAAAGCAACTCAGCGGCCCGCCTTCAAGGTGCATCCTTAATTATCGGTTAACCTGTGGACTTTCTGCATCAGTTTTTTGACAGGGTGTGCCGAAAAAAGACACGGTGCTGCCTTGGCCGGTATTTCGCCGATGCCGCTGGGGGTAAATCGACCAACGGCCGCTCGATGGTGATTGAGATGCGGAGGCGGACGACGACTACACACAAAATTCGCTGGCATTGATTCGCTGTGGATAGTCTTTTGTGCTGGACGGTCGGGGCGGTGTTCGAATTCTCATGCGTTCGCTGAAATTGCTCGTTGCGTTCGTGGCCCTGGCGGTCTTCGTCCAGCAGACCCCGCTGCCGCCGCCCCCTTACGGTCCGCAGGGCGCGGAAGGCGAGCCCAACCGCGAGCAGCAATGGCTGCTGCCGTCGCCTGAGGGCGACCGTGCGGCGCATGCGGTGCTGTTTCGCCCGCCCGGCGCCGGGCCGTTCCGTCTGGCGGTGATCGCGCACGCGACCACCCAGAACGTGCTGCGTCGCGCGCAAATGCCGCAGCCGGAATACCGGGCGCTGGCGGCGTTCCTGGTCGGGCGCGGCTTTGCAGTGCTGGTGCCGGAGCGGCTCGGCCACGGCGCGACCGCCGGCGCTTATCTGGAGGACCAGGGCGGCTGCGACGAGGCCGATTACGCCCGCTCCGGCCGCGCGACCGCCGACCAGATCCGGCTCGCCATGGAATATTTGCGCGGCCAGCCCTCCATCCGGCCCGATGCCGCAATTGTGATCGGCCACTCGGCCGGAGGTTGGGGCGCGCTGGCGCTGGCGGCCGAAGATCCCAAGTCGGACCCCAAGTCGGACCCCAAGTCGGACCTCAAGGCGATCTCGGCCATCATCGCCTTCGCGCCGGGGCGCGGCGGCCATGCCAATGATTTCGAGAACCGGATTTGCGCGCCGCAGACGCTGCTGGCCGCGGCCACCACGTTCGGAAAAGGGGCCCGGGTGCCGGTGACCTGGCTGGTCGCGGCGAACGACACATATTTTTCACCGGAGTTTTCGAAGAAACTGGTGGACGCCTTCCGCGGCGGCGGCGGCAAGGCCGAGTTTCGCGCGTTGCCGGCGTTCGGCAGCGAGGGACATTGGCTGCCCGAGACCGAAGGCGGGGTTAAACTCGCCGCGTCCGAGCTCGATCGCGCGCTGAAGGCGCAAGCGCCGCCGGTGAAGAAACGATGACGCTCTATTTCATCGTCAAATATCTGCATGTGCTCGGCGCCATCGTCATCCTCGGCACCGGCTCCGGCATCGCCTTCTTCATGCTGATGGCGCATCGTTCCCGCGACGCTGCCTTCATCGCGCGCACGGCCTCCGTGGTCGTGCTGGCCGACATGCTGTTCACGCTGTCGGCGGTGATCGCCCAGCCCGTCACCGGGGGCATATTGATGACGTTGTCGTCGACCGCCCCCTCGGAGGGCTGGCTTGCCACCTCGCTTGCGCTCTATGCGGTCGCCGGCCTGTTCTGGGTGCCCGTGATCTTCATGCAGAGGGAGATGCGCGATCTTGCGCGAATGGCAGCCGAGAAAGGCCAGCCGCTGCCGCCACGCTATTTTGCGCTGTTTCGCCGCTGGTTCGTGTTCGGTATCCCCGGTTTCGGCTCGGTGATGATTATTCTGTATCTGATGATCGCAAAGCCGTTTTAAGATGAGTGAAAATTCTCGAAAAATACTAGTGCTCGGCGCCTCCGGCCTGATCGGGCGCTACGTCACCGATGATCTGCGCATCCGAGGTTTCGAGACACTTGGCATCGCGCGCAACTTTTCCGCCTCGCAGCGCTCGAACGCGTTCGACCTTGAAATGCCGGTCATGGCGATGGCCACCGCCGCGCTGGCGCGGCTGCTGCGGGACCGTCGTATCGATGTCGTGGTCAATTGCCTCGGCGTGCTGCAGGACGGGCCCGGCAGCGACACCCGCGCGGTGCATCGTGACTTCGTCGAGCGGCTGTTGCAGGCGATCAAGGACAGCGGGCGCGTCATCCGCCTGATCCACGTCTCGATTCCCGGTGCTGCGAATGAGGACCACACCGCCTTCAGCAAGACCAAGCGCGAGGCGGAGCGGCTTATCGAGGCGTCCGGCATTTCTTACGCGATCCTGCGGCCCGGCTTCGTGGTCGCGCCCTCGGCCTATGGCGGCAGCGCCATGGTCCGCGCGCTCGCGGCCTTTCCGTTGGCCCTGCCGGCAGAAGAATCCGCCACGCCATTCCAGCCGGTCGCGGTGGAGGATATCGCGGTGACCGTGACATGGCTCGCGGCGCAAGAGCCCGACGATCTCGCTTCGCGCGCCGTGAGCTGGGACTTGATGCAGCCGCAGAAGATTTCGCTCGGCGGCGTGATCGATCAATTCCGATTTGCATTCGGCACCGCAGATTGGCCGCGGATGACCATGCCAACCTTTCTGCTCGATCTCGGCGCGAAGTGCGGCGATCTGGTGAGCCGGCTCGGCTGGATGCCGCCGATGCGCTCGACCGCGATCGCAGAACTGCGCCGTGGCGTGGCCGGCGATCCCGCCGCGTGGATGCAGGCGACCGGCATCGTGCCGAAGACCATTTCGCAGGCGATCGGCCGGCGCTCCGCGACCATCCAGGACAAATGGTTCGCGCGGCTGTTCCTGATGAAGGCGCTGATCATTGCGAGCCTCGTGCTGTTCTGGGTCGCCTCCGGCTTCATCGCGCTGGTGATCTCCTTTCCCGCGACGAAAGCGATCCTGGCCGAGCACGGCTTTCCGCCGATGGCTGGTGACGCCGTTCGCCGGCATCACCAGCCTGATGGACATCGGCGTCGGCGTGCTGATCGCCTTCCGCCGTACCTGCGCCATCGGTCTGATCGCGGGGATCGTTCGTGTCGCTCGGTTACATGGCGGGCACGGCGATCCTGACGCCGGATCTCTGGATCGAGCCGCTCGGCGCGCTGGTCAAGACCGGACCCGCGATCGTGCTGATGCTCGTGGCGCTGCTGACGCTGGATGGAAGATGAACGACGCAACAAGAATTTGGCCCGACGACGACGTCATCCTGTTCGACGGCGTCTGCATCTTCTGCTCGCGCTGGGTCCGCTTCGTCGCCGCGCGCGACACGGCCGCGCGCTTCCGCTTCACCACCATCCAGTCGCCCTACGGCGCGCGGCTCGCGCGGGCTCTCGGCATCGACGCCGGCGATCCCGACACCAACGCGGTCATCCATGGCGGCGTGGCGTATTTCAAATCCGACGGCGCGCTGACGGTGCTGTCGTGCCTGCCGGGATGGGGTTGGGTGCGCGTGCTGCTCGCCGTGCCGAGCTTCATCCGCGACGGCGTCTACAACCTGGTTGCCCGGAACCGCTACCGGATTTTCGGGAAGTACGACGAGTGCATCGTGCCGGATGCGGAGTTGCGGGCGAGGGTGATGGAGTAGTCGCCGTCATTGCGAGCGAAGCGAAGCAATCCAGAGCCATCTCCGAGGAAGAACTCTGGATTGCTTCTTCGCTACGCTCCTCGCAATGACGGGGTTATTTGTGGGACTTCGCTGCCAGCACTTCCTTCGCAGCCCTCTCACCCGAGTCATGCGCCCCATGAGCGGTCGAGAAGAAGTTCGGCGAGGTGGCTTCTCCCGCAAAGAACAGCCGTTCATCGACCGGCGCGGCCAGCACCGCGCGCTTGCCGGAATGGCCGGGGAGCGCGTGCGAATAGGAGCCGCGGGCGAAGGGGTCGCGGGCCCAGCGCGATTCCTTCAGCGGTTTCAGCTTGCGGCGAAAATCGTTGCCGAGGAACGAGACGATCTCGTCGATCGAGTGGGCGGCGATCGCGCCATCGCCGGCGTCCTCCAGCGCCAGCGCAAAACGCCCGCCGAAAAAGCCTTCGATGCAGGGCTGGCCGAACGGGCGCAGATGATAGGTGCCCATTTCGGTGCGCATGGTCGCGCCGCGCAGATTGCCTTCGCTCGGCAGCGCCTCGGCATCGTCCAGCGCCAGCATCACCTTGTCGGCGAGGCCGAGCGGGAGGTGGGCGGCTGCATCGACCTTGTCCGGCAGCGCCGGATGAAAGCGGATCGTCTCGTCGGCGATCAGATTGGTGGGGATGGTGACGATGACCTTGTCAGCGGTCAGTGCGCCCAGCGACGTTTCGATACGCACGCGCTTTGCGGAATGATCGATCCGCGTGACGGCGCAATTGAAGGCGAGCGGCAGCGGCGCGCCATAGGCCGCCATCAGCGCGCCATAGCCGCGCCGCACCCGCCAATTGATGTTGGTGTCCTCATAGGCGTCGAAATCGAGAATCGAGACCTGGTCCAGCTCGCAGCCGTTGATGTAGGTCGAGATCGCATCGATCATCGGATTCCAGCGATTGCCGGGCTCGAGACAGGTGTCGGCCGGGGCATCGTGGCCGCTCCTGGCTGCATTCCTGGCCGCATCGTGCATGCGTTGAAACACCTCGTCGAGCGAGCGGATGAAGTCGGCGCGCTCCTCCGGCGGAAAGGCCTTGCCGTAGGCGCGCTCGCGCCAGGGCGGTAGCGTCTTGTTGAGCTCGAAGCCCAGCTCTTCGGCGATCTTGACGAAGGCGTTCTTGTTCGCCGAATGCAGCCAGCCGCAGCCGAGGTCGAAGGTGATGTCCGGCGCGGCCATGATGGTGTGGCCGCGGCCGCCGACGCGGTCGCGCGCTTCCAGCACGATGCAGGAGAGGCCGGAATCTTTCAGCGCATGCGCGGCGCCGAGGCCGGCGGCACCCGCGCCGATGATGGCGACGTCGACGGAGGAGGGGAGAGACATGTGACAGGCGAATGGCGAGTGGCGAATGGCGAATAGCGTATCGCAAACCAAAAGATGCGCAAACAGCCCCTATTCGCTACTCGCCATTCGCTATTCGCCCACTCAGGCCACCGCCTCCTTGGCCTTTTCCGCGCGCTTGCGGTCATTGGCGTCGAGGAACTTCTTGCGCAGCCGGATCGATTTCGGCGTGACCTCGACCAGCTCGTCGTCCTCGATATAGGCGAGCGCCTTTTCCAGCGTCATCCTGATCGGCGGCGTCAGCCGCACCGCCTCGTCCTTGGACGTGGTGCGGATGTTGGTGAGCTGCTTGCCCTTGAGCACATTGATCTCGAGGTCGTTGTCGCGGGTGTGCTCGCCGACGATCATGCCCTTGTAGACCTTCCAACCCGGCTCGATCATCATCGGGCCGCGGTCTTCCAGCTTGAACATGGCGTAGGCGACCGCCTCGCCCTGGTCGTTGGAGATCAAGACGCCGTTGCGGCGGCCCTGGATCTCGCCCTTGAACGGCGCGTAGCCGTGGAACAGGCGGTTCATGATCGCGGTGCCGCGGGTGTCGGTGAGCAGTTCGCCCTGATAGCCGATCAGGCCGCGGGTCGGCGCGTAGAACACCAAACGCAAACGATTGCCGCCGGAGGGGCGCATCTCGATCATCTCGGCCTTGCGCTCGCTCATCTTCTGCACGACGACGCCGGAATGCTCCTCGTCGACGTCGATCACGACTTCCTCGACCGGCTCCTGCCAGCCGCCGGTCGTCTCGTCCTTTTTCAGCACGACGCGCGGCCGGGACACCGAGAGCTCAAAGCCCTCGCGGCGCATGGTCTCGATCAGGATCGCGAGCTGCAATTCGCCGCGGCCCGAGACCTCCATGGAATCCTTGTCGGAAGCTTCGGTCACGCGCAGCGCGACATTGCCTTCGGCTTCGCGCAGCAGGCGGTCGCGGATCATGCGGCTCGTCACCTTGTCGCCTTCGGTACCCGCGAGCGGCGAGTTGTTGACGATGAACGACATCGACACCGTCGGCGGATCGATCGGCTGCGCCGTCAGCGGCGTCTCGACGGAGGGATCGCAGAAGGTATCGGCGACCGTGCCCTTCGTCAGTCCGGCGATGGCGATGATGTCGCCGGCTTCGGCCTCGTCGAGCGGCGTGCGCTCGATGCCGCGGAACGCCAGGATTTTCGTGATACGGCCGCTTTCGATCAGCTTGCCGTCGCCGCCCAGCACCTTCACCTGCTGGTTCGGCTTGATGCTGCCGGAGGTGATGCGGCCGGTAATGATGCGGCCGAGATAGGGATTGGCCTCCAGGATGGTGCCGATCATGCGGAACGGGCCTTCCTCGACGGTCGGCGGCGCAACATGGCGCAGGATCAGGTCGAACAGCGGCTGCATGCCCTTGTCCTTCGGACCCTCCGGGGTCTCGGCCATCCAGCCCTGCTTGGCCGACCCGTAAAGAATCGGGAAATCGAGCTGCTCCTCGCTGGCGTCGAGCGCCGCGAACAGGTCGAACACCTCGTTGATGACCTCGGTCGGCCGCGCGTCGGGGCGGTCGACCTTGTTGATGACGACGATCGGCTTCAGGCCGACCTTGAGCGCCTTGGACACCACGAACTTGGTCTGCGGCAGCGGGCCCTCGGCGGCGTCGACCAGCACCAGCGCGCCGTCCACCATGTTGAGGATGCGCTCGACCTCGCCGCCGAAATCGGCGTGGCCGGGGGTGTCGACGATGTTGATGCGGGTGTCCTTCCACTGCACGGAGGCCGCCTTGGCGAGGATGGTGATGCCGCGCTCGCGCTCGAGATCATTGGAATCCATGGCGCGCTCGACCACCCGCTGGTTGTCGCGGTAGGTGCCGGATTGCTGGAGCAGGCGGTCGACGAGCGTGGTCTTGCCGTGGTCGACGTGGGCGATGATGGCGACGTTGCGAAGGTTCATGGCTCTATCTTCTAGGGTCGTGCGATGACAGCGCGATCTCACCGGAAACCGGGATCAGCCCTTCCGGACCACGCTCCAAAAAACGGAATCGAGGGGGTTACGATCCCCCAAAAAGGAAGCCCGGCCGATGGACCGGGCGACTCCTTACGCGTTGCGGCGCAATATATTCAGAAAACGCCAAAAAACAATGGGTTGTTTGGGGGTTTGGTTAGCTGAATTTGGCGGCAAACGGGCCTGGTTCACCCGCTTTGCAAAACTGTCATGGGCGGAGCCGGCAATCGCTGCTCACGACCGCCGCCCCCGAATCGCCGCCACGAGCAGCACGACACCCAATGCCCCCACCAGCAACCCCAGCACGACGTAGGACACGATCCCCGGATCGACGCGGCCTTCGGAGAGCAGCGTGCCGCCGCCGAACAGCAGGGCGCACACGCCGGGCAGCAGCAGGATGATCCCGGCGATGACCATGAACGCCGTCATGCAGCCGCTGCGTCGCTGCGGCGCCGAGGCGGAGGCAGGAGGCGGTGAGTCGGGAGTGACGCTCACGACCGCGGTCTGCGTATGGCGGCACGGATCAGCATCACGCCGGCAAATCCCACCAGCAGGCCGACCACGATGAAGGACGCGAAGTCCGAAGGGAAGCTCCGCTCGTTGAGCGCGAGACCCGCGAAGATCAGCGCGCAAAGGCCGGGCAATAGCAGGATGATCCCAATGATGACCATGAACGCGGTCATCCAGCCGCTGCGTGGGGGCGGCGGCAATGGGGCGGTCGGCGGCGTATCGCTCATCGCGGCACCAGCTCTTCTTGTGTGCGATACGTCTGGTCCGCCATGGCGGCGCGGATGCCGTCGATCTTGCCGTTGCGGTAAAACAGATTGTAGGTGTCGAACGGGATGATCGCGCCCTTTTCGGTCACGAAATGAATGCAGGAGCGCTTGACGTTGCCGACGCAGAAATTGAAGCGGTCGAGAAACTGCACGATGGTGACGCGGAACACGTTCTCGTAGGAAAGGCCGTCCGGCACCTCGAACGTCGGCAGGCAGCACAGCAATTCCGCGACGCGCTCGCTGGTGTTCAGCGGCCCCGACGACAGCGAGAACAGGTCCAGGAATTTCTCCTGGAATTTGTCCCGCAGCACCGGATATTTTTCCGGGCTGATGGTGTTGGGCATCACCGACAGCAATTGCTCGCGCGGGAACAGCGAGGTCAGCGGCAGCACCTTTTCGCCGTTGCGCAGGCCATAGCCGATCGAAATGCTCTCGGGATTGCAGGGCAGCGGGATCATGTCGGCGTCGCCGAACACGCCGGTCTCGATCACGCGCCTGCGGATCTCGGACAGCATGATGCGGTCGGTGTCCTTGTTGAAATTCTCGTTGCGGCCGGCATCCTGCACCGGCTGCAGCGTCACGCCGCGCACGCATTTCCAGGTCGAGCGCATGGCGGACGATGTCGCCGATCTCGTGATCGTTGACACCGCGCTTGATGGTCGCGACCAGCGTCGTCGAGAGACCGTGACGCTCGAGATTTTCCAGCGCCTGCTGGCGGATTTTCCGCAGATCCGCGCCGCGCAGGTTGACGAGCGCGTCGCGCGAGAGCGAATCGAATTGCAGATAGACTTCCAGCCCGCGCTTGTTTTCCGCCAGCTTCGCCACGAAATCCGGCTCGCGCGCGATGCGCAGGCCGTTGGTGTTGATCATGACGTGGCGGATCGGGCGGGCGCGAACCGCATCCAGTATCTCGAAGAAATCCGGATGCAAGGTCGGCTCGCCGCCGGAGATCTGCACGAGGTCCGGCTCGCCCTCGCTTGCCACCAGCGCATCCAGCATCCTCTCGATCTTCGCAAGCGGCGTAAACTGACGTTCGCGCCGGCGAGGAATTCGGCAAAGCAGACCGGGCAGGTGAGGTTGCAATGCTCGGTAATCTCGATCAGCGCCAGGCAGGAATGCTGCTCGTGGTCGGGGCAGAGCCCGCAATCATAGGGACAGCCATATTCGGTGCGGCCCTGGAAATTCAGCGGCCTGTCGCCGGGCTTGATGAAATCCTTGCACAGCCGCCAATAGGCCGCGTCGGTCGATACCAGCGTCGACTGCACGCCATGCTCCTTGCAGCGCTTCTCGTACCAGACCTCGTTGCCGAGGATCTGGATCTTCGCTGGCACCAGCTTGAGGCAGGTTTCGCAGAGCGATTGGGTCTGGCCCCAGAACACATAGGGGCGGGCCTTACGCAGCGGCGCGTTCATGATGGGACCTCACGGCGGGCGCCGTTGCCAGCATGACCACGGCATAGAGCAGGATGAAGAGCGACAGCAGGTGGAACAATGTCAGAGGGCCGATCATTGCGCCATAGGGTTTCCAGAATTCCCAGACGAAGCGCTGCAGCCCGTAGAAGGCGAGCGCGAGGTAGAAGCCGTTGGCGATGATATAATTTTCGCGGCGGAAGACGGCAGCGACATAGAAGACGGCAAAGGCCGCCATCGCAAGACTTTCATAGAGCTGCACCGGATGACGCAGGATGCCGTCGCCGAAATCGTGGCCCCAGGGCAATGTGGTCGGCGTGCCATAGGTGAAATCATCGAGGCCGGCGCTGTAGCAGCCGATCCGGCCGATCGCGATTCCGATCGCGAGCGGCAGCGCAAAGCGCGCGCCGGTGCGAAGCGCAATGCCGTTCTTCCATTTGTAGAGCTCGACGGCGGCGATGCCGCCCGCCAGCGCGCCTTCGACCGATCGCGCGATGCCCGGCTGGCCCGAGAGCCACAGATTCAGCGTGCCGAACAGGTAGGCGCCGAGCCCGGCGCCGAACACCAGCACGGCAATGTAGGGCAGCTCGAAGGACTGCGATGGAAATTGCAGGCCACGCCCCTTTGACAGCCACCAGACGGCGGCGAATGCCGCCGTCCATGCCGCAATGTCGAAGATGGCGTGAAGGACTGCCCCGCTCATGAGGGTATCTTAGCGTGAGTTCAATCGGGGTGGATACCGCTCCGTCTCTCCCTTTCCCCGCATCCGCCTTCGCACGAAGGCGGGCTTCGGCGGACAGGAGCGGGGCGAAAATGAAGAGGTCAGCCCTCAGGGCGAACTACGCCCCGGCTCTTCCGTCGGATAGACTCCGCGCAACACTTCCTCGAAATGGGTTTTCACGGCTTCGTTGCAGAGGCAGGCGCGCATCTGCAAGCCGTCGCGGTTGCGTACCAGGATCGAGCCGCGTCGTGTCTCCACGATTCCTTCGGCCTTGAATGTCTGCATCACCCGGCTGGCATAGGAACGGCCGACGCCGAGCAAGGTGGCAAGCTGTTCATGCGTCAGCGGCACGACGTCGTTGCCGTCGGTGCGCTCCATCGCCGAGATGATCCACTTCGCGGTGCGCTGCTCGATCGAATGGATGGCGTTGCAGGCGGTCGACTGGAAGATCTGCGCGAGCATGCAGTCCGCATAGCGCGCAAAGATGCTGCGCAAGGTGGGTGAATTGATCTTCGCGGCGTCGAGCTTGGCGACGGGCAGCCGGACGAACGGCCCGCCGAACTTGACCATGATGCGGGTATAGGCCGGCAGGAAGCCCTGGCTGACGATGCCGCCGACCGCGCCTTCGCGGCCGACCAGGATGGTCTCGACGTCGCGGCCATCCTCGTTCGGCACCAGATAGGACACGAGGCCCGGGCCGCAGGGAAAATACACGATCTCGACATTGGCGCCGGGATTGTAGAGCAGATCGTTCGCCTCGGCCTCGATCAGCGTCAGATAGGGCTCGATCAGTCCGAAATCGGCCCGGTTGAGTCGGCGCAACAGGTTGTTGAACGGCCGGTCCTTGACCTCGGCCGCGGCGTCTCGTCGCGTCAGCATGAGAACTCCTCGTCTCCTCATAAAAGCGACGATAAGGGTTCTGGTTCCCGATTTATGTCCACAAGTGCACAGACAGGAATGCATGGATTGTGCAGGTTTCATGCGGGAACCCGTCGATGCGCCGCCTGGGCATCGGCTCCGGGCCGTCCTGATCCAAGAAACTACCCCTGTAGCCGGTTTGATCATGGAACCCGCCCTGCCCGACGGCCTGCCGAAGGATGTCCTGATCGTCGAGGACGATCCGATCATCGCGCTCGATTTCGAGGACACCATCACGGGCTTCGGCGTGAAGGCGGTGCGCTCCGCGGGCAGCGTCGCGCATGCACTGATGATGATCGAGGAGCGCAGGCCGGATTTCGCGCTGCTCGACGTCGGTCTTGTCAGGGAGAAGAGCTTTGAAGTTGCAGAGCGGCTGGAGATTCTGAAGATTCCGTTCGCCTTCGTCACCGGCTATGGTGGCGACCGCGTGAATGCCGCGTTTGCGGACCGGCCACGGTTGCCAAAGCCCTGCTCGAGCGACGCACTGCTATCGGTGCTGCGGCGTTTCAGCCTTTCAGCGAGATCATGATCTGAAGCGCGATGACTTCAGGATGGATCGTCATCGCGCTTCAGCTTTTTTGTTTGGGCATGATCTCCGCGCAAACGCTACGCGTTTGTCGCGAAGGAAACCACTGCGCACTTTGCGCCAACGCGGCCCTTCGGGTCCGGATCATGCCTGGCTGCGGCGACCGATAAAGAGCCCGGCGAGGTCGGCCTCGACGCCTTTGAATAAATTGTCGGCTCCGCCAAGCGCGATGACCTGGTCCTTCCTCATCGGTCGTCCGACCCGCCAGCACGGTTCATCCGATCTGGCTGACTTACACCGGCTTCGGGTCGAGTGACGTCGACCACAGCGCGACATCGGCGCGGTCGCGCAGCGTCACCGTCATCTGACCGGTGGCGCCCTCGATCTTGACGTGGCCGAAGAACTGCATGCCGGCCGACGGCGGCAGGTTCTGCTTGTCGAGGCCAGGGGCCTTGATGAATTTCACCTCGGGACCAAAGGTGTTGTCGAGCTCGTTCGGCCCGAACGTGCCGGCGTGCAAGGGGCCCGACACGAACTCCCAGAACGGCTCGAAATCCTGGAATTGCGCCTTGTCGGGATCGTAGTAGTGCGCGGCGGCATAATGCACGTCGGCGGTGAGCCACACCGTGTTCCTGATCGGCGCGGTCTTGATGAAGCGCAGGATCTCGGCGATCTCCAATTCGCGGCCGCGCGCCGGGCCGTCGCCCTGGGCGAAGGCTTCCGACCCCTTCTTGTGGGCGGCGTCGTCATAGACGATCAGCGACAGCGGCATGTCGGAGGCGATCACCTTCCAGGTCGCGCGCGAATTGAGCAGCGCGCGCTTCAGCCACAGCATCTGCTCCGGCCCGAGGAAGTACGCGTCGGGGCCGTATTTCTCTTGCTGGTTCGGACCGTTGGGACCGCGATAGCTGCGCTCGTCGAGCATGAAGACGTCGAGATGCGGACCGTAGCTCAGCGTGCGGTAGACCCGGCCCGGCTCGACGATGCTCTCGCGCATCGGATACATGTCGTGGAAGGCGCGCGCCGCACGCGCAGCGAGCAGCGAGACGTTGCGCTCCTTGTAGGCAGCGGGGAGATCCTTCGAAAGCGACCAGTTGTTGGTGACCTCGTGGTCGTCCCACTGCACGAAGATCGGCACTTCCGCGTTGAAGGCGCGCACGTTCTCGTCCAGGAAATTGTATTTGTGCGCGGCGCGGAATTCGTCGAGCGTCTCGGCAACCTTGGCTTTTTCCGGAATGGTGACGTTCTTCCAGACCTTGCCGTCCGCGAGTTTCACCTCCGACGGGATCAGGCCGTCGGCATAGATGGTGTCGCCGGAATGCAGGAAGAAATCCGGCCTGTGCTTCTTCATGGCGGAGAAGGTGAACATGCCGCCGTCGTCGGGATTGATGCCCCAGCCCTGGCCGGCGACGTCGCCGCCCCAGACGAAGCTGACGTCGCGCTTGTCCGACGGCGCGGTGCGGAAGCGGCCGACGATCGGCTCGCTCATGATTTCGACATGTGAGAGGTCGCGGAAGCGGACGCGATAGAAGATGTCCTGCCCGCCCGGCAGATTTTCCACGAGCATTTTCGCGGTGAAGTCGCTTTCGGGCAGCGCGTTGATCGGCGGCAGCGCGCGGGTATCCTTGAAGGACTCGGTGGTCGAGACCTCGACCATCATCTGCGAGGGGCGATCGGTGCGCGACCAGATCACGCCGCCATCGGCGCCGACGTCGCCGGACTGAACGCCGTGGGTCACGGCCGGCCGGTCGGCGGCGCGGGACAGATAGGGCGTCGCGACCAGGCTGACGCCGGTGGCGGCGGCCGTCGAAAGGAAGCGGCGGCGGGAAACGCGAAGCGTCTTGCGGGGAATTTCGATCGTCATGAAAGCCTCTTCTCCGTCCATGCACAGGGCGAGGAAAAGACCTAGAAAGGTTCCATGACGGGCCGATTACAGGAGTAAGGAGTTCAGGGGAAAACGGGAAAAGCGCGCGGGCGGCTTACAGTGCGCCGGTGGCGCGGAATTGAGCGCTTGCCCGCTGCAGGTTCTGCGGCAGGCTTGCGAGCAGCATCCGGCGGTCGTAGACCGCGTGGTGGAACTGCTCGAGCGCGATGTTGAAGGAGGTCAACGCGCCTTCCTCGATGGTGCCGTGCTCGAAGCAGCGCAACGTATCGCGCAGGATGTCGTCGGCCTCCGACTGCATCCGGTCGAGCTCCTCGGCCGAGTTGCTCTTGCGCGCCACCGCGATCATGTCGAGCAGCTTTTCGCGCAGCGTGGAATTGTTGTTGCGCTCATCCTTCTTCAGGTAGCCGGCGAACCATGCGCCCACCGAGCCCATCGCCGACAGCGCCATCAGGCCCCACCAGATGAAATCGCTGTAGCGGTCGAGGAACGTCTTTTCTTCCCCGTCGACAAAGGCGGCGGCCCCGGGATGGGCGGGGATCACCGCGTCCTTGTCGGTGTCGGGGGTTTCGATCTTCGCGGCCAGCGGGAATTCCGACATCAATTGCTGGCGGATCGAGAACAGCTGCCGCGTGAAGGCGGCGATCGTGACATCGGACAGGCCCTTGCGGGCGACGATGTGGTGGGAAAAGCTGATCGTCTTCACCTCCTCGTCGGGCCGGTCGGGCGAGAAGGTGCCGGCGGGAATTTCGCCCGCCTCGTAGATGGAATGATGTTGCGCAATCGCCTCCGACGCATCGATGGAGAGGAAGGTCGGCGGGCCGCCATCCTTGCTGGAGGCCGCGATCGCGTCCGCGGTGATCTTGCTGTTGAGCGGGCCCGCGGCGAGATAGACGTCGGCCTTCTGCTGGCGGATCGCCTCCGCGGCCTCATTGGCCGGGAATTGAATGATTTCGACCTTGGCCGGATCGACGCTGTATTGCTGCAGGATGACCTTCAGCAGGTTCACATTGGCCTGGGTCTTGCCGATCACGCCGACACGGCGTCCGGCGAGCTGACTGATCTTGGTGATCTTCGGACCGGCTTTCTTGCCTTTCATGTGCACCGCCCAGAGCACCACGAAGTTCTTGCGCAGGGTGGCCACAGCCTGGGCGTTCTTCGGCACGTCGAGATCGCCGCGGATGATGGCAAGATCGACCTTGCCTTGGGCAAGGTCCTCCGCGCTTGCCACCGCGCCATCGGTCTGCACCGGCTTGAGCCGGACATAGGAGCGATGCTGGACGAAGGCCTGCGTCAGCGTCTGCACAACCTTGACGTCATCGCTGTTGGGAGGGCCGACCGCGATCCTCAAGGTCACCGGGCGCTCGGCAAAATAATAGCCGGCCACGAGAGCCCCGATGATCGCGAGCACAGCCGCCAGCGTCACCAGCACGGCCCGGCGCGTCGCCGAACGCGGGGATGGTGCCGGCGGCCCGCTTCGAACGAAGTCCTCTGTCATCGATCTCGCAAACAATCGTTTGAGGCTCAAATCCATCTTGCAAGGGGCAATGGAACAATATTGTAGCAAATTTCTTGCCGCCCCGAGGTTACATCTGCGTCATGGTTACCGTTGTGGCGGGTGTCAAGGTAAAGTTCGGCTGAAGAATGGAGGTCAAGATGCAGCGTCTGACGGCGGAGGCACGGAAATCGGCCCTGCAGGGCTTGCCCGGCTGGGCGGAGGTCAGCGGGCGCGACGCGATCGCCAGGACCTTCGTTTTCAAGGACTTCAATGAAGCCTTCGGCTTCATGTCCCGCGCGGCCTTGGTGGCCGAAAAACACGATCATCACCCGGAATGGCGCAACGTCTACAAGACCGTGGAAGTGGTGCTGTCGACCCATGACGCCGGCGGCGTCACACAGAAGGACGTGGAGCTTGCCAAGGCGATGAACACGATCGCCAAGGCGCTTGGGGTCGGCTGATCCGGCCTTGCGGCGGCACGGCCCAATCCCCAATTCGTGGATGTTCCGCCGCGGCGATTGGCCGCGCGGTAACGTCGGACGGAACCCGTGGGGAAACCATCATGGCAGCGGATTTCAGCGCAGGCTTTGAGCCGGCCGATCGCCTCGCGGAGGATCGCGACAGCGTGCGCAAGCGTTTCTGGGTCAAGCTGAAGCGGGTGGCGGCCAAGCTGCCGTTCGCCGAGGATCTGCTTGCGGCCTATTACTGCGCCTTCGACAAACAAACGCCGCGCCACGTGCAGGTCGCGCTCTTGGGCGCGATCGCCTACTTCATCCTGCCGTTCGATTTCATTCCCGACATGATGCCGGTGCTCGGCTTCACCGATGACGCAGCCGTGCTCGCCACCGCGATCCGGCTGGTCGCCACCAACATCACCGAAGACCACCGCGAAGCCGCGCGTGCCGCGCTGAAGCGGGGTGTCAGCGAAGAGGCCTGAACGCAAATCAGCCCGGCCTGGGGCCGGGCTGATGAATTTGCGCGACGTTTGTCGTTTTGGTTCGGCTTACTGCTGCTTGCTCGTACGAACCTGCGCCCGCGCGTTTTCAGGCTTGTCCCTGGCCGCCTGGTCGGCCTGCCAGGTCTGGAACTGCTTGAACAGCGCGTCGCGGTCGGCTTCCGACTGCGCGCCCTTTCCGACTGTCGGATTCTGCTTCAGGAATTCGTCGAATCGCGTCCGCGCGATCGGCTGGATGTTGTTCTTTTCCAGCCATTGCTGCGCATAGGGCAGACGGCTCCAGCCGGCGAGCGGCGCCGACAGCGACGTCTCCTTCCACTTCGGGTGGAACGGCGGATTCTGCAGGGTCGGGAACTTCGCGAAGAACGCATCGACGAATTGCGACAGCTTGCGATAGCGGTCGGTGTTCGGCGCCCAGTTATAGGCCGCGAGCACCGCCGGCACCGCAATGGTGTCGACCCTCTCGCCTTCCGGGATCAGGTTCGGATAGTCCTTCGAGGTCAGCGTCGCCGGCAGATAGTCGGTTTGCAGCGGCTTGTCGTAGCTCACATTGACGAGGTGGAAGCGGCCGTCATTGACGAAGTTCGAAACCGACTTGTACGGCTTGCCGCCGACCACGATCACGGCGTCGATCTGGCCGGCCTTCAGCTTCTCCATCGCGATGCGCTGTTCGATGTAGACGAAATTCGCCTTCATTCCGAGCCGCTCGGCGACCGTCAACGCGGTGACGAAGGTGCCGCCATTGGGCAGATCGACGCTGATGGTCTTGCCTTCGAGGTCCTTCAGGCTGCGAACCCCTTTCGGGGCGATGACCTGCATCTCTTCGTTGTAGAGCTTGGTCACATAGGTGAACTGTTTCTTGATGTCCTTTGCAAAGCCCTTGCGCTCGAGATAGTCGAGCGTGTCGGCGCGCACGATGCCGATGTCGACGCCCTGCAGGAACAGGATGTCGGCAACGCTCTGCACCGAGCCGCGGCCGACGATGGGGAGCACGCGCAGCTTGTTGCCGTCGTCGAGCACGGAGGCCAGATCGGCGCCGATCTGCACATAGGTGCCGCCGATGGTGCCCGTGATCAATGTGACCGTGTTGGCGTTAAGGGCTTGCTTGGTCTGCGCCGAGCCGAACTGGAAGATGGCCTTGAGGCTGTCGCTGACCCTCGCCGGATCGTATTCGGTGTCGTCGGCGCGGGCCGAAAGGCCGCACGCCATCAATGTGGCAACGAGTGCCAGTCCAAATAAACGTCGCATGATGTCCCCTAACCGGTGTGAAGATCAGTTTGGCAGTTGTGCTAGCCGGCGTTGTGCGTCGGCCGAACCGAGCTGCGCGGCCTTCTGGTACCAGGCGCGTGCCTTTGCAGGCTCGGCAACGGTGTTGCGGATGTCCTGCGCGCCGAGCACGTCGGGATCGTAGGTCTGCGCCAGCATCAAGGCCGCGTTTGCGTCCAGCCCCTCGGCAGCGCGTTCGAGCAGGAGCCGCGCGGAGGGAAGATCGCCGGTCGCGAGGAAGCCCTGAGCACGCTGCATCAGGTTCGCCAGTTCCTCCCGATCCATTCGCCGGGCCTGTGGTGCCGCGGGAGCGGCAGCCGCGGCGGGAGGTACAACGACAACGGGTGACACGGCGGCCAGCGGCGCGGTTGCTGCCGGCGGCGGCGCAGCCGGCGCGCGCGGTATCGCCGATTGATAGGCCGACGAAATATCTTCACGCGACGGCAGCATCGCGACCTGCTGCTGCGGAGCGCGCGTGGCGCCGGCCGTCTGGCTGGCCGGAGCCGAGAGCCGCGCGGAATCCTTGGTGGGCTCCTTCAGCTGGATATCGCCCTGGGTCAGTTGGGTTGTGGCGGGAACGTCCGGCTGTGCCGCCGCAGAAGGAACGGGAAGCACGGTAGCAATCGACGCCCTCGCGCTGACCAGCATGTCGCGCGTGGCATCCGAAGAGAACCAGGCGAACGCCACGGCAACCGTGGAGGCTGCGATCGTCGCCATCAGGATCTTGGTCGAAACCGAAAGCCGTCGCGGCCCGTGCAACGCGCCTTCATAATCGAATTCAGCGGGATCGGGCTCGCCGTCGGGGTCGGAGAGAAACAGCGGAACGGAATCGCCGGACTGATAATCGTTGTGGTTTCGCGCGGTCCGCCCGAACGTATAGGGCCGGGGACTAACGCCATCGTTGGTTAGATTGGCGATGTCCTGTTCGAGGCTGTCGATGTCGGGCTCATAGGACCGATAACGCGATTGATCCACCATGGCGAAAATCCCCACTACTGTGACGCAACATCGGGGAATCTGGGCTCGGAATTCTTGTTAATTTTTGGCCTCAGAGCGCCCCGCTACTGAGCGGTTTAATCTGCGTTGGAATCCGCCCAAAAGGCGGCCACCACCGGCGCGATTAAGGAGATATTTTGATTTCTTTGCGGCAAGGAGCGGTAACCGGCTGCGATTTTATGGTTAATTTTCATTTACTTGCGGCGTTGCGGCGGCGCGCAAGAATCGAACTTGAGCCTGTAAATCAAGGCTTTCAGTACCGCCGGCCGACGTTCGAGAAGTCGCCGCCACCGAAGGTAGAAGGGGACCCGGCGCCGTTAACCAAGAATTAACGAGTGTGCCCGGCTTACGGATGCAGGATCACCTTGCCCATCGCCTGCCGGCCGGCGAGCACTTTGAGCGCATCGGCGGTCTTTGCCAGCGGGAACGTGCGATCGACATGCGAGGAGATTTTCCCCTCCGCGGTCCACTTCACGAGCTTCTCCAGATTGGCGCGATTCTTCTCCGGGTTGAGCCGCGCCCAATGGCCCCAGAACACGCCCCGGATGTCGCAGCCCTTGAGCAGCGCCAGGTTGAGCGGCATCTTTGGAATATCGCCGGCCGCAAAACCGATCACGAGGAAGCGGCCTTCCCACGCGGTCGAGCGCAGTGCTGCTTCCGCATAGGAGCCGCCGACCGGATCGAACACGATGTCGGCGCCCTTGCCGCCGGTCAGCTTGCGCAGGCCTTCCTTCAAATCTTCCCTGGCGTAGTTGAGCGTCAGCTCCGCGCCATGCTTCTTCGCAAATTCAAGCTTCTCGTCCGACGAGGCGCAGGCGATCACCTTCAACCCCATCAGCTTGCCGAGCTCGCAAGCCGCGAGCCCGGTACCGCCCGCCGCGCCCAGCACCGCGAGCGTCTCGCCCGGCTTCGGGCTTGCGCGATCCTCCAGCGCATGCAGCGCGGTGCCGTAGATGATGATGATGCCGGCGGCGCGGTCGAAATCGAGATTGTCGGGAATCTTCACGATCGAATTGGCCGGCAGCGCGATCTTCTCGCGCGCGCCGTTATGGCCGCAGGAGGCCACCACGCGGTCGCCGACCTTCAGGTCGCTCACGCCGGCACCGACGCTCTCGACAACGCCTGCGATTTCCGCGGCCGGAGAGAACGGGAAGGGCGGCTTGATCTGGTATTTGCCCTGGATCATCAGGATGTCGAAGAAATTCAGCGCCGCCGCCTTGATCGCGATCACGGCCTCACCGGGACCAGCCACGGGATCGGGCACGTCGGCCAGCACGAGGTCGTCGGGTTGGCAATATTGCGAGCAGAGAATGGCTTTCATGGACGTGACCTGCTTTCGGACGGACGGAGAAGGCTCGATACTCCATGCCGGATTTGAAGCCGCGCGACAATATGGTGTCGGACAGGGGAAGGAAATCAAACGATGTTTGAAAAAGGCCTGCTGAAGGGAAAACGCATTCTGGTCACGGGCGGCGGCTCGGGGCTGGGGGCTGCGATGGGGCGCCGTTTTCTGGGGCTTGGTGCCGAGCTCGTCATCTGCGGCCGCAGGCTGGAGCGGCTGGAGGCGACCGCGTCCGAAATGCGCCAGACACCGGGCGCCAAGATCACCGCGATCCGTTGCGACATTCGCGACGGCGCTTCGGTTGACGCGATGATGGACACGGTCTGGCGCGAGGCGCCGATCGATATCCTGGTCAACAACGCAGCCGCGACATTCATCGCGCAAAGCGAGCACATGTCGTTTCGCGCAGCGGATGCCATTCTCGCGCCGACGCTGCACGGTGCGATGTATTGCACGCTCGCCGCCGGCAAGCGCTGGATCGAAGGCCGGCACAAGGGCGTGGTGCTCTCCATTCTCTCCACTTCGACCATCACCGGGCGCGCGTTCACCGTGCCCTCGGCGATGGCGAAGTCGGCGATCCTCGCGATGACCAGAAGCCTCGCCGTCGAATGGGGACCGAAGGGCGTGCGCACCGTGGCGATCGCGCCCGGCGCGTTTCCCACGCCGGGCGCGACGGGCCAGCTTCGCCCCGAGGGCCGCGACCAAAGCTGGGCCTCGCGCAATCCGCTCGGCCGCGCCGGCGAGCACAGCGAGCTTGCGAACCTCGCGAGCTTCCTGATTTCGGATGAGGCCGGCTACATCAATGGCGAGATGGTAGTTCAGGATGGCGGCGCGCATTTGCGTTCGTCGGGGGCCGAAGATTTGCTGCAATGGACCGACGCGCAGTGGGAGCAGCAACGCGCGGCGCGGAGCAAAGGCTGAGCGGCGATGGTCGCGCGGCTTGTCTTCCCAAATCAGCGTTTCCCGGCTATGGCTCGGGACATCCGCTGCCGGGCCATCTTCCAGTCACAATGATAAGGGAACCAGACCGCATCATGTTCTTTCGGCGGCTGCTGACACCATTGATAATGGCGGGTGTGTTGCTGTGCGGAGCATCAGGCTTCGCGCAGGCGCCGAACGCGCCGCCAAAGGCCGCGAAAAGCGCCGCTGCGAAACCTGCCGCCGCCAAGCAGGAACCCGCCAAGCCGACCGCCGCGATGACGGGCGGCACCGAGCCTACCCTGATCGGGCAGTTCGGCACCTGGGGGGCCTATGCCGCAACGCCCAACGGCAAGCGCGTCTGCTTCGCGCTGGCAAAGCCGACCTCCTCGAAGACCAATCCGCCGAATCGCCCGCGCGATCCCGCTTACGCTTTCGTTTCCACGCGGCCTGCCGAGAAGGTCATCAACGAAGTCTCGATCATGATCGGCTACGCGCTGAAACCGGGCTCGGAATCGACGCTGGAAGTCGGCGGCGCGGCTTATTCGATGTATACCCAGGGCGACGGGCTCTGGATCAAGAACGCCGCCGAAGAGGACCAGATGGTCCAGACCATGCGCCGTTCGGCCGACGCGGTGGTGAAGGGCGTCTCCGCCAAGGGCACCGAGACGACCGACACCTTCTCGATGAAGGGGCTGTCCCAGGCGCTCGACCGGATCGCCCAGGATTGCAAGCGGTAGAGCCCTGCAAACGGCAGTTCGCTGCTTCGCAAAACATACCGATTTCACGGCTTTCCAGCCCGCGCTGGAAGGCCTATTTGATAGGCCATGACCGACACCCTGACCCACACCACGAGGCCTATTCCAGCGCCAATGGGCTCGTGGAAAAGACGCCACTCGAATCCTACGTGCCGCCCGCAAAACCGTCGCTGATCGGCTTGTCGCGTGCGGAATTGTCCGAGCGGCTGGGCGAGATCGGCGTCGCACCTGCGCAGCGCAAGATGCGCGTGCAGCAGCTCTGGCACTGGATCTATTTCCGCGGCGCCAAAAGCTTCGACGAGATGACCAGCGTGTCAAAGGATGCGCGCGCGAAACTCGCCGAACATTTCACCGTCGACCGGCCCGAGGTCGTCGCCGAGCAGATTTCCAACGACGGCACCCGCAAATGGCTGTTGCGGCTGCCGAGCGGCGATCAGGTCGAGCGGCCGCATGAGGTCGAATGCGTCTATATCCCCGAAACCGACCGCGGCACGCTCTGCGTCTCCTCGCAGGTCGGCTGCACGCTCAATTGCTCGTTCTGCCACACCGGCACGCAGCGGCTGGTGCGCAACCTCACCGCGGGCGAGATCGCGGGCCAGGTGATGGTGGCGCGCGACCGGCTCAACGACTGGGCCGACCGCGAGAACGGCACGCGCCTCGTCACCAACGTCGTGATGATGGGCATGGGCGAGCCGCTCTACAATTTCGACGCCGTGCGCGATGCGCTGCTGATCGTCTCCGACAATGAAGGCATCGGCATCTCCCGACGCCGCATCACGCTGTCGACGTCGGGCGTGGTCCCCAACATCATCCGCACCGGAGAAGAGATCGGCGTGATGCTCGCGATCTCGCTGCATGCGGTGCGCGACGAGCTGCGCAACGAGCTGGTGCCGCTCAATCGCAAATATCCGATTGCCGAACTGCTGCAGGCCTGCCGCGACTATCCGGGCGCGTCGAATGCGCGGCGCATCACTTTCGAATATGTGATGCTCAAGGGCGTCAACGATTCGCTCGACGACGCAAAACTGCTGGTGAAGCTGCTCAAGGGCATTCCGGCCAAGATCAACCTCATCCCGTTCAATCCGTGGCCCGGCACGCGTTACGAATGCTCCGATTGGGACCAGATCGAAAAATTCTCCGAATACATCTTCAACGCCGGCTACTCCTCGCCGGTGCGCACGCCGCGAGGCCGCGACATCCTCGCAGCCTGCGGGCAGCTCAAATCGGAGACCGAGAAATTGTCGGCGCGCGAGCGGCAGGCGCTGCGCGCCATGGCGATGACGGATTAACTCGGATGCAAATCATGCCTCAATTCGTCATTGCGAGGAGCGCAAGCGACGAAGCAATCCAGGGTCCCGCGCGCGGCCCTGGCTTGCTTCGCTTCGCTCGCAATGACGGTGGATCTTCATGGCATTGATCGGCCGCCTCTTTCTGATCGCGTTCGGTTTCCTCGCCGCCTGTCTGGTGGCAGGCATGATCGTGGTCACCGCGGTCCTGTTTCCCGAGTTCAGCGATATCGGCACCAGCGGGCTCGATCAGAGCGTGATCCAGGTCCTGATCGGGTTCGGCTTCATCTTCATCTCCGGCTTTGCGCTGTTGCCGGCGGCCATCATCGCGTTGCTGACCGAAGCCTTTTCAATCCGCAGTGTCCTCGCTTACGCCATCGGCGGCGCGCTGGTGGGAGCGGCCTGCTATCTCAGCCTCGTGCCGTTCGATACCGATACCTGGCGTTTCGACGGCATCGTGCGCCGGCACCTGGAAATCATGACCGGCGCGGGCATTGTCGCGGGCCTCATGTACTGGGTGATTGCGGGCCGCACGGCGGGCGCCTGGCGCGCGCCGCCACGCCTGCCACCGCCTCCGCTGCCCTCGGGGTCGCGGCCGCCGCCATTGTAGGTGCGTCATGAACGCAGGGGTTTTCATACCTCGTCCGCTCCGCTAAACCGCGCGCCATGAACCGGACCGGTCTCTTCATCGCGCTGTCGCTCGCGCTCGTCATTGGCGTCCTGTTCGGGATTTATCCCGAACTCGATCTCAAGCTTTCGGCGCTGTTCTATGACGCGCCGACGAAATCATTTCCGCTGAAGGCAAGCGCCTGGGCGGCGTTGGCGCGCGATGCCGCCATGTGGATCACCTGGGCGATGCTGATCCCCGCGCTTGGCGCGCTGGCGATAAAGCTCGTGCGTCCGGACCTGCCGTTGCTGGTGTCGGGGCGGGCCATCATCTTCCTGGTCGCGACGCTTGCGCTGTCCTCCGGCGTGCTGTCCAACCTCGCTTTCAAAAGTCACTGGGGCCGGCCGCGTCCCGTCGTCGTGACGCAATTCAACACGGGCCAGTTCGACCGGCTTGATTTCGTGCCGTGGTGGGATCCGCGCGGCGGCTGCGCGTGGAATTGCTCGTTCTTCTCGGGCGAAGGCGCGACCGCATTCTGGACCTTTGCGCCGGCCGCGCTGACGCCACCGGCTTTTCGCCCGCTCGCCTATGTCGCGGCCATGGCGTTTGGCGTGACAACCGGCGTGCTGCGCATGGCCTTTGGCGGGCACTTCTTCACCGACATCGCCGCCGCAGGGATCGTTACCTTCCTGGTTGTCTGGCTGATGTACGCCTTGATTTACCGCTGGTCGAGGACCCGGCTGTCCGATGAAGCCATCGATGCCGCGCTGACGCGGCTCGCCTGGCCGCTCTACCGGCTCCGCCAGCGCCGGCGCCAGGTGGGGTGATCCGTCCCGGCCGCGCCATTTAAACGCGTGCCCATGGCCGCGAACCTTGATATTCGCGCAGCCAGGCCGCAGAACGACATTGGAAAATTCCGACCGATTGGAAGCTTGATGAGTACGATCCTGAAAGGCCTTCCCAAAGGGGAAAAAGTCGGCATCGCCTTCTCGGGCGGTCTCGACACCAGCGCGGCGCTGCTATGGATGAAGCAAAAAGGCGCGCGCGTCTTTGCCTATACCGCCAATCTCGGCCAGCCGGACGAGGCGGACTACAACGAGATTCCGCGCAAGGCGCTGGAGTTTGGCGCCGAGAAAGCCCGGCTCGTGGATTGCCGCGCGCAATTGGTCCACGAGGGTATTGCCGCCATCCAGTCCGGCGCCTTCCACGTCTCGACCGGCGGCATCGCGTACTTCAACACCACGCCGCTCGGCCGCGCCGTGACCGGCACGATGCTGGTATCGGCCATGAAGAAGGACGGGGTCAACATCTGGGGCGATGGCTCCACCTACAAAGGCAACGATATCGAGCGCTTCTACCGCTACGGCCTGCTGACCAATCCGAATTTAAGGATCTACAAGCCCTGGCTCGACCAGCAGTTCATCGACGAGCTGGGCGGCCGGGCCGAAATGTCGGCGTTCATGAGCGCCAGCGGATTCGCCTACAAGATGAGCGCCGAAAAGGCCTATTCGACCGACAGCAATATCCTCGGCGCGACCCACGAGGCGAAGGATCTCGAGCGCCTGGACAGAGGCATCAAGATCGTCAATCCGATCATGGGCGTGCCGTTCTGGCGCGACGACTGCAGCGTCAAGGCCGAAAAGGTCGCCGTGCGCTTTGTCGAGGGCCAGCCCGTTGCGCTGAACGGCCAGACGTTCACTGATCCCGTCGCGCTGTTCCTCGAGGCCAACGCCATCGGCGGCCGGCACGGCCTTGGCATGAGCGACCAGATCGAGAACCGGATCATCGAGGCGAAGAGCCGCGGCATTTACGAAGCTCCCGGCATGGCGCTGCTGCACATCGCCTACGAACGCCTGCTCACCGGCATCCACAACGAGGACACCATCGAGCAATACCGGATCAGCGGCATGCGCCTTGGCCGGCTGCTCTATCAGGGGCGGTGGTTCGATTCGCAGGCCCTCATGCTGCGTGAAACCGCCCAGCGCTGGGTGGCGCGCGCCGTCACCGGCGAGGTGACGTTCGAGCTGCGCCGTGGCAACGACTACTCGATCCTGAACACCGAGAGCCCCAATTTGACCTATGCGCCGGAGCGGCTGAGCATGGAGAAGGTGGAGGATGCGGCATTCACGCCGGCCGACCGTATCGGCCAGCTGACCATGCGCAATCTCGACATCGCCGATACCCGCGCCAAGCTCGATCTCTACGCGGAGGAAGGCTTGCTGTCGATCGGGGAAGGCGCCCAGATGTTCAAGCTTGAAAGCGACAAGGGGTGATCGCGCGGGTTCAGCGTGGAACAGAACTCTCACGTCGTCATTGCGAGAAGCGATAGCGACGAAGCAATCCATCTTTCGGCTTGAGGTGGCATGGATTGCCTTCGCTTCGCTCGCAATGACGAAACAAAAATGGCCGGGATCGATCCCGGCCATTTGCATTCATGAAAACGTCTCGCCTTACCGCGGCGGGGCGGTGCCGGGCGGGGGCGGCGGCAGCGCCGCCTGTCCGCCGTTGAGCAGCGGCGTGATGTTGCGGATGGTGACGCGCCGGTTGATGGCGCTCGGCCCGTCGGTCTGCTCCTTCAGATACTGCTCGCCGTAGCCTTGCGAGGTCAGGTTTTCCGCCGGCACGTTGAACTGCTGCGTCAGCAATGTGGCCGCCGCTTCGGCGCGACGATCCGACAGCGACAGATTGTCGACGTCGTTTCCAACCGCATCCGTGTGGCCTTCGATCAGGAACACCACGCGTGGATTTTCCTGGATAGCCCGGTTGAGGCCGTCGGCGATCGCCTGCAGCTTCGCCGCCTGATCGGGCGGGATTTCCCATGATCCGGTTTCGAAGTTGATGGTGTTGACGTCGATGCTCGGCATCCGCTGACGCACGCTCGGGCTGTAGCGGATTTCGTCCAGCGAATAACGCCGGTCGATCCGCTCCACCGGCGGCGCCATCATGGTCTCGTAGAGCAATTCCGGCGACGCTTCCTCGGCGTCGACGATATAGCGATTGTAGGGCATGCGGATCAGCGGCGGCGCCAAGGCGACAAAGAACCCGGCACCCGCGCGCGGATCGCGGTAGCTGTTGTCGATGATGATGATCTCGCGGCCGCGCTCGTCGCGGCGGATACGGCGCAGCAATTGGCCGTCGCGGCCGACCACGGTGATGACCTGCGTGCCGTCGGGCCTGATCACGACGGTGCGGGTCTCGCCACCGACCGTCTGGGTCTGGATGTCGCGCGCACCGTAGCGGAAGCGGTCCACCTCGCTGTGACGGACATATTGTTGTCCGCCGGGATCGCGAATGATGATGCGGCCGGGCTCCGTGATGACGGTGCGGCCGCCCTCCTGGACCTCGCGGCGCTGGCTGCGGAAATCATCGAGGCGACGCGGCCCCTGCGCGGGGGCGCCCCGTGCGATCGGCGTCAGCGCGGCTGCCGGCGGCGGAACCGCGGGAAGCGGAGCGGTGACGGTCGGGGCGCGCTGGAAGGCCGGTGCGACTGTGGGCGGCGCGTTTTGGGCGCGGCCGGGCGGCACGGCCGCATTCGGTGCGCCGGGGACGGCGCCCGGTGCCGCGGCGTTCGGCGGCGTGGGTGGAGTCGTGCCTGCCGCGGGTGGGGCGCCGGGTCGTCCGGTTGGCGTGCCGCCCGCTGCCGGCGGAGGCGCAGCCGTGGGCGCAGGTTGGGTCTGCGGTGCAGGTGCGGCCTGATTCGGGGTCGCCGCCGGAGTCTGCTGCGTCCGGCCCGGGGGTGGCGTGACGGGCGCAGCGTTCGGGGTACCTGCCGGTGGTGTCGTGCCGGGCGGCGGTACGCCAGGGCGTCCCTCGCGCTCGCGGCGTTCCTCGCGCTGCGGGCCGCCTGCGGGAGGCGTCGAGGTTTGAGGCGCGGCCGTCGGCGGCGCCGTAGGGCGCGCGGGCGCCGCCGCAGGAGGAGGCGGTGGCGGAGGAGGTGGCGTCGCAGGCTTCGCCGCCGGAGGAGGCGGCGGTGGGGGTGGCGGCGGTGTCGCGGGCCTCGCGGCCGGAGGAGGAGGGGGCGGCGGCGGGGCCACCGGCTTGGCGGCGGCGGCGGAGGTGGCGGCGGTGGGGGCGCAGCATGCGGCGGCGGGGGTGGCGCTGCCGGCCGTGGCGGAGCCGGAGGAGGCGGCGGCGGTGCAGCGGGTCTGGCTGCAGGAGGCGGTGGCGGAGGAGTTGCCGGCCTCGCGGGCGGCGGTGCGGCCTTCGGCGGCTGCTTCGGTTTGCCGTCAGGACCGACCTCTTCCCTGGCCTGCGCGACCACCGTCGGCGCGCCTTGCGCGTGCGATACGGAGCTTGCGAAGTGCATCGCCGTGAGAGCGGTCGTGGCAAGCAGCACGAGACGAAGTTTGGTCATGATGATCTGGATCCCGGAAGGTTCTGAAGTCTGACGATCAACAAACAAGCGTTAGGCCGGATTGTGGCGGTGTTCAAACGCTGATTCGGATTTATTTGTCGTGACATAACGACCTGAATGCGCCATTGTTCATGACGTATTCAGGCGCCGGTCTTAGCGATGCGCGTTCGAGCTGTCCCCGCGCGATCGGTCGCAGGGTTGGGTGTGGCGGGTCCGTTCGGTCCGCGCGCGGGAAACTCGTCCGGCATCTTGCCCGGCAATTCTTCCGGCCGCGGCGGTGTACCCGGCTCGTGTATCGGCGGCGGGATGTCGGGCTGCGGATTTCCGGGCGGATCCTCACGCGGCGGTTCGGTCGGCGTGCCCGGCGTCGGCGGCGGAATCTCGGGCGGCTCGATCGGTGTCGACATCGCATCTCCGATGGGTGAGTGCGACAACGAAGTGGGTGCCGCGATGTTCCCGACGAAATCTCAGCCGCGCAGCAAAAACGTGTTGCTGCGGGTCCTGCCCGCCTCGCGATAGCCGCGCGAAATCATGTCGGCGATGCAGTCCTGCTGCCATTCGTCGCGCGAGAGATGCTCGATCACGACCGCGCGGGGCCACAGCGTTTGCGGCGCTTCCTTGAAGAACGGGATGAGCGCGCGGTCCTCAAAACCCTCGATGTCGATCTTCAGCGTATCGACCCTGGTGACGCCGGCCTCGTCGAGGACGCGTTGCAGCCGCAGCGACGGCACCCTGATGGCCTCGGCTCCGGCGCGTGCCGGTGACGATGTGGCTGGCGCCGAGATTGTCGCCGTCGGTCTCGATCATCAGTTCGCCGTCGGAATCGCTGGCGGCGGCCGCGACCAGCCGCGTCTGGGTATAGCGCGAGGCGGCGTTGTTGAACGCGAGCCGCGCATGCGTGACCGGATGCGGCTCGATTGCGATCACCTTGCCGTTCGCGCCGACATGACGCGCCAGCACCATGGCATAGGTGCCGACATTGGCGCCGACGTCGACGAACACGCCGCCGGCCGGCGTGTTCGCGCGCAGGAAGTCCAGCTCCTCGAGATTGTAGTCGGGATTGAACAGCGCGCCGCGCTCGGTGGCGCTGGCCTGATGATAGAAGCGGAACGACGCGCCCTGATAGTTCACGTCGACGGGGCCTGCGCGCAGCAGATTGACCAGCCGCGACAGCCACGGGCGGAACGCGCCGCGTTTCAGCCGAGAGCGATGCGCCAGCCGAATGATCGCAGCCTGCGCCGCATTCGGCGCAAACGCGCCGAATGGCGCGGGCGATGGATCGTTGTCGGGAGTCACAGCAGAAATCCTCAGGCCGGCCGCGGGCGAAGCGGCGCATGCATAGCCGGTTTTGCGCGCGACTCCAACGGAATCAGGCGGCCTTTTGCGGCTCGCTCGGCACGGGCTTGCGATGGCGCAGGAAGCGCCCGAGCAGCCGCCGTTTGCCCTTGCGCGGGATCAGGTCGATGTCGCTGACGAGCTTGGCGCCGCCCTTGCGGCGCTCCAGCATGATCTTGCGGCTGTGGAAGGCTTCGAGCTCGGCCCGATGCGCGACGCTGACGATGGTGGCCCTCGGCAACTCCTTCATCACCATGTCCATCATCTTGTCCTGGCTCTTCTCGTCGAGCGCGGACGTCGCCTCATCCAGCACGACGATGTCCGGGTTGTGCAGCAACAGCCGCGCAAAGGCGAGCCGCTGCTTCTCGCCGCCGGACAAGGTCTGGTCCCATGGCGCGTCCTCCTCGATCTTTTCCTTCAGGTGATCGAGCCCGACCTTGTGCAGGGCGTCGCCGATCTGCTTCGACGGTCCAGTCTTCGGCGGCGCCGGGATAGGCGACCGCGCGGCGCAGCGTGCCCGACGGCACGTAAGGCCGCTGCGGCAGCATGAACAGCCGCCGGTCGGGATGGAAATTGACGCTGCCGCCGCCCCACGGCCACAGGCCTGCGATGGCGCGCACCAGCGTGCTCTTGCCCGAGCCGGATTCGCCGGCGACCAGCAGACGCTCGCCCGGCTCGATCACGACTTCGGTCTCGCCGACCACGGCGGTGCCGTCGTCGAGCGTCACCGAGAGATCGTTGAGGCTGAGCATGGCCTCGCCCTCGGTCTCGCCGCGCTTGATGCGGCCGAAGCCGTCGGCCTGTTCGGCGCGCTCCAGCCCGTCGAGCGACATCATCAGCGAAGCGATGCGGCGCGCGCAGGCGTTCCAGTCGGCGAGCCGCGGATAATTGTCGACCAGCCAGCCGAACGCGGTCTGCACGATGGTGAAGGCGGAGGCCGCCTGCATCACCTGTCCGAGCGTCATGCTGCCGTCGAGGAATTTTGGCGCGCAGAGCAGCAGCGGAACCACCGGCGCAATCAGGCTCGATCCCTGCGACACCAGCGTGGTGCGCATGTGCTGGCCGGCGAGCCGCGCCCATTGCCGCAGCACGTTGGAAAAGGTCTTGTCGATGCCGTCGCGCTCTTCCTCCTCGCCGCCGAGCAGCGCGATGCTCTCGCCGTTCTCGCGCACGCGGGTCAGCGTGTAGCGGAATTCCGCCTCGGCCTGGTTCTTGTCCTCGGAGATCTGCACGAAGCGGCGGCCGATCGTCATGATCGAGCCGGAAGCGATCGCGGCATAGAGGATCGCGGCGATGACGAGGAAGCCGGGAATGGTCAGCGTCGATCCGCCGATGGTCACGGTCAGTGCGCCGCCGATGGTCCAGAGCACGACGATGAAGGTCGAGGCCGACAGGAACGCCGAGGTCACGCCGGCGATGAAATCGACCGGCGAATTGGTCGCGATCCGCAAATCCTCGGCGATGCGGTATTCCGGATTCTTGTGGTCGCCGCCGACCAGGTTGAGCTGGTAGTAGCGGCCATTGGCGAGCCAGCGCGAGACCACCGAGGTGGTCAGCCAGGTGCGCCAGCGGCGCTGGATGCTCATGCGCGCGAACACCTGCGCCACGCCGAGCACGACGCTGCCGATCGCGAGCGGGAAGAAGATCGCGGTCAGATGAAATACGGTCGCCGCGTCGCGCTTCTCGATGGCGTCGAAGATCGCGCGGTTCCAGACGTTGATGCCGTACTGGAAGCCGACAGTGGCGACGATCAGGAGCAATAGCCCGATCGAAAACGGCCACGCCAGCCGGTCGCCCTGGCGTGCCCCAATAGCCGCGCGCGCGGATCCAGAACCGCGTCAGCAGATATTCCTTGCGGACCTGCTCGGCCTCCTCCGGCGAAAGCTCCGGGTCGGGCTCGACCACCTCGGGCGGCGGCGGCTCGACCTGATCGCCGTCCTCGGCGACGACCTCGACAATCGGGGCCTTCTCCTCAAGCGACTTTTCATCGTCGTGCGATTTAGCGCCATCGCGCGATTTCGGCTTGCTGACAGTTTTGGGCATGGGCCGACAACGCCAAACGAATCAGAAGGTTCCTTTGGGGGAACGGCCGTCAAACCGGGAATATGTGAAATCCCGCGCGCGGAAAATGCACGACGACCTCGCCGGCCTGCGGATCGTGCCGGCGGATGGCGATGTGCTGGGGCGAGAGCGCGACGATCTCACCGGCCACGCGGATCTTGCCGTAATCGTCGGGCGCGACCTCGACCTTGTCGCCCACCTTGCGGCCGTTCGGATCGTTGGGATCATGCTGCTCGGCGGTCTGCGGCGTCGCCTTGGCCGCGATCGCAAGCGCCTCCGCCGTGGACATTTCGGTGCGCTGGCCATGGCCCAGCGCGCGCAGCCGCCCGGCCCAGGCGCGGGCATGGTCGAACTCGCCGAGCAGCTCATCGATGTTGGGGAGGTTGGAGCGCGCGTACCAGACGTTCATATAGGCATTGATGTCGACGAGGCTCGGCGTCTCCCCGGCGAGCCAGGTCCGCTCGTCGCCGAGCTGGACGTCGATCCATCCGAGATGCGCGCGAAACTGATCGCGCATTTGCGGGATCGCCGCCGTCATCGCGGCGACGTCGAATTTCGCGCCGCGCAGCTTCTCGCGGTCGGCGATGAAGGAGGCCGGCACCTTGTCGGCCAGCGCGCCGAACACGAGATTGACGGTGTTCTGGAAGAACGGGCGGTCGGTCCACATCGCGCTGCCCCAGGCGATGCCCTCGTAACCCTTGGGCAGGAGGCTCGGCTCCGGAAAGCGGCGCTCCAGCTCGCGCATGATGCATTGGGTGTCGCAATAGATGTCTGCGCCGATCTGCATCACGGGCGTGCGGCGATAGCCGCCTGTCATCGGCATCAGATCGGGGCGAGGCATGATCCGCGTGATCAAGACCGAGGTCCACGGAATTTTCTTCAGGCCGAAGATCAGCCGGATCTTTTCCGAGAACGGCGATTCGTCGAAGTGATGCAGGATGATCGGCGCCTCGGCCATCGCTGAGGCTCCCTCACCTCGATAAATATTCTTGATCCCTCCCACGCCTTTTGCGCGAGAGACAGCAGCGCCTACATCTGCCGTTCGACCAGCTTCATCTTGAGCGTGGCGATGGCTTCCGAGGGGTTGAGGCCCTTCGGGCAGGCCTTGGCGCAGTTCATGATGGTGTGGCAGCGGTAGAGCCGGAACGGATCCTCGAGATTGTCGAGCCGCTCGCCGGTGGCTTCATCGCGGCTGTCCGTGACCCAGCGCGTCGCCTGCAACAGCGCGGCAGGACCGAGGAAGCGCTCGCTGTTCCACCAATAGCTCGGGCAGGAGGTCGAGCAGCAGGCGCAGAGGATGCACTCGTAGAGGCCGTCGAGCTTCTCGCGGTCCTCGTGGCTCTGCTTCCATTCCTTCTGCGGCGTCGGCGAGGTCGTCTTCAGCCACGGCTCGATGGAGGCATATTGCGCGTAGAAATTGGTGAGGTCGGGAACGAGGTCCTTTACGACCGGCTGGTGCGGCAGCGGGTTGATCTTCACCGCGCCGCCGGATGCCACGTCATGCATCGACTTGGTGCAGGCGAGCGTGTTCTGGCCGTCGATGTTCATCGCGCAGGAGCCGCAGACGCCCTCGCGGCAGGAGCGGCGGAAGGTCAGCGTCGGATCGATGTGGTTCTTGATCCAGATCAGCCCGTCCAGCACCATCGGGCCGCAATCGTGGGTGTCGACGTGATAGGTGTCGACGCTCGGGTTCTTGCCGTCGTCCGGGTTCCAGCGATAGACCTTGAACTCGCGCGTCTCGGTCGCTCCTTGCGGCTTCGGCCAGACCTTGCCGCCGGTGATCCTCGAATTTTTCGGAAGTGCGAATTCAACCATCTGTCTCGCCTCTGCCCCTTCGCGCTTTTGCCCGCGCGTGACAAATCACCTAGTACACCCGCGCCTTCGGCGGGATGTACTGCACGTCGTTGGTCATGGTGTAGTCGTGCACCGGACGATAATCGATCGACGTGTTGCCGGCCTTATCCATCCATGCCAGCGTATGCTTCATCCAGTTCTTGTCGTCGCGGTCCGGAAAATCCTCGCGGGCATGCGCGCCGCGGCTCTCAGTGCGGTTGACCGCCGAGTCCATCGTCACGACGGCTTGCGCGATCAAGTTGTCGAATTCCAGCGTCTCGATCAGGTCGGAATTCCAGATCAGCGAGCGGTCGGACACCGAAATGTCACCGATGCCGCCGTATACCTTGTGGATCAGGTTATGCCCTTCCTGCAACACTTCGCCGGTGCGGAACACCGCGCAATTGTTCTGCATCACGAGTTGCATGCCGTCGCGCAGCTTCGCGGTCGGCGTGCCGCCAGAGGCGTTGCGGTAGCGATCGAGCCGACCGAGCGCCCTTTCGGCCGAGTCCGCCGGGAGATCGGGTTGCTTGCCGTTCTGCGTCAGCTTTTCAGCGCAGCGCAGCGCAGCCGCGCGGCCGAACACCACGAGATCGATCAGCGAATTGGAACCGAGCCGGTTGGCGCCATGCACGGAGACGCAGGCCGCCTCACCCACCGCCATCAGGCCAGGGACGACGGAGTTGTCGTCGCCGTTCTTCTTGGTCAGCGCTTCACCGTGGAAATTGGTGGGGATGCCACCCATATTGTAGTGCGCCGTCGGCACGATCGGGATCGGCTCGCGCGTCACGTCGACATTGGCGAATATCCTGGCCGATTCGGAAATGCCGGGCAGCCGCTCGGCCAGCACCTTCGGGTCGAGATGGTCGAGGTGCAGGAAGATGTGGTCTTTCTTCTTGCCGACCCCGCGGCCCTCGCGGATTTCGATGGTCATCGCGCGCGACACCACATCGCGTGAGGCGAGATCTTTCGCCGACGGCGCATAGCGCTCCATGAAGCGCTCGCCTTCGGCATTGACGAGATAGCCGCCTTCGCCGCGCGCGCCTTCGGTGACGAGGCAACCCGCGCCGTAGATTCCGGTCGGGTGGAACTGGACGAATTCCATATCCTGCAATGGCAGGCCAGCGCGCAGTGCCATTGCGCTGCCGTCGCCGGTTTGCGTATGGGCACCGGTGCAGGAATGATAGATGCGCCCGTAGCCCCCGGTGGCGAGGATCGTGGTCTGGGCGCGGAAGCGATGCAGCGTGCCGTCATCGAGTTTCAGCGCGATCACGCCGCGGCAGGTGCCCTGGTCGTCCATGATCAGGTCTATGGCGAAAAACTCGATGAAGAACTCTGCGGCGTGCCGCAGCGATTGGCCGTACATGGTGTGAAGCATGGCATGGCCGGTGCGATCGGCGGCTGCGCAGGTGCGCTGCGCCTGGCCCTTGCCGTAATCCACCGTCATGCCGCCGAACGGCCGTTGATAGATCCTGCCGTCGGCGGTGCGGGAGAACGGCACGCCCCAATGCTCCAATTCGTAGACGGCTTCGGGCGCCTGGCGCACCATGTATTCGATCGAATCCTGATCGCCAAGCCAGTCCGACCCCTTGACGGTGTCGTACATATGCCAGCGCCAGTCGTCGGGATGCATGTTGCCGAGCGAGGCGGAGATGCCGCCCTGCGCCGCCACGGTGTGAGAGCGCGTCGGAAACACTTTGGTGATGCAGGCGGTGCGCAGCCCCGCCTCCGAGCAGCCGACCACGGCACGCAGGCCCGCGCCGCCGGCGCCGACCACGACGACGTCGTAGGTGTGGTCCTCGATCGGATAGGCTTTGCCGTTGGTGGCGGGACCGTTGCCGTTGCTCTTGCCGTTAGCGTCACTGGCCATGGGTCATACTCCCGATGACAGTTTGAATATGGCGTAGATCGATGCCAGTGCCACCGCGAAGGAGAAGAAATTGTTGGCCATGATGGAGGCGAGCTTCAGCTTCTCATTGTGCACATAGTCCTCGATCACGACCTGCATGCCGATCTTCATGTGCCAGGTCGAGGCCACGATGAACAGGATCAGGATCACCGCGATCGGCAGCGAACCGATGATCTGCGCCGCGCCGGCCTGGTTGCGGCCGATCAGCATCATGATGATCACCAGCACCGGGACGATCAGCAGCGTCATGGCGACCGCCGTCAGGCGCTGGCGCCAGAAATCCGTGGTGCCGGAATGCGAGGCGCCGAGATTGCGGACGCGGCCAAGCGGAGTGCGCATCGACGGTGCGCCGTGGGTGCCTTCCGTGCTCATCGGCCGCCTCCGATGAAATAGGCGACGATCCACACCAGCACCGTCAGCGAGATGCCGCCGATCAGCGCGCCCCAGGTCAGCGCTTCGCGCTCACTGGCCTGGAAACCATAGCCCAGATCCCAGACGAAATGCCGGATGCCGCTGAGCAGATGATGTAGCAGCGCCCAGGTGTAGCCGAACACGATCAGCCGGCCGATGAAGCTCGAGGTGAAGGCCTGCACATTGGCGTAAGCCGTGGGGCCCGAGGCCGCCGAGATCAGCCACCAGGCCAATAGCAGGGTACCGAAATACAGCGCCATGCCGGTGACGCGATGGACGATGGAAAGCATCATCGTCAACGTCCAGCGGTAGGTCTGCAGATGTGGTGAAAGGGGGCGTTCGATCCTGGCGGTCATTGGCGGCTTCGTGTTGCGGACCCCAAGATTCTTGAAGTTTCCGGGGCCGGCGGGGGATCGCGGTCAATTCGAGCCTTATTTACGGAGTTGGGTCCCCCAGCGCAACGACGAATATCAGACATTCCGAACCAGCGTTCATATCTAGAGATGGGGCCTGCAAATGCAGGCGTTGACAGCGGTCCGGCGTTGTTGATCGCTGGTATACCTGAAGCACGATTCAAGAACAGTTTATTCGGGATCAGGAAATGGCCATGACGATCGCCGGGCTCGACGTGAAGGAGCTGGTTGAACTCGGGTTGCTATTGATTGCGACGGGGGCGCTGTCGGGATTCCTGGCCGGCCTGTTCGGGATCGGCGGCGGCGCGGTGCTGGTGCCGGTATTCTACGAGTGTTTCCGGCTTGCCGGTGTGCCCCTTGAAGTGCGGATGCCGCTCTGCATAGGCACCTCGCTGGCCGTCATCATCCCCACCTCGATCCGCTCGTTCCGGGCCCACTATCTGCGGGGCGCGGTGGACATGGACGTCCTGAAGGCCTGGTGGTTGGCGATCGTGATCGGGGTGGTCGCCGGCAGCGCGATTGCGCGCTTCGCGCCGGAGCGGCTGTTCAAATACGTCTTCGTCGCCGTGGCCTGGTCGGCGACGCTGCGGCTCTGGCTGGCGCGCGACGGCTGGAATCTGGGTGAGGAGATGCCGAAGGGATTTTTGATGAAGGTCTACGGCTTCTTCGTCGGCCTGCTCTCAACCCTGATGGGCGTCGGCGGCGGCCTGTTCTCCAATCTCCTGATGACCTTCTATGGCCGTCCGATCCACCAATCGGTCGCGACCTCGTCCGCGCTCGCCGTCCTGATCTCGATCCCCGGTGCGCTCGGCTATGTCTATGCCGGCTGGCCAGTCGCGGCGCGGTTCCCCACCGTTGCCGCGCTGCAGACGCCGCTTGCATTCGGCTATGTCTCGCTGATCGGCGCCCTTCTGGTGATGCCGATGAGCCTCTGGACCGCGCCGCTCGGGGTCAGGGCCGCGCACGCGATGTCCAAGCGCATGCTCGAGGTCGCCTTCGGCCTGTATCTCTTCATCGTCGGCGGAAGGTTTGTGATAAGCTTGATCAACGGGCAATAGTCACGCTTGCCTCGGAGGGCGGATGGAGCGGCGCGCGTTCATTGCGATCGCAGGGGCGGCTGTATTCGCGCCGCGCACGGCGTGGGCGGAGCCGCCGCAGCGGATGCGCCGCCTCGGCATGCTGATGAGCACCAAAGAGGGTGACCCCGTCGCGCAGACGCGCGCCGCCGCATTCCGCGCGGGCCTGAGGCAACTCGGCTGGAGCGAAGGTCAGAATCTTCAGGTCGAGTGGCGATGGAGCGGCGGCGACATCGCGCTGACCCGCCGCTATGCGGCGGAACTCGTGCAGCTTGCGCCGGACGTCATCCTCGGCAATGGAACGCCGGCCGCCGTCGCCTTGAAGCAGGCGACGAAGACCATCCCGATCGTGTTTGCGGTGGTCAACGATCCGGTGTCGCAGGGAATCATTCCCAGCATGGCGCATCCCGGCGGCAACATCACCGGGTTCTCCTTTCTCGAATATTCGATGGTCGGCAAATCGCTGGAGATGCTGAAGCGGATCGCGCCGCAAAGCACGAGCGTTACGATCATGTTCAACCCCGAGACCTATCCCTATTACGAGATCCATCTGAAGTCGTTCGAGGCGGTCGCCAAGCGGCTGTCGCTCGATCTGTCGGCGGCGCCGGTGAAAAGCGTGGCCGAGATCGAGGAGGCGATCGCGAGACTCGGCAAGCAACTGGGCAGCACGGTCCTGGTGACGCCCGACCCGTTCATGCTGGTGCATCGCGATGCCGCGATCCGCGCCGCCGCCCAATATCGCGTGCCCGCGACCTACTCCTACCGCCAGAACGTGGAGGAGGGCGGGCTCACCTCCTACGGCGCCGACACCGGCGATATCTTCTTCCGCGCGGCCGCCTATATCGATCGCATCCTTAAAGGTGCGACGCCCGGCGACCTGCCGGCGCAGGCGCCGGTCAAATTCGAGATCGCGTTCAATCTCAAGACGGCGAAGGCGTTGGGTCTGGAAATCCCGCCCGATCTGCTCGCGCTCGCCGATGCGGTGGTGGAGTGAGGCGGCGGCCTCAGCGTTTCGTGTAAATATCCTTGTACGTATCGCGCAGGACATTCTTCTGCACCTTGCCCATGGTGTTGCGCGGCAATTCGTCGACGACGAAGACGCGCTTGGGCATCTTGAACTTGGCGAGCCGCCCGTCGAGCGCCTTCAACACCGACGCCTCGCTGACGTCGGCGTTCTTGTTGCAAACCAGAACGGCGGTCACGCCCTCGCCGAAATCGGAATGCGGCACGCCGATCACCGCGGATTCGACCACGCCGGGCATGGCGTCGATCTCGCTCTCGATTTCCTTCGGATAGACGTTGAAGCCGCCGGAGATCACGAGATCCTTGCCGCGGCCGAGGATATGCACATAGCCCTTGTGGTCGATCTTGCCGAGATCGCCGGTGATGAAGAAGCCATCGTCGCGGAATTCGGACTTCGTCTTTTCCGGCATCCGCCAGTAACCCCTGAACACGTTCGGCCCCTTGACCTCGATCATGCCGATGGTTTCGGGTGCAAGCGGCTTGCCGGTGTCGGGATCGGTGACGCGCACGGAGACGCCGGGCAGCGCATGGCCGACCGCGCCGGGAACGCGCTCGCCGTCATAGGGATTGGACGTGTTCATGTTGGTCTCGGTCATGCCGTAGCGCTCGAGCACGGCGTGGCCGGTGCGGGCGGCCCATTCGCGATGGGTGTCGGCGAGCAGCGGCGCCGAGCCCGAGATGAACAGCCGCATGTGTTTCGTCGTCTCCTTGCTCAGCGCGGGATTTTGCAGGAGGCGCGTGTAGAAGGTCGGCACGCCCATCATCACGGTGGCGCGCGCCATCAGCTTGATGATCAGGTCCGGATCGAATTTCGGCAGGAAGATCATCGAGGCGCGCGCGAACAGCGTGACATTGCTCGCCACGAACAGGCCGTGGGTGTGGTAGATCGGCAGCGCGTGGATCAGCACGTCCTTGTCGGTGAAGCGCCAGTAATCGACCAGGCTCAGCGAGTTCGAGGCGAGATTGTCGTGGGACAGCATCGCGCCCTTGGAACGGCCGGTGGTGCCCGACGTGTAGAGGATCGCGGCGAGGTCGTCATTGCCGCGCGGAACTGTCGTAAATTCCGGCTTCGCATTGGCGGCCGCGTCCGTCAGCGAGCCCTTGCCCTGGGTATCGAGCGTCTCGACCCTGGCCTTTACCTTCGCCGCGATCGCCTTGATCCCCTCCGCCTTGGAAGAATCGCACACCACCAGCGAAGGCTCGGCGTCGGTGATGAAGTAGTCCAGCTCGTTTAGCGTATACGCCGTGTTGAGCGGCAGATAGACCGCGCCCGCGCGCACGGTCGCAAGATACAGCACCAGCCCCGCGACCGACTTCTCGGTCTGCGCCGCCACGCGGTCGCCCGGCTTGACGCCGCGCTCGACCAGCACATTCGCGGTCTGGCCCGCACGCGCGATCAGATCGCCATAGCTGATGCGCTCACCGTCCTGGGTTTCGATCGCAAGCCGCTTGGGATCGTCGAGCCCGTCAAACAGGCGCGAAAACAGATTGGCGTTAGTGGTGGTGTTCATGCAACAATTCCCTGAAGGGGCGCTGGCCGGAAGTTGGGGCTGCATTAGCAAAAACGTCCCTAAAAAAGCAACGGAGACAGTTGGATGACAAGGGAGAGAAAACGCGTGGCCTGGGTGACCGGCGGCGGGACGGGCATCGGCGAGGCCGGCGCCATTTCGCTGGCCGAGGATGGCTGGACGGTGGTGGTCTCCGGCCGGCGCAAGGATGCGCTCGATACGGTGGTCGCGAATATCAAGAAAGCCGGCGGCGAGGCCGAGGCTATCGCGCTCGATGTCAGCAAGGCTGCCGATGTCCAGAAGGTCGCCGACCAGATCCTCGCCAAACACGGTCGCATCGACCTCCTGGTCAACAGCGCCGGCGTCAATGTGCCGAAGCGGCGCTGGGCCGACATGGAGCTGGAGGGTTGGAACCAGCTCGTCGATATCAATCTGAACGGCGTGCTCTATTGCATGCGCGCGGTGCTGCCGGCGATGCGCAAGCAAAAGGACGGCTGCATCATCAACGTCGCCTCATGGGCCGGCCGCCATGTCTCGAAAATGCCCGGGCCGGCCTATACCACGACCAAGCATGCGGTGCTGGCGCTGACCCATTCCTTCAACATGGACGAATGCGTCAACGGCCTGCGCGCCTGCTGCCTCTCGCCGGGCGAAGTGGCGACGCCGATCCTGAAGCTGCGGCCGGTGGTTCCGAGCGAGGAGGAGCAAGCAAAGATGCTGCAGCCGGAAGACCTCGGGCGCACCATCGCCTTTGTCGCCGGCATGCCGCCGCGCGTCTGCATGAACGAGATCCTGATCAGCCCGACGCATAATCGCGGCTTCATCCAGACGCCGGCGAACCGGGATTAGACGGACGCGGCCGCAACTCGTCATTGCGAGCGAAGCGAAGCAATCCATTTAGCCGCATGAAGGAAGGATGGATTGCTTCGTCGCTTGCGCTCCTCGCAATGACGGTCGAGCGGCTTGTGTTCGCCCGTGCTCACACAATGATCTCGTTCAATTCCTTGCCGGAATGTTCGGGCACCATCATCGTTACGCCGATCGCCATCGCGATCATCAGCACGGGGATGCAGAGGAACGACAGCGCGAACGAGCCGGTGTGCTGCTGCAGCGCGACGGTGACGAACGGGAACAGCACGAAGCCGACGAAATAGGCGATCGCCCAGACTACCCCGTTGGCCGCGCCGCGGATTCGCGTCGGAAACACTTCAGCCGTGAGCGTCGTGCTCGGCCCCCAGAAGCCGAGGAAGCCGAAGCTCCAGGCCAGCCCGAACGCCCACAGCAGGATATGGTTCTCGGAATAGACCCAGAGCGTCATGAAGATCGCGCCCTCGATCAGCGTCACCACGAAGGCGAGCCGGCGGCCGATCCGGTCGGCGAGCCAGCCGGCCACGCAAAGGCCGAGGAAGCCTGAAATGCCCCAGAATACGTAGAACAGGCTGTATTCCGTCGTCGACCAGTGCTTCTCGGTCGCGAGATAAAGCGGCATCCAGGCGCCGACCGTGCCGAAGATGCAGGTAGAGCAGCAGGCAACGAACAGCGCGACCAGCGTGGCGGGCAACACGTCGGGCAAGAACACCTGGCGGATGCCGACGGACTTCGCCTTGCCGAACCAGGCGCTGTCGTCGTCCGAGACCGTACCGCCGCGCGCCAGGGTTTCCGAAATGCGCCGCTTGCGGTCCTGCGCGCGCACCCAATAGGGTGATTCCGGACAGGTGGCGCGGACATAGATCGCGAGCAGCGCAATCACGCCGGGCACCATGACCGCCACGCGCCAGCCGAAATCGGCGGCGACGAGCCCGGTGATACCGCCGGCGAGCGAAGCGCCGAGGCACCAGGTCGATCGCGTGATGCTGATCACCCGGCCGCGCAGCCGCGCTGGCCAGGTTTCGGCCACCAGCATCGATCCGAGCGACCATTCGCCATTGAGCGCGAAGCCGAGCGCCGAGCGGGCGATGACGAAGATCGTAAACGTCGGCGACAGCGCCGCGACCGGCATCAACAGCGAGAACAGCGCGATGTTGACGGCGAGCAGCGTGCGCCGGCCGAGCCGGTCGGACAGCCACGGCCAGAAATAGAGCCCGGCGATGCCGATGAAGAGCGCGATCTGAAGCCCCGAGCGATATTCCGGTACGGTGAGCGAAAATTCCTTGATCACCATCGGCGAGATCAGCGCGAAGATCACGCCGTCCATGCCGTCAAAGCCCCAGCCGAGTGCATTGGCGAGCGCGATGTGCCAGTGCGTTTTCGAGACTTCCGTGCCGCCGGCGACGGCGCGGTAGTTGGCGTATTGCAGATGCTTTTGCTCGAGCGGTCCAATCTCACTGCCTGCAGGACCAGCCGCAGGCGCAGATAGGCCATCTGCCGTGATGCTGCTCATGAGCGTGCTCCCGTCGCGCCGAATCGTTGTCGGCGCTGATGTCACCGGCGTCGTTGCGAGGTTGCGCCGGCTGCGTCAGGCTGAACCAATCGCGAGGTTGCGGCAAGCGAATTGCTCGCGGCAGCGCACCCGGCTGTTCCGCCAAATGGAAATTGAACGCGGCGCCTGACGAAGCGCTCGGGTACGCAATGGGCCGCGTGCGGTTTCAAGGCATCACAAAGAGTTATTTTTGGAAACCGCTCCGAGAACCTCCCGTAGTTCGGACAACGACGGCGCTGACATCCACAGATCGCACAGCGCGGTTGTTGACCCAATCATCTCCGGCGAAACCCGCCGATCACTTCAAATTCGGGAGACCTTCCATGTCCAAGCGTATTGCACTTTTGTCCGCCGTTGCCTTCAGCGCGCTCGCCCTCACCTCGACCTTCGTTGCGCCCGCGCGCGCCGAGGAGAAGACCGTGATGGTCGGCGGCGCCGCCATGTACCCCTCCAAGAACATCGTCCAGAACGCCGTCAACTCCAAGGACCACACCACGCTGGTTGCGGCGGTGAAGGCTGCCGGCCTGGTCCCGACCCTCGAAGGCAAGGGCCCCTTTACGGTGTTCGCGCCGACCAATGCCGCCTTCGGCAAGCTGCCGGCCGGCACGGTCGACAATCTGGTCAAGCCTGAGAACAAGGCGACCCTGACCAAGATCCTCACCTACCATGTGGTCGCGGGCAATCTCGCCGCGTCCGACCTGACCGACGGCAAGAAGCTCAAGACCGTCGAGGGCGAGGAACTCACCGTGAAGAAGGCCGACGGCAAGATCTGGATCATCGACGCCAAGGGCGACCAGTCGATGGTGTCGATCTCCAACGTCCACCAGTCGAACGGCGTGATCCACGTGGTCGACACCGTCCTGCTGCCGGCCTCGTAAGGGCCGCGTATCCGGATCTCCCCAACGATCCTCCTGGGATGCGCGACGGGCGAGCCGGGGAAACCCGGCTCGCTTTTTTGTGAATGCGATAGACTTGAGGTATCGACCCGATAGCGTGCAGGCAGTAACGAAACCGGCGCTTTCGGCGTATATAGAGACGTCAACGATTCAGCAGGGAACAGCCATGTCCAGCCTTGCCGCCACCGACAGCCACGCGACGCAGGAGCCTGCGAAAGTGATCCAGCCGGCCTGGGTGCGCGCCATGCACTGGACCAACGCCTTTGCCATGATCCTGATGATCATGTCGGGCTGGCAGATCTACAACGCCTCGCCGCTGTTCGGCTTCCGTTTTACGGGCTCGATCACGCTCGGCGGCTGGCTCGGCGGCGCCTTGCTGTGGCACTTCGCCGCGATGTGGCTGTTGATGGTCAACGGCCTGATCTACCTCGCCACGGGTCTTGCGACCGGCCGCTTCCGCCGCAAGCTGCTGCCGATCACGCCGGGCGGCGTGGTCTCCGACGTCAAGGCTGCGCTGACCTTCAAGCTCGCGCACGACGATCTCACCAAATACAATCAGGTGCAGAAGCTGCTCTATGCCGGCATCATCGCGGTCGGCGTGGTGATCGTGCTGTCCGGCCTGTCGATCTGGAAGCCGGTGCAACTGCAATGGCTGACGGCTGTGTTCGGCGGCTACGACATTGCCCGCTACGTCCACTTCGTCTGCATGGCGCTGATCGTCGCCTTCCTGATCGTGCATGTGGTGCTGGCGCTGCTGGTGCCGAAAAGCCTGCGCGCGATGATCATCGGGCGCTAGGGCATGATCCCGAAAAGTGGGAACCGGTTTTCGGAAAAGATCATGCCCAAAAAGTCGATTTGAGGAGAGCCACATGGGCCGCATGCGAAAACTTCTGATCCCCGGCGTCGACAAGAATCTTCTGGTCAGGGATGCCGTGAAGGCGATGCCTGATCTGACGCGCCGGCGCTTCATCTCTGGCGGCGCCAGCCTCGGCGCGCTGACGCTTCTCACCGGCTGCGACGTCGTCAGCAGCGACTCGGCCGAGGAATTCCTGAAACAGGTCTCGAAATTCAACGATTCGGTGCAGGCGTGGATGTTCAATCCCGACGCGCTGGCGCCGACATTCCCCGAAAGCATGATCACCAAGCCGTTCCCGTTCAACGCCTATTACGATCTCGACGATGCACCCGAGGTCGACGGCAAGGATTGGAAGCTCGAGGTGCGCGGCCTCGTCGACAACAAGAAGTCCTGGACGCTGGACGAATTGTACAAGCTGCCGCAGGTGAAGCAGGTCACGCGCCACATCTGCGTCGAGGGCTGGAGCGCGATCGGAAGCTGGACCGGCACGCCGCTGCGCGACTTCCTGAAGCTGATCGGCGCGGACACCAAGGCAAAATATGTCTGGTTCCAGTGCGCCGACAAGGAAGGCTACAACTCGCCGCTCGACATGCGCACCGCACTGCATCCGCAGACGCAGATGACGTTCAAGTTCGCAGACGAGATCCTGCCGCGCGCCTACGGCTACCCCATGAAGATCCGCGTGCCGACCAAGCTTGGGTTCAAGAACCCGAAATACGTGATCTCGATGGAGGTCACCAACGACTACAAGGGCGGCTACTGGGAAGACCAGGGCTACAATTCGTTCAGCGGAAGCTGACCCGAAGGGTCATTCCGGGTTACGCCGAAAGGCGCAGACCCGGAATCTCGAGATTCCGGGTTCGGTCCTGCCGGACCGCCCCGGAATGACGAATCAGGATTTAACCAGCTTCCCCTGGAACGCCGCGAGGATCGCGCCGAGCGCCAGCAGCGCGGCCGAGACGTTCAGCGCATATGAGAGACTGCCGAGCGCGTCGGTGATAGCGCCGACGACGATCGGGCCGAGCGTCTGGCCGATGCCGAACGCGATGGTCATGACGGCAATGCCGGCGGGCCAGCCTTCGACCGGATAGTTGAAACGAACAAAGGCCGTGGTCGATCCGACCACGGCAAAGAAGGCGATGCCGAACACCAGTGCGGAGATCGCGAGCAGCAGCGGCGAATGCCCGAAGATCGGCAAGCCCGCGCCGGCCGCGTTCATGCCGAGGATGATGGTGGTGGCGAGCCCGCCGCGGTCGAGCGCCAGCACCCGCCGCCACACCCAGGGCGTCGCGAAGGCGCTGACGCCGATCAGGCTCCAGAAGATGCTCTGGGCGGCCGCGCCGCCTCCGCCGTCGCGGACATAGGCGATCATGAAGGTCATGTAGGAAATGTAGCCCGCGCCGAACAGGAAATAGGCGACAAGGTAGATCAGCACCGGGCGGACGGAAAATCCGACGCGCGCATTGTGATCCATCGCCGCATTGCCGCTCAGTGGCACCAGCATCAGCGGGACGATCATCACCACCGAGAGCAGCGTCAGCGCCCACCACACGATCCACCACGAGCCCGCGCCGAACGCCTGCAGCACGTAGGGCGCGATCAGGCCCGAGGCCAGGATGCCGACGCCGGGCCCGGCATAGAACAGGCTCAGCAGAAAATTCGCCCGCTCCGGGCGCGACTGCGCGATCGTCGCCGCCAGCGCGCCGCCGCCGACAAAACCGGCCGCCGCGGCGAACCCTCCGAGCAGGCGCGCGAAGCTGAGCACGATGAAATTGCCCGTGATGGCGCAGAGCGCGAGCGAGACGACGCAGGCGACCGTTCCCCAGACGACGCTTGCGGAAAGGCCGAAGCGCTTGATCAGCCGCGAGGCCACCAGCGCGCCGGCGAGATAACCGACCGCGTTGATGGTGTTCATGAAGCCCGCCGCCGAATACGACCAGTGCAGCGAATCCCGCATGTCCGGCAGCACCAGCGCATAGGCGAAGCGGCCGATGCCGAGCCCGATGGTCGGCGCCAGCGACAGGATGAGGATCAGCCGCGCGGGATGCGCGTAGGTCGGGGGAAGATCGGGCGCTCTCACAAATGACTCCGGCGGGCGCGCATTGTGGCAGGCCCGCCTGTGCTTGCACAGGGCGAGCGCAGCAACGCTGTCTTGCGGTGGGCGCAATAAGGTAGCCGGCTCGGCACAAACCGGCCTGCTTGCCAATCCGCGTCCGGCGCATTAGCACTCCGCGCGAAACGAATAAGGAAACGACCATGGCGACCCATAAACTGCTGCTCCTCCCCGGCGACGGCATCGGCCCTGAAGTGATGGCCGAGGTGAAGCGCCTGATCGACTGGCTCAATTCGAAGGGCATCGCGAAGTTCGAGACCGAGCAGGGACTGGTCGGCGGCTCGGCCTACGACGCCCACAAGGTCTCGATCACCGAGGACACCATGGCGAAGGCGAAGGCCGCGGACGCCATCATTTTCGGCGCGGTCGGCGGTCCCAAATGGGACAGCGTGCCCTATGAGGCGCGCCCTGAAGCCGGCCTGTTGCGGCTCCGGAAGGACCTCGGCCTGTTTGCCAATCTGCGCCCCGCGGTATGCTATCCGGCGCTCGCGGACGCCTCCAGCCTGAAGCGCGATGTGGTCGAAGGCCTCGACATCATGATCGTGCGCGAGCTCACCGGCGGCGTCTATTTCGGCGAGCCCAAGACCATCACCGATCTCGGCAACGGCCAGAAGCGCGCGATCGACACCCAGGTCTATGACACCTACGAGATCGAGCGCATCGGCCGCGTCGCCTTCGATCTCGCGCGCAAGCGCCGCAACAAGGTGACCTCGATGGAGAAGCGCAACGTCATGAAATCGGGCGTGCTCTGGAACGAGGTGATGACGCAGGTGCACGCGCGCGAATACAAGGACGTGATCCTCGAGCACCAGCTCGCCGATTCCGGCGGCATGAATCTCGTGAGGTCGCCAAAGCAGTTCGACGTCATCGTCACCGACAATCTGTTCGGCGACATGCTGTCGGATATCGCGGCGATGCTGACCGGCTCGCTCGGCATGCTGCCGTCGGCCTCGCTCGGAGAGGTCGACGCCAAAACGAAAAAGCGCCGCGCGCTCTATGAGCCGGTGCACGGCTCCGCGCCCGATATCGCGGGGAAAGGCCTCGCCAACCCGACGGCGATGCTGGCCTCGTTCGGCATGGCGCTGCGCTATTCCTTCGACATGGGCGCGCTCGCCGACAAGCTCGACGCCGCGATCGCAGCGGTGCTCGCGAGCGGCCTGCGCACCGCCGGATATCAAGTCAGAGGGGTCGACGCCCGCGTCAACGACGCAGATGGGCGAAGCGGTTCTGGCGGAGATGCAGAAGCTGCACGCGTGATCGAATGTCAGGCCGTAGCCTAGATGAGCGAAGCTACATCCGGGACCACTCGACGGGACCCGCATATCGCTGAGTTTATCATCGGGCAGCGCCTTGCGCGGACCCGTTGGCTCATGCGGGCTACGCAAGCTGTCTTTGGTTTTTCAATACAGCGGGAAAGTCTTCGGATACGATCCGCCGAAGTCGGACGGCGGGTTGAGCGGCTGGCGATCGATCGGGCGGTTGTTGTTCTCGCGCCCGAACGAGGGGAATCCAACGTCCGGAGGAAAGGCGTAATCGGTGAATTTACGGTCGCCCGGCAAGACTTCTGTGCCGCCATCGAGCCAAGAGCGCTTGCTGACATAGATGCGGGTGCGGCCCTGCTGATATACCGCATTGGGGCCACCATTGCCGTAAATGGGCCGGCCCCGGTTGTCATATTTCAGGGTTTCGGCGCTCGCCGCAGTCGCAAGGCTTGCGGCGATCACGGCGCCTGCCGCCAACAGCAAAAATCCTTTTGTCATCACGTCCTCGCTGGGGGCGGCGGAGCGCCATTTTCGATTTGGTCCGCATTTTATCGGCCTTGGTTGTGGCGCCACAAGGTCAATCCGGCCACACCGGCTCAGATAAACTTCCGGCTGCGACAAAAAAGTTGCATGAAAACCAGAGCCTTAAAACCAGAGCCGGCGCCGGAATTGCTCCAATCAGATCGGCCCGCGCAAACGCGGATTTCCCGCGTCGGTGATCCAGTCGACCGAGGCCGTGGCCGAGGCGCAATTTCCGCGCTTGAGCTCGGCCTGGGCGAACAATTCGGCGAGTTTCGGCTCATTTCCTGACGTGAGCAGCATCAGCCGGTTCAACATGCAATCGATGGCGGCACGGCGGGCCGGCAGGCTGTCGCCCCGGCAGGACCAGCCCGAGAGCTGCAGGGCGGGATTGTCGATCCGCTTGAAAAAGCCGAGGCAGCCACCCGCACCTTCGTTGGCGCCGGCCTGGCGCAGGAGCGCAATGCCGCCAAACTTACTCTCGATCACGCCGGCGGCCTCTATTTCGGCACCCGGTCCGAGCATCCGCGCGGCCAGTTCGGCTCGCGCAACCGCGGCCGGGCCGTATTCGGCCCCGGGGCGGTAGATTTCGAGTTCCGCGACCGTCTTCTGATCGGGGGCCGGCCAGCGCAGGACGTCACGGCGGCCGCCCAACGGATGCCGAAAGACAATGTAACTATCTGATTTTTCGAATTTATCCGACGCATCCTGCCGACTCAGGGCGAAGGCCGGAGGGGACCGGTCGGCCACGCTCCAGGCGGCCTCGGACGCAGGTTCGGCTGTCAGCTCGACCTGCAACTGGTCCCAGGCACGGACGCCAAGGATGCCGAACAGTGCCAGAACCCCTACATAAGCGAACAGCCGCGCCACCGTGGCGCAGACTTCGTCGGCGAAGCTGGTCAGCGCGGGACGGATTGGGCCGGAATGGCGTGAATAGGTGGGATCGTCGGCCGGGAAGGACTGCATCGAACGCCCGCGGAACCATGGTAACGTTGTGTTGACGGTGTTTCTCGCATAGAAGCGCTGCCGCTTCCCTTTCCGCCCTTGAGCGGATGGCGGCATTTTTCTTCGGAGAGTGAACGATGGGTTACAAAGTCGCAGTGGTCGGCGCGACCGGCAATGTCGGGCGGGAAATGCTCAATATCCTGGACGAGCGCAAATTCCCTGCCGACGAGGTCGTGGTGCTGGCGTCGCGCCGCAGCATGGGGGTCGAAGTCTCCTATGGCGACCGGACCCTGAAGGTCAAAGCGCTCGAACATTATGACTTCTCCGATGTCGACATCTGCCTGATGTCGGCGGGCGGCTCGGTGTCGAAGGAATGGTCGCCGAAGATCGCCGCCGCCGGCGCCGTCGTGATCGACAATTCCTCGGCCTGGCGCATGGACCCGGACGTCCCGCTGATCGTGCCGGAAGTGAACGCGGATGCTGCCGCGGGCTTCACCAGGAAGAACATCATCGCGAACCCGAACTGCTCGACCGCGCAGCTCGTGGTGGCGCTGAAGCCGCTGCACGACAAGGCTGTCATCAAGCGCGTCGTGGTCTCGACCTATCAGTCGGTGTCGGGCGCGGGCAAGGATGCGATGGACGAACTGTTCTCGCAGACCAAGGCCGTCTACACCAACGACGAGCTGGTCACCAAGAAATTCCCCAAGCGCATCGCCTTCAACGTCATCCCCCAAATCGATGTGTTCATGGAGGACGGCTACACCAAGGAAGAGTGGAAGATGATGATGGAGACCAAGAAGATTCTTGATCCCAAGATCAAGCTGTCCGCCACCTGCGTGCGCGTGCCGGTGTTCGTCGGCCATTCGGAAGCCGTGAATGTCGAGTTCGAGAAGGCGATCACGGCGGACCAAGCGCGCGACATCCTGCGCAACGCGCCGGGCTGTCTCGTCATCGACAAGCACGAGCCGGGCGGCTACGCCACGCCGTATGAGGCCGCCGGCGAGGACGCGACCTATATCAGCCGCATCCGCGAGGACGCGACGGTGGAGAATGGGCTCGCGTTCTGGTGCGTGTCGGACAATCTGCGCAAGGGCGCGGCGCTGAACGCGATCCAGATCGCGGAAGTGCTGATCAACCGCAAGCTGCTCAGCGCCAAGAAGAAGGCGGCCTGAAGCCAATCGCGCAGGGAGCCGGAACCATGTCCGAGCAATCGGCTCCCTCGCAGGCCAGACCCGCGCCGGAGCGCGTCAGGCGCGGCTTCGAATACGTGTTGTTCAACAGCCGCTGGCTGATGGCGCCGTTCTATGTCGGGCTCGTCGTCGCGCTCGCCGTGCTGTTCCTGAAATTCCTGCGCATGCTCTGGGAGTTCATCCTGCATGCGCCCGGCGCCAAGTCGAGCGAGACCATCCTCGATGCGCTGTCGCTGATCGACGTGACGCTGGTCGGCAATCTTCTCCTCATCGTCGTGTTCTCGGGCTACGAGAATTTCGTCTCGCGCATCGACACCACGGGCAATCCGAGCTGGCCGATCTGGATCACCAGGATCGATTTCGCCGGGCTGAAGCAGAAGCTGCTCGCCTGCATCGTCGCGATCTCGGCGATCCACGTGCTGGAAGCGTTCCTGAATATCGATGCCGCCTTCGACGCGACCAGGATGACCTGGCTGGTCGCGGTGCATCTGGTGTTCGTCATCTCGACGCTGCTGCTTGCGTTGTCGGATCGCTGGACGCCAGATAAAGGCGAATAGCGAATGGTGAGCAGCGAACAGGGCAACGCCACTCGCTATTCGCCATTCGCCATTCGCTCGCTTTCGCGCGCACTCCGAAATTCCTTTGCCGCCCTGTCCAGCACGAACAGCGTGCCTTCGGCAACGCCGAAATAGGCGCCGTGCAATTGCAACTCGCCGCGCTCGACGCGGGTGCGGACGAAGGGGAACGTCATCAGGTTCTCGAGAGAGCGGAACACGGCCGCCTTCTCGATGCGGACGGTGAAATCCTGCATCGTCTCATGCGCGCGCTGCTCGACGATTTCGCCGGGCTTGATGAACATCGCCATCCATTTTCCGATGAAGTCGCCCGGCGACAGCGGCTCGATCTTGTCGATGAAGGCGCGGATGCCGCCGCATTGGGCGTGGCCGAGGACCACGATATGTTTGACGCCCAGGACCGACACCGCGTATTCGAGCGCGGCCGAGACGCCATGCGCGCCGCTGTCGGGCTGATACACCGGCACCAGATTGGCGATGTTGCGCACCACGAACAATTCGCCGGGGCCGGCATCGAAGATCACTTCGGGCGATACCCGCGAGTTGCAGCAGCCGATCACCATCACTTCCGGCGATTGCCCGCGCACCGACAGGTCGCGATAGCGGCTCTGTTCGGTCGGCAACCGCTGGCTGGTGAAGGTCCGGTAGCCCTCGAGCAGGTGTTGCGGGAACGTGATCATGACCCTTGCCTAACCATATGCCGATGCCGGGAACAAGACTTCCGGCGGTACGGCTGAAATGCTATCGCGTCGGGTCCAATCGCATGCAAGGACCCTGGGGGAACCGTCCATGATCCGTCCGCGCCGCAGCCTGTTGTTCATGCCGGGATCGAACGCACGGGCGCTGGAGAAGGCGCGTAATCTGGCGGCGGATTGCCTGATCCTTGACCTGGAGGACTCGGTCGCCCCCGACGCCAAGTCCGGGGCCCGCGAGCAGATCGCAAGGGCCGTCGAGGCGAGGGGCTTTGGCAAGCGCGAGGTGCTGATCCGCACCAACAGCCTCGACACGTCATGGTGGGCCGACGACGTCGCCATGGCGGGCGCGGTCGTGCCGGACGGCATTCTGGTGCCGAAGATCTCGACCGTCGAGGATCTCGGCAAGATCGGCGCGCGCTTGAGCGAGGTCGGCGCGTCCGCCTCGGTCAAGGTGTGGGCCATGATCGAGACCGCGCGCGCGGTACTCGACGCCGACAGACTGGCCGCGGCTTCGCGCGATCCGAAGACGCGGCTCGCCGGCTTCGTGTTCGGGCCGAACGACATCGCGCGCGAGACGCGGATCAGGATGCTGCCGGGCCGCCTGGCGATGATCCCGATGATTACGCATTGCGTCCTGGCGGCGCATGCGCATGGCCTCGAAATGCTCGACGGCCCCTATGGCGACATCGGCAATCTCGACGGCTTCGCCGCCGAATGCGCGCAGGGCCGCGACCTCGGCTTTGACGGCAAGACGCTGATCCATCCAAGCCACATCGATGCCTGCAATGCGATCTTCACGCCGCCGGCGGAAGAGGTCGCCGAGGCGCGCAAGATCATCGCCGCCTTCGACTTGCCGGAGAATGCCTCGCGTGGCGCGATCCAGCTCGATGGGCGGATGGTCGAGCGCCTGCATGCCGAGATGGCAAAGCGCACGATCGCCATCGCGGATGCGATCGCCGCGATGGGGTGAAGATTATTTTTGCTTCAGGCTCAGGATGTAGCTGGCCAGATTGTCGGCCTGTTCGGGCTTGAGGATCAGGTTCGGCATCTTGCGGTGGTTGCTTCCGAGGAAGACCTTGAGCGAGAGTTCGGTCGTCGACGGTTGATTGGCGATTGCCGCAAAATCAGGGGCGGTATGCGCCGTCCCCGCCGTCTTCATGTCGATGACATGACATGCCTTGCACCAGGCTTCGGCAAGACGATGCCCCTCCGAGACATTCGAGGTTTCAGGTGACGCGCCCTGAGCGTTATGCAGGCGGATCAGCAACAGCGCCGCCAGTGCGATCAAGGCCACGGCCAAGCTATGGATGAGGTAGCGACGGGCCATTATGGAAGACTGCTATTTCGAGGTTTTTTCAAGTTCCCGGATCGTGGCCTCGTTCGCGCAGTAGCTCGAAAAATATTCCGCGGAGCTTCCGGCGGCGAGATCGCGATCGCACCTGGCCTTGTGCCTGCAGAGCGCACAGACCCGCTCCATGTCGCGCAGCACCAGCGGATGGGTGCGCTCGAGCGACGCCTCGTCGATCTGGAGGACCTTCAAGAGCTGCGGCAATTCGTCGGCCGCGTGCGGTCCGCGGCGGACCAATTCGTCGAGATCGCCCGGGGAAATCTCAAGGTCGGCGGCGATCCGATCGAAATCGCCGCGATCCATCAGGCGCATTTCGTTAAGCTCGCGCCGGTGTTTGAGCCAGTCGGTAAAGGTATCGATCAGGAATTCGACGCGGGGATAGGGGCTGCCTTGCGTGGTCATGGTACAACTCCGCTTCGCCGGAACATGACCAATTTGAGCAGGCTTGACGGGGCGATGTGTTGCGCTGGATCAACCAGGCCGGAGATATACGGGCTTTTCGGGACGGTTCAGCCTGCGCCAAACCGCTCTACGGCCCAGGCGTAGAGGCTACCCGGAACCGGCGTCGTGTTGCCGCGGCCTTTTGGCGAGATGTGCAGGCCGATGATCCCCGGGGCGCTCAGGTATTTCGAGAAGTCCGCGGGCTCGAAGAACAATTTCGGGTCGGCGTGTACCGCATAGAATGACTGCTTCGGCAGCGCGTGCTGCAATTCGCCCTCGCGGCGCGCGAGCGCAGTCAGCGCTGCCGGCCCGAAGATCGCGACGCGAATGTCGGAGAGCCGGTTCGAGCCGCCGCGTAGCCGCCGCAGCGCAAAGGTCAGGCGATGGCGCAGCGACAACCAGTCCGGCGTCAGCTCTTCCTGCTCCATCAGCTTCGCGAAAGCGGTCACGATGGGATCGCCGGGCGGCAAATAGAGCACGGAGTTGCCGATCTGGCGCGGTCGCTCCCAGGCGAAGAACGGTCTTGCGGGATCGATCTCGACCGGCTTGAGCAGCAGCACGTCGGCATCGAGCCAGAGGCCAGCGCACTCGGCCATCAGCCGCATGCGAAAGAAATCGCTGAACTGCAGCGTGGTCCAGTCGCGCCAGCTTCCGTCCGGCTGCGGCGGCCGCAGCTTTTCCGAGAACGCATGCGGCAGGACCGCCGCGGCTTCCGCGTTGGCGACGCCGTCGGGCAATCCGGGGACAGGGTCGAAACTGTAGACGGTGACCTTGTGGCCGGCCGCGACCTGCGACCGCAGGCAGGTCTGCCGGAGCCTGTCCAGCGGGCCGTGCCAGAAGGTGACGACGTCAGGAAGCATGCGCGTCACGTCCATAGTAAAAGAGCCCCGATCTTCATCGGGGCTCTCGTAACACAATCAAATCCGGAGAGCATCAAGCCCAGGCGCGCTCCTTGAGCTTCGCCTCGTAGCTGTCGATCGACGCCTTCTTCTCCATGGTCAGGCCGATGTCGTCGAGGCCGTTCATCAGGCAATGCTTGCGGAAGGGATCGATCTCGAACCTCACCTTGCCGCCGTCGGGTCCGCGGATCTCCTGGTTGGGGAGATCGATGGTCAGCGTCGCGTTCGCGCCGCGCTCGGCGTCGTCGAACAGCTTGTCGAGGTCTTCCTGGCTGACGCGGATCGGCAGGATGCCGTTCTTGAAGCAGTTGTTGTAGAAGATGTCGCCGAACGAGGTCGAGATCACGCAGCGGATGCCGAAATCGAGCAGCGCCCATGGCGCGTGCTCGCGGCTCGAGCCGCAGCCGAAATTGTCGCCCGCGACCAGCACTTTCGACTTGCGATAGGCCGGCTTGTTGAGGATGAAGTCCTCATTCTCGCTGCCGTCATCCTTGTAACGCTGCTCGGAGAAAAGCCCCCTGCCAAGGCCGGTGCGCTTGATGGTCTTGAGGTACTGCTTGGGAATGATCATGTCGGTGTCGACATTGATGATCTTCAACGGCGCCGCGACGCCTTCCAGCGTAGTGAACTTTTCCATCGGTCAAGCTTCCGGTTACGGTTCTCGTCAAGGTTGGTTTATCGCGAGTGCGGCCCCGCACCAAGGCCAAAAACGGGTATCGGTCCTGCGAAAAGGTGGCGGGCGGGCCTGAGCTCAATCCGCCCTGGCCTCGATGTCGGCCATGTCGTCGTCGGAGAGCCCGAAATGGTGCCCGATCTCGTGGATCAGCACATGGCGGACGATGTCGCCGAGCGCCTCCTCATGCTCGGCCCAATAATCCAGGATCGGACGCCGATAGAGCCAGACCATGTTGGGCAGGCGGGCGACATCGCCATGGCTCTGAAAGGGCAGGCCGGTGCCCTGAAACAGGCCGAGCAGGTCGAATTCGCTCTCGGCCTCCATCTCGTCCAGCACCTCGTCGGTCGGAAAATCGTCGACGCGGATGACCACGCCTTCGCACAGCGCGCGAAAACGCGCCGGCAGGCGCTCGAAGATCTCGTGCGCCACGGCTTCCATCTCGGCCAGCGAGGGCGCTTTCAGCTCGGTCCACATCGCGAGGCTTTTAGCGCGAGTTCCGCCCCGCTGCATCTTGCTTTTATGACGGGGCTAGCTGTGCCCGAGCGCGGATGTTACAAAACGGATGCAAAAACAAGTCCGGGTGGGCGCGATGAAGCGGATCGGCATGGCGGCAATTTGGGTGGTTCTCGCAGGCGCTGTCGCCTGGCCGTCGGCGCCCGCCGTCGCGCAGTCGGCGTCCGGAGTGAAGCTGGCGCAGGCCGCGCCGCAAGAGACACGCCGCGTCTACCGGCCGCCGACCCGGCTTCGCGTCACGCCTTACTATCAAGAGCAGGACGTCTATCCTCACTACTATCCTGGACCGGATGCCGTGCGCGTGTGCAATGCGCATTACGTGCAGGAATTTCGGCCGAGCGGCACGGTGATCGTGCCGCGCATGAGCTGCCACTGGACGCGCGGCTGACGATCGTTTCCGTCTTTGGTCTGAGCAGAAAATCATCGCGGCAGCGGAACCGACCCGCGCGCGTTGCATTCATCTTTCCGGCGCAGGCATTCAGTCATCATTCACGTCACCTTCTCTAGGATTCGATCTGCGTCGCGGCGAGGCTGTTGCCGTCAGGGAATAGCCGCACGGCGCTGACGTGAAATCGCATGTGAAGGAGAATTGGGATGAACGGAACGAAAGTTCTGGGTCTTAAAGTTCTGGGTCTTGCGGCTGTCGGCGCACTGCTTCTTGTCGCGGCTCCGGTGGAGCGTGCACAGGCGGCGTCGCTGATCAATCCGGGCGCGGCAGCGACGGTGCAGCAGGATGCCAGGCAGCAGATGACCACCGAGGTGCATTGGCATTGGCGGCATCACCACCATCATCGGTGGCACTGGCGGGGCCGCCACCATCATCACCGTCATTGGTGAGAAGGCGTCGGCCGCAATCTCGTTTTGGAAAATTGAAAGCAGGCTCGCATTGCTGCGGGCCTGCTTTTTTGCCTCCGTTGGAGCCGGCGCCTCGCGAGAGCTAAGCGCCCTGCGGCGAGAATCCCTTCGCCAGCAGCACGATTCCCTCGGCGCCGGCTTTGCGGTCCTTTGAGATTTCCAGATATTCCGGCGAGTCCGCCCAGGCGCGGAACGCGGCCTCGTTGGGAAACGACATCAACACGAGCTTGTCGCGGTCCCATGTGCCCTCGATCACGGCCGGATGTTCGTCGGCCGACAGCAGCCGCCCGCTGAATTTTTTGAACACGTCGAAGAAGCGCGCCTGGTAGCGATCATAGCTCGCGCGATCCGTCATCTTCAGCTGCACGATCACGTAGACGGTCATGACGAATATTCCTTGCCGCGGCTCCCGCGCGATCCGATGCGCGACCTCGCATGAGAAGAAATCGATCGCACGAACACCGAGTCGTTTTTGTTATTCCGCGCGGATCGAGTTTGCATCTTTCGTTGAATGCGACAAGGTGACGTTGGAACGTGCGTCATTCATGCCGCGTTCAGTTCGTTATCTCTAGCCTGATCTCAGGGACGAATGCAGCCGGGACATGCCGGATGCGCCGCAAGCGTGAACGCTTGTGCGCTCGCGGTCGCCTGCACGCAAGGTCCTGCACCCTCAAGGGAGGACACAACAGATGACGACGACCTCGATGCCGAAATTAGCTCGCAGCCTCATGCTTGCAGCGGCTGCGGTGTTAACGCTTGCGCTGGCGGCGGGCCAGCGCGCGGAAGCGATGTCGCTGATCACGCCTGGCACTTCACCTGCGAAGGCCGTCGGTGACGGTCTGATCCAGGTGCGTGGCGGTCATGGCGGCGGCGGTCACGGTGGCGGAGGTCATGGTGGCGGCCACGGCGGTGGCTTCCATGGCGGTGGCGGCTTTCACGGCGGAGGCATGCACGCCTTCCGTGGTGGAGGCGGCTGGCATGGTGGCGGCATGCGCTATGGCGGGTTCCGCCATTACGGCGGCTATCGCGTCGCGCATTTCCATCATCACCGCCGTTTCTTCCATGGTGGCTACTACCCGTCCTATTACTCCTACTATCCGCACTGCCGGATCATCTACACCTATTACGGTCCGCGCCGGGTCTGCGGCTATCGCCACTGGCACCGGTGGCACCATTATCACCGCTGGCATCATCACCGCCGCTATTGGTGAGTCGCATCGTCGCGGCTGAAATGAACGGGGCGCCTCTCGGGCGCCCTTTTACGGCGTTGTCATTGCGAGCCAACCGGTCCGCGCAAAGCGCGGCCCGATGACAGGCTCCGCGAAGCAATCCAGAACCGGGACGACGGTTTCAGATGGCTGGATTGCGTCGTCGTTACGCTCCTCGCAATGACGAATCCAATCTCACACCCAGTCCTTGAACTTCCAGGCTCTCAGCTTCATTTTCCACGGCGTCAGATTGACCAGCCGCCACTGCTCCATGCGATCCGGCGGCCAGTTCGAGAGACGCCTCTCTTCCTTGGCCTCGGGTTCGGCGACGCGCTTGACCGGGCGCCGCCAATTCTGCTGCGTCCTGGCCGAAATGAGATCGACGAAATCCGGCTTGTCGGCCATGGCACGCTCCTCGCCACACCTGGGGCGAGCGATGAGTGTGCGCTTCGGCGCTTAACGACCCGTTGCCGAACCGCGTCGAGATTGAGGCAACCGGCGCTTTACCGCCACTCCCTCACGTCGACGAAATGCCCGGCGATCGCAGCCGCCGCCGCCATCGCCGGCGAGACCAGGTGAGTGCGGCCCTTGAAGCCCTGGCGGCCCTCGAAATTGCGGTTCGAGGTCGAGGCGCAACGCTCTTCCGGCTTCAGCTTGTCGGGGTTCATGGCAAGGCACATCGAGCAGCCCGGCTCGCGCCATTCGAAGCCTGCCTTGAGGAATATCTTGTGGAGGCCTTCGGCTTCCGCCTGCTCCTTCACGATGCCCGAGCCCGGCACGACCATCGCATTGACATTGGCGTCGACGGTCTTGCCCTCGGCGATCTTCGCCGCCGCGCGCAGATCCTCGATGCGGCCGTTGGTGCAGGAGCCGATGAAGACGCGGTCGAGCCTGATGTCGGTGATCTTGGTGCCCGCCGTCAGGCCCATATATTTCAGCGCGCGGTGCTTCGACAGCCGCTTCGCCTCGTCCTCGATCTTGTCGGGATCGGGCACGGCGCCGGTGACGGAGATCACGTCCTCGGGTGAAGTGCCCCAGGTCACGATCGGCGGCAGTTTTGCCGCATCGAGCCGGATCTCATGATCGAAATGCGCGCCCTCGTCGGAGCGCAGCGTCTCCCAGTAGCGCATTGCCGCATCCCACGCCGCGTCTTTCGGCGCCTTCGGCCGGCCGCGCAGGAAGTCGAACGCCTTCTGGTCGGGCGCGATGAGACCGGCGCGCGCGCCGCCCTCGATCGACATGTTGCAGACCGTCATGCGGCCTTCCATCGACAGCGAACGGATCGCCTCGCCGGCATATTCCAGCACATAGCCCGTGCCGCCGGCGGTGCCGATCTCGCCGATGATGGCGAGGATGATGTCCTTGCCGGTCACGCCTTCCGGCAATTTGCCGTCGACGACCGCGCGCATGTTCTTGGCTTTCTTCTGGATCAGCGTTTGCGTCGCCAGCACATGCTCGACCTCGGACGTGCCGATGCCGTGCGCCAGCGCGCCGAACGCGCCGTGCGTCGAGGTGTGGCTGTCACCGCAGACGATGGTGGTGCCGGGCAGGGTAAAACCCTGCTCGGGGCCGATCACGTGCACGATGCCCTGGCGGCGGTCGAACTCGTCAAAATATTCGATGCCGAATTCCCTGGCGTTCTGCGCCATCACCCGCATCTGCTCGATGCTCTCCGGATCGGGATTGGGCTTCGAGCGGTCGGTGGTCGGGATGTTGTGGTCGACGACGGCGAGCGTCTTCTCCGGCGCGTGCACCTTGCGCCTGGTGGCGCGCAGGCCCTCGAACGCCTGCGGCGAGGTCACCTCGTGCACAAGATGGCGGTCGATATAGAGCAGGCAGGTGCCGTCATCGGCTTCGTGCACCAGGTGGTCGTTCCAGATTTTGTCGTACAGCGTGGTCGGTTTGGACATGAGCTTCAGCTCCGAAGGAAATCGATGGGCGGTTCGGCGCAAAGGCGCCAGGCCGGGGACGTCAGCGCAGCATTAGGCCGCGCGCGCAAGCTCTGAGGTCGCCGAAGTCGCGAACCGCCCGAAGAAGCGGCCGGGCAGGCGCGAGCGATCGTCGATCACGACGCGCTGGCAGACCTTGCTGGTTGAATCCAGAACCATTCCAAAAATATAGCACGAGGAGGGAAAAGCGCGAGAGCTTTCGGTCTGTCATTGCGAGGAGCGATAGCGACGAAGCAATCCATCTATCGGCTTGTGGCGGGATGGATTGCTTTGCGGAGCCTGTCATTGGGCAGCGCTCCGCGCGGACCCGTTGGCTCGCAATGAAGGAGAGGCGCAACAAAAAAGCGCGGGTCAAGACCCCGCGCTTCTCGTCACCTCCGGTGAGGGATGAATTATTCGCCGACGGCCTTGGCGTGCTCGGTCTTCTCGACGATCCGGGCCGACTTGCCACGCAGGTTGCGGAGATAATAGAGCTTGGCGCGGCGGACCTTGCCGCGGCGCACGACCTTGATCGAGTCGATCATCGGCGACATCACCGGGAACACGCGTTCCACGCCTTCGCCGTAGGAGATCTTGCGCACGGTGAAGCTCTCGTTGAGGCCGCTTCCGGAGCGACCGATGCAGACGCCTTCATAGGCCTGCACGCGGGTGCGTTCGCCTTCGACCACCTTGACGTTGACGATCAGGGTGTCGCCGGGAGCGAACTCCGGAATCTCCTTGCTGGCCGACAGTTTGTCGAATTGCTCTTTTTCGAGCTGCTGGATGAGGTTCATTGGAAATCTCCATCGGCGGCGCGCCCAACCGATAGGGGGCTCGCGCTTGATCCTGCCGTCACTTGCGGAATTGGGCGCTCTATACGGCATGAAAGCCGCCTTGTCACCCTTCCGTCGTGTTTTTTCGGCCCCTTTGGCCCTCGGCCCATAAATCGGGCCGGCGGGCGCGGGTCAGCCGCTCGGCCTCGGCCCTGCGCCAGGCCGCGACCTTGGCGTGGTCGCCGGAGGTGAGGATTTCCGGGATCGGTTGGCCCTCGAAGGTCTGGGGGCGGGTATATTGAGGGTATTCAAGTAGAGAATTCGGAGAAGCTCTCCTCCGCGCCGGACTCGGCCTTGCCCATCACCCCCGGCAACAGCCGGACACAGGCGTCGATCAGGGCCATGGCGGCGATCTCGCCGCCGGACAGCACGTAGTCCCCGATCGAGACCTCCTCGAGCTGCCGGGCCTCGATCACCCGCTGGTCGACCCCCTCGAACCGGCCGCAGACAATCAGGGCGCCCGGGCCGCCTGCGAGTTCCCGGACCCGGGACTGGGTCAATGGCCGACCCCGCGGGCTCATCAGCAGGCGGGGCAAGGAAAGGGAAGGCGATGAGGCCGCATCGGCCGCATCGATCGCAGCGGCCAGCACGTCCGCTCGCAGCACCATGCCCGGCCCGCCGCCGGCCGGGGTATCATCGACGCTGCGGTGCTTGTCGGTGGCCGACGCCCGGATGTCGCGCGCCTCGAGCGCCCACAGGCCGGAGGTCAGCGCACGGCCCGCGAGGCTGACGCCGAGCGGGCCGGGAAACATCTCCGGAAACAGCGTGAGGACGGTGGCGCGCCAGATGGTCATACCGTTCCCTAGTTACGGCACCACGGCCGTCAGATCGAGGCCCTGCATCAACGCCGCGGCCTCCATTGCCCGTTTGAACTCGGCGAGATTGAAGGTCGTCACGACGATCTTCTTGAGATCGAGCAGACCTTCGGCGGCGAGCTGGGCCAACTGGCCGGGCGCCTGCCGCGCATACATGAACTGGCCGACCACTTCCCAATCGTTTGCCAGCATCTCGCGGAACGACAATTCCAGCGGCACCTCCGCACTGCCCATCAACACCAGGCGTCCGCCGCGCCTGAGCGCGCGCAGGCAGGACAGGGTGGTCGAGGTGCTCTTCGCTGTACCCAGCAAATCCAGCGCGACGTCGGCCCGGCCGCCTGCAGCCTTGCGGATGATCGCGAGATCCTTTTCTGCATCGCCCGTGACGACAGCCGGAATCACGCGCGGCCCAAAAGTGTCGCGTAGCATCTCCAGCGCCTCGCGCTTGCGGCCGACCGCCACCACGCGGCCGGCGCCCATGCTTGCCGCGAGCATCACCGCGCCCGAGCCGAAATAGCCGGTCGCGCCATTGATCAAGATGGTGTCACCGCCGCGCATATCCGTGCGCTGCAGTCCGCCGAATGGCACGATCAGCTTGGCGAGCCCGATCAGTTCGGCCGCGGGCTTGTCGTTCATGTCAAACAGCGGCGTCACGCAGGCCGCGGGCCAGTGCGCGATCTCGGCGAACACGCCGTCGCGCCAGCGCATCTGCATCGCGAGCGCGGCAGGCGTGGTGACGGTCGTAGTAAGGCCGATCAAAATTTGCGGCGGGTCGGAATCCGGCACATCGCCGCGCAGATGCGGGCTGAGGAAGACGCGGTCGCCCGGCCGCACGTGGCTGACGTTCTCGCCAACCGCGATCACGCGCGCGATGGCGTTGGTGCCGGGTACGAACGGCATCGGCGGCAGGCTGTAGGGCACCTGGCCCGACAGCACCCGGCCCATGTAGGACAGCACCATGCCGGCCTCGATGCGTACCAATACGCCGTCGGGCGCGGGTTTTGGCGTCTCGACGTCGTCAAAGCGCAAATCGTTGTGCGCATGCAGCCGCCAGGCCTTGTGGGTTTTTGTCATGGCAATCATTCCATTGTCGTCCCGGACAAGCGAGCGAATGCGAGCGCGATCCGGGACCCATAGCCACCGACGTTAACGTGGCGTGAAACTGGAGCAACATCCAGCGCAACAACAACCGCCTGTGGTTATGGGTCCCCGCCTTCGCGGGGACGACTGGCGGAGAGACCATCGCTTTCGGCGGTCGGGTCGTCGCCTTCGATTTCATCAGGCAATTCGATCAGCACGCGTCCGCCGGCAATGTCCACCGTCGGCACCACCGCGTTGGTGAACGGCAGCAGCATGGTTGCGCCGCCTGGCGGCGCGATCTCGATGATGTCGCCGGCGCCGAAATTATGGATCGCGATGACCTTGCCGAGCGGCTCGCCGCCGGTGGCGACGGCGGCAAGCCCGATCAGGTCGGCGTGGTAATATTCGTCGTCCTCGGTCGCGGGCAGTTTTTCGCGCGCGACGTAGAGTTCGAGGCCGTTGAGGCGCTCGGCCTCATTGCGGGTCGTGACGCCTTTCAGCGTCGCGACCAGATGGTCCTTGGCCTCGCGGGCGTGCGCGACCTCGAAGCTGCGCGCGCCGTCCTTGGTCGTGAGCGGCCCGTAGCGGGTCACCGCAAACGGGTCTTCGGTGAAGGTCCACAATTTCACCGCACCGCGCACGCCATGCGCGGCGCCGATCCGGGCGACGCAGATTTGTGCCGCGATCGCCACGCGCCGTCGCGCTTACTTCTTGGCGGCGGCGGCAGCAGCAGTGGCGGCGGCTTCGGCATTGGCCTTGCGCTCCTTGCGCGGCACGGCCTTTTCCGGATTGCTGCGCGCGGTGCGCTTCTTGACGCCGGCGGCATCGAGGAAACGCATCACGCGGTCGGACGGCTGCGCGCCCTTGGCCATCCAGGCCTTGACCTTGTCCATGTCGAGCTTCAGCCGCGCCTCGTTGTCCTTGGGCAGCAGCGGGTTGAAGTGGCCGAGGCGCTCGATGAAGCGGCCGTCGCGCGGAAAGCGCGAGTTGGCGGCGACGACGTGATAGACCGGACGCTTCTTGGTGCCCGCGCGAGCAAGGCGGATGACGACTGGCATTTGGTTCTCCTGTTGAGTTCGAATTACTGGTTTAGTTCTTCGTCATTGCGAGCCAACGGGTCCGGCCCCTGGCCGGCCCGATGACAGGCTCCGCGAGGCAATCCAGAATGCCTCCGTGGCGACGGTCTGGATTGCTTCGTCGCTTCCTCGCAATGACGGGAAACGGCTCATTTCTTCTTCCCCGGGAAACCGCCGAGGCCCGGCAGGTTCGGCTTGCCGGAAAGACCGGTGAGTCCTGGCAAATTCGGCAGGCCCTGGCGCAGGCCGGCAGGAAGATCCTTCGGCAAATTCGGCATGCCACCCGGCAGCCCGCCGCTCTGCAATTTTTCCTGCATCGCCTTCAATTGTTCCGGCGATGGCGCCGGCATGCCGCCGCCAAAGCCCATCGCCTGCGCGATGCCGGCGAGCGGGCCGCGCTTGCCCGAACCCATGGCCTTCATCATGTCGGCCATGTTCCGGTGCATCTTGAGCAGCTTGTTGACCTGCTCGACGTTCTGGCCGGCGCCGGCGGCGATGCGCTTCTTGCGGCTGGCCTTGAGAATGTCCGGGTTCTTGCGCTCCTGCCGCGTCATGGAGTTGATGATCGCGACCTGGCGCTTGATGATCTTGTCGTCGATGCCGGCAGCGGCGATCTGGTTTTTCATCTTGGCGATGCCGGGCATCATGCCCATCAGCCCGCTGATGCCGCCCATGTTCGCCATCTGCAGCAGCTGCTCGCGCATGTCGGCCAGGTCGAATTGGCCCTTGCGCATCTTCTCGGCGGCGCGCGCGGCCTTTTCCGCGTCGATATTGGCGGCGGCCTTCTCGACCAGCGAGACGATGTCGCCCATGCCGAGGATGCGGCCGGCGATGCGGCTCGGGTGAAAATCCTCCAGCGCGTCGGTCTTTTCGCCGGTGCCGATCAGCTTGATCGGCTTGCCGGTGACCGCGCGCATCGACAGCGCAGCGCCGCCGCGGCCGTCGCCGTCAACACGCGTCAGCACGATGCCGGTAAGGCCCACGCGTTCGTCGAAGGAGCGGGCGAGGTTGACGGCGTCCTGGCCGGTCAGCGCGTCGGCGACCAGCAGCACTTCATGTGGATCGGCGGTCGATTTGATCGCAGCCGCCTCCGCCATCATCTCTTCGTCGAGCGTGGTGCGGCCTGCGGTGTCGAGCAGCACGACGTCGTAGCCGCCGAGCTTGCCGGCTTCCAGCGCACGTTTCGCGATCTGCGGCGGCTGTTGGCCGGCGACGATCGGCAAGGTCGGAATGTCGAGGTCGCGGCCGAGCACCGCGAGCTGTTCCATCGCCGCCGGGCGGTAGATGTCGAGCGAAGCCATCAGCACTTTTTTCTTGTCGCGCTGTACCAGGCGGCGGGCGAGCTTGGCAGTCGTGGTGGTTTTGCCGGAGCCCTGCAGGCCGACCATCATGATTGCGACCGGCGGCACGGCATTCAGATCGATGGTCTGGCCGTCGGAGCCGAGCATCGCGATCAATTCGTCATGGACGATCTTGACCACCATCTGGCCGGGCGTGACCGACTTGACCACGGTGGCGCCGATCGCCTGCTCGCGCACGCGCTCGATGAAGCCGCGGACCACCTCGAGGGAAACGTCGGCCTCGAGCAGCGCGCGGCGCACCTCGCGCATCGCGGCGTCGACATCGGCCTCGCTGAGCGAGCCGCGGCCCGTCAGCCGATCGAGGATGCCACCTAGCTTTTCCGACAGGTTGTCGAACAATGCCGTTGTCCTTTGTCCTGCTTGCGCAGGGTTGCTTCATTCACCGCTGTCATGCTCCGCGAAAGCGGGGCATCCAGTACGCCGCGGCGTCTCGGTTCAAGCCGGAACCGCCTCTGGAATACTGGATCACCCGCTTTCGCGGGTGATGACACCTTAACTTGTGTCTCACCGCGCGGCTCTGCCATGCGCGGTCATGACGTCATTCCAAACACGTTCGCGCCCGAGGGCGCATCGCGCTGTCGGGCGTTAACCTCCGGCCTCCTGGACCGGTCGGCGGGTCGAAAAGAAAACCTTTCCGATGAACGGCCGGGGTTAAATACCCGACAGCGCCCAAAGTCAAGGAAACTTGCTGAAAAGGCCCGTCTTTCCAGCCCGGGGCGGTCACCCCATCTTGCCCAAGTCTGACGTTTTGAGGCCAATTCCATCCATGAAACTCACCCGCCGTCGTGTTCTGGGAGTGCTCGCCGGGAGCGCTGCCGCGATCGGCCTGCCGTCTGCCTGGTACTCCCGCATGAAGACCTATTCTGGACCCGTCTCCGACCATTTCGACGGCCTGCAATTCTACGACCCCGACGGCTCGCCGCCGAAATCGCTGGCGCAGGTGCTGCGCTGGCAGCTCGGCCGGGGCCGGCAGCGCGCGGTCTGGCCGGAATGGGCGCCGAGCCCCCATGCCGACACGCCGCCGCCGCGCATCGAGGGCAACAAGGTGCGGCTCTCCTTTGTGGGACACGCGAGCTGGCTGATCCAGGCCGCAGGCCTCAACATCCTGGTCGATCCCGTCTGGTCGGAGCGGGTCTCGCCGCTTTCATTCGCCGGCCCGAAGCGGCGCAATGACCCCGGCATCGCGTTCGAGGCGCTGCCGAAGATCGATATCGTGCTGGTCTCGCATGGGCACTACGACCATCTCGACATCGCGACGCTCTCGAAGCTCGCCGCGAAGTTCTCGCCGCGGGTCATAACACCGCTCGGCAATGACGTGACGATAAAAGGTGCCGACGCCGCGATCAAGGCGGAAGCCCACGACTGGAAGGATCGCGTCGAGCTCGGCAATGGTCTTGCGGCGACCCTGGTGCCGACGCGGCACTGGTCGGCGCGCGGGCTGTTCGACCGCAACAAGGCGCTATGGGCGAGTTTCGTGCTGGAGACCCCCGCCGGCAAGCTCTACATCGTCTGCGATTCCGGCTACGGCGAGGGCAAGCATTTCCGCCGCGTGGCGGAAGCGCATGGGCCGGTGAGGCTCGCAATCCTGCCGATCGGCGCCTATGAGCCGCGCTGGTTCATGCGCGACCAGCACATGAATCCGTCGGACGCGGTGCAGGCCTTGGCCGATTGCTGCGCCGAGCAGGCGCTGGCGCATCACCACGGGACGTTCCAGTTGACGGACGAAGCGATCGACGCGCCCGTGATTGCGCTGGCTGAGGCGCTCGATGAAGCGAAAGTGCCGCGGGAGAAATTTGCCGTGCTGAAGCCGGGACAGGTGTTTGAGATCTAGCCGTCATTGCGAGCGAAGCGAAGCAATCCAGACTATCTCCGCAGAGGCAGTCTGGATTGCTTCGTCGCTTGCGCTCCTCGCAATGACGACGCGGCTACTGAGTTCCCTTGATTCCCCAGGTCACGCTGACGGACACCGACAGCGTCTCTTCACCCTGCGCGATCGGCGTAGGGGCGGCGGCCATTGGCGCGCCCTGCATCATCTTGGCGCGGTACACCGGCTGCGGCGCGCCTTCCTCGGAAATGCTCAAGGGTACGCCGAGCGTCACGCCGGCGGCCTTCGCATAAATCTCGGCCTTGCGGAGCGCATCGGCGACCGCCTTCTCGCGGGCCTCGTCGAGCAGCTTTGAGGCCTGCGACACCTCGAAGAAGACATTGCCGATATCGTTGGCGCCGGCGCCGACCAGCGTGTCGATGACGCCGGCGACCTTGCCGACGTCTCGAACACGCACGGTAACGCGGTTGCTGGCGCGATAGCCGACGATCGGCGACGACCCGGACCGGTTCGGCGCATATTGCGGCTGCAGCGACAGCCGTGAGGTCTGGATGTCCTTGGCGTCGACATTCGCCGCCTTCAGCGCCGCCAGCACTTTCGCCATCGCCGCATTGTTGGCTTCCGACGCCTCGCGCGCGCTCTTGGCGTCGGTGGCGACGCCGGCATCGACCGACGCAAGGTCGGGCGGCACCGAGATGTGGGCCTCGCCCGTGACCGAGATCGCCGGTGGAAAGGCGGCCGGCGCCTGCGCCAATGCGGGCGCGCCCAGGAAAGCGAAAACGGCAGCGAGCGGCGTCAGTCTCATTTCAGCGGCACATAGACGTTGATGACGAGCTTGTCTTCGGCGGTCTTCAACGGATCGGTGATGTATTCCTCGATGAAGGTGTCTTTCGCTTCGAGCTTCTTGTCGTCGAGGTGATTGGTGATCGCCTCATAGGTGTTGTCCATGTTGTCGTAGGAGCCGCGATGGACGAATTTCAGCGCCTTGCCCTCCGGCGACTGGCCCATGCTCATGTTCTTGGCGAGATTCTTCGGCTCCTGGTCGACCGGGACCTCCGCCAGGAAGGTGAAGCCGGTATCGTCGGTCGAGGTGTAGACGATCATCAGGTTGCCGGACGGCTTGATGGCCTGCTTGTCGAGCAGCGCGGTCAGCGCCTTGAACGAATCGATCAGGGTGTCGAATGCCGAATCCCAATTGGCGTTGCCCTTGGCGACGACGACCTTCTTGGTCGGCAGCGTGATCGGCTCGCCGAAGGGATCGGCGGTCTGAACGGCGGGAGCGGGGGCGGGGCTCGATTCTGCCGCCGGCGCGCCGGCCGCCGGGCCCGATGGACTTGCGGCCGGGGCGGGGCTTGCCGAAGGCGAGGGGCTGGCGGAAGCCGCCGGCGCCGGCGAGGCGGATGGCGCCTGGGCCAATGCCCCGCCGATCCCCAGCCAGATCGCGGCGGCCGGGATCAACGCGACCATGACAAAGCGGGGTGGGAAGGGGAGATTCATCCAGTTTTCTCCAGGGCCTCAAGGGGGCATTCCGGTACAACCGACCGTAACACGCTAGGCGCGTGGCCGTCCCCTAACAGATCGGTCATCTGCCCTGCGGGCTGGTCAATACGCCACCATTCGCCATATAAGGCGGGCGGAATTTAGGGCATTTCATGAGCGCGCTCGCCAATCACGCTTTCGCCAAGATGAACGGCATCGGCAACGAGATCGTCGTGGTCGATTTGCGCGACGCTGCGGGCAAGGTGACGGCGGCGGATGCGCGCGCCGTGGCGGCGAGCGTATCCTACGACCAGCTCATGGTGTTGCAGCCGGCGCGGCTCGCCGGCACCGAGGCCTTCATCCGCATCTACAACAATGACGGCTCGGAGGCCGGCGCTTGCGGCAACGGCATGCGCTGCGTGGTGCGCCGCCTGTTCGAGAGGACCGGCCAGACCGCCGTCACCTTCGAGACCGAAGCGGGCCTGTTGAATTGCTGGCAGGGCCCGGCGCCCGATCTCTACACGGTCGACATGGGCGCGCCGAAGTTTGGCTGGCAGGACATTCCGCTGGCGGAGGAATTCCGCGACACCCGCTACATCGAGTTGCAGATCGGGCCGATCGACAAGCCGATCCTGCATTCGCCGTCGGTCGTCAGCATGGGCAATCCGCACGCGATCTTCTGGGTCGAAGACGTCAACGCCTACGACCTCGAGCGCGTTGGGCCGCTGCTGGAAAATCATCCGATCTTCCCCGAGCGCGCCAACATCACGGTCGCCCATATCGTCGATCGCGATCACATCGCGATCCGTACCTGGGAACGTGGCGCGGGGCTGACCAAGGCCTGTGGCTCCGCGGCCTGCGCCACCGCGGTGGCGGCGGCGCGGCTGAAGCGCGCCAACCGCAATGTCGAGATCGCGCTGCCCGGCGGCAAGCTCGCGATCGAATGGCGCGAGCGCGACGACCACGTGCTGATGACCGGCACGGCGTCGTTCGAGTATGAGGGCAATTTCGATCCCGCGCTGTTCGCGTCCGTCGCGTAAGCCATGAGCGTCGAGGTCATCACCTTCGGCTGCCGCCTCAATGCCTTCGAATCCGAGGTGATAGCGCGCGAGGCGGAAAACGCCGGGCTCGACCAAACCATCGTCATCAATAGCTGCGCGGTCACCAACGAGGCGGTGGCGCAGGCGCGGCAGCAGGTCCGCCGGCTGAAGCGCGAGCGGCCGGACGCGCGCATCGTCGTCACCGGCTGCGCGGCGCAGACGCAAAGTGCGATGTTTGCGGAGATGCGCGAAGTCGATCGCGTCATCGGCAATGACGACAAGATGCGAAGCGAAGCCTGGCGCGCCGCGCGCCATGCGTTCGACATCGACGCCGAAGAGAAGATCGCCGTCAGCGACATCATGGCAGTGAAGGAGATGGCGCCGCATCTCGTCGACGGTTTCCAGAATGGCCCGCCGCGCGTCTTCGTCCAGGTACAGAACGGCTGCGATCACCGCTGCACCTTCTGCATTATTCCCTTCGGCCGCGGCAATTCGCGCTCGGTGCCGATGGGTGCGGTGGTCGAGCAGGTGCGTAGGCTGACCGAACGAGGGCATGCCGAGATCGTGCTGACCGGCGTCGATCTCACGAGCTACGGCGCCGACCTGCCGGGCGCGCCGAAGCTCGGGCAACTGGTCAAGCAGATCCTGCGGCATGTGCCGGAGCTGAAGCGCCTGCGGATTTCGTCGATCGATTCGATCGAAGCGGATCGCTATCTCCTGGATGCGATCGCGGACGATGCGCGGCTGATGCCGCATCTGCATCTGTCGCTGCAGTCCGGCGACGACATGATCCTGAAGCGGATGAAGCGGCGGCACCTGCGGAAGGATGCGATCGACTTCTGCGCGCAGGTGCGGCGGCTGCGGCCGGACATCGCGTTCGGCGCGGATATCATCGCGGGCTTTCCGACCGAGACGGACGAGATGTTTTCATGCTCGCTCGATCTGGTCGAGGAATGCGGCCTCACCTTCCTGCACGTGTTCCCCTATTCGCCGCGGCCCGGCACGGCGGCCGCGCGCATGCCGCAGGTCGCGGGCGACGCGATCAAGGAACGCGCGAAGCGGTTGCGGGCGGCGGGCGAGGCGGCGTTGCAGAAACGATTGGTGTCGGAGGTCGGCGCGACGCGCGAGGTGCTGATCGAAAGCGCGACGCAGGGGCGGACGGAGCATTTTGTCCCGGTGGCGATTGCGGGCGAGACGCCGGGCGAAGTGCGGCGGCTTGTGATCGCCGGGCATGATGGTGCGCGGCTTTCGGCTTAGGCCGTCGCTTCGCTCCTCGCAATGACAGTCACCCATTCCACCCGCACGCCCTGAGCCGCCCGTGCATGTGCTCCGGCGCGGGCGCCGTCACGCGCACCGGTTCCTTGTTCTTCGAAATCGGAATCCCGATCTCGCGTGAATGCAGATGCAGGCGCGGCTCGCCGAAGCGCGGGGTAAATTTTTCGTTGCGCAGGCGACGTAAACTTGCCTGCGTGCCGTAGATGTCATCGCCGACGATCGGCCAGCCCTGGCTTGCGGCGTGCACGCGCAATTGATGGGTGCGGCCGGTGACCGGTTCCATGGCAAGCCAGGTGAGGCCGTCGCCGCGGCCGAGCACCTTCCAGTTGGTGACGGCCTCCTGTCCATCCGGATCCGGCTTCTGCCACCAGCCGCGCTCGGCATTCAGCCGTCCGAGCGGCAGGTCGATCGTGCCTTCATTCTCGGCAGGTCCGCCCTCGACCACCGTCCAATAGGTCTTGGAAATCTTGCCGTGCTTGAACAACAGCCCGAGAGAGGCGGTTGCCTTGCGATGCCGTCCCAGCACCAGGCAGCCCGACGTATCCTTGTCCAGCCGATGCGCCAGCACCGGTGGCCGCGGCAGGCCGAAGCGCAGCGCATCGAAGGAGGCTTCCAGATTGGGCCCGCCCTTCGGCCCTCGATGCACCGGAAGCCCCGCCGGCTTGTCGATAACCAGCATCAGCCCGTCGCGGTGGAGCACGCGCGAGAGGATTTCTTCCGCGGTCAATTGGGGAACATCGAGCAACGGCAAGACTTTCGTTTGTCGAGCGAAACGGCTAACACACCTGCGATGAATGATACCACCACAGAAACACCCAAATTGAGCTGGTGGCGGCGGCTGTCCGGCGGGCTGAAGCGAACCTCGAGTTCGCTCGGCGCCGCGGTCGCCGATCTCGTCACCAAGCGCAAGCTCGACCGCGCCATGCTCGAGGACATCGAGGACGTGCTGCTGCGTGCCGATCTCGGAACGGATGTGGCCGCGCGTATTGCGGAAGCCGTCGGCGCCGGACGCTACGACAAGGCGATCTCGGCCGATGAAGTGAAGAGCGTTGTTGCGACCGAGGTCGAGAAGGTGCTGTCGCCGGTCGCGAAGCCGCTGGTGATCGATACGGCGCACGCGCCCTTCGTCATTCTCGTGGTCGGCGTCAACGGCTCCGGCAAGACCACGACCATCGGCAAGCTGTCGGCGAAATTTGCCGCCGAAGGCCGCAAGGTGATGCTGGCGGCCGGCGACACCTTCCGCGCTGCCGCGATCGAGCAGCTCAAGATCTGGGGCGAGCGCACCAATTCGCCGGTCATATCCGGTGCGCAGGGCTCGGACTCCGCAGGCTTGGCCTTCAACGCGCTGACCGCGGCGAAGGAACAGAAGATCGACGTGCTGCTGATCGACACGGCCGGGCGTCTGCAGAACAAGGCCGAGCTGATGAACGAGCTTGAAAAGGTCGTGCGCGTCATCCGAAAAGTGGATGCGTCGGCGCCGCATGCGGTGCTATTGGTGCTCGATGCCACGGTGGGACAAAATGCGCTGTCGCAGGTCGAGGCGTTTCATCGTACGGCAGGCGTCACGGGCCTGGTGATGACCAAGCTCGACGGCACCGCGCGCGGCGGCATCCTGGTGGCGCTGGCGGAAAAGCACAAATTGCCGGTGCATTTCATCGGGGTCGGCGAGGGTGTCGACGACCTCGCGCCGTTCACCGCAAGGGATTTTGCGAAGGCCGTCGCGGGGATCGAGGCATAGGTTTTCTCTTGTCATGCTCCGCGAAAGCGGGGCATCCAGTACGCCGCGCCGCTGATCGGGATCAAGGCGTCTCGGAATACTGGATCATCCGCCTTCGCGGATGACAGCAACGAAGGTTTCGGAATGGACAAGACCCAGCCGCATCCGCTGTTCAAGCTGGCGACCGAGCTCGGTCCGCTCATCGTATTTTTTATCGCCAACGCCAAATTCCATCTGTTTGTCGCGACCGGCGCCTTCATGGTCGCGATCGTGACGGCGATGATCGCGTCCTATGTGGTGACGAAACACGTGCCGCTGATGGCGCTGGTCACCGGCATCGTCGTGCTCGTGTTCGGCACGCTGACGCTGGTGCTGCATGACGAGACCTTCATCAAGCTCAAGCCGACCATCATCTACAGCCTGTTCGCGCTGGTGCTCGGCGGCGGATTGTTGTTCGGCCGCTCCTTCATCGCCATCATGTTCGACCAGATGTTCAATCTGACGCCGCATGGCTGGCGCATCCTCACGATGCGCTGGGCGCTGTTCTTTGCGGGGCTGGCCGTTCTGAATGAGGTGATCTGGCGCACCCAGAGCACCGACTTCTGGGTCAACTTCAAGGTCTTCGGCGTAACGCCGCTGACTATGGGCTTTGCCATCGTCCAGATGCCGCTGATCAAGCGCTATCACATCGAGCCGGTGTCGCTGGAAGCGAGCGACGCAGCCGAGGGCGATGTGAGGAAGGGGTAGCCGTCGTTGCGAGGAGCGTTAGCGACGAAGCAATCCGGAGCTACGCACGAGATTCTGGATTGCTTCGCTTCGCTCGCAATGACGTGCGACTACGACCCCGCCCGCAGCGCCTTGTCGATTTCCGCCTTCAGCACGCTGTCGAGATTATCAGGCGTGATCGGCCCGACCAGCTTGTAGGCGATCTTGCCGTCGCGGCCGACGATGAAGGTTTCGGGCACGCCATAGACGCCCCATTCGATCGCGGCGCGGCCGTTGCCGTCGACGCCGACCATGCCGAACGGATTGCCGTAGCGGCCGAGGAAGCGCCGTGCGTTCTCCGGCGAATCCTTGTAGTTGATGCCGATCACCTGAACCCGCGCGTCCTTGCCGAGTTCGGTGAGGATCGGCGCCTCGTCATGGCAAGGCACGCACCAGGACGCCCAGACATTGACGATAGAGACCTTGCCCTTGAAGGCGACGGGATCGATCCCGGGCACGGGCTTGCCATCGCTGGCGAGGCCATCGAGCGGCGGCAAGATCGTTTGCGGCGCAGGGCGTCCGATCAGCGCCGACGGAATCTTGGAGGGATCGCCGTCTCCGAGCCGGAACCAGAACAGCGCGGCGAGACCCAGAAACACGATCAGCGGCAGCACCATCAGGAAACTGCGGCGTCCCGACGGCAAGGGCGGCGATTCGCTCATGATAGCTCCGTGACGCTGCGGCCGGAGCGCCGCGTCACGCCGCCCTCGTCGAGTTCGCGCAACCGCCGCGTCTGGCTGCGATAGTCGGCGATGACCCAGCCGATCAGGAGCGCCACCACGATAGCGACCAGTGCATAGGAGGTCACGATGAAGGACGCGTAGGGGCCGAGCGACATGTCAGGCCGCGCGACTGTTGGCCTGCAGCATCTGCAGGCTGCGCACCCGCCGGCGCAGGATCTCGTTGCGCATCGCCGCCAGATGCAGCGTGAGAAAGAGCAGCGTAAAGGCGATAGCCATCACGAGCAGCGGAATCAAAAAGGCGCGATCGAGCGTCGAGCCGCCGATACGCAACACCGAGGCCGGCTGGTGCAGCGTGTTCCACCAGTCGACGGAGAATTTGATGATCGGCAGGTTGATCGCGCCGACCAGCGTCAGCACGGCGGCGGCGCGCGCCGCGCGCGAGGGATCTTCCACGGCGCGCCACAGCGCCATCAGCCCGAGATACATCAGGAACAGGATCAGCACCGAGGTGAGCCGCGCGTCCCATTCCCAATAGGTTCCCCACATCGGCCGGCCCCACAGCGAGCCGGTGACCAGCGCGAGGAAGGTGAAGGCCGCGCCGATCGGGGCGGCGGACTTTGCCGCGACGTCGGCGAGCGGATGCCGCCACACCAGCGTGCCGAGCGAAGCCGCGCTCATGACGCCCCAGACGAACATCGACAGCCACGCGTTCGGCACATGGATGAACATGATCTTGACGGTCGCACCCTGCTGGTAGTCGTCGGGCGCGGTCGCCGATTGATAGAGGCCGATCGCGAGCAGGATGGCGGTGATCGCCGCAAGCCACGGCAACACCCGCGCGGTCAGCGCGAGGAATTTGGTGGGGTTGGCGAGATCGATCAGCGACATAGTCAGCGTCCTGGCATCCTGATAGTCGTGCGCGGCGTTGCGCGCAATTGACATAAGGCCGTTCGGCAAGAGTTGATCGGCATCAATCCAGTCCTTTTCAATCCAGCCCCTGACGCAAGCTTGCCGCCGCCGCAAACGGCCCGACCACGAAACTGAACAATGACAGCGCGCACAGGATCGCAAGCGGCGCGCCGAAGGTCTGTTGCCCGGTGATCGCAGCCTCGGAAGCCGCGACGCCGAAAATCAGCACGGGGATCGACAGCGGCAGCACCAGAACCGCCAGCAACAGCCCGCCGCGGTGGAGCGTCACGGCGAGCGCGGCGCCGATCATGCCGGTGAAGGTCAAGGCCGGCGTGCCCGCCAGCAGCGTCAGCGCCACGGCTGCGGTGGAGAAGGCGTCGAGATTGAGCAAAAGGCCGAGCACCGGCGTTGCGATAATCAGCGGCAGGCCGGCGGCGATCCAGTGCGCCAGCGCCTTCGCCGCGCAGGTGAGTTCCAGCGGCATCCGACTCATGACAATCAGATCGAGCGAGCCGTCCTCGTGATCGGCCGCGAACAGGCGATCAAGGGTGAGCAGGCTTGCGAGCAGCGCGCCGAGCCAGAGGATCGCGGGGCCGAGCCGCGCCAGCAGTTTCAGGTCGGGCCCGACCGCGAACGGCATCAGCACCACGACGCTCAGGAAGAAAAGCACGCCGATCAGCGCGCCGCCGCCGACGCGCAGTGCAATCCGGATGTCGCGGCGAATCAGGGCGGCGAGCGCGCTCATGCCGCGCCCCCGATTCGCAAGTCCCGCGACTCGATCCCGAGCGGGGTGTGGGTCGCTGCCACGATCAAGCCGCCGCGGGCGAGATGGTCGCGCATCAGGCCTGCGAACAGTTCTTGTCCGGCGGTATCGAGCGCCGAGGTCGGCTCATCCAGGAGCCAGACCGGCCGCCTCACCGCCAATAGCCGGGCGAGCGACAGCCGCCGCCGCTGGCCCGCCGAAAGATAGGCCGCCGGCAGATGCGCGGCGTGGTCGAGCGCGACAGCCTTGAGGCTCGCGTCGCCCTCAAAGACCTCGCCGCCGAGAAAATCCCGCCAGAACAGAAGGTTTTCCATCACGCTCAGGGCCGGCTTGAGCGCGTCGCGGTGGCCGAGGTAATGCGCCTGCTCGGGCAGCGTCAGTTCGCCCTCGCCCCCCTCCAGCGCGATTCTGCCCTCGGCGGGGGACAGGAGGCCGGCGATCAGCCGGAGCAGCGAAGTCTTGCCCGATCCGTTGGGGCCGGTGACGGCCAGCACCTCGCCCGAGGACGCCGCGAAATCGAGGCCGGAAAACACGTTCCGCCCACCCCGCACACATGTCACGCCGCGTCCTGAGAGCCGCATTTCGCCTCTTCATACCCCTCCCGAATTGGAGGGGTAGCGCATCAGAATTTATGGGTGCTGAATGGCAGGTAACTGTCCGCCGGGTGTGGCGGCGCGTTTGGAAAGATTCTATAAGCCCGGAGCTTGATGCAGCACGGGATTAGCAACTGCAAGCCATCAAGCTCGCCCTGCCCGCCGGTGTTTAGATACCCTTGCCGGGGATAACGATAAATTGGGATTCCTCACATGACCTCGCTCGACAGCTTCAAATGCCGAAAGACCCTCAAGGTCGGCGGCAAGACCTACGTGTATTACAGCCTGCCCGCCGCCGAGAAGAACGGTCTGAAGGGAATTGCGAAGCTGCCCTACGCGATGAAAGTGCTGCTCGAGAATCTGCTGCGCAATGAAGACGGCCGCACCGTCAAGAAGGAAGACATCCAGGCGGTCGCGAAATGGCTGAAGAAGCGCAAGCTCGAGCATGAGATTGCGTTCCGGCCCGCGCGTGTCCTGATGCAGGATTTCACCGGCGTGCCGGCGGTGGTCGATCTCGCCGCGATGCGCAATGCGATGCAGGCGCTCGGCGGCGACGCCGAGAAGATCAACCCGCTGGTGCCGGTCGATCTCGTCATCGACCACAGCGTGATCGTGAACTTCTTCGGCGACAACAAGGCTTTCGCCAAGAACGTGGTCGAGGAATACAAGCAGAACCAGGAGCGCTACGAGTTCCTGAAGTGGGGCCAGAAGGCGTTCTCGAATTTCTCGGTGGTGCCGCCCGGCACCGGCATCTGCCATCAGGTCAACCTCGAATATCTTTCGCAGACGGTCTGGACGCGGAAAGAGAAGATGACGGTCGGCAAGAAGACCGGCACCTTCGAAGTCGCCTATCCGGACTCGCTCGTCGGCACCGACTCGCACACCACCATGGTCAACGGCCTCGCCGTGCTGGGCTGGGGCGTCGGCGGCATCGAGGCGGAAGCCTGCATGCTGGGCCAGCCGCTGTCGATGCTGCTGCCTGATGTCGTCGGCTTCAAGCTGAAGGGGCAATTGAAGGAAGGCGTCACCGCGACCGACCTCGTGCTCACGGTCACGCAGATGCTGCGCAAGCTCGGCGTCGTCGGAAAGTTCGTGGAGTTCTATGGCCCCGGCCTCGACCATCTCTCGGTCGCGGACAAGGCGACCATCGGCAACATGGCGCCTGAATATGGCGCGACCTGCGGCTTCTTCCCGGTCGACGCCGCGACCATCGATTATCTCAAGACCTCGGGGCGCAAGTCGGACCGCGTCGCGCTGGTGTCGGCCTATGCCAAGGCGCAGGGCCTGTTCCGCACCGCCAAGTCGGCCGATCCGGTGTTCACGGAAACCCTGACGCTCGATCTCGCCGATGTGGTGCCGTCGATGGCCGGGCCGAAGCGCCCGGAAGGCCGTGTCGCGCTGCCGGCGGTTGCCGCCGGATTCTCGGGAGCGATGACCAGCGAATACAAGAAGGCCGCTGACGCCTCCCAGCGCTATGCGGTTGATAATCGCAATTTCGATCTTGGTCACGGCGACGTCGTGATCGCGGCGATCACGTCCTGCACCAACACGTCAAATCCGAGCGTGCTGATCGGCGCGGGCCTGCTGGCGCGCAACGCCGCCGCCAAGGGGCTGAAGGCAAAGCCCTGGGTGAAGACCTCGCTGGCGCCGGGCAGCCAGGTGGTCGCGGAGTATCTTTCCAACTCCGGACTGCAACTCGATCTCGACAAGGTCGGCTTCAACCTGGTCGGCTTCGGCTGCACCACCTGCATCGGCAATTCCGGCCCGCTGCCGGAAGATATCTCGAAGTCGATCAACGACAACGGCATCGTCGCCGCCGCGGTGCTGTCGGGTAACCGCAACTTCGAAGGCCGCGTCAGTCCGGACGTGCAGGCCAACTATCTTGCCTCGCCGCCGCTGGTCGTCGCCTATGCGTTGGCGGGCACCGTGACCAAGGATCTCTCGGTCGAGCCGATCGGCGAGGGCAAGGACGGCAAGCCGGTGTACCTTAAGGATATCTGGCCGACCGCGAAGGAGATCAACGCCTACATGAGGAAGTTCGTCACCGCGTCGATCTTCAAGAAGCGCTACGCCGACGTATTCAAGGGCGACACCAACTGGCGCAAGATCAAGACGGTCGACAGTGAGACTTATCGCTGGAACATGTCGTCGACCTATGTGCAGAACCCGCCTTACTTCGAAGGCATGAAGAAGCAGCCTGATCCGGTCGTCGACGTGGTCGATGCCCGCATCCTCGCGATGTTCGGCGACAAGATCACCACCGACCACATCTCGCCGGCCGGCTCGATCAAGCTGACCTCGCCCGCCGGTAAATTCCTGAGCGAGCACCAGGTGCGCCCCGCCGACTTCAACCAGTACGGCACGCGGCGCGGCAATCACGAAGTCATGATGCGCGGCACCTTCGCCAACATCCGCATCAAGAACTTCATGCTCAAGGGCGCCGACGGCAACATCCCCGAGGGCGGCCTCACAAAGCATTGGCCCGATGGCGAGCAGATGTCGATCTACGACGCCGCGATGAAGTACCAGATGGAAGGCGTGCCGCTGGTGGTGTTCGCCGGCGCCGAATACGGCAACGGCTCCTCGCGCGATTGGGCCGCCAAGGGCACGCGTCTGCTCGGCGTGCGCGCCGTGGTCTGCCAGAGTTTCGAGCGCATCCATCGCTCCAACCTGGTCGGCATGGGCGTGCTGCCGTTAACCTTCGAGGAAGGCGCGTCCTGGCAGTCGATCGGGCTCAAGGGCGACGAAAAAGTAACCATCCGCGGCCTGCAGGGCGATCTGAAGCCGCGGCAGAAACTCACCGCCGAGATCGTTTCCGGCGATGGCACGCTGCAGCGTGTACCGCTGCTGTGCCGCATCGACACGCTGGACGAGCTCGACTACTACCGCAACGGCGGCATTTTGCACTATGTGCTGCGCAAATTGGCGGCCTGACGCAGGATGCGATCAGGCCCTCACTGCGAAGTGAGTGACGGGCGATTTGCTCACCGCGAAGTGACTAGCGGCTCATTTGGAGGCGGCCTAAGAGAAGGGCCGCCTCCCTGCATTTCGGGGTAGTTTTGGGCCCGTAAGAGTACGGATGGTCGAGTATGACAGGGACGATGGCCTATCATTTGATTTCGCGCTGGTCCGGGGCTCTCGGCATATGCGCGATCGTCACCGTCATCCGCCCCGCCCACGCTGATCCGCGTGCGGTCGTGGAGCTCTTCACCTCGCAAGGCTGCTCGTCCTGTCCGCCCGCCGACAAGATCATCGGCGAGCTCGCGAAAGATCCTTCCATCATCGCGATGAGCATGCCGATCGATTACTGGGACTATCTCGGCTGGAAGGACACGCTGGCGGATTCGCGCTTCTCGGCGCGCCAGAAAGCCTATTCGCAGATGCGCGGCGATCGCGAGGTCTACACGCCGCAAGTCATCGTCAATGGATCGGTGCACGTCATCGGCAGCGATCGCGCCGGTATCGAGAACGCGATCGGCGCCACCCGCAAGGGCGACGGCGTGATGTCGATCCCGGTGACGATGACGCAGTCCGGCAAGCAGCTCACCGTGTCGGTCGCGGCCACCAACAAGAGCCCCATGGCCATGCACGGCGAGGTGTGGATCTGCTCGATCTCCAGGTCCATTCCGATTTCGATCGGCCGCGGCGAGAACCGCGGCACGGAGGTCACCTACCACAATGTGGTGCGCAATCTGGTCAAGCTCGGCGACTGGAACGGCAATCCCGGAAGCTGGACCGTGCCGCTGGATAGCGTCGCACCCGACGGTATCGACGCCGCGGTGGCCATTGTCCAGGACGGCAACCGCGACAAGCCCGGCCCCATGCTGGGCGCGGCCTACACGTCGCTGCACTGATCTCCGCAAGAATTTGGGATCGTCATTCCGGGATGCGCCGTCAGGCGCAGGCCCGGAACATACTCACGGCGCGCTTGGCCCTTGGGCCATTCGCGCGCAACCAAGAGGGCCCAACTGCGCCTCTATGTTTTTCGCGAAAGCGGCAAGCCATACGCGCGATCGTGGTTATGGATTGCGGGCTCGCGACCCTGTCGCGCCCCGGAATGACAGAGAAGAATTTGCGAACCCACCAAAACAAAAAGGACCAACTCGCGTTGGCCCAGTGTGTGATATTCTGCGATAGGCCCGGCTCCGACGATCTCGGGGGGCTGGGGGCTGAGGAATCCGAAACCGAAAGAACCGGGCCAACGCAGTGTCCTCTTTTCCCCGGTTAGGAGGGCAGGCGGTTGGCAGAACTGGGGCGTTAATGTGATTCTTCCTAACGTTCCCGTGACGGACCACCGGCGGCTTTGGGGTGCCGGAAAGCAGTCGTTTGGCCGCGCCCGTGCCGGTTTTCCGGGCAACGGAACCCTTGCGGCGGGCCGCGGTTGGCGCAATCATGTCAGGGACATGACAGGAGGCTCTCCATGAGTCTGATTTCGGAGGATGCCGATCCAAGCGGAAGCCACGCAGCGGCGCGCGCCGCCGCTGCGGGTCCCGCGCCGAACCGGGTGACGTTCAATCGCATAGAGCTCAATCGAATCCTGAATCTGTATGGCCGCATGGTCGCCGACGGCGAGTGGCGCGACTATGCCATCGATTTCCTGAAGGACCGCGCGGTGTTCTCGGTGTTCCGCCGCGCCTCCGAGGTTCCCATCTACCGTATCGAGAAGGATCCGCGCCTAGCGCGCAAGCAGGGCATGTACAGCGTGATCTCGGCAACGGGACTGATCATGCGCCGTGGCCATGAGCTCGACCGCGTGCTGCTGGTGATCGACCGCAAGCTCGCGGTGGTCTGATCTAGCTTGCCGCCTTTTGGGCGGCTTTGGCGCGGGCGATCTCGTAGGCCGCAACATGGGTGCGCGCGAGATCGAGGATCGGCGTCGCCACGCCGAATTTTCGGGCCCGAGCCACCATGTCGCCCAGGATGTGCTCGCCCTCCGTGGTCGATCCGCGCTCGATGTCGCGCAGCATCGACCATTTGAGCGGCGAGCCCACCGTCGTGATCAGCTTGTGGTCGAATTCGATGAAGGCCGGACGCGGCGGATAGCCGCTGGCAGTGGCGATCGCGCAGCATTCGTCGAACAGCGAAAACATCGCCTCACGTCCACCGGGGGCTGCGAGGATGTCCCCGATACTCGCCCGCATCAGGCAGGTGATGCCGGCGCCGAGGCCGAGCTGCACGAACTTCTCCCACATGTCGTGCATGACGGATTCGCTGACGCGTCCGTCAAAGCCTGCGCCGCAGATGACGGCTTCGAGCGCGCGGATTCGCGCCGACAAGCCGCCCGCGACCTCGCCAAACACGAGATCATGGTTGGGAATGAACTGCGTTACGCGCCCTTCGGCATCGAGCCCGGCGCTGATATTCGCCATTCCGCCCAGCACATGTTCGGCGCCGAACCTCGCGCTCAAGCGGTCGATATGGCCCATGCCATTGAGAAGGGGCAGGATCGCGGTCTCCGGGCCGACAGCTTGTGCAAACTGGTCCATGGCCTCGTCGAGCGAGTAGGACTTTACGCCGACCAGGATGAGATCGAACGGCGTCTTGATGTCTGCCGCGGCAATCGCGGGCGCGGGCACGGCGAAATCGCCGTGCGGGCTCGAAACCCTGAGTCCGGTTTTCGCAAGCTGTGCAGCACGGGCCGGGCGCACCATGAAGCTGACATCGCGGCCGGCCCTGACGAGGCAGGCGCCGAAATAGCCGCCCAGCGCACCAGCTCCGATGACGAGTATGCGCATGCCTCGGCTCCTGGATGGGAGATGTTCTCTATCGCCGCTTCTGTTGTCGCGGATTGCATGGCTTTTCGAGGGCCGCAGCCGTCACTTGTCGGCCGGCAACGTGCTCGCGCCTTCGCCGAGCGAAAGCTGCATCATCACGGTGTCGAGCCAGCGGCCGAATTTGAGCCCGACATTCGGGTGGGTCCCGATCATCTGAAATCCGCATCTCGCATGCACGCCGATCGACCCGGCATTGGCGGAATCGCCGATCACCGCGATCATCTGCCGGTAGCCGCGCGCCTCGCATTCGCGAAGCAGGTGCTGCATCAATTGCAGCCCGATGCCGCGGCGGTGGATGGTGGGCTTCAGGTAGATCGAATTCTCCACGGTGAAGCGATAGGCCGGCCGCGGCCGGTAGGGACCGGCATAGGCGTAGCCAATCACGCCGCCGTCCACCTGCAGCCACGAGGTAGGGAAATCCGCCGTCTATCAGGGCGCGGAAGCGCCGTGTCATCTCGGCGAGGTCCGGTGCAGCCAGCTCGAATGTTGCGGTGCCGTAGCGCACTGCGTGTTCGTAGATTTCGGTGACGGCGGGAAGGTCGGCCTCGGTGGCGGGCCTGATTTCGGGCGAGGACATGGGGCGAAGATTAGAGGCTTCTGGCGGCGGCGAAAAGAGCGGAGGACTATCCGCCCGTCATTGCGAGCGGAGCGAAGCAATCCAGAGGCGCCTCCGCGAAAGCACTCTGGATTGCTTCGTCCGCGGAGCCTGTCATCGGGCTGCGCTTTGCGCGGACCCGTAGGCTCCTCGCAATGACGGAACCCAAAACAAAAGCCCCGGCCAGATGGCCGGGGCTCGATGCGTTCTTGAAGGCTTCGCCGATCAGTCGCGCTGTCCGAGCAACTGCAGCAGCAGCGTGAACAGGTTGATGAAGTTCAGGTACAGCGACAGGGCGCCGGTGATCGCCGCGCGTTCCGCCACCTCACCGCCGGCCGAGGCGTAGCCGTAGATGTATTCGTTCTTCAGCCGCTGCGTATCCCAGGCGGTGAGGCCCGCGAACACCATGACGCCGACGACCGACACGATGAACTGCAGCATGGAGCTGGCCAGGAACAGGTTCACCAGGCTCGCGATGATGATGCCGATCAGGCCCATGAACAGGAACGAACCCATTCCGCTCATGTCACGCCGCGTGGTGTAGCCGTAAAGGCTCAGCGCGCCGAAGGTCGCCGCGGTGATGAAGAACACCCGCACGATCGAGGTGTGGGTGTACACCAGGAAGATCGACGACAGCGAGATGCCCATCAGTGCCGAGAACACCCAGAACAGAAGCTGGGCGGTCGAGGGCGCGAGACGGTTGATGCCGGCCGAAATCACGAACACCATGGCAAGCGGCGCCAGGATGAACAGCCATTTCAGCGGACTCACGAACATCGCGTAGCCGAACGGCGTCAGGAACGCGCTGCCGATCTTGGCCGCAGCGCCGGACGGATCGTTCGTCACCGCCGCCATGTAGATGCCGAGCGCGGCGAGGCCGGTGATGGCGAGGCCGATGCTCATGTAATTGTAGATGCGCAGCATGTAGGCGCGCAGACCGGCATCGACGGTCGCGGCATCAGCGCGCCCGGCAACCCGGCCGAAGGGGGATGAATAGTTGCGGTCTAGGTCCGACATGGTCGAATGTCCCGTTGTTGTCCGGCGAGCGCCTGTAAGCTTCGTGTAAGCCTTTTGGTGCCGCCGGCTGGTCGATATCTATCTCAGATGGAACGGCCTGCCGACATTAATTTTGTGTCATCAGACCGCACAACCTGACTTACGCAGTTATTTGGCGCTTCCGCTTCAAACTACCATAGCTGGCATCGGTCGCCATGCGCGGCTGAATGTCGCTCTGCCACGTCATCCCGTCAGGGGAGAGCGCAAAACGCGATAATGATATGAAACTCGTAAAGACCGGGGCCGGCAACGCCAACTTTGCCGCGCGGCTGCTTCAATTTGTCATAGGTTGCGGAGCACCGTAGCGGGCTTCTGGTTCAGCGCGAGCAGCGTTCCGAGAAGCCCCAGGCCCACGGTGACGACCAGGGCGGCAAGCACCACCGATGCCGCGCTGCCCACCTGCCAGACGAAGCTCAGCGTCATCAGCCGCGTCACGATCAGCCAGGCCGCGACCGAGCCCGCGATCACGCCGAACACGGCGGTGGCAAAGCCGATGAGAAGATATTCCAGCGCATAGGCGCCGAGCAGCCGCGCGCGGGTCGCGCCAAGCGTCTTCAGGATCACCGCATCGTAGACGCGATGGCGATGACCGGCGGCGAGCGCCCCGCCCAGGACCAGGATGGCCGAGATCAGCGTCACCGCGCTCGCGCCGCGAATCGCAAGAGCGAGATTGGTGACGACGGAACCGACGGTTTCCATCACTTCGCGCACGCGCACGCTGGTTACCATCGGAAAGCTGTCGGCGACCTCCTTGATGATGCGGGCGTCGTCCTTGGCGTTCGGGTGCGCCTCGGTCAGCGTGGCGATGTGGCTGTGAGGCGCGCCCCTGAAGGCGTTGGGCGAGAACACCAGCACGAAGTTGATGCCAAGCCCCTGCCAGTCGACATTGCGCATGTTGCCGATCTTCGCCGGGATATCGCGGCCGAGCAGGTTGACGACGATCTCGTCGCCGAGCTTGAGCCCCAGGCCGTCCGCGATCTTCTTCTCGATCGAGACCAGTGGCGGGCCGTTATAGTCGGCCCCCCACCAATCGCCTTCGACGATCTTCGATCCCTTCGGGATCTCGCCGGAATAGGTCAGTCCGCGGTCGCTATGCAGCACCCACTCGGAATCACTGGAGGGCTTCAGCTCCTCGGCGCGCACGCCGCGCGCGGCGACGATGCGCCCGCGCAGCATCGGCACGTCTTCGACCGTCGCATCCGGCTCGGTCTTGCGGAGGAAGTCGTTGAAGCGGTCGGCCTCGGAGGAGGGGATGTCGACGAAGTAGAAGGACGGCGCGTGCTCCGGCAGTGCCGCCAGGAATTGCCGGCGCAGATTGCCGTCGATCTGGGTGATGGTGACGAGCACGGCAAGCCCGAGGCCGAGCGACAGCACGACCGACGGGGTCAGCGCGCCGGGCCGGTAGATATTGGTGATGGCGAGCCGCAGCATGGTGAAGCGCGTGCGGGGCAGCCGCCGCGCGGCCGCCATCACGGCCTCCGCGATGCCGCGCAGCAGCGCGAACACGATCACGGCGGACGCGACGAACACCGCGGCGATGCGCTTGTCATAGGCAAAGCCGATCACGATGGCGATCAGGAGCGCAATCACGATCAGCATCAAAGCGAGATAACGCCAGCGCGGCCGATGCCATTCGGCGCTGACCGCCTCGCGGAACAACGCCGCCACCGGCACGTCGTGGACGCGGCCGAGCGGCCACAGGCCGAAGGCCAGCGCCGTGAGCAGGCCATAGAGCAGCGAGAGCGCAAGTTCGCCGGGGTGGAGGGCGGGGATCACGGGAAGCGGCAGCAGCGTGCCGAACAGGCCGACAATGACGAAGGGTATCGCAGCTCCGGCCGCGAGCCCGATCACCGAGCCGAGGGCCGCCAGCATGACGACCTGCGTCAGGTAGATCGCAAACACGTCGCGACCGGTGGCGCCGAGCGCCTTGAACGTGGCGATGACGTCGAGGCGGCGGTCGATATGGCTCTTCACCGCATTTGCGACGCCGACGCCGCCGACCAGGAGCGCCGCGAGACCGACCAGCGTCAGGAACTGCGTGAAACGGGTGATGTTGCGTTCGAGTTGCGGCGAGGCATTGGAGCGGGTGCGCACCTCCCAGCCGGCCTGCGGCGCGGCCGCCTTGGCGTCCTCGATCAGGGCGTTGACCGCGCGCTCGTCGGAGGCGTCGTCTGGCAGCTTGACGCGATAGTTCCAGCGCACGAGGCTGCCGGGCTGGATCAATCCGGTGGCGTGCAGCGCAGTTTCGCTGATCAGGAAGCGCGGACCGAATCCGATACCGATGCCGAGCTTGTCCGGCTCGGACTCCACCGCGCTCCTGATCTGGAAACGCGCATCGCCGACCGAGACGATGTCGCCGATCTTCAGGTCGAGCCGCGCCAGGAGCGTCGGATCGGCGGCCGCGCCGAACACGCCGTCGCGCTCGGCGAGGAGATCGTTCATTGGGACAGCGGGATTGAGCGTGAGCTCGCCGATCGGGGGATAGGTGTCATCGACCGCCTTCATCTCGACCAGCGCGAGCCGGCTGTCGGCCGCGCGCGCCATGCCGCGCAAGGTCGCGATCACCGAGACCTGGCCGCGCGAGCGGAGGAAGGCGAGCTCCTCCGGTTTGGCTTCGCGCTGGAACAGCAGGAACGCGACGTCGCCGCCGAGCAGGTTGCGCCCCTCGCGCGCCATGCCGTCGCCGAGGCTCGCGGCGACGGAGCCGACGCCCGCGATCGCCATCACGCCGAGCGCGATACAGGCGATGAAGACATGGAAGCCGCGCAGGCCGCCGCGCAGCTCACGTAGCGCGTAGCGCAGGCTGAGCGAAAACGCGCGGTTGCCGCGGGAAGGCGCGGTCACAAGCCGCCCCAGACTTTCCGATGCGATGCTCATGAAGCTGCGATGCGGTTGGCGGTGCCCGTGTCGATGCGGCCCGAGCGCAACCGCACCACGCGATCGCAGCGTTGCGCCAGCGACGTGTCATGCGTGACCAGCACCAGCGTCATGCCGCGCTCGTCGTGTTTGGTGAAGAGGAGGTCGACGATCTGCTTGCCGGTCGCTTCGTCGAGATTGCCGGTCGGCTCGTCGGCAACGAGGATGGCGGGATCGGGCGCCAGCGCGCGCGCCAGTGCCACGCGCTGCTGCTCGCCGCCGGATAGTTGCGTCGGATAATGATGCAGGCGGTCGCCGAGCCCGACCGAGGTCAATTCCTGCGCCGCGCGCCGCGCCGCTTCGGGATTGCCCGCGAGCTCGAGGGGGACGGCGACATTCTCCAGCGCCGTCATGGTCGGGATCAGATGAAACGACTGGAAGACGATGCCGACCTGGCGGCCGCGGAAGCGCGCCAGCGCGTCCTCGTCGAGGGCATTGAAAGGCGTGCCGTTGACCACCACTTCCCCGCTATCAGGACGTTCCAGGCCCGCCATCACCATCAGCAGCGTGGATTTTCCCGAACCCGAAGGGCCGATCAGGCCGATCGCCTCGCCGGATCCCACGCGCAGGCTGATGTCTTTCAGGATATGAACGCGCGCGGCACCGCTGCCGAGCGAAAGATTGACGTTGGAAATGGCGATGGTGTCCGGCACGTTGCCGGCAAGCGAAGGGGATTCGATGAGGCTATCCATGTCCCGGTCATATGGCACTTTCGCGGGCGCGGTCGAGAGGCGGTTGTCGGCGTTCGCGCACATCCTTGTGTTGACGGCGGCCTTGACCGCGGCAGCGGCAGGCGCCGCCGCCGGCGAGGACAAGCCCGATAACAAGCCCATCAGGATGGTGGTGCTCGGCGATTCGTTATCCGCAGGGCTCGGGCTCTCGGCCGCCGATGCCTTTCCGGCCAAGCTGAAAAAATCCTTGAAAGACAAAGGGATAAATGTCGAGATGACCAATGCCGGGGTGTCCGGCGATACCGCCACCGGCGGCCGCGACCGGCTTGACTGGTCGGTACCGGAGGGAACCCAGGCGGTCATCGTCGAGCTCGGCGCCAACGATGCGCTGCGCGGCACCGACCCCGCCGTCACGCGCGCCGCGTTGTCTGACATTTTGACGCGGCTGAAGGCGCGCAACATTGCCGTCATGTTGTGCGGGATGCTGTCGCCGCCGAATTACGGCCGCGACTATGCGGAGCGCTTCAACACCATCTATCCGGATCTTGCCAAATCTTTCGGCGTGCCGCTCTACCCATTCTTTCTTGACGGCGTCGCTGCAGATGCCAAGCTCAACCAGGCCGACGGCATTCATCCGACGCCGCAAGGCGTCGACATCATCGTCAGGAACATCCTGCCTACCGTGGAGGCATTTCTCGGCCCGCTAATCGGGCAACGTTCCTGAAAAACAGCAGCGATAACCTTAACCATTGTCAAACTTGTTGGAGGTTGCCGACCCGTTAACGCCACATGCTTCGCAGAGTCACATAAGTCGGGTAGAAAATCAGCTGTCGGTGATTCGTCACCGGGATTTGTTTAGGGGTTTGCGCTATGATTCGCAGCGTCAAACCCAAGCATCGGGAGAGTTGAACGATGCCGCGTTTGTTTACTGGACTGGAAATTCCGGCCGACATCGGCCAGACGCTTTCCGGCTTGCGGGGCGGTCTTCCCGGCGCCCGCTGGATCGATCCCGAAAATTATCACGTCACCTTGCGCTTCATCGGCGATATCGACGGCATCTCCGCCAACGAGATCGCGTCGATGCTGTTTCGGATCAATCGAAAGCCGTTCGAGGTGAAGCTGCAGGGCCTCACGAGCTTCGGCGGCCGCAAGCCGCGCGCGGTCGTGGCCGCCATCGAGCCGAGCAAGCCGCTGATCGAGCTGCAGGCCGAGCTCGAACGGCTGATGCAGCGGATCGGGCTCGATCCGGAGGGGCGCAAATTCACCCCGCATGTCACGCTGGCTCGGCTCCACGATGCGTCGAGCCAGGACGTTGCGGATTATCTTTCGGTTCGCGGCTACTTCCCGAGCCGGGTGTTCACCGCCGAGCGCTTCGTATTGTTCTCCGCGCGCGCCTCCACCGGCGGTGGCCCGTATGTGGTCGAGGATTCCTATGCGCTGAGCCCGTAGTGGCCTCTCGTGCCCCGGATGCTCCGCAGCGCGCAAAGGCGCGTTCACGCGCGTTTTGCACCGATCGAGCGGTGCGCTGCCGATCCGGCGGCCGACTCCTGGAGCACGGCGTGTCGCCGGGTCCCGGCTCTGCGGCGCACCGTGAAGAACGCTGCGCCGCGTCCGGGACACGTGCCGCGCATACCCCCAGCATCAATTCACGGCTTGCAATTTTCGCTCATCTGGGGCGGAAAGGAGCGCATGTTGTCCGCCGCCCCGAATTCCTTCCAGAGCCAGTATCAGTCGCTGATTGCTTCCGGCTCGATCGAGCCCGATGCAGCGCAGGCCGAGGTCGCGGAGGCCTTTGCGGCGCTGGAACGGCGGCTTGCGGCCTACAAGCCTCCCAGCAAGCAGGGCCTGCTCGGGCGGCTGTTCGGCGACAAGGACGACGCGCCGCCGCGCGGCCTCTATGTCCACGGCGAAGTCGGCCGCGGCAAGACCATGCTGATGGACCTGTTCTTCGGGGCGAGCCCCGTCGCACACAAGCGGCGCGCGCATTTCCACGAATTCATGGCCGATGTGCATGAACGCATCTACGCCTATCGGCAGGAGATCGCGCGCGGCCAGCTCGTCAATGGCGACGTGATCGCGCTGACGGCGAATGCGATCTTCGAAGAGGCGTGGCTGCTCTGCTTCGACGAATTCCATGTCACCGACATCGCGGATGCGATGATCCTCGGCCGTCTCTTCGCCAAGCTGTTCGAGCTCGGCACGGTGGTGGTCGCAACCTCCAACGTCGCGCCCGAGGATCTCTACAAGGGCGGGCTGAACCGCGCGTTGTTTCTGCCCTTCATCGCGCACATCTCGGAGCACATGGACGTGATGCGGCTGGATGCCCGCACCGATTTCCGGCTGGAAAAGCTCGTCGGCGTGAAGATGTGGCTGGTGCCGGCCGATCGTGAGGCCGATGTCGCGCTCGACAAGGCCTGGGCGAAGCTGACCGGCAGGGCGCCCTGCAAGCCGCGCGAGATTTCGATCAAGGGCCGCCTGTTGCACGTGCCGTGCTCCTCGGACGGCGTGGCGCGCTTCGCCTTTTCCGATCTCTGCGAGAAGCCGCTGGCGGCGTCGGACTATCTGCGCCTGGCGCGCGACTATCACACCATCATGGTCGACCGGGTCCCTGTCATGGATTACCCCGAGCGCAACGCCGCCAAGCGCTTCATCACCTTGATCGACACGCTGTATGACAACGCGGTGAAACTGATGGCCTCGGCGGAGGCCGATCCGCTGTCGCTCTATCTGGCGACCGAAGGCAACGAGGCCAACGAGTTCAAGCGGACGTCGTCCCGCCTGATCGAGATGAGCTCGGAATCCTATCTGGCCCTGCCTCACGGGCACAAGGATTCCGCCGCCAGCGGCTCGACCACGGGGCTGGTGGAGACCTGACGATTTCTCCGTCATTGCGAGCGAAGCGAAGCAATCCATCTCGCCGCTTGCGGCACTATGGATTGCTTCGTCGCTTCGCTTCTCGCAATGACGACGCCCCTAAGTCGGGTCCCCGGCCTGACCGAAATCAGGGCAGGCCCGCCAAATGGCGATGCCCCGACTTGAACGGGCCGGTCTAAAGCGATAACCAGCCTGTCAGCCTTCCCACCATCCCTTCCCGTTCGGGTTCAAAGGACAGATTTCCCATGGCGCGCAACAAGATTGCTTTGATTGGCTCAGGTCAGATCGGCGGAACGTTGGCTCACCTTGTCGGGCTCAAGGAGCTCGGCGACGTCGTGATGTTCGACATTGCCGAGGGCGTGCCGCAGGGCAAATCGCTTGATATCGCGCAGTCCTCGCCGGTCGACGGTTTCGACGCGCATCTGACGGGCGCCAATTCCTACGAGGCGCTCGACAACGCCGATGTCTGCATCGTCACCGCCGGCGTGCCGCGCAAGCCCGGCATGAGCCGCGACGACCTTCTCTCGATCAATCTGAAGGTGATGGAACAGGTCGGCGCCGGCATCAAGAAATACGCGCCGAACTCCTTCGTCATCTGCATCACCAACCCGCTGGATGCCATGGTCTGGGCGCTGCAGAAGGCCTCCGGCATGCCGCACAGGAAGGTGGTGGGCATGGCCGGCGTGCTGGATTCGGCGCGCTTTCGCTATTTCCTCGCCGACGAGTTCAACGTCTCGGTCGAGGACGTCACCGCCTTCGTGCTCGGCGGCCATGGCGACACCATGGTGCCGCTGGTGCGCTACTCCACCGTCGCCGGCATTCCGCTGCCGGACCTCGTCAAGATGGGCTGGACCTCGCAGGCGCGTATCGATGAAATCGTCGACCGCACCCGCAATGGCGGCGCCGAGATCGTGAACCTCCTGAAGACCGGCTCGGCTTTCTATGCGCCGGCGGCCTCCGCGATCGCGATGGCCGAGAGCTATTTGCGGGACAAGAAGCGCGTGCTGCCCTGCGCGGCCTATCTCAACGGCGAATACAGCGTTAAGGACATGTATGTCGGCGTGCCGGTCGTGATTGGCTCGAAGGGTGTCGAGCGCATCGTCGAGATCGAGCTTTCCGGCAAGGACCGCGAGGCCTTCGACAAGTCGGTCGCCTCCGTCCAGGGCCTGGTCGACGCCTGCAAGAAGATCGCGCCGGACCTGCTCGGCCGCTAATCAGCAAGGGGTCGGGGATCGGTTGGTCCCTCCCTTGCACTTCGCGTGGTATATGGTATGCCAGACGAAAATAGGCGTGAATTGACGGGATTCATCGCCAAGGCTTCCGGGAGCGTCCTAGATGAATATCCATGAATATCAGGCCAAGGCCGTCCTCTCCGAATTCGGCGTGCCGATTTCCAAGGGCGTCCCGGTCCTGAAGGCCGCCGATGCCGAGGCTGCCGCCAGGCAGTTGCCGGGCCCGGTCTGGGTCGTGAAGAGCCAGATCCATGCCGGCGGCCGCGGCAAGGGCAAGTTCAAGGAAGCCAGCGCCGGCGACAAGGGCGGGGTGCGCATCGCCAAATCGACCGCGGAGGTCGCGGAATATGCCAGGCAGATGCTGGGCGCGACGCTGGTCACCGTGCAGACCGGCCCGCACGGCAAGCAGGTCAACCGGCTCTACATCGAGGACGGCTCCGACATCGACAAGGAATTTTACCTCTCGCTCCTGGTCAACCGCGAAACCTCTGAAGTCTCCTTCGTGGTGTCAACCGAAGGCGGCGTCAACATCGAGGACGTCGCGCACAAGACTCCGGAAAAGATCATCACCTTCTCCGTCGATCCCGCCACCGGCATCATGAGCCATCACGGCCGCGCCGTGGCGAAGGCGCTCAATCTCACCAGCGATCTCGCCAAGCAGGCCGAGAAGCTGACGGCGCAGCTCTACAACGCCTTCGTCGCCAAGGACATGGCGATGCTCGAGATCAATCCGCTGGTCGTCACCAAGCAGGGCCTGCTCCGCGTGCTCGACGCCAAGGTGTCGTTCGACGACAACGCGATATTTCGTCATCCCGACGTCGCGGCGCTGCGCGACGAGACCGAGGAGGACGCCAAGGAGATCGAGGCCGCGAAGTATGACCTCAACTATGTCGCGCTCGACGGCACGATCGGCTGCATGGTCAATGGCGCGGGCCTTGCCATGGCGACCATGGACATCATCAAGCTCTATGGCATGGAGCCGGCCAACTTCCTCGATGTCGGCGGCGGCGCCACCGTGGAGAAAGTGGCCGCTGCCTTCAAGATCATCACCGCCGACCCCAATGTGAAGGGAATCCTGGTCAACATCTTCGGCGGCATCATGAAGTGCGACGTGATCGCCGAGGGCGTGGTTGCCGCGGTGAAACAGGTCGGCATGAAGGTGCCGCTGGTGGTCCGCCTCGAGGGCACCAACGTCGAAGCGGGCAAGAAGATCATCCGGGACTCCGGATTGAACGTGCTGCCGGCCGACAATCTCGACGATGCCGCGCAGAAGATCGTAAAGGCCGTCAAAGGGAGCTAACGCCATGGCTGAGGATCGTCTCGCCGCGCCGTCGCCGCTGCCGGAGCACAAGAGGCTTGCGGTGTTCGCCGGTGAATGGAGCGGTGAGGAGATGGTCTATCCGTCGCGTTGGACCGCGGGCGGTCCCGCCACCTCGCGGGTGAGCGCGCGCATGGATCTCAACGGCTTCTACCTGATCCAGGACAGCGTGCAGATGCGCGACGGCAAGGAGAGCTTCGCGACCCACGGCGTGTTCACCTACGACCGCGAGGACCGGACCTACAAATTGTTCTGGCACGACTCGCTCGGCTATTATTCGCCGGCGCCGGCCTCCGGCGGCTGGGCCGCCAAGTCGCTGGTCCTGGTGCGCGGCTCGCTGCGCGGCAACGCGCGCCACGTCTACGAGATCGTCGATGACAACACCTACAACATGAAGATCCAGTTCTCGCCCGATGCCGAAGGCTGGAACGATGTTCTCACGGGCGTCTATCGGCGCGTCAGCTAAATCATCTCTCTTTCAAGCCTTCGGGAAAGTATTCGAAAGCATGTCCATCCTCATCGACAAGAATACCAGGGTCATCTGCCAGGGCTTTACCGGCAAGAACGGCACGTTCCACTCGGAAGCCGCGATCGCCTACGGCACCAAGATGGTCGGCGGCACCTCGCCCGGCAAAGGCGGCTCGACGCATCTGGGCCTGCCGGTGTTCGATACCGTCACCGAGGCCAAGCAGAAGACCGGCGCCGATGCGTCGGTGATCTACGTCCCGCCGCCGGGTGCGGCGGACGCGATCTGCGAAGCGATCGATGCGGAAATCCCGCTGATCGTCTGCATCACCGAGGGCATTCCGGTGCTCGACATGGTGCGGGTGAAGCGCTCGCTGTCGGGCTCGAAGTCGCGGCTGATCGGACCGAACTGCCCGGGCGTCATGACCGCCGGCGAGTGCAAGATCGGCATCATGCCTGCCAATATCTTCAAGCCCGGCTCGGTCGGCATCGTGTCGCGCTCGGGCACGCTGACCTATGAAGCGGTGTTCCAGACCACCCAGGAGGGCCTCGGCCAGACCACGGCCGTCGGCATCGGCGGCGACCCGGTCAAGGGCACCGAATTCATCGCCGTGCTGGAGATGTTCCTGGCCGACGAGAAGACCAAATCGATCGTGATGATCGGCGAGATCGGCGGCAGCGCCGAGGAGGACGCCGCCCAGTTCCTCAAGGACGAAGCCAAGCGCGGCCGCAAGAAGCCGATGGTCGGCTTCATCGCCGGCGTCACCGCGCCTCCCGGCCGCCGCATGGGCCATGCCGGTGCGATCATATCCGGCGGCAAGGGCGACGCCGGCTCCAAGGCAGAAGCGATGAAATCGGCGGGAATCACGGTCTCTCCGTCGCCCGCGCGGCTCGGTCACACGCTTGCCGAAAAATTGAAAAGCTAATTCAGTTCTTGGTCCTTTTAGGCGCGAACATTCGACCTAAATAGGGTATGGGTTCGCGGTGTGGCCGATCTGCCGGGATTGGCCCGATTCAGCGCCGTCTGTTACGCGCGAACCTAAAAATTACCAGGACGCCATCATGTCTCGCCAGGACGCGAACGCCGCCTTTGCCCTCTCATCGTTTTTGCAGGGCACAAACGCCACCTACATCGACGAAATCTACGCCCGCTATGAAAAGGACCCGGCTTCGGTCGACGCCGAGTGGCAGGAGTTCTTCAAGAGCCTGAAGGATTCTCCGGCCGACGTCCGCAAGAATGCCGAAGGCCCGTCCTGGGGCCGCGACAACTGGCCGTTGACCCCGCAAGACGATCTCACCTCCGCCCTCGACGGCAACTGGGCCGAAGTCGAGAAGGCGGTCGGCACCAAGATCGCCGCGAAAGCGCAAGCCAGGGCAACCGACAAGGGAGCGAAGGGTACCGAAATCACGGCGGCCGAACTGCACCAGGCCACCCGCGATTCCGTCCGCGCGCTGATGCTGATCCGCGCCTACCGCATGCGCGGTCATTTCCACGCCAACCTCGATCCGCTCGGCATCGAAGCCCCGCGCAACCGCGAAGAGCTCGATCCGCGCTCCTACGGCTTCACCGAAGCCGATTTCGACCGCAAGATTTTCCTCGATCACGTGCTCGGGCTCGAATACGGCACACTGCGCGAGATCGTGGCCATCTGCGAGCGCACCTACTGCCAGACGCTCGGCGTCGAGTTCATGCATATCAGTAACGGCGCGCAGAAGGCATGGATCCAGGAGCGCATCGAGGGTCCGGACAAGGAGATCAGCTTTACGCGCGAAGGCCGCCGCGCCATCCTCAACAAGCTGATTGAAGCCGAAGGATTTGAAAAGTTCTGCGATGTCAAATTTACCGGCACCAAGCGCTTCGGTCTCGACGGCGGCGAATTGCTGATCCCCGCGCTGGAGCAGATCATCAAGCGCGGCGGCAATCTCGGTGTGAAGGAAGTCGTGCTCGGCATGCCGCATCGCGGCCGGCTCAACGTGCTGACGCAGGTGATGGGCAAGCCGCACCGCGCGCTGTTCCATGAGTTCAAGGGCGGCTCGGCCAATCCCGACGCGGTCGAAGGTTCGGGCGACGTCAAATATCATCTCGGCGCCTCGTCGGACCGCGAGTTCGACGGCAACCGCATCCATCTGTCGCTGACGGCGAACCCGTCGCATCTCGAGATCGTCGATCCCGTCGTGCTCGGCAAGGTGCGCGCCAAGCAGGACCAGCACGGCGATCCGCCGGACCAGCGCATTTCGGTGATGCCGCTATTGATGCATGGCGACGCGGCGTTCGCAGGGCAAGGCGTGGTCGCGGAGTGCTTCGGCCTGTCGGACCTGAAGGGTTACCGCACCGGCGGCTCCGTGCATTTCATCGTCAACAACCAGATCGGCTTCACCACCTATCCGCGCTATTCGCGCTCCTCGCCCTATCCGTCGGACGTGGCGAAGATGATCGATGCGCCGATCTTCCATGTGAACGGCGACGATCCCGAAGCGGTGGTGTTCGCCGCCAAGGTCGCGACCGAGTTCCGGCAGAAATTCCACAAGCCGGTCGTGATCGACATGTTCTGCTATCGCCGGCACGGTCACAACGAGGGTGACGAGCCCATGTTCACCCAGCCCGTGATGTACAAGAAGATCGCGGCGCATCCGGGCACGTTGGAAGTCTATGCCAAGCGGCTGATTTCCGAAGGCGTAATCACCGAAGGCGAAGTCGAGAAGGCCAAGGCCGACTGGCGCGCGCGTCTCGATGCCGAGTTCGAGGCCGGTACCGGCTACAAGCCGAACAAGGCCGACTGGCTCGACGGCAAATGGGCCGGCTTCAAGATCGCCGACCAGGAAGAAGACGCGCGTCGCGGCATCACCGGTGTCGATACATCGGTGCTGAAGGACATCGGCCGCAGGATCACCAAGGTGCCGGATGGTTTCCGCGTCCACCGCACCATCGCGCGCTTCCTCGACAATCGCATGAAGGCGATCGACGGCGGCGTCGGCATCGACTGGGCGACCGGCGAAGCGCTGGCGTTCTGCACGCTGCTGGAGGAAGGCCATCACGTGCGGCTGTCCGGCCAGGACTTGGAGCGCGGCACCTTCTCGCAGCGCCATTCGGTCCTGATCGACCAGGAAGACGAGAGCCGCTACACGCCGTTCAACCATCTCGGCGTCGACCAGGGCCATTACGAGGTCATCAACTCGCTACTGTCGGAAGAGGCCGTGCTCGGCTTCGAATATGGCTACTCGCTCGCCGAGCCGAATGCGCTCGCGATGTGGGAAGCGCAGTTCGGCGACTTCGCCAATGGCGCGCAGGTGCTGTTCGACCAGTTCATCTCCTCGGGCGAGCGCAAATGGCTGCGCATGTCCGGCCTCGTCTGCCTGCTGCCGCATGGCTATGAGGGGCAGGGACCGGAGCACTCTTCCGCGCGTCTCGAGCGTTACCTGCAGATGTGCGCCGAAGACAACATGCAGGTGGTCTATCCCACCACGCCGGCCAATTACTTCCACGTGCTGCGGCGCCAGCTCCATCGCGAGATCAGGAAGCCGCTGATCCTGATGACGCCGAAATCGCTGCTACGCCACAAGCGTGCGGTGTCGCGGCTCGACGAATTGGGCAAGGACACCACCTTCCACCGCATCCTCTACGATGACGCGCAAATGGTCCCGGACGAGAAGACCAAGCTGGTGCCGGACGCGAAGATTCGCCGTGTCGTGCTGTGCACCGGCAAGGTCTATTACGATCTTTACGAAGAACGGGAAAAGCGCGGCCTCGACGACATCTACCTGATGCGCGTCGAGCAGCTTTATCCGGTGCCGCTGAAGGCGCTTGTGATGGAGCTCGGCCGCTTCAAGGGCGCCGAGATCGTCTGGTGCCAGGAAGAGCCGCGCAACATGGGCGCGTGGCACTTCATCGAGCCCTATCTCGAATGGGTGCTGAACCAGATCAACGCGCCGAACAAGCGTCCGCGCTACGCCGGACGCGCGGCGTCGGCGGCGACCGCGACCGGCTTGATGTCGAAGCACCTGGCACAGCTCAAGGCGTTGCTCGACGAGGCGTTGAACTAAAGCGCGATGAGTTTAGGATGGATCGTCATCGCGCTTTAGCTCTTTGTTTGGGCATGACCTTTTCGGAGAACCGCTTCACACTTTTCCGGACCATGCCCTAGGAAACGATTGTCACGCCCGCCATCGCCCGACGCGATGGCGGGCGATGACCACTGATTGCATGACCGCGCAGGTTATTGAGGAAACAAACCATGACTGAAATTCGCGTTCCGACGCTGGGCGAATCCGTGACCGAGGCCACCATCGGCCGCTGGTTCAAGAAGGCCGGGGAAGCCGTCGCCGTCGACGAGCCCTTGGTCGAGCTCGAGACGGACAAGGTGACGATCGAGGTGCCCGCGCCGTCGGCCGGCGTGCTCGGCGAGATCGCCGCCAAGGATGGCGACACGGTCGCGGTCGGCGCGCTGCTCGGCCTGATCAATGACGGCGCCGCGGGCGCGAAGCCGGCCGCTGCTGCGCCGGCCGCCAAGGCCGCTGCGGCCGCGCCACCTCCGGCCGCTGCCGCGCCGGCTCCCGCCCCCGCCGCGAAGGCGCCGCCCCCGGATGCGCCGCTGGCGCCGTCCGTGCGCAAGCTGTCCGCCGAAAGCGGGCTCGATGCGTCCACCGTTCCGGGCTCGGGCAAGGACGGCCGCGTCACCAAGGGCGACATGCTGGCGGCGATCGAGAAGGCCGCCTCCGCGCCGACCCCCGTCAATCAGCCCGCCGCCGCCGTGCAGGTCCGCAGCCCGTCGCCCGCCGACGACGCCGCGCGCGAGGAGCGCGTGAAGATGACGCGGCTGCGCCAGACCATCGCCCGCCGCCTGAAGGACGTGCAGAACACGGCCGCGATGCTCACGACCTTCAACGAGGTCGACATGACCAATGTCATGGCAATGCGCTCGCACTACAAGGACGTGTTCGAGAAGAAGCACGGCTCCAAGCTCGGCTTCATGGGCTTCTTCACCAAGGCCTGCGTGCAGGCGCTGAAGGACATTCCGGCCGTCAACGCCGAGATCGACGGCACCGACCTCATCTACAAGAACTACTATCACGTCGGAATCGCCGTCGGCACCGACAAGGGCCTCGTCGTGCCGGTCGTACGCGACTGCGACCAGAAATCGATTGCCGACATCGAGAAGGCGATCGCCGATTTCGGCCGCCGCGCCCGCGACGGCCAGCTCAAGATCGACGAGATGCAGGGCGGCACCTTCACCATCACCAATGGCGGCATCTACGGCTCGCTGATGTCGACGCCGATCCTGAACGCGCCGCAGTCCGGCATCCTCGGCATGCACAAGATCCAGGAGCGGCCGATGGTCGTCGGCGGCAAGATCGAGGTGCGCCCGATGATGTATCTGGCGCTGTCCTACGATCACCGCGTCATCGACGGCAAGGAAGCCGTGACCTTCCTCGTGCGCGTCAAGGAGAACCTGGAGGATCCGGCGCGCCTGGTGCTGGATCTCTGACGCCACCAGTTCGATGCCATGCGCGCTCGCGATTTCGTGCGGGTGATCGGTGAAGTGTGCTGAGTTATGGGGGTAGGTCTTGACGGATAGAGTAGCTGTTATCACCGGCGGCAGCCGCGGCATCGGCCGCGCCACCGCGCTTGCGGCCGCATCGCGCGGTTTCAGGGTCGTTGTCGGCTATGCCAGCAACGAGGCAGCGGCGAAGGAGGTGGTTGCCGCGATCGAAGCGAAGAACGGCAAGGCGATCGCGGTGAAATGCGACGTCGGCGAGGAGAGCGATATCCTCAGGTTGTTCGAGGCCGCCGACAAGTTCGGCACGCTCGGTGCGCTCGTCAACAATGGCGGCATCGTCGGCAAGAGCGGGGTGCGGATCGACGAGATGTCGGCCGAGCGCATCCAGCGCGTGATGGCGGTCAACGTCACCGGCAGCATTTTATGCGCGCGCGAGGCCGTGAAGCGGATGTCCACGAAACATGGCGGCAAGGGCGGCGTCATCGTCAATATCTCGTCGGTCGCCGCCAAGCTCGGCGCGGCCAACACCTATGTCGACTACGCCGCCTCGAAGGGAGCGATCGATTCCTTCACGGTCGGGCTCGGCCACGAGGTCGCGGGCGAGGGCATCCGCGTCGCCGGCATCCGGCCGGGGCTGATCGATACGGATATCCACGCCTCCGGCGGCGAGCCCGACCGCGCCCACGGCTCGCGCACATGGTGCCGATGAAGCGCGTCGGCCAAGCGCAGGAAATCGCGAACGCGATCGTCTGGCTGATGTCGGACGAGGCGTCCTACGTGACCAGCACCATCCTTGACGTTTCGGGCGGGCGGTAACGCAAAGTGTGCGGCGGTTTTCCGAGAACATCATGCGCAAACAATAAAGAGCTGTCACAGGCTTGAGCTACAGGATCCAAATCATGGCCACTTACGATCTCGTCATCATCGGTACCGGTCCCGGCGGTTACGTGTGCGCGGTGCGCGCGGCGCAACTCGGCATGAAGGTCGCCGTCGTCGAGAAGAACCCGACGCTCGGCGGCACCTGCCTCAATGTCGGCTGCATGCCGTCAAAGGCGCTGCTGCACGCTTCCGAGATGTTCGAGGAGGCCGGGCATTCCTTTGCCAAGATGGGCGTCAGCGTTCCCGCCCCGAAGCTCGATCTGCCGGCGATGATGAATTTCAAGCAGCAGGGCATCGACGGCAACGTCAAGGGCGTCGAGTTCCTGATGAAGAAGAACAAGATCGATGTCATCCACGGCAAGGGCAAGATTCTTGGCGCCGGCAAGGTCGAGGTTTCGGGCGCCGACGGCAAGACGCAGCTCGTCGAGACGAAGAACATCGTGATCGCCACCGGCTCCGACATCGCACGGCTGAAGGGCATCGAGATCGACGAGAAGCGCATCGTGTCGTCGACCGGCGCGCTGTCGCTCGACAAGGTGCCCGGCAAACTCCTGATCGTCGGCGCCGGCGTGATCGGGCTCGAGCTCGGCTCGGTCTGGCACCGGCTCGGCGCCGAGGTCACCGTCGTCGAATTTCTCGATCGCATCCTGCCCGGCATGGACGGCGAGATCGCGCGGCAGTTCCAGCGCATCCTCGAGAAGCAGGGATTCAAGTTCAAGCTCGGCGCCAAGGTCACGGCGGTCGATACGTCAGGCAAGACGCTCACGGCAAAGATCGAACCCGCGGCCGGGCGGCGCGCAGGAAACGCTGGAAGCCGATGTCGTGCTGGTCTGCATCGGCCGCGTGCCGTACACCGACGGCCTCGGTCTGCAAGCAAGCGGGCGTTGCGCTCGACAATCGCGGCCGCGTGCAGATCGACCACATTTCTCCACCAGCGTGAAGGGCGTCTACGCCATCGGCGACGTGGTCGCCGGACCGATGCTGGCGCACAAGGCGGAAGACGAAGGCGTCGCCTGCGCGGAAATCATCGCAGGGCAAGCCGGACACGTGAACTACGATGTGATCCCAGGTGTTGTGTATACCACGCCGGAAGTGTCGTCCGTCGGCAAGACCGAGGAAGAGCTGAAGCAGGCGGGAATCCCGTATAATTCCGGTAAATTTCCTTTTACCGCGAACGGCCGCTCGAAGGTCAATCAAACCACTGACGGCTTTGTGAAAATTCTCGCAGATGCGAAGACCGATCGCGTGCTGGGCGTGCATATCATCGGGATTGAGGCCGGAGAAATGATCCACGAGGCCTGCGTCCTGATGGAGTTTGGCGGTGCAGCGGAAGATCTGGCCCGCACCTGCCACGCGCATCCGACCCGGTCGGAGGCCATCAAGGAAGCGGCGCTTGCAGTCGGCAAGCGAGCGATCCATATGTGATCGACGCCCGGCTGCGAGTTGGGCCCGGGAGACATATGCTGCGCCGCCTGCTTCAACCGCTCTGGGTCCTGCTTGCGATCGTCTTCCTGATCGAGGCCTGGCTGTGGGATCACCTCGAGCCGATCGTGGCCAAGGTCGTTGCGGCGATTCCCGCTTCGCGCCTTCAAGCAATGGCTCGCCGAGCGCGTCGACACGCTGTCGCCGGCCATGACGCTGATCGTCTTCATCGTGCCCGTGCTGCCGCTGTTTCCGCTGAAACTGGTAGGGCTGTGGCTGCTCGACGCACGAATACTGGACGAGCGCCATCTTCACGATCCTGTTCGCGAAATTCCTCGGCGTGGGCGTCACCGCCTTCATCTTCGACGTGACGCGTCCGAAGCTTCTGGAGATGGGCTGGTTCGAGAAGCTCTATGAGTTTGTCATGGGACTGCGCGCCAAGGCCAAGGAACTGGTCGATCCGGTCAAGGCGCGGATCAGGGAGATTCTTGCCGGCGATGGCGATAGCTGGTCGTCGCGCACGCTGCGGCTGATCCAGCGCTTCCGCAAGAGCGTGCATCAGGCGCGCTGAGCCCTCTTCCGTGGTGACAAGCGCCGCGCGTCTCGAACCACGAGGCCCGGATCGGCTTTCTGAATTCAGAATCAGAAAGAGGCTCAAATCACGGCAGGTGGAGCAGGCTCGCATTGAAGATGCCGAGCACGGTGATCGTTACGCCGGCGAGCGTCAACAGGCCGGAAACCCAGGCGAGCCACACCATGCCGGTGATGATGGTGGCGGACGCCAGCACGATGGCGATCTGGAAGGCGGCGGACGCAAGCTCGAAGTGGTGGTATTTCTCAGTAGCGACGTTGCGTTCCTCTTCGGCGTGTTTGGCGCGTTCGGCCAATTCCTCGCTGCCCTCATGGGTCGACGGCTCGGAGCGGTAGCGCGCCGCGGTCTTCTGCCAATCGTCGATCTGCTTCTGCAACGTCGCCTTGGTGGCATCGTCGGTTGGCGTGCCGAGCTTCGCCTGCTCGGCCGCGGTCTGCACCACGGTGCGGCGGATGGTCTTGGCCTGAAAGAACGCCCAGAGGTTCGAAGCCTCGACATTCTTGGCGATCGATTCGGTCTGCGCCCCCTTGCCGAGCGTCTCCGACAGCGCCAGGCACAGCGCGATCACCGCGATCAGAAGCGCGATCTTTCTGTTCTCGCCCGAGGCATGCTCGGCGTGCTCCGCATGCTCCATGCTTTCATGTGCGCTCATGATTCCCCTCCAGGTGCGACGGCGCCACGATTGCCGAACAATGTGGCCGGCGCAAGGGGCAAACGGATGTGACGAGTTTATGTCGGGATATCTCAGCTTCGCGGATGCGCGCTGCGATAGACTTCCAGGAGCCGTTCACTGTCGATGCCGGTATAGATCTGCGTGGTCGAGAGCGAGGCGTGGCCGAGCAATTCCTGGATCGCGCGCAGGTCGCCGCCGCGGGAGAGCAGATGGGTGGCAAAGGAATGCCGGAGCGCATGCGGCGTCGCGCTGTCGGACAGCCCGAGCGCGCTGCGCATCCGCGCCATGGTGAGCTGGATGATGCGCGGGCTCAGCGGACCGCCGCGGGCGCCGACAAAGATCGGCTGCTCGGGAGCCAATGCATGCGGACAGATCGCGACATAATCGGCGATCAGCGCCAGCACGTTTTGCAGCACCGGCACCATGCGGGTCTTGTTGCCCTTGCCGGTGACGATCAATACGTCGCCCTCGCCCGGCTTCGGCACGTCGCGGCGGTTCAGCGACAGCGCCTCCGAGATGCGCAGGCCGGAGCCGTACAGCAGCGCCATCACGGCGGCGTCGCGCGCGAGAATCCAGGTCTCGCGGGTTTCGCCCGCGCGTTCGTCGGCGTCTGTCAGCCGCTTGGCCGACACCATCGCGATCGGCTTCGGCAGGGTCTTGCCGACCTTGGGCGCGCGGATCGCGGAAAGCGCACCGACCTTGCCCTTGCCCTCGCGTTCGAGGAAGCGGCCGAACGAGCGCAGGCCTGCGAGCGCACGCATCAGCGAGCGGCCGGCAATGTCGTCGGCGCGGCGCATCGCCATGAAGGCGCGGATGTCGGTTGCCTCCAGCAGCGAAAAGCGCGCCAGCGTCACCCGCATGCCCCAGTGCTCGCAGAGGAAATCGAGGCATTGGCGCAGATCGCGCGCATAGGCCTCCAGCGTCTTCGGCGACAGCCTTCGTTCGCTGCGCAGATGCGTCAGCCAGCGCGTCATCTGCAGCGCGACGGTGTCGTCGGCGCTGGCGAGCTCGATCGGTTGGATTGCCGGTTGGGCCATGCAGGACTTGCCGATGTCAGGACTTGCCGCCAGTGATTCCCTCGATTATATCGCACCTCTTTCGTTTACCGTTCGCTAACTTGCGGCGAGAGCGTTAGCTTCAGGCCGCAAAAAGACCGATTCTCGATGGACCACGCCACGCGCCCGACCTCCTCCTCTGCCGCATCGACGCGCATCGTCGATGTGCTGGTGCCGGTCGCGCTCAACCAGACCTATTCCTACCGCGTGCCGCGCGGCATGGAACTGAGGGCGGGCGACATCGTCGGCGTGCCGCTTGGGCCGCGCGAGGTGCTGGCGGTGGTGTGGGCGGAAAATGCCAATCCCGATCCGCGGCTGCATAACCGCCTGAAGGACGTCAGCGAAAAGCTCGACGTGCCGCCGCTCAAAAGCGAGCTGCGGTCGCTGGTCGATTGGGTTGCGAACTACACGCTCTCGGCCCGCGGCATGGTGCTGCGCATGACGCTCCGCATGGGGGAAAATCTCGGCCCCGAACGCGCGCGCATGGGTGTGCGGCTGGTGGGCGAGCCGCCGAGGCGCCTGACGCCGGCGCGGCGGCGGGTGATCGAGGTGCTCTCCGACAGCCTGCTCCACGGCAAATCCGAAGCGGCGAAAGAAGCCGGCGTGACCACGGGCGTGATCGACGGTCTGGTCGATGAGGGCACGCTGACGGTGGAGGCGATGCCGCGCGCGCTGCCGCCGCCTCCGCCCGATCCGCACCATGCGCAGCCGGAATTTTCCAGGCAGCAGCGCACGGCGGTCGATGCGATGCGGGCGCTCGCGGCGAACGGCAGTTTCCACGTCGCGCTGCTCGACGGCGTCACCGGCTCGGGCAAGACCGAGGTCTATTTCGAGGCGGTGGCGGAAACCATCCGCCGCGGCAAGCAGTCGCTGATCCTGATGCCGGAGATCGCGCTGACCGGGCAGTTCCTCGACCGTTTCTCCTCGCGCTTCGGCGTGCGGCCGATGGAGTGGCATTCCGAACTGACGCCGCGCACCCGCGCCCGCAACTGGGCGGCGATCTCGGCGGGCGAAGCGCCGGTCGTGGTCGGCGCGCGCTCGGCGCTGTTCCTGCCCTATGCCGATCTCGGTCTCATTGTCGTGGATGAAGAGCACGACCAGGCCTACAAGCAGGATGACGGCGTGCACTATCACGCTCGCGACATGGCGGTGGTGCGCGCGCATATCGCCAAGATCCCGATCGTGCTGGCGTCGGCGACGCCGTCCGTCGAGACCGAGGTCAATGCGCGCAAGGGCCGCTACCAGCGCATCCTGCTGCCATCGCGCTTCGGCGGCCAGCATATGCCGCATATCGAGGCGATCGATCTCCGCCGCGAGGCGCCGGCGCGCGGCCGTTTCATCTCGCCGCGGCTGGCCGGAGAGATCAGTGTCGCGATCGAGAAGCGCGAGCAGGCGCTCTTGTTCCTCAATCGCCGCGGCTATGCGCCGCTGACGCTGTGCCGCGCCTGCGGCCATCGCTTCGCCTGCACCATCTGCGACGCCTGGCTGGTCGATCACCGCTTCCGCCAGCGGCTGGTCTGCCACCATTGCGGCTTCTCGATGCCGCGTCCGCCAACGTGCCCGAACTGCGCCGCGGAAGAGTCGCTGGTCGCGGTCGGTCCCGGCGTCGAACGCCTGCAGGAGGAGGCGGCAGCGCTGTTTCCGAATGCGCGCACCATGGTGCTCTCCAGCGACCTCATCACCTCGATCGAGACCATGCGCAGCGAGCTCAACGAGATCGCCGAAGGCCGGGTCGACATCATCATCGGCACGCAATTGGTGGCCAAAGGCCATCATTTCCCACGGCTCAATCTGGTCGGCGTGGTCGATGCCGATCTTGGCCTCGGCAATGGCGATCCGCGCGCTGCCGAGCGCACGTGGCAATTGCTCAACCAGGTGATCGGCCGCGCCGGCCGCGACCAGGGCCGCGGGGTCGGCTATCTGCAGACCCACCAGCCCGAACATCCCGTGATGAAGGCACTCGTCGCCTGCGATCGCGAGGCCTTCTACGAGAACGAGATCGGCTCGCGCGAGCGCACGGGCTATCCGCCGTTCGGGCGCCTGGCGAGCCTCATCATCTCGGCTGGCGATCGCCCCAGCGCCGAAGGCTTTGCGCGCCGGCTGGTGGCGCTGGCGCCGCGTGACGAGCATGTGCAGGTGCTGGGTCCGGCGGAAGCGCCGCTCGCGGTGATCAAGGGCCGCTATCGCTTCCGCCTGTTGCTCAAATCCATCCGCGGTTTCGACCTGTCGGACTATTTGCGCGAATGGCTTGCCGCCGGGCCAAAGCCAAAGGGCAATCTCAAGCTCGAAGTCGATGTCGACCCGCAGAGCTTTTTGTGAGGCGCGGTTCCCACATCCTCCGTCGTCATTCCGGCCCGCGCCAAGAGGCGCGTCCCGGAATGACGAGGAAGGTGAAGGCACAAAAAAAGCCCGCCGTCATTCGCGACGGCGGGTTTCTTTGGGCGCGCAGCGGGGGCTGGCGCCCTTCTGGACGCGGTACTTCCCAGATTTTTTAGGGAGAAGCGCTGTGCGCGCTTGAGGCCAAGACTTCAGCCCAAGACTTCAGCCCAGGACTTCGGCCAAGGACTTCGGCCAAGGACTTCGGCCAAGGACCTCAGCTCATGACTTCGGCCGTGACCTGGCCGAGACCGGAGATGCCGAGCGCGCGGGCCGCACCGGTGGAGAGGTCGAGCACCCGGCCGCGAACGAACGGGCCGCGGTCGTTGACGGTGACGACGATGGAACGGCCGCCATGGCTCACGCGCAGCTTGGTGCCGAACGGCAGCGAGCGGTGGGCGCAGGTCATGGCGTTCTCGTTGAAGCGTTGGCCAGAGGCGGTCTTGCTGCCGGACTCGTTGCCGTACATCGAAGCGACGCCCGTGAAGCTGCGCCGTCCGTCGCCGACCGAGGCATTGGCGTCCCGCCAGGAGCTGCCCGAGGTGCCTTCCGAGGCCTTGGCTTGGTGGTGATGGTGCCGGTAGTGGTGGTGCCTGATGGACCTGGCCGAGGCCTCGGTGGCGGTCCCACCGACCAGGATAGTTGCGGCAAGAATGGCGAGCGCCGTGTTCGAGCGGGTTACGGTTCCCGCCGTCGACTTCTTCAAAGCTTTCATTCAGTTTGTCCCTTTAGAGCAGTATTGCCACAAACGTGGCAAGTGGAACCCCCGTTCCAGGTTGAGGAGGGGGCCGTTTTGCGTTGCAATATGGCGTGAATTGGGCAGTAATGCCTGTATATCGCCGGCTGTAATATCTTGTTACTCAGCCAGACGATTAACGGATGTTCCGTAATATCTGCTGTAATAAATTATTAACCAATACAATACTTACGAATACTGCAGAACGAAGTCGTTATGCGAACGCTCAAGGTTTGCTCAAGTAGTGCGCAAATGGAATGGACGGGCGAATTCGGTTCCGGCCGGGAACTCAGTGCAGCCATGCGCTGGATGGATGGAACGAGCTCGAGGATGCCTTCCGGCCGAATCCAGACGTATCGGCCTGCCGGTGTGCCCAAATCTGTCCGCTGATTTTCGTGTCGTGCAGCCGCGCGCTGATGGATCTCGAAGCGTGCGCAATCAGCGGCGATCACATCGCCGTCATGTTGCACCTGCGCTCCCTCTATGTTAGCAAAGCCGCGATTTTAACGATCCCGGTGCTCTCGGTGCCGGTCGAAAATCGAAGTCCCGCTTGAATTCCAAGGGCTTGGATCGCTAGGCGCCGCTACTCGTGGCGACGGTTTTTTCCCTTGCGAATTTGACAGCTATAAAGAGCTAAGTCAGTGGCTGCTGAAGATCCGTCTGTTTCGGGAGTGTCCGGCCGTTATGCTACGGCCCTGTTCGAGCTGGCCCGCGATGAAAAATCCATCGATGCGGTCAAAGCCGATCTTGATCAATTCGATGCGATGCTGAACGACAGCGCCGACCTCAAACGGTTGGTGCGCAGTCCGGTGTTCGCAGCCGATACCCAGTCGAAGGCGCTGTCCGCAGTGCTCGACAAGGCCGCCATCACCGGCATTTCCGCGAATTTCCTCAAAGTGCTCACCGCCAATCGGCGCCTGTTTGCCGTTTCCGATGTCATCCGCGCCTTCCGCGCGCTGGTGGCGCGGTTCAAAGGCGAGGCCAGCGCCGACGTCACGGTGGCGGAGCCGCTCTCCGACAAGAATCTCGATGCCCTCAAGGCCGCGCTGAAGGCGGTCAGCGGCAAGGACGTCACCCTCCATGTGAAAGTCGATCCCTCGATCATCGGCGGGCTTGTGGTCAAGCTCGGCAGTCGCATGGTCGATAGTTCGCTTCGCACCAAACTCAACTCGATCAAGCACGCGATGAAAGAGGCAGGCTGATGGACATCCGCGCCGCGGAAATTTCCGCGATCCTCAAGGACCAGATCAAGAATTTCGGCCAGGAGGCCGAGGTCTCCGAAGTCGGACAGGTGCTGTCCGTCGGTGACGGTATCGCCCGCGTCTACGGCCTCGACAACGTCCAGGCCGGCGAGATGGTGGAGTTCGAGAACGGCACCCGCGGCATGGCGCTCAACCTCGAAACCGACAACGTCGGCATCGTGATCTTCGGCGCCGACCGCGAGATCAAGGAAGGCCAGACGGTCAAGCGCACCCGCGCCATCGTGGATACGCCGGTCGGCAAGGGTCTGCTCGGCCGCGTCGTCGACGCGCTCGGCAACCCGATCGACGGCAAGGGCCCGATCCAGGCCACCGAACGCCGCCGCGTCGACGTCAAGGCGCCCGGCATCATTCCGCGCAAATCGGTGAACGAGCCGATGGCGACCGGCCTGAAGGCGATCGACGCCCTGATCCCGATCGGCCGCGGCCAGCGCGAGCTGATCATCGGCGACCGCCAGACCGGCAAGACCGCCATCGCGCTCGACGCGATGCTGAACCAGAAGCCGCTGAACGCCACCGGCGACGAGAAGATCAAGCTCTATTGCGTCTATGTCGCGATCGGCCAGAAGCGCTCCACCGTCGCCCAGTTCGTCAAGGTTCTGGAAGAGCAGGGCGCGCTGGAATACTCCATCATCGTCGCTGCGACCGCTTCCGATCCGGCGCCGATGCAGTACATCGCCCCCTTCACCGGCTGCACCATGGGCGAGTATTTCCGCGACAACGGCATGCACGCCGTCATCATCTATGACGACTTGTCCAAGCAGGCCGTCGCCTACCGCCAGATGTCGCTCCTGCTGCGCCGCCCGCCGGGCCGCGAAGCCTATCCGGGCGACGTGTTCTATCTGCACTCGCGCCTCCTGGAGCGCGCCGCCAAGCTCAACGACTCCCAGGGCAACGGTTCGCTGACCGCGCTGCCGATCATCGAAACCCAGGCCAACGACGTGTCGGCCTACATCCCGACCAACGTGATTTCGATTACCGACGGCCAGATCTTCCTGGAAACCGACCTGTTCTTCCAGGGCATCCGTCCGGCGGTGAACGTCGGTCTGTCGGTGTCGCGCGTCGGATCGTCGGCGCAGACCAAGGCGACCAAGAAGGTCGCCGGCAAGATCAAGGGTGAGCTGGCGCAGTACCGCGAAATGGCTGCGTTCGCGCAGTTCGGCTCCGACCTCGACGCCGCGACCCAGCGCCTCCTGAACCGCGGCGCGCGCCTGACCGAGCTTCTGAAGCAGCCGCAGTTCTCGCCGATGAAGATGGAAGAGCAGGTCTGCGTGATCTGGGCCGGCACCAACGGCTATCTCGATCCGCTTCAGCTCGGCAAGGTGCGCGCGTTCGAGGACGGCCTGTTGTCGCTGCTGCGCGGCAAGAACTCGGACATCCTCAACGCCATCCGCGACAGCCGCGATCTTTCGGACGATACGGCCGCCAAGCTGAAGTCGGTGGTCGAGGGTTACGCGAAGTCGTTTGCCTGATTTTCTACGGGGCGAAAGCCTTCTCGCGATCGCCTCTCCCTTCCGAGGGGGAGGGAGTGGGGACGAGGTAAGAGGATAAATCTGCTGCAATGGCCAGCTTGAAAGACATGCGGGTCCGCATCGCCTCCACCAAGGCGACGCAGAAGATCACCAAGGCGATGCAGATGGTGGCGGCCTCAAAGCTGCGCCGCGCGCAGACCGCCGCCGAAGCCGCCCGGCCCTACGCCGAGAAGATGGACGCGGTCATCTCCAACATCGCCGGCGCCGCCAGCGGCTCGCCCGGCGCGCCGCCGCTTCTGGCCGGCACCGGCAGCGACCAGGTGCATCTGCTTCTGGTCTGCACCGGCGAGCGCGGCCTGTCGGGCGCCTTCAACTCTTCCATCGTCCGGCTGGCGCGCGAGCGCGCCCAGACGCTGATGGGCCAGGGCAAGGAAGTGAAATTCTTCTGCGTCGGCCGCAAGGGTTATGAGCAGCTCCGCCGCTTGTTCGAGAAGCAGATCGTCGAGCACATGGATCTGCGCGGGGTACGCCAGCTCAGCTTCGCCAATGCCGAAGGCATTGCGCAGAAGGTGCTCGCCCGCTTCGAGGCCGGCGAGTTCGACGTCTGCACGCTGTTCTACTCGCGCTTCCGATCGGTCATCGCGCAGATCCCGACCGCGCAGCAGATCATTCCGCTGGACGTCGAGGAGTCCGACAACAAGGCCCAGGCCGCGACCAACTACGAGTATGAGCCGGAGGAAGACGAAATCCTCACCAGCCTTCTGCCGCGCAATCTCGCGGTCCAGATCTTCCGCGCGCTGCTCGAGAACAACGCCTCGTTCTACGGCGCTCAGATGACCGCGATGGACAATGCGACCCGCAACGCCGGCGAGATGATCCGCAAGCAGACCCTGATCTATAACCGCACCCGGCAGGCGATGATCACGAAGGAACTGATCGAGATCATCTCCGGCGCCGAGGCAGTCTGAGGGAGGAAGCGATGGCGTACCACACATCGGCAACCACCAAGGGCGGACGCAACGGCCGCGCCGAACTGGACACCCACGGGCTCGCGCTCGCCATGGCGCTGCCGAAGGATCTGGGCGGCGCCGGCGACGGCCACAATCCCGAGCAGCTGTTTGCGATCGGCTATTCCGCCTGCTTCGGCCAGGCCATTCTGGTGCTTGCCAAGAAGCACGACGTCGACGGCCAGGCCGCGAAGGTCACCGCCGACGTGACGCTGAACACCGACGCGGGCTTCTCGCTCGCGGTCGAGCTCAAGGTTTCCGTTCCGGGCGCCGACAAGGCCAAGGTGCAGGCGCTGATGGAAGAAGCTCACACGATTTGCCCGTACTCGAAGGCAACCAAAGGCAATATCCCGGTCAAGCTGACCGTGGTCTAGCGCATGATCCGGAAGAGTCGACACCGGTTTTCCGACAAGATCAGGCGCAAATTATAAAGTTCGGTTCGAAGGAGATAGTTGAATGGCTACAGCAGCCAACCAGGTCGGTCGCGTCACCCAGGTCATGGGCGCCGTCGTCGACGTGCAGTTTGAAGGCCAATTGCCGGCGATTCTCAATTCGCTGGAGACCAAGAACGGCAACAACCGCCTCGTGCTCGAGGTCGCGCAGCATCTCGGTGAGTCCACCGTGCGCACGATCGCGATGGACGCGACGGAAGGTCTGGTCCGCGGCCAGGAAGTCACCGACACCGGCCAGCCGATCACGGTGCCCGTCGGCGACGGCACGCTCGGCCGCATCATGAACGTGGTCGGCGAGCCGGTCGATGAAGCCGGTCCGATCAAGGCGACGGAAACGCGCGGCATCCACCAGCCGGCGCCCGAATACACCGAGCAGTCCACGGAAGCGGAAATTCTCGTGACCGGCATCAAGGTCGTCGACCTGCTCGCGCCCTACGCCAAGGGCGGCAAGATCGGCCTGTTCGGCGGCGCCGGCGTCGGCAAGACCGTGCTGATTCAGGAGCTGATCAACAACGTCGCCAAGGCGCACGGCGGTTACTCCGTGTTCGCCGGCGTGGGCGAGCGCACCCGCGAGGGCAACGACCTCTACCACGAGTTCATCGAGTCCGGCGTCAACAAGAAGGGCGGCGGCGAAGGTTCGAAGTGCGCGCTGGTGTACGGCCAGATGAACGAGCCGCCGGGCGCGCGCGCCCGCGTCGGCCTCTCCGGCCTGACGGTCGCCGAATATTTCCGCGACCAGGGCCAGGACGTGCTGTTCTTCGTCGACAACATCTTCCGCTTCACGCAGGCCGGCTCCGAAGTGTCGGCGTTGCTCGGCCGCATCCCCTCGGCGGTGGGTTACCAGCCGACGCTTGCGACGGACATGGGCGCGCTGCAGGAGCGCATCACCACCACGACCAAGGGCTCGATCACCTCGGTGCAGGCGATCTACGTGCCGGCCGACGACTTGACCGACCCGGCGCCCGCGACCTCGTTCGCGCATTTGGACGCCACCACCGTGCTGTCGCGCGCGATCTCGGAAAAGGGCATCTATCCCGCCGTGGACCCGCTCGACTCCACCTCGCGCATGCTTTCGGCGCTCGTGGTCGGCGAGGAACACTACAACACCGCGCGCGTGGTCCAGCAGATCCTGCAGCGCTACAAGTCGCTGCAGGACATCATCGCCATTCTCGGCATGGACGAGCTTTCCGAAGAGGACAAGCTGACGGTCGCGCGCGCCCGCAAGATCGAGCGCTTCCTGTCGCAGCCGTTCCACGTCGCCGAGGTCTTCACCGGCTCGCCCGGCAAGTTCGTCGAGCTCACCGACACCATCAAGGGTTTCCGCGGACTCTGCGAAGGCAAGTATGACCACCTGCCCGAAGCCGCCTTCTACATGGTCGGCACCATCGAAGAGGCGGTCGAGAAGGGCAAGAAGCTCGCGGCCGAAGCGGCGTAAGCAAGTCGTTATTGCCGGGCAAAAGCGCGAAGCGCGTCTTCGAGCGAAATGACCCGGCAATCCATCGACCAAGAGTTCTGATCGATGGACTCGCGGGTCAGTCCGCGGGTGACAATCAGAAAGAGCGGAATAGTCCATGGCAACCTTCCACTTCGATCTCGTCTCGCCGGAAAAACTCGCCTTCTCCGGCGAAGTCGATCAGGTCGACATTCCCGGCGCCGAAGGCGATTTCGGCGTGCTGGCGGGACATGCGCCCGTGGTCGCCGCGATCCGGCCGGGCATCCTCACGATCATCACCGGCGGCTCGAAGCAGAAGATCATCGTGCTTGGAGGGCTCGCCGAGGTCTCCGAGAAGGGGCTCACGGTGCTCGCCGACGTCGCGACCTCGATCGATGAGGTCGACCGCGCCAGATTCGCGACGACGATCAACGAGATGCAGGAAAAGCTCTCCGAGAAGGAGGGCTTCGAGCTCGACCGCGAGATCGAGCGGCTGGATCATTTCAAGAGCGTCCAGCGGCAGATCGAATCGACCGCGATGCATTGAGGCGGCGCGCGCGCCGCTCTTTTCAAAATTCAATGAATTCAGCGCTCGTCGTCCCAGCGGGCGTGGAACCCGGTTGCGCCCTGGCGCCCAAGACGGCATTCTCCCGGCCGCAAATTGTGGTCCGGGGCTGGTCTTCATGAAACGCAAGATCGCGGCGATCTTTGCAGCCGATATTGCCGGCTATTCCAGGCTGGTCGCGGAGGACGAAGAAGAGACCCTGCGGCGTCTTGCTTCCTACCGGGCAGTCACCGACGATTTCATCGCCAAGGCGGGTGGGCGGATTTTCAATACCGCCGGCGATGCGGTGCTCGCGGAATTTCCGAGCGCCGTCGAAGCGGTTCGCTGTGCCATCGACATCCAGGAGTCCTTGCGGACGCGCAACATGGCCTATCCGCCCAGCCGGCAGATGGCCTTCCGTATCGGCATCACCATCGGCGACGTCGTCGAGCGCGACGGCGACCTGCTCGGCGACGGCGTCAACATCGCGGCCCGGCTGGAGGGGCTCGCCGAAGTCGGCGGCATCTGCATCTCGCGCGCGGTGCACGAGCAGGTCGCCAACAAGCTCTCGGTTCAGTTCGCCGACATCGGCGCGCAGGAAGTGAAGAACATTCCAACGCCCGTCCATGCCTACATGGTCGCGATGCGGCGCGAGGACGGCACCTATTCGATGCCGCAGGTGAAGAAGCCAGCAGCCAAGGCGGCGGGTGCGCCCAACTGGATGTGGCCCGTGGTGGTCGGCGTGGTCTCGGTCGTGGCGATCGTCGTGGCCGGGCTTCTGTATTTCACCAAGCTCGAGCTGACACCCGCGACCAAAGAGACCGCGTCTGCGAGCAAGGCGGATGCGCCGGCGCCCCTGCCTTCAACGGCGCCGAGCCCGTCGCCGACGCCAACCCAGTCCGCACAGACATCGCCGCCGCCCGCGCCGATGCCTTCGACCAACGAGAAATTCGTAGCCGAGACGGTGCCGTTCGTCAGCGACCGCACGCGGTCAACGCTTGCCAGGGAATACACGCCGGGGGCCGACTCCAAGGCGTTCGCGGTGACTTCCTCCGGCGTGTTCGACTTTGTCGTCGGGCAGCCAGGCGAAGAGGCCGCCAAGGCGGCCGCGGTGGAGCGGTGCCAGAAGCGCGCCGATAATGTCCAGCCGCAACGCCGCTGCGAAGTTTATGCGGCCGGCAATGTCGTGGTCTATCCGCATGGCCGTCCGCCGATGCCCCCGCTGCCCTGGGTCCGTCGCGATCCCGCAATTGAGCGGCCGTTCGCAACCAAGGACGTTCCGATGACGCGGGATCAAGGGAAAGCGCGAATTGAAGGCGTTTATCCGCAGGGCCGCAAGACCAAGTCGCTTGCGATCGGCCCTAACGGCCAATTCTTCTTCAATGTAGGGCAGGAAAACGTCGAGGAGTTCGACGCGACGAAGCCTCGAGAACTGCGGCGCCACGCTCGGTGTTGCCTGCATGACCATCGCGGTCGACGATGTCTTTGTCGTGCCGGTACCGGCTCTCATGAAGGCGACGGGCTTCTTCCGTCCGGCGGGCAACTCTTCCATTGTCGCGGACGCGCGCGACGATGTCGCGCGCCAGCTGGCCGGAGCTTCCTCGGGATGGAATGCCGTTGCCGTCGGCACCGCGGGGCGGCCGGGGCTCGGGCTGAAGGCGGCATCCGAGCAGAACGCAATCAACGACGCGCTCGGCAATTGCGCCAAGCGTGACGGCGATTGCCACGTGATCGCGATCGGACCGTTCGTGGTCGCGCCGAACAATTAGGGCTGCACGAACTTCGCAAAGCTTGCGGCCACCGCGCGATAGACGTCGCGCCGGAACGGCACGACGAGATCGGCGACGCGATCGAGCCGCTCCCAGCGCCAGCCGTCGAATTCCGCGGGCTGGTCGTTGCGCGGCGTCAGCGGATCGATCTCCTCCTCGCTCCCGGTGAAGCGCAGCGCGAACCATTTCTGCCGCTGGCCGCGAAATTTCGAGAGCCGGTGCGGCGGTCCGTCATAGGGCGGGAATTCGTAGGTGAGCCAATCCGTCTCGCCGAGATAGTCGGCATTCCTGACGCTGGTCTCCTCCCACAATTCGCGGAACGCCGCCGCGCGATGATCCTCGCCCTCGTCGACGCCGCCCTGCGGCATCTGCCATTCGAGGCCGGGAAGGATGATCTCGGGTCCGTCGTCGCGAAAACGCCGGCCGATCAGCACGCGTCCGTCCGCGTTGAACAGCGCGATGCCGACATTCGGACGAAGGGGTTTTTGCTCCGACATTCAGGGACTCTCCGACAGTCGGTGAGTTTATATCAGAAGCGCGGGGAGACCGCGTGACCCGGTCGCTACACCGTGGCCGAGAATACCGAGCCGGGTTTATCGATCTGGACGACTGTCGATACGGAGGTGGATTCGGATCGCAGCATCGAGATCCCGCCGGTCGAGAAATCGACCACGAATGTCACCGAGGCCGTGTGCGTGGCCGAAGAGGTCGCCGATACGCTGCCCGCATCGGAAGATGCCGTCACGCTGGTTGCGGCCGCCGCGCTTTCGGCGAAGGTGATGTATTCCTTGTTGCCGCGCTGGTATTCCTGCGCGGCTATGCCGGGCCCGAGATTGCTGAAGCCGGAAAACTCGCCGCTGGTGCCGAAGCGCCGGTCGAGGAAGCCGGTGCCGTCCTGGCCGACGATTGCAATCTGGAAGGATCCATCGCTGGCGCGGCCAATGGCCGAGATCGTGTAGCCGTCGGCTCTCAGGCCCGTCGCGAAATTCCTGGCGACCTCCAGCGGTTGATAATCCCCGGAGTCATCGCTTGTCGACGCGCCGCCGGACAACTGCTCGAAGCCCGCGTTTACGTCGGCCTTAGAGCTTTGACCGGATAACGGGCCATCCTGCGAAGATCCATCATTGTTGTGGGTGCGATGGGACTCGACAAAGGCCTTCAGCCGGGCCGCGACATCCTGGTCGTTGCTGGCACGGGCCAGAATGTCTTTCACCTTGTCGGAAAGATCGACGCGCGTCGCAGGATCGCGGCCGTTGCTGGAAGTCTCGCCGGATGAGGCCGGCGCGGACGAGCCGTTCGATGCGGTGGACTGAGACGTGTCGGTCGAATTGGCGAGCAGCGCCGAAGCGATGTCGCTGGTGTACGAATTTGCGGGCGCGATTGCGCTCATGCTTACCCCGGCCGAACCATTCTGGTTGGCCGCAAGTGTCAGCCTATATCGTGAATAAATCGTATGCGGCGGAGTGCCGTCATGGCCGAGCCAAATGCGATCGGCCTTATTTGCTGGCGAGCTTGGCAAACTCCTTGACCACCCGCTCATAGACCGGGCGCTTGAACGGCACGATCAGTTCGGGAAGGTTCTTCATCGGCTCCCAGCGCCAGTTGACGAATTCGGCCTTGTGACCGCCACCGGGGCTCGCGACATTGATTTCGGCGTCCTTGCCGGTGAAGCGCATCGCGAACCATTTCTGGCGCTGGCCGCGATAGCGGCCCTTCCAGGCGCGGCCGGCGACCGTGCGCGGGATGTCGTAGATCAGCCAGTCGCCGACTTCGGCGAGCTTCTCCACCGAGCGCACGCTGGTCTCCTCGTAGAGCTCGCGGCGGGCGGCATCCCAGGTGTCCTCGCCGGGATCGACGCCGCCCTGCGGCATCTGCCAGACATGGGAATCGTCGACATGCTCGATGCCGCCGGCGCGGCGGCCGATGAAGACCAGCCCGTCCCTGTTGATCAGCATGATGCCGACGCAGGTGCGGTAGGGCAGATCCTCATAACGCGCCATTCCGTCAACGCCTCTTGCGATCAAACGGCCTGCGCTCAAAAAAGGCCGCCAAAGGAGCCCGCAAGACGCGGTGAACCCCTGAATATGGAACTCAATCTAGCTCGATTTTGATTTCAGCATCACGGTTGTCAATGGCACAAGCATCACGCCATGGGCATCGAGCGTCTTGATCCAGGCGCCGATCCGATCGATCGAAATCGGCAGCGCCGACGCCGTGCCGACCGCAAAACCGCGTTCTTTTGCAAGGGCTTCCAGCTTGGCCAGCTGCCGGTCGATTTCCGCGGAGGTCGGTACCGCATCGATTGCGACATCGCCCCTGGCAAAGGGCATGGCCAGGCCGCCGGCGAGCGCGGAAGCGACACTGCGCGGCGCGGAACCGTCGTCGAAATAGGACAGTCCCCGCTTGGCGGCTTCGCGAATGATCGGCCCCATCGCGGCGTCGGTCGCGACAAAGCGCGCGCCCATGAAATTGGCGATGCCCGCGTAACCCTGCAGCCGGCCGAGGTGCCAGAACAACCGGTCGAGATTTTCCTCGGGCCCGAGGGTGGCGAGAAGGGTCTGCGGTCCCGGATCGTTATCGGGATAATCGTAGGGCTCCATTGGTATCTGCAGCAGGACCTCGTGGCGCTGCGCCCGGGCCCGTTCGGCGAGCTTGCCCGGGTCGGCGCCATAGGGCGTGAATGCGAGCGTCACCGCGCCCGGCAGCTTCATGATCGCTTCCGTCGTCTTCGCAGCGCCGACGCCGAGCCCGCCGACGACGATGGACACGGTCGGCATCTTCGCGGCCTTGGCGCGATCGGCATCGGCCGCATAGACGGTGAATGGCTTCAGGTTTGCTGCGGCTATCGGGATCATGCCGTAGCGGGTCTTTTCCAGCAGACGCTGGTCGATGCCCGTCATCATCGCGGGCGCGGCCGCCGCTTCGCTTTCTGTCTTGCCCGAGGCGTCGCCGCTGCCGATCACCACGTCCTGATGCTTGCCGCTTGAACCATCGATGATGGTCACGGTCTTCTGCTCGCCGTGCTCGGCCTGCTTGGGCGCGGCTTTCTCGCCCTGGCTGTGGGCCCCTGCCGAGGCGGCTGCGGCCTTCTCGTCGGTGGGCTTCTGCTGGATCGCGACCTGCGCGACCGGCTCACCGCCAAGCGGGTTATTGTTGAACAGCGCGAAGCCGATAAAAGCGATCAGGAACAGCCCGAGCAGGCCAGCGAGCGCCTGCATGGCGGTAAAAGGCAGCCGGAACCGGCGCTTCCGCCGCTCCGTGTTGTTCTGTCCAAGCGGCGCGCTCAGATCGTCGACCGTATCAGCCATCCATTTTCCCGAATCAGCGCCGCCGAAGATACCACGGCGGGGCGGGGACGCGCCGGGGAACCGCCCAACAAAAAGGGCGGTCCGACCGGACCGCCCTCCTGTCAAAACCGCTGTTGAATCAATCGGTCAGTTCGCATCCTTGGCCGGCTGCCGGTCCGAGGTCGCGGGCTTGTCGTTGGACGCCTTGTCACCCGCCGCCTTGTCGGCCGCACCCGGCGCCGGCGTGGGAGCCGAGGAGCTCGACTTGATGCCGTGGAGCAGGTCGTCCGCCATCTTGAGCGCCTTGTCGTCCTTGGCATCCGGCGGAACGTAGGATTGCGAGCCGGTCTTTTCGTCGCCGTCGTTCTTCAGGTGGCCGCGGAGCGAGGCTTCGCCCTTGGTGTCGGTGCGCGCCTTCAGCTCTTCCGGCACGTCCTGCACGACTTCGATATCGGGCACGATACCCTTGGCCTGGATCGATTTGCCCGACGGCGTGTAGTAGCGCGCGGTGGTGAGACGCAGCGCGCCGTTGCCGCTGCCGAGCGGAATGATGGTCTGTACCGAGCCCTTGCCGAACGAACGGGTGCCCACCAGCGTGGCGCGCTTGTGGTCCTGCAGCGCGCCGGCGACGATCTCGGACGCCGAGGCCGAGCCGCCATTGATCAGCACAATGACCGGCTTGCCCTTGGTCAGGTCGCCCGGATGGGCGGAGCGGCGCTGCGTTTCCTCGGCGTTGCGGCCGCGGGTCGAGACGATCTCGCCGCGTTCCAGGAAGGAGTCGGAAACGGTGACGGCTTCTTCGAGCAGGCCGCCCGGGTTGTTGCGCAGGTCGATGATGAAGCCCTTCAGCTTGTCGCCGATCTGGTTCTGAAGATTGGCGATCTCCTTCTTCAGGCCTTCGGTGGTCTGCTCGTTGAAGGTGGTGACGCGGATGTAGCCGATGTCGTCGGTCTCGACACGCGCGCGCACCGAACGAACCCTGATATTGTCGCGCACCAGCGTGACATCGATCGGGTTGTCGGAGCCCTTGCGGACGATCTTGAGCTTGATCTTGGTGTTGACGGGCCCGCGCATCTTCTCGACGGCCTGGTTCAACGTGAGGCCCTGCACCTGCTCGTCGTCCAGCATGGTGATGATGTCGTTGGCGAGGATACCGGCCTTCGAGGCGGGCGTATCGTCGATTGGCGAGACCACCTTGATCAGGCCGTCCTCCATCGTGACCTCGATGCCGAGACCGCCGAACTCGCCGCGGGTCTGCACCTGCATGTCACGGAAGCTCTTCGCATCCATGTAGCTCGAATGCGGATCGAGGCCGGAGAGCATGCCGGAGATCGCGGATTCGACGAGCTTGCCGTCATCGGGCTTCTCGACGTAGTCGCTGCGGACACGCTCGAACACGTCGCCGAACAGATTGAGCTGGCGATAAGTGTCTGCGGTCGCGGCGCGCGCGGTCGATCCCATGAATATCGCCCGCGGTTGGGTCACGAGCAGGGTCAATGCCGCGCCCGTGGCAGCGCTGAGGAGAATTACTGAAGTCTTGCGCATCATCCGCGAACCTTTTCGCCTTCGTTTGCGGCCCACCATGGGCCTGGATCGATTGGAGTGCCGTCCTTACGGAACTCGACATAGAGCACAGGTTGGCTCGCATTGGTCGCGAAGATGGAGGCGACCTGGGATGTCGTCCCCATCGTAGCGACCGGCTCCCCCGTAAGCACAAACTGTCCGATGTTTACCGAAATGCGCTCCATCCCGGCGATCAGGACATGATACCCGCCCCCGGCATTGAGGATCAAGAGTTGTCCATAGCTCCGGAAGGGGCCAGCGTAAACAACCCAGCCATCACACGGCGTTGTGACCTGCGCGCCGGGCCGTGTTGCCAAAGAAATGCCTTTTTCTACGCCGCCCGAGCCGTCAGAACCGCCGAAATCGCGGATTTTCGTGCCGTTAACCGGGAACTTGAACAGGCCCCTGGCCGAGGCAAAGGCAATCGCCGGGCTGGTACGAACCGGGTTCTTCAGGAGAGCCGGATCGGCCCGGTCGCCGCTCTGCTGGGCAGCCGCGGCGGCCCTGGCGGCGCTCTTGACGTCCTGCTCCATCCTGCTGATCAGGCCCTGCAGATTGTCGACCTGCTGGGCCAGCGCGACTGCGCGCGCGCCTTCCGCCGCGATGTCCTTCTCGATGTTGGCCTGCTTGCGCTGCCGCTCGTCGATCAGGGCCGCAAGCTTCGTCTGGTCGGTCCGCAATTTATCGCGGTCGGCGGCCAGCCGATCGCGCTCACCCGTGATGGTCTTGCGGACTTTGACAAGCTCGCCGAGATCGGCGGCCAGCGTTTCGGCCCGCGTCCGCAACTCCGGGACGACCGCGCCGAGCAGCATCGCGGTGCGCAGCGATCGCAATGCATCCTCGGGCCGCACCAGGAGCGCCGGCGGGGTACGGCGGCCGGCGCGTTGCAGCGCCGCCAGCACTTCGACGACCTCGGAGCGGCGTGATTCGAGCGAGCTTCGCATCTGCTGCTCGCGCGCGTCGAGCAAGCGCAGCCGGTCTTCGGTGCCCGCGACGCGGGTCTCGACGTCGCGTACCCGCGTGGCAATGTCGATCAATTGCTGATTGAGCTTGCTGCGATCCTCGCCGATCGCGGCAATCTCTGCCTTGAGCTTGGCCTGTTGCTCGGCCGCGTTCTTCTGCTGCAGTCGCGCGGCCTCGAGCTCCTGCTCGCGCTGCTTCAGCGGATCGGGCGAGTTCGCCACACTCTGTGGCGGCGCTGCCGGGCCCTGCGCTGCAACGGGCGAGAAAAACAACAAGATAGCCGAAAGCGGCGCGCAGTAGATCCAGCCGCGGCGAACGGTGTCGGGGTACGATGGAAGAGGCCGCGCGTGCTGCATCTTGTCCGAAATCGCTGTTGGTCCAGCGCGCGTCTCACGCGCGGTGATAGGGGTGCCCCGCCAGGATCGTCGCAGCCCGATAGAGCTGCTCCAAAAGCATCACGCGAACCATTTGATGCGGCCAGGTCGCTGCCCCGAAGGCGACCGTGATCTTTGCCTTGCCGCGCAAATCTGGCGAAAGTCCGTCCGCACCGCCGATCACGAAAATAGTGTTGGCGATGCCCTGGTCCCGCCACTGGCCGAGCCGGCGGGCAAACGCGGAACTGTCGATATTCTCGCCGCGCTCATCGAGGCTGACAAGCACGGAGTTTTCCGGGATTGCGGCCGAGATCGCTGCGCCTTCTTCGGCGATTCGCGCGGACGCATCGCGCGCGCGGCTTTCGGAAATTTCATGAAGGTCGAGGCCGCGAAAGCCGAGCTTGCGGCCGACATCGTCGAAGCGCTTGGAATAGCGCTCGGCCAGCTCGCGCTCGGGCCCCTGCTTCAGCCGGCCGACGGCAATCACAACGATTCGCATCGGAGCGTACGCTAGCACGCTCCCCCGCCGATTTGCATCGGCACGAACCCTAGATCGCCTTCGCCGCTCCCGGACCTTGAGTCCACAACCGCTCGAGATTGTAGAACTCGCGCACCTCGGGTCTGAACACGTGCACGATCACGTCGCCGGAATCGATCAGCACCCAATCGCAGTTGGGCAAGCCCTCGACATGGATGTTCTTGATTCCGTTTTCCTTCAGCGCCTTGGTGACGTTTTCCGCGATCGCGCCGACGTGCCGGTTGGCCCTGCCGGTGGTGACGATCATGTAGTCGGAAAATGCCGATTTGCCGTGAAGGTCGATAGTGACCGTCTCTTCCGCCTTCATGTCCTCGAGGCGGGAGAGGATCAGTTTCAGCGTCTTGTCGGCGTCGGACGGCGCAGGCAAGGCCGCAGCTCGGGTCGATGTTTTACGCGCGCTCTGTCGAGACTTGGGTAAAACTGACTTGGACAATACAGACGTGGCCAGGGACCATTCCTTTCACTGTATCGCGGGCAACCGAATCCGGCAGCCCGCCGACCATTCTAGGCATGTGGGGTTAATGGTTTCAATATCCAGAACCCCACATACGCGCCTTTACGTCGCGGCCTTCCAGCTCCCATCCGGGTTCCGCAAAGTCGTCGACGAAAGATTCATTTTCAGCCCGGTGAGGAACACCCAGGCGGGGGCGCGGCAATCGGCCAGCCTGCCTGCCTCATTCTCGGGCAAGCGATAGGGCCCCAGCGCCTGCGCGGCGGGCGCGGCGAGGGCGCGGAAGCTTTGCGGCGGGCGATCGATTACGGCGATCGGGACCTGGTTCGCGATCCGCTGCCAGTGTTGCCAGCGATGGAATTGCGCGAGGTTGTCGGCGCCCATGATCCATACGAAGCGCGAGCCGGAAGCGCGGCGGCGCAGATAGTTGATCGTGTCGACAGTGTAACGTGTTCCGATGACGGATTCGAGACAGGTCACGTCGATGCGTGGGTCGGCGGCCATATCGCGAGCGGCTCGCGCGCGTTCTTCCAGCTCATGCAGGCTGCCATTGTCCTTCAGCGGATTACCGGGCGAAACCAGCCACCACACGCGGTCGAGCCGCAACCGCTTGATCGCGTACAGGCTGATGGTCCGATGGGCGAGGTGCGGCGGATTGAACGAGCCGCCGAGCAAGCCGACGCGCATGCCGTCGGTGTGGAGCGGGATCTCGTGGGACAAGGGCTGCGACGCGACTGACGCCTGGTTCAATGCGTGCCCCACGCGGGCAAGGCACCTTTATTTGACGCGTTTTCTTCACGCGAACCGGTGCCCATTTCGCTTGAAAACGCTATTGTACTCACGGTCGCGTCTGCCCGCTGCCGTGGATACGGTACTTGAAGCTCGTCAGTTGATCGACGCCGACCGGCCCGCGAGCATGGAATTTCCCGGTAGCAATGCCGATCTCCGCGCCGAAGCCGAATTCGCCGCCGTCGGCGAATTGCGTCGAGGCATTGTGCAGCACGATCGCCGAGTCCACCTCGTTGAGGAATTTCTGCGCCGCCTTGTCGTCTTCCGTCACGATCGCATCGGTATGATGCGAGCCATGATCGTGGATATGCGCGATCGCGCCGCCGACGCCGTCGACCACGCGCGCGGCGATGATGGCGTCGAGATATTCGGCATCCCAGTCTTCCTCGGAGGCCGGCTTCACCCGGCCGTCAATACGCTGCACGGCTTCGTCGCCGCGCACTTCGCAGCCGGCCTCGATCAGCATTTCAACCAGCGGCTTGAGGCTTGTGGCCGCCGCCGCGCGATCGACCAGAAGGGTTTCGGCCGCGCCGCAAACGCCGGTTCGGCGCATCTTCGCGTTCAGCACGATCGATTTGGCCATGTCGAGATTGGCGGCGCGATCCACATAGACATGGTTGACGCCTTCGAGATGCGCGAACACCGGTACGCGTGCTTCCGCTTCGACCCGCGCCACCAGGCTCTTGCCGCCGCGGGGGACGATGACGTCGACCGAGCCGTTCAGGCCGGTGAGCAAAAGGCCGACCGCCGCGCGGTCTCGCGTCGGCACCAGCGTGATGGCGGCTTCCGGCAGGCCCGCCTCACGCAGGCCCTGCACCAGGCACTCATGGATCGCGCGGCAGGAGCGGAAACTGTCCGAGCCGCCGCGCAGGATCACGGCATTGCCGGACTTCAGGCAGAGCACGCCGGCATCGGCTGCGACATTGGGTCGGCTTTCGAAGATCACGGCGACGACGCCGAGCGGCACGCGCACGCGCTCGATGGTCATGCCGTTCGGCCGCTGCCAGCTCTCGGTGACGACGCCGACGGGATCGGCAATGTTCCGCACGGTGGCGATGCCGTCGGCCATGGCGTCGACCCGCGCCTGCGTCAGCGTCAGGCGATCGATGAAGGCGCCGGTCTCGCCGGCCGCGCGAACATCGGCCACGTCCTCGGCATTGGCGGCCAGGATTGCGGACGCGTTGGCACGGATGGCGCGCTCCATGGCCTCCAGCGCGCGGTTCTTCTGCTCCGGCGGCGCCAGCGACAGCACTCGCGCGGCGGCACGGGCCCGCGTTGCGAGGTCGTTCATCAGGGCCGGCAAATCGGCATTGCCGTCGATGGCTTTGAGCGGCGCGGTCATGGTGGCCTGGGCCATGGGTTAAGGGTGTGTCGTAGCATGGAATTCGAGGTTTTGGCGAGGCACGGAACCGGTATGGCAGCCGGGCGGTCTCAGGCCCCGGCGGGTCGGCCAATGGCCTATTTGGCGAGAATCGCGCCCGTCGGGCCCACCACGAGATCGTCGCGGTGGATCATCTCGGCCCGGCCGCTGACGCCCAAAATCGCGATCACGTCGGGGGAGGAACGGCCCTTGATCTTCTCGGCATCCTCGGCGTCGTAGGCGACGAGGCCACGGCCGATTTCATGGGTATCCGGCCCCCGCACCACCACGGCATCGCCGCGGGCGAACTGGCCGTCGACCCGGATCACGCCGGCGGGCAGCAGGCTCTTGCCCGCGCGTAGCGCATTCACCGCCCCTGCATCGATGGTCAGCGTGCCCTTGGGCTCGAGCGAGCCCGCGATCCAACGTTTTCGCGCGGTGACGGGATTGGCCGGAGTGAGGAACCAGGTGCAGCGTCCGCCGTCGGCGATCGCCTTGAGCGGGTGTTCGATCTTGCCGGAAGCGATCAGCATATGCGTGCCGCCGGTGGTGGCGATCTTCGCCGCCTCGATCTTGGTGCGCATGCCGCCGCGCGACAGCTCGGAGCCCGCATCTCCCGCCATCGCCTCGATCTCGGCGCCGACGCTTTCCACCACGGGGATCAACTTCGCGTCCGGCTTCAGCGACGGCGGCGCGTCGTAGAGGCCGTCGATGTCGGACAGCAGGATCAACAGATCGGCGCTGGCCATGGTGGCGACGCGCGCGGCGAGACGGTCGTTGTCGCCGTAGCGGATTTCATTGGTCGCAACCGTGTCGTTCTCGTTGATCACGGGCACGGCGCGCCATTCCAGCAGCTTGGCAATGGTCGAACGTGCGTTGAGATAGCGCCGCCGCTCCTCGGTATCCTGCAAAGTCACCAGAATCTGGCCGGCGCCGATGCCGTGCGCGCCCAGCACTTCCGACCAGATCCGCGCCAGCGCGATCTGGCCCACGGCGGCAGCGGCCTGGCTCTCTTCCAGCTTCAACGCGCCGCGCGGCAATTTCAGCCTGGCTCGTCCGAGCGCGATCGAACCCGACGAGACGATCAGCACGTCGCGGCCCTCGCCATGGAGTTTCGCGAGATCCGCGGCGAGCGCCGACAGCCACGGCGCGCGCACTTCGCCCGCTTCCTGGTCGATCAGAAGCGAGGAGCCGACCTTGACGACGATACGCCGGAAATTCTTGAGCTGGGGGCGGGCCATGTGGTTCAAGCAAGAATGTGGTTCGAGCACGAATGGGGTTCAAGCGAGATGGCGTTCCCGGAAAGCAATACGCGCCACGTCCAGACTTTGGAAGCGGCGCGTATCCGCCAAACGTCCGGGAAGTTAATGGTAAATCAGCCCATCACGAAGGCGTTGAGCTTGTTGCCGTCGGGGTCGCGGAAATAGGCGGCGTAGAATTGCGGGCTGCGTTGCCCGGGAGGGCCCTCGCAGGTGCCACCGAGCGACAGGGCAAGCTTGTGAACGCGATCGACCTGCTCCTTGTCCTTGGCGCCGAAGGCCGCCATCACGCCATTGCCCACCGTCATCGACTTGCCGTCGAAGGGCAGGCAGACGCCGAAACCGGCGCCCTGGCCCTTTCCGCCCCAGGCGATCAGGCGGTCGTTGGCCATGAAGCGGCCCATGCCCAATTCGCCACAGATCTTGTCGTAGAATTCTCCGGACTTCTTCAGGTCCTTGGTGCCGACGGTCATATAACCGATCATGGTTCTCTCCCTTGCTGCTAACGCGCAGAGGTTTTGCAGCAGGATGATGACGCGCGCAAGGCGGCCTCCCCCAGGTGTGACTGCAGCCTTTCGACCTATCGCCAGTTCCGCCGGGCAAGCGGTTCTGGTCTAATGGTTGAGATTAGAAGGAGGCCGGGTGGAAATGCACCGTCGAGATTTCATGGCGGGCGCGCTGGCGTTGCCGATGCTGGCGAAGGCAGGCCACGCGCGCGCCGAGTCCGGCCCGATGACCAGGATCATCTTTCCCTTCGCGGCCGGCGGCGGCGGCGACGGGCTGTGCCGCCAGCTGGCGCAATATCTTCCGCCGGTCCTCGACCGCAACGTGATCGTGGAAAACCGCACCGGCGGCGACGGATTGATCGGGATCAGGGCCGTGAAGGGCGCGAGCAATGACGGCACGACCATCCTGGTGACGACGGGGCCGACCATGTACCTGCTGCCGATGGTCGAAACCGAGCCCAGCTTCGATACCGCCAGGGATTTCGTTCCCGTGTCCCAGGTCGCTCGCTTCGAATTCGCGATCGTGGTGAGCCCGTCAATCGACGCAAAGGATTTCGCGCAGCTCGTGGAGTGGCTGAGGGCCAATCCCGCGAAGGCGTCCTATGGCGTGCCGAGCAACGGCACTATTCCGCATTTCACCGGCTGGCGGCTCGAGCAGATCCTCAAGCTCTCGATGACGCGCGTGCCCTATCGCGGCTCGGCGCCGATCGTGAACGACCTGATCGGCGGACATCTCCCGTTCGGCATCACGACGCTTGCGGATGCGATCACGCAGCATCGCGCCGGCACGGTACGCATCGTCGCGGTCAGCAGTGCGGCTCGTTCGCCCTTCCTGAACGACGTGCCGACCTTGAAGGAAAGCGGCGTCGATCTCGTCGCCGACGGCTGGTACGGCATGTGGCTGCCGGCCGGCAGCTCGCCCGATTTTGCGAAGAAGCTCAGTGCGGCCGTCGCCGAGGTGCTGGCCAAGCCGGAGGTGAAAGAGAAGCTGCTGGCGGTCACGCTGATTCCGGTCGGCTCGACGCCGGAAGAGCTGACAAAAGTGCTCGCCGCCGACACCGCGCTCTGGCAGCCGATCGTGAAGGCGACCGGCTACAAGATCACGAACTAGTCAGCGGCTCGCACGCTGCCTTCCCTCATCCTGAGGAGCCGCGAAGCGGCGTCTCGAAGGATGACAGGCCCCGGTCGGGCTCGTGGTTCCCCTGGCGATCGAGCATCGTCCGGAGACGGCGCATGCGCGCCTCCTCACCATGAGGGTCTATTGATTGGTCCTCTGCTCGATTCGCGCGCGGATCGCGGCAAGCTCGGCTTCGTCCCAGATGCCGATCAGGATGCCGCCCTTCACCTGCATCTGGCTGTCGGCATACTGCGCGATCTTCGCATTCGGCGTCGTGATGTGCACCCTTCGGATGCAGCGCCCAGTCGAACAGCGCGGCCTGCAGGCGCGCGATCGTCCCGGCGCAGGCGGGATCCTCGCCGCGATCTGCGAACTCCTGCGGATCGCTCTGCAGATCGTAAAGCATCGGCCGATAGCCCGAGGCGTGGATGTATTTCCATCTCCCGTCGAACACCATGAACAGCCGGCAGTGATCGATGGGCTGATCGAGCTTCAGCCGGACCTCCTGCATGGCGTAGTCATATTCGGAGAAGACGACCTCGCGCCAGGGCGGCTTCTCACCGCGCAGCAGCGGCATCAGCGAGCGGCCCTCGAGGATGTGATCGGGCGGCGTGCCGCCGAAATATTCGATGAAGGTCGGCGCGAGGTCGATCGCTTCGACCAGCGCATCGCAGACCGTGCCGCGCGTGACGTCGGCCGACGCGGCGGGGTCGATCACGATCAGCGGAATCTTCGCCGACTGCTCGTGGAACAGGTCCTTCTCGCCCATCCAGTGATCGCCGAGATAATCGCCGTGGTCCGACGTGAACACGATCATGGTGGTGTCGGTGAGGCCGCGCTCCTCCAGGAAGCGCATCAGCACGCCCATCTGGTCGTCGATCTGCGTGATCAGGCCCATATAGGTCGGGATCACCTTTTCGCGGGCCTCGTCGCGCGACATGTTGCGGGAGTAGCGCATGTCCATATAGGCGGCGAAGACCGGATGCGCCTCCTGCCGTTCCTTCTCCGAACGGATGGCGGGCAGCACGTCCTTTGGACCATACATGCTGGCGTAGGGCTCGGGCGCAATATAGGGCCAGTGCGGCTTGATGTAGGACAGATGCAGGCACCACGGCCGTCCGTCGGCCACCGACTCCGTAATGAAGTCCATCGCCCGGCGGGTCATGTAGGGCGTCTCGGAAAGCTCTTCCGGAATCCGTGCGGCCTTGTCGGCGTGCACCAAAAGCCAGCCGTTCTGCAATTCGCCGTCGTCGGCGGCAGCAGAGTTGGCCCAATGCTCCCAGGGGTTGGGCGCGTCATAGCCCTGTTCGCGCAGATATGAATCGTAGCGCGGCCGCGGCCGGCCCGTCGGATGCAGGCCGTCGTCGCGCTCATAGGGCTCGAAGCCGCATTCGCGAGACATGCACGCCGATGATGGAGTCCGGCGCGATGCCGAGCGCTTTCAGGCCTTCGAGGTCGGGCGCCATGTGGGTCTTGCCGACCAGCACGTTGCGCACGCCGATGTTCTTCAGATGATCGCCGAGCGTCGGCTCTCCGACGCGCAACGGCCAGCCGTTCCAGTGCGAGCCGTGCGAGCGCATGTAACGGCCGGTATAGAACGACATCCGCGACGGGCCGCAGATCGGCGACTGCACATAGGCATTGGAGAACCGCACGCCGCGCTTCGCCATCGCGTCGATGTTCGGGGTCTTCAGCGTGGGGTGGCCGGTGCAGCCGAGGTAATCGTAGCGAAGCTGGTCGCACATGATCCAGATGACGTTCTTCGCACGCGGCATTCCGCCAACCAGCCCTCTACGCTGTCCCAGGGCGCCATCTGCGCCGCGCTCTTGGCCTTGTCCGTGACCGGCTTCTCGCCGATCACCTCGACCAGCGCCCGCAGCGCTTCCTTGACGCCGGCACCGGTCGCGGCGGAGATCAAGAGCGGCGTCTTCTTCGCCGCGCGCTTCAGCCGGTCCTTCTGCTTCTTCAATTCATCCGGCTCGACCGCGTCGATCTTGTTCAGCGCCACGATCTCGATCTTGTCCGTGAGCTGCCCGCCATAGGCGTCGAGCTCGTCGCGCACGGTCTTGTAGGCCTTGCCCGCGTGCTCGCAGGTCGCGTCCACCAGATGCAGCAATACGCGGCAGCGCTCGACATGGCCGAGGAATCGGTCGCCGAGGCCGGCGCCTTCATGTGCGCCTTCGATCAGGCCCGGGATGTCGGCGAGCACGAACTCGCGCCCGTCGGAATTGACGACCCCGAGCTGCGGATGCAGCGTGGTGAAGGGATAGTCGGCGATCTTCGGCCGCGCGGCGCTGACCTTGGAGAGGAAGGTCGACTTGCCGGCATTGGGCAGCCCGACGAGGCCGGCATCCGCGATCAGTTTCAGCCGCAGCCAGATCCAGCGTTCCTCGCCTGCCTGGCCGGGATTGGCGTTGCGCGGCGCGCGGTTGGTCGATGATTTGAAATGCGCATTGCCGAAGCCGCCATTGCCGCCTTCGGCCAGCACGAATTTCTCGCCGAGCCTGGTGAAATCGTGGATCAGCGTCTCGCGATCCTCGTCGAATATCTGCGTACCCACCGGCACTTTCAGCACGATCGGCTTGCCATTGGCGCCATGGCGGTCCTTGCCCATGCCATTCTCGCCCTTCGGCGCCTTGAAGTGCTGCTGGTAGCGGTAGTCGATCAGCGTGTTCAGCCCGTCGGCGACCTCGATGACCACGTCGCCGCCGCGGCCGCCATTGCCGCCGGAGGGACCGCCGAATTCGATGAATTTTTCGCGGCGGAACGCCACGCAGCCATTACCGCCGTCGCCGGAACGGACATAGACCTTGGCTTCGTCGAGGAATTTCATGGGACTTAGGTAAGGCAGAGGGGCCGGTGCGGCAACCCGCAACCGCGGCAATTCGCGCCGAAAGCCTTAATTTTCGGGCGTTTCGAGGCCATCGAAAGGCGCGGCTCCGGTGTGCCATAGCCTTCAACCGTGCCACGGCCAAGGCGCTTGGGCTGGAGATTTCGCCGATGCTGCTGTCGACGGCGGATGATCTGATCGACTAGGTTGGCCGCCTCCGCACCAGGAACTTCTGCATCCCCTCCAGCACCAGGTCACGGCGCTGGTTGAACACGGTCGAGCGCAACGTGACGACGCCGGTGGTTCGGCCCGGCGCGAGCTCGGTGACCTCGAGCGCGGGATAGATCGTGTCGTCGGCATAGACCGGTTTCAAGAACCGGCTCGACTGTTCGAGGAAGCCGACCAATGATTCCTCGACCATGAAGGGAAACAGGCCTGCCCCGGGCGCGGTGTGGATCAGCGTTTGAAAGCCGTGCGCCAGCAGATGCGGCATGCCGCGGGCGCGGCAATATTCGACGTCGTAGTGGATCGGGTGGGTGTCGCCGCTCGCGGTCTGGAACGCCGCGAAGATCGCCGGGGTCTGCGTACGGCTCGGCAGCACGAAACGCTCGCCAAGCATAAAATCCTCGAACCAGCGCTGCTGGGGCACCACGCGGTGCGCGGCGGGATCGAAGTCGGTCATGGAGCTTCCTTTGGCGTTTCCTGATGAATGCGGCCGATTGACCCATCGGTATCGCAGAGCTGCCGTCGCGGCAATCGGGCTTGCCTGCGAGAGCGGCGCCTTTAAAACAGCATCGTCATGAGCCTGCTGACACGAATCTCCGATCACACCGACGAGCGCTCCGCGCGGCTGGCCGGCATCGGCCTGATGCTGCTGGGCGTCTTCATGTTCTCGTTTGGCGATGCGCTCGGGAAATACCTGGTCGCAACCTATGCGGTCGGGCAATTGCTGTGGCTGCGCGCCTGCGCGGCGCTGCTGGTGCTGTCGCCGCTGATCTGGCGCCACCGCGAACAATTCCGTCGGCTCGAGCGGCCGAAATTGCAGGCGATCCGCATTCTGTTGTCGACGCTCGAGGTCGCGGCGTTCTTCCTCGCCACCGTCTATCTGCCGCTCGCCGATGTCACGACCTATTATCTCGCCTGTCCGATCTTCGTCACCGCGCTGTCCGCCCTCGTGTTGCGCGAGCAGGTCGGCTGGCGGCGATGGACGGCGATCCTGATCGGCTTTGGCGGCGTATTGATCGCGCTGCGCCCTTCGGCGCAGACCGTCAGCTGGCCCGCCATGATCGCGCTCGGCGGCAGCCTCTCGTTTTCGCTGCTGTTGCTGATTACGCGAAGCCTGCGCGCCACGCCCGACCTCGTGATGGCGACCTCGCAATTCGTCGGCACGTTCGCGCTGGGTGCGCTGATGTCGCCGTTCGGCTGGGTGACGCCGAGTGCCGGCAGCCTCGCGCTGTTTGCCGCCGCCGGCTGCATCTCGGTCGCCGCGCTCGTCTGCGTCAACCGCTCGCTGAAGCTCGCGCCCGCGAGCGTCGTCGTGCCCTATCAATATTCGATGATCATCTGGGCCGTGATATTCGGCATCGCCGTGTTCGGCGACGTGCCGCCCCCCGCAACCATCATCGGTGCGGCGATCATCATCGCCGCCGGGCTCTACATCTTCCTGCGCGAGCGCAAGCTTGGCCATGAGGAGATAGCGGTGAACCCGCCGGCGTGATTTCACCCTTCGTCATTGCGAGGAGCGAAGCGACGAAGCAATCCATGCCGCCGCTTGGGCTCCTACGGATTGCTTCGCGGAGCCTGTCATCGGGCGCGCATTCGCGCGACCCGTTGGCTCGCAATGACGGGCTCAACGCGCCTTCTTCGTCGAACCCGCCCAGTTCTTCAGCGACGACCAGACGCCGCGCGAAAGGCGAAAGCAGTCGACCGGGCTTGACGATCCCAGCGCATCGAAGCGGTGCAGCTCGACGCCGGTCCACTGGAAGCCGCATTTCTCAAGGATGTTGCGCGATCTCGGATTGGCGACACGGGCGCCCGCGATCAGCATCTCCTGGTCGAACTCCTCGAAGAAATAGTCGATCGCGGCGCGGGCAGCCTCGGTGCCAAAGCCCTGGCCCCAATGCTCGCAGCCGAGCCAATAGCCGAGTTCCGGCGCGTCCGGTTCGCGCCAGTTGATGCCGACCACGCCGACCGGCACGAAATTCTGCTCGATCAGGAACACCATCTCGCTGCCGTTTGCGGCAAGCGCGCGCACGAACGCGACCGCATGTTCCTGCGAATAGGGGTGAGGCAGGCGGCGGGTGTTCTCCGCAATGCGGCGGTCGTTGGCGAGACGCGCGATTGCTTTTACGTCCGCGAGCGTCGGGCGGCGCAACGTCAGCCGTTCGGTCTCGAGGACGCAAGGACTGGGCTCGCGCAGACTGGGGGGCGGAATATCCTGCAACATGTCGGCTCCATCGAATCAACGCATCAAACTAAAACGCATCGAAACTAAAAAGGGAGGCCGGTTTCCCGCCTCCCCCTTGGAGCCTTCTGGACTCCGCCGGTTCGTCAGGACCCGGCGGACTCAATATGATCCACCGTCTATTCGGCTGCAGCCACCGTCATCGGGCGAACCGATACGAACGTGCGGCCGTTGGCTTTGGCTTGAAACTCGACATGGCCTTCGACCTTGGCGAAGAGGGTATGGTCGGTGCCCATGCCGACATTGAGGCCGGGATGCCATGTCGTGCCGCGCTGACGCGCAATGATGTTGCCGGGAATCACACGCTCGCCGCCAAAGGCTTTGATGCCAAGGCGCTTGCCCTTGGAATCGCGTCCGTTCCGCGATGAACCGCCTGCTTTTTTGTGAGCCATGGCCCGTCTCCAAACTTAGCCGTGTCTTAGGTCAATTCCTTGAAGGAATCATTTCACTTTTTTTCACGCATTCTTGGTCGCCGCGTCAAGTCCGTCGCGGCAGCCTTTAATTTGTCATTTGTCGGCCTTCTTGGCCGCCGGCTTCTTTGCCGGCGCCTTGGCGCGCGGTTTAGCCGCAGTCTTGGCGGCCGCCTTGGCCGCGGGCTTCGTAGCAGCCTTCTTCTTCGCGGCCTTCGGCGCCTCGTCGGCGTCGTCAGCCGGCGTCGCTACCTTTTCCCTCTTCGGCCGCGGGCCGACCGAAGGCTTGGCGTTATCGGCGAGGATCTCGGTGATGCGAAGCACCGTGATCTCGTCGCGATAGCCGCGCTTGCGGCGCGAATTCTTGCGGCGGCGCTTCTTGAACGCGATCACCTTCGGACCGCGCTTGTGCTGAAGCACTTCGGCCGCAACCGAGGCGCCTGACACAACAGGCGTTCCCAGCACCGGCGAATCGCCGCCGAGCATCAGAACCTCGCCAAGCTGCACGATCGTGCCGACATCGCCGGCGATCTTGCCAATCTCGAGCACATCATCCGGAACGACGCGGTATTGCCGGCCGCCGGTTTTGATGACTGCGAACATCGTTTAATTCCTTCGTGTTCGATCCCGGCCTCGAAACTGGTCCGGGCCGGCTTTTTGTTCAGTCGTTATGGGTACGTTTCGCGCGACCCATTGCGAATTCAGCAGCGGATTCTGCGCAAAAACAAGCGGCGCGAGAAATCCCGCGCCGGAATGGGCGGACTTATAGCCGCTCGAAGCCGCGAGTTAAGGCAAACCAGCCCAAAAGCCGGCCAAAAATGAGGGATTTGGCCGATTTTGGCCCGCTCAGGCGCCTCGCCGCCCGCCCACATCGCGTGAAACCAACGGGTTCCATCGCCGTTGTCCCGCGTGGCTTGAGACAAGGGCAGGGCAACATGGCTGAAGACGTCATCACCACCACGGGCATCGCCCATCATGGCGCGGGCCGGCTGCCCTCCGTCGATGTCGACAGTTTCAACATCGAACTGAAGGACGACGAGGGGTTTCTCGGCGACCGCGCCTCCAAGGGCGCGTTCCGCGAAATCTTCGACCGCTGGCGCAAGCCGCTGCGCAAGACCGGCAAGGACCCGTTCGGCGACGTGCCGTCGGAGGAGATCAGCAAGAAGGCGCTGGACGAGATGCTGGTCGGCGACGACACCGAGGCCTCCGCCGTCATGCACAGCGCGATCGAGGAGTTCGCGCAGGAGCTGGCCTATGTCACGCGCCGTTTCCTGAAGACCAAGGCCTGGGCCAAGACCGAGCGCATCGTGGTCGGCGGCGGCTTTCGCGACAGCCGGCTCGGCGAGCTCGCGATCGCGCGCACCGAGATCATCCTCAAATCCGAAGACTTCAAGATCGAGATGGTGCCGATCCGCTTCCATCCCGACGAAGCCGCGCTGATCGGTGCGCTGCATCTGGCGCCGTCCTGGATCTTCGAAGCCTATGACAGCATCCTGGCGGTCGATATCGGCGGCACCAACATCCGCTGCGGCCTGGTCGAGACGCGCTGGAAGAAGGCGGAGGACCTGTCGAAGGCCGAAGTCTGGAAGTCCGAGCTCTGGCGCCACGCCGACGACGAGCCGACCCGCGAGGGCGCGGTGAAGCGGCTGGTGAAGATGCTCAAGCTTTTGATCGATGCCGCCGACGAGGAGGGATACAAGCTCGCGCCGTTCATCGGCATCGCCTGTCCCGGCGTCATCAAGGAGGACGGCTCGATCGAGAAGGGCGCGCAAAACCTGCCGGGCAATTGGGAGAGCAGCAAGTTCAACCTGCCGGCTAGTCTGGTCGAGGCCATTCCGGTCATCGGCGATCACGACACCGCCGTGCTGATGCATAATGACGGCGTGGTGCAGGGCCTTGCCGAAGTTCCGTTCATGCAGGACGTCGATCGCTGGGGCGTGCTGACCATCGGCACCGGGCTCGGCAATGCGCGCTTCACCAACCGCAAGAAAGAAAACGGCAAGAGCGACAAGAAGAACGGCGACAAGGACAAGAAGTCCAAAAATTAACCGTCATTGCGAGCCAACGGGTCGCGTGAATGCGCGCCCGATGACAGGCTCCGCGAAGCAATCCAGCTCCTGCGCGAGATGCCGCTGGATTGCTTCGTCGCTGCGCTCCTCGCAATGACGATGCAATATGCAAGTAACCTTGACCGGTTAGGTTAAAAACGGCTTCGCGTTGCCGCTTTTTGCGCAATTGCTAGCGTGTCCCGGTCGCTCAGACTGACCGGCGAAGCCCCAACTTCCCGATCGGTATTTCAATGAAGCGGCACGGGACCGCCAACTCGTATCGCGTCTGGCGGTCCCACCTTTTTCAACATCATCCCAGTTTTTCGAAGAAAGCCCCGATCTCGCTCGCCGCGCGATCGGGGTCCTCGCGATGCGGGAAATGTCCGACGCCTGCAAACATCGCGAGATCGAGTTTCGAAAATGTCTCGCCCATGCGATCGGTCCAGGCATAGGGAAACAGCGGATCGTGCTCGGCCCAGCGCACGCAGGTGGGCACCTCGATCGGCGGCAGCTTCGGGGCTTCGCCCTGCATCATCCTGACGCGGCCGGCATGGGCCGCGCGGTAATGCGCAAAGCCGCCGGCGAGATTGCCCTGCTTCAAGAAATTATCGGTAAAAGCCTCGAGCACGTCGTCGAAGGCGTTCTTGCGGTGCGACCAATCCTTGAGGAAATGGCCGATATAGGTCCGGCAACTCTCGCGTGTGGCGCCGACGAGCGCGGGCGCCATCTCCATCTGGTGGAACGACTGGTACCAGATGTGATTGAGCCGGTCGGGCGCGCCCATGCGGGCGCCGATTCCGGGATACACGAAATCGAAGAAGAACAGCCCCGCGAGGCGCTCGGGCGCGGTCCGCGCCAGCGGCTGCATCGCGGCGCCGCCGACATCGTGGCCGACCACGCCGAATCGCCTCACACCGAGCGCGTCCATCAGCGCCAGCATGTCGGCCGCATGCTGGTCGGGGCCGTAAGGTCCTGGCGGTTTGTCGCTATCGCCGAACCCGCGCAAATCCGGCGCGATCAGGGTGTAGCGGCCGGCAAGCCGCGTCATCACCGGCTCCCAGGTCAGCCAGAATTCCGGCCAGCCATGCAGCAAGAGCAGCGGCTTGCCGGTCCCAGTCCGCGCCACGTGGAACGTGGCGCCATTGGCCTTGAGTTCGAGGTGTTCGATCATCGGCGTTCCCTTCGCGGCGGTTAAAAGCCTCAAGGATTTATCAGTCCGCGCCTTGTCTGGTCAGCCATCCTCGCCTAGAACACGGCCCCGACCACGGGGGCTCCGCCCCCGATTTGGCGCCTTTGGAGAGGTGGCAGAGTGGTTGAATGCACCGCACTCGAAATTCGCTCGTGATCGTGCCTCCCCGTTTTGTTCTGTTTCGAGATGTCCCCACTCATTGGGAGTTTCTCGCTGCTGACTTCTCTATGGTGCCAGCCAATACCGCGCTGTGCTACCGAGTTGGGTAGCAAAATGGTAGCAAACTGTTCGCACTCTGTTCGGATCGGCGGCCCGGGTACATTCCATGCAATTAACCAGAGGGCTTTTCCGTTTGTGGGTAGCCGCTTCGGTACTGTGGATCGCCTCTGTCGGGGTCATGACGTGGCAAGCGTGGCCACAAGCAGAGTTTGTGAACCCGTACGACGCCCCGCCATGGATAGAATATAGCGATGACGCTGCTAAGGCCGCCTTTTTTGATGCTCAACGGCTTGCTCAACGGCGTGACGCTCTTTTGAAGGGGGCGGCCATTTCCATCACTCCACCCGTAATCATGCTCCTCCTCGGGATGTCTATGATTTGGGTGGTCCGGGGTTTTCACCGCGGATCTTCTACTTAACGGCTACCTCGTCATGTCCATCGGAACCGGAATTTTCTTGGGCGCACTATCGATTGCAATCGTGCTCTTATACGCCGTTACCAAAGATCGTTGGCATTGGCGCAACATCGCGAGCCGGTTTGGATTTGGCTGTATTGCGCTGCTTGTGCTGCTGCTATTCGCAGGAATATCGACGTACATCTGGTACAAGTTACCTCTTTCCCACCAAACCCAATATGCCGGTCTTGCGCTTGGAATCTCACCGACTGAAGTCGTATACCGACGTGGACCTCCGAATGACGTCTATGGAGAGATGGAGACGTCCAAGGAAGGTTGGACCTCGCGGGAAGTTACATCCACTCGAGACCTCAAGGACGGAAAATCATTTAGGGACTATGGAGCATGGTCTTATGATGTGAATACAAGCCGTATCGACATAGAGTTCAATCCCGCGAAAACTGCAGTCGTCGAGATTGCTTGTTACTCAAAAAACAGGGCGGGAAACTGCCCCTCAATAGGTGGGATCAAAGATGGCGATAGTGAAGACGACGTCTTCAGTGTCTTAGGTCAACCAGATATCTCACGGCTGGACGGTGACGGTCCATCTACGGCTAAAAATCTGATCTACAAGAGTATCGGCGTTTCACTTTGGCTCGAAAGGCAGCGAGTTTATATGATCGCCACAAGCGATGCTGGCTGGAGAGGGAGATAATTCCAACGCTCTGTTCGCGGTGTTGGTCTGAGCCATAATCGCGGAGCGGAATGCGCTTCTTGCGGCGGTCGAAGCGCTCAGGCAACAACGGGAGCCGTTGGCACGGCATTATGATGCCGCTATATCCAGCATCTCTTCGAGTTCGCTCCGATCCCCCGCCGCCCATTCATGCAAGGGAAGGACCCCCGGCGCAAAAGAATACGACCGCTGCCGCGTGAACCGCGATGAAGCAAGAGAGCGCCGCCACGCCGAGCGGTGGAATATGGTTGGGACAGGGTTGGCTATTGCAGCAACGCCACCACCTGCACCTGCTCCAAACCCGCCGCAAAACCGGGAACTGTTTTGCCGCCCGGCTGGCAACGGCACCATGTGGTGCGATTAGCAGTACCAGCTTGAAACGCGTAGGCTGTTCGATGGGCAAATCGCCTGGCTTTGCTCCCTTTACTATCTTATCAACATAACTCGCGGCTCGACGAAAATAGTCGCGAAAATCCGGTCCATAAGTGAAAAGCATGTTGTAGGAGGCCTGATCTCCATTGCCTGCGATTGTTGGTATCTTATGCGCCATCACTGAGGTGCCCACTCGGACCCGCTCTTTGTACATCGTAGGTCCAACTACAATTGCGCCATCAAATCCATCGCGGTCAATTGCCGAAAACGTCGTTTCGATTTCATCCGCCGTTGTCGCCTCAAATGCTCGTATCTTTAACCCGACAGCTTTTGCCGCCTTTTCGTAAGCGGCCTTAAGACCTCGGGACAACGGCTCTCTGGGATCAAGCACCAGGGCAATCTGCGCCAGGTTCGGCACTACTTCCTTGAACATCGCGAGTCGTTTGCTGGACACATCAACGGCCATTAGGGAAAGTCCGGTGATATTGCCGCCAGGGTGCGCCAAGCTCTCGGCAAGCCCGTTACCAACGGGATCGGGATCGGTAACCATTACGATGGGAATGGTGCCGGTGGCATGTTTGGCCGCTTTCGCGCCTAACCCAGTCACCGCGACAATCACGTCAACTGTACTTTCGACGAGTGCCTGAGCAAGCGCATAAAACCGCTCGGGTTGTTCGGCAGCAAAACGGTGGTCAAATTCGATATTCTTGCCTTCGAAGTAACTGAGGTCGCGGAACGCTTTCGTCAGAACGTCGAGATATAGCTCTTCCTCCTTCGCGTCAGTAGCGTGCCAAAGCACGCCGATGCGCGGTATCGTTTTCCGCTGTTGTGCGCGCGAGGCAAACGGCCACGCTACGCTAGCGGCACCAATTATCGTGATGAATTCGCGGCGCCTCATCACATCACCTCGTGATTTGACCAACCGCCTACTAGTTAGAGTAGATCATCATCGAACGACGGTTGTAAGTGGATGAGGAGGAACTTTGCGGGGGCATATTTTTCATGTCCGTGGCGGCGCAATAACGGAAGTCACGCCATCATTCGATTGTGGCGTTGGCACGAGAGAGCAGCGTCGGTGGGATTTCGACACCTAGCGTTTTGGCAGTCTTGAGATTGATGATCAACTCAAACTCAGTCGGCTGCTCAACGGGCACATCGACCACTTTGGCACCTCGCAACAACTTCGCGACCTGACGAGCGCATTGACGAAAAACTACGCTGAGACGGGGGCCATAGGCGATCAGGCCGCCCGCCTCTGCCCCTTCGGGCCATTGCACAATGGCCGGCAGGCGACGCAGGTCAAGGCGGTCACGGATCAGCAAACGGAATGCGCCCCCCAGAAAGGCCGACGCCAATACGTTGACCGCCTCGACCGGTGTCGCCTTCATGGCATCTATCGCCCAAATGACTTCGTCCTCAGACCGCGCGGCAAACGGAACGATCTCGATGCCGAATGCGCGGGCAGCACTTTCGAGAGCGTCGATGTTTCGTATTGGCTCGTGATCGGCGAAGACCGCCATCCGTCGAGCTCGGGGGAGTGCCTCATGCAACAGCTCCAATCGCTTTACGTCGAGCTGGAAGGCAAAGATGGAGACGCCGGTTGTGTTTCCATCCGGATGAGGCATGGAGGCGACGAGCGTGCTGCCAAGCAAGTCATCTGCAAGCGCAACGATAGGAATGCGTTGAGTTGCCTTCTGTGCAGCACGCGCTGCGTCGGGTCCGGCTACCATGAGCACATCCGGCCGCGCTTTGGTCAGCTCAACGGCGACGTTCTCGTAAGAAGCAGGGGCCACACCGCCGCCCGACCTCCTGCGCGGGCGCGGCTTGTGGCCACATCGCCGCCGCGCCGCCGAGAAGCGTTATGAACTCGCGCCGCCGCATGTCCGCTCCCAAGCTCCGGTGACGGCATCGTAGCGGTTTAGTCGGGCACATTGATAGGGGCTTGAAACCGCCATGAAAGCCATTGCCGCACTGCACAGCTAATGTCGCAGTTGGGTCAACCGCGACTACTTCCGGTCTTCCCCTGGTAATCGTTAGGGCCGGTCGGCCATGTCTCAAAGGTGCCAACAAGAGACTCAGGCACCGCAGCAATTGACAGTCTATTCGATCACCTCATCGGCGCGACCGACCAGCATCGCTGGCATTTCGAGGCCGAGCGCTTCAGCAGTCTTGAGGTTGACTACGAGATCGAACTTCTCCGGCCGCTGTATCGGTAAGTCATTTGGCTTGGCACCGCGTAGGATTTTCCCAACATAAACCCCGGCTCTTTGCCACATCGCGGCAAGGTTCGGCCCATAAGCGATGAAACCGCCCGCTTTTGGAAATTCAGCGAACAAGGAAATGAGAGGGAGTTGATTAGCCAGCGCAAGCTCGCCGATTTGCTTTGAAGAGATGAAGACAAGAGGCGACGACAATAAAATACCGGCTTGAACCTGCCTTGTTTTGGCGGCCTCCAAGGCGCGTCTCCAATCTTCCGGGACTTGCACTTCAATAATTTCAGCTTCGAACCCGACCGCCCGTACCGCCGCCGCAGCCGCTGCGAATTGCGCCGCGTTGAGGCCGGGAATACCAAAGATTGCTATGTGAGAGAGCCCGGGAACGATCTCCTTGAGCATCCCAACCTGTTTCCCGCTCAACTCTGGAAGATCAAGAAACATCCCAGGTCAAATTGCCGCCCGGACGCGCAAGGTTCTTGATATATCTCATCGCAACGGGATCGCTCTCCAAATCTACCACGACACATAGTAACACCTGCCGTATAGGGTAGTAGTAGAAGGAGTGTTTGCAGTGAATGGGTTGTTTAACCTGCCTGAGGCAGAGCCGGTTGGGGATGAGATTGAGTTGCTTGAAGATGCAACCTCGTTGCATTTCATGCAGGCGATCTACCGAGACCCGGCACAGCCAATGACACGACGCATGCGTGCAGCCGTCGCGGCTCTGCCGTTCGAACATCCGAAGCTGCTGAGCATGAATGCCAACGTCACTTCGTTCGCATCCATGATGGAAGAGTATGGACGTCAGAATGGAAGCCGAATGTCATTGATGCCAAGGCGCGGTATGACGTAAGCGCACCGCTGGAGATCGAAGGCGAGCCCCGGAGGGTGGTGGAGCCGATCCAAACCGATCCGGCTGCCGGTGGCTTTCGACGGAGGCTCTGAGTTCAGATATGCGTTACCCGCTCTACCTTACCTACCTTGTAAATTCGCGCTGGCTTAGAGCAGACGCGATTTCAGAAAGTTTATCTTCTATTTCAGAAAGCTTATTTTCCATAGATGAGAGCCTTCGTTCAACACGCAATATCCGTTCTTGCTGCTGTTGGAGGAGAGCGTTGTTGTCGTCAATAACCCCAATTGGCGTCTTACAGTATGTGCACTGTACCGAAATCATTTTGTAATCTGGCTCGCCCTTCAAACGCAATTGTTGCACCTTGAAGGTACTACTTGTCTCGCACTTGCTGCACTTCGTCGTAGCGAACCCGAACATAAGAATCTCCAGTTGCATGCGTGATTCGCCACAACGTGAGTCGTATTGGAACTTAAGTATTGCTTTTCCGGGGCGGCTAAAGCCTACCAGAACAACCGGCCGATCTCTGATAGGCTTTGCCCTCTTCCCGTCTCCGCATAGCCTCTTGCTTCTGATGCGTAGTTAGCTTTTGCTTCCTGCCGAAGGGGAAGGCGAAATCATGAGACACTACATCAACGCATTGTGCCCGCCCAAATCGGTCAGTGCGGATCGGGTGCTCTGTCACGACCATGTACTCCGTACGCCGCACATGTCCAGCGACATGGATGGTTTTCGGGCTTGGACTGACACCAAACCGCCACGGAGCTTTGTGAAATGCCATTGCGGATGGGCTGGCTTGCCGCACTACGCACACCACTCTTGCGTCAAGGCGACCAAGGCGAAGCCGAAGTGGTGATCAATGAGCGGCCATCGCCAATTCACTTATGAGCAAGTGGCCGCGGCCTTCCTCTATCTCCCCGACACTGGCAAACTGTATCGGCGATTGTCGGATGGTAGCCTACGACCGATGACTATGGTAACCGGGATCGGGCGGAGCTGTTCGTTGAGGGTTGCAAGGTCCGTTGCGGCTCCTACGCCACCGTCGAAGAAGCCAACGCAGTAGCCCGTGCCAAGCGTGCTGAGCTTCACGGTGAATGGAGCTTTGAAGCCAGCCGAGGCTAGTCCTTGGGCTTGGCCTTCTTCGGCTTCCTCTCCACCGTTTCAAGTGCCTGTTCAAGCAACAGGCGAAGGGCAATCGACCTGTTCGGCAGTCCGGGCAATCCCCGTCGAAAATCATCCACCCGGTCGAGCAAATCCCCAGGGACGATCAGGTTAACTCTCTTCACAGTCTGCGACAGCTTCGGGGGCACGTTCGATCCGGACATTAGGTTGGGTTCCTTCCTAACGAAGCTTGTGCATTAGCACCATCGGGGGCATTATGTTATGATGTCATAATGGTATAAAGGCATAAGGGAGGGCTTCGCCGATGCTTAAAGGAACACTCCGGGCCTGTGGCAACTGGGTCACGTTGTGGGATTTAGTGATGCTCAACTCGTTACCTGGATTGCGCTCATCTCCGCCACTGTCACAATCTTAGCGATGTGCAGCCATGGCAGATGACCCCCTCAAAGACGCTCACACCAGGATCGTCGCTGCGATAGCCGAGCTTCGCCAGATGGGCGTGCCCGTGCCGTTGGCGTTGCTTCGTGCGGTCGAGGCCCTGCGGAAGCGGCCCAAGGTGCTCCCGTTCTTCCGAAAGGGTGAGCGATGACCAAGCGGGATCGGGAACGGATAAGGCGGCATGCTGCGGTTGTTGCCGTTGGGGGTCGAAGGCCCATCAAGTCGCTTGCCGAGATACGAGCCGCCACGCAGTGGGTTGAGATGCGACGGGCCTCACAAAAGTTTGAGTGGGGCGCAGCCATAGCAGCCCGATCCACGGCTGCTCACGCAGGGGCGTGGCCAGTCAATGGCGCAGGCCACGTTGGCGCGATCTAAGGCCCGAAGCCCCGTGGGGCCATTATAGCAAATCGACTTTTGCCTTAGTTGCGCTGAAGATTTTCACGATAGAATTAACCAATTGGTGCGCGTGGCCAGCATCATCTATAAAGCGGGCTCTCGACGTAGCTATATCCTCTTGCAGCCATGCACTGCTTCGCCATTTGCGCTTCATCATCGCTTCTGCTGGATTGAGGGTCGCTCATATTTTGCTTTGCGCAAGCGTACCAGTCTGTGTCTAGTTGCTGTGGGGTAACGGCCGGGTTGCTAAAGTTGTTGCGCGTGAGCGTAAGGTCGCTCAACACACGGCTGCTGTTGCAACCGGTACACCATGTTAGCGCGGTAATTGCCAGCACAGATACTGCAAGCCGAAACGCCATGCCCCTGCCTCCCGACGACTGTGAATGTCGGCACCAATTCGTGAATTCAGTCAACGCCAAAGGTTCTTGAACCGTCCGGGGGCCAGCTCCGTATACCTCACCGTCGATTGAATGCTGCTATGGCCGAGATACGCTTACAGGGTTGGGGTATCTACTCCCTTGTTCGCCAGCGCAAATCCACAAGCTCGCTGGCCCGCAGCCCGTGCCGATAAGCAACGAGGATCATGGCTGCATCCCGATGCCCCCAGCGGTTGCTTGAAGCCGCTTTGGTGAGCCGGGCCACATCGGCATCGGTCAGATACTCCCGTGTCCTCATCGCTGAGTTGGGCCGCCGCAACGGCACTGTTCGATTTACAGTAGTTGGCGCTACCAACCTCAAGCGTGATTTTGCCATAGCTTTCCGCCTCCATCGCCGCATGACTGTTCGAAGAACAGCTCATTTCGGAACAGTCTGCGAGCGCCGACCAAAGCAATCCCGGTGAGGCGACGCTGTCCGGCTCGGGGCTTACAACCTAGTGCTAGCGAGCATCAGAAAGGCAACGGTCATAACCCAGAAGGCGTACTGGCTGACGAACGGAATTTCGATAAAGACACCAACGATCGCCATGATTCCGATCACGAGCGCAATGAGATGCACCCAGCGCATTTGCAACCCCCCAAAGCGAATCACAGTGCAAACAAACTCCGGTCAATTTATGGCCGAAGCAATTCCTGCTATCGCCGAGGGGTGGGGGGCCAAAAATTCGCTCGAGGGATCGCTCGCAGTAGTGCCCCGAGCAAATTTTGTGAAATTGAAGGGCCCATACCCATGCGCTCGGCCAAGTCACCTGCTCAATCAGAGTATTGCCGGTCTTGGACCCATAACAGACCTTGGCCCCCGATCGGTTTGTTTAATGTCAGTCGTTGGAAGATCAGCTCAGACTTGGCGGTCTCAGATCCCAAGCCCTGGACCGTTTTCTACCGGGTCAGCTCACGAAGCAATCAGAGCGTGTAGGAATTGCGCGAACTGGCTGCCCTAAGCCTTTGCTGCTTTTCGACTGAAAAATCTTTTCGGAGTGAAGACGTTCACAAATCGGAACACGAAACTGAACTAAGCTCAGTACGGAATTTGTGGTGGGAATAACTCTAGGAGGAGGAATTCTCGTTATGAAAAATATGTGTTTGATCGCAATCACCGTCGCGGCCATCGGCGGCGCAAGTACCGACTACGCTGGCGCGTGCCATTTGCGCCTTCCGACTTTTGAAGTCACGGGCTTCCCGATCTCTCCGCACCAAGTGGCGGTGCTGGGAGGAGCTCACGTTGAGGAGCGTGCGGCCGTGCCTACGCTAAAGTTGGCTGGTATGCCCGCATCTCCCCATCAGATCGCGGTCCTCACACAGCGGAAGCCAGTCAAGATAGTTGATGCCGCGGCGGTGTCGGACCTGTCCTCGCTCGGCCGGCAAACACCGAATTTGCTAGTTGCCGTCGGGCCGATTTGTGCACCTGACTGAACCTCGTGGGCATCGACGATACCTTGCAGCCCGCCCCTGGCGGGCTTTCTTTGCCTGACGATCGAGAGCACATGATTGCGCATTGATTGCGTTAATTCTTTCTTGCAGGGCACCCTTGCTGGCCCTCGCTATCGGGCTCCCACCGACAGCAGGAAGGCTATGGCCTTCCTTCTATCATCGGCTGATGCGAGACCGGCATACGGCTTCATATTGTTTCCGGGCACGACCTCGTCTGGATTAGCAATAAAGCGCGCAAGGTTGTCTTCGTTCCAGACAAAACCCGCATCCTTCATCGCGGCCGAATAGTTATAGTCCGGCAGCGATCCTGCTTTTCTTCCAATGATTTTGTACAGATTTGGGCCCAATCGATTGTCGCCCTCCCTGATCGTATGGCAGGTTCTACATGCGTTGTTGAACACTTGCTCAGGTGCTTCGTCCGCGTGGGCCTTCAACGGCATCTGAGCTACGAATGAGAGCAACAACAGCAGACGCCCCGTTCCGCTCAAACTTGCCGGTAAAGTGAAAATTGCCAATGCGCACCCCCGGGGGCCAAAATTCGTTGCCCGCGCGGCCCCCATACTGCCCCGCGCAAAATATATAAATTTGATCGAGCCATACCCTTGCGGGCTAACGCTTATCTCCATTCACGATCCAATCGGTCTCAGCTTCGCTGTTCCGTCGCTCGATCTGTTGCAAACGGAATTGCTGATCCTGAAGCCTTTGTCGTTGCTCCCATGAACTGGTAAAATCCAATTCACCCTGTTGCCGTGCCAATTCCTCTTGCATTTGCCGAACATCCGAGCGCTGTGCGTTGAAGTCATACGACTGTGCGGCCGCCTTGGCGATTAGAACGACCATGACAAGTCCAGCAACTGAAACCGTCCGCATGGCTACTGCCTCCCGATTGCTAACCGCATTGTACACCAATAAGTAGAACGGGACCATGTCCGGCGATTGCATCATCTGTGGACACTGGCCCGAGAAGGACCGTTGGGCATTGCGGGAGATGCTCGACACTTTGCCAATCGACATAGAAGCAATCTGCGACGAATGCCTGATGGCGTTCTGGAGCAACTGCGTCACCGGACCGGAGCCGGACGACCAAAGCAAGCGCCACGAACGGAGGGACTGATGCCGAAAAGGAAACTCTCCCCTGAAGGCGAAATCATCGCCCATGGCGCCGCCATGGTCGCGGCGTTTCAGGTGCTCATCAATTGCCTTGAGGAAAGCGACGCGCTGCTGCCAGGACAGTTTCCTGAGGCGCTCGGGGTCTACATGGAAATGGTGAAGAGCAGAAAGGGCGACGTGCCCGACATGACCCTCGCGGTGCTCCACGACATTCGGGCGGCTACGCTGGATTAGCCTTGCGGCCCGCGAGTAGACCCAAAATGCACTTCCACGACTCTTGTCAGCGGCTTCCGGGAACAGGTGAACGACTTCCGATTGGTCCGGCCGATCCCCGCAGTTCTACGGTGGGAGGCTGCGAGAAGGGCAAAACCGCGTGCATTTTACGACCGGTTGATCTACATAGAACGATCCCAAATTTTAAAGGTAGACGCATGTCCCATGCCTACAAGCTGAATGAAGACGTTCGCCATCAGCCCCAAGGCCCCCGAGGTCGCGCGACGATAGATCCACCAATGGTTTACACCGTTGTTCAACGTTTGCCCATCGAGTCGGATGGACGTCTTCGATACCGCATCAAGTGCAAGTCAGAGAACATCGAGCGAATAGTTACGGAAGAGCAGCTGTCGTATTTGCAGTAATCCTGGCAGGAGGCGGCACGAGCAAGAGAGGCCTCCCTCGGAGAAGCACGCCTTGAATGCAAGACCTGCCACTTCCGCTCTTGCCCGATCAACGGACATTCTAAGCATCGGTCAGTCATTATTGGCGTGACTAAGGGTAGGCCCAAAATTCGTCAGCGCGACTTGGCCTATACCCCTTCTGGTACGACGTAGAAAATTCCCAGAATAGGGCAGGCAAAGGCGCAGCCCCTCACATACCTATGGCGTCGGCTTGTAGTGCAGCCGATCAATCTCCGCGGCACTGTAGACCCGGTTGCCTTCTACCTTAATTGTTGCGGCGCTTTTTTGCGGCTCGGGCAGATGGTCCCACTCGATCACTGCGTCGTGTAGAGTTTCGCATTTGGTCGATTTGTCGCCGTCGATCAGCATCGCCGGGCCCTTGCTTGCATCGGCCCAGATTATATCCTGGCTCATTTGCTGTCCCCACTTTCGTGCAAGACTTACACATAGTGTAACTCATTAACGAATCAACCTCAACGAGATCGTGCGGAAGTCCTAACTTTCGTTCAGCGTGCGCACGCCAAGTCGAGCATGCAGCAACAGCGCATCCACCAACAGATGACGCTCACAATCGGTCAACGCCGCACAAGAACTCAACTTCTCACCAATCTTCTCATTACCATCACCAACAACACCATCATCACCAACAATAGCAGGCGCGAACGCCAGCATCTTCCCATCACGCGACGGCGCAATCGCTACGGGGGGTAGGCCCCAAATTCTTACGCGCGGGTTTGCCTTTCCCTCTTCCGGCATAGCGTATAAATTTCCGAAGTTCTAAAGGGGAGCGTCGGGCTCACCTATCGGGCGATCCTTCGCGAGCCTTTTCCAATTCGCTCTTTTCTTCTGGAGCTTTTGATTGCGACGATGCCGGTGGCTGCACTAATTTCTTAGTTGGTGGCTGCTTTTGTTCACTCTTCTTATCGGTTGGAGGGCAGGTGTACCTGACAGTGGGCTGCCCCTCGTATGTGGCTATGTTGGGACCGCACAACCCTAGTTGCTGAGGGGCGCTCGAGCCATGCTTAGGTACATGCAAGAGTACTATGCCGCCCCCTGTTTTATTTATCGTCACGTCAGCATCACAGTCACAGTCATTTGTAGCGGTCACGAGAGTCTGAACGAGTCCGTTACCACAAGCTTGTGTTTCTTTATTAATTTTCGGCACGCTACAGAACGGCGCGTTATCCTGACCAATGACGTTGCTAGTACTAAAAATGAGTAATACTGCGGAGCTTACGAACGCGGCTGCACAGCGGCTAACGTTGCGATTGGCCATGTTTCAACTCCCGAAGACGACGGCAGAGACACGCCTTCGCATGGAGTGGAAAGAAAGGAGCACTATTCGCCCGCTTAATCTATCAGAATCGTGTGGTCACTTCTTCGCCTTCAGCCGATCTCGGCCACGCGGCTGTTTCACCTGAACAACTCCGGTATCCTCTTTCGCGCTCTCCGCTTCACACACCGATCTTCCCGTCGGGCCCTCTAGTTTGCTGCAGCGCGAATCAATCAAGTCGCGTAGATGGACCCAGATGACAAGGGCTGCCGTACTCCTGTTGATACTGCTTGCCGGTTGCAGCGAAGAGAAACCGACGGCGAAGCAAGCGGTGAACGAGACGATTGAGTCACCGCTGCAAAATACCGTGATTTCGTCGTTCGACACCTATCCTCCAAAACGGGCGACCCAAGGGGACCTGGATTTGGTCGCATCGATCCCCTCGGCATGCGTTGGCAAAGGTCAACCCCTGAGATTGCTGTCATCAGCCCCCCGCTAGAATATCTCTGATCTGGGTAGTCCGGGGTTTCCGAACAGAACAAGGCTGAGGCCACTGCTCGGCCGCTCCCGTCTATTCACGAGAGAGAGCCGATGGACGGCGCAGCACAAACTAGGACGCTTCTTACCTCCTCAAAAAAGCCGCAGGCATTTTCGCTCTGCGGCTATCCGGGTTAAAAACTTGAAGTCTCTAAAATGTCGTCCAGCCCCGGTACGCAAAAAATTTAGCAACAGTTCGGAATTGCGTAAATAAGCAGTTGAAGTTTCGAAGCAGAAACAATGCCTAGCTGGTTGCCGGACTGCAACAGCATCAAGAGATTGTAACCGTTTCGGAAAACACGCAATGGCGGCATGGTCGTAGTGTGTCTCGTACAGTGGAGTCGTTGGTACTTCAGGCAAACAAATCTGCGCCAGCTTGAGTGAAGCGCATGAACGTGCCGCTCTCGTGCATCTTTAGCCAACCACACATCGTCCGTAACGACGGGCCTGACGGTGGTGTGATGGTAGAAGGTTCTGACTGCGGCGAGCGGACCCGAGGAAACGGCGTCCGACCTCCGCTCCATCGGGGCTGGGGGCTATGAAGATGGAGCGGAGAGTGGAGCTACTCGGTACGCAACTTACGCCAGGAACGCCAATGTGCTTTGAGTCTCAGGCGCACCAAGGGCCAGATGATGGAGTGCCTTCGTGGAATTGCGGAAAGTTAGTGTTTTCCGCCGCCTTCTTTCTTAACGAATGGTTAAGTATTGGCGCTCGGCCCTTTGGAGGCGGCAAATGGGCGATCCAACCCTAGAGACCGCCTGACGCCGACCTCTTCAGCGTTCCTTCCAATCGGGAGATCGTAGCAGTCAGGTTTTCTCGGCGAACCCTGAGCTTCCGCGCTAAGACGGGGTAGTTCATGTTCGTGGGATCGAGGATACCTGTGCGCTCTTCTTCGGTCTCGAGATCGACGTCGAGCAACTGCACTAGGCGTCGCAAGTCGGAAATAAACCTCTTGGTCCTTTCCTGAAACAGCACATTGCGATTAGTTAAAGTCTCAAAACGGGATACGTCATCCATGGACACGGCTCGGTTCGGCACAACTGGCTCCAATAATCTGAGACCGGGGCAAGTTGCATGCCGAGCTATGAGTGATCCCTCATCTGCAAGAACATTTTCCTTACGTCCGTAAGACGAAGCTTGCCGACGTAATAGTGCCTGAGCGCATGGAGCTGCCGGGCGGCAATCTCGTCCTGCTTGATCTGGTTCGTCTCTTTGAAGAACGCGCGCATGTCTTCTACGAAGCGGCGCGCGGCCGCCGGCGGTAGTTCGATAGGCTTGCTGGGCATCCACTGATGATATGAAACTAGCGCCGCGTTTGGAAGCCTTAGCGAGGCCGTTTTTGATAAGATTGCGCCTTCATTAACTTTCTCGATGTCGTAGCGGGCTCGCCGAACCAGCGATGGCGGCGTCTTTGTCCGCGAACACCTTCAGGTGCTCGACGGCGGCCAACCTGCTTTCGCGTGTCGACGTAAATCTAAACCCGGCTTAGGAAAGAATTCACGCCTTCGTCATAACGTTCAACATTTGCGGAGGCGCGGTTCATTTCCCATGGTCGAAACCAGGATTGCCCAGCGCCACCGGATCAAAAAGCCAGCAATCGCCAACTACGGCGGCGACAAATACCCATGCACGGTTCGTGACCTTTCCGCTACCGGTGCAGCGATTGAATTTTCCGATCCCGTCTCGACCATTCCGATTGCAAAAGCCTTCGCGTTGATCCTGAAAGACGATGGGCTGAGGCTGCCATGCCGCATCGTCTGGAAGAGAGACTACCGGATGGGCGTCACGTTCGATTAGAAACCAGTTGCCTTAGTGGTGTTGATGTAGATCCTGACCGTTATGCGCGCCCTTCCACTACAAAGCAGCCCGCTACCACCCAACCTGGCGCGACGCATGCATATTGAGGTCATGGACTTGGCCAGTGAAGCACCACACGCCTTTCAGTGTCCGAACCTAGGTTGCAACGCTAAGTATGTTGCCTTACCCAAGGATCACGCACCGGACAAAAGTCCACGGTGCACCGAATGCAACACGCCGTTTTTGCCGCACAAGGGGCGGTTTCTCCATTATCAATCGCTTCGCTTCGATTGAGGTGCCGATAGGCTGTCACGCTTGAATCCCTCAAGGCGGCCTTATTCATTTGACTTGCCCAACAATTTGCCGGTCGAGCTATGGACGAAATGTATCCCGGTGCAGGCGTGACAGACGACCGCAGTGTCACTATCCGGATACTCCGGTGCATCCGCCAACCAATGCTGCACGTTCATGCCGGCCTGGGGACATTTGAACAGGATGGGACGGCCCATTCCGCTAAGTATCCCTCTGCAGCGATCATTGAAACTCAGTATTTGTACGCAAGAGAGCCACCAATTGAAGCGCCAGATTGAAATTGCCCCGCCGGTGGGTGATGACCGGCGGGGCGCTAAACACCTAGTGGTTCATCACAGTGATTTTGACTCTTTGGCGGTGACTGGATAGGCGCGGCCGAGTTTGGCGCGGGCTTTGTCGGTTGTGAACATCCATTTGATGCGGGCTCGGATTTTATTTCGCCGCCGTTGCCATGCGGCGATCTCGTTTCGGAGCCTTTTGGGGTCGTCGATGCGGCGGCCGAGACACTGGCGCTGAAGCACGCTGATCTCGCACTCGACCATGTTGAGCCAACTGGCGTGCTTCGGGGTGAAGTGGAATTCGAGGCGGCGCAGGATACGTCGGGCCTCGGCGGGCGCGAAGGCCTCATACAGCGCCCCAGGCTTGTGGATCGACAAATTGTCCTGCACGACACGGATACAGGTGGCGCCGGGATAATGGACGTCGACGAGTTCACGCATGCAGTGGGCATAGTCCACGGCGGCGCGGCGGTCGGTGACCTTGACGTTGCGCCAACCCCGATATGGATCGAAGGTGACGAAGAGATTGGCGGTGCCGTTGCGGCGATACTCGTAATCGTAGCGCTCGCGTCGTCCCGGTTGGGCCGGGACCGGCTGGCGCACCTCGCCGATCAGCTGGACGGGGGTCTCGTCGAAGCAGACCAGGGGCCGCTCAGGATCAGGCGCTTCAGCATAGAGATCGAGCACATCTTCCATGCGAGCGACATATTCGCCATCGACATAGGGAATGCACCACATGTCCCTGCGCCACGGCTTGAGGTCGTTCTCGGCCAGCCGGCGACGCACGGTCTCGCCCGACAGGCTGTCGTGATCGGTGAGCTTGACCATCGTGTCGGCCAAAAGCGTCAGCGTCCAGCGTTTGCGGCCGGCGGGCGGCTTGGCGCATGCGGTCGCGACCAGCAGGGCCTCCTCCTTGCCGGTCAGCTTGCGCTCCGCGCCCGGACGCGGCTCCTCGCTCAAGGCCCGCTCCAGATTGCCTTCCACGAAGCGGCGCTTGGTCCGGCCGACGGTGGAAAGGCTGACCCGGACGGTTCGGACGATCTCCGCGTCGCAGCGGCCCCCATCGGCCGCCAGCAAAATCTGCGCCCGCTTCAGCTTGCGGGCGGCGTGCTTGCCGCCGCCGAGCATCGCCGTCAGTTCATCGCGCTCGGCTTGGCTCAATTCGACCCGATAACGTACATTCATGCTTTGCCTCCTTGTCGGAGGCCGGGACGAATCCAACGATGAGTCAAAAATCAGGCGCGCGCTTCACCGAGAAGCAGGGGCACTACCTCGCTTTCATCCATACCTATTCCTACATGTTCGGACAGCCGCCCGCCGAAGCCGACATCCAGCGCCATTTCCACGTCAGCCCGCCTTCGGTCCACCAGATGATCGTCACCCTCGAACGAAACGGATTCATCCGACGTCAACCGGGCGTCCCCAGAAGCATCGAAATCCTCGTGCCGCTGGAAAGCTTGCCGATCCTCGAATGGCTCGGTATCAAAACGTCAAAATCACTGTGACGAACCACTAGTGCCACGCTGCACGAGGCGCATTTCGGTCCGGATGGAGACGACCGGAACGAAATCAGGTTGCTCGCACAAACTTCAAAACCTTTGCGGAAGCAGGGGCGTTATCCTGCCTCGACTGTTCCGCATCCACTTTGCGAAGAACCGCCAAAATCTGTTCCATCGTTAGGTGTTGTTCCGCGCTCAATGTCTTGGTCATGGCGGCCTCCTAGCCGATGGCCAAACCTAGAGAAATATTGGTTGCGCTCTTCCTAAGTTTCGTATCCGGAACAATACTGGGTTTAGCGGTAACCACCGACCGGCTTGGTGACATTCCAATTGAAGTCCGGCCGCACGTCGGCGCCGCGCTTGCCGCAGTCTGTGCAGACGAATTGCGGTTCGATATCCGAAAGCCGCGCATCATCGCCAGCGATCGGCCATAACCCTGATGCAATGGGTGCAGCGATAATCCGCGCAAAACAATAAGAGCGCCCAAGATGCCGCCTCCGTCGTCTCCGCTATTCTCGCTGCCGTCGTGTCGGGCGACCTTACGCCGGCTGACGCTGCCGAAATCGGGAAGCTGATCGACAGCTATGTGAAGGCATTCGAGACGGCCGAGCTATCCGAACGGCTGGAGCGGCTAGAGGGTATGACCATATGCTCTTCGCAGGCTCCGACGGCGGGGCTGGCACTACGCCGCATCGCTTCGCTGATCGAAACTGCAAGCCCCACAAACTCGATCCGCTCGCCTAGGCTCTACGTGGACGGCTGCGACGGGGGAGCTTTGGAGGGCACATGCGAGGTAGAGCGTGCCTTTTTTGAACAGCGGCTGCCTTTTGCAGCGACGAGCGCGCCGCCGTCAGGCCGTCTGCTGGGGAACAATTCAACAGTCGGGCAGGTTATGTCCATGTGCCAGGTTCCCGCTGAACTAATCCCATCGGGAGGATGCCAATGCGACAGTACCTTGGAGTGTTTGCCGCGATGAGCATGATGGCTTCCGCCGTTGCGGCCCATGCTGAACAGCTCAACTATGACCCGGCCAAGGTCAGCGACAGCCTGAAGGCACTATACCACTTTGGCTCGGCCTCAACCACGAAGGCGCTGAACGCCAACACGGTCACGCTGCTTACCGGTACGATTGGCGGCACCTATGTGCAGCTCGGTGCCGACCTGGCTTCCGTCCTCGACGACGACGGTAATCTGCGCATCCTGCCAATCATCGGTCGAGGTTCGGTGAGGGCGCCGCTGACGTCCTTTTCCTAAAGGGCGTCGATCTCGGCATCGTACGCGCAGACACGCTTGACTACCTCGAGAAGAAGGGCATCGCCAACGGCATCAAGAAGCAGTTCAACTATGTGACCAGGCTCTACAATGAGGAGATGCAGGTCATCGCACCAAAGACCATCAAGAGTCTGAACGAGCTCGAAGGCAAGACGGTGAGCGTCGACCTTCCCAATGGCGGCATTGTAATCAGTCGGGGAAGATACTCCGGAAAGTTCAGGCCGCAGCGACACGCTGCGACAAAAGCAATTGCCTCAGTTTCGATATCGGTAAGGCCGGGCTGAATAGATATCCCTGCATTTGGCTGCAGCCGAGCTGTCTCAAGATCTCGCGCTGGGCCGCGGTCTCGACCCCCTCGGCAGTCGTCGCCATCTGACGAGCCGCTGCCATTGTCACCACCGCTTGCACAATCGGCGAAGAGCCTTCGGGCTCGCCAATATCGCTGATGAAGCTGCGATCAATCTTGATCTTGTCAAAGGGAAAGCGGTGTAGATAGCTCAGCGACGAATAGCCCGTACCGAAATCGTCAAGGGCTATCCGCACGCCAAGCTCGCGCAGTTGCTGCAATATGGTGAGCGCTTCCTCGTCATCGCGAATGAGCACGGTCTCAGTCACCTCAAGCTCAAGTCGTCCTGGCGCCAAACCAGACTCGGCCAGTGCAGCTGCGACTTTCAGCGCCAAGGTCTTAGAGCGGAACTGCACTGGTGAGACATTGACAGCGACCCGGATTTGGCCGGGCCAACTTGCGGCCTCGGCGCAAGCTTGCTTCAGCACCCATTCGCCAACCTCTTCGATTAGCCCGGTTTCCTCCGCGAGCGGGATGAATTCCGCGGGCGATACCAGCCCGCGCTGGGGATGGCGCCATCTCAGCAGCGCCTCACAGCCGGTGACAACATCAGCTGAAAGATCAACTAGCGGCTGATAATGAATGTCAAACTCACCGTTGGAAAGTGCCCGGCGAAGATCGAGCTCAAGCTGACGACGTTGCCTAGCTTTCGCATCATACTCGGGAACGAAGAAGCGGAAGGTACGACGGCCCGCAGCTTTTGCGGCGTACATTGCGAGGTCCGCGCGCTTGAGTAGGTCCTCTAGAGTATTGCCGTGATCAGGTGCAATTGCAATGCCGATGCTGGCGTCCGCGCGAATCTCTTGGCCCTTGCAGCTTACAGGCTCACGCAAAGACATCAGGATCTGCTCAGCCAGAATTGTCAGCTCGGTCTGATCACTGGTGCCCGGCTTGATGATCGCGAATTCGTCGCCGCCGACACGCGCGACCAGATCATTGGCAGTGACACAACTGCGCAGCCGGTTTGCGATATAGCGCAGCAGCTCATCCCCGACCTCATGACCGAGGGAATCATTGACGCCCTTGAACTCGTCGATGTCGATGTAGAGAATCGCAAACGGCTTGCCTTCCGCCAGGTCGGCGATTCTACGTTCCAGATGCTCTCGCATCAGCACGCGATTGGGAAGATCGGTCAGAGCATCGTAATGTGCCATGTACGCGATACGCTCTTCCGCGCGAACCCGCTCTGTGACGTCTTCATGGGTGGCGAGCCAGCCTCCGGATACAGCTGGCTGATTTCTGATCTCGATCAGTCGTCCGTCAGCGGTCTCGACCACCGAAGTGTGCGTGCCGACGATTGCGCTCAAAACCCGATCACAATAAGCTTCTACATCGCCTCTAAAGGAGCCAGTATCTTGGCGGTGCTGGATCACGTCGCGAAAATAAATGCCGGGCTTCACCACATCGTAGGACAGCCCATACATTTCAATGTAGCGTCGATTGCAGACGATAAGCCGCTCGTCCCTATCGAACATCAAGAGGCCCTGCGTCATGGTATCCAGTGCGGTATCGAGGCGCTGCTTTTCCAGGGAGAGCCTGCGAGTCATCTGACGAAAGATGAGATATAGCGTCACGACCAGAAGAGCGACCGACACCAAGGCGACTGCCACGAAGAATTTTGTCTGCGTGCGCCAGGTAACTAGTGTCGCATCAAGCGTTTTCGTTGCGACCAAGACAAGTGGTTCCCGCGCCAATTTGCGGGAAGCGATGATGCGTTCTTTGCCGTCGATCGGGCTCGCGAGCTGGATCGTGACGTCCGATCGGTCGAAGACCGACAACTGCGCGGCCGAGCCCTTGCGGAAGTTCTGACCTATCATCGCATCCACGCGTGGAACGCGCGCGAGCAGCTGACCATTTTGGTGGTGCATGGAAATCGAGGAGTCCTCGCCAAGGCCGGTCGACGCAAAGAAAGATTCCAGCTGTTCGGGTGTGATCGCGCGGGTGACCACGCCGAGAAACTGTCCATGAAGGCCGGAGACGCGTCGGGCGAACACGATAGCTGGCCCGCTGCCAAAACGAGTGGGGACTACCTCTACCTCCTCCTGCAAGGACGGATCGTCCTTTAGCCGTTTGAAGTAGTTTCGGTCAGAAATTTTGATGTCGGCGACCGGCCAACTCTTCGAAGAATTTATGAGCGCACCATCGGAATCGAACACATTCGCGCCGGCTACATCGGACCAGCCGGAGGCTTTGTCGCGGAGCAGCTCGTGGAAGGCGAGGGTCGCCATCTCGCCGCGAAACACATCGGGAAAGTCAATCCCACGGCTCTCGATTTCATCGATGATGCTCGTCTGCAGCACCGAGAAATCCTCGAGCTCGCGATCGAAGTGCCGGGCCAGCAGCCGTACCGCGCCCTCCAGGCTATCGCGCCCGCTTTCGATCGCGTTCTGCCGGAAGCGCTCCACGGTCACGGCGGAACCGAGGGCGGTTGCGACCATCATTACAAATCCGCCAATGATCAGCCAGGTGAGTGGTGCTCCGCGCCAGCAGCGCAGCAACACACGCAGGCGCTTCGTCCATCGGATTGATGTGCCCATTGCAGCCCCTCCGGGATGTAAGATGCTGCAAAAACCGACAAGGCCGAGTTACCAGTAAAGGTAAGTAAAATGTAAATGATGGCGTGATCCGCCGGTTCTTGGAAACACGTGCGGTGAGGGGAAGCCGACGCACTAATGTAGCGCCGAGAGCACCCTTTGGTGCGCCTACTTCGCGGCTACCATTCTTTAATCATTCTCAATGCTTCCGATTGATGGTCCGTCGTGGATAAACCCAACGCGGACGCGCTTAGGGCCCGCTTTCCGAGGCTTCCGGGACTTGGCAAAACCCTCTTGTCCGACAAGTGGCTCTGCAACGGTGAATTGGCTGGCTTCGTTTCTATCTTCGCTCAGGTGCCTATCATTCGTTTTCAAAATCGGTAACGCACTACGCAACTGCACATCAAACTTGCCGGAACCCCCACAACTCTGGTGCTGGATGGCACCTTGCAATAGGTCTATTCTTTGGCCGGCTGACAAACTTGCGCTAAGGTTCTTGCCGCGTCTTGCCTTAGGCAATCCCACGCACGCATTGCCGCTGCGAGCTTGTGCCGCTCCGCGCGCAGCAGGTATCCGGACCTGACAAGTGTATCGATAATCCGTCGCGGAAAGCGTCGATAGGAGAGCTCGATCAATTGGCCCATCCGTCGGTTACTCCCAAAACGAGCCAGCTTCTGTCTGGTCTTCATTCAGCCAGAGCAAAGCTTCGCGGGAACTAAGGGAAACAATTCGCTCCTTGCGCGAAGGCGGCGGCGCTCCGTCAGATAGGTACAGAACAAACCGATTGCCGTCGCGGAAAAGAGCCTCTTTCGCCTCTCGACATTCCAGTGATTCGGTGTCGAGAGCAGATATACTCCGCGTGCAAATCAACTGGATATAGCTGGCTGAAATGGCGATCACGAGTCCGACTTCGCTTTCTTCTTCTTTCCAGAGTTGAACACGAATTGAACGCCTACTGTTGAGCCATTAATCCAAATCAGTTCGCACCGGCGAAACGCGAGTCCCCTTGAGGAAAGGATCATGAAGAATTCGCGCGACTGCAAGACGTCCGTTGAACCATCGACCTCCAGTCTTGCACCGGTGGCTGAGACATCTTTTAAAAAGCAGGCGCGCCGCCACGTGCCATCGACTGCCATCAAATTCACGGAGTGCTCGTGCTGAAAGTGTACCCGGTCCGCTTTCCGCTGGCCCGCTGGCATTTCATTCGTCTCTGAAGATCAACAAACTATGTGACGAAGCTTGCGCCTTATTCGTTAATAAAAATCCGTGATTGCGCTGGCAGCTGGCTGAAAAACTGTCGAAAATAGGCAGTAGGACAGCCATTACGTCGTCTATAAGCACCCCGCTCAGATGCGCCAGAAAACTAGCAACCCTTACGGTTTTGAGCAAAATGCCGTAATCCGGAGCACTGCGTAGCAACGCGCGATCCCAGGCGATGCCATTTGACGACTACCACGCCTCAATTGTCACCATCGGAGGCGTGTGCATCCGGCAGCCCCGTCGACTACTTACATGCAGGTTTTTTCGACATGCGCCCGTACAAACGAGCCACTATGATCGCCAGGTCGATTATCAAAATGATCGAGGATTGCGGAGGCGGTCCGCCGGATGTTGCAGCTGCTATCGTACGCCTACCCGGCTCGACCTTTGATCATCTTTGCCTTGACGCTGACAATCCGGAGACGATGACCGAGATGCGCGTGCAGGGCGTCACCTTCAAACGAGACGGAAATCGAAAGAGGGCTCACTGAAGGCAAATCAAGCGGCTTATTGGGCATGGCTCGATATATGCGATCAGCCGGTGATTGTGAACGTAATAGGGTGGGCCGCTGCACGATTGCTCAGATCATCCAGCGGCCCGTGCCTGACGCGTTGGCCTTTCGTTAGGGGGCGATTGGTCAACTTGCCAGACGCGTTAGCATCGCGCCCACGCCGATTTGCTTGCAATGAAAGCCTGAGTTTAACCTGAGTGCTAAACGTTACCGCGCGGCTGCATCCCGATGATGATACCGTCGTTGACGAATTTCATAGGCTCACTTTTTATCGATCTTAACGGTTTAGCCCGTCCTATTCGTGAGAGTGCGGTTTTCAGGTCCGATTGTTGCGGCAGCACACCTGCGCTGACGAGGCGCACAGGATTGCCTTCGGCTTTTCACCGCCTGACGACCCGTACTTTGCAACGCGCTTGAGGGATGGGGTGGGGGCGGGCTGCAATATAGCTTGGGTGTCGAGTGGTGGTGCGGCACAGCTTGTCGTGGATGTATCAATGCGAAAAGATAATCAACACCATCAACGACGCAACCAATACACACCACGCAATCGAGACACCAAATATCCAAGCATCGCGCGTCATCGAGACTATGCCCGATTAGCTTAGATCAGATCGTGAAACGTAGTGAAGCACATCGCGCCGGCGTCCAATCAACCGGGCGAGTACACTGGTGCACTGCATGAGAACATAGATTGCAAGGATCTCCAGGAACATTTTGGCTGTGTCTGAAGCCCGCCGAGATTCTATTTCGGCGTAAGTGCACAATGTGTTGTTCCCATGCGAAACAAAAAATCAGTTGCTCGTCCGCAACAGCATCGGGAAATTGTCATGCGACGGAAGCGCTACCATGAGCCTGAGAACGCAGAACGACAGCGAGCTACAGTGCCTCGTGGGTGTGGAAGGGCCACTAACTTTGTGGCTGTGCCTCTGTGGCTGCACCAGGGTAAGCACGATGAAGCCCGTGATCTGCTCGCGCCGATCTACAATTGGTTCACGGAAGGGTTCGACACAGCGGTTCTGCGAGAAGCCAAGATAACCTTAGAGGAACTCGCAACGTAAACATTGATGGCAGACGGGTCCGGGATTTGACCGCGACGTTCCTTGCGCTCCCTGACCAACCAAAGCTCAAAGGTTTTCGTTTTTTGCGCATTCAATGGCCTTGCCGGCGCAATGCGCCTTGAGGGACACGCCTGCTCTATCGCGCGGACATCAGCCAAATGACTGCTTCGGGTGTGCGCCGTGCAAAGGCGGCGCTTTCCAGTGGGTGCAAGTCCCACCCGGCAACCGCTCCAGCCGGAAGCAACCGGAGCAGCTATGGAGGTGACGAAATAGCTGAAGCCTTCGGAATGCGTGTCACGAATTGGTGACAGCGCGAGTGTGCAGGCCGTAACGCGAGTGAACGCCGAGCAAACCTCGAAAAGGACGATGCGCAGGCCGACCCGACAACCCTTTCGGGGAAGGCTGACACGGCTGGGTGAAGCAGAGCGAAGAGTACGCCCAGCCGCTGCGCCGGGGTAGTGGCGACAGCATGTACACAAGGAAAGCGCACGCAACACGGGAGACCCCAAGGCGCGGTCAGGGATGATCAACCGGACGCCCGCGAGGGACAGGCCGGGTGCCTTGGGGGTACGGAGAGGTTCGTAGTACCGATGAAGCCGGGTAACGCCGGGGGAGGGAAGGGACCTCAGTTCAAGACGAACGCAAGACGTAGTGAGGGACCTGGAGATTGGGCAACCTATTAACTCCGAAGAGTGTTCAGAAACTGCAGATGGCGTTGCACGCGAAAGCGAAGGCAGAAGCCGGCTACCGCTTCTACGCCCTGTACGACAAGATCAACCGGGAAGACATCTTGGCCCATGCCTATGCCCAGTGCCGCTCCAACAAGGGCGCACCGGGTGTGGATGGTCAGGATTTCGCGGACATCGAGGCGTACGGGTTGCAGCGGTGGCTTGGCGAACTGGCGCTTGCGCTCAGGCAGGAGACGTATCGACCGGATCCTATCAGAAGAGTGTACATACCGAAGGCCAATGGCAAACTCAGGCCATTGGGCATCTCGACCTTGCGGGATCGGGTCTGCATGACGGCAGCGATGCTGGTGCTGGAACCGATCTTTGAGGCCGATCTTCCACCAGAGCAGTACGCCTACCGTCCTGGGCGCAATGCCCAACAGGCGGTGGTCGAGGTGGAAGCGCAGCTGTTCCGCGGCCATCCGGAAGTCGTTGACGCCGACCTCGCGGACTACTTCGGGAGCATTCCGCATGCCGAACTTCTAAAGTCGGTAGCGCGCCGGATTGTTGATCGGCGCGTGCTGCATCTGATCAAGATGTGGCTGGAATGCCCCGTAGAAGAAACCGATGATCGAGGAAGGAAGACACGCACGACGGAGGCCCGAGACAACCGGCGCGGCATTCCGCAGGGCTCGCCCATCTCACCATTGCTGGCGAATATCTACATGCGTCGGTTCGTGTTGGGCTGGAAGATGCTCGGGCTGGAGCAAAGCCTCGGCTCTCGCATCGTGACCTATGCTGACGACCTCGTGATCTTGTGCCGGAGAGGCAAAGCCGAAGAGGCCTTGCAGCAACTACGCAAGATCATGGGCAAGCTGAAGCTCACGGTTAACGAGGAGAAAACACGAATCTGCAAGGTGCCGGAAGAGGAGTTCGACTTCTTGGGATACTCGTTCGGGCGGATGTACTCGGCGAGAACCGGCCAGGCGCGCCTGGGGTACCGGCCATCGAAGAAAAGCATCAAGCGCATGGTGGAAACCATTCATATGCTGACGGCTCGAACCGGGTTAGGGCAAGACACCACAGAGCTGGTGGGTAAGTTGAACCGCACGCTGCGTGGATGGGCGAACTACTTCAATGTAGGCACCACCACCAAAGCATATCGGGCGATCGACAACTACACCGCTGTGCGGCTGCGCCGGTGGTTGCGCTCCAAGCACAAGGTCAGGCGACGCAAGGGCGGGACTTATCCACTCTCGCACCTCTATGGGCACTTCGGGCTCGTACGTCTAACCGCGCGCGGACGCGACGTGCCGTGGGTGAAGGCGTGAGGTCTTGTCCGAGAGCCGGATGCGGAAGATCTGCCTGTCCGGTTCGATGAGCGTTGCGCCTTGCAAGCGCGTTGAAGTCTGCCGTCTGCGATGACGGCCGCGGCAAAGTCTAGCGAACAGCCGCGAACCGAGTCTTGCGTGGTGTCCGGTAACGGCCGCTGCGAAGCGTAGACAGGGAGGTTGTAGGCCGGAACGACAATGAACGGGAACATAGCCCCGAAATCGAACGTGATCGGAGTAGCCGACCCTGTCGCTCAAAGGGGAAGGCGGAACCGCAGGCCGCGACAACGCGAGCGGTCTGAGGCGCTCCCGGGGTTCATACCGCCAGCATGCAACCAAAGGAAGCAGCGCGAACAAGGGAGATCCATCCAGTTCAGGCGCAAGCTTGTAGGACCTGCCAAGCCGAAGAGGTGAGAAGGGTCTGATGACCGGGTGGAAGTCAGACTGACTGATATTACTCTGCGGTCGGGAGAGCCGGCTACATGGGGAAGCGGTCAGCGGTAGTTGAATTGTTCTTGGGCGACATGGGCTCCATTCAACGGGAGTTACGGCCTTCTACTCAGAGAGAAGATCAGCTGACCATGGAAACGAAACTTGAACAGATAGCAGTGAAAGCTGTGAACCAACTGCCGAAGAGCGTGGTGCGGGAAATCCGCACGCCACGTTCTGTGGGAGCGTGCAGCGAAGCTAGCTGCCATTGCAGCGGGTGGAAGTCCCGCCGACATAGGAGTCCAATCGATGTCGTAGTTATATCCAGCGACGGTAAGGGTGACCGCTCCGTCGAAAGCCTGGACGTAAAAGCCTCCTGTGGCTGGAAGCGTGTTCCGGTCAGATCCGTCCGGGGAGGCGAGCAACCTGTCAGGCCGTAGCAGTTGTGAACCCGTGCAGCCCCGAAATGATCGCCCACGTGAAACGGATTGTGGAGATATCGGGAGTGTCGAGCCAGTGTTCCCATGGCGAAGACCATGTCGGCATCGTGAATTTGGACGATACGATGTTCGAACTCCCCGGGGTCGGAGAGGGCGGCATGACAGGAAGCAATGTGCAGCGAAAGCTCGGAACCACTCGTGGGTCGCCTAGGCGCTCCCGCACAGCGAAGACATCGCGTATAAGCTGCCGTGCAGTGAAATCGCGATGTGCCCACAAGTGGGGCGGATGGGGTCGATTAAGTGATGACGGCTCGAGACAACATAACTCGAGCAAGAGCGAGGACCCCTGGGGAAGTGGTAATCCACTTCATGGCGGTGCACGATCGAGTTGACGACCCGACACTGTGCGGGATAACTGTTGGACCACGAGGTGTACGAAGGGTGGATGCAAACTGGCCAACGCGCCGCGGATGTCGGGAGCAGACTTAAGCTCGCGTGGAAGCCGGGAAGGCCCCATCTGAAAGCCAGCCTTCCAGCCGTATCGAGGAAAACCCGCCGTACGGAATGATAGGGGGGATCGAGGAAACGTCGGCATCATGCGAAGCCCGGTCCGCGCCTCGATCCTACCCGACCGGGGGGCGGGCGACCGCCTCCGGCGACCCGGTAGATGTGGAAACGGAGTCACGGTCGAACCACTAAGGCACCGCCAGACGAAAGGGGCGGGAACAGATATGTTCGAACCTAAAGCCACCGCGCCACATCTCGACTCTACCAAACTGAGAAGAACTCAACATGAGCACATGTCTTCCGGGTTACCGCTGAAAGCGGACATCGCTCGGTGCAGTTGGCATGTCTCAGGCGTGCCAACG
>CAWHQY010000105.1:0-35095 GCA_963831505.1 uncultured Alphaproteobacteria bacterium | reverse complement strand
GTTCCGATGACGTCGAATACCTTGTCGGCAAAGGCGCGCACCAGCTTCTTGGCGTAAACCGGGCCAACGCCGCGGATCATGCCAGACGACAAGTATTTCTCGATACCGTCGGCCGAATTGGGGAGCGAGGTGCGCAGGAAGCGCGCCTTAAACTGTTGGCCGTGCGTCGATCGTTGACCCATTCGCCCGAGGCCGTGATCCACTCGCCGGCGGCGATCGTTGCGGCGTGTCCCACCAGCGTAACGAGATCACGATGGCCGCGCGCCTTGGTGCGTAGAACGCAGAAGCCATTTTCGGCATTATGATAGGTCACTCGCTCGACCAAGCCGGCCAGTACCTCCTGGGTTGATGGTTCCGGCGTCGGCTTCATGGCGATTGTTGCATCATCGGAAGAGCAAACAGCACCTGACGGCCAAGAAGATCTTTGGTCCCGGCTCCGCGCGATATAGCACGCGCTCACCACAAATCCACGTCTGCGGCAGCGTTGCGAACAGTCGGCTACTACCTACTGCTGGGCGCCGCGTTTGTGCTCGCCTTCCAGCGACGCTTAGCGGCTGGCCATCATGGCCTTTGTGCCATGATGCACCCAGTGGCAACACGGTGTGGTCGCCGAAATGCAGACCGACGCCGCCGCGATCGAGAAGCTGGCAATGAGGCCGTCTGCAACTCAGAGGCCGCGAAGATCAACCGTCGGCCGGGCCGGGTTTACTACAGATCTCATGGTCGCTTCAGGGTTGCTGGCACTGTTCTGGCCCACCCGAAGACGAGCGTACGCGCAAGGCAATGGGCGCATGTGTTGATGTTGCCAGCGGGCATAAACGACGCCGGACCGAAATAGTAAGCTGGCGATTGGGTAAGCTCCGCTGTCCTTCTTTGCGAAAAATTTTCTTATTTCCGCCTTCGTCGGGTCCCGGAGCAGTGCTGGCTATGTCCTGCATGGGCGGTGCCGGTCGAGGTTGGGGAACCTCGCACGAAATGGGATTAAGAAATCGTTAACGACCGGCAGGCACGCTTCCCGTCCGCATTTTGACGCTGGAGGGTAGCATGAGCTTTCACGTCGTTCGCCAGGAACATCCCGCTATTTTTGTAGTGAACCGACAAACATACGAGACCTACCGCTTCACCATCGGCGACGACGTAGGCCTCGCGCATGTCGGCCCACCGTCCGACTTGGCTGAAGCGCGCCGGACGGCCATTGCGTTTTTAGCTCAGAGAGAACGAGAAAACCCGCCGGGTGGCGTGTCCCCAACCCGAGCGTGACGGTGTGCCAATCTTTCCGGCGTCCGAAACATTCCTGGGACGAGTTGTGAGAATTGCCACCATGACCGCCAGAGCGCTCGCCTTCCCCTTATTGTTGGTGATGATTTTTTGCCTGGTGCCGGCTCAACCTGCTCTCACACAGATGCCGGAGCTTCAGCGGGGGGAAGTTGCCGACGTTGGCGCCGCTCGTGCGCGAGGTCACGCCGAGCGTCGTCAACATCGCGGTCCGTGGTCGGGTTAAGGAGAATAATCCCCGCTACCATGACCCACGATTCCGTGAATTCTTGGAGGCTGCCAAAGGAACTCGAGCGGGAGATCCAGGCTGTAGGGTCGGGCGTCATCGTCGATGCGCGCATGGCTACGTGCTGACTGCCAACCATGTGGTTGCACAAGCCGCAACCGTGCAGGTGATGACGAAGGACGGACGCCGCTTAGATGCGAAACTCGTCGGGCGCGACCCCGGCACAGATCTCGCAGTGCTCCGCGTGCAGGGAGCGCAGTCGCTAAAGACTATCCCGATGGGTGATAGTGATAGGCTTGACGTCGGCGACTTCGTGATCGCCGTCGGCAATCCGTTCGGCCTTGGCCAGACTGTGACGTCCGGCATTGTCAGCGCACTCGGTCGCACGGGTATTGGTGAGCAAGGATACGAGGATTTCATCCAAACCGATGCGGCCATCAATCCAGGCAATTCGGGCGGCGCGTTGGTGAACTTGCGAGGTGAGCTTATCGGTATCAATACCGCGATCTTTTCCACGGGTGGCGGCAATGTTGGGATTGGCTTCGCCGTGCCAATCAACATGGCGCGTCGCGTTATGGATCAGATCGTGGAACATGGCCACGTGCGGCGGGGCCGGATCGGTGTCTCCATCAAGGACATGACGGCGCCTGCAGTAGCGACGTCCACAGAGGCAATTGTAGGGGCTCTGATCGCAGACGTCCGCCGCGGCTCGCCAGCGGAACAAGTCGGAATCCAGAAAGGAGACATCATCATTGCTGCCGATGGCACAACAATTCGCAGCGCCGCTCAGCTTCGCAACAAGATCAGCCTCACCCAGATTGGTGAGCGCTTGCAGCTGACGCTAGCGCGCAAGGGCGCAATCAGTGATGTCTCGGTGGAGGTATCGCCCGCCGTCGAGACCACAGGCAAGGTGTACAGCAGCCGTCAGCAATAGCCCCGCGCTGGGCAGCGGAGTTGCCACTCAGGGCAGCGCTCGCATCCGAACCCCATGGCAGTGTGCACTCGGTCTCGCGGTGCCCGGCCGCCCTGGCGACATCAACGCCAGCGTGCTCGATGGATCGCCACCCGACGCGCCACGCGATAGCCGCCATAGAGCGCCGGGCGATAACCGCCGCCGTAGTAGGAGCGATAGCCGCCATAGAAAGCTGGGTGCGTCAGGTTGGCAACCTTTGATGGTCACCTTAGCACCGCCTCGACGCGGGGCTTTTTTGTGTCTGCTACCCGCGCTGTGCGCAACCAACCTGCGCGGCTTGTGTTGAGTGAGTGGGCTTGCCCATTTAGAGCACCGGCAAGCCCGGTTATGGCAACACATGATGGTCGACTTAGCCCCGCTTCCTAGCGGGGTATTTCTTGCGGCTCCGATGCGCTGTGTGCAACTGTTGAAGGGTCCGCGCGTTGAAATCGTGGGTTTGCCGGTCAGCGCCTAGGAGCCCGTTCTCTCCCAAGTGGCGGGCAACGGGTTGCAGGTCGGCAAACCCGCACTGGGCGTGGCTAAACCCATTCCCGACACAGCAACCAAAAAATCCTTAGCAGCCAATATTGCTCTTCAGCCTTCGTGCGGGTCCCGCTAACCAACTCGGTTTGTCATGCGCCCGACGGACGAAAATCGAGGCGATGCGCTAATCTTCACGGGGATTGGCAGCCTGTTCACGGCGATTGCCGCTGTTTTGCTCGAGTATCCAATGTTCGCGACGCTCTTCGCATTTCTCAGTGTATTCGCCCTTGCAGTGGCAGTGCGAAAGGCGGGGCAGCGTCCACGATAACGAGGCCGGATAATCTAGCCGCAGTGGCTCCAAGACGAGCTTTATGAAAGTAGTGGCGGTACCGAAGGCACCCACCCTACGTGATACAGAACTGCCGGTGATCATCGTGACCCACATCGGGAAAAAGACCGGTGCGGTCCGTAAGACCCCACTGATGCGCGCTAAGGAGGGCAATAGTTACGTCCTCGTCGGATCGCAGGGCGGGGCACCAACGGATCCGGTTTGGGTGCACAATCTGCGCGTTAATCCGGATGTTGAAATCCGTGATGAGACCGTGGTGCGACCGATGCGAGCGCGCGAGGTCGAGGACGAGGATGAACGGTCTCGGCTCTGGAAGCTTGCCATTGCGGCGTATCCGCCTTACGCGGAATACCAAGAGCGCACCGCCCGGCGGATTCCGGTCTTTGTTGCAGAGCGGTCTTAGCGAGGTCGCCGCCAAGGGCGAGCCCGATGATCGCGAGGCACTCGCCCCGGGAGGCTAGTTGCGGTAAACTGATTTGGTCGTCGCGTGCTGGTTGTCGGATGAGCTGGCACTAAGGACGAGGTTAGCCTTAGGTGCATGACAACAGGGTGGAAGATTGTTACCGTGCTACCGAACCCTAGTGGCGCATCGCCACTGCAGAAATGGTCGCTCGTTGCCATTCCTGACAAAGGTGAGGCCATTCGAGCCATCAAGGCGCGCCACCCACACGCCGCCATAAGAGTTGACTCGGAGGCTGATGCGGAGCTTCTCGCAAAGTATGACGTAAGAGACGGCAAAATCTTTGTGCTCGTGGAAGGCTCGTGACCCGCAAGAAGCGTCCCAGCGATCAACGGCCTTCGGCATTAGTTCGAGAGCGCGAAGCCCGCTGGGGCGCTCTGCCGTCTAAACCGCGCTCGTATTCAATGACGTGTTGTAAGTTTGGTCTTGTCGGGGAACCGGCCAGCGCGGCGCTCGCAGATTAGCACCCTCGCCGCTGCGCAGCGCTCACACGATCAACGCCATCGTCCAGGCTGCCGCCGCGCAAAACACCAAGTATCCCAGAACTGCATACGGATGAATCATGACATCATCAAAATGAAACAAGCGTTGGTCGGGCCCCGGCTAGTGGATCAGCCGGGGCCCTACAGCCTCGGACCACGCGAGCGATGGTTCCGCAACCCGCCACCCAAATGTGCAGAGAACGGGCGGCGTTTCCATTATTAAATTTTGGACGGGGTTCTTTAATTCAAGTCTGCCTTCGCACCCGGCATGCGCGTCATTACGCCATCATCGGAGAGATATGCGACAACTGGCAAGCTCCAGTTGTTGGCGTCAAGCAGCACGACACGTTCGCGGCAGCGGGCAGCCGGGCAGCCTTCACCGCGCGTGATATATGCGACGTGGACGTTTCAGGTCGGCTATTTCGTGACCATGCGCCGCGGTGGCGACGGGGTCGGCGCCGCCGGCGAGATCGACGAATGTGACCCACGTATTCCAGCCATCGGGCCGGTTCTCCGCGGCAAATTCCTTGTAGCCCTTTAGATTGATATAGCCCTGCATGTCCCCGACCGGAAAAATGAAGCCGAGCTGCGGCCCGACGCCGACCACCTGCGACTGGAAGCAGCCCACGCGATCGCCGGAGCCGCTGTCGCAGCCGATCTCTTTGTACACGTAGCCGACCAGCCCGACCTGAAACTGCTTGGTCAGGAACTGTGACGCACCCCAATCGAAATGCATGTCGACGCCGTTCTGATACTGGGTCGACTGGTTCTCGAAATTGTAGGTGAAGCCGAGCACGCCTGAGAATTCGTGCCCGGTCGCCGGATTGAAATAGGTATAGCCGCCGCCGGCGTCGATCGCGCCATGGCCGATGCCGATATTCGACAGCCGCGTCGAATCGTAGGCGCCGACCGGGATATCGCCGGTGATATAGGTCATGTACGTTGTGAACGCCGTTGTTCCACCGCAGCGACGCCATCGGGAGCAGATCTCCGAAGCCCCACACCGAGTTGCTGATGCTGTCGGATCGCGGGCCGAACGGGATGCTGCCGAACCGGCGTCGTCAACGCGCCCGTCAATGTCCCCGCCAAGGAGGTGCTTACGCGGCCATATGATGCAATTGCACCTACGGCCAACTGACCACCCAGGACCGGCGTTGCGAACACATAGGACGGAATGACAATGCCAAGATCCCCTGTCGCATTGAGGTTGGCGTTCAGGTTGGCGGTTAGATTGACCGGAATCTTGCCGATCTCAAACTCGCGCGCCCGGGACACGTCGCCGCCGGCGGACACGGTGGTATGATAATAGATGTTCACCAGCGACCATCCCGGGTTGTTGCGGGGTCGCCGCGAGGCTGCCGTAGAAGCCTGGGATCCAGAAGCTCACGCCGCCCTCGTCGGCAAGCGACGCCTGCGAAACAAGCGCGAGTGCGACGGCCAAGGCGCCGGTCGAGATACGTCGTGTGAGGTGCGCGCGGCTCGTTCGAGCTGTGGCTTGCGATGCGGTCCACGTTGTCGTGCGTTCCATGTCAGCCCCCCGGCCTGCTAGTTAGCCCCCCAACGGGGCAAGGCGCCGCCGCGCAAGCGACCGACAGCAGTTCGGTGAAATGCTTGAGTGCGCCATCCCTGCCTCCGTGGCCTGCGTGACACTGCGACATCAACTTGTGACACGCGTATGGCACGCGCTTTCGTGATCTCGGCTGCAAGCGTGAATCTTGATGCGTGTGGCCTATGGGTCACTCCTTTGCTTCACGGCAATCGCGCGAGTGCATAAAAGCTCAAAAGCCAAACAGCGACGAATGTGGGATAAGGACGTCTTATGTCGAAGATGGTTGACCCAGGTAACCAAGACGTCAACTAACTCGTCCTTCAGCCTCGTCCCACACGCTCTCGGCGTCCACGCGGCTTTTCGCGTGGCTATGCCTAAAGACAATGGACTGCGAGTCCGATCTGGGACTAAACTTTTGCTGCACCGTGGGATAGTGGCCGGCGCGGCATTGGGCGCGAGGCAAGAGCGCCAGCCTCTCTAGCAAATTACCGCCTGCAACAACGTTACGCCTCGCATTTTGGTGGAGGCAAGCGATGATGAAAGTCTCGCAAGAGATCAATCGTGCTGTTCTCCGTGGAGGACTCGCCGGCTGTGCGCTGCTGATAGTAACAGTGGCAACTTCTTACGCGCAGCAGACCACCGGCACGCCGGGTGCGCCGGACGCCACGACGACAATAGACGGCAATTATCTTCCGCCTCCGCCCCCGCGGTTCGGCGGCACGATCAACATGGACGCCAAGGATTCCAAACCGTATTGGCCACCGACCGTGGTGCCGCCCAAAGGTGCGCCCAACGTCTTGCTGATCATGACCGACGACCAGGGCTACGGCGTTCCGAGCACCTTTGGTGGGGTCATTCCAACGCCATCGCTGGATCAGATCGCGAACGCGGGGCTGCGCTACACCCAGTTCCACTCAACTTCTCTCTGCTCGCCGACGCGAGCGGCGTTGATCACCGGCCGCAGCCATCACCCGGTGGGCTTCGGCGTCATCGCCGAACAATCCACCGGATACCCGGGGTACGACGCCGTCATTGGGCGCGAGAATGCGACCATCGGCGAAATACTCAAGCAGAACGGCTATGCCACGTCGTGGTTCGGCAAGAACCACAACACCCCGGGCACTCAATACAGTCTGTCCGGACCCTTCGACCAATGGCCGAGCGGGATGGGCTTCGACTATTTCTACGGCTTCATGGGCGGGGAAACCGACCAGTGGAAGCCATGGCTATTCCGCGATCACACCCAGATATTCCCGTGGATCGGAAAGCCCGGCTACAATCTGACCACCGACATGGCGGACGAGGCCATTAAACACATCAAGGGGCTGAACGCGGCGGCGCCGGACCAACCCTTCTTTGTATATTACGTCCCCGGTGGCGCGCACGCGCCGCACCAGCCAACTCAGGAGTGGATCGACAAGTTCAAGGGCAAGTTCGACATGGGCTGGAACGCGCTGCGCGAGCAGATATTCGCGAACCAGAAGCGGCTCGGTGTGATTCCGGCGAATACAGAACTCACGCCGTGGCCGGATGGGCAACCCGAATACGGCGGTGCAAAGCTTGCGAAATGGGAGACGCTCACTGCTGATGAAAAGAGGCTTTTCGCGCGCCAGGCTGAGGTCTTCGCTGCGTACGTGGCCTATACCGATTACGAAATCGGCCGTGTCATTCAGGCAGTAAAGGACGTGGGCAAGCTCGACAACACGCTGATCATCTTCATTAGTGGCGACAATGGCACGAGCGCCGAAGGCTCCACCGTCGGCACGCCGTTCGACCAGGCCGCCCTCGAAGCCATCGATATACCGGTCGCTGATCAGTTGAAATATTACGATGTCTGGGGTTCGGACAAGACCCAGCCGCACATGGCAGTGGCGTGGGCGTGGGCCTTCGACACGCCGTTCAAATGGACCAAGCAGATCGCGTCGCACTTCGGCGGCACCCGGCAGGGCATGGCCATCTCCTGGCCCGGTCACATCAACGACGTCGGCGGCATCCGCACGCAGTTCCACCACTTGATCGACATCGTACCGACCATCCTCGAAGCGACCGGCATTCGTGGCACCGGTGATGGTCAACGGCATCGCGCAGAGGCCGATTGAAGGCGTGAGCATGGCGTACACCTTCGACAAGAAGAACGCCAACGCCCCGTCAACGCGCACGACGCAGTACTTCGAGATGTTTGGCAACCGCGCCATCTACCACGACGGCTGGATTGCTACCACCACGCCGCCCGCAGGGGCCTTGGCTGATGGGCATGGGCCATTTGCCCGACGTGGTCAACGGCTACAAATGGGAGCTTTACAACATCGCCGAGGACTATTCGGAGAACAACGACCTCGCCGCCAAGATGCCGGACAAGCTGCGTAACATGCAGGAGCTCTTCCTGGTCGAGGCGGCGAAATACAACGTATTTCCGCTGGATAACAGTATTCTCCAACGCGCCCTTACCCCGCGACCGAGCCCCACCGCCGGCAAGTCTGTCTTTACCTATTCCGGCGAAGTGTCCGGCATACCAGAGGGAAGCGCCCCCAGCACCCTCGGCAAGTCCTTCTCCATCTCGGCCGAGGTGGACATTCCGCAGGGCGGTGCCGAGGGGATGCTCAATACGATCGGTGGCCGCTTCGGCGGTTATGGCCTCTACTTGGTCAAGGGCAAGCCGGTCTTTACCTATGTCCAACTCACCACCGAACGCTTCCGCTGGGAAAGTCCAGCTGCACTCACGCCCGGCAAGCACACCATCGTGTTTGACTTCAAATACGACGGTCCCGGTTTCGGCAAGGGCGGCACCGGCGTCCTGTCGGTGGATGGCAAGGAAGTCGCCCGCAAGACGATGCCACATACCATTCCGTTTCTCATCAGTTTTGACGAGTCGTTCGATGTCGGGGTGGATACCCGCACGGGCGTGGACGACAACGACTACCAGGTGCCGTTCCGGTTCACCGGCAAGCTGGACAAGCTGACGATCAAGCTGGTTCCTCTGAAGGCTGCGGAGGAAAAGCTGCTCCAGCAAAGGGGACAGGAGACCAGAAACAAGGCGCAGTAAGTCGCGTTACCGCCAGCGATAACGCTATGCACGCGTTTCATGGAGCCGAGCTGATGTATGAAATTTCGAATGAGATCCAATCGTGCTGTTCTCACGCAGCGTACTCGTCGGCTGTGCGATTCTGGTCGTGACAGTGGCAACTTCTTACGCCCAGCAGACCACCGGCACGCCGGGTTCGCCCAGCGCCACGACGACGATAGACGGCAAGTATCTTCCGCCTCCGCCCGCGCCGTTCGGCGGCACGATCAACCTGGACGCCAAAGATTCCAAACCGTATTGGCCGCCGACCGTGGTGCCGCCCAAGGGTGCGCCCAACGTCTTGCTGATCATGACCGATGACCAGGGTTACGGCGTGTCCGGCACCTTTGGCGGTGTCATCCCGACGCCGTCCATGGACCGCATCGCGAACGCCGGACTGCGTTACACACAGTTCCACTCAACTGCTCTCTGCTCGCCGACCCGGGCGGCGCTGATCACCGGCCGCAACCATCACTCGGTGGGCTTCGGCGTGATCGCCGAAATGTCCACTGGATACCCGGGGTACGACTCCGTCATCGGGCCGGAGAGTGCCACCATCGGCACGATCCTGAAGGAGAACGGCTATGCCACGTCGTGGTTCGGCAAGAACCACAACACGCCCAGCTATCAATTAAGTTCGGCGGGGCCCTTTGACCAATGGCCGAGCGGGATGGGCTTCGATTATTTCTACGGCTTCATGGGCGGCGAGACTGACCAGTGGACGCCGTTTCTCTTCCGCGACCAGACACAAGTCTTTCCGTGGATCGGACACCCCGGCTACAACCTCATCACCGACATGGCCGACGACGCGATCAACTACATGAAGGGGCTGAATAACGCCGCGCCAGACAAGCCATTCTTCCTCTATTACGTGCCCGGGCGGCTCGCACGCACCGCACCAGCCCACGCCGGAGTGGATCAAGAAGATCAGCGACATGCACCTGTTCGATCAGGGCTGGGAAAAGCTGCGCGAGACGATCTTCGCCAACCAGAAACGGCTCGGTGTAATCCCGGCGAATACCCAGCTCACGCCGTGGCCGGATGGCCAGCCCGAATTCGGCGGAGCGAAGCTTCAGAAATGGGACACGCTCAGTCCCGACGAGAAGAAGCTTTTCATCCGTCAGGCGGACGTTTTTGCAGCCTACACGGCCTACACCGACCATGAAATCGGCAGGGTCATTCAGGAAGTCGAAGACGAGGGCAAGCTCGACAACACGCTCATCATCTATATCAGCGGCGACAACGGCACCAGCGCCGAAGGCTCCATCCTCGGCACCCCGATCGATATGGCCGCGATCCAAGGCGTCAACATTCCAGTCGCGGAGCAGTTGAAGTTCTATGACGTTTGGGGTTCGGCCCAGACCACGCCGCACATGGCGGTGGGCTGGACCTGGGCCTTTGATACGCCATTCAAATGGACCAAGCAGGTCGCGTCGCACTTCGGCGGCACCCGTCAAGGCATGGCCATCTCATGGCCCGGTCACATCAAGGACGCGGGCGGCATCCGCACGCAGTTCCACCACATCATCGACATCGTGCCGACGATCCTCGAAGCGACCGGCATTCAAGCGCCCGTCATGGTCAATGGCGTGGCACAGAAGCCGATCGAAGGCGTGAGCATGGCTTACACCTTCGACAAAGCCAACGCGAACGCCCCGTCCACGCGCACGACGCAATATTTCGAGATGGTCGGCAACCGCGCCATCTACCACGACGGTTGGCTCGCCGCCACCACGCCGCCCCAGCCGCCCTGGGATTTGGGCTTGGGCAAGTTTCCCAATGTCGTCAACGGCTACACCTGGGAGCTTTACAACATCGCCGAGGACTATTCGGAGAACAACGACCTCGCCGCCAAGATGCCGGACAAGCTGCGCGACATGCAGGAACTCTTCCTGGTCGAGGCGACGAAATACAACGTGTTCCCGCTGGATAACAGCTTCGCCGCTCGCGCAGCCACGCCGCGACCGAGCGCGACCGCCGGTCGGACCGTCTTCACCTACTCGGGTGAATCGTCCGGTCTTCCCTACAGCGACGCCCCCGACATCACTCGGCAAGTCCTACTCCATCACCGCCGAGGTCGAAATTCCGCAGGGAGGTGCAGAAGGCATGATCAATACGCTCGGTGGCCGTTTCGGTGGCCATGGTCTCTACTTGCTCAAGGGCAAACCAGTCTTTGTGTACAACTTTTTTGACTTGGAACGCTTCCGCTGGGAAGGCCAAGCGGCGCTCACGCCCGGCAAGCACACCGTCGTGTTTGACTTCAAGTATGACGGTCCCGGTTTCGGCAAAGGCGGCACCGGCGTCCTGTCGGTGGATGGCAAGGAAGTCGCCAGTAAGACGATCCCGCACACCATTCCGTTCGTCGAGACGATCGACGAGACCTTCGATGTCGGGGTGGATACCCGCACGGGCGTGGACGACAACGACTACCAGCCGCCGTTCCGGTTCACCGGCAAGATCGATAAGCTGACGATCAAGCTGGTTCCGCTGAAGGCTGCGGAGGAAAAGCTCCTCCAGCAACAAATCCAGGATGCCAAAAATAAGGCGCAGTAATTCCGGCGAGTCGTTGGCGGTATAGACGCTGCGGGAAACTGCTGTCGCGGCGGACAAGCGCCAATGATGCAGTGGCGCTACGACGGCCAGCCCGCGGGCAACGGCTGGACAGTGGCGTACAACAACGCGGCGTTTGGCACCGACTACGTCCACCGCATGGGCGCAGTGAAGGCCTACCCTTACTCCAACAAGAGCAACGAGACGATCTACTTCCAGGCCGCCAACGACTCGCAATTGCAGCCGCTTGTGGGCAAGTCGTCGTACGAGGTCACCTTCCCCAAAGGGCAAATCCCGCCGGCGAAGGGCTTCTGGTGCACCCCGAACACTTCTTCTACCCGAACGCGCTGAACCGCTACGCGGCAGCCTGACCATCTATCTCGGGAACCAATCGCCCGGTAAAGAGAAGGAATCCAACTGGCTACCGGCACCCGATGGCAACTTTTCTGTCTGGATTCGTGCCTATTGGCCCGACCAGGTCATCCTCGACGGAACCTGGAAGCCACAGGTCATCAAGGTCGTGAATTAACGTCAAGCTGACGCTACGGGCGAACTTAGAACGGTTGCTTGTGCCGCTGCGATGGAGTAGGGCGCCCACGCGCAAATCGCCTGAATGCGCGACCCGCGACGACGCCGGCGGGCGTCCGTGTCTCAGCGGTGTCATGAATTCATTTTAGCCAGGATGGCAGCTTTCGACCCCCGCTGTGCGGCTGTGCGCGTGTCACTCCTTCCGACAATCTTACCAACGTGGTACTTGTTCTCGAACTGAAAGATCCAGTCCGACCAGTCATTTCAGCGCATTGTTATTGTTACATGATCATTGGTCATGTTGGGCTGACGCCGCAAAGGACGCTCCGTGGGCCTTTGTCGAACCGTCATCATGACGATAGCGCACCTGACGCACGGTGTTCGCGCAATCGTGGATACGGTGCTGCGCCCGCGGCGGTTTCACAGTCGATCTGGCGGGTGGCTGTATCCTGCACTCTGCACATTTGCATCGAGTTCTCGTCATTGCGCCGATCGCTGGCCTTGGACCAGTTGCGTGGGCAGCAAATGAGCCGTTGCCGCCCGCGGTGTTGATTCTCGATCAGTCCAGTGCCGACAGCCCGTGGTACGCGGATTTCTCCGCTGAGTTTCGATCGACCCTGAATGCTGGATCGGAGAGGCACTTTTCGGTCTATTCGGAGCATCTCGATCTCAGCCGCTTCCCGGGTACGCAGCACCTCGAGGTTCTGCGCACTTATCTTCAGAACAAGTATCGCAACAGACCAATCGGCGTGATCGTTGCCCAGGGATCGTCAGCGCTTGAATTCCTGATGCGCTCGCGCGCGCAGCTGTGGCCTGGAGTGCCGGTGGTTTTTGCCGGCGTCGACAGGGAGACCGCGGATCGATTGAACCTGCCGCCCGACGTCACGGGCACGATATACCAGCTGGTCTTCCGCAATGCGGTGACTACGGCGCAAGCGCTCGTCCCCAACCTGAAGCGAATTGCACTGGTGGGCGACCCTTGGGAGCGGCAAGCCGTGCGCAAGCACTACAAGGACGAAGTCGCCGCCTTGGCTGACCGATTTGAATTCATCGACCTCCTCGGTTTGCCGATGGCCGAGATCAGAAAGCGGGTGGCGGTGCTGCCGGAAGATACCGCGATCATACACACGGCCATCAATGTCGATGGCGCGGGAGTGGCCTACATTCCGCGTGAGGCCCTCGCAGCCGTGGCCGAAGTAGCGAACCGTCCGATCGTGATCGACGTAGAAACCTCCGTCGGCTATGGCAGCACCGGCGGCCTGGTCTCTCACCCCCACCTGATCGGTCAACAGACCGCGCGGATCGTATTGCGCATCTTCAACGGCGAAAGGCCGTCAGAGATTCCCATCACCGTCGGCGAATTCGTCAGGCCGGTGTTCGACTGGCGTCAACTGCAACGCTTCGGAATCAGCGAGAGCAGGCTGCCTCCGGGTAGCGAGGTCCGTTTTCGCGAATTCAGTTTATGGGAGCGGTACCGCTGGCAGATGATTGCCATTTTCTTCGCGTTGCTCCTGCAAGCCGCATTGATCGGTCGGTTGCTGTTTGAGCACAGCCGTCGCCGGATCGTGGAGATGAAATTGCGCGCGCGGCTGTTGGAGGTCATTCATTTGAACCGAACGGCTACCGCGGGCGCACTATCGGCATCCGTCGCCCATGAGCTGAACCAGCCGTTGGGGGCGATCCAGAGCTATGCCGAGGCGGCGACGCTCTATCTCAAGGCAGACCCGCCCGACATCGAGCGAGCCGAACGGATCCTCGCCAACATACGGCGCGACAATCAACGCGCGGCAGACATCATCAGCCACCTGCGCGGTTTGTTGAAGAAGAGAGATGAGATCGAATTGCAGGATTTTGATCTCAATGAGGCTGTTCGCGATGCGCTCCAAATTCTTCGCCCTGAGGCATTGAAACGCGGCGTCGCGCTCGATGCCGACGAGGCGAACAGCCCCTTGCCCGTACGCGCCGATCGGATTCACTTGCAGCAGGTCATCTTGAATCTTGCGGTGAATGGAATGGATGCCATGCAGGACTGCGCTCCAGGTGATGGCAAGATATCGATCCAAACCGGGTTGACCGGCGAATCCGCAATCGAGGTGCAGGTCGCCAATTCCGGAACGGGCATTCCCACCGACAAACTGAACAGAATCTTTGATACGTTCTACACCACCAAGCGGGATGGCACCGGGCTTGGCCTGTCCGTTGCGCGCACGATCGTCGAGACCTATGGAGGCAAGATATGGGCGGAAAATCGACCCGGTGGTGGTGCGGTGTTTCGCTTTACGCTGCCGTTGTCTAGGATGCTCGCCGCATGACGACGTTGCCGCCGATCATTCACGTCGTCGATGACGATGCATCGTTCCGCTCGGCTCTTGCCGAGCTGCTGGGCGCCTGCGGCTATGGAGTTGCGCTCTACGAGTTGGCCGAGCAACTCTTGAAGACGCTGCCGGGCGGGGATCCCGGCTGTATTCTGCTAGATGTGCAGATGGCCGGCTTGAGCGGGCCGCAGTTGCAGGATCTGCTCGCCGAGCTCGGATGCAGGCTGCCCATCGTCTTCGTGACAGGTCATGGCGACATTGCGATGACTGTGCAGACGATCAAGGCGGGGGCGGAAGACTTCCTTACCAAGCCGGTACTGAAAGAGAAATTGTTGGAGGTGATCGGGCGTGCCCTCATCCGGCACGAGCAAATCCGAGAGCAGGACACTCGGACTACCGCATTACGCTCGCGCTTTTCTCGCCTTACACCGCGTGAGCACGAAGTCTTCACGCTGTTGGTTCGCGGCAAGCCCCACAAGCAGATCGCTTATGCGTTGGGCACATCGGAACGAACCGTCAAAATGCACCGGCACAATGTGATGCAAAAATTTCAGCTCCAGTCTCTTGCGGAGCTTGCAGTGGCCGCGGAACGACTTGGATTGCTGTCGCTCTCCGACAAACAAGGAAGTGAAGGTGCCGAGCGAGCGGAGAAAGAATCGAAACCAACAACGGCTAACTTTTTGTGATGACGGCGCTCGCTCCCAGTGCAGGAGCGAGATTGAATTCGGCGCAAGTTGGCAACGCTCGTCAAACTACTGACGGCGCTGCACGGTAATCCGCATTGATATCGGTAAGAACTCGTTCCACATCGTTGGTCTCGATGGTCGTGGAGCAATCGTGCTGCGGCAGAAGTGGTCGCGTGGCCAGGCCGAAGCACGCTTTGCCACTATGTCCCCTGCCTGATCGGCATGGAGACCTGCCTCGGCGCCCATCACCTCATTCGCAAGTTCAAGCGCTTGGGCATGATGCGCGGCTGATGCCGGCGAGGTACGTGCGCCCCTATTCCGAAGGCCAGAAGAACGACTTCCGTGACGCTGAGGCGATTGCCGAGGCAGTACAGCGTCAGACGATGAAGTTCGTGGCCACGAACACCGTCGATCAACTCGACCTACAGCGAACCGGACGTGCGGAATCCCCGCATCCGGCTCTCCGACTGGCTTCACCGTGAGGCCTACTGAAAAGATCACTGACCGCAAGCGTCACCTGCCCGGCGTGAGTTCTTCTTCCAAAATGGAACTTACTGAACCGGGAATGCATGATGCCCGAATGTCACAGTCGATGATTTTTCAATTTTGCGTGCGCCTTTGCCTAAAAAGAGCACCCCTTATGGGCCTACGGAAGGTTTCGCTGTCCCACTACCTCGAAATCGCAGAGGGGGAATGATGCGTACAGCGATTGCAATTGTTATCGCAGCAGCAATCTCCGGCTCAGCCATGGCCGCTGACCCGACGGTCCAGGCTCCGGTTTACGCACGTTCCGTGAAAGCGCCTCCGTACAATTGGTCCGGGCTTTATCTGGGCGCCAACGTGGGGGGTGCCTGGTCCAACCGCACGCTGAACGTCGCGGGCACAACGTGGGATGATCCCGGCAGTACCGCGTTCATCGGAGGCTTCCAGCTCGGTTACAACCTGCAGGCTGGTCATTTTTTGGTTGGCGTCGAAGGAGACTTTGATTGGGCCACCTTTGGCCGCCCGGGCTTTACTGTATCCTCGCCGCTGGGGCCGGTTCAGTTTTTCGACAGGCCGAAATGGATCAGCACCGTCGCCGCACGTTTTGGAATTGCCGTCGACCGCTGGCTGACTTACGGCAAGGTCGGCGGTGGCTGGGCGCAAGATAGCGCAGCGCTTACCTTCCCGAGCGGAGCGCCGATCTGGACTGATACAAATACTCACGGTGGCTGGCTTTTGGGTGGAGGAATTGAATACGGTTCAAACCCAACTGGACGGTCAAGCTCGAATACGACTATCTCAAGCTCGGCAACTGGACCGCGCCCACAGTCCCCGCCGAGTGGCGACGCGATACCCAGATGATCAAACTGGGTATGAACTACAAGTTCCAAAGCGGCAATTCGGATGACGCAACTGGTACTCCGGATGACGCAAAGGGTTCCTCGCGCGCAAAAGGGCGCGGCACAACCGAAGACCTGGCCAAGGCATCGCAGAACCCCATTGCGTCGCTAGTCAGCGTGCCGTTCCAGAACAACACCAACCCCAACGTCGGTCCGTTCAACCGGACACAGAACGTCCTCAACATCGAGCCGGTCGTCCCCTTGAGCTTGAACGCGCAGTGGAACGTCATTTCACGCACGATCGTTCCGGTGACGAGCCAGCCCAATCCCCTAATCGACAGCAGTACGAACGGTGTCGGCGACATCAGTGAGTCGCTGTTCCTTTCGCCGGTTCACTCGGGCATCAAGGATTTCTATTGGGGCTTCGGGCCGATCATAACGGCGCCATCAGCGAGCGATGTCATCCTGGGGACCGGCAAGGTACTGCTTGGTCCGACTTTCGTGGTGGTTGCCGAGCCGGGCCATTGGGTGATCGGATTGCTGGCCAACAATCAATGGTCGGTTGGTGGCGCTCCGGGGCGCCCTTCGGTCAACTTTTTAACTGCGCAGTACTTCATCAACTACAACATACCTGGGGGTCACGGGTGGTTCTTGACCAGTTCACCAATCATTACTGCGGACTGGACGGCTGCACCGGGCCAGCAATGGACCGTTCCTGTTGGCGGCGGTTTCGGCCGCGTGTTCAAAATCGGTGATCAGCCGCTTGATGCGTCGGTCCAGGGATTTTACAACGTTGTCCGCCCCGACAATGGCCCGACCTGGTCGTTGCGCGTGCAGGTGTCACTCCTGTTCCCTGATCGTTGAGTGGGCACTACACGTCGGGACGCCCGTCGCTATCTCGTCTCCTTACCGCGATGCTGGCTAATGACTGCGGATGGCGCCTGCGCCGCGAGAGCGAGTTGGGCTTCAAGCATGTCAAGTGGATACGAGCGATCGAGTTTGTAGATGACTTCTCTCGCATCGGCAACGGTGAGGGTGGCTACAACGAGGATCATGAATTCTACGGATACAGGATGCCGATCTAGCCAGCCGGCAGGCATAGCCGACGCACGTAGGCAGCGCCGCCTGCAGTTCGCAGCGCGACAGCAACTGTGTATTCGAGTACAAGCTATTGAGTTTGCGTCGATTGCATTTTGCAAAGGCCTTGCGCGGTCAACGAGGGCCGTGTTCCAAATGTACTTCCCCTAAGGACAGGTGCCGCCGCGCGTCAATTCTGTCATGAATGCGCGTACGGTCGAAAATCTGCGCCTGGCTTGGTTTGCCGGTCAGACGGAAGCCGAGACATTTTCATGCCGAAGCGTCGGAAGATGACGATCCCAGCATGCTCAACGCCGATGACGGCGCTGGCAGCTGTCCCGCCGTCTTATGGGGTTTATCGATGCTGGCCAGCCGCGTGGTTTGCCAGCTTGGCTCTCGTCGAATAATGGTGCGTAAATAACCCCCTCAGCAGTCCCGGCCGCCCAAAAAGCTTTGTCGCCGTCAGGAGGCCACCATGTCGGTTCGCGAACCCATTCTCAAGCCCGTTGCGATCCTAGACCTGCGCCCGACCCAGATGACGGTCGGCATTCGGGAGGTCGAGGAGAAGCGCAAGCGCTGGCATGACGAGAGCAAAACGAAGGGAGACGAGTTTCTCGGCAAGCATATGATCCCGGTCGTGCTCGGGCCGGAGGACCGCCACTACGTCATCGATCATCACCACCTGGCGCGGGCGCTGCATGAGGAAGGCGTCGAAAATATACTGGTTACCGTGGTGGAAAACCTCAGGACGCTGAAGCCCAATTCGTTCTGGTTCGTCCTAGACAATCGCAGCTGGATGCATGCGTACGACGACAAGGGCCGCCTGCGCCCCTACAAGGATTTGCCGAAGACCGTGGCCGAGCTCAAAGACGATCCGTTCCGCTCGCTGGCGGGCGAACTGCGACGCGCCGGCGGGTTCTCCAAGGATACGACGCCGTTCAGCGAATTCTTGTGGGCGGATTTTTTGCGTCGACGGGTCAAGCGCAAAACTGTTGAGGCCCACTTCAAGCACGCCCTCGAGCAAGCCCTGGCACTGGCCAAAAACGAGGAGGCAAGCTACCTGCCCGGCTGGTGTGGCCCCGTCTTGGACGACGATTGAAGGTACGCCTATCCTGCGCGAGAAATCCGCACGCGCGCCAAGCCCCCAAGGTCGCCCTGCTTGGCTTTTCAAAAGGGGGGCAACTTGGGACGGCCCCACACAGCCGGCACTCCTTGCGCGCCGCCCCTAGTCGCGTAAACTCGTAGAACTCAACGGAGCCGTGCAATGGCGCAAGCAGAGGCCGAAGTTCCAGCTGACCGGGATTCCGCCGGCACAGCGCGGGATGCCGCAGGTCGAGGTGACCTTCGACATCGACGGCAACGGCATCCTGCACGTTTCGGCCAAGGACAAGGCGAGCGGCAAGGAGCAGAAGATCCGGATCGAGGCATCCAGCGGATTGTCGGACGCCGACATCGACAAGATGGTCAAGCAGGCGGAGGCCAACGCCAAGGCCGACGCGGACCGGCGTTCCGAGATTGAAACGCGCAATCAGCTCGACGGACTGGTCTACAAGGTGGAGAAGGACTCGAAGGAGTGGGTCGACCGGTTGGCGCCGGACGTCAAGGAACGGCTGGACAAGTCGGTCGAGAGCGGCAAGGACGCGCTCCGGACCGGCGACTCCGCAAAGATCCGGACCGCGCTGGACGAGTTGAACGTGGCCTATTCGGCCGCGGGCGCCTCGCTGTACCAGAACGCGTCATCCAGCGGCACCGAACCGCCTCCGGGCGGTGAGGCCGGCCAGGCGCAGGAGCCGAAGAAGGACGAACCGGTCGAGGCGGATTATGAGGTTGTGGATGAGGAGAAGAAGTACCGCGACGCGACCGGAACGATCGGCCAGGCATCTACGTATACTTGAAGTCAGTACCGTGCGGCGGCTTCGGCCGCCGCGCGTCACCATCAGAACTCGTTTCATTGGATACGGGAATCATGTCAATACGCTCACTCAATTGGCTCAAGTTTGGCGGTCTGGTAGCCCTGGCGTTCGTGCTCGGGCTCTTTTTTGCCGGACTGCTTGATTTTCCGAAAGCGGGCTTCGCGCAGGAGCGGTCGGGACACACGCCGATCGTCAAGGTAGACGCGCCCCGCATACCCGCCGCCCGCCCGCTCGTCGATCTCAGCGATGCCTACGCCGCGATCGTCGATGCCGTGCGGCCGTCGGTGGTCTACATCCAGTCGGAACGTCCCGGGAGCGCCAGCGACCAGGGCGCGCAGATCTTCGGTTCTTCGAGCCTCACCCTGCTGAGCCATCACTTGCGCGATGGCAAGTCGCACGCCCATGCGATTGCTGTCTGGAGCCGTGAGCGCGCGGCGAAAGCGCTCCATTGCGGCGGCATGATCCCCCAAGGTACTCAGCGCCTGTCCGGTTGAGACAGTATCTCGCTCTCCTGCGACCTGCCGGTCGAGCGGGGGACGGGCTTGGCGTGTTTTTCTGCGAGTTCAATGTAGCGCATGGTGTGGTCGCGGTCGTCGAGGTTGGCATAGGAACGCGCCAGCAACGCGTACATTTCTGCATTGTCGGGAGCAAGCTTTTCTGCCGCTTCCAATTCGTCGATGGCATCGCGATATCGCCGTTGCCCGAAGAGCGCATTTGCCAAGCCTAGATGGAGGGCTGGATCATCGGGCAAAAATTTCAAAGCGGCTCGGTATTCGGTGGCCGCTTTTGCGAGCATGTCCTGCCGTCCGTAAGCAGTTGCGCGAATCACGTGGATGTTCTTCGAATCGCCCATCGCGCGCTCGGCCAATTCCGCCTGCCTCAGCGCTCCTTCGGGTTTGTGCAAATCGAGGTCGGAGTAGGCCAGACCAAGGTGGGCTTCGCCATCGTTGGAATCGCGCTTGAGCGCAGATTCGAAGTCGGCGGCGGCCTCCTGGGGACGGCGAAGGTCGTTCAACATGTATCCGCGATTCACGTACGCGGTCACCACTTCCGGATCGCGCTTGAGTGTCTCGGTAAAGTCCTGCCGGGCCTGTTCCGCCTGCCCGAGATGCTTGTGCACATAGCCGGCGAGGAGCGGAATGTCCGGCTCTTTCGGAAGAACATCGACGTATTTCTGGGTCAATGCCAAAAGCTCATCCCATTTTTCAAGATGAAGCAGGTCGTAGCCAAGATAGACCACCACATCCCTATCTTGGGGTAAAGCCTTGATGGCCTGCTGAGCGACTTCCGCGGACTGCGTGTAGTCGCCAATGAAGCTCAGGTAGCGTTCCTTTTCACGGAGGATCTGAGGTTCATCGAGCATTTCGTTCGTCGCACGGCTAGACCAAGTAGACGCCAGTTTCAGATCGTGAGCCTCGATCGCCGCATTCATTCCTCCTGCAACGATCAGGGCATTTTTCGAAGCCAGCGCATAGCCCTTCTCGATAGGAAGTTTGAGCCTGCTTGAACACCCCGCCGGCGGTATAAAGATCGCCGAGTGCGAGGTAGGGAATATACAGCGAAGGAATCCACCTGGGCGAGGCGTTGAAAGTATTTCTCCGCAGCCTGATCATGTCCCGCGGCGCGCGAGGCGTAGCCGAGGGAAATCAATGCGAAGCGATTATTTGCGTTCATGGTGAGGATTCGCTTGTAGACATCGATAGCGTCTTCGGTGCGGCCGAGCTTCATCAGAATGTCGCCGTTCAGCTGAAGCCCGTCCGGATCATGAGCACTCACGGCGAGAGCCTCCTTGATATCCTGGAGCGCACCATCCAGGTTTCCGCCATGCATCCTGACCAACGCTCTGAGTCGCAGGAATGGCGCACGGTTGGGGCCTTGTTCGTTCAACCGGCCGATTTCATCCTGCGCCGTTTTCAATTGCTGGTCCGCTGCACCCTGGTTGCGATTGCTCTTGTACAGATCCATCAGGTCCATGTGCAGTTGAATTCCGTAAAGGGCGCCCTCGGATGGTTCGGCCGTCAGGCTTGCCAGTGCAGCTTCGTATTCCTTGATTGCTTCCGGCACCTGTTCCCGCATGCGGGAGATTTCACCACGAATCGCATGGAGCCGGTAGTAGTTCGGGGTCGATTACAGCGGCGCGCTGAAGGAACGAATTTGCTTCATTGATCGAGCCGGCGCCGATCTCGGCCTGGGCCGCGGAGAGCTGCAGGGCCAGGTCTTTCGGCACTGCGTTGGCAGCCTGCGCATACAGCCTGGCAGAGTCGTTCGGCCTGCCGTCGAGCTGCAAATGCAGTTCGGTGGCGATTTCCACTTTTTATGTCTGCGGATAATTGCTGCGGCACCTGCACGTAAATGCGCATCTTGTGAATGTCGGCGACGCGAAACAGCTCGGGTCCGTTGCCGCCGCTCCCGGCATTGATCAGCACTCCGATATCTGTTTCGCGCGCGGTCACGACGCCGTCGAAAGGCGCGGTGATGCTTTTGAAGCTTTCCATCGCTTGCAGCCGATCGACCTCGCCTTGATCGGCGGCGACCTCCGCTGTGGCGGCGTTGAGGCGCGCGATGGCGCTGTTGTAGTCGGCTTCCTTGCTTTGCTGTTCCTGTAGGGAAACGACCCCTTTGGGCGAGTCCCGCCAACGCTGATAGGTCGTCTCGGCGAACTGCTTTTCGGCTTCTCTCACCTTGACGTCGGCACGGGCCGAATTCAGCTTGCCTTGTGCGCCGGCGAACTGCGCATCGAGATCCGGGGTTTCGATCGCGGCGAGGACATCGCCCTTTTTCACGTGCGCGCCGTAGTCGAAAAACCAGTCCTTCAAATAACCCGGCACGCGGGCGTAGATCGGTGTTTCATACCAAGCTTGAACGGTGCCAGGTAGCACCAGGCGCTGAGTTGAAGTGCCCGCTTGCGGCGTAATCACCGCGACGGTCGGCATCGCCTGTTCCTGCGTCCACTGCGTAACTTCGGCCTCGTGGGTCCGACGTTGCAGAATTCCGAACACTGCAATGGCGATCGCGACCGCGGCGGCGAGAAGCCCAATCCGACGTAGGTTCCGCGGCGGCGGTATCGGTGTCGTGGCGTGCGACTGGTTGTGATCCTCGGAAACCATTGGTGCTCTGGTCAGCCGTTGGGCTCGGGTCGCAGGGTTTCCGGGGCCGCGTGAGGTCGCCGGCGACGGGAATGAAGAACACTGAACAACGTCGGAACCAAGAACAACGTCGCGACCGTCGCGACCAGGAGACCGCCAATCACTGCGCGTCCCAGCGGAGCATTCTGCTCGCCGCCTTCGCCAAGTGCAAAGGCCATCGGCAGCATGCCGATGATCATGGCGAGCGCGGTCATCAGCACCGGGCGAAAGCGCGTGAAGCCCGCTTCCAGCGCCGCGGCAGGCGCATCCAAACCCTCCGCTAATCCTTCGCGCGCGAAGCTGACCGAGCAGGATACTGTTGGCGGTGGCGATACCCATGCACATTATGGCGCCGGTCAAAGCCGGTACTGATAGCGTGGTACCGGTCATGAACAGCATCCAGACGATACCGGCGAGCGCGCCCGGTAGCGCGCTGATGATGATGAGTGGGTCGAGCCAGGACTGAAAATTGACTACGATCACCAGAAAAATGAGCACGATCGCTCCGGCGAGCCCGAAATAAAGCTGACTATATGCATCCGTCATGGTGCGTACTTGTCCGCGCAACGCCACGTAGGAGCCGCGCGGTACGTTTTTTTGGGTTTCCTGCAAGATGCGGTCGATGTCGCCGGAGACCGCGCCGAGATCGCGCCCCTGGACGGCGCCGAAAATGTCGATGACGGGCTGCACGTTGTAATGCGAGACGACGCCCGGGGCTCGGTCCCGGTGTGATCTGCGCGAGACCGCCGAGGTATTGCGGCGCCTTTGTCTCCGCCGACGTGACGGGAATATTGACGAGGTCCGACATAGTATCGATCCGGTACTGCGGCATCTGCGCAACGATCGGGTAGGAGACGCCGTTGGCCGGGTTCAACCAGAAATTCGGATGTGCCTGTGCGCTTCCCGACAGCGTCACCAGAAGACTGTTGGCGACGTCGCGCTGCGTTAGCCCCACCTCTCCGGCCAGCGTTCGGTCGACCTCCACATTGATCTGTGGATAATTGAAAACCTGTTGGATGCGCAGATCGGCAATACCAGGAACAAGACGAATGCGCTTGAGCAAATCCGTGGCGTAGGCATAGCTCGCCGACTGATCGTTGCCGATCACTTGCACGTCGATCGGCGCGGGCAAACCGAAGTTGAGGATTTGAGAGACGATGTCGGCAGGCAGGAACGAGAACGTCGTGCCGGGGAACTTTTGAGGCAACACGGTCCGCAGCTGCTTGATATAGCCCTCGGTCGGGGCGTGATCCTCCTTCAGGGTGATCAAAGCATCGCCGTCCTCCGGACCGATCGTCCCGCTGGTCTGGTACGCCATGTTAATGCCGGAAAATGGCAGGCCGATATTGTCGATCCGAACATCCTTTGCTGGAGGAGGTTTGTTCCGACACCTACGGGGTGATGATTTATCAGGAGCAAGTGATGGCAGCAGCGAACCGGCTGGCTGGTTATTCGTTAGGACAGGCCGATTTGCTCCGACGCGCCATGGGCAAAAAGGATCGCGAGAAAATGGCCAAGGAGCGCGCCAACTTCGTCGACGGATGTGCGCGTCTAAACAAGATTCCGGAGAAAAAGGCCAATGCCATCTTCGATCTGCTCGAAAAATTTGCCGGCTACGGGTTCAACAAGAGTCACAGCGCGGCGTATGGCTTGATCAGTTATCACACAGCTTATCTGAAGGCGAATTACCCAGTGGAATTCATGGCGGGCTTGTTAAGTAACGAGATCAATAATACGGATAAGATTTCGACTTTCGTCGGTGAATGCAAGCGAATGGGAATTCCCATTCTGCCGCCGGACGTAAACCGAAGCGGTTTGAAATTCATTCCGGAAACCGTCGCGGAAGTTGACGAAAACAACGCGGCCAATGAAGCGGATCAATCCACTCTTGAAGTGGAACCGCGACAACCTTCTGCCGGGACGAATCATCAAGGCAAAGCGATTCGTTTCGGCTTGGCCGCGATCAAGAACGTAGGACAAGGCGCAATGGAGGCGGCGATTCGCGAGCGCGAAGAAAACGGTGAGTTTACTTCCCTTGAAGATTTTTGCCGCCGGCTCGACCCCGGGTCGCAAATCGCAAGAACTTGGAAAACCTGATCAAATGCGGGGCTTTTGATTTTCTTGGCCAGGAGCGGGCCAGCTTGTTTGTCTCCATTGATGATGCCCTCGCCGCCGCCAGCGCCGCACAGCGCGATCGGGCCAGCGGGCAAGTCTCGCTCTTTGACGACATTCCGGCGCCGACTGCAACACAGATTGCGAAGCGGGTCGCCCCCTGGACTGAACACGAAACAATGGCGTAGAAGGAATTGCTCGGGTTTTATGTCACTGGGCATCCGCTCGACGCCTACGCAAAGATTTTGGCCCATGGGAACTATCGAACGATTGCTTCATTGAATGAGCTGACTGATCGGGCGCCATTCCGGATCGGGGGAGCGATTGTCCAAGTGGATAAGAAATTCACCAAGAAAGAGGGGAAACCGTTTGCGGTGCTTTGGCTCGAAGATCTCACTTCCAAGCTCCTCGAGGTTGTTCTTTGGAATGAGATCTCTGCCAAGGTAACGAGGAGTCACTGACTCCCGGACGCGTTATTGCCATCCGCGGCATTCTTGATCGGCGGGACGATGCGTTGCGCGCGGTCGCGCAAGAAGCAAAAGTTCTTGCGCGCGTCGACCATGATTCTTCATCCGATTCGCAGTTAAATGGGAATGGGAACCTCGATGACTCCTCGCCGTTGGTTCTTTATTTTTCCGCCACAGCCGGTCCTGATGAATTTCGACAGGTTCAATCGTTGCTGGCAACTTCTCCGGGCTCATCTCCGGTGAGGCTAATCTTTCGTCGACCTAACGGCGAATCAGTCGAGATGGATGCAGGTCCTAACCTGCGGATAAGTTTGACTTCCGAATTGCGCAATAGGTTGACCCCTTGGCTGCAGATTGAGATGTAGCGGAATTCGCGACGCTACGGGAACGGACGCGCCATTCCAAGGACCAAAGTGCGTCCAGAGGCGTCAAGCGTGCGACAAATGGGATACGTTCGTTCGGGCGTTCCCTGGAGAAGTATCTCTATTGGGTCATCCACATTTTTCTCGGCCAACGAAATTCTCCATTCACCCGAGAAAAGGTTGGTGTGGAGGTCGAGTTCACCGATGCGTTCTCGGCGGGACGAAGCAACGCCGGCTGGTAAAAACTCCACCTTGTTGATGCAATCTTCGAGATTCAATGGCGTCAAAACGACCATCGACGTGCTGGGGAGAAGTTCGAGTGATATGTCGGTTAGGTCACGGAAATCGAGCTCGCCCCGGGCCTCATATGGTGTGTGATCCTTGACGATCCGCACGAAATCAACACTCGCCTTTTGACCTTGGAAAACGAGCTTGGTTGAGAGCGTCGGCCCACCGAGAAAGCGAGCGTTGATCAGCTGTGCGTCCCCAGCTAACTCCGCGTCAGGCCAGGAACCAGAAAACGATATCCGTCCACTCAAGATCCCATCAACAAATAAGCGCTGACTGAGATAGTTGGGGACTTTTGCAACGAGCAGCGTTGGAAAATTCACCGTGGCCGAGAAACCTGTGGTGCTTTTCACCGTGTAAAACGCTTCCCGTTTTTCCACCCGATATGGAACGACCCAATCGACCTCAACCAGACTCGACCCCTGAGCAAGTAAGGAGGTTTTCCCCTGAGTCGTGCCACCGTTCAGCTGCATTTCCGCGTCTGCGGAAAAGCTGGGTTCGTCGGCGAAAACAAAATCGTGCAGATGGAGCATCGATTTGCCGTTAACCGATGTGATCGGCCCCTGGATCTGCAAGCTGCCGGAGGCTTGTCCTGACATGTTAGGCTTGGTCGAGATTGCTCTGGCGAATTCAGCCATGTCCAAAGGGTTGAGAGTGATGTCGACGTCAAAATTCGGATCGTCATTCAACGATGACAACCAATCGTGGGTTCGAAGTTTCGAAAGCGAAACCGGCAGAAAAATGTTTCCAATGAGCTTTGAGTTGCCGTTCAAATCCAGATGTAATGATTGGAGGAACAAGTAATCCTGCGTCAACGTGACGAAGGCGCCGATGGAGGCGTGGGGATTTGAGAGATTGAATTGGTGAAAGAAGAGTCCGTCAGGCGAATATTCGCCTTCGACGTCTGCATCGAAGGGGAGTGTGGTTGTTCCGACGAGACGAAGGCCGTGGCCACGAATATGAACGGTGCCGGAATGGGCTGACTCCGTTCCTTTCGCCATCCAGTCTGCGCTCAAATTGCCGCTCATTCGAAAAGACTGGAGCGGCTCCGGTAGCAGGTTGACGTAATCTGTGGCGTCACCAATCAAAACACTAAACTGTCCGGAATAGCTGCCGCCGTGCTCTAGATCAACGTTAGCTTGGCCTCGGAAAACGTCATTCTTTCGACAAAGTTCGATGTTCGAGATTTCCAGCTCTGATTCTCGCAAACTCAATTTCAAATCCAGAGATTCCACCGGAGCGCGAAAGACCGTGAGTGAATTCCCTGAAGCCATGAGTTGGCCGCGTTCCGTTCCTTGGCGCTAACCTTTCCTTCAATTTTGATTTTGCCGGCGAAATCCGATGGGCTTGCTCCAAACAGCCGTGCGAAATCGCCCAAATCACCAATAGAGGCCGAGATGTCGGCGCGGAACTCCAATTCAGCCAATCGGACAATTTCTCAGGAAGCGTGGATTCGCCGGTGAGAGTCAACTGGTTCTCGTGCTGTTGGACAAAAACCTGTTCGATTTGCACCTGCCGGTTATAGAGCGAGGCGCCGATGATGATCGTGTCCGCCGTCCGGTCTCGCCAGGTCAAGCCAGTCACCTCGGCCCAAATCGCAGCCGTCGCTTGCCAGAAGTTAGTTGTCTCGCCACGAAAGGTAAACTTGCAGGCATGCAATGATCCCGCGACGCAATCGGTAAAATCGAGCGCTTCGGAGAGTTGCGAGAGCGAAAGGCCAGATGCGCTCCCGGCGACATCCCAAGTTCGCACATCTCCATGATCGTCGCTCGAAACGCTCGTCCGGAGTTTTCCTCCGAACGCGTCGAGATTTAGTTCCAGACCGATGCGGCTCTCGCCGATTTGTGAAAGGTCAATGTTGATTGCGTCGATGTCGAGTCCCTTAGTGAGTGTGAGCGCACCGATGCTGAGCCGGTTTTCTTGCCAGGAGGTGGTGCCGCGAAGCTGGGAAAAGGTTTTGCGAAACAAAGGCGACACGATACTGTTAGCCCGCGCCGAAGACACCTGCTTCAATCTGTGACCCCGAGAGCGTGGCGCCTTGAAGATCGACAACAGTGTCGCCGTTCTCGAAATGAAGTTGCAGATCTGAGAGCCGGAAGTTATCCGCGCGTAGATCGGCCAGGGTTTGCCAGCTAAAGCGTGGAGAATTCCCCTCATGATTGCGCCGTATATCGATCGATATCTCATCCGCAATCAACGTGCGGAGGGCTTGTCCGCGCGCGCCGTTGATGAGAGCCCACAGATTCAATGCGACCTCGATTCGAGGAGATTCGATGTGAATTCGAAAGGGGGCGTCCGGTTCGCTTTCAACTCGAAGGTTCTGGATGACGACCGGACGCAGCAATGGTGCGTCAATTTTCCCAAACTCGATTCGCAGTCTTCCTTGCTGCGCCGATCGAGCGCTCCAGAGACGCAACCCAGTCGCAACCGCGAAAGGGGCCAGAAGCAATGAAAGCAGCCCGATCACCAGTAACGGAACGACGACAAAAAGGAGGAATTTCTTGAAACGCATTTCAGGTGCGGTAGTTGATCAACCACTAATAAACACAAATTAACAGGAAGGCTTCAAACCCCTCGTTCTCACGTTCGTGTTCATTGTGTTCATTCGTGGTTAACTTCAATCGCGTTTTGACACGGATTCACTGTTTCGACGGCATGTTTTGGAAGACGAGATGAATTGGGCGATCTAAACGCAGTCGTTCGTCGAGCTGTTTCTTCAAGATCGCTTCTGCCTCGGATGAGATCCCGCTTTCCGTCGCCTTCTGTCTGGCTAAATCAGGGAGGGTTGCGAGCTCATCCTGGAGGTCGGCGGCTGAAATCCGATTCCATAGCCCGTTTTCGAAGGCGAGGATTTCGATTTGATTTTGTTCCAGCCCGAGGAGCGTTGCGTGCGGTAATCGGAGAGTGACTTCCTCTGGACCAAGCTCAACTGAAACGTCCTGTTGCAAATCAAACCCAGCCTTAGCCGTAAAAGTTCCATGCAACTTGATCCTCTTGGTGCTTCCCGCCCAAGTGTGGAGCAGCTCGTTCTCAACCTCGATTCGTCTTGAGAGAATTGTGAGCTCAGCTACCGCGGCGCTTTTCTCCAAGTAAACACGATTATGGATCATGACGCGCGGTTGCAGCTGGGCTAGCTCGACAAAGACGTCTCGAAAACGGCGGCCGAGCCGTTCCAATTCAGCAGTGCCTTCTTTCGCAGTGCGCGCTGGCCAACTTTCCAATCGGAGAAAAATGAACACCAACAAGCCTACGCCCATGACAGAAATCAAAGTCAGCGCGAGCGGCCAAGAGAATTTCCGCTGTTGATTGGGCAACTCTGGGTTCATCGAGAAGAAAAAACGTACCGCCCCCCATGTCCGATGGACATGAAGGGCGGCTGTTCCCCCCAGAACATTCTAAAAAATCTGTCACCCTAATACCCGACCTTCCCGCAGAATGGCAACCAGAATTGTTATCATCTTAGGCGACTGCGGGCCAAAATTGCAACAATTTCTTTCATGAAATTACGGCAATGTTGGTTCTGGCGTCTCTCCCTAACCCAAAAAAGGATGATTTCCGACCTGCAAATCAAGAATTTTCGCTGCTTTGAGTCGCTGCGGGTCGAACTCTCTCCCGGGGTTCAATTTCTTCGTTGGGAAGAACGGGCAGGGGAAGACCTCGATTCTCGAGGCGGTTTGCGTTCTTGCGCGGCTACAATCGCAGCGTGGGGCGCCTCTGGGACAGATGCATCCGGTTCGGAGAAAGAGCGTTTGCCGTATCGGGCCACGGAGAAGACCACCACCTGGAGTTCAATTGCAGCTCATTGCGTCGAAAGGTTGCGTTCGATCACGTCGAACAACCGACGCTCGACGAATACCTTCGCATCGTTAGAGTCGTTTCTTTCGCTAATACCGACATCGATCTCGTTCGCGGGGGAGCCAGAAATGCGACGACGGTATCTCGATTTCCTCGCAGCCCAAATCGACCCGGCCTATCGACCAACACTGCGCGCCTACGAACGCGCACTGCGTTCCCGCAATGCGCTTCTCAAATCGCTCCATCCACGTCCGCGTGAACTTGCAGCTTACGACGCGCCGTTGCTGGAATATGGCGGGAGGCTGTCGGTAATGCGGGCACGATTGGTAGATCGCCTCGCACCGATGGCGACCGAAGCGCATCGGGAGATCAGTACAGACTGGGGAACCATTGGAGATAAGTTTCTCGCCGGGAATAGCGACGATTTTGCCAGGGACTTGGCCGAATCTCGCGAACGGGAATCGCGCTTTCGTCAAACGTGGTCGGACCGCATCGCGATGACATCCAAATCCTGGTCGAAACAAAGGCGGCAAACCACTATGCATCGGAAGGCCAGCAGCGAACAGTTGCGCTCGCAATGAAGATCGCGCAGGCGCGAGTCTTTACCAGTGAAGATGGCCGAGCCGCCGTTGCTCCTCATCGATGATATCTTTCGGTGAACTCGATCTTACACGACGAAATTCGCTCTCTCTTGCACTTGCCGTCAGACGGCCAAAAACTCGTTACCTCGACCACGATGCAATGGCTCCGAGACTGCATCGAAGGCCCCATCACTGAAATTCAGAACGGCTCTCTTTGCCGGACGAACTAGCGGCGGATCGCGCACTCGATGAAAGGGCGTGTCCACTCGGAAATTCTGGATTGGTTGAAAGATCCCGGGATGTGAAATGCCGAAGGCGAATACCCTTGCGCAACCTGAACACTGCGATTCTACTTTAAATATGCGTAACTGGGGGGGAGATGGGATGCCGCTAAGCTTAGCTGGTTCGCTGCTGGTTGCGCATCCCAATATGCTCGACCCAAACTTTCGTCGGACGGTATTATTTATTTCTGCGCATGACAGCGTTGATGGGGCGCTTGGAGTTATCATTAACCGACCGCTCGGGAAACAGGTGGCTGACGGCCTTGGCGACCTTCTTCGGGTCCGGCTCGAGGTAATCGACGCCGCTGATGCAGTTGAGCAGGTCGAACTTCAAGCTGCGGATCGTCGCGCAGGAAGCGGCAGACCTCGAGCAGGTCGGCCGGCTCGACGACCACGAAGGGATCGATGGCGTCGAGTTTCTTGGCCTTGATGCGGCTGCCGAACTTCTGCTTCGAGGACGGCGATGATTTCGGCGGCGGTCATGAGATTGATCTCGAATGCGTAGCTGAGCTCGAGTTCACGCCTTGGCCGGGGCGGCCTTTTCCTTGGTGCGCTTGGCGAAGGCGTTCTGCTTCTCCATCGCCTTGACCGGATCGGGGTCGCTCAGCTCGGGCGGCAGCTGCACGTAGCCGGTGCGCGACGGGATCGGCACGTCGATCGGCTGGTCCTTGGTCAGGTCCTTCATGCCGCGGACCTTGTCCTGAATGCGCATCAGGCCTTCGAGCAGCGCTTCGGGCCGCGGCGGGCAGCCGGGCACGTAGACGTCCACCGGCACCACCAGATCGACGCCCTTGACGACGTTGTAGCCGTACTTGTAATACGGCCCGCCGCCGCAGGTGCAGGCGCCCATGGCGATGACGAACTTCGGGTCGGGCATCTGGTTGTAGAGCCGGCGGACGCGGCTGGCCATCTTGTAGTTGACGGTGCCGGCCACGATCATCAGGTCGGCCTGCCGCGGCGTCGCCCGGAAGGCGCCGGCGCCGAAGCGGTCGATGTCGTAGCGCGAGGCGCCGGTGGCCATCATCTCGATGGCGCAGCAGGCCAGGCCGAACGTCATCGGCCACATGCTCGATTCGCGGGCCCAGTTGATGCGCCTGCTCCAGCGAGGTCGTGATGACGCTTTCTTCGAAACGTCCTTCCAGCCAACCCATCGATCAATCTCCTTCGATGCGCTTGTCAGCCGAGCGTTCGCGACGATCGCAGCGGTACTGTCGCTGCGCCGCCAGCGCAACGTTCGCGCGGTCTCGACGCGCACCGGGCAGCTCGTCGGCGTCGGCGCGGCCGGCTGTTCCTCGGCCGCCGTGCTGCGCACCCAGGCGAGGTCGCCGCGCTTCCACAGGTAGGCGAAGCCGACCAGCAGCACGCCGAAGAAGACCAGGATGTCCACGAACGCGAGCCAGGCCAGCGACTTGGCCGGCTGTCCGGCGTCGAATCGTCGGCAGCTGGCAGCTCTGGTCGCTCGTCGGCAGTCGGCGGCAGCGGTCGGCGGCATCAGCTGCTGCCGATGAGTCGGCTGCTGCGCTTCGCTCTCGGCGCGGGTCTCGGCTTGGCGCAGCGGCGTTGGCCTTGCCGAAGACCACCGCCCAGGGGAAGAAGAACGCCACTTCCACGTCGAAGATGACGAACAGCAGGGCGACGACGTAGATAGCGCAGGTCGAACTGAATCCAGGCGCTGCCGATGGTCGGCTCGCCGCATTCGTAGATGGTCAGCTTCTCGGCGTCCGGGCTTGGCCGGCCGGATCAGCTTGCCGATCATCAGGTGGATGAAGAATGAAGACCGACGCCGACGGCGAGGAACAGACAGCAGATAGACAGACCAGCGGATGTCATGCGTATCGTCCGTCGGGTGAGTTCAGTTGCTCGAGTCGCGGCATGCGTCGAGCTACCATGCGCGAGCTTTTGCCGGCCGGCGAAGCCGGCGTCCAGCTCGTGCCAGTGGGCGACCTCCGGCTCGCCCAGCCGCCAGCACAGGTAGACCTCGCGGCCGTCCATCCAGCAGCGGGAAATCGATCAGGCCGGTGAAGTAATCCTTCAGCTCGACGCCGAGCTGCTCGCAGTTCCTGCTCGTACTCCTGCATCCGTTCCTGGTCGCGCTCGAACTCCGCTGCGATCTGCTGCAGTTCCTCCTGGTGGGCCTCGTCGATGCTGCCGCGCATCGGTTGCAGCTCGGTCGAGGCGTTCGTGGCGGTCGCGCAGGCTCGCGGGCCAGCGCGGTGATGTCGCGGACGATGGCGCGCACCAGCGGCAGCGTGGCGTTGGCCTCGGCCGACGGTGTAAGTACTTCTTCTTGGCGCGTTGGCTCGTTTGGTCGGCCATGGGTCATGTCCTCCGTTCCGAGTCAGGTCCGTCGGCACTGCCGCGATCGGCCGGCCGTCACGTCTTGCGGCTGCCGGCGGCCGCGGCGCCGGCTTGGGCGGCGGCGGCGGGTCGGGCGGCTTGGTCCAGACCGGCTCGGCTGCCAGCTTCGAGGCGGCCACCGCCGTCGGATTCAGCGTCGCCTGGCCCCAGGCCATCTCCACCGGCAGCTTGGCGAAATCGACGATGCAGCCGTCCCGGCTGAAGCAGCTCTGGTCGTAGGTCGAGCCCATGAAGATGCAATCGACCGGGCAGGGATCGACGCACAGGGCGCAGAACATGCACTTGGTGTAGTCGATCTTGAAGCCGTTGACGCGGAAGCCCTTGCCGACCGGGTTCTTGATCTTCTCGATGTAGATGCAATCGACCGGGCAGGCGCGGGCGCACTTGTCGCAGCCGATGCAGGTGGTCAGGTCGAAGCGATGGAAGCCGCGGTAGCGCGGCTTGACCGGCACCGGCAGCTCGGGATACTCGAAGTGCTGCGTGAACGTCTTGCGCTGGTAGGTCTGCAAGAAGTACCACAGCGTGATCGTACATGCCCTGGCCGACCGTCTTGATCGCCACGATCACGTTGCGCATCCACTGGCGCATACGTGTTCCGCCTGATCTATAGAAAGAGGAAGCTCTACCAAGATTATAGAAACACGCCCGCTACGCCGCAAAGCATGTCCGGCGCCCGGCCACCCAATTCTCTTCAGCCAAGTCTCATTTCGTGATCTAGAATTGCTACCCGTCCTACATTTGCGTACGCTCCCGTGTAGCCGCTCTGGCGTGCCGCTCGCAAAGAAACCCTCTTCCCCAGCTGATTCCGTCTTTTTTTTGAGCTATGCTTCCCTACAGGGAAGCAGGTCTTTCCCGAAGGGCCATGACAAATAAACGCGAAGTCAACCTGGCAAACCAGCCGGCGCCTGGTTCCCTTGTTTGGCGGCATGGACAAAAAGCCACGTCCCCTCGATCGGGACGTGATCACCATCGGCCGGGCGCGAGGCTGCGACATCGGCCTGGAGTCGCACCGGAAATCTCCACGCTGCACTGCTTGCTGTACCGAACCGCCGAAGGCTATAGGGTGCGTGATTGCGGCAGCCGCACGGGGACGAGGGTCAATGGCGACGTTCCCCGGCCCGGGGTCCTGGCCGCAGGGGATGTCCTCCAGATTGGGCCGTTTAGCTTCACGGTGACGATCCCTCCGGCGCCCGATCCGATCCGAGGAAACTGGACGCCGGCGCTGGGAGCATTGCCAGCGTTCGCGGCGGAACCTGGTTCAACTGGCCTGCATATGCGAAGTCGACTGCGAAAACCAACGCGAGGTATTCATGAACATGAAAGAACAATGGACCGCCGAACAGGCGGCAACAGCATTTGCTCGAAAAACAGCGGGCGGCACTGGGTGAGTCCGAGGCCGCTTTGCGCGAGCAGCGTCCGAGCTGGGCCGCATGATGAACGACCTGCGCGAGCTCCAGGCGGCGATCAAAAAACAGCAAGGCGCCGACGTCCAGGCCCTGGCCCAGGAAAACGAAGAATTGCGCCGCCTGCTCGGCGACTATGAAAGCGCGCGTCGCCGAGGTCACGGACAACCGGCCGCCCGATCCGTCCAAGGAGGGAGGACATCAAGGGCGAAAACGAGCTGCTGCACCAGTTGATCCAGGAGAAGGACGGCGCGGTCCTGGAGCTTAGACAACAGGTCGAGGAGCTCAACAATCGCGCCGTCAGGCAAAGCCGCCAACGCTTCCCGAAAACGTGGACATGGAGAGCTTCGAGGCGGAGCTGCATCAGGAGCGGCAACACCTGGAAGCGGAGCGGGCCAAATTCAACAAGGAAATCGACCAGCTTCGGCTTCGTAACGCGGAGCTGGACGAGGCGACCCGTGAAATGGAAATGGAAATGTCCAAGGAACGTGCCGAGTTGGCCCGGGAACGCATCCGCCTGGACCGGTTGCGGGAAGAGGTCCGTAACGAGGTGGAACGGGTGCAACGCGATGCCCCCATACGCGAGAGCCTGGCGTCGGTGAACAAATTGCGCGAAGAAATCACCCAGAAAAACGGCGGCCAAGGAGGAGGGGGCGCACGCCTCGCGATCGCCTCCATGCTGTCCGCAATCGCCTCACCGATTCGCGTCGTGAACGGAAGACGCCGATAAGTCTTATAGGACCTAAGACTTTTCTCGCGCCCGTCTCGGCCGCTCTGAAACCGCACTGGCGATGGCTGCCGTCGCAGAATGGCTTGGTCCTCGATTGCCCGCAACGGCACAAGGCGAGCATATCCTTGCCCTGGGGCAGCTCAAATTCATTCCCCTGGTGATCCACGAGCTTGAAGTTGGGGGCCAGCACCAGGGGCCCGTTTTCCCGGCAACGAATGACCAAAGGTTCGGACATCGGTTCTCCGATCAGTCCCGACAGAAAACTAATTCTTCGATAGGCAAGATGCCCACCTGCACGTTGCTGGCGAATTTCCTGGACCGAAACACCCGTTGCGTCGTGGTGACGAAGTCCCCGTCATCCGCCA
>CAWHQY010000104.1:0-17115 GCA_963831505.1 uncultured Alphaproteobacteria bacterium | reverse complement strand
AACCCGCAAAGCGCGAGGCGCCGATCAGGCCGCGATAGATCCCGACGTCGGAGCCTTCGATCGCAACCGCGCCGACGGCCTTGGCATAATAGTCCGCGGGGCCCACGCCGCCGATAATAGCGTAGCCGTAGCCGGCGTGCTTCATGTCCTCGAGACAGGCGAACAGCAGCGCCGTGCCGACGCCGCCCTTCCTCGCTTTCGGATCGACGCCGGTCGGCCCGAAGAAGTTGCGGCAGGTGACGTCATGGCAGGCGAAGCCCATGATTCGGCCGTCCTTGACCGCGATGAAGCAGGACACGGGCACGCGGCTGAACGCGACCTCGGCTTCGCTCGCCCAGTATTCGGAAAAATTGTCGCGCACCCAGGCGATCACCTTGTGCTTCTCGGGCGCCAGCGCGCGGCGCAGGCTGACGCCGTCCTGCGTCAGCTTTTCCCGCAAGGCACGGGAATCCGGCAAATCGTAAAGCTTGACCAGCATGTCCATGGGGACGGCGCCTCCAGCAAATTGCGATCTTGCTAACATATTCTCGCCGGTCCACAAATCCGGCAGGTGCAAGGGGGCTTGAGGCGAGAGGATTTCAGAGATGAGTGAGAGTGCGGGCCCACGGCCCTATGGCGAGATCGCGAGCTTCCACGCCCATGTCTATTACGATCCCTTGACCACGCGCGGCGAGGCCGAGCGGCTGCGGCAGTGGATCGGCGAGCGCTTCCCGGTGACGCTCGGGCGCTGGCACGACGTCAAGGTCGGCCCGCACGACCAGGCCATGTACCAGGTTGCATTTGCGACCGGGGTCTTCGCCGAGCTGGTGCCGTGGCTGATGCTCAACCACGGCAGGCTCAGCATCCTCGTGCATCCGAACACGACCAACCCGCGCCGGGATCATCTCGCCGATCCCATGTGGATCGGTCCGGCGCTCGCCGTACACGGTGACAAGCTGCCGGAACATGCGGAGCGGGAAGAGGCGCTCGCGCCGAACACGCAGCCGACGCTGCGGCCTTAGCGCATGATCCGGAAAAGTGTGTAGCGGTTTTCCCAGAAGATCATGCGCAAACAAAGACTCAGTTCGCAGTCGCGCGGATGGTGGCGGCAAGCGTCTTGAGCGAATTCTTTGTCTGCCGGTCCGTGACGTTGGAGTAGAGCACGACGTCGCGCGAGGGCAGCGGCGGCAGGCCGAATTTGGCGCCGACGTCGATGGTGCCCGAAGGCGCGACGCGGCGGCCGAGGGCGGCAACCGCCAGCCCCGCGGACACCGCCGCTCCCGTCGTGGCGATGCCGCCGCCGACGAATACTTCAGTCCAGGCGATGCCGGCATCCTTCAGCGCATCGATGGCCATGCTGCGCACGCTGCAGGGTTCGGCCTGGGTCGCGAGCCGCAGCGCCTCGCCGGCATGATGCTCGAAATCGGGTGCGGCCATCCAGCCGAAGGCTTCTTCCAGAATGGTTTCGCCGCCGCGGCGGCGGTTGTCGTGGCTGAGCACGATTGCGGCATCGATGACGCCGCGGTCGAATTCGTCGAGCACCTCGCGCGAGGTCGAGACCCGCATTTCCAGGACGAGCTGAGGCTCGGCGCTGCTCATGCGCTTCAGCAGCAGCGGCAGTTCGTGGCCGACGATATGATGGCTGATGCCGACCACGAGCCGCCGCTGCTCCAGGCCAAAGGAGCCGACGGCGCCGTGATGGGCCGCGACCAGGTTGCGCGCGGGTTCGAGGAAGGCGTGTCCATCGGCCGAAAGCCGCACCAGCCGGGGCGTCCGGTCCAGGAGCCGCCGGCCGAGCCCGTCCTCCAGCCGCTTGATCTTCAGGCTGATGGCCGATTGCGTCGTGTCCATGGCCTCGGCGGCGCGGGTGAAGCTCTTCAAATCCGCTGTCAGAACAAAGGCTTGGACGGCCTCAACATCCAGCGCTCGCATGGCTTTCCATCCATTTCAGGTTCAAATCATTGAAATAGTATTTAATATCATTTCGCAATGATCAAGGGCGCGCTATCTCTTTTGCGAGTTCACGACAGCAGGAGGCCAACATGCCGCTCGTTCGCGTATCGCTGCGCCGGGGCAAGCCCGCCGCCACCCGCAAGGCCATTCTCGACGGCATCTATGGCGCCATGCGCGCAACCTTCGACGTGCCCGAGGAAGATCGCTTCATGACGATCTCGGAGCATGACGAAACGGATTTCGCCTATAGCCCGACCTATCTCGGCATCGCGCGCAGCGACGATCTGATCCTGATCCAGATGACCGTCAGCAATACGCGGCCGCGCGAGAAGAAGCAGGCGCTATTCCGCCAGATCGTCGAAAACCTCAAAGCCGATCCCGGCGTGCGTCCGGAGGATGTGTTCATCAACCTCGTCGAGGTGCTGCCGGAAAACTGGTCGTTCGGAAACGGCATCGCGCAATACGTCGCCGACAAAGGCTGACGGCCGTCCATCTCTTCCAAAGGAATCGTCTCATGATCATCGCCCACTATGCCCATCGGCTGCCCGCCGACTACGACGTTCAGATCATCCGCAACCGCGCTCAGGCGCGCGGCCATCTGTTCGACGCCATTCCCGAACTTTACTTCAAGGCGTTCCTGCTGCGCGAACGCGGATGCTTCGGCGCGATCGCCAACGAGTATTCCTCGCTCTATCTCTGGCGCGCGGACCAAGGCTTCCGCGATTTCCTGGTGGATGGCCGCACCAAATCAGTCACCAACAGTTTTGGCCGCCCGCAAATCGAGACGCGGTTCGTGCTGGACGCGCTGAAGGGCGAGGGTAGGGAAGCGCGCTTTCTCTATAAGCAGGAGCAGAACATTCCCCTCGATGCCGACCTGACATCCGCCTTTGCCGAAGAGATCGCGCGCAACCGCGAGACCGCGCAAGCAAGCCGGCGTGTTCGCGACCGCCGTCGGCGTCGATGCACAAAACTGGAAGTTCACGCGCGTCCTGGTCTCGGAGAACGAGCCCGCCGGACGTGAGCAGGGCACCGCGTACCAGGTGCTCCATCTCGCGAGGCCGCTGCTCAAGGAGTTGCCGAAGGTCGCGCGCGAGCCGGAGCTCGCTAGCTGATTTCCTGGCGCACCTTGGCCGCGGCGTCGGCCATCGCCTTCAATTTCCCGAACGCGGTGGCACGCGGCATATATTTCATGCCGCAATCGGGCGCCGGCACCAGCCTTTCCGCCGCGACGTATTTCAGCCCGTTGCGGATGCGGTCGGCGACGGTGTCGACGCTCTCGATATTGGGATCGCCGAGATCGAGCACGCCCAGCATGATCTTCTTGGCCGAAAGATCCTTCAGAACGCCGAGATCGAGCTTGGGCTGCGCCGCCTCGATCGAAATCTGCTCGGCGGAGGTGTCGGCAAGCTCGGCGAGGAAGGAATAGCCGGCGGGCTTGGTCGAACCGGGAACGACGGCGGCATAGCCGAAGCAGAGATGCACCACCGTCGGCACGGTGATGCCTTGCAGCGCCCGGTTGATCGCCTTCACGGCGTAGCGGCGCGCGAGGTCGGGATTGTTGCGCACCCAGGGCTCGTCGAGCTGGATCACGTCGGCGCCGGCCTTCTGCAGATCGAGCGCCTCGGCGTTGACGGCTTCCGCAAACGCCATCGCCAGCTCTTCGTCGTCTTTATAGTATTCGTTCTTGGCCTGCTGGCTCATGGTGAACGGGCCGGGCAGGGTGATCTTGGCCGCGTGATCGGTATTTTGACGCAGGAACTGCATGTCGCGCAACTCGACCGCGCCGGTGCGCCTGATCTTGCCGACGACGCGCGGCACGGGTGTCTTTTGTCCCGAGCGTGCGGTGATCATGGCGGGGTTGTCGGCGTCGACGCCTTCGAGCGCAGTCGCAAAGCGGTTGGAGTAGCTTTCGCGGCGAATCTCGCCGTCGGTGACGATATCGATGCCGGCGCGCTCCATGTCGCGGATCGCGACGATCGTCGCGTCGTCCTGCGCCTCTTCCAGATGCTCCTCGGGCAGGCGCCACATCTCGTGCATGCGGGTGCGCGGCACGGATTTCGACAGCATGGCGCGATCGACCAGCCATTCCGGCTGCGGATAGCTTCCGACCACCGTCGTCGGCAACAGATGTTTGGGTAGGCTCACGCGAGCTCTCCTTGCTTCTTCTTGTCAGGTCGCGGGCTGCAGACTGCCGGCCGCGATGTCTTCCGCGGTGCTCTGGCCGCCGCGCGTTCCGGTCTGCCATATCGCGGCCTTGCGTTCCAGCATCCGGATCACCGCATTGAACGCGATCGCCATCGCCAGCACCAGCAGCACGCCGGCAAAGACATGCGGGCTGTCGAGGATGGTGCGGTAGCGCGAAATGAGATAGCCGATGCCCGCGGACGAGATCAGCATTTCCGAGACGACCACGCCGACGATGACCAGCGCGCCGCCGACGCGCAGTCCCGACAGCACGGTCGGGATCGCGGCCGGAATGATCACGCGCACCAGGCGCTGGCTCATGGTCGCGCCCATGCTGCGCGCGGCGAGCAACAACTGGGGATCGATGGTCTGGATGCCGGCGGCGGTTGCAAGCATGGTCGGCAGGAAGCCGTAGATGGATGCGAAGGCGATTTTCGAACTCCGAGCCGATGCCGAGCCACACCGTGAAGACGGGATAGAGGATGACGAGCGGCACGGCATAAAGGCTCGACACCATCGGCATGATCAGGACGCGCGGGCGCGGCAGGCTGCCGACGATGGCCCCCAACAGAATGCCGCCGCCGCAGGCAAACGCCATGGAGATCGCGACTTCATATAAGGTGACGCCGAGCGCGTGGGCGTATTCGCCCGCCTCGTTCCAGCCGGCTGATAGCGTCGAGGACAGCGCCGGCAAAAACAGCTCTGGGATAAGGCCGAGGCGCGGCAGCGCCTCCCACAGCACGATGAGCGCGCTCACGATCAGCCAGCGCAGCGTCGATGCCTTCATGGCTGCCTCACGCCGATTTCCGGATGTGGCGCCAGATGCGGTCGCGCAGCGAGCCAAAGGCGTCGCCCGACAGCATCTCGTAAGTACGCGGGCGCGGGAGCTGCACCTGCAGGAGGTCGACGATGCGGCCGGGCCGCGCCGACATCACGGCGACCTCGTCGGCGAGATAGACGGCTTCCGTGAGGCTATGGGTCACGAACACGACGGTCTTTCCCGTCGCGGCCCAGATGCGCAAGAGCTCGTCGCCCATGGTCATGCGCGTCTGCTCGTCGAGGGCGGCGAACGGCTCGTCCATCAGCAGCACCGGCGGGTCCTGCACGAGGCCCCGCGCGATCGAGACGCGCTGCTTCATGCCGCCGGAGAGTTCATGGGGATGCCGCTTGCCGAAATCCTTCGAGGCCAACGAGCTTGAGCATGGCCTCGGCCTTGGCGCGGCGCTCCGATTTCGCCACGCCGCGCAGCGCCAGTGGAAATTCGACGTTCTCTTCCGCGGTCAGCCAGGGAAACAGGCTCGCTTCCTGGAACACGACGCCGACGCGGTTGGGATCGGGCGCCGGAACAGGCGCGCCATTGATCAGGATAGTGCCGGAGGTCTGTTGCCGGAGCCCGGCAAGCATCATCAACAGCGTGGACTTGCCGCAGCCGCTCGGGCCCACCAGCACGACAAAGCGCCCGGGCTTGATGTCGAGCGAGACGTCCGACAGCGCAACCACCTCGGCGCCGGAGGTGCGGAACACCTGGCCGACATTCTGCACCTGGATCGAGCCGGCGCGCTTGAACGGCGTCACGTTCGCCAATGGCTGCATCGCGTTTCCACCCATCGGATCAGTTCGTTGAAGGTCATCGCGATCACCGCGATCATGACGACGCCGGCCAGAAGCTGCTTCATCTGGAAATTCTCGCCCCAGGTCGCGATCTGGTGGCCGATGCCGTCGCGCGAGGCATACATCTCGGCGAGGATGACGCCCGTGAGGTTGAAGATCATGGCGATGCGCAGCGCCTCCAGCAGCACGGGAAGCATGCTCGGCAGATAGACGCGGAACGCGGTCTGCACCGGCGTCGCGCCGTAGGAGCGCGCCACCGTGAGGTAATCGACCTTGACCGATTCCACCGCCGTGGTCGTCGACATGATGACGATGAAGATGGTGGAGAAGAAGCCGAAGCCCACCTTCTCGGCAAAACCGACGCCGAACACCAGGATGAACATCGGCAGGAAGATCGATTTCGGGATCGAGAAGGCGAAGAACAAGAGCGGCTTCATGACGTCGGCGAAGTAACGGTTCTCGGCGATCGCATACCCGATCAGGCAGCCGAAGGGCACCGCGACCGCAAACGCCGCCAGCACTTCGCTGGCGGTAACCGCGAGATCGTTGCGCACGGCGCTCCGCTGCAACAGGTCGCCAAGCGTCGCCAGCGTTTCGGAAGCGGACGGCAGCAGCCGCGGATTGACCAGGCCGGTTCGCGACAGCAACTCCCACAGCGCAAGGATCGCGACAATGATCGCGATCCGCGCAAGGATGGTCGTGAGACGGCTGGGCATTTGCAGCGCTTTAGGGTTTGGTCGGGGCCGGCTTGAATTGCGTCGAGTAGAGGTCTTCCGTCGGCGCGATGTCCTTCAACCCGCCGAGCTTGGCAAGGTCCATCGAGAGTTGCACGGCATCCTTCACGTTCGGCGCGGCCATGTTGCCGTCGGTCTCGAGCTTCAGGATCGTGTTTTCATATTCGAGCGCCGCGATCTCCGGCGGCATCTCGTAGAGATCGGCGATCAGCTTGACGGTGGCGTCGCGGTTGGCGCGCATGAAGGCGACGGCGCCATAAAGCGCGTTCAGCGCCTTCTGCACCACCTGCGGCTTCGCTTCCGCGAATTTGTCGAGCACGATCCAGCCGGCGGTGAGATTCGGCGGCACGGCGGTGGCGTAATCGATCAGCGTGCGTGCGTCGCCGGATTTGAGGATCTGGAAGCTCAGCGGCGAATAAACCACGGCGGCGTCGATATTGCCGGCCATCAGGTTCGGCACCAGGCCGCCGCCGCCGACGGGAACGCGGGTGAAATCGATCTTGCGGTCCTGGATGGTCCAGAGCGCGAGCAGGTCCGAGCCCGAGCCGGCCGCGGTGATGCCGACCTTCTTGCCGTTGAGATCCTTGACGTCGAGGGTCGACTTCGCCGGCACCATCAACTGCCAGCCGAAATTGCCCATCGAGGCGTTCGACGACGATCTTGCTCATCACGCCCTTCTTGCGGCCGGCCGACACCAGCGAGGGCGGGTCGAGAATGATGTCGGCCGCGCCCGCTGCCATGCCCTCAAAAGTCTCGGCGCCGGAGCGGTAGATCGTCAGCTCCGCCGTGAGGCCTTCCTTCTCGAACAGTTTTTGCCGCACCGCGGTTTCGGCCACGGTCGTGGGCCAATAGGTCTTGGTGGGGAGCCCGACGCGGATGGTTTCGGCCTGGGCAGCCGCGGAAGTGGCCACGAATGCGAAAGCGGCCAGCATCAGGGTGCGGCGGCGTGAGACGTTCATTGTCGTGTTTCCTCCCGGTTTTGCGCGCATTGTCGCTTTGTGTTTCCGCCATCGTCAATCGAAAAGCAGGCTCTTGCAATTGACCATATGTGGTGTGCCCACTACCTGTTCGACCGGATCAGCCGGAGCTGGAGACATGGGCAAGCGAGGACTTCAGGTCGCAATGGCGCTTCTTGGCGTCATTCCCGTCCTGACCGGAATCGTCACGATGTTCGGGCTGTTTGATCCGATCTACGCCTCCGCGGGCATTCCGCCGAATGCGCTGCTCGACAGCAATCTTCGCTTCTTCGGCGGCGTCTGGCTTGGGCTTGGAATTGCGCTGTATTGGCTGATTCCCAATGTGGAGAGGCAAACGCTTTTGTTTCGCGTGCTGTGGGGTATGATTTTCCTGGGTGGAATCGGTCGACTGATGTCAATGATCTTTCTGGCTCTGCCGCCGCTGCCGTTCGTCGGATTTACGGTGTTGGAAATCATTGGTGCGCCCTTGTTCGTCTGGTGGCAGGCGCGCGTAGTGAGACAAATTCAATGAATGGCGAAGTGCCGTCATCCAACCAGAGCGCGCGTTCTCAGGCTTGTCATTGACACACCGCAAAGCCTCAGGATGTCGTCTGCAGGATGTCGTGCGGCGCGACCAGGAGATCGGTGCCTCACGTCGCCGGTCCGATCGGGCAGATGGATGTGCCGAGGATACGCCGCTCCGGCGCTTCCAACGTCGGCTGCTGACCCATGGCACACGAACGGCGCAACCCCGGTGGACTGCTGGCCGGCGTTGGGGCCGGCGGATAAATAAAGCCTTGGATTTGCCTGTTGCCCGGAAAAGCGCTAGCGCTTGCCTCGACATCCCAGGGGTCGTGGCCGACCCACGCCGCCAAAGCCGGGGCTGACAAGAAACATGAACAGCGAAGCGCGCCTGCGCGCCAACCCATCGTCCGAGGTTTCCGAATTCGATTACGTCATTGTCGGCGCCGGTTCTGCCGGATGCGTGCTTGCCAATCGGCTGAGCGCGAACGGCAAGCATTCGGTGCTGCTGCTGGAAGCCGGCCCGAAGGACAGCAACATCTGGATTCATGTGCCGCTCGGCTACGGCAAGCTGTTCAAGGAAAAGACGGTCAACTGGATGTACCAGACCGAGCCGGAGCCGGGCCTCGGCGGCCGACAGGTGTTCCAGCCGCGCGGAAAAGTGCTGGGCGGATCGAGCTCGATCAACGGCCTGCTTTATGTGCGCGGCCAGCACGAGGACTACGACCGCTGGCGCCAGCGCGGCAATGTCGGCTGGGGTTTTGACGACGTGCTGCCTTATTTCAGGAAGGCGGAGAACCAGCAACGCGGCGAGGACGAGTTTCACGGCGCCGGCGGGCCGCTCTCGGTGTCGGACTGGCGGCACGAGGATCCGCTGTCGGAAGCCTTCGTGAAGGCCGCGGTCGAGACCGGCATTCCCTTCAATCCGGATTTCAACGGCAAGACCCAGGAAGGCGCCGGCTTCTTCCAGACCACGACGCGGCGCGGCCGCCGCGCCTCCAGCGCCTATTCCTATCTGCGGCCGGCGATGGGCCGCGCCAATCTGCATGTGGAGACTTCGGCGCTGGCGCAGCGCCTCCTGTTCGAGGGGCGCCGCGCGAAGGCGGTCGAATACAAGCAGAATGGAAAACTGCGCACCGCGCGCGCACGGAAAGAAGTGCTGGTGTCCAGCGGCGCCTATAATTCGCCGCAGCTCCTGCAGCTCTCCGGCGTCGGCCCCGCCGATCTCCTGAAGACGCATGGCATCGAGGTCGTGCTCGACGCCCAAGGCGTCGGCAACGACCTGCAGGATCATCTGCAGGTGCGCCTCGTCACGCGCTGCGCGCAGAAGGTCACGCTCAACGACGTGGTCAATCATCCGCTGCGCCGGGCGATGGCGGGCGTGCGCTATGCGTTCTCGCGCTCCGGTCCGTTGACGATCGCGGCCGGCACGTCGGGCGCGTTCTTCAAGACCAATCCGCGGCTGGCCTCGCCCGACATCCAGATCCACTTCATCCCGTTCTCGACCGACAAGATGGGCGAGAAGCTGCATCCGTTCTCCGGCTTCACCGCCTCGGTCTGCCAGTTGCGCCCCGAAAGCCGGGGATCGCTGAAGATCAGGAGCGCGGACCCGGGCGCGCCGCCGGAAATCCGCATCAATTACCTCGCGACCGAAACCGACCGCGCGGCCTTCATCGACGGCATCAACATCCTGCGCAGGATATTGGCCGCGCCTGCGCTGAGAGCCTATAGCGTCGAAGAAGTCTATCCCGGCGCGAAGACCGTGAGCGACGAGGACCTGCTGGACTACTGCCGCAAGACCGGCAGCACGGTCTATCATCCCACCTCGACCTGCCGGATGGGCAATGATCCGCTCGCCGTCGTCGACCAGCGGTTGCGCGTACGCGGGATCGACGGCCTGCGCGTGATCGACGCTTCCGTCATGCCGGACCTGATGTCGGGCAACACCAATGCGCCGACCATCATGATCGCAGAGAAAGCCTCCGACATGATTTTGGAGGATGCGCGGTGAGAAGGGAGCTTCGCTGAGTGGCGCAATTTCGGATCGGCACGCGCAGAAGCGCGATGGCGCTGGCGCAGACAGAAGAGATCGCGCGCCGGCTGAAGGCTGCCGTTCCCGGCATCGAGGTCGAGATCGTCAAGTTCGAAACGACCGGCGATATCGACCAGACCGGCAAGCTGCTGCCGCACGGCGGCAAGGGCGGCGCCTTTGTCGCGCAAATCCGCGAGGCGGTGATTGCCGGGAATCTCCATGCGGCGATGCATTCGCTGAAGGACATGCCCGGCAACGAGGATACGCCGGGGCTCGTGATCGGCGCGACCCTGTCGCGCGATCCGCCCGGCGACGCACTGGTGCTGCGGCCGGGGCTTTCAATGGATGATTTCAGGCGAGCGCGCGGGAAGGGATTCAAGGTCGGCACCAACGCCGTGCGCCGTGCCGCCTATATGCGGCGGCTGTTCCCGGATGTCGAGATCATCCACTATCGCGGCGCGGCCGACACGCGCGTGCGCAAGCTCGATGCCGGCGAGAAGCAGCGGCTGCCGGACGGCGGCGCGGTCGGCCCTGCGGACGCACTGATCATGGCACGCTCGGGGCTCGAGCGCGTCGGGCTCGCTGGACGGATCGCCTATGAATTTTCAGCGCAGGAAATGCTGCCGGCGGTGGGGCAGGGCATTGTCGCGGTCGAATGCGCCGTGCGGGATTTTGAGACGCGACGTATTCTCTCGTCGATCGACGACGCGACCGCCCATGCCTGTGCGGACGCGGAACGGGAAGTGCTATGGGTGCTGAACGGCCATTGCAATTCGCCCATCGCGGGATTTGCTCAAGTTCAAAGCGATCAGATGTCGCTGACGGCCTCCGTGCTGGATCACGCAGGTCAGCGCATCATCGAGGCGTCGCGTTCGGGCCCGGCAAACCGCCCGCGCGAACTCGGCCGGGCAGTCGGACTGGAACTCTTGGCCAAGGGCGCCGCCGACATCATCGAGCGCAGCCGGCCGGTGTGACGGCTCAAGCTCGCAGTTTGCAGGATTGGGTTGAGCGTAGCGAAACCCATCATCCATTGCCGCAAGCCCGATGGGTTTCGCTATGCTCAACCCATCCTACGGTCTGCACCAGCCGAGGCGCTATGCTGCCGACCGTCTTCCGCGCGATCGTGGCGGTGCGATCAAGGCTTCTGCCGGTATGTCCCATTCGCGGTGTAGTCGCCATGCCATCCTCATCGTGAGGGGGCGCTTCCTGGTCAGGATGTCGGATGCGCGCTGGCGCGAGCCGAGCAGTCGGCCGAGATCGGCTTGCGTATAGCCGCCCGTCTCCATTCGGTAACGGATCGCGGCGATCGTGTCGGGCGGATCGATTGGCCAACGTTTGCGCTCGTAGTCCTCGATGATCAGTGCGAGAAGATCAAAACGGTCGGCGTCCGGCGTCCCGCGCTTCGGTTCGTTCTCGAAGTATCGCTCGATCTCGCTCAGTGCCTTGTCGTAGTCCGCTTCGGAGCGGAGCGGACGGATCATTTTTTTCGCCATGACACGGTCTCCGGATCAATGCGGTCGTATTCAGCGTGAGTACCGACAAACTTCACGAGCAAACGTCCGAAGGTAAACGACACGTGGACGACCAGCCGGTATTTGTTGCCGCCCAGATCGAAGATGACCCGATTGTCTCCCACGAAGTCGACGGTAGTACCAAACTGCCGCTTTAGCTCGGCCGGATTTGCCCAACGTGCTTTCGTTGCAATCGCTACCCAGGCACGGATCGGGCCCTCAGCGTGCGGATAACGCGCCCAGAATTCCTTCAGCGTCCGGCGGGCGATCACCTGCATGTCGAGAGATCATAGCACGTCACCATTTTGGTGACAACCGAATCTGAAAGCCAGGCGCGCTGAAACGGTGCGGAGACGGGTCGTCGCCCGGCAAACCGCCCGCGCGAGCTCGGCCGGGCAGTCGGACTGGAACTCTTGGCCAAGGGCGCCGCCGACATCATCGAGCGCAGCCGGCCGGTGTGAGCCGCGCATCGCGCGTCAAGACGATCGGCTCCCGATTCACCGCGCGCCTCGCCCGCTTGCCGTCGCCGGGGCCGGGAGTATATTGGCCCGATGGCTGTCAGCTCGCCCGATCTGAAAGCGTTTCTGCTTGCCACGCCGTTCTTCGGTGGCCTCTCGGACGCAAGTCTTGATCCCCTGGTCTCGATGCTGGTCGAGCGCCGCTTCGACGCCGGTGTCACGGTGGTTGCTGAAGGGGAGCCGGGACGCTCGATGTTCATTGTTCATTCCGGCCAGCTCGTCGTGAGCAAGCGCGGCGATTCGGAACGCCTCATTGATATAGGGCGCCTCGAACCCGGCGATTTCTTCGGGGAGATGACGCTCACCGAAATGCAGAACCGGTCGGCCACCGTCGTCGCGGAGATCCCGACCGTGCTGTATGAGCTTACGGCCCGGCAGCTTTACACATATTACAAGGCCGACATCCACGCCTATGTGATTGTCATGCAGAACATCAACCGCGAGCTTTGTCGGCGGCTCCGCCGCGCCGACAATCGCATTGCCGAGCTGCAAATGCTTCGCAGCGGCGAATGAGGCGAAAGCGCATTGCCGCGTTGGATACTTGCGCCCGTCTTGTGCGGGCTGCGCGACGATCTCGGGCTGAATTCGCATCCGATGTGAAGGCGGTAGCGAAGCCCGTCATCGATCGCCGCGCGCGCGAACATCATTCGATTCAACCGGGGTCACATATCGAGATCAAGGATGCCGCTGCCCTGAACCAGGCCGCCTGCGAATGCTACAGCGCAGTGAAGTCTCAATACCGGCGGCTTCGCTTTCCTGAGTGACGGGCGAATCACTTGCGGCTTTGGCTCGTTCGCGTTGCCTGGGCGATGCAAGAACCGGCAAAAACCGCGTGCGCCGAAAAACTGATTTCGTGAACCGATTCAGGCTGATCGGCTGCTCCGCCCTTCCGGCGCGGAAAATTTCGCTTTACGAAAATCAGAAATAGTGCATTGTTGTCGCATCCTCAGCCGCCAGAGGGGCGCTACGCGATCGTCACGGGTGTTGGCTGCGGGATGCGATGGACGCGTTGATGTCGCGAGACGAGCGAGATCGAGGCGGACGGCAAAATCGCGTGGTCCTGATCTCCCGACGCTGGGATCAAGCTCGTGGAAGATTTCGCGAGCGACGGGGGCTATCAAGCCCGGCACCCCGGGGAGAGCGCGTATAAGCCGTAACACCATTGCGCAGGGAAGGCCGGATGTTCGGCGTACCTGTGGTGACTGCCGCCTGCTTTTTTTGTTGCAGGCGGGCCATGGGTGCGGCCTGCATCCGGCTTTCCCTGCGCCCTCTATCTTTTTCGAGGGGCACGAATGACGCAAAGCCCGGGCATTTCGTGCCGCGGGAATGCGGACGCTCGTCATTGCGAGGAGCGTAGCGACGAAGCAATCCAGACTGTCTCTACGGAAACAATCCGGATTGCTTCGCTTCGCTCGCAATTGCGGTGTTGCTGTTTGAAATTCGAATTAGAGAAAAACAGAAAAACAGTTCGCCCGCTAGCTCCGAAAATCGCGCACGCGCTTGACCATCTGCTCGACATGCGCAATCGGGGTTTCCGGCAGGATGCCGTGGCCGAGATTGAAGATCAGCCGGCCCTGGCCGTAATTGGCAAGCACGTCGTCGATGGCGCGCTCGAGCGCGGTGCCGCCCGCGATCAGCGCAAGCGGATCGAGATTGCCCTGCACGGCGACCCGGCTCTGCACGCGCTCGCGGATCAAGGACGGCTCGGCCGCCCAGTCGATGCTGACGGCGTCCACTCTCGTTGCGCCGACATAGGCCGGCAACAGCGCCCCGGCGCCGCGGGGAAAGCCGATGATCTTCGCATCCGGTACTTTCGCACGCACGCCTTCGACGATGCGCGCGGTCGGCGCGATCGACCAGCGCAGGAATTCGCGCGGCGGCAGCACACCCGCCCAGGTGTCGAAGATCTGCACGCAGTCGGCGCCGGCGTTCAACTGCCCGAGCAGGTATTGAATTCGAGTTCTCGACCAGCGCGTCGATGATTTTCGAGAATGCCTCGGGGTGGCGATACGCCATCATGCGCGCCGGGGCCTGATCCGGCGTGCCCTGGCCGGCGACCATGTAGGTCGCGACCGTCCATGGCGCGCCGCAGAAGCCGATCAGCGTCACGTCAGGCGCGAGCCGGCTGCGCACGCGGCGCAGCGCCTCATGGACCGGCTCGAGCTTGCCGAAATCGGCTTCTGTCGCCAGCGTCGCGATCTTCTCCGGCGTATCCAGCGGATCGAGCCGCGGGCCTTCGCCCACCTCGAACCGCACCGAGCGCCCGAGCGCATAGGGAATGACCAGGATGTCGGAGAAGATGATCGCGGCGTCGAAGCCGAAGCGCCGGATCGGCTGGAGCGTGACTTCGGCGGCAAAATCCGGGTTGAAGCAGAGGTCGAGGAAGCCGCCGGCCCTGGTGCGTACCTCGCGATATTCCGGGAGGTAACGGCCTGCCTGCCGCATCATCCAGATCGGGGGCACTTCGCGTTTTTGCCCGCCGAGCACGTCGAGCAGGGGTTTTTTGCTGTTCTGGGTCAATGAGACATTCCCCGGCCGTCGTCGGATTTGGCCTCTGATACACGCCCCAACCGGCTTGGCAAGGAGGGAACTGAAGCAAATCCCGGGCGTTAATTCGAAATGGAGGGCATGTCATGGCCAGGAAATTCGATCCCGCACCCCACGATCCGCACGCCGTCGACCCCGAAGAGGCGGCGCAGGCCGATACCGAAATGCACGCCAGGCTGGAAGCGGGGCTGATCGACAGTTTCCCGGCTTCCGATCCCGTCAGCGCCGCGCAGCCGTCGCCAACCAAACACGACGGCGACCGAAATGCACACGCGCAGAAGAACGACCCGAACGCCTCGCTGTGGGACAAGGTGAAGGCGGTTTTTCGATAGGCATGCCAATGACGTTTACCCCGTTCAACCGCGCCGCCAATGAACTCACCGCGCAGCGGCAGCACCAAGCAAGCCGCACCGCTCGTCTGGTGCATGATCGTGGTCGCAGTCATTGCGCTTGCGACGTATTTTGCGATGACGATCTTCCACCCTTCCGGCGCGGAAAATTTATCTTTACGAAAATCAGAAATAATGCATTGTTGTCGCATCCTGAGCCGCCAGAGGGGCGCTACGCGATCGTCACGGGTGTTGGCTGCGGGATGCGATGGACGCGTTGATGTCGCGAGACGAGCGAGATCGAGGCGGACGGCAAAATCGCGTGGTCCTGATCTCCCGACGCTGGGATCAAGCTCGTGGACGATTTCGCGAGCGACGGGGGCTATCAAGCCCGGCACCCCTGGCGAGAGCGCGTATAAGCCGTAACACCATTGCGCAGGGAAGGCCGGAGGCGTACCTGTGGTGACTGCCGCCTGCTTTTTTTGTTGCAGGCGGGCCATGGGTGCGGCCTGCATCCGGCCTTCCCTGCGCCCTCTATCTTTTTCGAGGGGCACGAATGACGCAAAGCCCGGGCATTTCGTGCCGCGGGAATGCGGACGCTCGTCATTGCGAGGAGCCAACGGGTCGCGCGCACGTGCGCGCGACCCGTTGGCTCGTAATGACGGTGTTGCTGTTTGAAACTCGAATCAGAGAAAAGCGGCTCGCCCGCTAGCTCCGAAAATCGCGCACACGCTTGACCATCTGCTCGACATGCGCAATCGGGGTTTCCGGCAGGATGCCGTGGCCGAGATTGAAGATCAGCCGGCCTTGGCCGTAATTGGCAAGCACGTCGTCGATGGCGCGCTCAAGCGCGGTGCCGCCCGCGATCAGCGCAAGCGGATCGAGATTGCCCTGCACCGCGACCCGGCTCTGCACGCGCTCGCGGATCAAGGACGGCTCGGCCGCCCAGTCGATGCTGACGGCGTCTACTCTCGTTGCGCCGACATAGGCCGGCAACAGCGCCCCGGCGCCGCGGGGAAAGCCGATGATCTTCGCATCCGGTACTTTCGCGCGCACGCCTTCGACGATGCGCGCGGTCGGCGCGATCGACCAGCGCAGGAATTCGCGCGGCGGCAGCACACCAGCCCAGGTGTCGAAGATCTGTACGCAGTCGGCGCCGGCGTTCAACTGCCCGAGCAGGTATTGAATCGAGTTCTCGACCAGCGCGTCGATGATTTTCGAGAATGCCTCGGGGTGGCGATACGCCATCATGCGCGCAGGGGCCTGATCCGGCGTGCCCTGGCCTGCGACCATGTAGGTCGCGACCGTCCATGGCGCGCCGCAGAAGCCGATCAGCGTCACGTCAGGCGCGAGCTTGCTGCGCACGCGGCGCAGCGCCTCATGGACCGGTTCAAGTTTGCCGAAATCGGCTTCTGTCGCCAGCGTCGCGATTTTCTCCGGCGTATCCAGCGGATCGAGCCGCGGGCCTTCGCCCACCTCGAACCGCACCGAGCGCCCGAGCGCATAAGGAATGACCAGGATGTCGGAGAAGATGATCGCGGCGTCGAAGCCGAAGCGCCGGATCGGCTGGAGCGTGACTTCGGCGGCCAAATCCGGGTTGAAGCAGAGGTCGAGGAAGCCGCCGGCCCTGGCGCGTACCTCGCGATATTCCGGGAGGTAACGGCCTGCCTGCCGCATCATCCAGATCGGGGGCACTTCGCGTTTTTGCCCGCCGAGCACGTCGAGCAGGGGTTTTTTGCTGTTCTGAGTCAATGAGATATTCCCCGGCCGTCGTCGGATTTGGCCTCTGATACACGCCCCAACCGGCTTGGCAAGGAGGGAACTGAAGCAAATCCCGGGCGTTAATTCGAAATGGAGGGCATGTCATGACCAAGAAATTCGATCCCGCACCCCACGATCCGCACGCCGTCGACCCCGAAGAGGCGGCGCAGGCCGATACCGAAATGCACGCCAGGCTGGAAGCGGGGCTGATCGACAGTTTCCCGGCTTCCGATCCCGTCAGCGCCGCGCAGCCGTCGCCAACCAAACACGACAGAGGTCGAACGCAGGACAACGACCCGAACGCCTCGCTGTGGGACAAGGTGAAGGCGGTTTTTCGATAGGCACGCCAATGGCACTTACCCGGTTCAACCACGCCGCAAACAACTCGCCGCGCAGCGGCAGCACCAAGCAAGCTGCGCCACTGGTCTGGTGCATGATCGTCGTCGCTGTCGTTGCGCTCGCGACTTATTTCGCGATG
>CAWHQY010000103.1:0-37285 GCA_963831505.1 uncultured Alphaproteobacteria bacterium | reverse complement strand
CGCCTTTTGTTGTCGCATGATCGGGAGGACCGCGTTGGTCGTGCGGATCACTCCGAAAAGGTTTACGTCGAACAACGCTTGGGCCTGGTTCATTGAAGATTTTCAGCCCCGGCAAGCAGGCCGGTCCCCGCGTTGTTGACCAGGACGTCGATCCTGCCTGTCGTATCGAGCACCTTGTCGACGGCTGTCTTCACCGATGTGTCATCTGTCACGTCGCAGGTGACCATCGTAATCCCATCGAGGGTACCCGCGACGGCGCGCCGGCTGGTGCCGAACACGCGGAATCCAGCCTGGTGCAGCGCCTTTGCGGAGGCTTGCCCGATTCCTGATGAAACCCCGGTCACAATCGCCACTTTACCGTCTCGTTGCATCAAAGGCTCCTCGATGGAATTGATCAGTGTCGCGCATCCGAGCGGTGTAAGCCTCCGCTACGGCGATAACAGCCAACTGCTTGTTACCGAGCGTTTTCTGAATACCTCGTCGCTGGCTTACCCGACTGCATGAGCGCTCGGCTCAATGCAATGCGAGCGTCCTCGAAGCCGGTCCAGAGCGATGCATTCTCCAACGACGGAAGGCAGACAAGCTCGCCCTGGTCCAACGCCTGGAGAGAGGTATCGACTAATTGATCCGCGGACATGAAAAGTTCGCTGGGGAAGGGGGCTGCAGTAAGACCCGATGCTTCAAAAAACTCGGTGCGAACCGGACCGGGAAGTACAGCCTGAACAATGATGCTTGTCTTGGCGAGTTCCATCTGGAGCGAGCGCGTGAAATTCAAAACATATGCTTTGGAGCCGGAATAGCCCGCGCCGGAGGGCGTCGGCATCACCGCGATCATGGAAGCGATGTTGATGATCGTACCGGAATTGCGCCGCAGGAAGCCCGGCAGGGCGGCATGAGTCAGTCGCGTCAACGCCAGGATATTGATCTTTATCAGGTTCTCCAGTGCGTCCGCAGTCACTTTCGAGGTCGGTCCAAGCGCTCCCAAGCCGGCATTGTTGATCAGGACGTCGATGTCCTCCCGCTCGGTCAGTAGTGCTTCAATGCGCAATAGATCCTTCGCGTCCGCGAGGTCGGCAATCACGATCTCGACCGTACGCTTCGTCTTGATTCCGATTCTCCTGGCAACGTCCTCTAGTCGGTCTCGACGACGGGCGACGAGAATCAAGTCGTAGCCGCGTTCCGCCATTCGTTCGGCATACGCAACGCCAATTCCTGACGACGCACCGGTGACAACTGCAAAACGGCGATGGTTGCTCATTTCAACCTAAGCCTCCAATAATCGACATGGATCTAGACCGGTTCTTGAATCGGGTATGGCACCGGCTTGTTTTGCTCGAGCCACAGCTTCTCATATTCGGAATTTGGCGGTGGCGCGGGCATGCCCTGAACCTGCCAGAGATCAAAAGGCGTTTCGTCGATGTGGATCTCCCAATCTCTGCCGCGATCCTTGATGTAGGGCGCGAGCGCCTTTTCAACCCAGCCCATCCATTTGGCTTTTAGCTTCTTGGCGTCAGGCGGGAATGATCGCGCGATATGGTCTACCCAGATGCGAACGAAATTGTGCGCTGGCTCGCCACCCATGTAGAAGGACTCGGGCGCGACCTCTTGAAACACGACGATGACGTAGAACTTTGGTAGCGCGCGATAAAGCTCCGTAATGCGCTGTGACAGAGCCTGCTTGTCTTCCGCGGTGAAGGCTCCGACCGGATGATAGATCTTCCAAAATGGCATTTTTCCTCCTGAATCCCGGGGATCGCAGTGCGTCGCAACGATGACAGTCATCATTATTAAACAGTGTTGTCAATCCTTAATGATGATGTATATCATTGTTGTGAAGTGGCAGTTCGGAGATTGATGGTGCGGATTACTGAGAATCAGGCCGAAAAGAATCGGCAAAGGGTTGTTGCCAAAGCCTCGAAGCTTTTTCGCGAGAGTGGTTTCGACGGCATTTCGGTCAACGATCTGATGAAGGCCGCGGGCTTCACGCATGGCGGCTTCTACAATCACTTTGAATCGAAAGACGCGTTAGCCGGCGAGGCACTCGATCACGCCTTCCGACAGATGGATGGCGTGCGGGAAGGAATGCCAACTCTGGATGAATTCATTACGTCGTATCTGTCGGAGGAGGCCCGGAACGCGCCCGGCTCGACATGTCCAGCGGCTGCACTGGCAGGCGAGGTCGCGCGACAGCCGGATGCCTTAAAAAGTGTCTTCGCCGAGGGGGTTGAGCGAATGATCGTGTCGATTGCAAATTTGTTGCCCAAAGCGCCGTCCGCGCGCGATGAGGCGGTGGATATGGCTTGTCGTATGCTCGGCGCGTTAGTCCTGGCCAGAGCGATGCCGGCGTCGAGCAGCCTCGGCCGCGAGCTTGCTTGCAAACGCAACAGAGCGGTGCCGGAAAAGTGCGATGACCTCAAACAGGCCGCGACGGGGCGGGAGTAGTCCAAGACGTCAGGGCTGATGCTTCGTCACCAGTGTCTCTTTGTGCTGCTCGCCATGAGTGTTCTCCGTCCAGGCTGCATTCGGCGGCCCAGGCAAGGAGAGTAAATCGAACAAGACCGCAAAAGCGGCTTTTCTGCAGGGGGAAATATCGTGAACCGTTTTTGGCTACAGCAGTATCCGGATGGGGTGCCGGCCGATGTCGATGTCCACCAGTATTCTTCGCTGATCGAACTATTCGAAGAAAGCTTTACGGCCTTTGCCGATCGCAAAGCGGCTATCTGCATGGACAAGGCGATCACCTATGGCGAACTTGACGAGATGTCAGCCGCCATTGGCGCGTACCTGCAAAGCAGGGGACTCGCGAAGGGCGCCCGCGTTGCGGTCATGATGCCAAACGTTCTGCAAAATCCTATCGCGTTAACTGCCGGTTTGCGTGCGGGTTATACGATAGTGAACGTCAATCCTCTTTACACTCCGCGGGAGCTGGAGCATCAGCTCAAGGATTCCGGCGCTGAAGCCATAGTTATTTTGGAGAATTTTGCGACGACCCTGGAAAAGGTGCTGGCGCGGACGAGCATCAAGCACATTATCGTCGGCACGATCGGAGATCTGCTTGGTCTCAATGGCGTAGTCGTCAATTTTATGGTGCGCAAGATCAGGAAAATGGTCCCTGCGTATTCGCTACCGGGTGCCATTTCGTTCAAGGATGCGCTGTCTGCCGGTCGGAAGTTGACGCTGAAGAAGCCGAACATCGGCCCGAACGATGTCGCGTTTCTCCAATACACGGGCGGCACAACGGGCGTCTCGAAAGGTGCAACGTTGCTCCACCGCAATATGGTGGCGAATGTGCTTCAAATTGAAGCGTGGTCTAATCCGGCCTTGCGCAAGCCGCCACTGGTTGAGCCCTTCCTGACCGTATGCGCGCTACCACTCTATCACATCTTTGCGCTCACGGCCTGTTTCCTGTTTTCTGTGCGAGTGGGCGGCACCAACCTTTTGATCGCAAATCCGCGGGACATTTCAGGATTCATCAAGGAGCTTCGAAAGCACAAGGTCCATAGCTTCCCGGCCGTCAACACGTTGTTCAATGGTCTGCTGCACCATCCCGACTTCAATAAGGTGGATTTTTCGGAATTGAAGATTGCGATCGGTGGCGGGATGTCGACCCGAAAAACCGTTGCTGATAAATGGCTCGACGCAACTGGATGTGTCCTTTCCGAAGGCTATGGCCTGTCTGAAACAGCCCCGACCTTGACGTCGACACCGCCAAATCTTGCCGAGTTCTCCGGGACAATCGGATTGCCTCTTCCATCAACCTACATTTCGATCCGTGATGACGATGGCAAGGAAGTCCCGATCGGCGAAGCCGGCGAGATTTGCGGCAAGGGGCCGCAGGTGATGGCCGGTTACTGGAACAGGCCTGACGAAACCGCCCTGGTGATGACAAGCGACGGTTTCTTCCGGACGGGTGATATAGGCGTGATGTCGCCGGACGGCTTTACCAAGATCGTGGATCGCAAGAAGGACATGATCATTGTCTCCGGCTTCAACGTCTATCCAAACGAGGTCGAAGAGGTGATCGCCAGCCATCCGGGAGTCCTGGAATGCGCCGCGATCGGCATCCCTGACGCGAAATCCACCGAAGCTGTCAAGATATTCGTGGTCCGCGTCGATCCGCATCTAACAGCCCAAGACATTATCAGTTTCGCCGGGACGCAATTGACGCCGTACAAAGTGCCGAAACACGTCGAGTTCAGGTCTGAACTCCCGAAGAGCAATGTCGGCAAGATACTGCGGCGAGAACTGAGAAACGAAAACCCTAAGAGCCCGGCATCTGCTTGAGTTTTTATGGGCAGAAAACCACCTTGTCAGGAATGTCGGCAGTCGGACCCACTGCAGCGCGACTACGCGACCCGAAACCTCGACCATGCCGTGATCGTGATGAAACCGTCGAGCCGCAGGCCAAATCGCAGAAGCCGGTTCTGGTCTGCTATCCTGTCGATAACGGCATTGCGCCAATCGCCTACACCAGCATGTCATGTTCATAGGAGACAGAAATGGCCTATTTCTTCTGCAAATTCATCACGCCACGCAAGGACTTTCTCAAGACAATGTCCGCAGACGAAGCGAAGTTGCTGAAGGCTCATGGCGAATATCTCCAGGGGCTGCTTGAGCAGGGCAGGGTCGTAGCGCATGGCCCGGTCGTTGAACCTCAGGGAGGATTCGGCTTGTCCCTGTTCGACGTGGAAGACGAAAACCAACTATCCGACCTGACGGCGCAGGACCCGATGATCTTGGCTGGAGTTGGAGCTCGCTACGACACATTCCCGATGATCCAGCTCCGGTACCGGAGAAATTAAGGTGACAGCATGTTATGCGGCACACTGACGCGTGCGGATAGCCACGAGCGCATTCGATTCTTTGAAGCAAGGAGGCCGTTATGAAACGTGAACGCCCAATTTTGGTTACCGGGGCGGCTGGTCAAGTGGGCGCTGTCGGACGTTCGTTGACGGAGATGCTTATCGATCGCGGGCTGAAGGTGCGCGCGTTCGTTCGCACAGAAGACGATCGCGCCGATGCGCTACGTCGAAAAGGCGCGGCTGTCGTTGTGGGCGACCTCCTGGATTTGGATGCGGTGCATCGCGCAGTGGAAGGGTGCGATCGCATCTACTTCGGAATGTCGATTGCAAGTAGCTACCTCGAAGCTGCGGCCAATATGACAGCTGTTGCGAAGCATCACGGAGTCGAGGCATTCGTCAACATATCGCAAATGACTGTAGCCGAAATGAACGTCCGCGAGACCACGACAAGCCCTGCACAAAAACAGCATTGGCTTGCAGAGCAGATATTTAGCTGGGCCGGATTGCCCGTGGTGGAGGTTCGGCCGACCGTTTTTCTCGACGGGTTCTTCTTTCGTCTTTCCGCCCACACGGTAAGCACGCAAAACAAGCTGATGCTGCCGTTTGGGCGCGGCAAAACGTCGGCGGTCGCGGCTTATGACACCGCCAGGGTTATGGCCGCAATTCTTGCCGATCCGTCCAAGCACATCGGAAAAATCTATCATTTGACTGGTCCGGTATCGCAGGACCTGGACGGTGTTGCGCGTGAGTTCTCCGAAGCGCTCGGCCGCCCCATCGAGTATGTTGATGTGCCACTTGGACCGTGGAAAGAGCAACTAACAAGCATGGGCGTTCCACCCCACCTCGTCGCCCACCTGGCAACGATGGCGGTTCTTCATCAACGCGGCCGCTACGATCGCTTCTCCGACGATGTGATGCGATTGACAGGCGAGCCGCCGATGAGCGTACGTCATTTCGTCCAGAGGAATGCCGCTGCATTCGCGGCCGCTGCTCAGCAATGCAGCTTCTGCCGTGGAAATCCATGTGCGTCGGTCGGAAGTCGATCTTGCTGACCGCGTCGTCGCGGTCCGGCCAGATCCGCAAGGCACAACGGAATTCTTCAGCGAGGATCAAGCCGTCCGCTGCGAAGCCTGATTTCGAAGCGTAGCAAGCCGAAGATACCGGCGTGAGAGCCCACTTCTCTCCTAAACATCGTAGCACCGGAACCCCAAGAACAGCATCTTGGAGCAAGTATGGACACGAAGCCTCAAATTCCCAACGTTGCGGCCTCCGCCTCCAGGTCCCTGGCTATGACCTTCAGCCATTTGTGAACTGCCTTTATCTTCTCGGAAGATGCGTCCACCTTCCGATAGGTAAAGTAAAAGTCTCGCAGTCCTATCTGCAAGGAGCCCCACAGCTTCACCACGCTCAGGGCGCCGCTGGTGACCATTGGCGATGCGAGTGGGAACGGTGCAAGTATCACGCCCATGCCGGACCTAGCCATTTGTATTCCGGTCAGCAGACTGTCGCTGATCAGATCCGGCTCCCTTGACGCGAGTTCCGGCTCCATTTCGCTAAACCATCTTTGCCAGCTATCCGGCGCCGTATTGAATTTGATCAGCGGCATTTTCGCCAGGTCATGCGAGCCCCGGATGGGCTCAAATCGTTCCAACAGCTTCTGCTCGGCGCACGGCGCGACGCGCGACTTGAACAGTCGATGAAAGGCCAGACCGTTGAAGGGAGGCTCGCCGAGCTGAACCGCGGCATTGACGTTGTCCCTTTCGAAATCGACCGGCGAGTTATTTGCTTCGAGCCTCAGATCGAGTCCCGGATTATCGACTCTGAATTTTTCGAGATGGGGAAGCGCTGCAAGCATTGCGAAGGTCGGGGTCACGCTGACGCGGACAATCCGTCCTCGCTTCCTATCATCCAAGAGGTCGCCGGCCCGAAACAATTCGCTGAATGCGTTCAGCACTGCAGTGGCGTAGATCGCTCCGCTTTCGGTGAGTGCGATGCCGCGGCCGCTGCGTTGAACGAGCTGGACGCCAAAATGAGCCTCAAGCGTTCGAATTTGATGACTGATCGCCGAGGGCGTGAGGTTCAGGCTTTCGGAAGCAAGCTTGACACTGCCGGAGCGTGCGACAGCCTCGAATGCCCGGAGGCTTGCCAACGGGGGAAGGGAGAGTTGTGCATTCGACATTTGAGATGAGCCCAGTTCAAGAATCCATAATCGATTTCAATTGTCCTTGTGGTGCCTGCGGAGCAGTCTAGTTGGAGCAGCGAAGCATCCATAGCGGAATTTAGAGTGTCCCAGGAGCTTGCGTCGAACAAAGTCCCGGCGTCATGCCGAGGACTGAACCGCAGAAACCAGACCAGGACCTAACGATGAATGCACCCCACCGAAAAGATCAACAAACCGAGGCCGCAACGAAAATGAATGTGGGCCTGCCGCAGCCACCGGTCTTTAAGACGTTGGCCGAAGAGAGGCAGCACAGGAAAGAACGGCTCGCTGCCGGATTCAGGCTTTTCGCAAGGTTCGGGTTCGACGAGGGGGTCGCCGGTCACATCACCGCGCGCGATCCGGAGTTCACCGATACCTTCTGGGTGAACGGCTTCGGCATGAGCTTTGGCCTGATCAAGGCGTCGGATCTTATCCGTGTCAACCACAAAGGCGAAGTTGTCGAAGGCAATCACCCCGTCAACGCTGCTGCTTTCGCGATTCATGCGAGCGTTCATGCGGCCCGTCCCGATTCCGTCGGGGCGGCGCATTCGCACTCCACGTACGGCCGCGCGTTCGCGACATTGGGCCGGAAGCTGGACCCGATCACGCAAGACGCTTGCGCCTTTTACAACGACCACGCTCTCTACGAGGACTACGGCGGAGTCGCAGCCGAGCTGGACGAAGGTCAGCGAATCGCCAAGGCGCTCGGACCCCACAAGGCGGCTATTCTCCAGAACCACGGGCTTCTGACCGTCGGCCAGACCGTCGATGAAGCCGTCTGGTGGTTCATCACGATGGAGCGTTCATGCCAAGTGCAGTTGCTTGCTGAGGCGGCGGCTGCGGGAACAGGTCAACGTCTCAAGATCATCGACGAAGGGGCCGTGCGACAGGCATTCAATATTCTCGGCGCGCCGACGACGGGGTGGTTTCAGTTTCAGACTCTCTATTCGAAGATCGTCAAGGACCAGCCAGATCTGCTCAACTGATGTACCGGCCAGAACACACTTTTCGGAAGAAGCATGAAAATCCAAGTTTCAACTGGAAATGTCAGCCGCAACGCAATGGCGGCGGAGGAACGGCTAGTTCGAGAGGATCTCGCCGCGCTGTACCATATCTTCTTTGATCTGGGCTGGTGCGAGCACATCTACAATCATGTCACGGCACGAGTGCCCGGTCCTGATAAGCAATTTTTGATCAATTCGTTTGGGTTGGCGTACAACGAAGTCGTGGCTTCCAATCTCATCAAGATCGACCTTGACGGGAACAAGGTGGTGGACGCTCTGGGGCGCGTCGAACGGGCCGGGATTTACGATCCATTCTTCGGTCCATGCCGCGCGAGATGACGCCCATTTCATCGCCCACACGCACACGACCGCCGGTGTGGCGGTTGCTTGCACGGAAGAGGGGCTTTCGCCGCACAGCTTCTATGGCGCGATGCTCTATGAGCAAATTGCGTATCACGATTTCGAGGGGATCTCGACGGATCTGGGTGAGCGCGAGCGGCTGGTGAAATCGCTCGACAACAAGAACTACATGATCCTGAGACATCATGGTCTGTTGACGTGCGGGACCACTGCGGCGGAAGCGCTGTTCCGCATGTCAATTCTGCAGCGCGCCTGCGAAGCGCAACTCGCGGCGGCAACATTCGGGAAAAGCCTGCGGCCGCTGTCGGCAGGAGGTTCTACGCCGGACGACGCGTCAGATGCAGAGCGAGGTTGCAAAGGGCTTTGACGAAAAAGGGTCCTTTGGGCAGGATTCCTTCGAAGCTTATCGTCGCGCACTTGATGCAAAGGGATCGCGCTACAGGGATTGAACGTGATCGACGGCGGTCCGTTTGTGACCGCCGCTCGTTCGAAAATTGGGGCGTTAGGCATCACGCTTTCCATCGGGCATGGCTTCGCCGCGATGTCGGCGCGTGCACGGCCGGAGATATTAGAGCGAAGGAAGTCGAAGATAAGAGGACCACGACGAACCGAGACCGATACTAGCGAGTGCTCAGCCCCGCCGTCCAAGATGCGGGGGCCAAAAAAAGCGGAAACGCCGTCTGACGCCGGGAGCGTCTCATTCGAGGAGAGAGCGACGATGTTGCAGAAGAGATTGGTTATCGCGGCGCTGATACTGGGGGTTACGCCAGTGTTGTTTGCACAAGGGGCGCGAGCCGAAGATCCAGTCGGAGTTACCGCAACGGAGATCAGGGTCGGATCGACGTTTCCTTTCAGTGGTCCTGCTTCGGCGTTCGGCAATGTAGGAAAGGCGCTATTAGCCTACGCTGAGTTTATCAATGACAGGGGAGGCGTTAACGGACGCAAGATCAAGTTAGTTGCACTCGACGATGCGTATTCCCCGAGCAAATCCGTCGAACAGACGCGCAAGCTGGTGGAGAATGAGGAGGTCGCATTTTTGTTCAGTCCGCTCGGGACTGCAAGCATCTCGGCGAACATCAAATACGCCAATAGCAAAAAGGTGCCGCACCTGTTTGTTCTTTCGGGTGCAACCAAATTCACGAATCATGTCGAGTATCCCTACACCACGACAGGATTGGCCAGTTACGATACGGAGGGCAAAGTTTATGCGAAATTCATATCTGAAAAGATGCCAGGCTCACGTATCGCCATTCTCTATCAGAACGACGATCTGGGAAAGGATTTTGTCGGAGCATTCCGCTCATACATGAAGGACGATTTCGGCAAATTGGTCGTGGCAAAGTCCTACGAGGCGACTGATCCAACCGTGGATTCCCAGATCGTGTCTCTCAAGAGCTCGGGAGCAGAAGCGGTGTTCATTGCCGGGTCGCCGAAATTCACGGCGCAGGGCATCCGCAAAATCCACGAAATTGGCTGGAATCCTCTGACGGTCATTATCAGTTCGACAACTTCGGTTGCGGGCACTCTCACGGCGGCAGGGCTCGACAACGCGAAAGGCGTGGTATCAAGCGCGTTCTTAAAAGATCCCATGGATACGACATGGAAAGACGACACTGCAGTCGAAAACTATCGTGCGTTTTTCGCCAAGTATATTCCTGGTGGTGATCTTGCGGATGGGGTCTACGTTGCTGGCTTCTCTCAAGGCGAAATACTCGAGAAGATACTTCAGCAATGCGGCAATGATCTAAGCCGCGATAATATTATGAAGCAAGCGCTCAGTCTGAGGAATTTTTCGCCGTCGATGGCGATTCCAGGCATCGTGATCAATACCGGCGCTGACAATCACCAGGCCTGGACTTCACTTCAACTTCAGAGGTTTGACGGGAAAAGCTGGGTTCGGTTTGGAAAGCTCATCAACGCCGCTGCGGACTGACGCTGCAAGTTGGGAATAACGACGGTCGTCGGGAGGTGTAATCGTGCGCTCTCTGGCGCCACTACGGCCGGATAACACCTTCAGCGCAGAGCTGCGATCTTTCACACTTTATAGAGGAGATAAATCTTGCGGATACTCGTAATCGGCGCCGGCGCTATGGGCGGATACTTTGGCGCGAGACTTCTGGCTGCGGGACGTGATGTCACGTTCCTGGTCCGGCCGAAGCGCGCGGTAGCTCTTGCGAAAAGTGGCCTCGTTGTGAAGAGTAAAGCCGGCGATCTCCATCTGCCGTCGCCCCCGACTGTCACGTCCGAGCAACTAAATGGTTCGTATGATCTTATAATTGTGAGCTGCAAGGCTTACGATCTTGACGGCGCCATTGAATCCTTCGCGCCGGCAGTACATGAAAAGACCGTCATTATCCCTCTTTTGAACGGCTTGCGTCATCTAGATGTGCTGAACGCGCGGTTCGGCGAAAAAAGGGTGTTCGGCGGTCAATGCGCCATCTCAGCGGCGCTTTCCGCCGAGGGTGAGATTGTACATCTGTCGGATTTGAATACGCTGAGTTTTGGAGAACAGAACGGAGCGCGATCCGAACGTCGCGACGAGATCGTCAGTGCCTTGTCTGGCGCCAATTTTGTTGCCGAACTCAGCGAGAACATTCTGCAAGGCATGTGGGAAAAGTGGGTGTTCATTGCTACCATCGCCGGCTCGACCTGCTTGATGCGTGCGTCGACCGGGGACGTCGTAGCTGCCGGCGCATCGAGTGTGTTGACGAAGTTGCTTGACGAGTGCAGCGCGATCGCGGCCAAGCAGGGATTTGAACCGCGTTCGGCATATCTAGATCGCGTGCGTTCCATACTCACAACACCGGGTTCTCCGCTGATGGCCTCCATGCTCCGCGATATCGAGCGGGGAGGGCCGATTGAGGGTGACCATATCCTCGGTGATCTGCTTGGTCGGGCCGCAGTAAGTGACGTCCCAATCCTCCTTAGTACGGCGTGTGCGCATGCGAAGTCGTATGAGGCGCGTCGCGCCCGGGAAGCCGGTGCAGCGTTAGCAATGCTGCTCATGAGCGGTAAGCAGAACTACGCTATGCCCCGGGATAATGCGGGTGGGAGGATGACGTGCTTCACTATGGCGACTATCAGATGGAAATCTATCGTGCAGGCCTGAACGGGCGGTTGCCGAAGCTTCCGGTCGATTTTCGTGAACTCGAGGAACGGGCTCACGCGGCAATGCCGCCGGGGCTGGTTTCGTATGTGGCGGGTGGCTGCGGGAACGAGCACACGCAAAACATCAATGTATCCGCATTTGAACGCTGGGGGCTGATCCCGCGAATGTTCGTTGGCGCTGCCAAGCGGGATATGTCGATTGATTTATTCGGAATGCGGCTTCCAACACCGATATTCATGAGTTCGATCGGCGTCATTGGTTTGTGCGCGCAGGATGGACGCGGCGATATCGCAACGGCAAGGGCTGCGCGGAAGCTTGGCGTGCCCATGGTGGCATCGACCTTGAGCAACAATCCGCTCGAAGAGGTTGCTTCTGAGTTTGGTGATACGCCGGGCTTCTTTCAGCTGTATACGCCTACTGATCGTGCGCTTGCCGAGAGCTTGGTCCGCCGGGCAGAGGCGGCCGGCTTCAAGGGAATCGTTGTTACTCTGGATACGTGGGTAACCGGATGGCGCCCGCGGGATCTCAATCAATCCAACTTCCCTATGCTCCGCGGGCATGCTCTCGCCAACTATTTCTCAGACTCTGTATTTCGCGGCAGCCTTGCAGAGCCGCCCGAGAAGGATTTGTCAGCAGCCATTATGCAGTGGGGGAAGATTTTCGGAAATCCTCTGAATTGGGATGATCTTCCGTGGTTACGCTCGCTGACAAAATTACCGCTGATAATGAAGGGAATTTGCCATCCCGACGACGCCCGGCGCGCGATCGATGTTGGCGTTGATGGCATCTACTGTTCAAACCATGGTGGCCGCCAGGCCAACGGCGGAATTGCGGCTGTGGATCTGCTGCCCGGCATCGTCAAAGCCTCCGGCAATACCCCCGTTCTGTTTGATTCCGGGATACGCTCAGGAACGGAAGTCATTAAGGCGTTGGCGCTCGGCGCGACGGCCGTTGGCATCGGCCGGCCGTATGCTTATGGACTCGCGCTCGACGGCGTGGAGGGTATCGTTCATGTATTGCGATGCATTCTGGCTGAAGCGGATCTGCTGATGGCCGTCGACGGCTATCCCCGGATCGCCGATCTTGAGCCGTCGTCACTGATGGCGGTGGGTTGAAATCTGGCCGGCAGGAGGTGCTAGGAACCTCAGGATCGCGCTCTGGTGGCGTGTGGGCCTCTTCGCACATGAAGTGGCCGCCCGTAATCTGCGTGGTCCAGTTCTTCCAGGTATTCCAGCGGTTTGTTGCCTGCGGCGGCTACCCGGCATCCCCAGATCACGTGATACGCTGGGATTTTGGTGCAACATTCATCGACGCAAAATCCGGGAAACAAATCAGGGAGAGCGGCTACCTCAATCCTTTGTAAGGATAAGAGTAGTTTAAAGACAACAGCCAACGTTCTCTGCAAGCCGGCTTACCTGCATCAAAACTAGCTTCAGCTCCCTCTGCCGATCACGCACATCATAGTTCTATGATCGCCAAGCTACTTCAGCTAAGCGGCCATTCGCAGCAGACTCGACGATGTCGGCTTCGTTCTTGAAAGGCCGCGGATTGGCCTGTACGAAGCGATGATTGATTGCGATCTTGCTGATCTGATCGAATTTGTCTTCACCGATGCCGACATCAGCGAGGCGGCCGGGTAGTCCAAGTCTGTTGGTGAATGCTGCAAAGGCGTCTGCGGCGTCGCCACCCGGGGCGCCAAGAGCCGTCGCCAAACGCTTCTGCGCATCCTCGGTGAATGGTTTGTTGTAGCGGAGAAGGCTCGGCATGATGACAGGTGTGCAGTAGTAATGGGGAACGTCGAAGGTGCCTCCAAGCACATGGCCAATTCCGTGGCTTGCTCCCATCGGGACGCGTGCCTGGAGGCCATAAGACGCGAGCCATGAGCCGTATTGAGATAGTCGACGTGCCTCCAGATCATCAGGTTGCTGCAAAGTCCGGAGCATTCCCTCACGCAGAATGCGGATGCCCGCCAAGACGACTTCGTCAGCTAACGGGGTGCCGGCGGGCGAGCATAACGCTTCGATACCATGATCCATCGAGCGTGTTCCCGATCCCATCCAAAGTTTTGACGGCGTTTGAAGGGTGAGGGCAGGGTCGAGAATAATCGCCAGTGGCATCATTTGGGGATGGAAGAAGATCTGCTTCAACTTATGGCGCTCATCCGTAACGAGCGCTGCTGCATTGTATTCGCCACCATTCAGCGTGGATGGTACCGCGATCTGTCGGACTGTAGGCGAACGGAAGGGAGAGAAGGGTACGCCCGGGCCCATGGGGAATGGATCGAAACCCGCTTCATCGCGGATATCATGTTCCATCGCCATGATGACTATTTTAGCGAGATCGATAGCAGAACCTCCACCAACAGCCACGATTAGATCAGCTTCTGCGTCGTTAGCTTGACGGGCAACCTCGGCAGCTTGCTTGCGCGTCGTATGCTGCGCAATTCCATCGAAGGTCGCCACATGTTTGTCGCCGAGCGCGCGACGAATCTTCTCGATCTCATCGGTCTTGGTGTTCAAGGTTCGACTGACGAGAAGGAAGACGCGTTTAGCATCCAGTCGCACCGCCTCATCTTTCAAAGACGTCAGCCGCAGCTTTGCCATAAACGACACGATCGATTGCTGGAAAATTATGGATCCCGGATTTGCGCATTTCTTGTCCTCCATGAATTTGTAAAATTAACTAGCTATCAAGCGGCGGCGGCTTCGCGAACTTGTTTGGCCGCCGCCTTCAGAAGGGCCTGAGCCAGATCGGGGTCGTTGACGACGCGCGATAGCATCAGCGCACCGACCATCGTCGAGAGAATGGCCATCGCTTTGCCTTTGGGCTTCTCGCCGTTGGTTTCGGCAATCAATCGGCTGAGGATTTCGAGATGGTCTTTGATCCCGGTTTCGAATGACGCTTTCACGTCGCTGCCCTGTCTGGCGGCATCTGAGCCGAGCGCCACGATCGGGCAGCCGTCCATCTTTTCATCGCGATGGTCGGCGCTGAGGTAGAACGCGACCACTGCGCCGAGTGGATCCTTAGGTTTCGCCGCGGTCGCGGCCGACCATCGGAGGGTGGCGCTCTCCAATGCCCGCCTGGACGCCTGCGCCGCCAAGTCCTCCTTTGACGCGAACTGCTTGTAAAAGGCGCCTTGGGTGAGCCCGGCACCCTTCATCAGATCCTTAAGGCCGATGCCATCAAAGCCGCACTCCCGAAAAAGGCGACTTGCGACATTGATTACAGTTTCGCGGTTTTCCGCGGCCTGAATGCGACTCACGCGCATTGTAAATCTCCAATTTTTTAGATTGCATTCGAAATCTATATCAGATATAGAGTTCGAATGCAATCTATTTGGTGAGGCTGTGCCATGAAAAAAAGACCCATTATCGTGCTGGGAAGCATCCTGATCGCGGTGTCCGGGGCGGCCGCATTCGTTGCGCTTTCCATTCGCACGCAGGCAGCCTCTGCCGTGAGCGACCCGAGGCAGGAACCACCGATCGTCAGACTGGTGACGGCAGCGCGGGTGACCGGATCCGAACGCGGCTTCACGGGCATCATAGGGGCGAGGGTGCAGAGCAACCTCGGTTTTCGCGTTGCCGGCAAGATCGTGGAACGGCTTGTGAATGCCGGTCAGCAAGTCAAAGCCGGTCAACCGCTGATGCGGATCGACGAAACCGACCTTCGCCTTGCGGTCACAGCGAAGCGCAACGCCGTTGCCGCAGCGCGCGCATCTTTCGTTCAGACCGAAGCGGATGAACAGCGATACGCCAAGTTGGTGAGCAACGGATGGGCTTCCCGACAGCGCTACGAGCAAGCGAAGGCCGCGTTGGATACCGCCGAGGCCCAACTGGCCACCGCTGAAGCTGATGCGCGCGTCTCCGAGAATGAGGCGACCTACTCGATCCTGGTAGCGGACGCGGACGGAACGGTGGTCGAAACGCTTGGCGAGCCCGGGCAGGTCGTCTCCGCCGGCCAGACAGTCGTTCGGATCGCGAAGGCCGGCCCCCGCGAAGCGGTGGTTGCGCTTCCCGAAACAATCCGGCCAGCGATCGGCTCCGTGGCCGAGGCCAGCGTGTATGGGGCCGACGGGCGGCGCGATGCGGCGCATCTGCGGCAGTTGTCGGACGCCGCCGATGCTCAGACCCGCACCTATGAGGCCCGGTATGTGCTCGACGGTGAGGCTGCGGCAGCCCCTCTTGGCGCGACGGTGACCATTCGACTGGCAAGCCAGGCGAGCCAGCCGGAAGTTCAGGTGCCGCTGGGAGCCGTGCTCGACGACGGCCGGAAGACGGGTGTGTGGGTCCTGGACAGCGCCACATCAACCGTCCGCTTTCGGACCGTCAAACTTGTTCGGCTGAGCGGCGAAAGCGCGGTGATCTCTGGATTGAGTTCTGGTGATCCGATTGTTTCTCTCGGCGCTCATCTCCTGCAGGAGGGCGCTCGCGTTAGGACTGCGTCTGAAAGCAGGGGCAACTGATGAGCTTCAATCTTTCCGCGATCACCGTTGGAGACCTCCAATGCTATACGGTTACATTGTCAAGAACGAAATCCGAAAGACCTTCGACCACGTCAACAACCATCGCTGGGATGAAGCGGTGAAAGCAGTCGCGCCGCATGTCCATCACCGCGTTTCCGGCGCCCACGCGCTTGGTGGTGAGCGCCACGACAAAAAAGCCATGCGCCGCTGGTTTGAGCGCCTCGGACGCGTCCTGCCCAATCTCCATCTCACAGTCAACAACATCTGGGTGAAGGGCTGGCCGTGGCACACCACCGTGTTTGTCCAGTGGGACGGCGCCGCAACGCTGCTCCACGGCGACGCGTCGTACACCAACCGTGGTCTCCACGTGTTCACCCTGCGGTGGGGTAGAGTCTATGCACTCGAGGAATTTCAAGATTCACAAGCAGCGGCCCGTGGGCTTGCCGCTCAAGCGGCAGCTGGCCTCAAAGAAGCTGCCGCCGAACCCATCGTAAGTTAGCAGAAGCGCAGTCAGAGGCCCGCGTTCTTTAGGTCAGCGCGGTTCACTCGGCGCCCACCTGCCGCAAGACGGCGAACGTCAGGACGAACGTCGAGGAATAGGAGTCGCCAAATGCTGAATTTCAATCTTTCCGCGATCGCCGTTCGCGAACGGGCCGTAACCCTGTTCTTCATCCTCCTGATGGCGGCCGCAGGCGCCTACGCCTTCCTCATGCTCGGGCGGGCGGAGGACCCCTCCTTCACCATCAAGACCCTGACGGTCACGACGGTATGGCCAGGCGCGACGGCGCGCGAGATGCAGGACCAGGTCGCCGAACCGTTGGAGAAGCGGCTTCAGGAACTGACCTGGTACGACCGGGTGGAGACGACCACACGGCCAGGCTACGCGTACATGACGGTTACGCTGAAGGACAGCACACCGCCATCTAGCGTGCAGGAGGAGTTCTACCAGGCCCGCAAGAAGCTTGGGGATGAAGCGCGCAAGCTGCCGTCTGGTGTGCTCGGCCCCTTCGTCAACGACGAATATTCGGACGTGAGCTTCGCCCTTTATGCCCTCAAGGCGAAGGGCATGCCGATGCGGGAACTCGCCAGGCAAGCCGAAACCATTCGCCAGGACCTCCTGCACGTGTCCGGCGTCAAGAAGATCAACATCCTCGGCGAACGTCCCCAACAGATATTCATCGAGTTTTCCTACGCCAAATTGGCAACCCTCGGCGTATCGGCACAGGATATCGTTGCCGCCGTGCAGCGGCAGAACACCGTCACACCGGCAGGCTCGATCGACACCAAGGGGCCGCAGGTTTTCATCCGGGTCGACGGCGCTTATGACAGCGTCCAGGCGATCGCCGACACGCCCATCGTCGCTGCGGGGCGGACGCTGAAGCTCGCCGACATCGCCGATGTCCGCCGAGGCTACGAGGACCCTCCCACCTACCTTATTCGACACCAGGGTGAGCCCTCCATCATGCTCGCGGCGGTTATGCAGGAAGGCTGGGATGGCCTCGCGCTCGGCAAGGCGCTGGAGAAGAGGTCCGCAGCTATCGCTCGGACGCTGCCACTCGGGATGACTCTAGCCAAGGTCAGCGACCAGGCCGTCAACATCACCTCGGCGGTTGACGAATTCATGATGAAATTCGCGATGGCGCTCGGCGTGGTGCTGCTGGTGTGCCTGCTCAGCCTCGGCTGGCGCGTCGGCATCGTCGTGGCGGCTGCCGTCCCTCTGACGCTTGCCGTCGTGTTCCTCATCATGCTGGAAACCGGCCGGTTCTTCGACCGCATCACGCTCGGCGCCCTGATCCTGGCGCTTGGTCTTCTCGTGGACGACGCCATCATCGCCATCGAGGTGATGGTGGTGAAAATGGAAGAGGGCATGGACCGCATCAAGGCGGCGGCCTATGCGTGGAGCCACACTGCGGCGCCGATGCTGTCCGGTACACTCGTGACGGTCGCCGGATTCCTGCCGGTCGGCTTCGCGCGCTCGACGGCCGGCGAATACGCCGGCAACATCTTTTGGGTCGTGGGGTTCGCCCTCATTGTCTCCTGGATCGTCGCGGTGGTCTTCACGCCCTATCTTGGCGTCAAGATGCTTCCGGCGATCAAACCGATCGAAGGCGGTCACCACGCGATCTACGGCACACCGAACTATCGACGCCTGCGAGGGATCATCACCTTCGCCGTGCGCCACAAGTTCGTTACCTGCAGCATCGTCGCTATCGCTTTCGCGCTTTCCGGCGTCGGCATGGGCGCCATCAAACAGCAGTTCTTCCCGACGTCCGACCGCCCCGAGGTGCTGGTGGAGGTTCGTTTACCGGAAGGCACCAGCATTGAGACGACGACCGCCGCAGTCGAAAAGCTCGAGCACTGGCTGGACCACCAGTCGGAGGCTAAGATCGTCACGAGCTATGTCGGTCAGGGCGCTCCCCGATTCTTCTTCGCGATGGCGCCTGAGCTACCTGATCCGGCCTTCGCCAAGATCGTCGTGCTTACACCGGACGCGGACGCGCGCGAGGCTTTGAAGCATCGACTCCGACAGGCGGTGTCAGATGGGCTTGCGCCTGAGGCTCGCGTGCGCGTCACTCAGCTTGTGTTCGGACCCTACACGCCGTTCCCGGTCGAGTTTCGCGTCATGGGGCCTGATCCCGCGCAATTGTACGCCATCTCTGAAAAAGCTCTCGATGTCATGCGTGGCGTTCCCGATGTGCGGCAAGCGAACCGCGATTGGGGTAATCGCACACCCGTGCTCCGCTTCATCCCGGATCAGGATCGACTGAACCTCATCGGCCTCTCGTCGGCGGAGGTGGGCCGGCAGCTGCAGTTCCTCCTCACGGGCATCGTCGTTACGCAGGTCCGCGAGGACATCCGCAATGTCCCCATCGTGGCACGCAGCGCAGGCGGCGAGCGGCTGGATCCGACGCGTCTGGCGGATTTCTCACTGATGAGCCGGGACGGCCGCCCGATTCCGCTCGACCAGATCGGCCATGCGGAAGTCCGTCTGGAAGAGCCGATTATGAAACGCCGCGATCGCACACCCGTCGTCACGATTTGCTCGGACATCAACGAGGCGACCCAGCCTCCAGAGGTCTCTAAGGAGATCAAGACGGCCCTTGAGCCGCTGATCGCATCCCTTCCGGCCGGCTATCGCATCGAATTGGGCGGATCGATCGAAGAGGCAACCAAGGCCAATGACGCGTTGGCGACGGTCTTTCCCGCCATGATCGCCGCCATGCTGATCGTCACCATGCTTCAGGTGCGATCCTTCTCGACGATGGCGATGGTCATGCTGACGGCACCGCTTGGCCTCGTCGGCGTCGTACCGATGCTGCTCGCCTTTAATCAGCCCTTCGGATTCAACGCCATTCTGGGCCTGATAGGACTGGCGGGCATCCTGATGCGCAATACTCTCATCCTGACCGAACAAATCAAGGAGAACCGCGCTGCCGGCCTTGATGACTATCACGCGGTCATCGAGGCCACGGTGCAACGCACGAGGCCCGTGATCCTGACCGCACTTGCCGCCGTGCTGGCCTTCATTCCCCTCACGCATTCCGTCTTCTGGGGGTCGATGGCCTACACGCTGATCGGCGGCACGGCGGTCGGCACGGTTCTGATCCTGCTGTTCCTTCCTGCGCTTTATGCCGCGTGGTTTCGGATTAAGCCGACTGCAGATGAGATCCATGAGGATTCTACGGCGGAACCGGAATTGCGAACAGCAATGGCTGCCGAGTAGGGGCCTGTTGCAGGAGGAGACACTTCTAGCTCTCGCCCGCCGGCTCGCGCTTCTTCATGTGTCTCCAACTCGTCAATGTTAGTTTGGTAATGGAATGGACGCGTCGGCTAGAAGAAGCAACGCCCCGTCACTCTCCAGGCTCGCATCAGCGTTCGAGCGCGGCTGGCTGTCCACGAGTTCGTGGCTGTCAGAGCAGAGATTTGCTGTAATGGTTGAACTTGGAGTTTTTCGCCCGTGCCGTGAGGCGCGTCGCTGGCCGGCCGACGGACTTCAAAGTGCTTGACGAGTTCTAAAAAAGAACTGTAGGATTGCAAAAGGCGACGCACCTCGGAAGGGTGCGCGTATGGGAGGATGCGCAATGTCGGTGAAATGGAAGGCCGTGGCGGCTCTGGCTCTACTTTTGAGCGGGCCTGCATTCGCGGCTGACGAGCCCGGAATTTCAGCGACCGAGATCAAGATCGGCGGCGTTTTTCCCTTCAGCGGACCGGCGTCATCGATCGGTCTCGTGGGCAAGGGAGTTATGGCCTATATTCAGTCGGTCAACGACCGCGGCGGCATCAACGGACGCAAGATCAACTACATCGCATATGACGACGCATACAGTCCTCCCAAAGCCGTGGAGCACGTCCGCAAACTCGTCGAGAGCGACGAAGTGTCGTTCATGTTCGGCCAGCTCGGCACTCCCGGCATCTCGGCTACGGCAAAATACCTGCGGTCGAAAGGGGTGCCCAGCATCGCAATTATCAGCGGGTCATCCAAGTTCACGGACGTCGCCAATTACCCGCTGACCACGACAGGTCTCGTCAGCTACGACACCGAAGGAAAAATCTACGCCAAATATCTGACGAAGGCACTGCCAAACGCCAAGTATGCAATCCTCTATCAGAACGACGACCTCGGCAAAGACTATGTCAGCGCCTTCAAGGCGTTTCTCGGAAAGGATTTCGACCGAAAGGTCGTGACCGCTTCCTATGAGGTCACCGAACCGACGGTTGATTCACAGGTCGTCAATCTGAAGAGCTCCGGTGCGGATGCCCTCGTGATCGCCGGCACGCCGAAGTTCGCCGCTCAGGCCATCCGGCAAGCCTCGGTAATCGGCTGGAAGGCGACCGTAATCATCAATTTCCCGTCCGGGTCTGTCGGAGGCACGCTCGCACCGGCCGGTCTCGACAAATCGGTCGGCGTGATCGTCGGCACGACCAACAAGGATATTCTGGATCCGACGTGGAAAGACGACCCGGCCATGCAGGCCTACCGGGCATTTCTGGACAAGTATTTGCCGGGTGTCGATATCACCAATGGCAGCTATCTGACCGGCTATCAGCAAGGCATCCTGCTCGAGCAGAATTCTGAAGCAGTGCGGCAATGATCTGTCTCGCAAAAATATTCTGGCGCAGGCCAAGAACCTGAAGGATTTCGTCGTTCCGACGGCGCTGCCCGGCATCAAGGTCAATACAAGCGACACCGAGAACATGATCTGGACGCAGATGCGGTTGCAGCGATGGAGCGGCACAAGTTGGGAAGGCTTCGGGGAAGTGCTGGACGCCAAGTCCGAGTGACCTCGCATGAGCGAAGCGACGGGCGCGGCAGTTAGCGGGGGCGAACTGCCGACCGGTCTGGCCCGAACCCGATTGACGCTCGCATTATTCAAGTGGTGGGGCAGCAGCGACGGGGCATCAGGAGTGGTGAATCTTCGTCTCGCGCACCCATCGGACCAGCACAGCAATTCAGGAGGTCGTTTTCGATGTCGACGAAGGCACTGACGTTTGCGGCGAGGGAGCTTTCCATAGAGCGTCGAACCGACGGCACGCTCGTGTTGAGCTCGCCCCTTGAATTGGGGAAGTGTGACTGGCGCATCACGGATTTTCTTCCGAGCTGGGCGCATTCTGTTCCCGATAGAATTTTTCTTGCGCAACGCAATGCGAATGGGAAATGGGACGAGATCACCTATGGCGAAGCTTGGTCGCAGGTTCAGGCGGTCGGCCAAAGCCTGATCGAGATGGGCGCCAAGCCGGCTGACAAGCTGGCGATACTTTCAGGGAACTCCATTGAGAACGCGGTGATCTCATTTGCCGCAATGTCGATAGGCGTAATAATCGCGCCTATATCGCCAAACTACACGCTGATGCCCGGAGGCCTGGCTCGGCTCAAGGATATAGCGGAAGCGCTGCGCCCGAATTTTGTTTTCGTTCAGAGCGGGCGCGACTTTTCCGCGGGACGCTCTATTCCCGAACTGGCAGCATCGACCTGGATCAGTGTCGATGGGGCGCCGGACACCGTGCCTTTCGGCGCACTGACATCCCGAACGGATAACGAAGGATTCGCGGATGCGTCACGGGCAATTTCTTGCGACGCCGTCGCAAAGATTCTCTTCACATCCGGTTCGACCGGTTTGCCCAAAGGCGTGCTCAACACCCACCGCATGATGGCGACTTCCCTGCAAATGGGGAGTCTGCTGGTGTCTCCTCCGGACGCGCCGGTGCAGGTCGAGTGGCTGCCCTGGCACCATACGATGGGCAGCAACGTCATCCTTCACAGCATTCTCAAGAATGGCGGTACACTCTACATCGATGATGGCCGGCCGCTGCCTCAGCTCTTCCACAAGACGGTCGCGAATCTCAAGGAGATTTCGCCCACCGCCATGTTCAACGTACCTGCCGGCTATAATCTCCTATGTGACGCAATCGAGAACGACCTCGATCTTGGCGCCAGCGTGTTCAGGCGGCTGGACAGACTGAGCTATGCCGGGGCTGCAATCTCGCAGGGCACGCTTGAAAAGCTCTATCGGCTGACGTTGTCGATCACCGGCCGGCGAATTCCGGTCATGTCGGGCTACGGCACCACCGAAACGGCCCCGACAATCAGTACGACCCATTGGGCGACGGACCAGCCGGGAGAGATCGGTCTTCCCGCGCCGGGTCTTCAGCTAAAACTCATTCCTGTTTCCGATACTTACGAGGCAAGGGTCAAGGGACCCAACGTTACGCCAGGTTATCTCGGAAGGCCGGATTTGACGGAAAAGGCCTTCGATGAGGAAGGGTTCTATCGCATCGGCGATACCGTCTCGTTTCTGGATCCTCAGAAGCCGGAGCTTGGGTTACGTTTTACAGGCAGAATTTCCGAGAACTTCAAACTCGCGAACGGCACATGGGTCTCGATCGGGAATATGCGCGCGGCGATTTTGGCGGCAACGCGCGGCGTATTGCTGGACATCGTCATTGCGGGAGAAAATTGTGAATCGTGCGCGCTGCTCTGCTGGTTGAATCCTACCGAGGCGGCGCGGATTTCGAAGACGCCAGCATCGGATTTGACCTGCGACCCCCTCGTGGTTCAATTTCTGAAGGATCGTTTCAAGGAATACAATGAAACCGTTGGAAGCAGCGAAAGGATCTACTCGTTCTCCCTGCTGAAAGATCCGCCATCATTGGCCGCAGGAGAAATCACCGACAAGGCCTATGTCAATCAACGTGCTGTGCTGAAAAACCGCTCTGAACAAGTAGAACGTCTCTACTGGAAGGACCCAAATCAAGACGTGATTTGGGTCTGAGGTGGCGTTCCGTTGTTCGTGGGGCGACGGACGTCTTGTGTCGCCATTTGATGCGGCGGGAGTGCTTGCGCTGAAGCTTAGCGAGAACTTCGATGCATACCCGCGTGAGCGGCCACCTCAAGCAGCGCTGCGGCGCGCCTTTGCCTTGGGTTTCTCCGGCGCCTGTATTGCCGGGGTGCTTCGCGCGCCGGGGCCAGGGTGAGTATGAACCTCCTTGGCCGAAAGCGGCTCACCGCATTCGGAGCACACCATGACCGGATCGAAGTTCTTGCCGCATTTGCGGTGCTCATGCAGCAACGGCCGCCCGCGTGTGTCGACCATGTGCGTGTCACCCCAGTGCACGATTGCCATCATGATTGGATAGAGATCGAGCCCTTTTTGGGTGAGAATGTATTCATGCCGTTTGGGCGCCTCCTGATAGGGAATGCGGCGCAGCACGCCTTGCCGGACCAGTTTCTTCAGCCGCTCCGCGAGCAAATGGCGAGTGATCCCAAGCGCGGACTGAAATCCTTCGAAGCGGCGCGTGCGCAGAAAGCATTCGCGCAGGATCAGTAGGGTCCAACGGTCGCCGATCACGCCGATCGTGCGGGCCATCGAACACGGCTCTTCTTCAAGGGCATCCCATCGCATTTCCTGCTCTCCAATCCATCCGGCACCCTGTATTCGCTCGAATCGTCCAAGGGAACCTCAGCTCACTTCCCATTCTAGATAGGTACTCAGCTCCAAACAATCCCCTACGGATATGGTAAAATCAGCAGAATTACGTAAATAATTTGACAGTTCGTTTTTAGAACTGTAAAGACGATCATGGTCGTATTTCGGCTGCTGAATACCAAACCTGATCATCCAATGCGCTCGCGGGAGAAGCTGACATGCCCCTGAAGGTTGAATTCCAGTTCGATTTCGGCAGCCCGAACGCTTATCTGGCGGAAGTAGCCATTCCGGGGATCGAGCGGCGTACCGGCGTGAAATTCGAGTACGTCCCGGTTCTGCTTGGCGGCATCTACAAGGCGACGGGCAACATGTCTCCGTTCGATTCGCTTCGCGGAATCAAGAACAAGCCGGAATACCAGGCGCTCGAGACCCAACGGTTTATCCGTCGCCACAACATCACGAAATTCCGCTCAGAATCCCTTCTTTCCGGTCAATACGCTGATGTTGATGCGCGGCGCCGTCGCGGCTCAGTTCGAAGGCGTGTTCGAGCCCTATTTCCGCGCTGCCTATCATCATATGTGGGAAGAGCCGAAGAAGATGGATGACCTCGAAACCTTCCGGAACGCATTCATCTCCTCAGGCATCGATATCGACCGGTTGATTGCGCGTGCGCAGCAGGATGACGTCAAGAAGGGGTTGATCGATCGGACCACCGACGCGGTCAACCGCGGAGCATTCGGCTCGCCGACTTTCTTCGTCGGAAAGGAAATGTTCTTCGGCAAGGACCAGCTTCGCGACGTCGAGGATTCGATCGTCGAACAGACCAGTCAACCCGTTTCGAAAACGGCGTAAGGTCAGGAACTGAGGCCTGCAGAGACAGGCCGATGTTCCGGGCCTGCATGACGAAAACTCAGTCAGGTCCCACAGCGAAGTAAACTCAGGGAGAATGCCCATGCCTGGCCCACTTAGCGGTGTTCGAGTCCTCGATCTGACAGGCGTGGTGTCGGGTCCTTACGCGACCATGTTTCTGGCGGATCAGGGCGCCGACGTTCTGAAGATCGAGCCGATCGGCGGCGATATCACCCGGCGCAGCCGCGCCACCATCGACAAGGATGGCGAGTTCTCCGCGCTCTTTATCTCGTCGAACCGCGGCAAGCGCTCGCTGTCGATCGACGTCAAGAGCGCGGCCGGCCGAGAGGTTCTCGCCAAGCTGGTCGCGCAGGCGGACGTCCTGGTGCAGAATTTCCGGCCCGGCACCATGGAGCGCCTCGGTCTCGGCGTCGATGAGTTGCGCCAACGCCATCCGCGCTTGATCTATGTCTCGATCAGCGGCGTCGGCGAGACCGGCCCGTATGTGAAGAAGCGCGTCTATGATCCGATCATTCAAGCGCTGTCGGGCTTTGCCGATATCCAGTCGCAGCCGGTAACGAACCGTCCGCAGATGATCCGAACCATCGTATGCGACAAGACGACCGCCGTGTTCACCGCGCAGGCGGTGGCAGCGGCGCTCTACGCCCGCGAGAAGACCGGGCAGGGCGATCATATTCAGGTCGCCATGCTGGATGCGATGATTTCATACCTGTGGCCGGAAGGCATGATGCAGTACACGGTAGTGGGAGCCGAGACCACCGCCGCCGATCCTAACGATCGACCGGATCTCGTGTTCAAGACCAGCGACGGCTACATCACGGCTGGTACCATCTCGGATTCCGAATGGCAGGGGTTCTGCCGGGCCTCCGGCGATCCCGAGCTTGCCAAGGATCCTCGATTTGCGACGCCATCGGCGCGTTCGGTCAACGCCACGGCGCGCATCAACAAGATGGCGGAGTATATCGGCCAGCACACCACTGCCGAATGGCTGGAGCGCCTGGACGCCGCTGACGTCCCTTGCGCGCCGATCCTGCGGCGAGGCGAAATCATCCACAATGAACAGGTGATCGCGCGCGGTATCATCGCGGAGTTCGATCAGCCGAAGGTCGGGCGGGTGCGGCAGCCGAAGCCGGCGGCCCGCTTTGAGATCAATGAGGCCGCGATCGGCGGGCCTGCTCCCCGGGTCGGCGAGCACTCGCGCGACGTGTTGCGGGAACTGGGTTACGACGATAGCGCCATCGACAAGATGGTCGCCGAGCGCAGCGTGCGCGTGGCGGTCTGACCCGAAGCCTTCTCGCGCGAGTGGCGGGCGGTTTCTAAACTTTCGCCGGCACCGGCGTGATCGGTGCCATCGGGACATTCGCCGCGACGGCTCGCTGATAGGCGTCCCGTTTCTTGATGCGTTCGAGATAGGGCTGCGCGTTGTCGCAAATGCCGACGCCATAGGCGACAGCCCACTCAAGGCAGGTCGTGAGCAGGATGTCAGCGCTGGTAAACCGGTCGCCCATCAGGAATTGCCGGCCGTCTGCGAGTGCGACTTCGACATGGCGCAACTGCTGACGGAAATACTCGCCGGCCTGGGCAACGACCTCGGGCGCAATACCGTAGATCGGACCGAGCGCGTCGGCCCGATGGCGGCGCATCACGTAAAGGCTGGTTGAATCCAGCTCCGCGACGATAAAGAAACACCATTCCAGCCACGCGGCATACTCACGGGTGGTTTCAGGAATCAGCGAGCGTTCCGTCGTGGAGTACATTCGCGACAGGTAGGCAACGATTGCGGCGCTCTCGCCGATGGAGAAGTCGCCGTCCTGAAGCAGCGGAATCTTCTGGCGCGGATTGAGCTTGGTGTATTCCGCGGTCTTGGTCTCGCCCGTTCGCGGCCCGATCGGTTTTGTCGTGTAGGCCAAGCCCAGTTCGTGCATGGCCCAATGTGGACGAATGGTGCGGCTTGTCCCAACGCCCCACAGGGTCAGGTTTGGTGTCGCGTTCATGTTACCACTTCTCCACGGACGGACGCAGATCGAGCTCGTGGGTCCAGCCATCTCTGCTTTGCTGGTGGGTGAACCAATAGGCGTCAGCAATGGAAGACGTCTTGGTCAGGCTATCCTGGGGAATTTCGCTTGCCTCGATCCCTTTTGCTGCTTTCATGCGCTGGTGAATCGCCTCGCTGTCGACGCCGGCGTCGATCAGGAGATGCACGACATGAATGTTCTTCGGTCCGAGCTCGCGCGCCATCGCCTGGGCTACTGCTCGAAGTCCGAACTTCGCTGATGAAAATGCCGCAAACCCCTGGCCGCCACGCACACTGGCGGTCGCACCCGTAAAGAAGATGGTGCCGCGTCCGCGCGGCAGCATGAAGCGGGCAGCCTCACGTCCGACCAGGAAGCCGCCGTAGCAGGCCAATTCCCAAGCCTTGAAGAACAGCTTCTCGGTTGTCTCCAGCAGTGGCTTGTTGACGTTCGATCCTGCGTTGAAGAGGCAGACCTCGATGGGCCCGAACTCTTTTTCGATCCGCGCGAATATGCCTTGGACCTCTGCTTCCTGGCGGGCATCGACGCTGAAGGCGTGAATGTTATGTCCCCCAGCCCTCAGCTCGCCCACGAGCCCCTGCGACTTGGATGCATCGCGCCTGCAGATGCAAACTGTATAGCCGCCCTTCGCAAAACGCCGGGCGACGGCTGCTCCGATGGCATCGCCTGCACCTACAAGTATCGCTACGCCGCGGCTCTCTGCCATTTCGTTCTCCCGATTAGTTCTTATTTGATACTGTAATCGTAGCGGCGGTACGGTACATTGTAAATCGAGGCTTTTCGCATCAGTTCGAACAAATAATAGGGCAGCCAGGTTGCCCCTTTGGACCTCATGAACAGGGAGCGATTGAATTAGTGATTGACGAGTTCTAAAAAAGAACGTACGTAAGCGGCGAACGTGCCGCGCTGCAACGTGGGCATGGTTTGGTCGGGAGGTCGGTCGTGGCGGAGCTTTCAGAGGCGATCAATCTCGACGAGATTGCTGTCGGCTTGCCGCGCCGCATCCATGACGTAACGGCAAGGCAGGTTGCCAAAGCCCCCGACCGGATCGCGCTGGTCGAAGACGGGGCATCCTGGAGCTACCGCGATCTGGACCAGCGCGTTAGAGAGATCGCCGCCGTCCTCTCCTCGCTTGGAATCAGAGCGGGCGACCGGATGATCATTGTCAGCGAAAACTGTATCGCGCTCGCCGCCTTGCTGTTGGCGACGAGCCGGCTCGATGCCTGGGCGATCGTTGCCAACCCGCGATTGTCCGCACGCGAACTGGACCAGATCCGCGACCATAGCGGTGCCCGTCGGATGTTTTTCACGTCAGGTGTTTCGAAAGAGGCCGCGGCTCACGCGTTCGCGCTATGGCGCCGAGAACCGGCAAATAGGCCCGCTGCTGGAGATTGGTGTTGGTCCGCTCAACGAAAGCGCGACCGTCGAGCCGGTGGAGGCCGATCCCGCGAAGCAAGTCGCGGTGCTGATCTACACCTCGGGAACGACGGGGACCCCGAAGGGCGTGATGCTCTCGCACGACAGCCTGCTGATCAGCGCAAAGACCACCGCGCACTTCCGCAAGATGGATCGAAACGACAAGATCTATCTCGTATCTTGCCGATCTCCCATATCGTCGGCATCTCGCTCCTGATCATGACATTGATGGTCGGCGGCACGGTGCGGATGGTCAGCAAATACGATCCTGCGGCGACCGCCAGGGCGATCGAAGAGGAGGGTGTTACCATCCTCAACGGCGTGCCCGCCACCTATCAACGCCTGCTGGAATACAAGAGCGTGTCAGGTGTGGAGCAGCTCGCCCGAGGTCGCGTTACGCTTGATCACCGTCGCCGGCGCGCCGCTCGATTTGAACCTGAAGTCGCGTGTGGAAAGAGAGTTCGGCCTTCCGCTGCTTAACGGCTACGGCATCACCGAATGTTCGCCGGGGATATCGGGGGTGCGCTTCGATGCGCCGCGGTCGGACCAGGCGGTTGGCACGCTGCTGCCCGGAGTAGAGGCGCGGGTCAGAACACTCGACGGCATTCCGACGGCAAGAGGGGAAGTCGGGGAGCTGCATGTCCGTGGGCGCAACGTGATGCTCGGCTACTATCGTGCCCCCGAGCTTACCGCCAAGGTGATCGACAGCGAAGGGCTGGTTCAATACCGGCGATATAGCGCGTTTCGACGGCGATTGCCTGTACATTGTCGGCCGCACCAAGGAAATGATTATCCGCTCGGGCTTCAACGTCTATCCCGCCGAGGTCGAAGCGGTCCTCAGTTCACACAAGGACGTCGTGCAATGCGCCGTGGTCGGCCGTGGCCGAACGGCAATGAAGAGATTGTCGGTTTTCGTGCAACTGCTGCCAGGATCGCGGGTGACGCCGACGGATCTGATGAATTTCATCCGATTTCAGCTCACCTCATATAAGCGGCCGTCCGAAAATCATCATCCTCGATGCTTTGCCGGCCACCTCAACCGGCAAGATACTCAAGCACAAGCTCGCGGAGTCTTTGCATGGCGAAGGAGCCGAGCTGCCGGCGCAGGCGGCTGAAATTCGCAGACAACTGATCTGACCTGACCGGGAGAACACCCTTGAAAAAGAGAAACGCAACCGTGGCCGTGATCGGCGCCGGAGACTACATCGGCGGCGAGATCGCCAAGAAGTTCGCCTCAGAGGGCTTCACGGTGTTTGCCGGACGCCGCGATGGCGCCAAGCTTGAGCCGTTGGTCAAAGAAATCGAGAAAGCCGGAGGCGAAATTCACGCGCGCTCTCTCGATGCACGCAAGGAAGAGCAGATCACTTCCTTTCTTGGCGACGCGGACAAGCACGCGCCGCTGGAGGTCTGCATCTTCAACATCGGCGCCAACGTCAACTTCCCGATTCTGGATACGACCGAACGCGTATTCCGCAAGGTCTGGGAAATGGCCTGCTATTCCGGCTTTCTCGCTGGCCGCGAAGCGGCGCGGCTGATGCTTCCCCGCGGCAAAGGCAATATCTTCTTCACCGGCGCAACCGCGAGCCTTCGCGGTGGAACGGGATATGCGGCCTTTGCCAGCGCCAAGTTCGGCCTGCGGGCCGTTGCACAGGCGACCGCGCGCGAGTTGGGGCCGAAGAATATCCACGTGGCGCATCTCATCATCGATTCCGGCGTCGACACCGAATGGGTGCGCCAGCGGCGCATCGAGGCGCTCGGTCCCGAATGCGCTGGATGATCCCGATGCTTCTGATGCCGCCGTCCTCAGTCGCGGAATCCTATTGGCTGCTTTATCAGCAGCCCAAAAGCGCCTGGACCTTTGAACTGGAGATTCGTCCCTTCGGCGAGAAGTGGTAGCGGGAGCCTCTCACGATGGAACTCAATCTTTCCAGCGAAGACGCTGCGTTTCGTGACGAGGTGCGCGCTTTTATTGCGGAGAATTATCCGCAGGAAATGCGCGTTCCAAACCCCGAGACCGATTTGACCAAGGAGCAGTCGCTGCTCTGGCACCGTATCCTCCACAAGAAGGGGTGGATTGCTCCGCTCTGGCCCAAGGAATATGGCGGCCCCGGCTGGTCGGTCACGCGGCGTTTCATCTTTGAACAGGAGACGTCACGCGCCGGGACGCTGCCGCCGCTTGCGTTCAGCGTCACCATGGTCGGCCCGGTCATCTACACCTTCGGCAACGACGCGCAGAAAAAGAAGTATCTGCCGCGAATCCTCTCCGGCGAGGACTGGTGGTGCCAGGGTTATTCGGAACCGGGCTCCGGCTCCGACCTTGCTTCCGTCCGGACCAAGGCGGTGCGCGACGGCGATCACTACATCGTCAACGGCCACAAGACCTGGACGACGCTGGCCCAGCATGCCGACTGGATCTTCTGCCTGGTGCGGACCGATCCTTCGGCAAAGCCTCAGGCCGGCATCTCCTTCCTGTTGATCGACATGAAATCGCCCGGCGTCACCGTGCGGCCCATCATCACCATCGACGGATCGCACGAGGTGAACGACGTCTTCCTCGAGGACGTGCGCGTCCCCGCCGAGAATTTGATCGGCGAGGAAAACAAGGGCTGGACCTACGCGAAATTCCTGCTCGGCAACGAGCGTACGAGCATGGCCGGGATCGGCCGGTCGACACGTTATCTCGGGCGTCTCAAGCAGATCGTGAGAACCGAAGTCGGTGAGGACGATCCGGCGTTCGGGGAGTTCACTCGGGAGATCGCGCGCGTCGAGCTCGATGTGCTCGCGTTGGAGGCGACCGAACTGCGCATCGTTGCGCAGATGTCGCGCGGCATCGACCCGGGACCGGCCGCATCGCTGTTCAAGATCAGGGGCACCGAGATATTCCAGCGCATCACGGACCTGACGCATCAGGCGATCGGCAACTACGGTCTGGCCATACGCGAGCACCCGGTAACCGCGAACCGCTTCATGCCGGGGCCGGACTATGGGCACACCGCGACGGAAAAGTATCTGAACTCCCGCAAACTCAGCATTTACGGGGGATCGAACGAGATCCAGCGCAACATCATCGCGAAAGCGGTTCTTGGGTCTCTGACCACATCGCACGAGGCATCCGATGGATATTCAGTTGACCGAAGAACAGGAATTGCTCCGTTCCAGCATTCAGCGGTTTCTGCGCGAGCAATACGATTTTGACGAGCGCCGCAAGATCGTTGCGACCGATGAAGGCTGGAGCCGCAAGCACTGGAAATCCTTTGCCGAACTCGGACTTTGCGCGGCACCATTCCAGGAAAGCTCCGGCGGCCTTGGCGGCGGCTCGCTCGCGACGATGATCGTGATGCAGGAGTTCGGCCGCAGCCTCGTCGTCGAACCGTATTTCGAGACGGTTGTTCTCGCAGGCGGTCTGATCGAGGACGTCGCCTCACCCGAGCAGCGCCAGGCGTTCCTGCCCAAGATCATGGAGGGCGAGGCGATATGGGCGCTGGCCTGGGCGGAAGGACGGTCGCGTTATGATTTCAACAACGTCACCACCACCGCGCGCCGCCAGGGGGACAAATTTGTTCTAAGCGGAACCAAGGCTGCGGTGGTCGGTGCGCCGTGGGCCGATAAGCTGATCGTCTCGGCGCGCACGTCGGGCGGACCGCGCGATCGCGTTGGCGTGAGCCTCTTCGTCGTCGATCGCCATTCGGCCAATCTTCACTTGCAGAGCTTCAAGACGATCGATGGTCGGCGCGCCGCCGAACTGACGCTGATGGACGTGGAAGTACCGGCCAGCCAGGTGCTTGGTATCGAAGGAGAAGGCGTAGTGGCGCTCGAAGCGTGCCGTGACCGGGCTATCGCCGCTCTCTGCGCGGAAGCAGTCGGTGCGATGTCTGTGCTGAATTCCGCGACGCTTGAATACAGCAAAGCGCGCAAGCAGTTCGGGGTTGCTCTCGGGAGCTTTCAGGTGTTGCAGCACCGCATGGTCGACATGTTCATCGCGCTCGAAGAGGCGATCTCGCTCACGCAGCATCTGAACCTCAGCCTCGCCGCCCATGAGCCAAATGGATCGAAACTGGCGTCCGGCGCGAAGTCGAAGGTTGGCATACGCCGCACGCTTTGTCGCAGAGCAGGCCGTGCAGCTACACGGAGGCATGGGTATGAGCGACGAATTGAACGTCGGGCATTACTTCAAGCGAATAAACTCCATCAACGTTCAATTCGGTGACCCCACCTACCATCTGATGCGGTACGCGCAGCAGAGCTAATTGTCCTTCCAACGCAGCAAATCGACTGCCGCACCCCGACCAGAGGTAAAGCAATGACCGAAGCCGTAATCGTCTCGACTGCTCGCACCCCCATTGGCAAGGCCTACAAGGGCGCCCTCAATAATACCGAAGGCGCGACGTTGCTGGGTCATGCCATTTCCGCTGCATTGTCACGCGCCAACGTCGAGGGCGCCGAAGTCGAGGACGTTGTGATGGGTTGCGCCATGCAACAGGGCACCACCGGCACCAACATTGCACGCAAGGCGCTGCTGCGCGCCGGACTCCCGGTCAGCGTGGCCGGAACCACCATCGACCGCCAATGCGCGTCCGGCCTTCAGGCGATTGCCCTGGCTGCGCGTTCGGTCATTTTCGATGGCGTGGAGGTTGCCATCGGCGGCGGCGGCGAATCCATCAGCCTGGTCCAGAACAACCAGTTCAACAGTTTTCATGCCGTCGATCCCGAACTGCTGGCGATGAAAGGGGACGCCTACATCGCGATGCTGGATACTGCCGAAATCGTAGCGAAACGCTACAGTATCTCGCGCGAACGTCAGGACGAATACGGCCTCGAGAGCCAGCGCCGGACGGCCGCGGCCCAGCAGGGCGGCCGCTTCAACGACGAACTCGCACCGATCAAGACCACGATGGCGGTCACGGACAAGGCGACCGGTGCCGTGTCGTATCAGCAAGTGACGCTGTCGGCCGACGAAGGGCCGCGTCCCGATACCACGGCCGAGGGTCTTGCTGGCCTCAAGCCGGCAAAGGGACCGGGCTTCACTGTTACCGGCGGGAATGCGAGCCAGCTGTCGGACGGCGCCAGTGCCACCGTCATCATGAGCGACAAGCTGGCCGCACAGAAGGGACTAAAGCCACTCGGTATCTTCCGCGGCTTTGTCGCGGCGGGCTGCGAGCCTGACGAGATGGGAGTGGGGCCGATCTACGCCGTGCCCCGGCTACTCAAGCGTCACGGACTTAAGATCGATGATATCGATCTGTGGGAATTGAATGAGGCATTTGCGGTGCAGGTGATCTATTGCCGCGACAAGCTCGGGATCGACCCGGAAAAGCTGAACGTCAATGGCGGATCGATCGCAGTCGGTCATCCCTACGGCATGACCGGAGCGCGAGTGACCGGCCATGCCCTGATCGAGGGCCGCCGGCGCCAGGCCAAGTATGCTGTTGTTACCATGTGTATTGGCGGCGGCATGGGCGCCGCGGGACTGCTCGAAATTGTCCACTGACGAACAACGGGCCAGTAAGGCCGTAAATTTCAACCTATCGGAGGCACACGTGAAGACTGCAATTACCGAGATGTTCGGCATCGAACATCCGATCATCCAGGGCGGAATGCACTATGTGGGCTTTGCCGAACTGGCCGCGGCGGTGTCGAATGCCGGCGGGCTCGGAGTCATCACCGGACTGACGCAACGGACGCCGGAACTGCTGGCCAAGGAGATCGCGCGCTGCCGCGACATGACGGATAAGCCGTTCGGTGTGAACCTGACCTTTCTGCCGACCTTTACCGCGCCGCCCTATCCGGAATACATCGCTGCCATCAGGGAAGGCGGCGTCAAGATCGTCGAAACCGCCGGGCGCAGCCCCGAACAGTACATGCCGGCCTTGAAGGCAGGCGGCATCAAGGTGATCCACAAATGCACGTCCGTCCGGCATTCGCTGAAAGCCGAGCAAATCGGCTGCGACGCCGTCAGCGTCGACGGCTTTGAGTGCGGCGGCCATCCCGGCGAAGACGACATGCCCAACATGATCCTGTTGCCGCGTGCGGCCGAGGAACTGAAGATTCCGTTCGTTGCGTCCGGCGGCATGGCCGACGCGCGCAGCCTGGTCGCGGCGCTGGCGATGGGGGCTGCCGGCATGAACATGGGCACGCGCTTTATCGCCACCAAGGAAGCGCCGGTGCACCAGAACGTCAAGGATGCGCTGGTCAAGGCATCGGAGCTCGACACCCGTCTGGTCATGCGCGCGCTGCGGAATACCGAACGCGTATTGAACAACAAGGGCGTCGAACACCTGCTCGAAATCGAACGAGAGAAGGGCAAGAGCCTGAAGATCGACGACATCCACGATCAGGTGGCGGGCGTCTATCCCAAGGTGATGATCGACGGCGACATGGACGCGGGCGCGTGGAGCTGCGGCATGGTCGTTGGGCTCATTCACGACATTCCGACGGTGAAGGAACTGATCGACCGCATCATGGCGGATGCCGAGCGAATCATCCGTCAACGCCTGACTGGTTTCCTTGATGGCGCCGAGCAAAGGCCGGCTGCCGCCCGGGCGATCGCGTAGCCGGATGTTCTAACGAGGCTATGCCCACGCACGGTTGTGCGTGGGGTGATTGTTATGGTGAAGCTCGATTGACCAGCAATGGATGGCCTTCGGCAGTCTCGGGGAAGGGGAGTTTATGGATCTGGCCGACTTCCACTACTACGAGCCTTCGAAGGGCCACGGACTCCGACATAATCCATTCAACGCGATTGTCGCGCCGCGTCCGATTGGCTGGATTTCGTCGCGCAATGCGGCTGGTCAACTGAATCTCGCTCCATACAGCTTCTTCAACGCGTTCCTCTACGACCCTCCGATAATCGGGTTCTCCTCAATTTCGTGGAAGGACACCGTCAAGAACGTCAGCGAGACCCGCGAATTCGTCTGGAATCTGGTTACGATGGATCTGGGCGAGCGCATGAACAAGACGGCGACGCCGCTCGATCACGGCGTGAGCGAATTCGAAACAGCAGGGCTGACGCCAATACCCGGGCGCCACGTCGCTGTGCCGCGGGTAGGCGAGAGCAGGGCCGCAATGGAATGCAAGGTCACCGAGGTCTCGCAGTTGACGAATGCGCGTGGTGAGAAGGTCGAAGGATGGTTCGTGCTCGGCGAAGTCGTCGCAGTATACATCGACAAGTCCTTGATCGAGGACGGTGTCTACAACACCGCACTTGCGCGTCCCATACTGCGCGCCGGCCGTGGTGGAGATTACCTCGAGGTCAGGACGGAGAACATGTTCGAGATGAAGCGCCCGCCCTGGCAGCAGCAAACCGGAATTCCACGGCTAGCTGATAGTCTCCTGTCGAAAGTCTTTCGGGGATGAAGAGAATGTCTGAGCGGTGCAGACCGCCGCCAGCGTCGCGAAGCAATCCGTTTGTACGTGCGGCTGAACTGCGAGTGACTGACAAGCGGCCCATGTTGAGTCATAGCCATCAAGACCTCGGAACCCGCGCGTACAAACCAAGAGCCAGCAGTGAAAACGCGCTCAACACGACACCGAGCGCGAACATTGCTTCATGCGACACCGTTGCAGCAAGCCATACACCGATTGCGGCGTTCATCATCTGCCAGAAACCCAGCAGCGCCGAGGCGGCGCCGGCCTTCTCCCCGAATGGAGAGAGCGCCCGCGCGGTGGCCAGTGGACTGACAACGCCCATGCCGAGGAGAAATACGCACATCGCGCCCAGAAACGGCAAGAAAGTCGGGCTGATCATCGAGATGAGCAGGATCGCAACGCTGCTGGCGGCCGTTGCCCACAGTCCTGCCCGGATCGGGCGATCGAGCCCGTAGCGTGGTGCCAATTTCGTCGCCAGCATACCCGCGGCGAATACGATAAAGACGGTGCCAGCGAAGAAGAGGCCGAGCTGGATCGGCGTGAAGTGCAGCGCTTCAATGAACAGTCGCGGTGCAGCCGAAAACATCGAGAACAAGCCGCCTATGATCAGGCTCGCGGTTGCAGCCGGGATGGCGAAACGACGATCGCCAATCAGGCCAACATAGGTCCTGGCGATGGCGACCAGATTGAGCGGAGTGCGGATCGAATTGTGGGTTTCGCCGAGGACGATGCCGTAGGCAATGGCGCCAGCTGCGGCAAAGGCCGCGACAAGAGCGAATTCGGAGCGCCAGCCAAAGCTGTGATCGAGTGCGCCGCCAAGCAGCGGCGAGAATCCGGGGGCTGCGGACATTACGATCATGATCAGCGCCATCGCGCGTGCCAGTGCCGGCCCACTGAACATGTCGCGGGCGATGGCGCGAGCCAGCACTGACGTCGCGCAAGCGCCTGCAGCCTGCACGACGCGGCCGACCAAAAGATTAGGTAGATCGTTTGCCAAACCGCACCAGACGCTGCCGCCGAAGAACACGGCAAATCCGATCAGGACTGGCCAGCGTCTTCCGTAGCGATCCGAAAGCGGTCCGACCAGGAGCTGGCCTATCCCGAACACCGCAAGAAAGACGGTGATGGCGGACGTGACCGCCGCGCTGGTGACATTCAATGAGATCGCAATTTGTGGCAGCGACGGCAGCAAGATGTTGGTCGCGAGCGTTCCCATGGCGGCCAGGACGGAAAGGACCGCGATCGCCAGGCCGCTGGAGACGGGAACGTCCGGCGGCACGCTCTTGGTCGTTTGGCACTGGTCAGCCATGGGAACTTTCGCGCTGATAGGGATAGGCAGATTACAAGGCGGCGAGCGACGCGATTCGCGCCGCTCGCCCAGCCCTTTCTTGTCGGATCGGCCGTGCTATCTGCGGACGACGCGCTCGATCGCGATGGCGGTGGCTTCACCACCACCGATGCAAAGCGCTGCAACGCCGCGTTTGAGGTTCTGCGCCTCCAGCGCGTGCAGCAGCGTCACGATCAGGCGCGCGCCGGTGGCACCGATCGGATGACCGAGCGCGCAGGCGCCGCCATTGACGTTCAGCTTCTCCCTGGGGATGCCGAGATCCTTCTGCGCCGCCATCGCCACCACGGCAAAGGCCTCGTTGATCTCGAACAGATCGACATCGCCGACGCTCCAGCCGACCTTGTCCAACAGCTTGCGAATGGCCGGGATCGGCGCCGTGGTGAACCATTGC
>CAWHQY010000102.1:0-22155 GCA_963831505.1 uncultured Alphaproteobacteria bacterium | reverse complement strand
TCGAGTCCTTCTTTGCTGGCATTGTCGGCAAAACCACAGCGAGCCTCGCCCTTATCCGTCAGGACGGATCTATCCTCGCGCGATTTCCCGTTCCGACGAACGTTGGCGTCAAGCTCGATTCGACATCGGGTTTCGCGACCATGATCGCACGTTCGCCGCAGGGTGGACGCTACACCGCCGTTTCCGGGGTCGATCGGATCGAACGGCGCTTTGCCCTACGCAAACTGGCGCGATTCCCCGTATACGTCGCCTCGAGCCTGACGGCGGATGACATTCGCTTGGGCTGGCTCACAACGATGGCGAGCCATCTTGTTTTCGGCATCCCGGCTACCGTGCTGCTGATTGTGCTGGTGATGGTTGCGGTGCGCCGGACCGAGGCGTTCTACGCGGAAGCTGAAAGCCGTCAGTCTCTCGAAGCAAACCTTCGTCAATCGCAGAAGATGGATGCGGTCGGCCAATTGACAGGAGGCATTGCCCACGATTTCAACAACCTCTTGACCATCATCATCGGCAATCTTCAGATGGCGTTGAAGCGGGAGCATGACGCGAAAGTTCAGAGGATGCTTTCGAACGCGATGGCGGGAGCGGAACGCGCCGCGGCGTTGACCAAGCGCCTGCTTTCGTTCTCCCGTCGTCAGCCGCTCGATCCGCGTCCCGTCGATGCCAACCGGCTCATCGCCGGACTGTCAGACCTTCTCAACAGGACGCTCGGCGAAAAGGTGTCGATCGAAACCGTCGCGAGCGCCGGTCTTTGGCAGACCGAGGTCGATACCGCCGAGCTGGAATCCTCGGTCATTAACCTTGCGATCAACGCTCGCGACGCCATGCCGGAGGGCGGAAAGCTGACGATCGAAACCGGCAACGCATTTCTCGACGAGGATTATTGCAAGCCCTTCGAGGATTTAAAGCCGGGGCAATATGTCATGATCTCGGCGACGGACACCGGTTACGGTATGCCGAGAGAGATCATCGACAAGGCAACTGAGCCCTTCTTCACGACCAAGCCGGCGGGCGAAGGTACCGGCCTCGGGCTCAGCCAGGTCTACGGCTTCGTCAAGCAGAGCGGCGGCCATCTGCGCATTTACAGCGAACCCGACGAGGGTACGACGGTCAGGATGTATCTGCCGCGGTGTATTTCAAGCGGACCCGAGCTTGCACCCTCAACCTCATCCCAAAGTCAGGGATCGCAGGAGGGACTCGGCGAAACGATCCTCGTCGTCGAGGACGATCCCAACGTCCGCGCCTATGTCGTCGAGGCGCTGAGCGGCATCGGGTACCGCGTTGTGGAGGCTGGCGACGCCGAGGCAGCATTGACAGTTCTCGCCGCCAACACCCAGATTCAGCTGATGCTGACGGACGTCGTCATGCCCGGGATGAACGGGCGCGCCCTGGCTGATGCTGTTCGGCAATCGCACCCCAGCGTGAAAACACTGTTCATGACGGGCTATTCGCGCAACGCTATCGTGCATCAAGGGCGTCTCGATCCCGGCGTCTCGCTGATCCAGAAGCCGTTTTCACAGGCGTCCCTCGCCGCCAGAATAAGAAGCATGCTGGACGCGCAATCAGCGCCATAAAGCGCCGGCAGCGATAAGCTGCCGCCCGAGGCATCCCACCCTTATGGACGCCTCGCGACACCGAATCTCAAGTCTTATTCCTGCGGCCGCTCCATAGTCTATCGTCGACAGCCTGTTCGCGTTGCAGCTAGATTGCGGCCCAACGAACAAGATTTTCGGGAGAGACGAGATGGCAGGCTCCAGGTTTGCGCTGATGCTGGCAATGGCTCTGCTGACGGCGCCGGCTGCCAGTACTTTCGGCCATGCCGAGGATTATCCGAGCCGCGCGGTCAAGATCATTGTTCCCTTCGGCGCGGGCGGACCTGCCGATGTTGCGGCGCGGCTGATCGGCAATGTGTTGCAGGAGAGCCTGGGCCAGCCCTTCGTCATCGAGAACCGCACCGGTGCGGGCGGGGTGATCGGCACGCAGGAAGTCGCGAAGTCGCCGCCCGACGGCTATACGCTCCTGATGATGTCGAACACGCAGACCGCCAATGAATCGCTGGTGCCGATGGCGCAGCGCAAATACGAACTGATGAAAGATCTCGCGCCGATTGCGCCGATCAACTCTTCCGATCTTGTCATCGTGGTGCACCCTTCCGTGCAGGCCAGGACGCTGGCCGAGTTCATCGCGCTCGCCAAGGCGCAGCCGGGAAAGTTGAACTACGCCTCCTCCGGCCAGGGCACTCCCTATCACATGGCCGGCGAGCTCTTCAAATCCATGGCCGGGATCGATGTCGTCCACGTGCCCTACCGCAACAGCGGCGAGGCGCGCTCAGGCGTGATCGGCGGACAGGTTCAGATGATGATCGACGCCGTGCCGGCGATGGCACCGAACATCGCGGAGAAGCAGGTGCGCGCGCTCGCAACCACCGGCACCAAGCGCTCCGACGTGCTGCCGGATGTCCCGACCGTGATCGAGGCCGGCGTGCCCGGATATGAAGCGACGATCTGGCTTGGCCTGATGGCGCCGGCCGGGACGCCGAAGCCCATCATCGACAAGCTCGCCGCCGCCACCAATGCCTTCGTGAAACGGCCGGATATCCTCAAGCTGTGGAAGGAACAGGGCGCGCTGCCGATGGCGATGACGACGGAGGAATTCGATAAATTCCTGCGCGGCGATATTGCGAAATGGGCAGAAGTGGTCAAGAAATTCAACAAGTCCTGAAACTGTATTTCATCCGCCATGCCGCATATCCGATTTCACCTCAACGGCGCGCCTACCGAGGTCGACGCCGATCCTGATGGCTCGCTGCTCGACCTGCTTCGCGGTCGGCTAGGGCTGACGGGGCCGCATTTCGGCTGTGGCGGGGGCGAATGCGGCGCCTGCCGCGTGCTGGTCGGCGATCACGCGGTGACGTCCTGCGATACGCCGCTGTGGTCGGTCGCCGATAAGGAGGTCACGACGCTCGAGGGATTGGGCAGCCCCGGACACCCGCACCCCCTGCAGCGCGCCTTCATCGCCGAACAGGCGATGCAATGCGGCTATTGCGTTTCCGGCATCCTGATGAGCGCGGCGGCGCTGCTGAAGCAGAATCCAAAACCGACGGAAGCGGAAGTACGCGCGGCGCTGGATCGTAATCTCTGCCGCTGCGGCTCGCAAAACCGGATGGTGCGCGCGATCCTGCGCGCGGCGAATGAGGCGGCGACAACATGAGCAGCCCAGCACCCACCCTGCCCTTCAGTCTGGCGGCAAATCCGCGGCTGTCCTCCTGGATCAGATTTACGTCCGACGGACAGGTGACGGTGTCGCCGGGCAAGGTCGAGATCGGGCAAGGCATCGTGACCGCGCTGGCGCAGATCGCAGCCGACGAGCTCGATGTCGATATCGGCCGCGTGCAGATGGTACGCGCGACGACGGCGGCAAGCCCGAACGAAGGCGTCACCTCCGGCAGCCTTTCGATCCAGCACTCCGGCCGCGCGCTGCGCGCTGCCTGCGCCGAAATCCGGCAGATCTTTTTGGCCGCCGCTTCGGATCGCCTCGGCGTCGATGCAGGCGCGCTCGCGACCGACGACGGCACCATCTCGGGTCCCGGCAATGTCAGAACCAGCTATTGGGAGCTCGCCGACGAAGTCTCGCTCGACCGCGACGCGACGCCGGGCGTGCGGCCGAAACCGATTGCGGAGCGCGCGCTTGCCGGCCAACCGGTGCAGCGCATCGACATTCCCGACAAGGTGTTTGCGCAACGGCGTTTCATTCATGACACCGCGTTGCCCGGGCTGTTGCATGGCCGGGTGCTGCGACCCGAAGATTCGCGCGCAAGGCTGGTTGCATTGAAGGAGGACGCGGCGCGCGCTGTGGCGGGTTTCATTGCAGTCGTGCGTGACGGCAGCTTTGCCGGCCTGGTCTGCGAGACCGAGGCCGGCGCCGAGGTGGCGCTCAATGCGCTGCGCAAGGGCGCGACCTGGACGGAAGGCGACGCGCTGCCGGATGAAAACGATCTCGCGGCATTCCTGAAGTCGCAGCCGGTGGAATCGACCGTCATCGACACGAGGACAGCCACAAGCCCCGGTCGGAAGGCGCGCACGCTGCGCCGGCAATATGTCCGCCCCTACATTGCGCACGCGTCGATTGCGCCCTCCTGCGCGATGGCGCAATGGAACGGCCAGGACCGCGTCCATGTCTGGACCCACAGCCAGGGCGTCTATCTCCTGCGCAACGATCTGGCGCTGGTCTTGAAGTTGCCTCTGGAGAACATCACGGTCGAGCATCTCGAAGGCGCCGGCTGCTACGGCCACAACCCTGCCGACGATGTCGCGCTCGACGCTGCGCTGCTGGCGAAGGCCGCCGGCGGCAAGCCGGTGCGCGTGCAGTGGTCGCGCGCCGACGAGATGACGCATGGGCCGTTTGGAGCTGCGATGGCGATCGAGATCGAGGCCGACCTCGATGCCAAAGGCGAGATCGTCGAATGGCGGCATTCGATCTGGAGCAATGGCCACGCAGCGCGGCCCGGCCGCGGCACCAAGCCGACGCTGCTTGCAGGGTATGAGCTGGAAAATCCGTTTCCGATCGCGATCTCGGGCAATCCCCCGCAGGCCAATGGCGGCGGCGGTGATCGCAACTCCGTCCCGCTGTATGATTTCCCGGCCTGGAAGATCGAGAGCCATCGCCTGCTCACCATGCCGGTCCGCACTTCCGCGCTGCGGACGCTCGGCGCGCAGGGCAATGTATTCGCGATCGAATGTTTCCTCGACGAGATCGCGGCCGGGCTTGGTGAGGACCCCGTCGCGTTTCGTTTGCGGCATTTGAAGGACGAGCGCGCCAAAGACGTCGTTCGCGCCGCGGCGAAGCGCGCGGGCTGGAAGCCCGCGGCAAAACCCGGCGCGGGCTACGGCGTCGGCTATTCCCGCTACAAGAACTCCGGCGCCTACTGCGCTGCCATCGCCGAGATCGAGGGCGATGAAGAAGTCCGCGTCAGGAAGCTGACGCTCGCCGTCGATGTCGGCGAGGCCATCAATCCCGACGGCGTCATCAACCAGATCGAGGGCGGTGCGATTCAGGCGACAAGCTGGGTGTTAAAGGAGCGCGTGCGCTTCGACCGCGCGCGCATCACCAGCAATTCGTGGACCGAATATCCGATCCTGCGCTTTTCCGAAGTGCCGCAGGTCGAGGTCGAGGTGATCCAGCGCTCGGAGATCGATCCGGTCGGAGCGGGTGAAGCGGCGCACGGCCCGGTCACGGCCGCGATCGCCAACGCCGTGTTCGACTGTCTCGGCGTGCGCGTCCGCACCCTGCCGATCACGCGCGACAGCCTGATCGCCGCGATGGAACAGTCCGCATGAGTGAACTGAATATCCTGAGCGGCGGCGCAGCCCATGGGCTGGTCGCGAGCCTCGCGCTCGCTTTCAAGGCCAGGACCGGATTCGAGATCAAGGGCGGGTTCGGGGCGGTCGGCGGCATGGCCGACAAGCTGCGTCAGGGCGTCGCCGCAGACATCATCATCTTGACGTCGGCGCTGGTGGCGAAGCTTGCAGAGGAGAAGCTCGTCGTCCCCTCCTCCATCAAGGATGTCGGCCTGGTCGAGACCGCGCTCGCGGTACGCAGCGCAGATCCAAAGGTATCGGCGAAAACTTCCGACGAGTTACGCGCGGCGTTTCTCGCGGCGGACGCGATTTTTGTGCCCGACACCAGGACATCGACCGCGGGCATTCATGTCGCCAAGGTGCTGGCGCAACTTGGCATCGCTGACGAAGTGGCGCTGCGGCTGAAAATCCATCCGAATGGCGCAACCGCAATGCGCGAGCTTGCGGCTTCCAGCGCGAAGCATCCGATCGGCTGCACGCAATCGACCGAAATCATCGCAACTGAGGGCGTTGAACTCTCGGGCTCGCTGCCAAAAGGCTGCGAGCTTTCGACCATGTACACAGCGAGCGTGACGACAAACGCCGCGCATGCAGAGCAAGCGCAGGCGCTGATCGAATTGCTCGTCAGCGCCGACGCCCGTGACGCGCGCGCCCGCGCCGGCTTCCTATGAGGGGTGAAGCTGCGTGAGCCCGGTCGGCGGTCCGTCGACTACGGTCCAGCCTCCTTCGCACAACCATAGATAAAATCTGCTTGAACCGGCGGGTTGCTTTATATACTAATATATTAGTTTAGGGAGCAAGCATGCGCACGCGTGCCCGCAAAAAAGCCGTGGCCTCGACGCCCGCCATGGTCCGCCGCAACGGGCGGCCGCGCACGGCTACCGCGGCCTCCCGCATCTATGCTGATCTGCGCGCGGAACTGGTGTCGCTCCAGCGGCGCCCGGGCGAAGCGATCTCGGAGGCCGAGATCGCCTTCTCCTACGGTGTGAGCCGCACGCCGGTTCGCGAAGCGATCCTCAAATTGTCCGACGAAGGGCTCGTCGAGATATTCCCGCAATCGGGCATCAATGTCTCCCGCATCTCGATCGCGGCGCTGCCGGAGGCGATCGTCGTCCGCAGGGCGCTGGAGGAAACCACGACGCGGATGGCGGCGGAGCGCGCAACCGCGAGCCAGATCCTGGCGCTGCATTCGGTCGTGGAACGGCAGCGCGAGGCGGACGTCGCGTATGACCGCGACGCCTTTCACCAGGCCGACGAGTTGTTTCACGCCACCATCGCCGAGATCGCAGGCTATCCCGGCATCTGGAAGCTGATCCTGCAGGTCAAGGTCAATGTCGACCGCTTTCGCCAATTGACCCTGCCGCAGGCCGGGAGGATGGCGACCGTGATCGCCGAGCATGAGCGTATCCTGTCCGCGATCGAGGCGCATGATGCCGGCCGCGCGGCGGCCGCTATGGCCAAACATATCGAGCGGCTGCTCGGCGATATCGCGGCGCTGCGGCACATCAATCCGGAGTTTTTTGACGACCGACGCTGACGCGACGGAACAGAACGACAAAATCAAGGGAGGGAATGAAATGAAGCGACGTGATTTTCTCAGACTGAGTGCAGGTCTCGGAGCAGCCGCGACGCTGCCGCCGCTGTCGGGCGCATACGCGCAATCGAAAACCGTGTTCAAGGCCGCCGACGTGCAGCCGGCCGGCTATCCGACGGTGGCGGCGGTGGAAAGCCTCGGCAAGAAGCTCGATGCCGCGACCAGCGGCCGTCTCTCGGTGCAGATGTATCCGTCCGCACAGCTCGGCGGCGAAAAGGAAACCATCGAGCAAACCCAGATCGGCGCGATCCAGATACTGCGGGTCAGCGCCGGCGCGCTCGGGCCGATCGTCGACGACGTGAACGTCGTCAACATGCCCTTCGTGTTCAAGAACACCGCGCATGCCCGCAAGATGATGGACGGGCAAATCGGTCAGGACCTGCTCGACAAGATCACCGCCAACAGCAATGCCAATCTGGTGGCGCTGAGCTGGATGGATTCCGGCGCGCGCAGCATCTACAACACCAAGAAGCCGGTCAAAACCGCCGATGACCTCAAGGGATTGAAGATCCGCGTTATCGGCAACCCGATCTTCATCGACATGATGAATGCGCTGGGCGGCAACGGCATCGCGATGGGTTACGACCAGGTATTCAGCGCGCTGCAGACCGGCGTGATCGACGGCGCCGAGAACAATCCGCCGAGCTACGTCTTCAGCAACCACTACACCGCGGCGAAGCACTACTCGCTCACCGAGCACCTCATCATTCCCGAGGTCCTCGCCTTCTCCAAGCGGGCATGGACCGCGCTCTCAGCCGACGATCAGGCCCTGATCAAGAAGTTTGCCCGCGAAGCGCAGATGGAGGAACGCGAGCTCTGGAACAAGTACGAGCAGACGGCGATGGAGAAGGCCAAGGCCGCCGGCTGCGAGATCATCGAGATATCGGACAAGGCGCCGTTCCAGAACGCGGTGAAGCCGGTGTGGGACAAATACGGTCCGAAATACCAGGACATGATCAAGCGCATCCAGGAGATCGCGTAAAGAAGCGATCCCCCCTCAGCCGCCCTCAGCCGGAGTGTCTTGAAATGGCCGGACTGTTTCGCCGCACCATGGACTATCTCTATCTCCTGTGCGTGCTGGTCGGCGGCATCGCCCTGGTGTTGATCTCCGCGGTCATCCCCTGGGCGGTGTTCACCCGCTATGTGCTCAACAGCGCGGCGTCATGGCCGGAGCCGCTGGCGATCCTGCTCACCATCGTGCTGACCTTCGTCGGGGCGGCGGCGGGCTACCGGCTCAACCTGCACATGAACATCTCCTACTTTGCCGACAAGCTGCCGCCGCTCGGACGGCGGCTGCTCGATCTCCTCGTGCAGCTCCTGATGGCGGTGATTGCACTTTTCATGGTGATCTGGGGCGAAAGGTTGGTCGAGGTAACCTGGCACAACACCATTGCCGACTTCCCCTTCCTCTCCGTCGGCGTCACCTATCTGCCGATTCCGATCGGCGGCGCGTGCCTCCTGCTCTTCATCATCGAACGCATCTTCCTGGGCGCTCCGCCCGATCCGATCGCCCACTCCGAAGTGCCATTCGAGTGAGCGGTTGAAAGGCTGACCCATGGAAATCTTCATCCTGCTCGGAACGATGATCGTTTGCTTTCTGATCGGCATGCCGATCGCCTATTCGCTGGCAATGGCGGCGATCGCCGGTGCGCTCGCGGTCGGCATTCCGCTGGAAGCGTTGATGCTGAAGATCTCCGACGGCGTCAGCAAGGTCGCGATGCTGACCATTCCCTTCTTCGTGCTCGCGGGCGCGATCATGGCGGAAGGCGGCATGGCGCGGCGTCTCGTCGCGTTCGCCGACGTGCTGGTCGGCTTCACCCGCGTGCGCGGCGGCCTCTCCGTCGTCAACGTGCTGGCGACGACCTTTCTCAGCGGCATTTCCGGCTCGGCGGTCGCCGATACCTCGGCCATCGGCTCAGTGATGATCCCGCAGATGGAGAAGACGGGTTATCCGCGCGTGTTCGCGACCAACCTCACCATCACTTCCTCGGTGCAGGCGCTGCTGGTGCCGCCGAGCCACAATGCGGTGCTGTATTCGCTCGCGACCGGCGGCACGATCTCGATCTCCGCGCTGTTCATGGCCGGCGTGTTCCCGGGGCTGCTGCTGGGCTTCTCCCTGATCGTGCTCTGCGTCGTGATCGCCTATCGCGAGGGGCATCCGCGCGGGCAGAGCGTGGCGGCGAAAGATGCCGTCAAGATCACCATCGATGCGGCCTGGGGCCTCATCACGCTTGTCATCATCCTCGGCGGCATATTGGGCGGCATCTTCACCGCCATCGAGGCCGGCGCGGTGGCCTGTATCTGGGCGTTCTTCGTCACCATGTTCATCTACCGCGACTATCGCTGGCGCGACCTGCCCGTGCTCCTGCACCGGACCCTGCGCACGGTCGCGATGGTGATGACCCTGATCGCCTGCGCCTCCAGCGTCGGCTACATCATGGCGCTGACGCAGATGCCGGCCAAGATGACGGCGTTCTTCCTGACGATCTCGTCCAACAAATACGTCATCCTGTTCCTGATCAACATCCTGTTGCTGGTGCTCGGCACGCTGGTCGACATGGCGCCGTCGATCCTGATCGCGACCCCGATCCTGCTTCCGGTGATGCAGAATTTCGGCGTCGATCCCGTGCATTTCGGCATGGTCATGCTGCTCAATCTCGGCATTGGGCTGTGCCATCCGCCGGTCGGCGCGATCCTGTTCGTGGGCTGCGCGGTCGGCAAGGTTACGATCGAGCAGGTGATGCGCAAGATCTGGCCGTTCTACGGTGTGATGTTCATGGTCTTGATGTTCGTCACCTACGTTCCCGAAATATCGCTGTGGCTGCCGAGGCACGTGCTGCGCTAAAGCGTGATGGCTTATCGTCATCGCGCTTTAGCGCTTCTTGTTTTGCGCATGATCTATTCGGAAAACCGGTGCCCACTTTTCCGGGATCATGCGCTAAAATCGGCACGCAAACTTCCCTCGGAAGGCCCTCCATGAAAATCGTCGACCTCAGCCGCGAGCTCTATCACCGTACCCCGAGCTATCCCGGACATCCTCCCATCATCCACGGCATGTGGAAGGACCACGCCGACTCGCTGAAGGACTCCGGCAACATCTGGGGGCTGTCGTCGATGTTCATCTCGATGGCGGATCATGGCGGCACCCATATCGACGCGCCCCGGCATTTCGGCCCGAAGGGCGTTTCGATCGACCAGTACCCGCTGGAAAAATGCATCGTGCCAGGCATCTGCCTCGATCTGCGCCACATTGCGCCGAAGGCGGAAATCACCCCTGCCGATCTCGAAGCCGCGGTGAAGAAAGCCGGCGTCGGCGTGCCGAAGGGCGGCACCGTGCTGCTCTGCACCGGTCATCACGAGCGCACCTTCCCGCGGAAAGCCTATTCGACCGACAATGCCGGCGTGAATGTCGCGGCGACCGAATGGCTCGCCAAACAGGGCGTCGTGCATTTCGGCATCGACTCGATGCGACCCGGACCCGACAGCGACGAGAACCTGCTGGTGCACAAGGCCTGCCTCGATCTCGACATCACCCATATCGAGAGCCTGTGCAATCTCGAGGCCCTGCTCGGCCAGGGCCAGTTCACCTTCATCGGCTTGCCGATGAAGTGGAGAGAAGGTACGGCTTCTCCGATCCGCGCGGTGGCCGTGTTCGGCCTTTAACAAGCGGTTCGGGAGAAAAAGCCATGGCGGACGGGGAACCCATGCTGCGGTCGCGCCGCGCGTTTTTGCAGGCGAGCGGCTTCGCCCTCGCCGCAGCCTCAGGCATTGCGCCGAAGACCGTGCACGCCGCCAACTATCCCGATCGCCCGATCAAGATCATCGTGCCCTTCGCGCCGGGCGGCCCGACCGACATCATGGCGCGCATTGTCGCAACCCATCTGGGCGAAGCGATCGGCGGCACGCTGGTCGTCGAGAACCGGCCCGGCGCCGGCGGCAATATCGGGATAGGTATCGCCGCGCATGCCGATCCCGACGGCTACACGCTGCTGATCACCTCCAGCGCCTATGTCGTCAATCCCGGGCTCTACGCCAAAATCCCCTATGATCCCTACAAGGATTTCGCGCCGATTGCGGAACTCGGCACCTCGCCCAATGTGATCCTCGTCGATCCCAAGCTCGGGGTGAACTCCATCGCCGATCTCGTGGCGCGCGCCAAGGCCAACCCGAACGAATTGAACTATGCGAGCCCCGGCATCGGCACCACGCCGCATCTCTCCGGCGAGCTCTTCAAGATCACAGCCGGCGTCAATCTCACCCATGTGCCGTTTTCCGGCGCGGGCCCTGCAATCCAGGCCATCCTTGCGGGCACCACGCAGGTTGCCTTCGCAGCACTGCCGCCGGCGCATCCGCACATCGAATCCGGCGCGCTGAGGGCGCTCGCCGTCACCGGCGAGCACCGCTGGTTCGACCTGCCCAATGTCCCGACCATGATCGAGCTCGGCTATAAGGATTTCATTTCCGACACGCTGCAAGGCTTTCTCGCGCCTGCGAAGACGCCGCCTGCCGTGGTTGAATTGCTGGCGGCCAGGTCGACCGAAATCCTGAAAGTTGCAAAGACAGCCGAGCAATTGCGCAACGACGGCTTCGAAGTCATCGCCAACGGTCCCGACGGCATGAAGAAGCGCATCGACGACGAAGTGCCGAAATGGCGTGACATCATCACGAGGGCCGGCATCAAGCCGGTTTGATCGGATTTTTTCCGCCGCACCCGGCGCGGCCGCCTTGCTGCCGCCCCGTTGCCTGTCCTACCCTGAGCCAAAGAAAACAAAAGCCAGGGAGGACCTCGTCATGACGACCCGCCGTAATTTCCTTAAAACAGGTGTCGGCGCCGCCGCCGGCATTGTCTTTTGCGGTTGCGGAATGCCGCATCGCGCCAGCGCCCAGCAACCGGCGCGCCAAACCCTGCCGGTGACGGTAGGCGGCAAGCGGGTCAAGACCATCGACGTTCACTCGCACTGCCACTTCCACGAAGCCGGCGCCCTGCTCGGCGCCGATGCGCCAAAGGTGCAGATTCCGCCCGTCAACGGCGCCGAAGAAGCCTTCATCACCGTCGAAAAGCGCATTGCCGCGATGGACTCGCAGGCCGTCGACATGGAGGTGCTGTCGATCAACCCGTTCTGGTATGGCAAGGACCGCGACCTCGGCGAGCAGATCGTGAAAATCCAGAACGAGAAGCTCGCCGAACTCTGCGGCTCGAAACCCGACCGCTTCGCGGCCTTCGCGTCGCTGACCCTGCAGGCGCCCGACCTCGCGGCGCAGCAACTGGAGAGCGCTATCAAGAAGCAGGGGCTGAAGGGCGCGGCGATCGGCGGCGTCGTCGACGGCGTGGAATTCTCCGACAAGAAATTCGATCCGGTCTGGGCCAAGGCGGAAGAGCTTGGCGTGCCGCTCTTCATCCATCCGCAGGGCGTGCCGGAATTGAGCAAGCGCCTGTCCGGCAATGGCTGGCTGGCCAACACCATCGGCAATCCGCTGGAAACGACGATTGCGCTATCGCACCTGATCTTCGAAGGCACGTTCGACAAATTCCCGGGACTGAAGGTGATCGCCGCGCATGGCGGTGGCTATCTCGGCTCTTATGCCGACCGTTCCGACCATGCGTGCCTCGTCGGTCCGAAAGGCTGCAACCCCGACATCAAGCTGAAGAAGAAGCCGACCGAATATCTGAAGCAGATCTATTTCGACTCGTTGGTCTTCGAACCCGAGGCCATCCGCCACCTCGTGGCGCAGGTCGGCGCCAGCCAGATCGTGCTTGGCAGCGATTATCCCTATATCTGGGAGATGCATCCCGTCGATCCGGTCATGGCTACGGCGTCGCTCAGCGAGGACCAGAAGGCCGACATCCTCGGCCGAACCGCGGCCAGGCTGTTCAACGTCCAGGCCTGAGGCCGCAACAAGAAAACGGAGCAGGCGCAATGGCGCGAAAGCTGATCGATATTTCCGTGCCATTGCAGAACGACGTGCCGGCGGATCCGCCGGGTAATCATCCGACCATTCAGTACATCGATCACCAGCAGGGGCTGCCGCGCATGCTGCAGTTCTTCGATGGGCTGAAGAAGGAGGATTTGCCCGACGGTCAGGGCTGGGCGGTGGAACAGGTCTCGCTTTCCACCCATAACGGCACGCATCTCGATGCGCCCTGGCACTTTCACCCGACCATGAACCGCGGCGAGCGCTCGTGGACGATCGATGAGGTGCCGCTGGAATGGTGCTTCCAGCCTGGCGTGAAACTCGACTTCCGCCACCTGCCGGACGGCTATGTCGCGACCGCGCAGGATGTCGAGAACGAATTGAAACGCATCGGGCACACGCTCTCGCCGCTCGAGATCGTCGTGGTCAACACCTCGGCCGGCGCCAAATATGGCCAGCAGGATTATGTCAATTCCGGCTGCGGCATGGGCTACGAGGCGACCATGTATCTGTTGGAGCGCGGGGTGCGGCTGACCGGCATCGATGGCTGGAGCTGGGATGCGCCTTTCGTCTATACCGCGAAGAAATACGCCGAGACCAGGGATGCGAGCCTGATCTGGGAAGGCCACAAGGCAGGCCGCCATATCGGCTATTGCCACATCGAAAAGCTGCATAGTCTCGAATTGTTGCCTCCCACGGGCTTCATGGTGTCGTGCTTCCCGGTGAAAATCGAGCGCGCCTCCGCCGGCTGGACGCGGGCGGTCGCCATCATCGACGGCTGAGATCCGCGACCTCCATAGACGCGCCGGAAAAGGCCGCTTAAAATCCCCCTCGTCAAACGACACCGGGACAACCGGCGCGACTGGATGGCGGCGCGACCGCCGGCAATGAGGGAGGAAATCATGGATCTTTACCGGCGTTTTCGCCGTTCCGCGGCGTTGCTCACCGCCATCATCGCCACCCCGATCGTGCTGGCCCTGCCGGCCAGTGCCGAAGATGCCTTCAAGCTCGGCATCGTGACGTTCCTGTCCGGGCCGGCCGCGGAGAGCTTTGGCGTCCCCGCCCGCAATGGCGGTCAATTCGTCATCGACGAGTTGAACAAGGGCAAGGGCCCCGCCCCCTACGACAAGATTGGCTTCGGCGGCATGAAGGTCGAGCCGGTCGTGATCGACGAGAACGGCGGCGCCACCAAGCAGGTCCAGGAGCTGCGCAATCTCTATGAACGCGAGAATGTCGATGCCGTGCTCGGCTATATCGGCTCTGGCGATTGCCTCGCGGTCGCACCGATTGCCGAGGAGCTGAAGAAGATGCTGGTGCTGATGGATTGCGGCACCCCGCGTATCTTCGAGGAAGCGAAATACAATTACGTGTTCCGCACCGCGGCGCATGCGACGATGGATAACGTCGGCCTCATCCGCTACATGAAGGCGCTGAACATCAAGATGGAGACGCTGTCCGCCATCAACCAGGATTATGCCTGGGGACAGGACAGCCGCGCCGACTTCATTGCCGCCGCAGGCCAGCTTTATCCCGGCGCCAAGCTGCAGGCCGACCTGCTGCCGAAATTCGGCGCCGGTCAATATGGCACCGAAATCTCCGCGCTGGTGAGCGCCGGCTCCGACGTCGTCTATTCGAGCCTGTGGGGCGGCGACCTGCAGGCCTTCGTGCTGCAGGCCGCCCCGCGCGGTCTCGCCAAGCGCAGCCAGCTCGTGTTCTCCGCCGCCGACCATGTGTTGCCGCCGCTCGGCGACAAGATGCCGGACGGCGTCATCATCGGCGCACGCGGCGCCTATGGATTGATGTCGCAGAAGTCGCCGGTCAACGACTGGTTCTTCAAGGGCTATCAGTCGGCGATGGGCATCTATCCCGTGCAGGCCGCCTATCGCATGTCCCAGGCGATCCTTGGCCTGAAGACGGCGGTCGAGAAGGCGATGGCCAAGAACGGCGGCAAGAAGCCTTCGACCGACGAATTGATCGCGGCCATGACGGGGCTCGAATGGCAATCGCCGGGCGGACTGGTCCAGATGAAGCTGGCCGACGGCCACCAGGCGATCCAGCCGATCGCCTTCAGCCGCACCAAATACAATCCGGACCTGAAGCGGGTCGATCTGGTCGACATCCAGTATTTCCCCGCCGAGTGCGTCAACCCGCCGGCCGGCATCAAAGCGATCGACTGGATCAAGGGCGGCATGCAGGGCGCCAAATGTAACTGAGCACAAATGAAACTGAGCAAGTGTAATTGAGCTCGGATCGATAATGGACGGGACGGCGTGAGCGCAAAGCTCGCGCCGTTCGTCTGCCTTCCCGCGACCATGCAATGAAAGCGCCATGAACCTGTTCCTGACGATCGTGCTCGACGGGCTGATCGAGGCCTCCTGGCTGTTCATCGTCGCGCTGGGGCTGACGCTGGTGTTCGGCGTGCTGAAAATCCTCAACGTGGCGCATGGCAGCTTCTATGCGCTCGGCGCCTATGTCGCGGCGACCACCGTCACCGTCGTCGCGGCCCATAGCCTGCCGCCGGCGGCCGGCTTTGTCGCGATGCTGATTTCGGTCGCGCTGGTCGCGGCCATCGTCGGCCTGCTGCTCGAGCGCGGCCTCCTCAAGATGTTCTATGGCCGCGACGAGGTCGTGTTGCTGCTCGTGACCTATGCGGTGTTCCTGATCCTGGAGGACGCGACCAAGCTGATCTGGGGCGTCAATCCGATCTATGCGACGCAGCCCTATGAGCTGTTCGGCAATGTCGAGTTCGCTGGTCTCAACTACGTCGGTTACGATTTGATGCTGATCCCGGCTGCAGGCCTGATCGGCCTTGGGGTCTGGTACGGGCTGAACCGCACGGTGCTCGGCAAGATCGTGCTCGCGGTGATCCACAACGAGGAAATGAGCGTCAGCATGGGCGTGCGCGTGAACCGCGTCTATGCGGCGGCCTTTGCCTTCGGCGTGCTGCTGGCGGCGATCGCGGGCGCGCTGACCGCGCCGAAGATTTCGATGCAACCGGGCCTTAGCTCCGACGTCATCATCCTGAGCTTTGCCATTGTGGTGATCGGCGGATTGGGCAGCGTCGAGGGCGCGGCGGTCGGCGCCTTGCTGGTCGGGCTCGCGCGCTCGACCTCGGTACACCTGATGCCGCAGATCGAGCTGTTCATGATCTATTTGATCATGGCGGCCGTCTTGATGTTCCGCCCCGAAGGGCTTTTCAAGCGCGAAACCGCGAGGCGGATTTGATGCGCGGCCGCTTCCACCCTCTCTTCATGCTGCTCCCGGTGATCGCGGTCACCCTGCTCGGCCGCGCGCTGCCGACCTGGACCTTGTCGCTCGCGACGATCGCCGCTTCCAACGCGCTGGTCGCGCTCGGCATCGTGGTGCTGGCGCGCACCGGCAACGTCTCGTTCGGACAGGGGCTGTTCTTTGCCGCCGGCGGCTACGGCGTTGCGCTGATCGCCAATAGATTTGGTCTGACCGACGCGGCCGTGCAGACGCTGATCGGCGCCGCCTGCGGCGGCCTGCTCGGCCTTGTCATCGGTCCCTTGATCGCGCGCTATACCGGCATTTTCTTCGGCATGCTGACGCTTGCGCTCTCGATGGTGTTTTACGGCGCGCTGCTCAAGACCACCGTGCTCGGCGGCTCCGACGGCTTCAATGTCGGGCGACCGACTCTGTTCGGGATCCGCTTTATCGACACGCGCGAAGCCGATTTCATGCTCTACGCGGTCGCGGTCGTGACCGCAGGGTTTGCCGCGATCGCCGCGAAAATCCTCTTCCGTTCCGAATTCGGTCTCGCGAGTCTCGCGGTCCGCGAGAACAATCTGCGGGTGGAATATCTCGGCATCTCCGCCAACCGGGTGATCGCCATCAATTTCGTGATCGCCGCGGCTTTCGCCGGCGCCAGCGGCGCGTTCGCGCTGATGGCGCAACGGCATATCGACCCGCAATTCGCCTATTGGACCACCTCGGGCGAGTTCGTCTTTGTCGCGGTGCTGGCGGGGTACCAAAGCGTCTCCGCGGTGTTCGTCGCATCGCTCGCGCTCGAACTGGTGCGCTCCTTCTCGAACCTGTACCTGCCCAACACCTGGCAGCTCGTGCTCGGAAGCTTCCTGCTTGCGGTCATCCTGTTCCTGCCGCGCGGCATCGGTTCGCTCTGGACAAGGGAACGGCGCAAGACGGTCGAACCCGCACCGCCGCCGTCCGCCGCCGAAGAGGGAGCACCGACGTGAGCACGGTGCTTTCCGCGCGTGGGCTGGAAAAAAGATTTGGCGCGGTCGTCGCCGCCGACGCGCTGTCGATCGAGATATCGGCCGGTCAGAAGGTCAGCCTGATCGGCGCCAACGGCGCGGGCAAGACCACCTTCGTCAACATGGTGACGGGATATCTGAAGCCGGATCGCGGGTCGATCGTGCTCGATGGCACCGACATATCCAGACATTCGCCGCGGCGCGTCGCGGGCCTCGGCATCTCGCGCTCGTTCCAGATCCCGCAATTGTTCGTCGAGCTGACCGCAGCCGAGAACCTCGCCGTGGCCATCGCCGGCATGCATCCCCGGGCGCTGTCGCTGCATGCTCCGGCCGAGGCAAACGGCCGCCGCGAGCAGGCGGTCGAATTGCTGCAGCGGTTTGGTCTTGCCGCCCTCGCCGACCGGCCGATCTCGGAGCTTGCGGGCGGGGTACGCAAGCTGATCGATATCGCGATGGCGCTGGTGCGGCGGCCGAAACTGCTGCTGCTGGACGAACCGACATCCGGCGTCTCGGCGGAAGAGAAATTTTCCACCATGGATCGGGTGATCCACGCGGTGGCGCCCGATGCCGCCACCATCGTATTCGTCGAGCACGACATGGATATCGTCAGCCGCTATGCCGATCGCGTGGTCGCCTTCTACTCCGGCCGCATCATCGCCGACGGCAGTCCGCTGGAGGTTTTGAAGGATCCGGAAGTGCGGCGCTACGTCACCGGGGGCGCGCGATGACGAGCGCGCTGATCGAAATCGACAACCTCGTCGTCGACATCCGGTCGATGACGGCGTTGCGCGGCTTTTCCATGCGGATCGACAAGGGCGCCATGGTAAGCCTCGTCGGCCGCAACGGCGCCGGCAAGACCACGCTGATCCGCTCGATCATGGGCCACCTCAGGCCCGCGCAAGGCTCGGTCCGCTTCGAAGGCGCGGATCTGTCGGCGCAGCCGCGACACAGGCGCGCCGCGCTCGGGATCGGCTACATGCCGGAGGACCGCTGCCTGGTGCCGCAGTTGACGGTGGAAGAAAACATCCTGCTGCCCTTGTGGGTCGCCAGGCATCTCGACCGCAAGGCACGGCTCGACTTCGTCTACGGCGTGATCGGCGAGCTTGCCGAGATGCGCGACCGCAAGGCGCTCTTGCTGAGCGGGGGCCAGCAGAAGCTCGTCGCCCTCGGCCGCGCGCTGGCCATCGGCACCAGATGCCTGTTGCTGGATGAGCCATTCGAGGGAATCGCACCCGCGCTTTCGGAGCGACTGTCGGAAGTACTGGCCTCGTTGCGCGGCAGGGATCTCACGCTGTTGATGGCGCAATCGGACATGAACCATTCCCGGGAACTCATCGACATCGAGTTCAGGATCGAACGCGGCGCCAATGCTTCCGCCGAGTGAAACGCCAGCACGACGTCAGATTTTCGAAGGACAGATCAAAAAACATTCCGACGCGCGGAATTCGATCTACTCGTCCGCAGCGGAGCCAGCTTCGGCAAGTTCACGAAGCGAAACGGCATCGAGCACGACGATGGCGCCGTGTTCGAGCCGGACCCAGTTCCGCGCGGCCCATGCGCGCAGCTGCTTGTTGATGCTCTCGCGCGTCATCCCGACCATCTCGCTGATCTCCTGCTGCGTGATGAAGATGGTCTGGCTCTCCGGCTCGAGCTTGCGGCGCTCGACCAGGCCAAGCAGCGCGCTGGCGAGCCGTCCAGGCAGATCCTGCAGGATCACCTGCTCGACCTGGTCGCTGGTCCGTCGCAGCCGCTCGCACAACAGCTCGATGAACTTCATGGAAAGCGCCGGCTGGTTGCGCATGAAGGGCAGGAAGTCGCGGCGATCGATGACGTAGATCTCGCAATTGGTGTTTGCGGTGGCGTCCGCGCTCCGCGTCTGTCCGTCGAGCACGGACATCTCGCCGAACGTCTCGCCGGAGCCCACCAGATTGAGGATGGCGTTGCGGCCGTCCGGCGAGGAGATGCTGATCTTCACCGTCCCGGCGATCACCGCATAGAGACTGTTGCCCGGGTCGCCCTTGGAAAAGATCGTCGCACCGCGCTTGAGCACGGTGTGCTTGGCGTAGCGGCCAAGCTGCTCAAGCGCCTCGTTGTCGAGATCGCTGAAGATCTCGTGCTTGCGCAACGCCGACAATTTGCTGCTCGACGGTCGGCGAGCATCCCCTGTGTTATCCTGCGGCACGCCGATTGGAACTCCAGAAGGAACAACCAGGCACTCTGTTCCTTGCGTAGTCAACGGCGGTCACATTTTCAACCGGAAACCGGACTTTGACCGCGGATCGGGGGGCCAAAGGACGAACACGGCGCCCAGAACCAGCGCCCCGGGCACCGCCGCCCCCGCGATCAATGCATAAAAACCAAGCGAGCCGGGGACCTTCCCGTTGCAGCGGGAGCCAGCCACCGTACAACGGCCACCCGCAACAGGCTCATAGCAGGGGGACGCATCGCCCTTCCCACCCCGATCGGCGGAGAACAAGACCACTGAAGCCGCCATGAACCCGTACACCGGGCGCCGGCCCCCCAAAACGATAAAGCCAGCAGACCTCACGGATCGTGCTGGCTCTTGCGTGTCGGCAAACTGAACGTCGCCTATTTCAGCGAAGTGTTTGGGCAGAGTATGTGCATCCCGATGTGGACGTGACCTTTGTGCGAGAAGGTCCGCACGTGCAGATCGTGCGTCCCGTCGACGTTTTCGCCGACCTTCAGGACCATCGGCAGCGGATGGGCGGACTTGAGATTGGAGGAGATCACTTCGGTCAACCGGTTGCGGATGTGTTCCGGGATATCACCCGAATGTTTTTCCCATTTCGCGTGTCCCGCGGTGGACCCGGCCTCGTCGGCCCAATCGTCGGCCTTGGGGACGATGTGCTTCGTATAGCCCTGTCCGAATTTGTACGGTCCGTTCTTCTTCTCATATTCCGCAAACTTCTTCGCGGTCGCCTGAATGTTTTTTGGGCTGTATAATTCATTGATTTTTTGTTCGAATTTCCCGCTGTAGACCAGACCACCCATCTTTTTCTCCCTCAAAAAGTATCATAGGTCGTAACGGTGACGGATTACACGTCAGAGAATTTGGAAAGAGTTGCCTTAACACGCTCCATCTGTACAGTCATTCTTGAACGATCGAATAAAGCCAGTGCCTGCGCGAGTTCATCCTGGGCCTCGACGGTCCTGCCGGCGTCGGCCAGCAGCCTGCCAAGTGTGCCTTTGGCGGCGGCCAGCAGCGGGCCGGCTTCCAGCCGTTCGGCAATCTCGATTGTCCGCCTGAAGCCATCCACGGCTTCGGTTCGGGCTGACGTTCCTTCCGACGCGAGGATGTTTGCTTCGTAGAAGGCAGCCAGCATTTCAATGCCGCCATAGCCCTTTTGCCGGGCTCCGGCCATGCAGGCGCGCACCTGGCTCAGGCCATGCTGGACTTCCCCGAGTTGGGCGTAGGCGGCGCCGAGATAAGCCGATACGACGACCATGCTGGTAGCGTGCCCCAGCATCTCAGCCTCGTGCTTTGCTTCCAGCAGGATGTCTCGCGCCCGCGCCGCTTCACCTCTCTGCGTGTAGAGGTTGCCAAGCCCGCACATGATGAGCGGAAGAAACAGCCGCACTTCGCTTTCGCGCGCAATACGCAGGGCATGGTCGAAGGCGCTCTCCGCCTCGTCAAGATGACCGCGAATGATCTCCACGGCACCGCGGCCATATTCAGAGGCGACCGTATCGTATGGCCGGTCATTGGCTTGAGCGAGCTGGCTCGTTTGCAGGCAAGCGCGCTCGGCGTGATCGAACTCGCCCAGCCACGCACAGATCATCGCTTTCATCATATGACACAGTACGAGCAGGCTTGGTCCCGTCGTACCCGGCGGGGCGTCTTCCGGCCGGCCTGTGAGCCGCGAGATCGCCTCGGAGATATGACGATCGGCGTCCCGGAATTTTCCCGCCAGGAAGTAAGACTGGCCGAGCCCATAGAGCGCAAGATTGAGCCAGGGCGAATTGTCGAGCCGGCTCGCCAGCGCGACGGCCTCTTCTCCGGCCGTGAGGCCTTCGTAAGGCGTGGCGTAAAAATTCAGTGCGGCCGCTCTGATGGTAACGGACGCCAGCCGGCGTCCTTCATCGCCGATTTTCCCGGCCCGCAGCTCGCCATCACGACCAATGGCGAGCCAATGCTCGATGTCTCCCAGGGAAGCGTAGGACATTCGCGAATTCGATGCGCAGATCGACTGCCCGCTGTCGACGCGCGACGGATTCAGCAACTCGCCATCGATTCGCATCCATCGCGATCTGGAAATATTCCTTCGCCTCGCGAAATGCCGAACGGGCCGACGCCTTTCTCGCCGCGAGATACCCGTAGCGGTCCGCCTTCACCCAGTCCTCGGCCTTCAACGCATGCTGGCAGAGGGCTTCGGCGACCTCGTCCTCGCGCCCGGCGGCACCTGCTTCCATCGCGGCAAGGATGCGCTGGTGCAGCACGCCGCGCTGCGAACGAAGGATCGAATTGTAGGCCACCTCGCGGATGAGATCATGCGCGAACTCATACCGACAGACGCCAGCCATCGCGACTTCACCAGGAAGTCCAGGATTTCCAGCGACCACAGCCGGCTTTGCAGTTGCGCGCATTCCCGGCATGCCGGTCACTGCCGTCAGCAGGTGTGGCGAAACCGGGAGCCGAGCGTGAGGGAAGCCGCAGCAGCGTCTTGTCCTCTTTCGGCAGACGGTCGATGCGGCAGGCGATCACGCCCTGCACCGTGGGAGGAATTTCCAGCGAGTTCCCACGAGGCCTTCGAAACCGGCTGCCAGGAGTTCGGATCGGGCAGGCCGCGCGCGATCAGTTGCCGCGCGACTTCCTCGATAAAGAGCGGCACCTGCCCGGTATGCCGCAGCACGTGCGCTTTGAGATCATGGAGATGGGCGCCGGGCCCAAGCATGCCGTCGAGCAACGCCTTGGCCGAGGAGGCATCCAACGAGCGCAGCCAAATCCGGCGGACATCGCGCCGCGCCAGCCATCCCGGTGTATTTTCGGTACGCCACGTGAGCACAATCAGGGCTGGGCGGTGCTCGGCGAGCGACAAAA
>CAWHQY010000101.1:0-5157 GCA_963831505.1 uncultured Alphaproteobacteria bacterium | reverse complement strand
TGCTTCGCTTCGCTCGCAATGACGGTGATGAGTGCGGCGCGCTGAATTAAGCCGCGAGCGAAACGGCCGGCATCTTCGCCATCACGCAGCAATTGCGCCCGGCGGCCTTGGCGGCGTAGAGCGCCTTGTCGGCGGCGTTGACGAATTGCGGCCAGTCGATTGCCGCCGTCGGCGTGAGGCTCGCAATGCCGATGCTCACCGTGGATATCACCGGTTCGTCCGACCAGCCCTGCACCTTGCGGCGGACGGTCTCGGCCACCGTCATGGCATCGGCAGCATCGGTGCCCGGCAGCAGCACGGCGAATTCCTCGCCGCCGTAGCGCGCGGCGCAGTCGCCGGCGCGCTTGACCGAATCCGAGATGCAGATCGCGATCCCGACCAGCACCTGGTCGCCGGCCTGGTGCCCGTAGGTGTCGTTATAGGTCTTGAAGTGGTCCGCATCGATCATCATCAGCGACAGCGGCGTCTTGTGGCGGAGCGCGCGGCGCCATTCGCTGTCGATGACTTCGTCGAACTTGCGCCGGTTCCTCAGGCCCGTCAGCGCGTCGGTGGTGGCGAGCTCCTCGAGCTTGTCCTCGGCCTGGGCGCGGCGGCGGATTTCGCGCGCAAGGAACATTGTCACCGCCAGCACGAACACGATCAGCGCCATCACGAGCGCGCCGATCCGGACTACCTCGGTGCGCCACAGGTCGAAAATATCGCTCACCGGTTTGCCGACGATGACGAGGAGCGGGCTGGTGCCGGGGCCCCGGACGTAAAGGCGCGGGACGTCATCCACCGGACCCAATCCGGAATAGACGGTGTCCTGTCCCATCGTAGGCACCTTGCCGCGTGGCAAGTCGCCGAGCTTCTTGCCGATGACGTCGAGATTGAACGGACGACGCATGATGATGGTGCGGTCGTGGCGCAGCACGCAAATGGTGTCGCCTTCGCCGAGCTGCAGCCGGCCGAACAGTTCGTGGAAATAGGTGAAGCGTATCGAGCCCGCGACCACGCCTCGGAAGCTGCCGTCGTCGCCCGTGATGCGGCGGCTCAGCACGATCGAATAGGCGCCGCGATGCAGCGTCGGCGCGCTGATGTAGAGACCGGCATCGGGATTGTCGCGATGGGCCTGGAAAAATGGCTCGTCGGCGCGGTTCTCGGGCAGCGGGTCGAGCGTCGAGGCGTCCGCGGTCAGCCTGCCTTGCGTGTCAAACACCTCGATCGCGCCGAAATGCTTCGCGGTCGCCGCATGGTCGAACAGGATCAGGTGCAGGATCGGCTTGGAGACGCCCTTCAGCTCCGGCATCACCATGTTGCTGGCGACCGCGCGCAGCGAGAGGTCATAGACCTCGATGTTGCGGCTGATATCCGAATCGATGCCGGAGGCGAGATTCTCCAGGGACTGTCGCGCCAACGTTTCCTCGCCGCGCCGCATATCGAGCATGACGCTGGCACAGATGCCGGAAAAGCCGATCACGGTGACAATGGAGGAGGCGATCAGCAGCTTGGCCGACAGCCGCCAGAGCCGCCGCTCGGCCTTCCCTTTGCTCCGTCCAAATCGCATGCAACAGCTCCCGGTCGTCCTGCATGCGCCAGAAACATTGCCGACGGCTTAAGTGAGGACAACGATGCGTTAATCGGTTAACGCTTTCTTTCCCGTCGGACGATTTTGGGTGGGATCATTGTCGCGTCGGAATATCGAGGAAGTTGCCGTGAACGACTACGACGCCCTGCGCGATTATCTCAAGAAGCAAAGCCTCCCGGAATTCGTGCTGGGCTTCGATAAGATCGAGGAGATCATCGGCGCCGCCCTGCCGCGCGCGTCCCACCGCGCCTCATGGTGGGACAGCCTGCGCAGCCCGCAGGAGAAGATGCCCCAGCGCGAGGCCTGTCTCGCCGGCGGCTATGTCGCCACTCGCCTGCCCGACGGCAAGGGCGTGCGCTTCAGGCGGATGAAGTAGGGCCCGCGTCCTGCTTGCTGTAAGACCCTTCAGATCGTGCCGAACGCAACCGTCGCCTTGTCGTAGATGCCGTCGCCCATCTTGCCGGCTTCGAAGATGCCGTGCTTCTCGATCCATTCGAACGATTGCTCGTAGACTTCCCGCGAATAGGGTTCGAACACGATTCGCTCGCCCGGCCCCCATCGCCGCGTGTCCATCTTCGCATGGAAGCGGTCCGGGAACTCGTTCTTGTAATAGTGTGTATAGAGTTCCGGCCGCAGGTCGATGTCGCGCTGCGCTTTCTTCAGCGCGCGGAAGTAGCGCTTGATGTCCTCCGGCGCCGGATCGCCGTTGATCATGGACGCGATCATGAAGGTCGTGTCGATGATCTTGCGATAGCCAAGCTGCTCGGCGAAATAATACGGCCCGTTGAACAGCGCGGCCGCCTCGCTCTTGCCGTCGAACAAGAGCTCCATCCGCCGGAACAGCATGCCGTCCTCGAAGGTCAGGTTGATCTCTTCGGGCGCCATGTACTGCTCGAGCGCCTGGATGGTCGAGTAGTGGCTGCCGGACTGGAAGCCGACGGAGATGGGAACGCCGGCGAGATCGGAGGGGTTGCGGATTTTCGAGTCCGCCGCGACGAAGATTCCGGAGGGCGCGACGGAATAGACGTCGGCGTAGAGCTTGGCGTGGCCGTTGGAAGCGGCGACGTTGACGGTCCAGTGGCAGGCGCAGCTGATGTCCGCCTTGCGTCCCTTCTCGATGCTCTGGAAGGCGCCTTCATTCACCTTGTTGTGGTGCTGGCCCTCGGTCGAGCGGATCAATTCGCGGAATTCGTAGTCGAGCCCTTCGGCGCGGAAATAGCCCTTCTCCTCGGCCAGCCATTCCTGCAGGCGGAAATGCGATTCAATCACGAATTTGGTCATGGGGTCCTCCGGGGCCGGCCGCCGAGTTTTTCTTTGACGGCAGGATAGCAAACGGCGATCAATGGTCCATGCCTTCACGGGAATGTTTCACATGCCCAAAATGGAATCTCCGGACCTCGACTTCCGCGACCTCAGGGTGCTCGACACGCTGATCAGGGAAGGCAGCATCACGCGCGCCGCCCAGGCGCTAGAAACCACGCAGCCCGCGATCAGCAAGCTGTTGCGGCGGCTCAGGGTACGTTTTGCCGATCCGCTGGTCGTGCGCCGCGGCAGCGGCGTGCAGCCGACGGCGCGTGCCGTGGAGATGGCCGCGCAGATCCGCGCGCTGCTCGACATGGCCGACAGCCTGTGGCGGGAGCGGATGCCGTTCGATCCGAAGAAGTCGGTGAAGACCTTCAGCCTGCTGCTGACCGATGTCGGCATGGTGCGGTTCCTGCCGCCCTTGATCGCGCGTCTCGCCGATCTCGCGCCCAACATCAAGGTCAGGGCGCTGCCGCTCGACTCCCGGCACTTTGCGTTGAAGCTGGAGTCGGGAGAGGCGGACCTCGCGCTCGGCGCCTTTCCCAAGGCGGCGGGTTATCTGCGCTTCCAGCGGCTGTTTTCCGACGGATATGCGAGCGTGGTGCGGCGCGGCCATCCGCGAGCGGCCGAGGCCCGCACGCGGAAGGGCTTTCTGGCCGAACAGCACATCCTGATCACCTCGTCCGAAACCGGACATGCGGCGCATCTGGAGACGCAACGCGTGCTGACGCGTGCGATCGCGCCGTCCAACATCCTCTTGAAGGTGCCGAGTTTCATTGCCGGCGCGATCGTGGCGTCGCAGACCGACGGCGTGACGACATTGCCTGAGAATTTGGCTGCTCTGGTCGCCACGCCGCTCGGCATGTCCGTATTCAGAACGCCGGTCTCATTGCCCCGCATCGAGATCGCGCAATATTGGCACGAGCGCTATCATCGCGATGGCGCGCATCGATGGCTGCGCTCGATCACCTACGAGCTGTTCGGCAGCCGCGCCTGAGGCCCCAGCTAGAGCTTCTGGATCTCGGCTGGCGCACGGCCGGCCCGCAAACCTTCGCGGGCCGAGGCCGTCCTCATGACGGCCCCGAAGCTCTTGCGCTCGTCGGCCAAGCCGTCCGCCAGCGGACGGTCGAGGGCGGTCCGGGTCAGGCGTTTGGCGAACGCCAGTCCCTCGGCTCCTCGCTTCGACAGTTCGGCACCAATCTCCAGGGCGCGAGCAAGCGGATCGACGACGATCTCGTGGACGATTCCCATCTCGTAGGCGCGTGGTGCGGCTACCGCCAATCCGCGCAGGATCATCTCAAGCGCTTTGGCCTCGCCAACGATTCGCGGCAAGCGCTGGGTGCCGCCGCCGCCCGGGAAGATGCCGAGGCGCGTCTCCGGCAAACCGATGGCGGTGACGGTATCGGCGATGATGCGCAGGTCGCACGCCAGGGAAAGTTCGAAGCCGCCGCCCATGCAAAACCCATTGATCGCCGCGATGACCGGCTTGTCGATCGCTGCAATCATGTCCGTGAGCGCGTGGAAGCCTGGCGGCCGGGGGGCCGGCGGCGACGGCGCGGGTGGCGCCGTGACCTGCAACGCGTCCGCTCCGTCAGATAGTTCTCCCACATCGTAATGCCGGATGAAGATGCCCGGCACTCCGCCGGTGATGATCAAAACCCGCACCGACCGGTCTTCGGCCGCGGCGGCGATCACGTTGTACATCTCGGTCGCGCCGGCGCCAGTCATGGTGCCGAACGGGGCGTTGGCATAGGTGATGACGCGAACCGCGCCGACATCATTGGTCGTGACAAAGGACATGGCACTTCCTCCTTTGGTAGCCTTCCGCCGGACAAGTATGCACCGCTGGAGAGGTGTGCGGCTTCATCGGCGGCGTGCTCGGCGGCGTCATCTCGGACGCCATCCTGCAGAAGACGAAATCGCTCACGGCCGCGCGGAAAATCCCGATCGTGGGCGGCATGCTGCTGTCGATGTCGATCATCGCCTGCAACTATGTCGACGGCCAGGCGCTGGTGGTAGGTTTCATGGCGCTGGCCTTTTTCGGCAAGGGCATCGGCGCGCTCGGCTGGGCGGTCGTCTCCGACACCTCGCCGAAAGAAGCCGGCGGCGTCTCCGGCGGGCTCTTCAACACCTTCGGCAACCTCTCCAGCATCACGACCCCGATCATCATCGGCTACATCCTGGCCGCGACCGGCTCGTTCAACGGTGCGCTGGTATTCGTCGGCCTCAACGCGCTGGTCGCCGCGGTCGCCTACCTCTTCATCGTAGGCAAGATCGAACGGGTACAT
>CAWHQY010000100.1:0-16302 GCA_963831505.1 uncultured Alphaproteobacteria bacterium | reverse complement strand
ACGGCATATTGATACACCCATCCGACGCCGGTGGCGTCGGGGCCGAGCTTGGGCTGCACGCCGGCGGGGAGCCGCGTCCTTGGCGAAGTTGAGGTATTCGAGCACGCGGGAGCGCGCCCAGTAGATGTCGGTGCCGTCCTCGAAGACGACGTAGACGAAGGAGACGCCGAAGAACGAGAAGCCGCGGACGGCTTTCGACTTTGGCACCGTCAGCATCGCCGTCGTCAGGGGGTAGGTGACCTGGTCCTCGATCACCTGCGGCGCCTGGCCGGGGTATTCGGTGTAGACGATGACCTGGGTGTCGGAGAGATCGGGGATGGCGTCGAGCGGCAGATGGACCAGCGCGTAAATGCCGGCCGCCGCGGCAAAACCTGTGCCGAACAGCACCAGCAGCAGGTTGCGCGCCGACCAGGCGATGAGGCGCGCGATCATGGCCGGCCTCCTTCGGAAAAGCCCTTCAGCGCCGCCTTCAGATTGCTTTCGGCATCGATCAGGAAGTTCGCCGAGACCACCACCGGCTCGCCTTCGGCGAGGCCGTCCCGGACCTCGACATAGCCGTCGCCGCGATGGCCGAGTTTGACGTCGCGGGGTTCGAAGCGGCCCTGCCCCTTGTCGACGAACACGGCCTGCCGGCTGCCGGTGTCCATCACCGCGCTCTCCGGAACGGACACGCACCGGCACGCCGCTGCCGGTGTCGATTTCCGCGTCGACATACATGTCGTGAAGCAGCACGAGGTCCGGATTTTGCAGATCGACGCGAATACGCGCGGTGCGCGTCTCCTTGTTGATCTCGGGATAGATGACGCGCGATCTTCCCTGTGAACTCGCGCCCGGGAAAGCTGCGCGCCCTCACGGTAGCCGATTGGCCGATGGCGATGGCGCCGAGATCGCGTTCGGCGACGTCGATCAGCGCCCAGACCACCGAATGATCGGCGATCCGGAACAGCACGCCGCCCGGCTGGACGCGCATGCCCTCGATCGCGTTGCGCTCCAGCACGATGCCGTCGCGCGGAGAATTCCATTCGATCGAGGTCGGAACGTTGCGGCTTTTTTCGATTGCGGCGATCGCAGCGTCCGGCACGTCGAGGTTCACCAGCCGCTGCCGCGATCCGCGACCATAAGAGCCGTCGCCAGAGGTGGTCTTTGACGTGATGGTGGCGAGATACTCGGCGGCCGCGGACGATATCGCTGGGGTGTAGACCTCCATCAGGGACTGGCCCTTCTCGACATGCGATCCCGTCGTGACGTCGGCGACTTTCAAGACGAAGCTTTCGGACCTCATCGCGATGACGGAAATCCGCCGCTCGTCGAGCGCAATCGTTCCGGGCGCGCGGGTCATCGCGCGGATCACCCGCATCGCCGCGGGCTCCGATTTGGCGCCGGTGCGCTGGATTTTTCCGGGCGACAGCTTGACGGAGCCGTCGTCGGTATCGTCGCCTTCGTAGACCGCGATGTACTCCATCCCCATGGAGTCCTTCTTCGGCACCGGCGACGTGTCGGGCAGGCCCATCGGGTTGCGGTAGTATTTGATCTTGCGTTCGGTGGTGCTGCTGACGACGGCGGCGGCTCGTCGAAGCTGACATCGGCGCTGGCGGGGACGGCGCGATAGTCGCGACCGTCAGGCGTCTTCTTCGGCGTCAGCGAATAGGAAGGCTGGCCGTCGGGGTGCTGATAATAGATCGGCGCGCGGCCTGCGCGCGCGGTGTCCCGATGCGCCGCCGCCGCGCTCGGTCGCGGCGACGAGCCCGCGCCCGCCGCCGCGATCAACGCGGCGGCGGCGCTGGCGATGACGGCGCGGTTCATGGCTGCGCCGTAATGACGAGCTTGTTTTCGACCGTGCCGGTCTCGCCCTGAACCTTGGCGCCCAGCGACAACTGCCAGCGGCCAGCCATACCGAACGTCGCCTTGAACTTGTAGGTACCGGGCTCGGCGCCCGGCACCGGCACGATCTTGGTCACCATCTCCTGCATGCCGTCAGGCGTCATGTCGAGACGGGTCGCGAAGATCACGGCATCGGGCACCGCCTTGCCGGTTTTGCCGTTCATCAGCCGGACCGTGATCACCTTGTCGGGGCCAGCTTTAATGGTCTGGTCGACGAGATCGAACCTGTAGTCCCTGATGTCGGCCAGCGCGGTCTTGCTGGTGCCGCCAACGGCAGCAACGATCAGCGCCGCTTGGACGGCGCGCGCGAAATGCAACGTCTTCATTTTTGTAGTCCTCGATTATCCCGGATTTGCCGCTGGACGCGGCAAGCGTCATCCGCGCAGACGAACGTCCGCGCGGCAGCAGACGGCGCTTATGCGCCGATCAGGCCAGGATTCGAGGGGGATGGTCGGGAGGCGGACGGTCGAGCCCGTCGGCGAAGACGTCGTCGCGAACCGAATGGGCTGTCCGGATTGCATGGCGCACCGGCACAGCGGCCGCCACCGACGGGCCTGCCTGCACCGTCTTCAGAACGCACATCGCGATCAGCGGACAGTCCCGGCAATCCCCGCTCTTCTGCTCATCCGGACAGCAGGGCATGTCCGCCGACATCGATGACATGCCCACCATGCCGGCGACGGCCTGCGCAGCCGCTGATGTCGCCAGCGGGGCAAGAGACAGTCCCGCGATGACGGCTATCGCCAGCAACCGGGCTATGAGAAGGCGCAAGAGCATGCCCTACCCTGACACGGTCAAGGAGGGCTTGGAAGGGGCGCCGCTTCACAACTACGACAATACATAGGATGATTGAATTCTACGACAGTCAGCGAAGATGATGGGTTTCGCGAAGGGCTCTACCCATCCTACCCTTGAGAGGGCATCGTTTTGCGTTCCGAGCTTTCCCTTGCGCATCTGACCGTGTTGTCGCTGCCGCCGCCGGAAATGGTGCGCGTCGCCGCACGCACCGGCTATGGGGCGGTCGGCCTGCGGCTGATCGCGGTCACCGGCGACAGTCCCGGTTATCCGCTGCACGACGATGCGGTCATGATGCGCGAGACCAGGGCCGCGCTGGCGGACACCGGCGTACGGCTCTCTGACATCGAGTTCGTCAAGATCACGCCTGAGATCGATGTTGCCGCGCTGGAGTCCTTCATCGCGGCCGGCGCATCGCTCGGCGCGCGCCATGTCATCACGGCGCCGTATGACCCCGACCATGCACGGCTATCCGATCATTTGGCTGAGATCGCCGATCTCGCGGCGCCCTACGGACTATCCGCGCTGCTGGAATTCTTCCCGTGGACCACCGTGCCTGACCTTGCGACCGCAGCTCTTGTCGTGGAAAAAGCCTCGCGCCCAAATGTCGGCATCCTCGTCGATACCCTGCATTTTGACCGTTCGAACAGTTCGCTCAGCCAGATGGAGTCCATTCCAGTTCACCGACTGCCGATGCTTCATCTCTGCGATGCGCCCTCGACCAAGCCAACCACGACCGAAGGGCTTCTTCACACCGCGCGCGCGGAACGACTGCCGCCAGGCGATGGCGGCATCGATATCGCCGCCATCCTGCGACGAATGCCGCACGACGCCCAGATCACGCTTGAAGTGCCGATGCAGAGCCTCGCAGAGCGGGAAGGCCCGGAGGCCGTGGCGCGTCACGTCCACGACGTTGCGGTGCGATTTCTGGCCGGGAAGAAGTGATCGAATGCTAACCGACGTTTGGACCCAAAGCAGATGGCAAATTGACGCTCCGTACGTGATTTTAGCCAAGGTGGGGCCAAAGTCGTGCTAGGCTACGCGCATTGCCGGATTTTGGGGCAGTGCCATGAAGCGGCTCGAGTACATCACGCTTCTAGTTGCCGTGGCTGGCGTTTGGCCGTTGTCCTGTCTTGCGCAGCAGCGGGCCTTACCGGTAGTTGGATTTCTCAATAGCGCATCGGCGGACGGTTACGCAGGAATGGCGGAAGCATTCCGGCAGGGCCTGAAGGAGACCGGCTACGTCGAGGGCCAGAACGTTACGATCGAATATCGCTGGGCAAATAATGCATACGATCGCCTGCCCGCTCTTGCGGCTGACCTGGTCGAACGTCAGGTCACGGTGATCGTCGCGAATAGCCCGTCGATCGCTCCGGCCAAGGCGGCAACGAAGACGATTCCAATCGCATTTTTGAGTGGTGACGATCCCGTTCGACTCGGTTTCGTTGCAAGTCTGGCGAAACCAGGTGGAAACGCAACTGGGGTGACGATATTTTCCGGCGAACTGGCAGCGAAGCGGCTCGATCTACTGCGCGAGTTGATCCCTCAGGCAAAGACCGTGGCTGTACTCATCAACACGGGCTGGCCAGCGACCGCGCGGTTTCGAGCCGACGTTGAAGCCGCGGCGAACGCGATGGCGCTCCCGCTTCAATTTTTGCAGGCAAACAACGAGAGCGAGATTGATGACGCCTTCGATAGTTTGCGCGCAGATGCACTTTTAGTAGGACCGGGCCCGTTTTACGACAGCCGTCGTGACAAGCTGGTGGCGCTCGCTGCAAAGGCCCGAGTCCCGGCCGCCTATGAGTTCTCGCGCAACCGCGGTCGTTGGTGGTTTGATAAGCTATGGAGCAAGCGTTCACGACGGATATCGGCAAGTTGGCGTGTACACTGGCCGGGTTCTCAAAGGAGAAAAGCCGGCCGATATGCCCGTAATGCAGCCTACGAAATTCGAGTTCGTCATCAACCTTCGGACCGCCAAGACGCTCGGCGTTACCGTGCCGGCCAGTCTCCTCGCTACTGTTGACGAAGTGATCGAATGAAAGGCCTACTCCTGGCTTGCCGGTCTACAGCAGCGTTCCCCGAAGGATCAGGGAAGCGACGGTGAAATAGATCACCAATCCCGTGACGTCGACCAGGGTCGCGACGAACGGTGCCGAAGCGCTGGCCGGATCGAACCCGATCCGTTGCAGGATGAACGGGAGCATGGATCCGGTCAACGAGCCGAACATGACGATGCCGACAAGGGCGACGGCGACCGTCAGCGCGATCAGCATCCAGTGCTCGCCGTAGTCGTAGAAGCCCAGATACTGCCACAGCGAAATGCGAACGATGCCGACAAGGCCCAGCATCGTCCCGAGCGCCAGTCCATTGGGGATTTCCCGCAGCGCCACGCGCCACCAGTCCTTGAGTTCAACCTCGCGCAAGGCCAGGGCGCGTATCAGAAGGGACGTGGCTTGCGATCCTGAATTGCCTCCCGAGCTCATGATCAGCGGGATGAACAGCGTCAGCACGATGGCCTTCTCGAGTTCGCCTTCGTAGCCCTGCATCGCCGATGCCGTCAGCATTTCGGACAGGAACAGCGCGCACAGCCAGCCGCCGCGCTTCTTCATCATCTGCCAGAAGCCGATTTCCATGTACGGCTCGTTGATGGCCGCCATGCCGCCGAACTTCTGCACGTCCTCGGTGCTTTCGGCCACGATGGCGTCGATGACATCGTCGACCGTGACGATCCCGATGACGCGACCGTGGTCGACCACCGGCACCGCGAGCAGGTCGTACTTCGAGATCAGGCGCGCGACATCTTCCCGGTCCATCAGGGGCGTGGCGGTGATCAGACGCCCTGGACGGGCGACCGACAGCACCGGGGCGTGCGGATCTCCCGTGATCAGCCGGCGCAGGGTGATGGTCTTGACCAGCTTCTTGCTGAGGGGATCCAGCACGTAGATCGCGTAGACGGTTTCCCGGCTGCTCTCCACGTGACGGATATAGTCGAGTGTCTGCTGGACGGTGTAGGTCGAGGGAACGCTGGCGAATTCCGTCGTCATGATCGATCCGGCGGTATCCTTCGGATATTCCAGCAGGCGGCGGATGTTGACCCTGGTGTCGGGGTCCAGCAGATCGAGCAGTTCGGAGCAGTGCGGCTCCTTGACCTGATGGAAGATGTCGGCGAGGCGGTCGGCCGACACGCCGGCCAGCAATTTTGCGGCGGCTTGCCGCGGCATCAGCGTGACGAGTTCGGGCTCGCGTTCCAACCCCGGCTGGTCGAGGACTTCAATAGCACGGTCGGGCGGCAGGTGAAGCAGCACCGCGACTGCAAGCTCCGAAGGCACGTCATTGAGGGCTTCGACGATGTCAGGGGCGCGTTCTTCGATCATGCTGGCGGCGAGGAAGGCCGGATTGGCCATGTTGTTGGCCTTCGCCACCGCATCCTGGACGTCAAGGTCGGTCATGATTCGCATCTCCGTGCAGACGACGGACGGATATCACTTCCGATCCACCCCGATAAGCAGACAATTTCAGACCCCGTCGGCACGTCGCAAAAGTGCCATGAGGCGAAATACGCATCGGAATTATGGGCCAGAAACGCAGGTCGGGCTACTTCCCTGAAATCGCCAGTCCTATTGGTTTGCAGACGGCAGCATTGGATGCGGCTAGCTCACCACAGCAAACCAGAGCGAGGGTAAAGGCATCCACGGCCGAAACCGCGCTACGGAAATGGGTCTACTCACGCGAGACATGCATCGCATTCAGCGTCTCGTTCCATTTGTCCACTTCCGCCTTGAGAAATGCGCTCAAACTGATGCGCCTGCTGCCATTTCAGCTCATGCCACTTTGGCGAAGGTTAGAATGAGCTAACATTGCTTTTTCATCGTGTTGCCTGACGATCTCCGTCATCAAGTAAAACCGATAGATCAGATGAAATCCAAGAAAAACCCAGAAGACCCCGGCTATCATTGACCAAAATGAAAACTTACCGATGATGCCTTCGTAGATTGTGTACAGGCCAAAAACTCCCAAGATGTATAGCGAATACAAATATGGAAGAAATCCGAGCAGAACCAGAAGAATTTTCCGGCTCTTTTTACGTTCCACGGAGACAAGAAAAAAATAAGTAAAAAGACCTACTGAGGCAGCGACGCCACCTAACACCGGAGCGTAAGTGTACAAGTAGTAATCTTGGGACCACCCCAATCGGATGAATTCGACAATTCCGTAAATCATTACAACAAGAATGGGCACTTCGATTCTGGCGGCAATGATGTCGCCCTTCGTACCCTCCAGTTCGGGAGCAACAGTAAAGGAATCCATTTTAGATCACCTTCTTTCCTCTATTTGGATACTCAACCGCTTTTCCAGGTCGCATAGCGCGCGGCGCGCAGGGGACTTTTGGGGCATCTCGCCCGTCCCCTCGCTCCGAAGTCTGGAGCAAAAGCTATCGTGTTTTTAGGCCGAGACAATGGGCTTCCTTAGAAGCGGCGCTGGACGTCCGCGTTGGGTCAGAACCTTGGCATGTCTGCCGGTCATTGGCACAAGGATTCGAATGTGAGATCCGCACAATCTGAGATCGGTGATTATCTTGACCAGCAGATCGAAACAGTCTCAGTTTGAACGCGTCGAAGTTTTTTTGAATCCCTCCGGTCGCGCTATGCTGCAAAAGAATGTTGTGAGGCCGCTAACGTAAGAGTTGTAAAACGTGCTCTTTTTATCACACGTAACTCTTTGAAATCACATGAGGAGAGAAATCGACTTTCCCCAGTTAGCGATACTCGTGCCATAACGCCAAAGTTGTACACGTATTCGAGCCCCGAGGTTCTTCGAAAATCCCCCGGTTATGAATTGAAATTGCGGGCAACACTCAATCTTCGATAGCATACGTCGCACTGCCTGACGTATCCCTTCCCGCGGTTTCCTCCTTTGGAGGTTTGCGTACGCCGGCCCCGGTGTGCGTCGCACCACCTTCATGGTGGCCGGCATCCGCAAACCTTCACAATAGGCGACATCGAATGGCTAACTAGGCGGCCTTCGACTATGTCAGCCGCGTCTCATCCTTCAGATACTGCGCCACGCTCGTCCGCGCTGCGGAGTGCTCGAAATTCTGTGCAGTGTCCATCAAGAATGCGAGGAAGCTCGGCGTCAGAGCCTGATGATTGTAGGGGCCGTAATCTTCTGGCGACAGAATGTAATTCCTGAAGAGCGAAATAAACACTCGGATCATATGCTCCCAATTTTTCTCACGCTTCAGGTCCATCGCCAGATAAAGCTCCTGCATCGCGAAGGACATAAGCGTGAAGAGCGTTCGATAGCGACGATAGCGCGGGATATCCTTCTTCAACTCCGCAAACGATGTTGGAGTTGACCCCAAGTAGAGTATGTCGCTATTTTTTAGAAAAGCGTCCAGCATCTCTCGATAGTGGTTCTTCGCTATCATTACGGCATTGATCTGCCGATTGCTCCTCAATTGTACCCGCGCTGCCAAAATGCCACCCACGATGGAGGCGGCTGGTGCGAGTTTCAAAAGGAAGTCGATGATTTCGGTCCAGCTCACTCCGAACAGCCCTGTAGCCATGCCAACCTCCCCCAAATGCGGTGCGTCCGACGGCAGGATGCTAAATTTTGGTAGCCGCGACTACGGGTGACGCGGCAACGGCGATCAGAAACTTCGCCAAGCGGTTCGGGAAGGTCCTATCAGACCAAACGACCGTTACGGGTCAAAAACGCTCCTGCCGCCCTTGAAACGGGATTTCGGTTTTACCCCAGAAAGCAGGCATCGGTCAGCTACGCTGCCGATTGCGGATGTGCATCGCCTGCTACAGTGGAGCGAAGCTGACCGACAGGAGGGTTTACTTCTCACTCCTGCATCCCCACATACTGTCCATGACCACATGGACAAAAACCTTCAAGCGCGAACCGCCAAGAACTAAGGCTGAGCTGCGCGAGATGCTGGCCGAAGCTGTTCGTAATACGCAACCTGAGCTGAAGCGCCCGCCGCAGGCCAAGAGAGATCGCAGCGAAAAAGCGGCCTAACTCCCGTATCTGAGTGCAAGAACCTCGGCACGCCGTCCGCGCCGAGGCTGTTTCTTTGCGCATATCTGGCCACACGCAAAAAGCCGCCAAGGTCTCCCTCGACGGCTCGTGCCGTTGCGTTTGCGTAGTGGTACTGTGTCGAGCGGTCCTCGAACGCAGCCCGTGCTAGCTCTTATTTGGACGCACGCGACCTTCGATAAGGCGGTGGGTGCGTTGCCAGTGTGTCGGGCCAACGATCCCCGATCCCTACGAAATGTGACTGGCGGCGACGCTCTTCAAGCCAGCGATGCTGTCCCAATCGATGAAATGGCAATGAGCGTGCGGGCATCCGTGACTTAGCTGATCGAGCTGACGTTTGCCTGACCGAGCGGCTGTGCGACGCTTGCGTTACCAGCGTTAATTGATGCCACTGATGCCGCCGACAGCCCCGCCAACCTGCGTGGCATTGTTCGCCCGTGCGACGAGATTCCGGAAGGCGAAGGACCCCAACGTGGAGACACCCCTGTGCATAGGCTTACACGTCACAACGCTTCATCGAGCACGAGGTAACTAGTCCGGTCATAAGGCTGAGATAGCGTCATCTACAGCTTTGGTGATGTATTTGCCGAGATCGGAGACCGCTCCACACACGGCGTCGAGTTCCGTATCGATCAGTTCACGCAATTCACTGTCGAGTTCCGTATCAATGAGTTCACGCACTTCACTCATGAATTCCCTCCTCAGGGGTTGCATGTGAACAAAGCAAGCAAGTGCCTCACTCCTGTTTGATACCGGAGGGTGGTTTTTCTATCTGTGACCGAAATCACGGGCGCCCCACAGTGGCAGTCAGCTTTGGCTACGCCAGGGCGAAACTCCTTGGCCAGAATGATCTTCGTTTGTGGAATGTCGGTCTCGGGTCAACAGGCGAAATACTCGCTCCGCAATGCGCTGGAGCGTCGGCGGCAAGGCGCCCCAGGGCCACGCGGCTTCGCGAAGCCAGATGGGGCCGCTAGTCTTCGTAAAATGAGACGTTGCGGATCAGGTGCCTTTGATGTCCGATATACCCTCAACAGCGGCGCGAAGTCGAACGTCGCCGGATGTCCGAGTTGGGTCTAGGCTGTGTGTGGCAAGGAGGCCAAGGCATGAGGATAATGACCGTAGTATTCGCTCTCGGAACGGTCCTGTTGTGTGACCTGGGGACGTTTAGTGTCGCAGCGCATGCGCAGAAGGCCAACGTCGTTCGTGAACCACGGGAAAGGCCTCTCATCAGGGTGCCCATTGTAAGGACAGCTCCTTACTGGGATTACTATATTGTTCCACGATATCGGTATCGCCCTGAGGACGACCGGGTCGATCCATGCGGCGGGCCCGTAGTGCCGGTAATAAGCTATGGGCCTCAAGAGGAAACGGTTCCGTTGTGGCTGGCGAACGCTTTGGGTCTTGGCCGTGTACATGGTCGAGATTGGCCGTGTAAGGGCCAAAGCCGGTAATGCACCGATTGAGCAGAAAATTTCAGCTCATCCCCCCAAGCCGATATCTGCGCCTTTGTGAGTACATCCCTAGAAACCAAAAGGGCCGCCAGGCGGCCCTCCCAGGGCTCCGGACGGCCAAAATGCAAACGGAGTGGGTGGCTGTACGCCTCTCACGTTGGTGCGGCCTTTTGGAGGTCACATCGGACAGTTATTCAGACGCCTCACCCATTTTCAGTGACCCTGACCCATTTGTCGTGAGGTTTAAGACGAAGCCTCTTGTGATGCTCGGTCCAGAACATTCGATCCCAATCGAAGATGACAAGCTCTGGCCGCGCTTAATCACCAAGCTCGCAGTACGGTTTGCCCTGCCAGCCTGAAATTGGTGTGGTTGCCGCCGTCCAAAAATTGCTCGTTGAGTGTGAAATCCCTTCACACACTGACAGGGGCAGCCGCGATAGCATTCGTGTGTGCTAATAGATCGCGCCTTTGGAAATAGTGCTTTCAACAAGAGAGAGTATTGACATGGCTCGCTCCGATCGGTTGATCCTCCGAGGCGTGCAAGGTAGAGTACGCCACAATCATAACTTCGCTCCAATCCACCAAGACTCAGCGGTCATCATCACTGCATGCGAGTTTCGCTTCGCCGGTGGAGTGTTCGGCGCGGCAGGTAGACCATTTCTGGGGGACGCAGCAAATGTCTTCGTCACCAATATCGGTCCCCATAACCCCGAGGGCGGAGACGGCGGCGTGGAATTTCATATCCACGCTGAATCGCCCACTCCCATTGACGTTATGGTGACGATTACCGTCTTGGAGGATGTGGAACGCACCACTGTGGTGTAGGCCGGAAGCAGACAACCGACATCGAATGTTAGTTTGAAGTGAAGGCTAACTACGCTTCGTCCACACCGTCGATGCTCATGGCACCCGCGCCGTAGGTCATCACGTAAAGGAAGCCGCCTGCCATCACTAAGTTCTTATAGAAATGGATCATATTGTTGAAGTCCCCGGCCACCAGGTGGACGGCAAAGCCGGTGCCTAGGCAAAAGAAGACGAGCGCTGCAGCCACCCACCGAATCTTGAAACCTACTAGGACGCCCAATCCAGCGAGAAGATGGAAAACGATAAGAAATCCACACCGCCACATCGGGAATTGGTACGTGGACGTTCGCAAAATACTTTGCCGTCCCGCTCGGATCGCGCAGCTGGAGGATGCCGTCCCAGATGAATAGGCTAGACATCAACAAGCGCGCAAGCGCAGGCAAGTAGGCTTTCATGGCGTACATGGCTCGTCGCTCCCAACTTCTCGTCCGGAACGGGCATCGTATTGGCTCAAACCAGCACCGGGTAAAGGTGCCGTCCAATGTCTACTTGGATCAACAACAGGCTTCGACCCGAAGTCTTTTGCACTTTCAAGAACGTCTGAATATCCGAAAGTGCCAAGCTCAGACATGGTCCCTAGCGCGGCCGACACGCTCGCTGAACCGCGTTGCGGCTATACTCAATAGACAAGGCCTGCGCCGGGCGGTTTTTCCAGCGCCTCCGCCAAAGACCGATATTCCGCGCAGTCGGTTCCGCAGATCGCAGCGATCCGGCTCAAATGATATTCCGCCTGCTCGCGGTTGCCCTGCTCGATCTGCCACAGACCGTAATAGTTCCAGGTCAGCACATGGTTCGGATCGGCTTTCAGCGCCCGCTCGTACCAGACTTGCGAGAGCTTGTAGTCGCCGAGCTTGCGATAGGAATAGCCGATCAAATTGGCCACGTTCGGGTGATCATCGTGGCCGAGCGCCTTCAGCTGCTCGATCGCGGCGGCATAGTCGTTGCGCTCGTAGATCGTTGCATAGGAGGTGCGGTAACCCTGGCTGAAGGCCGGGTCGTCGAAGAGGGACTGCTTGCTGGTCTTCTTGACCCGGTGGGTGGCTTTTGCGTCCGGCCGCTGCGGGTAAGCAGAAGAGGGTGGGTAGGTCGAGTAGATCGAGGCGGATGGGTCTGCTCCCCCGCCGACCTACCGCCGCCGCCACCACCACCGCCTCCGGCCGCAACAACCGGAGTCAGCGAGAACGCGGCGATCAGCGCAATCGAACACGTTGCCAGCGTCGCAATCCTGATCATCAAGTTGGCCATACGAACCTCCTGCATGCTACGCCTTCGAGCTTCCGATCCAGCCGAACCTGTTAACTCCGGCTTGCTTGAAACATTCCCGGGAAAGGGTATTCAGAAAAATGAAATTTTGGTGTGACAGCAATGTTGTCTTATGCCGGTCGATGGCCCGGAATTGGGCGCGCCAGTGAGACCTCAATAGCTCGCTGGGACTGCCTAAACCGTGATGTCGATCACGATCGGATCGAGCCCTCTGAGTTTTTGCATTCAATGGGAACTTCACCCCAAGGCGGTTGTGACCGAAGACAGCTCCAATTGACGCGATGGGTCAGAGGACTAAACCGCTCGCGCGGTAGGGCGCTGCGGCGGACGGCAGTGCCAATAAGGGGATAAAGATTATCTGCGACTCCGACCCGAAGATGCAACACGACTACATTGGCACCGCCAAGGATTCGAATGTGAGATCCGCACAATCTGAGATCGGTGATTATCTTGACCAGCAGATCGAAACAGTTTCAGTTCGAACGCGTCGACCCGATTAGTTTGGAATCGCAGTAACGACATCGAACTTCCATTCCCCAGCGTTCGCGGATTAGGTACGAGCACGCCAATCTCTTGACGACACTGCCATCGACCCGCTCCCTGGAGAGTCTGGAAGGATGGAGAGGTCGAGCGATTGCGCCGCCGCTGACGGCGTCAAAAAGGCACGTCAGTCATCCTGGTCCTGAACCAGTGCAAGCGTATCGGGTGCAGTCCTGATAAACGTCCCGACACTCGAACGATGGTAACTGGTTCAGACGACGACAGTCGCGATAGCGTGCACGACAGGTGTTCATGCATTGCTGCTTGGCCGTCTGAGCGGCTGCCAAGGTAACAGGGCGAGCTCGGCATCGCGGGCATTGAGTGTCCCAATACTAAGCGATAGAGGTACCGCGAAGAGTACAGAGACGATGGCAAACGACCGCTTGCTGCATTTCATGGCTCAGCTCCCTCTAGGTCAAAAAAAATACGACGAATCCGGATCGATGTCGCAGGTTACCAGACACAACTTGAAGTTGGCAGTTTTCATCGACCCGATTGCTCCCAATCTCCTTCAAGCCGCTGCTCAAACACTTGCGCCGGTGCCCCTCGGTAAACTTTGGCAAACTCCTTGAGCGGCAGCGAGGTGGTTACACCCACGACATTGGAATTAACGGTCGCCAAGGTCAGCATCTGACCTGACTCCAGATCATGAATTAAGCTCGCAGTCGCCACACTTCCGGCTACGCAGCCATTGGCGAGGCAAATCACATAAGGAATTTGAACGGGCGAGCCTTGGTCAACGGCCAATTTGATGCCAGGCTGCAAGAATGATCCGGCAGGCCCGAAAATTTGTAGACGAGCGACAGGATCGCCCTCTCGTTCGATCAAATCGACCCTGATCGCGATCTGACCCGTGTCCCATCTACCGTTGATGGTCGTACGACAAACCATTTTCGACCCGGCCTCATGGGTGGCCTTGAAACACACCTTGCGCCACGGCGCGTACGTTAGCGGGCGATCTGGCTGTTGTCCCCGAGTAGCGATCTCTGCCTCAGAAAAATTCTCGGTCGCCGGTACGTCGCCAAATGGCACCAGTTGTTGCGCGTCGACCCTCATCCCTGTGGTCGCCATGAACACCGCAAGTAATCCAGTTGCCAGGAATCGATACCGGGCTGATCTTGCCGATGAGTACAGAAGCCGAATGTCCATACCAATTCCTTTCATGGATGTTTGGCCAGGAATTCGCTGACAAGAGGCGCCCAGAGTTGAATGGCATCGGCCGAGTCAATCAAAAAATGGCCGTCCGCTCCAAAATCAGATAGCAGATGATACTCGACATTTCCGCCTGCGGACCGAAACGCTTCCACCATCCGCTTTGAGAGATCAGGTCCAAAATAACTGTCGTTTTGCGTGTAGATCCATAACATTGGAACGCGCGCCGTGCGGCCGAATTCGGCAACGGCATCGACCAGCTGATCAGGGGCACAGTTGTTGTTGGGTTTGCCATTGAGATGACCACCGCGGCCCGCTGCAAACCCGATGATCGCCCGCACAGATTTCGGATTTTGGCTGCCTAGCGCAATCGCCCCCCAACCACCCCCCGATTGGCCGACAATGATGACCTCATCGCGCTTGATAAAAGACCGAGTTGACATGTAGTCGATGACCCACTTGTCAATCGACGCGACGGCCAGCCCCGCTTCACGAAACTCAGCATCCGAACATTTTCCCACGCCCGAGAAAAAAACCCCGAACAAACCTCGCTCTGGGATATCGATCGCCGTAGCACCATATCCAGGGCGTACAGGTGCAACCACCACGTAGCCCTGTCGCGCAAACCAAAGTGCGGCGTCACGGAATTCGATCATGGGAAAGTAGCTTCGCCCCGCCGCGTCAAGCGCAACTCCATGGTTCATCACGACGAGTGGAAATGGACCACCCCCACTGGGTCGGATCAAATAGGCGAGCATCGGGACAGGTGAGGAGGGAACCGCCCACATCTCCTCGTGAACCTGCGGCACGATCGCGGGAGCAGCCTGCTGCGCGAGCGCGGCGAGCGGCAAAGCCGCAATGCCAGCAATTATTGCAATCAGGTACCGCCGCCGCATCGGTGCGTGCCCCTGCTGTGTATCACTGCAGCTTAGAACCTTTAAGGGAGACGTCCAAGCGTCGAATGTCCGTTCGGGGTCAAAAGCGCCGTTTGGCCGCGCACGGACAACTTCCGGCACCTAATAAACAGACATTCTGGCTGTACGTCGGCATATCTCAGGATGCCACGAGCCGCCGTGAGCACCTGCAACAACACCCACCAACAACAACAAAAGAAAACCCGACATCACGATCGCTGAGCAGCGCATTACAGATCGATAATCGTCCTTGCGGGGATTGCTTCTGGCGACTTAGGCACATTCCCCAGGATCACGAGACGCTGCAGCCAAGTCAGTTCGCGCTCAGGCGTCTTGGGAATTTCGACATAGTCGATCACAAGTTGGTCGTTTTTCTTCTCGATCCGGAAGTAATTCAGGCGATACGAAGGATAGTAGACCGCGGGCAACAAGCCAAAGCGCACCGGAACACGGGACAATAGCTTCAGCCACGTACCGGTATTGATGACGACTTGACCGGCGGGACCCAGTTGCCGCAGGAACGCCGAATGCGTGTGTCCGAAAATGAACGCCGCTACCTTGTCATCCGCCTGGAAAACCTCCTGAGCCCCTTCTAGGTAGGGCGCTTCCGAATCGAGGTTCGGGGTCACTCCGTGGCTCGTCTGTAGACGAAAGCGATGCAACGTTCGCATAAGGTCACGTTCGACGACCAACGCAGGGATACCGAACAAAATCAAAAATAGGGAATTGATCGTGATCACGACCTGAAGGACGTTGTCGATGATCCCCAGCCTGCTCATCAGCGGGTTGTGAAATATGATATTGTAATCAAAGATACCCGCGACCCGAAGGATTTCCCCGAAAATCGCTATCACCGTGACGCCGGCCAGCAGCAGGAAGGGCAGCAGCACCCAGCGTAGCGCCATACTCATCTCGCGGTAGAAGTAGTTCGACAGCATCCAGTCGGGAATCTGCATCGTGCCCACGGAGCGGATGTCCTTGAGCCAGTCTCCCCGGCCGAAGTCCGAATACCGGCTGGCTCCGCTGACGAAGGTTTCCGTAATGAAGTAGCCCACCGGCAGCGCGTAAGCGTTGCCATATTGGGGGAAGCTGTTGAACTGATCGCGCTGCTGTCCGTGTTCGATCCATATCGTCTTGTCGCCCACCGGGCGGATCAGGACCAGGCTCGTGTCCAGATCGATGTTGTATGCCCGCAGTTTCTCCATAAAGGCCGGATCGCAAGCGAGATCATAGTCGTGATTCCCGACGATCATGGTCACCTTGACGCGCGCGCCGGTGGCCCTGAGTTGATCGAAAATCGCCTGGTGCGCCTGTATGATGTGCGCAAGCCTTCGACCCCGTGCACGAGCGTGAGCTCCCAGAAGCCAAACGTGTCCCCCACGATGAGAAGCTCGGTGTCG
>CAWHQY010000099.1:0-26551 GCA_963831505.1 uncultured Alphaproteobacteria bacterium | reverse complement strand
GTTCGAGCGCCGCATTCCGCTGCCATCGGGTCGCTACACCATTACCCGCTTTGCCGCGCACGGCTGCGTCGGCCTGCGCCTCGCCAAATCCAGCTGAGGAGTTGGCCATGTCTCCGACGAAGCAACCACATCCAGCCCAGCTCCCGCCTCATCGCCGATCAATCGGTTCCGATTCCGGGCGACGCTCTCATCATTGTGCCGGTGCGCAATACCGTTCTGTTTCCGGGCGTGGTCATTCCTCCGATCACCATCGCACGGCCGAAATCGATCGCTGCCGCACAACAGGCGGTGCGCGAACAGCGGCAGATCGGAATTCTGCTTCAGCGCGATGCGGAGTTGAGCGATCCGGGTCCTGACGATCTCTACCGGGTCGGCACCGTCGCCAATATCGTGCGCTACATCACCGGACCCGATGAAAGCCATCACATCATCTGCCAGGGCGTCCAGCGCATGCGCGTGCTTGATTACCTTCCGGGCACGCCGTTTCCGGCGGCTCGCGTTCTTCAAATACCGGAGCCCACGACGAGCTTCGCCGGAGATCGAGGCGCGCTTCCTGAATTTGCAACGGCAGGCCATCGAAGCCGCGCAGTTGCTTCCACAGGCGCCGCAGGAATTGATCGCCGTGCTGCAGGGCACCACCTCGCCCTCGACGCTCGCCGACCTTGCGACTTCCTACATGGACATCAAGCCGCAGGAAAAGCAGGAGATCCTCGAGACGGTCGACCTTGCGCTTCGCATGGACAAGGTCTCGCGTCATTTGGCCGAGCGTATCGAAGTGCTTCGGCTGAGCCATGAGATCGGCCAACAGACCAAGGCGACGTTCGATGAGCGCCAGCGCGAAGCGATCCTTCGCGAGCAGATGGCGACCATTCAGCGCCAGCTCGGCGAAGGTGACGGAAAGGCGCAGGAAGATAGCGGAGCTGAACGAGGCCATCGCCAAGGCCAAGATGTCGGCTGAGGCGGAAAGCCAGGCGCGAAAGGAGGTTCGCCGCTACGAGCGGATGCCGGAGGGCGCCGCCGAGGCCGGCATGGTCCGAAGCTATCTCGACTGGTTGATCGAATTGCCCTGGAGCCTGCCCGAGGAGAAGCCGATCGACATCGCCGAGGCAAGGCGCATTCTCGACGAGGACCACTACGGCCTGGAGAAGATCAAGAGCCGGATCATCGAATATCTGGCGGTCCGGAAGCTGGCGCCGCAGGGCAAGGCGCCGATTCTCTGCTTCGTCGGTCCACCGGGCGTCGGCAAGACCTCGCTGGGCCAGTCGATCGCGCGCGCGATGGCGCGACCGTTCGTGCGGGTCAGCCTCGGCGGCGTTCATGACGAGGCGGAAATCCGCGGCCACCGGCGCACCTATATCGGCGCGCTGCCCGGGCAACATCATTCAGGCGATCAAGAAGGCCGGCGCGCGCAATTGCGTGATGATGCTCGACGAGATCGACAAGATGGGACGCGGAATTCAGGGCGATCCGTCGGCCGCGATGCTCGAAGTGCTCGACCCCGAGCAGAATGCGACGTTCCGCGACAATTATCTCGGCGTGCCGTTCGATCTCTCGCGGGTCGTGTTCGTCGCCACCGCCAACATGCTCGACACCATTCCCGGCCCGTTGCTGGACCGGATGGAGATCATCAGCCTCGCCGGCTACACCGAAGACGAGAAGCTCGAGATCGCGCAGCGCTATCTGGTTCGCCGCCAGCTCGAGGCCAACGGGCTGAAGGCGGAGCAGGCCGAGATCGATCCGGACGCGCTGCAGGCTGATCATCAAGGGCTATACCCGCGAGGCCGGCGTTCGCAATCTGGAGCGGGAGATTGGCAAGGCTTTCCGCCACGTGGCCGTCCAGATCGCCGAAGGCAGCACCAATCGCGTTCGTTGCTCACCGCGAAGGATATCACGCCGATCCTCGGCCAGCCTCGGTTCGAGAACGAGATCGCCATGCGTACCAGCATTCCCGGCGTGGCGACCGGATCTGGCCTGGACGCCGGTCGGCGGCGACATTCTCTTTATCGAGGCCTCGCGCACGCCCGGCAAAGGAACGCTGATCCTGACCGGCCAGCTCGGCGAGGTGATGCGCGAGAGCGTGCAGGCCGCGCTGACCCTGGTGAAGAGCCGCGCAGCCCAGCTCGGTATCGATCCCGCGATGTTCGAAAAGAGCGACATCCACGTCCACGTCCCCGCGGGCGCCACGCCGAAGGACGGACCGAGCGCGGGCGTCGCGATGTTTACCGCCCTCACCTCCCTGCTCACCAATCGCACCGTCCGAAGCGACACCGCCATGACCGGCGAGATTTCGCTGCGCGGCCTGGTGCTTCCGGTCGGCGGCATCAAGGAAAAGGTCGTCGCAGCCGCCGCTGCCGGCCTGACCCGCGTCATGCTGCCGGCGCGAAATCGCCGCGACTTCGACGAAATTCCGCTGGGCGCCCGCAACAAACTGGAATTCATCTGGCTCGAACGGGTTGACGATGCGATCGCAGCGGTTCTGGAGCGTGCGGCCACACTACGACCGCGTCAGGAGTTGTGACTGGGAGGATTTATCAGGTTGCCAAGGCTGAGGAAGTACTGTTTTGGGATCCTTGCGCGGCTGCGTGTCTTGTAACACCTATCGTCAAAACCGCAACGAATGACCGCTCATGGCGCAAAGCGGACGTTCAGCGAAGCACTCATGTCTGCGGAGTGCCGTTCGCGGAAGTGACCAGGCTCATTCAATCAACCTCTTTCATCCAACGCACAATCCTCGGCCAATATTCTTCAAGCGTCCGCTTCCCCATGAACAAACCTAGGTGATTGCACGGGGCGACCTCGTGGCGGAGATACTGCAGCTGCGTTCCTACCAGCCGCTCCACTGCAAGCAATTGTTCCGGGGCAACCACTTCGTCGGCGCTCCCAGCAAGAACATACATTGGAAGCCGCAGGCGCGAGAGGTCGATCTTTTGCCCCAGGGCGACGAAGCTTCCGCTGGCGAGTTCGTTGCGCTTGTACAGTTTCTCGACAACTTCGAGATCAGTAAGTTCCCGGCAATGTCCACTGTCCAAGAATTCCAGTTCTCGAAGATAGCTTCGAGCCTCGTGAATTCTAACGAGCCGATCAGTTCAAGCGTCTGCAGAGATTCGCGAATACCGTTGCGTCCGCGTCGTTTCCCCAGAACTTCGCGAGATTGCGGCCGAGAACGCGACCATCGCCGAGATTAACTAGGCTCTGAAACATAGTCAGGGGAGTCGCCTCGGCGATAGACGACAATCCGGATTACCGCGCAGCAATATCAACAGGCGCACCGGCCATAACAAGCTTGCGTACCTTGGCCGGGAATCGTCCGGCATAGACCAGTGATAACCAGCCTCCCTGGCAAAGCCCGATGAGATCAACCAAGCCACCAACATGATCGACGAGGACATTGAGATCGGCAAGACATTCGTCAATTCCGAGAAATCGCATTTCAGCGCTGGCCGAGCGCCAATCGGCCATGAACAGTCGTTCAATTCCAGCACCACGAAGGGCGGCAACGAGACTGTGTCCGGCGGCAAGGTCGGCAACGCGGCTCCATGCAGCGCGAGCGGTGTGCACAGCAGGGTGGGGACGCCGCTTTGGGCCACCGTAAAGTCACGGAGGCGGACTGCATGCAGCTCGAGCGCAATCTTGCTTGACGTGGCTCCTTCCGGCTCTCGCGGGGTGTGGTCGCCGTCAGCATCGCCTGAGAATCCCAGAAAATGCGCTGCTATGGACGACGCAGTTTCAGCGGCTGACGCAGCGACGAGCGCCGGCCAGAAGAACGCCGCATACGGGAATTGACCTCCGGGATACCGATCCATTTGATATGGGAATGCCCTGTTCGTCCCTGCTGTCCTGAGCTAGGTCGATTTCAACTCGAGAACAACCCCGGAACGACGTGGACGACAATAGACAGTAAGATTCGCGACATGTCTTCAGGTGGGTCAACAACTGACTTCCACGAGGACAGCGACGAACTGGACGAGAAGGAGTATTTGCGCGACATCGTTGGCCCAGTGCGCCGGTGATGACCATGCCGCCATAGCTCCAGCCCACAGAGTGACGTCCTTCAAGTTCTCCATCTCGATGTGAGCGACCACATCTTCGATATGGGTGTCTAAATCGACATTCTGGCTGCGGGTATCTCACACCGTGCTTACCTATGCATTCATTTGCGTGAGCCGGGAGATCCATGAATTTGCATCATCATTTTCATCGAGTGCTGAACGTATTCGGTGGCGGCATGCTACGCCGCGCGAGGGCGCCGGCGATTTTCCGACAAAATCCGTCCAAGGCGGACACGCCGATCGATCAGTCGATCGTCTTGACCGGCTTGGCCGATCCGTCAGGCTGCCTTTCGTCCTCCGACATGGTTTTCCGGAATGCTTTGATACCCTGAGCCACGTCGGCCATCAGGTCGGAAACCTTGCCGCGTCCGAACAACACCAGCACTACGATCACGACAACTATCCAGTGCCATATACTAAAAGCATCAACCGGCGAATCCTCCGCAGCGACGGGCCTTCCTCCGGCCGACATCGCCCCTGAATTAAGGTAGAAATAAATCTTAATCTCGGAAAAACAACCTTCTGGCCTCTCCAGTATCCGATTGGGTCTGCATCACGATTACGTGCATTTCGATCTACTTCGCCATCGAAGCATTTGGCCCCTCGGACCTCGGCGAAAATCCCAAGTGGGCAATGCGGAGTCCAAAGACCGCGCGACGACGGCCGAGCTGTGAGCTGTAGATACGGCTGTTTGGCAAGCGCCCAAAGAACGTGCGCGATTCCACCTTGACACTTTCCTCGAATTAATCCGTCCGACAGGAAATTGTAATGTCAGACTCCTGCAACGCACGTTCTACTTCTGGGCCCTTACTTCCAGGAGATTCGATCATGACAAACGATCAAACTGACCATCCTCTGCGCTCCAGGATCTTCTCACGACGACGTCTGGTGCTGCTCGCCTCCGTCGCTGGCATTGGCGCGATCGTCGCGCTCGGAGGCCCGATGGGTTATACCCGCCTGTCGTTGCCGCCCTGGATGTCGAGCGCGCGAGCAGCCGATAGCCCAAGAACGACCGCAGCCAGCGGCTTTGCCGATCTGGTCGCCAAGGTGAAGCCGGCGGTCATCTCGGTGCGGGTCCAGATGGATGAAAGGCAAACCCGACCGGATTGAGCTCTGACGAGGAGAAAATCTATCCCCCCTTCCTGCAAGGCTCGCCATTTGAGAAGTTCTTCCGTCAATACGGTTTCAACGAAACGCCAGGGGCACGATCCAGCGCCATCAGATCATCGTCGGCGCCGGATCTGGCTTCTTCATTTCACCTGACGGCTATGCCGTGACCAACAATCACGTGGTCGATCACGCCAAATCCGTTCAGGTCACGACCGACGACGGCACGACCTATAAGGCTAAAGTCATCGGGACAGACCCCAAGACTGACCTCGCCCTCATCAAGGTCGACGGAAAATCCAGCTTCGCTTACGTGAATTTCGAAGACCGGGCGCCGCGCGTCGGCGATTGGGTTGTGGCCGTCGGCAATCCGTTTGGTCTTGGCGGCACGGTCACCGCCGGCATCGTATCCGCGCAGGGACGCGACATCGGCTCCAACCCCTATGACAACTACATTCAGATCGATGCGCCGATCAACAAGGGCAATTCCGGCGGTCCCGCATTCGACATGAATGGCAATGTTATTGGCGTCAATACCGCGATCTACTCACCCTCCGGCGGCTCGGTCGGCATCGGCTTCGACATTCCCGCGCAGACGGCGAAGATGGTCGTCGCCCAGCTCAAAGACAAAGGCGTGGTGACGCGCGGATGGCTCGGTGTTCAGGTTCAGCCTGTCACGAAAGGCATCGCCGACAGCCTCGGCCTGAAGAAGGCCGAAGGCGCGATGGTTGACGAGCCGCAGAATGGAAGCCCCGCGGCAAAGGCTGGCATCGAATCCGGCGACGTCGTCACCGCGCTCAACGGCACGGCCATCAAGGACTCCCGCGACCTGGCTCAAAAGGTAGCGATACTGGCTCCCGGCACTTCGGTGAAACTTGATGTTCTGCACAAGGGTGAATCGAAGACGGTCACCGTTACGCTCGGTAAACTGCCCAATCAGCAGCAGGCCAATGCGGAGAGCGAGCAATCCCAGCGAGAGAGCGGTTTGCCTCATCTCGGCCTGACGCTTGCTCCAGCCGATGAGGTGGCCGGTTCCGGCGGGAAGGGTGTTGTGGTCACGGGCGTCGATCCGGAAGGCCGCGCCGCCGAACACGGTTTCCAATCCGGCGATGTCATCCTTGCAAGTAGGCGGCAAGACGGTCGACAACCCAAGCGACGTGCGCCAGGCGTTGTCCGAGGCAAAGTCGCAAGGAAAGCATGATGTGCTGCTGCGGGTGAAGACCGCCGATGCGATGAAGTTCGTTGCCCTGCCCATTGGGTGAATGTGCCGACGGCCTCCCGGAGCGTTGCCGTTGCCAACGCATCGGGAGGCGGCGCGAATCTGATAGTCATGGTCGATGAATGGCCTACGAGATCTCAATCTGGCTGCTGCCCGTATTGATTGCGGTAACGTTTCATGAGGCGGCTCACGGTTTTGTTGCTCACCTTCTTGGCGACGACACGGCGTGGTGGCTAGGAAGAGTTACTTTCAATCCGTGGAAGCACGTCGACCCCGTCGGCACGATACTGCTGCCGGCGATGCTGTTGTTGATGCACTCTCCGTTTCTGTTTGGTTACGCCAAACCGGTGCCGGTGAATTTCCGGGCGCTGCGCAATCCGCGAATAGGCACAATTCTGGTGGCCGCAGTCGGCCCCGGTATAAATCTGCTGCTGGCGACATTCGCCGCGCTCGCATTCCATCTTGTCGGTTACCTGCCTCTCATCGTGGGAGAATGGGTCGCCCAAAACCTCAGGAACGCCGTTGTTATCAACGTTGTCCTCGCGATCTTCAATTTATTGCCGCTGCCACCGCTCGACGGAGGCAGGATCGCGGTCAGCGCGCTCCCCGGGCCGCTCGGATATTCTCTCTCACGCCTTGAGCCCTTTGGCTTTCCAATTTTGATCGGACTGCTCTTCATCCTTCCGCTAATGGGCGCACAGCTTGGCTTGGATCTTAACTTTATTTCACATTTGATCGGAAGTTCGGCCAACGCCGTTATTGAGCGGGTACTCCGACTGACAGGAAATGTTGCGTGATTACGATTTGCGGAATCAAAAGATCAGAGATGGGACATTTGGACGAAATGACACGGAAGAAATAAGCCACGCGAACTATGCTACCGCGAAGGGCGGCAGTTGGCGCCGGGACGATGTCCGATCGCAATGTCACAGATTAATGAGAATTAATCTGCCGGACAGATTGCAGCCATCTGAGCATGTTACGCTTTGAATTTGGGGCTTCTCGATGCGCTAGCTTCGGGGACAACAGATGTCTGACGCCCTTCAGCCACCGGGTACGAACGTCTCTCGTTCGAGCGCGCTCCGCAGACCTGCCAACCTTCCGTGCAATCCGGCCATTTACATGAAGATCGTTGAGACGCCCGTGCCGGCGAATGTCGCGCACCGAAACGGGAATGCCGACGGCCGATGCCGCAACATCGCATCACAAGAACTTGGGGCAGTATTTGAAACCCAGGAGACGTGATGATGTCTATCAACCCACTGGACTACAGCATCAAACGGCGAACCCTTCTTAAAGCCGGCCTCGCGCTCGGCGCCGCGCAATTCGCAGGCTCTGTCGTCTCGCAGGCGGCCTCCGCTCAAAAGAAATATGGGCCGGGAGCGACCGATAGCCAAATCAAGATCGGCAATATCATGCCCTACAGCGGACCGGCGTCGGCGTACGCGGTGATAGGCAAGACCGAGACGGCATTCTTTCAAATGATCAACGATGAGGGCGGGATCAACGGTCGAAAGATCGACTTCATCTCATACGACGACGGATACAGTCCACCTAAGACCTTCGAGCAGGCACGAAAGCTGGTTGAAGACGACAACGTACTGCTGATCTTCAATTCGCTGGGGACACCCACAAACAGCGCCATTCATACCTACATGAATGAAAAGAAGGTACCGCAGCTGTTCGTCGCCACAGGCGCTACGAAGTGGAATGATCCCAAGCACTTTCCATGGACGATGGGTTGGCAGCCCAGCTATCAGACGGAAGGTCGCATTTACGCGAAGTATATCCTGAAGGAGATGCCTAACGCCAAGATCGCAATCATGTATCAGAACGACGATTACGGAAAGGACTACGTCAAGGGCCTGAAGGATGGTCTTGGCGCCAAGGCGACGTCCATGATCGTCGGCGAGAAAAGCTATGAGACGACCGAACCGACCATCAACTCGCAAGTCGTGACGCTGCAATCGACCGGCGCCAACGTTTTCTTCAATGTTGCAACTCCAAAATTCGCGGCACAGGCCATCGAGAAGGTATCTGAAATCGGTTGGAAGCCGCTGCATATTCTGAACAACGTCTCGGCGTCGATCGGCAGTGTAATGAAGCCGGCTGGCTTTGAGCATGCGCAGGGCATCGTATCGGCCGCCTATCTGAAGGATGCGACCGATCCGCAGTGGAAGAACGATGTCGATATGAAAGCATGGAATGCCTTCATGGACAAATATATTCCGGGAGGCGACAAGAGCGACTCCGGCTACATCTACGGATACAGCGTGGCGCGCACCATGGTTCAGGTGCTGAAACAATGCGGCGACGATCTCACCCGCGAGAACGTCATGAAACAGGCCGCCAACCTCAGGAATTTTGAACCGGGGCTTCTGTTACCTGGAATTGCGATCAATACGAGCCCGACAGACTTCGCACCGATCGAACAATTGCAGCTGATGAAGTTCGCGGGGCAGACCTGGCAACTGTTCGGTGACGTGATAAGCGGACAGGTCGAAGGCTGACGTAGTCGGAAATCGCAGGCTTGAACACGACCTCGATGTTGCCCCGCGCGACTGTCGCGGGGCAGCGTGTCGAGCCATAAGAATGCACTCGGCCAGAGTTCGGGCGGCTATATCGGGTGCCGGAATTCGACCCCCAGCTCATCCAAGTCATGAAGAGTGTTCTTGAGGACATCATGACGAGAGTGCCCTTGGAGCATTCAACCCAAGCAGTGAAAGCATATCTTGCCGAGTGCATTTTGAAGGCGGCAGCTCAAGGACATACAAATTATGACGCACTCCTGTCTGCGGCGGCTGATCAGATGCATGTGATTTTGTCCTTGTTCAGCTAAGGCACGGTCTAATGGGAGCAGCCGTGGCTTGCCAGACCTTGTATGACCACTCGTGGCGCAACGCGGTCATTCGCGGTCTGCGACCGATGGATTGCTGTGTCCCGTCGACGCAAGGAGTGTTTGAGTGCGCTCTAACTATCCGAAATGCTCAATCAGCAGTTCGGTGAGAAGTCGGACTTTCCGTGTAGAGTGCTGACCAGGAGGCCGGACAATAAACATGCCGCCGGTCGGGACGGGATAGCGCGTCATCACTTGGAGAAGGCTGCCGGAATCCAGATAACCCTTGATGAGATGATCCGGAAGCCACGCGATGCCCAGCCCCGCTACCGCAGCGGCGGCGAGAGCGGTACCGTTGTCCGCTTTGAAACGCCCCTGCGGATGAATGGAAATTGTCTTGTCGCCATCAATAAATTGCCAGGTTTCCGTTCCCTGCATGAGCGCCTGATGAGTAAGAAGTTCGTCCGGCGTCTCGGGAGCCCCGTGCTTCTTGACATAGTCCGGGCTAGCGACGAGCTTTCCAGTGACCGGCCCGACACGACGTGCGAGCAAGTTCGAGTCGTTGAGATAGCCGACGCGTATCGCACAATCGAAACCCTCCCCAATGATATCCACGAAGCGATCGCTGTAGCTCGCCTGCAGGTGGAGCAGCCGGTGACGCCGCGCCATTTCCGCAAACGCTGGTGCCAAATGTGTCGGTCCCAGGGATAGCGGCGCCGCGATCCGGAGGCGGCCGCGCAGTTCGCCAGCAGGCATGATCGTTTCAAGCGCGATGTCGATCTCGGCGCAAACTCGCGCGGCGTGCTCGCGGAACGTAACGCCGGCCTCCGTCAGCGCAGCACCGCGGGTCGTACGCGCGAGAAGCTGAACGCCGAGTTCAGCTTCCAGCCGGAACAACCGTCGGCTGACGATGGACTTCGAGACACCGAGGCGCCGGGCAGCCGACGACACCCCGCCGGCATCGGCCACGTCGACAAAGGTCCGCAGATCTTCGGTATCCATAGCCATCGTTCCACTTTCCGCGACACAGATGGGCAAATCATGAGGCTATCGTGTCGATTTTAGCGACGATAGCTTGCCCATCAATCGGAACCAAGGGAGATTCTCATGCCATCAACAAACCGACATTCCGGCCGCTCGGCCGCAGTCACCGGTGCCGGCGGGGGCCTCGGCCGCGATATCGCGCTCGGGCTCGCAGCCAAAGGCTACGTCGTGTTCGGCACCGCCATGTCAGCCGCGGAAGTCCAGGACCTGAAAGAGGCCTCCGGAGGACGTGTCAGCCTGACCGTCTGTGACATGACCAAAGAAGATTCCGTGAAGGCCTGGGCGGCCGGCGTGTCCGACGCCCTCGGCGAGTTCCGGCCTCGATATCCTGATCAACAACGCCGGCATTCTGACCCCGGGACCGATCGAGGTTCTTCCTCTCGACGCCATCCGGCGTGAATTCGACGTCAACGTGTTCGGGGCCCTGTCGGTCATAAACGCGTTCCTGCCGGCGCTGAGAAAGGCGCGCGGCCGCATCGTCCAGGTCAGCACGTGGACGGCGAGCGTTCCGCTGCCTTTCAACGGACCGTCGGGCGCATCGAAAGCCGCGATGGAGGTGTTTGCGACGGTCTACCGCGCCGAACTGAAGCGGTTCGGCATCGACGTCGTGGTGGCCGCGGCAGGCAACATGAAAACCGGCGGCCCTGCGAAGACGGCTGCTGCCCTCAAGCGGGTCGCCGAGGGAATGACGCCCGAACAACGCGAGCTGTACGGACAAACCTTCGGATCCTTCGCGACCGCCCTCAACGGCATGCAGAACAGCGGGCTCGACTCGACGTCTCGCCGCGCGGAGAGTGATCGAACTGGCCGAGCAAGTGCCCGCGCCGAGCCGTGCACCGGTGGGCAACGGACGCCGAAGAAATGCTGCGGGCCGTTCGAGAGAAATCAGACGCCGAGCAGGACGCGCTTCGCCTCCAGCTCGTCGGCCTGAGTTAAGTCCACGCTGATAGATCACGCCATCTTGCAACAGGAGCCAGCCATGATCGAAATCGTCGACGCCAACGATAGCCGCGCCGTTCGCAACAAGAACAACGTCCTTGCCCTCTACGACCTGATGATCAACACGAAGAGGTCGGAAGAGGGCACGGCCAAATTCGTCAGCCCCTGCCTACATCCAGCACAACCCGCTGATCGCCGACGGTGCGGTCGCGCTAGGGAAAGTTCTTTGCCCAGATCACACGGGAACGCGCGCGGGCCCGCGTCGTCGTCCACCGCATCATCGCCGTCGGCGACTATGTATGGGCGCACGTGAACTTTCTGAATTTCTTCAATGACGATCCGGAGGATACGGGAATCGCCGGCGTCGACATCTACAAGATGGACGCCGACGGAAAGGCCGTCGAACACTGGGACACCTTGCAGATCGTCGGTGACCCGAAAAACTCGGCACCATGGCTCGCGCCGAACATTCCGCGCGCCAATGCCAACGGAATGTTCTGAGCGGGAAAATCTGCCAAGAGCGATTCGACGCCCGTTCTTCTGATGGAAAAAGCCTGCTCGAAATATTCGGGCGGCAAAATTCCACGTGCCGGGCGGTCGTGTCCATTCCGGGATTACCGACCCTCGTCCGCAGACATATGACCGTACCTTCGCCGAGATTCTCATCGGGAGATGCGCATATTCCCGGTCGAGCGGCCGCTTTGGCCGATTGTGTTGAAAAACTCGGTGTTGAAGCCGAAGGTGATCGCTGATTCATTCTGTCTCGTCGGGCGGGAGACCGAATCGATGATGGGTCCGCGGCAGGTTGATCAGGCGGCGCTGTTCTACGAGTTCTCACTTGAGCGACATGTTCCGGCCGCTCACTTGCTGAGGGCGATCGACCGGTTCGTCGATTTGTCAGACGTTCGCAGCCACTTGGCGCCGTTTTACAGCTCGACTGGCCGGCCTTCGATTGATCCGGAACTGCTCGTCCGGATGCTGCTGGTTGGCTACTGCTACGGCATTCGTTCCGAACGGCGGTTGTGCGAGGAGGTGCACCTGAACCTCGCCTACCGCTGGTTCTGTCGGCTCGGGCTCGATGGCGAGGTGCCGGACCACTCGACCTTCTCCAAGAACAGGCATGGCCGCTTCCGTGACTGCGATCTGCTGCGAAAGCTGTTCGAGACCGTGGTCCGGCGCTGCATGGCAGAAGGGTTGGTCGACGGGGCTGCCTTTGCGGTCGATGCCAGCCTGATTGCCGCCGATGCCAACAAGCAGCGCTCTGCTGCCGGGTCTGATGATGTTGACTGGGAAGCCATCGCCAGGACGCGCCGATCCGTCCGGGAATATCTCGACACCCTGGATGAGGCTGCCTGGGGCGCGGCCAGCGAGACCGTACCGAAGTTCATCTCCAGGTCGGATCCGGCCGCACAATGGACCGGCGCTCACAAAGGGCATGCCTTCTTTGCCTACGCCGACAACTACCTGATCGACCTGAAGGCGGCGATCATCGTCGATGTCGAGGCGACGCGAGCTATCCGGCAGGCCGAGGTCGGTGCGGCACGCACAATGATTGAGCGCACCGAAGATCGCCTCGGGCTCTGTCCCGAGCGCCTGGCTGCCGACAGTGCCTACGGCTCAGCCGAGATGCTGGGGTGGCTCGTTAACGAGCACGCGATCGAGCCGCACATTCCGGTGTTCGACAAGTCGGCCCGCGACGATGGGACGTTCTCCCGCGAAGACTTCGCCTACGATCAGGAACACGATCTCTACGTCTGCCCAGCCGGCAAGGTGCTGAGCTTCTACCGGGACTCTGGTGAATGACGGGGCAACACTGCTCTATCGCGCCAGCAAGTATGACTGCGATGCTTGCGAACTGAAGCCGCGGTGTTGTCCGAAAATGCCCGCCCGCAAGGTCCCGCGTTCAATCCACGAAAAGGCCCGAGACGTTGCGCGCGACATCGCGAAGACCGATGCCTATGTCAGGTCGCGCCGTGAACGGAAGAAGATCGAGATGCTGTTCGCGCACCTCAAGCGCATCCTGCGCCTCGACCGGCTCAGGCTGAGAGGTCCGTTGGGTGCTCGAGACGAGTTCCTCCTGGCTGCCACGGCCCAGAACCTCCGAAAGCTCGCAAAGCTGATCCCGTCGCCGCGCTCCAGCCCGCTTAGGCGCAATCAAGCCCCGTGCGCCGGTTGCATTGTTCGATCCCAAATCGCCAGTTCGCGGACTTCTTCAACACAATCGGCACGAAGCGGACGTTCGACAAGCGATAAGGTGTGAATCGGCGGGGGCCGGGGCTGATCGGCGTCATAAGCGATTGATCGATATTGATTCTGTGGGGTCAATGTTCGGCGCCGTTTCACACGCAACAAGGTATCGGCGGTACAGAGGCGCCGGCGATAATGCCGAGCAGACGACTGCAGACCCGCGCCGGGTTAAACCGGGCGGCTCTTTCTCTAGAAGGTCGAACCATGCCGACGAATGGCCGGCTTAGCGGCCTGCCCGCAAGCAGCGCTCAGTCCTTTTTGCGGTTCTGGTCCATTTGTTCGGCCATGTCCAGATGATGCTGCAACGCGGGCAACGTCTTGCCGGCCCAGTCCTTCAGCTTCGGATTGTCGCCGGCCCTGTGAATAGCGCTCGAACAGCGAAACCGCGTTTGTGAGCGCTCACCTGCATCGGATCGTATTCGCTGGCAAAATCGTCGGGCTTGGCATCGCGAAGCGTGTCGGCTTCTTCTGGGAACTGTCGTCGAGCGACGTCGGGATGGCGGCTTTGATGTCGCCGCCCGCACCATTGCCTTCAAGTCCGTACTCGTCTTGGCATGATCGGTAATCATCTGCCCGGCGAACTTCTTCTCCTCCGCATCGCCCTTGTCCACCGCAACCTTGGCGGCTTCGATCTCGAGCATGTCGCTGGTCGCCGCTTCCTTGACGAAGTCGTCGGTCGTCGGCGCTGATTCCCAGCGCCGAATTGACGCCGGTCTTCTCACCGACCGATTGGGCGAATGCCGCGGAAGTAAGGGCGCCGGCGAACGCGAGCGCGAGGATCTTCGTCTTCATGGGTCTCTCCAGGGTTTGATGCTGAACACGGTGCCTTGCGGAAGGTTCCTAGTGGGCGAACCACGCTCAGGAAGGAACGCCTGACTTCTCCGCCCGTTGATCTCGACGCCAAACGCAAGGAGACTGGCCGATGGACTGGAACCGCGTTGAAGGAAACTGGAAGCAGGTCAAGGGTCAGGTCAAGGAGCAGTGGGGCAAGCTGACCGATGACGATCTCGACGTCATCGACGGCAAGCAGGACCAGCTCGAAGGCCGACTCCAGGAGCGATACGGCTACGCCAAGGATCAGGCGCAGAAGGAAGTCAACGACTGGTACGATCGCCAAAAGTGGTAGGAGACTTCGGACACGAAAGGGCTCGCCTCGGCGGGTCCTTTTTTCTTTGCCGTTGCGCAAGGTCCAATCTCCGCCATCAGCGCCGAGGCGTGCTTCGCGAAGTAAGCGGGTCAATTGGGCTAGTGTCGCCCTCACATTTAGCGTGCCGGCTCGGTGTGTTTCGTTTCGGCGCCTTTGACGTGATTGGCGCCGACGAAGCGCCGCTATCCGCCGCTCGGCGCGAATTCGTCGAAGAGACCGGACACGATCCGCACGGAGATTTCTTCCCGCTCGGCGAGGCACGGCAGCCAGGCGGCAAGGTCGTTCAAGCGTGGGCCGTCGAGGGCGACTGGGATCCCGCGCTCATTCGCAGCAATACCTTCGAGATGGAGTGGCCGCCGCGCTCTGGGCGCCGACGGACCTTTCCGGAGATCGACCGCGCGGCTTGGTTTGGTATCGCCGACGCGCGACGGAGGATCCTGAAGGGACAAACGGTTTTCGTCGATCGATTGGTTGAAGCTCGATCGATTGCTTGAAACTTTGGGTCCTGCCGCTCTAGCCGGCGCCGCTTTTCTCTACGATTTCCCTGCTGGCGAAATAGGCTGAGTCGTCGTGGCTCAGATCCTCGGGTTTCCCGAGGCCCAGCGAGCCGCCGCCGTGAACGAGATCGCGATCTTCCTTGCCAAATCCATCCGTCATCATACGGGCGCTGCGGGAAGCGACGCCTCGGATTCGATCAGAGCTTGCTGTTTAAGCTCGGCCCAGAATTCGGAGGGGATTTTGCCTTGCAGCGAATTGTAGTCCTCGGCGATCTGCTGATGGCTTCGCGCCCCGACGACAAGAGCGACCGCGACATCTGGCGCTGCCGAGAATTGAAGCGCAGCGGTTCGTAGATCCACGCCATAGCGAGCGGCCACCGTTCGGAGTTTTTCGCGCTTTTCGATCACGGCCGCAGGGATCTTGAAATTTTCCTTGCCGTAGTTGTAACGCGGGCTTCCGGATATGAAGCCGGCATTGAGCGAGGACCCGATGACGAGCGAGACGTTCTTCTTGCGGACGGCGGGAAAAAGTTCGTTCACGGCGTTGGCATGATCGATCAGTGAATACTGCCGGGCGCACAGACAGACATCCGGATCGGCGTCATCCATGACCTTTAGGATGGGTTGCGGCGTGTTCACGCCGATGCCCCAAGCCCGTATGATGCCCTCGTCGCGCATCTTCGATAGCGCCGGAAAGGCGCCCTTGCGAGCGATCTCGTACTGCTCCTCCCAGCCGTTCGGGAAATAGGCGAAGTCCGGGGAAATGTCGTGCACGAACGCGACGTCCAGGCTGTCCACGCCGAGGCGCTGCAGGCTGTCCTCGATCGAGCGGCGCACGCCGTCTGCCGTGTAGTCGAACACGATGTCGTTCGGAGAGTCGGACAGCGGATAGATTTCCGCATGCCGATTGTTCTTCGATGCCTTGAACAATTTCCCGACTTTGGAGGAAAGCAGATAGTCTTCGCGTTTCTTGTTGTGCAGGAAATGTCCGAAGCGCCGCTCGGCGAGACCGAAGCCATACCACGGAGCGACGTCGAAATAGCGTACGCCTACCTCCCATGCAGCTTCGAGCGTGCCCTCGGCATCCTTGTCGGTATGCTTGTTGAACTCATTTCCAAGGGACACCCCGCCGAGTCCGAAGCGAAACTCCTGCTTGTAGATCTGTTGCGCGCGGTTAGGCATGTTATCGGCACCCTTGTCGTTTCGGTTTGGACAGAACGATGGGATCCAAAAGCGGTTCCCCAGCCTGTCACGACGCGGACGCTTGAGCATAGGCCTGGCGCTCGACCGGTCCGGGGGATGTTCGCCCGAGATATAGTAGGCTTGCACGCCCGCGCCATGGCAGCCTGCCGCGACCAAACCGATGAGACCATACGCCCGACCATGTTCGATCTAACCTTCCTCGGAACCTCGGCCAGCGTGCCGTCAGCGGACCGCAACCATCCGGGCCTCCTAGTGGAGGCCGGGGGCCACCGCATCATGGTCGACTGCGGAGAGGGTACGCAGCGCCAGTTGCTCCGGAGCGGCGCTGGCTTCAGAAGGCTCGACCGGCTCTTGCTGACGCACGGCCATTTCGACCACGTGCTCGGCATTCCGGGTCTGTTTTCGACGCTGCGGCTGCGGCAAAGCACCGATGTCATGACGATCCACGGCAGCCCGGGGACGCTCGACGTCGTCGTCCGGATGCTCGCCGGACTCTGGGGCGAGGGACGGGCGCCCATCCCGTTGCAACTCGTTCCGTTGGCGGAGGGGCGGATCCTCGACGCCGGCGAGTTCACCGTCGACTGTTTCCGTGTGCGTCATCGCGACACCGAAAGCTTCGCGTTTTCGTTCGAAAGCCAAGTGCGTCGGCATCTTCTGCCCGACCGCCTTTCGGCTCTCGGCGTGCCGGACGGTCCGGTGCGCAAGGATCTGGCGGAAGGGCGACCAGTCGTTCTGGCGGACGGCAGGACGATCGATTCCGAGGACGTGCTGGGACCGCCCGAAGGACGCAAGAAGCTCGTCGTCGTGGGCGACACAGAAACGACCGACGGCCTGGCCGAGCACGTCCGGGACGCGGACCTCATGGTGATCGAAGCGACCTTTCTCGAACGCGATGCCGCCATGGCCCTCGACTACGGCCATCTCACCGCGGCGAAAGCGGCCGAGCTCGCCGCGACCGCCGGCGTGAAGCGACTCGTCCTTACGCACATCTCCGGACGCTATCCCGACGAAGAGATCCTGGCGGAAGCGGTGAAAATTTTCCCCAACTCCCGAGTGGCGGCCGACCTCGACCGACTGGCGGTCTGAAGCGTTGTCGATGATGTCCACGAAAGAACATGTCGAATGGCTAAGAAGCTAAAGACCTACGAAACTTCGCTGGGATTCTTCGACCTGGCGATAGCGGCGCCCTCGATGAAGGCCGCCTTGGAAGCCTGGGGCGCGGACAGCAATCTCTTTCACCAGGGCGCGGCCAAGCAGAGCGAGGATCCGGACGTCGTGGCGGCGACCATGGCGAAGCCGGGCGTCATGCTCAAGCGTCCTGTGGGTTCGAATGGGCCCTTCAAGGAGCATGCCGAGCTACCGACGAATCTAGGTGACGCCACCGCACGACCATCTAAAGCCGCCCGCAAGCCGGCCGGCCGCAAACCGAAGAAGACATCCTCCCGGCCGGCCGACAAGGCGGCGGAGCAGAAGGCCGCTGTCGCCTACGAACGGGAGCAGAAGCGCCGCGATCGCGAGCGGGCGAGGGAAGAGGCCGCCCGGCAGAAAGAGCGCGAACACCGGCAGCAGGCCGTCGACAAGGCGCAATCTGCGTTGGACAAGGCTGAACGGGAGCATGCGGAGAGAGCCGGAGCCATCCAGGCCGAGGCGGACGCTATCGAGAAGAGAGCGGAAGCCGAAAATGCGCGCTGGAAAAAGGAGAAAGAGCGCTTGGATGCGGCGCTGCAGCGCGCGCGGGGCTAGAGTTCCTAGTGCTGACGCTTCCGCTCAAAGCTGTCCTGCGATCAGGTCATATTCGGAGCGAATCCTCTCCTTGCCATAGAGCCGCTCGAGGCGGCGCACCGTAAAATGACCGCGGGCGACATCCTGGAAATGCTCGATGAACGCGTAGTTCACCGCTGCACCGCCGAGGGCGCCGACGAGGGGCAGGGCTTGCGCGGCAACCTTCTGCGTGACCACCAATCCGAAGCGTGCAGCGACCTGGGTGACGAACTTCAGCAGGATGGGCGCACCTTCCTTGAGGACGCCGCGTTCGGCGACGAACCGGGCGGCTTCCGTCACCGTCTTCGCAAGCATGCCTCGAACGGCGAAGTATCCGCTCTCCGATGCGTCGGCCGATCCGGCCCGCCCGCCCAGTGCGAAGACCTCGACGCAGGAGAGGGCGGCCTCCGGATCGGACAGGTCCTCGCCCTCGCTGCGTGCGATGTCCGCGATCGACCGCAGCATGATGGTAGTCGAGACCGGCAGTTCGACCGGAAGCGCGGCCAGTCCGAACGTTCCTCCCGCAGCGCCCGATGCCGTCGCGAGCGTCCGATGCAGAAATTGCGAATTGGTCCGGGGTGAAGACCGGAGCGTGCGCAATGCTACCTTGAGCGCCGCTTCGAGCCCCTTCGAGGTGGCGGAAGCGATGGCTTTGGAAGCGAAAGAGGGAAGCGCGTAACCTATAAGTTCGACGGGCTTGCCGACGAGGTTGGTGAGCCGGCCGGCGAGGCTGGGATGCTCAAGCGACTTGACGGCCCCGCGCAGGGCTTCGCGGTCCTCGATGGTGATTTCTGAGGCTTCTTGCAGCGACAATTTTCATCCGGTTCGTTTGGGCGCGTCTGAAAGAACAAGTAAGCTGCGGCCGAGTTCCCGGTCTCCGGAGTGCAATCACGATAGGCGTCGGCTCGTTTCCAGAATTTCCAAAGTCGCACGGTCCTTCCCGTCTGGATAGAACGCGGCGATGGCTTCCGCAAAGATTTCCTGCTTCGAGACGGCGTCGAACAGCGTCATGCACGACCGGAATTTCATGTCGTCCGGAGAGCCAAGAATATCGGTTACGGGCTTTTCGCTTGCAGCCATGACGAGGCGCGTGCATTCGACCAAGCGAGGCCCGAGCAGGTCATGCTCCAGGTAAGCGACGGCCTCAGCGTGCGAGCCGATCGCGAAGCGTTGAGCCATCGCGCTGAAGCCGAGACCGGCGATCTGCGGAAAGATGAACCACATCCAGTGTGTCTGTTTGTAGGTCGGCCTGGGGTCAATCGCCGATCGGCTGCCTAAGTACTTGATCAGCTTTGTATCTATGGGGCCCAAAATGTTGGGCGCCGATTCACATCGCGTTCCGACCACGCCCAAGCGGCCATCGAAATGGCGATGGTCATGCAACGCGATGCGGACATTTCTCCTCAAGCAATTATTCCGCCGGGCGGCGCATAAATCTGTAACGGCACCAAGATGGCTTCGGCGGTAATTCCTCGCCGAAGCCGCGCCCTCACGCGGCGGACCCGCTTGTGGGTTTGGCTCCCAGCGGGGCGCGATCGGCGATAATGCCCATCGCTATCTTTCTCGGCTTGGCGGCGCGGCGGTGGCGGATAGCCAGGGGACCGCCTATTATTACGACATGCCAATCCTGGGAGGTGGGCATGGTGAGAAAACGCATCGGCATTCTCACGGGCGGCGGCGACGTCCCCGGCCTCAACGCGGTCATCAAGAGCGTGACTTATCGCGGCAGTGAGAACGACATCGAGGTCGTCGGTCTCCGCCGTGGTTGGGAGGCCCTCACGCACCTGAACCTCGAGGACCCGACCAGCAGGTCCCACTACATCATCCCGCTGAATCGTGAAAACACTCGCACCATCGACCGGCGCGGCGGCACCGTGCTGCACTCGAGCCGCACCAATCCGTCCAAAATGCAAAAGCTGCCCGATCATCTCGTCGGCAAGGACTTTCCAGTCGCCCTGAGTACCAAGGGGGGCATCGCAACCAAGACGTGGGACCTTACCGGCCAGGTGCTGGCGAACCTCTCGGGGCTCGGCATCGAACATCTGATCGCCATCGGCGGCGACGACACGCTCAGTTACGCAGCCAAGCTCAACGACCTCGGCGTCAAGATCATCGCCATCCCGAAGACGATGGACAACGACGTCCGCAACACCGAGTACTGCATCGGCTTCTCGACCGCGATCACCCGCGCCAGCGACGCCATCCAGCGGCAACGCACCACTGTCGGCTCGCACGAGCGAATCGGCATTTTCCGCATCTTTGGCCGCGACGCCGGATTTACGGCGCTCTACACCGCGTACGCCACCTCGATACGGTGCGTCATACCGGAGTACAAGGTCGATCTCGACAAGCTGATCCAGTTGCTCCTCGAGGAGAAGCGCGCCAACCCAAGCAACTACGCGCTGGTCGTGCTCAGCGAGGGCGCCGAGTGGGAGGGCTACAAGGTGCAGGAATACGGCGAGCCTGACGCCTATGGCCACCGCAAGAAGGCGAGCGTGGCCGAATCGCTTGCCGACGAGATCAAGCGGCGCGTCGGCGAGGAGACGATCATCTCCGACCTCACCTACGACCTGCGATCGGGCGATCCGGACTTCATCGACAAGCTCGTGGCCCTGACTTTCGGTAACATGGCCTACGATGCCATCCTGGAAGGCAAGACCGGCCTCATGTCGGCGCTGGTGGAGGGCCGCTACGACCTCGTGCCCATCCCTGACGCCAAGCTCGGGCCGCGCAAGTTGGACGTCGCCAGCACGTACAACACGGAGCGCTACCGCCCCAGCTACGCCAACAAGCGCGGGCTGCCGATCTTTCTCAACCGCGCGTCATAGGGTGGCAGGTGGAAACCCGATCGCCGGCATGGCTGCTGCGAGTGCGTTGCCGCCGCGCTACCGGGAAACTCAGTAAGTCTCGCGTCGCAGCAGCTCACTCTTTGAGCCTGAGGCCACGCCAAACGCAGCCTGAAAGGTTACATACCGCGACGGCCGGTTTGAAACGCGAGAGAATTACAGCCGGCTGTTCAGCGCCCCAGAATGTCGCTTGTGGGTCCGAAAGCGTCAGTGAACGACGGTCCGCTTCTGGCGCGAAGCGGACGTTCACCCGCAAACAGCATTTCGTAACCGATAAGGAATTGGCAAAAAGCTATGGGACGTCGAGAGCAAGTATCACCCGGTCCTTAATTGGATCTTACGAAGCTGGAAGACCCGCGTGCAGGGCTACAGACTGGGGCTGTCATAGCCTTCGATTATGACGATCTCAGCGGTCGAATGCGGCGTCCGCCGCTTGATGTTCTCCTGGTATTCCGGCGAGCGATAGCAGGCTATCGCCGTCTCGTAGTCAGGGAATTCGATCACGACGTTATGCGCGCGGCTCTGACCCTCGCCCTCGAACTTGCCACTGCGCACCAAAAACCGTCCGCCGAACTTCTTAATGATCGCCGGATTCGCCGCTACATAGTGCTGGTAGCCGTCTCGATTGTGAACGTCGATGCGCCCGATCCAATAAGCTTTTGCCATCGTCGTTGCTCCTCTCCTTGTGTACATTCTTATGTCTCGATCAGCCGCGCGTTTGCTCGTAGGCCTTCAGATGCGTGTAGGCCGTGCGCAGCCGGGGCACCGGAACTTTTGCGATGTCAGCGCGCGCAATCAGGTCGCCAATCACATGATCGGCTTCGACCGGTTGGCCCGCCTTGATGTCGCGGAACATCGATGCGGTGAGCGGCGAGCCTTCCGTGGTCAACATCCCTGTCGCGCGTTCCAGCGCAGGCGCGCGGGGCGGATAGCCTTCCGCGGTCGCGACCGCCCTGCATTCGTCGAGAATGCCAAGCAGGAAGTCCTTGCCGTCGGGCGCCGCCAGGATCATGCCGATCGGGGCGCGCATCAGGCTGGTCGAGGCCGCGCTCGACGCGAGGAAAACCCATTTCTCCCACATATCCTGCAGGACGGTCTCGCTCGCCGCGCCGCCGAAATTGCAGCCTCTGACGACGTCCGCGATGGCGCGAACCCGGTCTGACATTTTGCCGTCGCGCTCGCCGAAACCAAGCGACTGCACCGGGCCCAGCTGGACCACTTCGCGCTTCTCGTTCAGTGTCACCGCAGTCAGGCAGAGCCCTCCGAGCACGTGGCTCGCGCCAAATTTTTTGTCGAGAACATCCAGATGACGCATACCGTTGAGCAGCGGGATGATCGCGGTCCTCTCGCCTACCGCCGGCGCGAACGACTTGATCGCATCGTCGAGGTCGTAAGCCTTGCAACTCAACAGCACGACGTCAAACTTGTCCTTGATGGTGTCGGCCTGGACGACAGGCGGATCCTTCAGCGTTACGTCGCCGTTCGGGCTTTTGATCACGAGGCCTGCGGCGGCAAGCTCCGAGGCTCGGCGCGGCCGCACCAGAAAGGTGATGTCGCGGCCGGCTTGCAGCATCCTGCCGCCGAAGTATCCGCCAATGGCCCCGGCGCCAACGATGAGAACGCGCATATCTCAATTCCTCTTGTTGTTGGATAGGTAACGATCCTGCCAATTTCCTCCGAGCGGGAGGATTTCCATCTCAAACGTCAGGCGCTTTTGGGCTGCTGGTCGTAGCGCCGACAAACTCGGCGACGGCGCGGGTAACGGCTTCGGGTTGCTCCAACGGCAGAAAGTGTCCCGCACGAGGCAGGTCGATAACTCGGACGCGCTCGCCGAATTGCTCGCGCAGCGCGTGCCCATTGCTAGGCGGAGCCGCTTCATCATCGAGCCCCTGGATCACGAGAAGGGGCGCTGTTCCGGCACCCCACCATTCCTCGAGCGCTACACCTCGGCTAGTCGCAAGATGCGCGAGATGCACTGCCGGCCAGCACTCGACGTGCGCTAATACCTTCGGATCCGACGCCGGCGACAGCCAACGCGCGCCCAGCACAGTGACGCAATCGCTGCCGCTCATCTTGGCTTCGGTAGCGCTACGAAACGGGTTGCCAAGGGGTGTTGGGGGTCCGATAAGACCACCCGCCGCCAGTAGAGTCACGCTACGCACCACGGAGGGCCGGTCCGCCGCCAAACAGCGAGCGATCCGATTGCCGAACGCATGGCCGACCATGTGAGCCGGGCCGCAATCCAGAGCTTGCAGGACTTCGGCAACGTCGACGGCCAAATCGTGCAAACTTATGCCGTCGAGCGAGCCCCGGCTCGCTCCAGTACCGCGCATGTTAACAGAGATGGCTTGCAACCCACCAGCAGCGAGTACACACGCAAGGTCGTCAAAATAACCGGCGCTGCAACCGGCATTCGCGAGTAACACGACGGGAATTCCGGACCCGTAAATGGTGCATTCAAGCGTCGCGCCACCAATTTCGATGTTTCGATGCTGCTGCAATCTCATCCTCCCGCGAGCCGGCTGAGCGACAGCGTGCGTCATGACGTTACTCCCTTGGATTTTCTTAAATCGCTCAAGGCCCCTACGAAGCAGCGCGAACGGGCTCAACCTGCGAGAAGCCGGCTCACAACACCAGTGTTTCTCGTACCAGGATGGGTCGACTTGAAAGGGGATCATCAACTGCCTCTGTCCGACTAGCAAATAAAGATCACATCTTCGAAGCGTGTCGGGCGCGCCACGTCACCCGAGAAATGCTGTAGGGTCGCATCGAGGTCAGCACGTCCTCACGCTGCGGCGAGCACTGGTTGCGCCGGCCGCCGACCGATCATCAGCGACAGGACGGCCGCGACGATGCCGGTCGCGCCGGCGATCATGAAGGCCTGCAGATAATCGCCCTGGGCGGAGCGCATGAAGCCTGCGAAGAACGCGGCGCATGCGGCGCCGAACTGATGGCCGGCGACCACCCAGCCAAACACCAGCGGCGCGTTCTTGTCGCCGAACGCCTCGTTGGCGATGCGCAACGTCGGCGGCACGGTCGCGAGCCAGTCGAGACCATAGAACACCGCGAACACCGACAGGCTGACCAGCGAGAAATCCGAGTAGGGCAGGTAGATCAGCGACAGGCCCCGCAGTCCGTAATAGAAGAACAGCAGCTTGCGCGGATCGAAACGGTCGGTGAGCCAGCCTGAGAATGTGGTGCCGAACAGGTCGAAGAACCCCATCAACGCGAGCAGGCTCGCCGCCTGCACTTCGACGATGCCATGATCGCTGCAGAACGCGATCAGATGGGTGCCGACGAGACCGTTGGTGGTGAAGCCGCAGATGAAGAAGGTGGCGAACAGGAACCAGAACGTCCGCGTCGTCGCTGCGCGCGCGAGGTTGCTGAACGCGGCGGTGAACGGATTGCCCTGCATCGCCGGCGCGGGATGATCGTCGTGCTGGCTGCCGAACGAACGCAAGCCGACCGACGCGGGCCGCTCGGGCACGAGAAGATACACCAGCGGAATCAGCGCCGCGCAGCATGCGGCGACCGTCAGCACCACCGGTTTCCAGCCGCCCCATTCCGCCAGCGCCGCGAGGCCCGGCGTGAATATGAGCGTGCCGGTCGCGGTGCTCGCCGTCAGCAATCCCATGACGAGACCTCGGTTGGTGGTGAACCAGCGATTGACGATGGTGGCGCCGAGCACGCCGGCGACCGCGCCCGAGCCGATGCCGGAGAGCAATCCCCATGTCAGAAACAACTGCCACGGCGCGGTCATGAAATAGCTGGCGCCGGTCGACGCCGACATCAGCGCGAGCGCGCCCAGCACCGTGCGGCGGATGCCGAAGCGCTGCATCACGGCCGCGGCGAACGGGCCCGCGAGGCCGTAGAGGAAGATGCCGACGGCGGCGGACGACGAGATCACGCTCACGTTCCAGCCGAAGGCCGTTTGCAACGGCAGCATCAGCACGCCCGGCGTCGCGCGCAGGCCCGCCGAAGAGAGCAGCGCAAGGAAGATCACGGCGACGACGACGAACGCGTAATTCTGGCCGAACGGGCGTCTCGACACGGGGGCGGCTTGAAGGGAGGTATTGGGCATGTTACTTACCGGTACGTCTTGCGATGCGCTATGTATACGTACCGGTAAGTAACATTGTCAAGCGTGCCGTGCGGGGAGGATCCGAAGAGCCATCATGAAGAAAACAGTTGATCCATCTGCGGAACGTCCCGCCCGGGCCGCCGACCAGATCCGCGCCTCCGCGAGCGAGCTGTTCTATCGCGAGGGCATCCGCGCTGTCGGCGTCGATGAGGTGGTCGACCGGGCCGGCGTCACCAAGCCGAGCCTCTATCGCAGCTTCGCGTCCAAGGACGAGCTCGCCGCCGCCTATATGCGCGACTATGAACTGGACTTCTGGGAGAAATTCGAGAAGCCCGGCGGAAAATCCTACAGCGATGCGCGTGAGCACGTGCTCGCTTACATTCGTCAGCTGTCCGCGCGCGCCGTGCGCAAAGGCTATCGCGGCTGTGGCCTCAGCAACGCCACCGTGGAATATCCGTCGCGGGACAATCCCGCGCGGCAGGTCGCCGAAGCGCACAAGAAAGTGTTTCGCAAGCGCCTGCGCGAGCTCGCCGCTGCCATGGGAGCGCGTCACCCCGCCGTGCTCGGCGACGCCCTGCAGTTGCTCATCGAAGGCATCTACGTCACCGGCCAGCAGTCGGAAGAGGGGCCGGCGCAGTCGGCGGTCACGGTGGCGAAGCTGTTGATCGATGTGAGCGTGGCGAAGGCGTGAGAGTGAGCCAGGCCAGGAAAGCAAATCAATTTGCCGCCCTTCACGTCAAGGGGACGCCGGTGATACTTTATAACGCGTGGGACGCGGGCAGTGCGAGAACGATCGTCGATGCCGGTGCAGAGGCGATCGCGACCAGCAGTTGGTCTGTCGCTTCGGCGCAGGGGTACGGGGACGGGGAGGACCTTCCGCTGGCTCTTGCCGAGCAGATCGTCGAGCGGATCGCGGCGGCAGTTGACGTGCCTGTGACCGTGGACTTCGAGGGCGGATATAGCGACGATGATCGCAGGCTCGGCTCGAACATCGCCAGGCTTCTCGATCTTGGCATAATCGGAATCAATTTCGAGGACCGCGTGGTCAAGGGGAAAGGGCTCTACGACATTGATCGGCAGGCGAAACGCATCGCAGCGATCCGCAATGCGGCCGAGCGGAAGGGCGTTGCTCTTTTTATCAATGCACGGACCGATGTCTTCCTGGGTAACGGCGGCGATGTCGACGAGGCCCTGGAGAGGGCGCAAGCATACGCATCGGCCGGCGCGTCCGGCTTCTTCATTCCCGGGCTGACCGCGGCCGACCATATCCGTCGGATTGCAGAGCAAGCGACGCTGCCGGTCAACGTCATGGTCATGGAGGGGGTCCCGTCGAACGACAAGCTCGCGAAACTGGGTGTCGCCCGCGTGAGCTACGGGCCGATTCCGTATATCGAGGCGATGGAGGCTCTCCAGAAGAAAGCGAGCAAGATTTTTCGTAATTTGCCCGCGACGTCTGGAGACCGCCAATCCCGCGACGCCCTTGCAAGGGTCAAACTTTCATACAAAAGCTCTCCAGCCCGAGATTGATAAAGGAAATACCTAAAACCTTATCGGTTCGCCAGTGACTGCTTTTGG
>CAWHQY010000098.1:0-14244 GCA_963831505.1 uncultured Alphaproteobacteria bacterium | reverse complement strand
TCCGGCTCGGCTGCTCGACCGGCAGGTCCGCAGGTTTTGCACCGTGCAATATCTTGTCGGCGTAGCCAGCGGCCTTGCGGAAATGGTCGGGCAAGTCGGGTCCGTAAGACGTCAAAGTCCATAGGAGACCATTTCCGCAATAAAGGTGATGGTCGGCATTTTGTGCGCAAGTGCCGATGCACCGACCCGCACCCGCTCGTTGAACAGCATTGGTCCGGCGATAGCGATACCGTCCACACGATCGCCCTCGGCCTGCGCGAATGCTCTTTCGATGTCGTCAGGCGTCGAAATTTCGACCGAACGAAACGAAAGTCCGAGTGACTTTGCCGCTGTTGCGTAGGCCACGGCCAAGCGTGGCTGCGACTGATGGTCAACGAAAAGCGCCACGCTGGACAAATTGGGGCGGCTTCCTTGAGGCGCCAGAGATTTGCTGGACAGGTCAACCGTCAAGGCTGAAAGCCCGGTCAGGTTGCCGCCGGGATGCGCCAGACTTGCGACAAGTCCGAACCCGATCGGGTCCGGCACAATGACAAACACCACGGGAATTGTGCTTGTGATCTGCTTCAACGCAACGGCACCAGGCGGCGATATGGTGATGGCGACATCGACACGGCTTTCGACAAGCTCCCGTGCGAGAACAGGGTACCGATCAAGCTGCTCGGCGGGAAACTCGTCGGAATTCGACGTTCTTGCCGTCGATGTAGCCGAGATCGCTGAACGCCTTGACAAGCACCGTGAGATACTCACGCTCTTCTTCCGCGCTACCGGCATGCCAGAGCACGCCTACCCTGGCGATCTTCCGGTTCGACTGTGCCTTTGCCGTGAGCGTCCACGGCAATGCCGAAGCACCAAGAAGCGCAATGAACTCGCGTCGCCACATATGACCTCGCCGTCGCTTGGCCCCCGCCGATAAACATCCTAGCATGCCCGTCGACGGAAAGGTCTGGCCAATGATCGCGCTGATCCCCTCAGAAGAAGCACAACGGACCATCGCCGATGCGGTCCCGGAGAGAATTGCTACATCGCAAGATAGCGCCGGCGGATATCTTCATTTCCGGCAAGGCCGGCCGTATCCTGGCGATGCACCACCTTGTCCCTTGTCGATGACAAGGGCCTGCTCGGCAATCCGCAGGCAGAAATGCATGTTCTGCTCGGCGAGCAGGATGGTGGCGCCGCTCGCTCCCAGTTCCCGCAATACCTTGCTGATCGTGGCGACGACGATCGGGGCCAGCCCTTCGCTCGGTTCGTCGAGCAGCAGCACCAGTGGATTGCCCATCAAGGCACGCGCGATGACCAGAAGTTGTTGCTCGCCGCCGGACAGGCGGCCCGCCTCGCGCGACCGTAGTTTTGCGAGCAACGGGAAGGTCTCCCAGATACGCGGCAGGGTCCAGTCTCGCCGTCCGTCGGGACCGTTCTTTGCCGCGATCAGGAGATTGTCCTCCACGCTGTGCTCGGGAAACACCTGCCGGTCCTCAGGCACGTAGGCGAGGCCGAGCCGGGCACGCGCATGCGGCGGCGCGTGGGTGATGTCGCGGCCGGCGAAGAAGATGCGGCCGCCCTTGGCCGGCACGATTCCCGCAAGCGTCTTCATGGTCGTGCTCTTGCCCGCGCCGTTGCGCCCGAGCAGCGCCAGCGTGCGCTTTTCCTGAAGCGCGAGATCGACATCGAACAGGATCTGGCTCGCGCCATAGAAGGCGCTCACTCCTTCGGCGCGCAGGAGGTCCGTCATGTCGCGTCCGCCTCCGTGCCGAGATAGGCTTCGATCACAGCCTTGTTGTTGCGGATCTCGTCCGGTGTGCCTTCGGCCAGGACGCGGCCGTAGCACAGCACGCGGATCGTATTCGCGACCTGGAAGACGATGTCCATGTCGTGCTCGATGAAGACCAGCGTGAGCTTGCGCTGTTCCCACAGCTCGCGCACGCGTTCGATCATGCGCCAGCGCTCGTCCGGGCCCATGCCGGCCGTCGGCTCGTCGAGCAGCAGCACCTTGGGTTCGAGCGCCAGCGCGATGGCGATATCGAGCAGCTTCTGGTCGCCGTGGGAGAGGATCGCGGCCTCGACATTCGGGACCTGCGTCAGGCCCACCAGTTCCATCACCTCTTCGGCGCGCTCGCGTACGCCGGGCGGCGGAAAGCGGCGGGAGAGATTGCCCCACTGGCCGATATGGGCGGTGACGGCGGCCATCAGGTTCTCCTCACCGTCATGGTCGGAAAGCAGCTTGCCACCTGAAAGGCCCGCCCGATGCCGCGGTGCATCCGTTCGGCCCTGGAGAGACGAACGATGTCCTCGACCGTCGAGCAGCACCTCGCCGGAGTCGGGCGGGAACGCGCCGCTGATCAGGTTGAAGAAGGTGCTTTTGCCGGCGCCGTTTGGACCGATCACCGCCGAAAGCGACCCCGACGGAAAATCAAGCGACACATCGTCGATGGCCCGCAGGCCACCGAACGCCTTGGTGAGATTTCTGATCTCGAGCTTCATCGCGCGCGTCCGGGCCAGGCCAGTCTGAGAAAATCGAGCACGCCGCGGCGCAGGCCGAGCGCGAAGGCCAGGATCACGATGCCCCAGAACCAGGCCCATGATATTCGGTGAAGCGTGTCACCACATCGTTCAGCGCGAGCAGGATCATCGCGCCGAGCACGGGTCCGAGGAAGCTGTTGATGCCGCCCAGCATGACGGCAAAGATCGCCTGGCCGGAATTCGGCCAGTCGGCGAGTTCGGGATAGGCGCCCGAGACGAACAGCGCAGCCAGCACGCCGCCCAACCCTGCGAAGGCGCCGGCGATCGTAAAGGCCCAGAGCCGGGCTCGCCACAGCACGATGCCGAGGAAGCTCGCGCGGTTCTCGTTGTCGCGGATCATGCGCAGCGTCTGGCCGAACGGGCTCGCCGAGATGTGGCGCAGCGCCAGCAGGCCGAGCACCGCCACGATCGCGCAGAATTGGTAGAGATGAAGCTGCGAGGCGAGCTCGAAGCCGAAGATCTCGCGGCGCGGGATGCCGCCGCGCAGGCCCTGGTCGCCGCCGGTGAGGCTCTGCCAGGAGATGATGACGCTGTAGAACAGCATCTGCACCGCGAGCGTGATGAAGGCGAAGTAGTCCGTGCTGAGGCGCACGCAGATGGCGCCGACGCAGAGCGCGGCAAAGGTCGTGACCAGCACCGCGAGCACGGCGGCGACCGGCAGCGAGAGATCTGTCATCTGCATCGTCAGCGCGAAGGCGTAGGCGCCGAGGCCGTAGAACATGCCGTGGCCGAACGAGACCATGCCGGTGTTGCCGACCAGCAGGTTGAGCGAGGTCGCAAACAGCGCCATGGCGCTCAGGCGGATGACGAAATCCTCGAAGGCGGGGCTGCGATGGAAGAGCGGGATCGCCAGCACGACGATCAGGGCAATGGCGGCGATCGCCACATCGCGCAACGCGGGATGGCTCTTCATGCCCGGCGACCGAACAGGCCCTGCGGACGCAGGAGCAGGATCGCGATCATCACGATGTAGATCAGGCCATCGGTGAATTTGGGGAAACCGATCGTGCCGAAGCCGCGGACCATGCCGATCAGCAGCGCCGAGACCAGCGCTCCCGCGATCGAGCCCATGCCGCCGATCACCGTGACGATGAAGCTCTCGATCAGGATCGAGAAGCCCATGCCGGGCGACAGCGAGCGCACGGGGGCCGCGAGTGCGCCCGCCAGCCCCGCCAGCCCGCCGCCGATCGCGAAGACGATCGCGAAAAGTAGCGTCGTGTTGACGCCGAGCGCCGAAACCATCTGCGGGTTGATCGCGGCGGCGCGCACCGTCTTGCCGAACCGTGTCATCGAAAGGCCGAGGCCGAGCACGATCGCGATCAGCGCCGCGATGCCGATCAGCACGGCGTAAAAGGGCGGCACCACGCCGCCCGCGATGAAGAGCGGCGGCACCTGGAAGGCCGCCGGCATCCCCATGGCGTGGAACTCGGGCCCCCAGACGATCTTCACGAGGTCGTCGAAGATCAAGCACCACGGCGTAACAGATCAGGAGCTGCATCAGCACGTTGGAGCCGTAGACGCGACTGATCAGGGCGCGTTCGAACAGCACGCCGAACAGCGCCATCGCGAGCGCTCCCGACAGCACCGCAAGCGTGTAGCTGTCGGTTACGCCGAGCGTGGTATAGGCGACGTAGCCGCCCAGCATGTAGAAGGTGCCGTGGGCGAAGTTCACGATCTTCAGCACGCCGAAGATCAGGGTCAGGCCCGCGGCGACCAGGAACAGCAACATGCCCACGATCAGCCCGCTGGTGGTCTGGGTGACCACGCAGGCGGGTGTCGTGAGGCAGGCGCCGAGCGCGTCGAGGTCCATCTGCGCTCAGATGTACTTCTGCTGCTTCTTCCACTCCGTCTCGAGCTCGATGATCTTGCCCCAGTCGGCGGCCTTCACATCGACGATGAACGGCTCTTTCGGCGTGGTCTGGCCCCAGCCGATGGCGTAGCCGATCGTCGTGTGGTCATCGCGCATGGTGATCGTGCCGTCGGCGCCGAACGGCGTAGTTGATCTTCATGCCCGTGAGCGCCGCGGCCAGCGCCTTGGCGTCGAGCGAGTTGGCCTTCTTGATGGCTTGCTCGTAGAACTGCATCGCCACCGAGTTCTGCCACGACCAGTTGGTCGGCCGCTCGTTCCACCGCTTGAGGTAGGCCTGGCCCCATTCCTTGTTGGCGGGCGTATCCGGGAAGGTTTCCAGGTAGCGCGTCGCCGACTGGATGCCGGCCGGCAGATTCTTGATGGCGGCCAGCACGGGATAGTCGACGTTGGGCGTCGCCACCGTCATCTGCGAGAACAGCGCATAGACGTTGCCCTGGTTCACGAACGCCGAGAGGTCGCCGGCATAGAGCAGCGTGAACAGAGCCTGCGGCTTGGCCTGGATCAGCTTGGTGATGACCTCGGTGAAGTCGGGCTGGCCGAGCTTGGGCCAGGCATCGGTGACGACCTCGACGTCCGGCTTGAACTGCTTGAAGAACTGCAGGTACTGCGCGGTGGTGTCGCGACCATAGGCGTAGTCCGGCGAGCAGGTCGCCCATTTGTTGAGCTTCTTGGCATTGGCGTATTCGGCCAGATAGATGCTGCCGGCCACCGCGTCGTGCACGCCCTGGCGCGCGACGCGGAAGGCGGTGGGCGCGCGGATCTTGGGATCGGCGGTCAGCGACGAGGTCTCGCTGTTGGTGTGGATGCAGGCGATGTTGCCGAGGTCGCGCACGACTTCCTGGACCGCGAAGGAGGCGGACGAGGCTTCGGCATCGATCAACAGCTCGCAACCCGTGCTGTTCACCAGCTCGCGCGCTATGCGTGCGGCCTCCTGGGGCTGGCCCTTTGAATCGCGGAAGACGAATTCGATCGGCCGGCCGAGAAAGCCGCCGGCGGCGTTGATGCGATCCTGCTCCATCATCAGCGCGTTGCGCGAGGAGGTGCCGAGCAGCGCGATCGGCCCCGACAGGATGCTTTGCATGCCGATGTGCAACGTATTGGCCTGTGCCCTGGCCACCCAGGGGGCGGCCAGCAGGCTGGCCGTACCACCGGCCAACATCGTGCGACGAGTAATGAGTCCGCTCATTGAACTGCACCTCCCATGAACCTGTTACGCGGCTTTTGAGACACCGGCTGTTTTTATTCAGGCTGCCAACTTAGATCGCCGATAGCGTCCTGATCAAGCTGGCATTTGCCGACTGGCACCGGGCCGAGTGACGGGCGGCGGACAGCGGGACCTATTTCCTGGTCGCGTTCATGAAGGCCTGCATCTCCTCCAGAGTGAGCTTGCCATCCTTGTTGCCGTCCATTGCCTTGAAAATTCGTTCGTGGGCAGCCTGAAACTCTGCCAACGAGAGGGCTCCGTCGCCGTCGGCGTCCATCAGCGCAAACACCATGCGGAACATGATCGGAGGCCCCATCGCGTCCGACCCCATCATGCCGCGCCCCATCATGCCGCGACCCATCATTCCTCCACCGCCCATCATGCCTTGTCGCTCTCCGGACGGGCCTGCAGGAGGTGTCGTTTGCGTGGGCGCCGATCCTTGGTCAGATCCCGGATGATGGGCCTCGTGATCGGATGGTGATTGAGCGAACGCGGGATAGCTCAGGGCAGTAAACAGCAGCGCAGCAGCAATGGTTGAACGTCGCATGGTCGGTCCTCCGGCGTTGATTTGAGGTAGCAATGATGCCGATCTTGGCCGGGTTCGGCTTGAGGCAAATCAATAGGCGTGTTGGGGGAATGCCACGCTTCGCCCGGGCCGCGCCGCGAGCCCGCGATTGAAAACGTTGATATAGATCATTTCCGAAACTGCCAGGCGTCGCATGCTGCACATACGGAAAAAGAGGGATGTCCCATATGCAATCGATCTCAACGCCACGTCACGCGAAATGTCCTCGGTGCGGTTCCGCCTTGGTCAATCTCGAATGGGATGAACGCGTCAATGCGCGGGAAGTCCAGGACCTTTGGCACTGCTGGAACTGCAAGAACGAATTTATCACCACGATCGCGTCTGACGAGAAGGGCCCGTCAGTCACTGAGATCACCGAGCCGTTCTTTACGAGCCTGGTGATGGAATGACGATTTGCGGATCGCCATGAAGTGACATCATTCGATCAATGTTCACCCAGGTCATTCTCGGAGAGGGGACATGGCTTGAGCCAGGTCCGTTCATCCCTTGAACAGTGCACACGCGGCGACCGCATCGGAATGTCCCGCTGGTGCCAGCCGGTCATTCAATCAACTCGTCGGCGGATGCCAGAATGGAATCGGGAAAGGTCAAACCTAGGGCCTTTGCGGTCTTCAGATTGACGACGGTTTCGAATTTCGTCGGCCGTTCGATCGGCAATTCCGATGGCGGCGTCCCTTTATGGACGCGATCCACATAGTAAGCCAATCGGCGATACGATTCCGATAGGTTGGGTCCGTAACTGCAGATGGCGCCACTTCTTGCGAATGTTGACCAGCCGGAAATCACCGGCGCGCGATGCTTCATTCCGAAGTCGATGATCCGCTGCCGGTACTGAATGGCAAAACCGTCGGCAAAAAGCGAGATGGCTTGCGGGGGGCGCGGGTCCATGGCGTCGAAAGCGGAGCCAGCTGAGCCTCGGTGGCCGTCCCAAAAAACTCCGTCGCCAGGCCAAGCTTCCGTGCTGTCTCCTCCGCGTAGGTGCGCTCTATCTGCGAACCCGGGTGCTCGGGGTTGGCGACAATGGCGACACGCTGCAGACCCGGAATCGTGTCCCGCAATATTTCCAGACGCTTGGCGTTCAATTCGGCCGCCATGAACGTCAGACCTGTCATGTTGCCGCGCGGATGCGCGAGGCTCTCAGCGAAGCCGGCAACAACGGGATCTCCGCTAAAGACGTAAACCGCGGGTATGGACAGTTTCAGTTCATACACCAACGGAACGGCAGCGCCCTGGACGACCAGTAAGTCAACCGGCTTGCGAGCCAGTTCTGCCGCCAGCGGCGCTACGCGCAACAGGTTATCATCCCCATAGCGGTAGTCGATTTCCAGGTTTTCGTTTTCACGATACCCCAATTCGGCGAGGCCACGTCGAAAGGCTTCGAGAAACGGAGTGAGAACTCTGTTCTCGCTGAGCAGTGAGCCATCCGATGCGAACGACCTTGGCCGCCGCTCGCGCGCTCCCGTACCCAATTGCCGTCGCGATAGCAGCGCTCGAAACCAGAAACGCGCGGCGATTCATATTGAACCTCACCATCGGAAATAGGCAATGTTAGCTGGTCTCGAACGCGTGATCCAGCATTTCCCCGTTGCTGCGGCCGCCTGGGAGTCAGCGGCAGAGGTTCGCCGGGTGGCGCACGGCTGCTCAGGTACGAAAAAGAACGACGTCAGCCCTGCGCCGTCAGAACCACATCGTCCATGAACAACGCGTCGATGCCGGACTTGCGGAAGGTGACGATCGCATCGGTGGGCGTGCAGACGATCGGCTCGCTGTCGTTGAAGGACGTATTGACGACCATCGGCACGCCGGTTCGCGCATGGAAACAGGAAATGAGCTCGTGAAAGCGCGGATTTGATTTGCGGCTCACGAGCTGCACCCGGGCGGTGCCGTCCTGGTGTACGACGGCGGGAATGCGATCGCGCTGCCCGGTCTTGACCGCAGGCGCAAACAGCATGAACTCGTGGCTCGTCAGGTGGGCGCCAACCTCGAACCAGTCGTCGGCGTGTTCGGCCATGACGCTCGGCGCAAAAGGGCGGAAGTCCTCCCGGTGCTTGACCTTCTGATTGAGGATATGGCGCATGTCCGGCCGCCGCGGATCGGCTAGCAGCGAACGGTTGCCGAGCGCGCGGGGCCCGAACTCCATGCGCCCCTGAAACCAGGCGACGATCTTGCCGCCGGCGATCATGTCCGCAGCCTCGCGCGCGGGAGCCTTGCTGCGCCGGGACGTGAGACCAGCCGACTTGACCGCCGCCAGAATTTCGCGCCGGTTAAACCTGGGCCCAAGATACGGCGTGGAATAGCCGCGCCGCGGAGCCTTTTTCTGCTTGGCGCAGTGCACGACCAGGGCGGCGCCGACCGCGGTGCTCGCATCGTGCGGCGCGGAAGGTATGAACACTTCGGCAAAATCTCCGGATTGCCGGACCACCTCATTGGTCACGCAGTTGAGCGCGACGCCGCCGGCAAGGCACAGATGGTCGAGCGGCACCTTGCGCTTGAGGCGGCGTACGAGCGCCAGGACCGCGGCATTCGTCGCCTCCTGCAGCACTGCGGCGATATCGGCATGCCGCGGCAGGATCTCGGGATCCATATATCGGCCCGGGCCGAACAGCGCGTCCAGCCGATCGAACTTGTCCGATTGAAAGCCGATGAATTCCGGCGCTACTGCATAGTCCTCCTTGCCGACGTGCAGGACCGACTGGAATTGGCGGCGGAAGACCTCGGGATTGCCATAGGCTGCCAGGCCCATGACCTTCGAGGCGTCGTAGTGCGAGAAGCCGAGATAACCGCTGAACACCTCCCACAGGAATCCGATCGAATTGGGATAGTCGAACGTATCGACGGTCCGGATATGCTGACCCTCGGCCTTCAACAGCGTCGAGCCCGCCACCTCGCCGATCCCGTCGATGCTGAGAATGGCCGCGCGATCGAAGCCTGACGGGAAATACGCCGCAGCGGCATGTGTCAGATGGTGGGGCACGAAATGAAATCTCGCGCCGAGCGGGCGCCCGAGAAGCTCGTCGGCGACGCCCGCCACCTGACCCAGCCGGAGCAGGAAGGTTTCCTCGAACCGCGGATCCCACCACTCGGCGCGATATTTCTTCCGGCGCAACCTGGGATCGAACGAGAAGGCCACGTGATCGATATCGCGGGCGGTGAGCCCGGCCTGCTTCAGGCAAAAGCGGATCGCGCGCTCGGGAAATTGATGCGGGTTGTCGAAGTCTGCTTCCTTGCCGTGCTTGATGCGATTGAAGCGTTCCTCCTCGACGGCACCGACAAGCTCGCCGTCGACGAGCAGCGCGGCCGCCGACTCGTGATACACGCAATTGACACCAAGAATGTTCAATGGTCGACCTCACCTCGTGAAAAATTCACTCCGACGCACCGCAATGGCGCCAATCAAAGCATAGGGCCACGCTTCCGGCTACTGGCTGCGCCACCGACATGTTGGCCTCGTCGCATCGCCAGAAATCCAATCGCAGGCCGGCCGGCGGCCGAAAAGTGATGTCAAGCCTTGACAGGTACGCGCGCGGGCTCATAGGCGCCGTCTTGCGCTGACGCGCTCCTTCAGGTCCGGATGATGCGCTACCTTGCCGGCCATTCCGCCTTGTGCGTGCCGAGCGGCACCGCCGGCCGCGCCCAGAACGCGGGCGTCTTTGAGAGGATCGCCGAATGGCGCACGGCGCGGAGCGCACCGAAGCCGGACGGCACGTCTTCCATGAACGGCGTGACGGCGTCCGCCTTGAGGTCGGGTTGCTTGTGGCCGTCGGCGACGCGACCGAGATTCCACAGCCAGCGGCCGGTCTGTGCGAGCGAGACGCGGACATGCCAGCTGCCGCCCTCGCGAGATTGCCGCGCTTTGGCCATCATCGCGCCGAACGCCATCAGGTAGCCGCTCGCATGGTCGAGCATCTGCGCCGGCAATTCCTTCGGCCCCTCGATGCCTGCGGCTGCGCCCTCGGCGTAATTGAAGCCGGTCGAGGTCTGCACCAGCGAGTCGAAACCGCGCCGCCCCGACCATGGGCCGGCATGGCCATAGGCCGACAGCGTGACATAGACGATACCGGGTGAAATTTTCGCCGCCTCTTCCGGCGAGAAGCCGTGCCTTGCGATCGCCTGAGGGCGATAACCCTGCGAGAAGATATCGGCTTGCGCCAGGAGATCGCGCAGCTTTGCCCGCCCCTCCTCGCTGGTGAGCTCGATGAAAGTCGAGAGCTTGCCGCGGCCGGTGTCGATGGTGAGCCAGGGGATCGCCGGCAGATCGGGGCCATAGACCAGGAGCACGTCGGCGCCGTGCGCCGCGAGCGTGCGGCCCGCGACGGGACCTGCGATCACCCGCGAGAGATCGAGCACGCGGATGCCGGCGAGCGGACGCTCGCCCGCGGGCCAGGGTTTGGGCGGCGCCTCGCCGATCTTCTCGATGGTGAGCACCGGAAGCTCGCTGAGCGCTTTCGCATGCGGCGTCGCCGACCATTCCTCCGGCGAGCGCATGAAGGAAACCACGGCGCCGCCGGCATAGGCCGCGGTCTCGAACGCCTCGCCGTCCCACCCCGTCAGCGCCGCCTGGATCTTGTCGCGATCGGGCTCGCAAGCCAACACCTTGCAGACGGCGGCGCGGTGATGGGCGAAATTGGTGTGCAGCCGCACGTAGCGCGCATCGCGCGTGCGGTAGATGCCGGCGGTCGGGTCCCATGTCGGCGGCGGCGGTTTGCCGTCGAGGCGCAAGTACCGCTCCGAGCGGCATTCGACGGTGGCGTGGAGAGTATCGACCGTGACTTGCTGCGGCTCGCCCTTGCGCAGCTTCCAGATTTCGGCGGCGGCAAGGCCTGCGGCCGCGATCGGCACTTGCGCCGAGGCCGCGACGCGAAAGGAGGACGGCAGGAGCGGCTCCTCGCCGGTCAACGTGACGGCATCGAGGGCGGTCGGTTCGCCGCCGGCGAGTTGCCAGAGGCCGGCAAGGATGTCTTGGGGGGACTGCATAGTAAGGATCCGTCATTGCGAGGAGCGAAGCGACGAAGCAATCCAGACTTCCGCTCGGGCGCTGGATTGCTTCGCTTCGCTCGCAATGACGGTCGGTGTCAATGAAAATCCCGAGACCGCGGCAGTACGCGCACATTGCGGGGATGGCGGATTTTCTGCGCAGGGCTGTCCGGATGATCGCGGCGGTCGTCGTTGAGCGGCTCGATCAGCGCGGGGCCTGCCGGCACCGCCTCCTTGCGCAGCGCATCGTCGGCGAGCCCGATCAGGTCATGCGAGCGGTCGACCATGCGCTGCGCCACCAGATGGGTCACCTCCTCGGGGCTACTCTGGATATAGCCCTCGACCAGCACCAGCCGCGCGCCCATCACTTCCTTGCGGTACTGCTCCATCACCTTCGGCCACACCACGATATTGGCGATGCCGGTCTCGTCCTCGAGCGTCATGAACACGACGCCCTTGGCGCTGCCCGGCCGCTGCCGCACCAGCACGACGCCGGCGCAGCGGACGGCAGCTTGTCATTGGCGATGGCAGACGTCGCGGCAGGCAATGACGCGCTCCTTCGCAAACATCGGGCGCAGGAACTCCATCGGATGCCCCTTCAGCGACAGCCGGATGGTCTGGTAATCGGCGACGACCTGTTCCGGCAGCGGCATCGGCGGCAGCGGTTGCGCGTTCTCGTCCGGCTGCTCGCGCGCGGTCGCGGCCTCGAACAACGGCAGCGGCACGTCGTCGGGCAGCCGCCGCACCGCCCACAGCGCCGCGCGCCGATCGAGCCCGAGCGAGCGGAACGCGTCGGCATCCGCCAGCAGGATCAGCGCACGCTTGGGCAGTGCGGTATCGCGGGCGAAATCCTCCAGCGAGGTGAAGGGACGGCGCTTGCGCGCGGCGACGATGCGCGCGGCCCAGTCGTCGAGTGGGGCATCGTTGTCGTTGCGGGGCGTGGGGGATTTCTTCATGATCGTCATTCCGGGGCGCGCAAAGCGCGAACCGGCGCGATTGCGCAGAGAATCTCGGATTCCGGGTCCGCGCTACGCACCATCCCGGAATGACAGCGTCGCGACGCCCCGGAATGATGCCTGTTGTCGTTTCAGTCTCTCCTCATCCGCATCCTTCCAGCAAACTCCGTCGATCTGGCGGAAGCCGAGCCGCACCGCGCAATGCTCGCCGACTTTCTCCTCCAGCGTGTTCTGCGCGAAGCTGAAGGACACATCGACCTCGCGCACCTCGACGCCGTTCTTGCGGGCGTCGCCGACGATCTGCGCGGGCGCGTAGAAGCCCATCGGCTGCGAGTTGAGGAGTCCGCAGCAGAACGCGTCGGGATGATAATGCTTCAGCCAGGACGAGACATAGACAGCTGCGCGAAGCTCGCCGCATGGCTCTCCGGGAAAGCCGTAGGAGCCGAACCCCTTGATCTGGTCGAAGCAGCTTTTGGCAAAGCCGGATCGTAGCCGCGCGCAATCATGTTGCCGACCATCTTGTCGCCGAACTTGCCGATGGTGCCGAGATTGCGAAAGGTCGCCATCGAGCGGCGCAGCCCGTTGGCCTCTTCGGCGGTGAATTTCGCCGCCTCGATCGCAATCCGCATCGCCTGCTCCTGGAACAGCGGCACGCCGAGCGTCTTGTGCAGCACGCGGCGCAATTCATCCTTGTCGCCATGCTCGCTCGACGGCGCGGGATAGGACCTTCTCCAGGCCGTTCCGGCGGCGGAGATAAGGATGGACCATGTCGCCCTGGATCGGGCCGGGCCGCACGATCGCGACCTCGATGACGAGATCGTAGAATTCCCGCGGTTTCAGGCGCGGCAGCATGTTCATCTGCGCGCGGCTCTCGACCTGGAACACGCCGAGCGACTTCCCGCGGCACAGCATGTCGTAGACATTTGCATCGTCCTGCGGAACGGTCTCGAGTTTCCAGCGCTCGCCCTTGTGGGCGTCGATCAGATCGAAGCATTTGCGGATGCAGGTCAGCATGCCCAGCGCCAGCACGTCGACCTTCATCATGTGCAGCGCGTCGACGTCGTCCTTGTCCCATTCGATGAAGGTGCGGTCATCCATCGCGGCATTGCCGATCGGCACATAGGTGTCGAGCCGGTCCTGCGTCAGCACATAGCCGCCGACATGCTGCGACAGGTGCCGCGGGAAATCGATCAGTTCGCCCGCGAGCGCCACCGCGCGCACCAACCATGGAATTGCCGGGATCGAAGCCGGCCTGCTTGACCTGCCCTCGCTGAGGCCGTTGCCCCAGCTGCCCCAGACGGTATCGGCGAGCAGCGAGGTGACGTCCTCGGTCAGCCCCAGCGCCTTGCCGACGTCGCGGATCGCGCTGCGCGGGCCGATAGTGAATGACGGTGGCGATGATGGCGGCGCGATGCCGGCCGTAGCGGCGGTAGACATATTGCATCACCTCCTCGCGCCGCGAATGCTCGAAATCGACGTCGATGTCGGGCGGCTCCAGCCGCTCCTTGGAGATGAAGCGCTCGAACAGCAGATCACCTTGGTCGGATCGACCGAGGTGACGCCGAGCACGTAGCACACCCGGAATTGGCCGCCGAGCCCCGGCCCTGACACAGAATGTGCTGGCGGCGCGCGTAGCGGCGATGCCGTTGACGGTCAGGAAGTAATGCGCGTAGTTCAGCTCGGCGATCAGAGCGAGTTCCTTGTGCAAGGTGGCGCGCAGCTCCCCGTCACTAATGTCGCCGAAACATCGCTGCAGCGTCCGCCCAGGTCAGGTCCCCCAGATGCTGCTGCGCGGTCTTGCCCGGCGGCACCGGCTCGTCCGGATACTGGTATTTCAGCTGGTCGAGCGAGAATGAGATGCACTCGGCAAAGCGCAGCGTCTCAGCAATCGCGTCGGGAAAATCGCGGACAGCTGCGCCATCTCGTCCGCGGGCTTGAGATGACGCTCGGCATTGGCTTCCAGCCGCCTGCCGATCGCCTCAATGGTGGTTTTCTCGCGAATACATGTCAGCACATCCTGCAGCGGACGCCGCGCGGGGTGGTGATACAGCACCTCGTTGGTCGCAAGCAGCGGCACGCCTGCGGCTAGCGCCAGGCGCGCGAGCCGCGCGAGACGCCGTTTGTCGTCGCCGCGATA
>CAWHQY010000097.1:0-17797 GCA_963831505.1 uncultured Alphaproteobacteria bacterium | reverse complement strand
GCCTTGAAGTTCGCCGCCGCCTCAGGACCGGTGAGAAACTCGATCAGCGCTTTGGCCGCAGCTACGGACTGGCTCTCCGCGCCGATTCCTCCGGTGAAGAGCGTCATGACCGCAAGCTCACCTGGCAGCGGCCCGACCAATTGGGCTCCTGCGACGGGGACGATTCTGGAGCCTGCGCGATGCCCAATTCCGCTTCGCCCCTGGCGACCACTTCGCGCGACTGCGCGCCGGGCACCAGAATGGTCTTTGCCTTCATTTGCTCGGCGATGCCGAGACGCTCGATGGCGCGGGCGGCGAGCACGCCGGACAGGCCACCCTTCGCCGGGTCCGAATAGACGAGAGACTTGGTCGAGAGAAGCGCCTGTTTGAAGGCTTCGACCGTGCCGATATCCGGCTTCGCTGCGCCGGCGCGCGCGGCAACGGCGACGGGGGTGCCGCGACGTTCACGATGCCATCGGCTACCTTTTTCTGTTTCACGAGATCCTCCATCATCGCCCGCGTCACGATGATCACGTCGGCGCGCTCGCCGTCGTCAATGCGTTTCTTCGGAGCTGCCGCCAGCCCGTAGTCGATGACGAGCTTGTCGCCGGTCTTCTTCTCGAAGACCGGGGCAAGCTCCGCCAGCACGGTCTTCAGCGCGACCGACGTGAGCACCTTCACTTCAGCGGCGTGGCCGATGGCGCCAGACAGCATGAAGGCCGCGAGGGCTGCTGCAACGCGCGTCATCAACGATCGGCTGTCCATAATCTTCCTCCCGGCTTTTTCGAATTAGAGCACGAGCCCGACAAGGATGAAGCGGTTTTCCGAAGGACATGCTCAACAATAGAAACCACAATGGCGAGCCCGACAAGGACAATGCGAGGCCTGGGTGATTTGCCCGTCGTCGGCCCGATTTCGCCTCTCGCTCTTCGCCAACGCCCCGATCGTCACCCGAATTCGCCCGCGCCAAAAATCCAGATTTGCAAGCGACTCCAGTATCTTTCGAGTGTTCAAGGTCGCGACGTAAAAATATTCCTATTTCTTTTTTTCAGAAATCGTGCTTATGCTCGCCCCATCCTGCCTCGTCCAGAGGGACGTTACGGCCAATCGTCACGAAACGTGAGGCGGGGTTGCGGTGGACGCGAAGGCTTGCGAGCGACGATCGCAGGCGACGCGGACGGCAAAGGCGTGTGGTCCTGATCTCCCGATGCTGGGATCAAGCTCTTTCGAGACGTTTTGAAAGAGCGACGGTGGCTAACAAGCCCGGACACCGGGGAGAGCGCGCTATAAGCCGTAAACCATCGCGCAGGGAATGCCGGAATGTTCGGCGTACCTGTCGTGACTTGCGTGCGTGCTCTCTTCCATTTGCACGCAAGGCTGCGGGTGCGTTTCGGCATCCGGCATTCCCCGCGCCCTCTTGATTTTCGAGGGCCACGAACGATGCATCACTCGGGCAAAACATGCCGCGGGAATGCGGAGCCGTGTCTCAGGCACCGTCATTGCGAGCGAAGCGAAGCAATCCAGAATCTCGCCGCGGCGGCAGTCTGGATTGCTTCGTCGCTTCGCTCCTCGCAATGACGAAGCGAGTCCCAGCGACTACATCGAGACTGGCTGTTTGAAATTCCTATCCGACGAAATCTTCGCCCCGCCGCTACTTCTTCTTCGCCCCAACCCTGCTGATGTCCTTGATGGCGAGCGGCGGGCGGCCGGTTTTTTCGGCGATCTCGCGGTCCTGCTCGATGATGAACCCGCGCGCGGGCTCGTCGCCCTCCAGCCCGCCCAGGATTTCGGACGGCACGCGGCGATTGGAGCGCTGGGAGCCGTCTTCATAGACGACGTTGAAGAAGGCAAATTCGCCTTTGGGATTGGTTCCGGGTTTCTTGGCCATGCGCGGCTTGTCCCCGATCAGGGCGCGCCTGTCAAAGCAAAAAGCATGCGGTTCCTCGATTGCAGCCCTGCGCCGGTAACCTTACGGCGACACCAGCTCGACCCGCCGGTTCAGCGCGCGGCCGCCCTCGCTGGCGTTGGAGCCGACCGGCGCGAGGAAGCCGACGCCTGCGGTGCGCAGCCGCGCCGGCGCGATGCGATAGCTCCTGGCGAGCTCGGCGGCCACGGCTTCCGCGCGCCGTCGCGAGAGATCGACGTTATAGTCATAGGCGCCCTGGTTGTCGGTGTGGCCGACGATGAAGACGTTGAGCTGCGGCTGGGTGGTGAGCAGCTTTGCGATCTGCTCCAGCGTCGGCCGGCTCTCCGGCTTGAGCGTCGCCTTGTCGGTGTCGAAATAGATTCCATAGAGCGCGATGTGGCCGGTCTCGCCAAGACCCTTCGCCATCGCCGCCGCATCCACCATCTTGTTCTCGATCGCCCCGAGCTCGGCAATGGTGAGCTGCGCGGTGATGTCCTGGTTGTTCTGGCTGACCAGCACGCTGGCGTAGATCTCGCGGCCGCCATCCTCCTTGCGTCCCGCATAGTAGTGATAGTTGAAGCCGTCGACCCACATCTGCGGCACCGGCAGGGCGTCGACGGCTTCCGTGAACGGAATGGCGCCGCAGGCATCGGTGTCGCAGGCGAGCAGCGTCGTGAAGCCGGCCTTGGCGAGTTGCGTCTCGAAATTTCTGGAGACTTCGAGGATCGAGGGACCGGGTTTGGTGCGATAGGCGATCCGCGTGACACGGCCTTCCAGCCGCCGCGCATCCGCCGGCTGGCCGTCCTTGAAAGCCGCCGCCTGCATCCGCGCCGCGTCAAAATCCTTCACCACATAGCCGGTGATGACGCTGCCGCCGAAGCGGCCGATGCCCGGAAAATCCTTTGCGCCCGCCACGTCGCGCGTCTGCGCGTGGACCGAAGCCGCCGCCATGATGGAGAGGAGCGGGATGAGGACAAGCATGGCGAGGTTCTTGCGCGAAAAGGTCATCAGCATCTCTGTCGGTTGGCAAAAGGGGAGGGAGGGTCGCGGAAATTGGTCGTCGTCACGGCGAGGCAGGTTCGCCGCTTTCGACTATCCCTGTCCAGTCCCGCCGAAATTGTGACCAAGGCCCGACTTCGTATGCGAAGGCGTCGCATCCGCGCGCGGCCACGCGCCGCTCACGGTCGAAATCAGGGGTTTCGGGGCGTTCGTCGCGGTCCGGCCTTCATAGGCGGCGCTTGTCCGGTGGCCTCACGCGCCCGCCAGCCGCGCCTGTCGATGGTTCGCGATCATCTCGCTCAGGAGGGCCGCGATGCCCTTCTGCGTGCCGGGGGCGATGAAGCAATGGCCCTCATTGTCGAAGCCGCAGAACCGGGCAGACGGGTCGCCGGACACCTGCACAAACGCCTTGTTGATGGTCTCCAGGCACTGCATCACCTCGCCGACATTGCCGAGCGAAGCGTGATGCTGGATGTCGACGAGGCGGAACGACATCACCGCGGGCTCGCCGAAGCAGATTCCCGGCCGGCCGAATTCGAACAGCACGTTCGCCGCGGGCGGAATGTTCTGGACCTGCGCCAGCACCGCGGCGGCGATTTGCGCGCTGCAGGCGACGAGATGCGCCGCATGCGGCGGGGCGGGTGCACTCGCCTGCGCCGCAAGGCCGAGCGAAGCCATCACCTGCTGCTCGATCCATTGCCGCACCGGGGCCGGCGCATTGCGGATCTGCTCGGCGGTCAGGGTGATTCCGGTCATGGGGCTCTCCTTTGTCGCCAGTCTAGGAAAGTCCGTAGCCGTGCCATTGATGCGGATCAAGCCTGCCGGTCGCCGCCGCGTGCGTTTAAGCGAAATCTGCAAATCTTCGCCCCGCTTCGACCGCGTTGCGCCGCCATCGTCGAGGCCATGCATGATGCGGATCAAAGACGCGGCGTCGCCGAACTCAAGCCCAGCGCGGCGGCGGTCTGGGCACCGCTTCGTCCGTTCATTGTGGGCGAGGCGCGGCTCGGCCGCTTCATGGCGAGACGACGCGGAACCGCCGCATGTTACGAATTCCTCCGCTTTGGCCTGAAGCAGGGCTGGGCTTGTCTCTTCGGCGGCATCGCGGTCGCGCTGATGATCGCGACCTGGCGTTTCTATTCCGCCGGCGCGGCTTTGGCGCGCTACGACTTCCTCTTTCTCGGCATGATCGCGGTGCAGGCTGTGCTGCTCGCGTTGCGGATGGAGACGTGGGACGAGGCGAAGGTCATCCTGATCTATCACGCCGTCGGCACCGCGATGGAAATCTTCAAGACGTCGGTCGGCTCCTGGATCTACCCGGAGCCGAATTTCTTCCGGATCGCGGGCGTGCCGCTGTTTTCCGGCTTCATGTATTCCTGCATCGGCAGCTATATCTGCCGCGCGTGGCGGCTGTTCGATCTGCGTTTCACGGGGCATCCGCCGCGATCGAGCCTGATCGCCTTCAGCCTCGCGGTCTATGTCAATTTCTTCTCCGACCATTTCGGGCTCGACTTCCGCCTCCTGCTGTTTGCGATCGCGGCGCTGCTGTTCGGCGGCACCACCATCCATTTCAGGGTCTGGCGCGTCCATCGTTCGATGCCGTTGCTGCTCGGATTCATGCTGGTCGCCGCCTTCATCTGGCTTTCCGAGAATATCGGCACCTTCACCAAGACCTGGCTCTATCCGTCGCAGCAGCTTTCCTGGTCGATGGTGTCCTACAGCAAGCTCGGTTCGTGGTTTCTGCTCATGATCATCAGCTACACGCTGGTGAGCCTCGTCAACGCGCCGCGCCCGCTCGCCGCCGATGCGGGAAAAACGGAGGCGGCTCCCGGCCGCGATGAGGCGGACCGCCGTGCGGCCTGATCTGGCATGTGTCAGCGTTTGCGCGACGTCAGCGCCTGCATGGCAGGCGCTTGCCGGCCGCCGCGCGGGCCGCCGTCCTTACCCTCGCTCCGTCCAAGCGCCATGATGGCCGTGCCCATCGCGACCGAGCCGAAGGTGACGAAGAACGAGCCGAGCAGCACGCCGATCGCGACGCCCGGCGCACGGTCGGCGAAGATCAGGTCGCGCAGGCCGCCGGGATTGACCAGCAGCAACCCACCGACCAGGAGCGCGGCGGCGCAGGCGCCGATCGCAAGGTTGATCGCGAGCAGCCGGAACAGCGGCACGCGCAACAGCGCGAACCGCGGCGCGGGAGGTCGGAGGGTGTTTGACGGGTCGTCCTGCATGGCGCGAAGCTCGTCGTTCGAGACTAGCACCCGGCAAATCAACGCTGCAAAGGGCATGCAAGTTCCCGGCTTGCCCTCCGGCGCCGGTTCAGCAGGGCCGTCGACGGATCAGGCGGGCGAGCATATCCGCTCGTCCTTCTCCAGGGAGCCGTCCACAACGTGCAGCCGACGGTGCATCTGCCCGGCCAGGCCGACATCGTGGGTCACCGCCACCACCGTCTTGCCGTATTCGGTAACGAGGTCGCGCAGGATTTCGAACACCTGCCTGGTCGAGACGGAATCGAGGCTGCCGGTCGGCTCGTCCGCAAGAATCACCGGCGGGTCGTTGGCCAGCGCGCGCGCCACGGCCACGCGCTGGCGCTGGCCGCCCGAAAGCTGGTCCGGCGACTTCTGCAGATGGTCGCCAAGTCCGAACGTGTCCAGCAGTCCCCGTGCCCGCGCGGTGATCGCCGGCGGAGACAGCCGGCCGAGCGCGCGCATTGGCAGCGCCACATTCTCGGTGATCGAGAATTCGGGCAGCAGGAAATGGAACTGGAAGACGAAGCCGAATTGCGTCAGCCGCGCCCAGGCCCGCTCCCGCTCGCTCATGGCGGTGGTCGAGCGGCCTTGCACCAGGACGTCGCCCGAGGTCGGCAGATCGAGCAGGCCGAGCAGATAAAGCAGCGACGATTTGCCGGAGCCGGAGGGTCCGGTGATGCCGACGAGCTCGCGCGGCATGATGGTCAGGCTGATGTCGTGCACCAGCGTCACCGGCACGATGCCGGGCAGGATCTTGGTGACGCGCCTCGCTTCGATCAGCGGCACGGTCATGTCGCGCCCCTGATGATGTCGACGGGATTCACCCCCGCCGCCGCGCGAGCCGGGAAATAGCCCGCGATCAGGCTGGCGACGAGTGAGACCAGGGTGGCGATCACGTAATGGTTGAGGGAATACAGCACCGGCAAATGGTTGTAATCGGAGAAAGGATTGGTGAAATCCAGCGAGGCGAGACCCCGCGTGAGCAGGTAGCCGAGCCCCCAGCCGAGCGCCGAGCCGGCCAGCCCGACCAGCACGGCCTCGATCAGGAAAACCGCAAGGATGATCTCGTTGCCGAAGCCGAGCGACTTCATGATCGCGATGTCGCGGGTTTTTTCATGGGTGATGGTCGAGATGATGTTGTAGGTGCCGAAGCTTGCGACCAGCAGGATCGCGCCGACGATCGTGTACATCAGCACGTTGCGGATGTTGATGGCGTTGAGCAGGTCTTCCTGGGCTTCCTGCCAGGAAATCGACTTGTAACCGGTCTGCTCGCCGATGCGCTCGCTGATCAGCCGGGCGTCCATCGGCTCGCTGGTGCGGACGCGGATCTCGTTGACGATGCCGATCTGGTTCTCCAGCGTCTGCGCGGTGCGCAGCAGCACGTAGGCGGTGGTCTCGTCGGTGACGCGAAAGCCGGAGTGGAAGGTGCCGGCCACGGTCGCAGTCATGGTGACGCCCTGGGCGGAAACAAGGGTGATATTGGAATTGTGCCGGGTGCCGATCTTGTTGGCGAGACGATCGCCGAGCAGGATCGCATTCGAGGCCCGATAGAGCGAGCTCAGCGTGCCGACGCGCATATGCGTGGCGAGGTTCGAAACATCGGCTTCGGTACGCGGATCGATGCCGATGACGGAGACCGTGAGATCGCGTCCGGCAAAGCGCAGCACGGCCTTCGACTGCACCGAAGCGGTGATCGCGCCGGGTACCCAGCCCTGCAGCGAGGCGATGGTTGCCATCGGGTTCTTGATGCCGGGCCGGCGCACCTCCGGCGTCAGGCCGTGGATCTCGGCGGCATCGTAGACGACATTGGCGGGTTGCGGCGTCGGCTCGCGCAATTCGTCCGTGACCGAGATGTGCGGCAGCGCGTCGACCAGGGTGGCGATGAAATCGTTCTGCGAGCCCTGCATCAGCGCCGCCATCATGATGGAAAATCCGACGCCGGTCATGACGCCGGCGATCGCGACCAGGGTCTGCCGCGCGCGAAAGGTGATGTGCGTCCAGGCGATGGCAAGGATCAGCTTCATGGCGCCAATCCGCTGCCCGTCTGCGCCCGCACGTGCAGTCGTTTGGCGATGCCGGCGATGGCGGGCGAAGCGACCGTTTCGCGCTCTTCGAGGCCGCCAAGGATTTCGACCTGGCTGGTGCCGCGCAGGCCAATGACGACGCTGCGCCGGGCGGGACGGCCGTCCTTGACGACCAGCACCTCGTGTCCGATCAGGGCGTTCGCCGGGACGAGCAGGGCATCATGCTTCTCGCGCGTGACGATATTGGCTTCGACGCTCATGCCGACGCGAAGCGGTGTGTCGTTTGGCAGGGCGATGCGGACGCGAAAAGTCTTGGCGACGGGATCGCCGGCCGGCGTGATTTCCTTGACGAAGCCCGGCAACACCTGGCTCCCGAAGGCATCGGCGCGCAACAGCGCCTTCTGGCCGACTGCGATCCGCGGCACGTCCTCCTCGTTGGCCTGGGCCACGACCCAGAGCGGCCTTTCGAGACCGATGCGGTAGAGAATGGTACCCGGTTCGACCATGTCGCCGACCTCGCCGTCCTCGCGCAGCACGATACCGTCCATGGGCGCGACCAGCTCGTAATAGCGCAGGCGCTGCGTCTGCGCGGCGATCTGGGCCTGGATACGTGCCAGATCGCTGGCGGCTTTTTGCTGCAGCTGCGACGTGGTGGAGCCGCGCGCAAGCAGCTGCGATTGCCGGTCGAATTCCTGACGATCGAAATCCTCCAGCGCCCGAAGGTCGTTCAGGGTGGCAAGCGCCTCCGCGTCATCGAGGCGCGCGAGCCGCTCGCCTTTCCTGACTGCCTTGCCCTCACAGCGGCAGCGCTCGATGATGCGGCCGCGCACGAGTGGGGTGAGACGCGACCATGTCTCGGGTTCGACCGATCCGGTGGCATAGACAATTTCGGCGGCGGTGCCGCGCGTCGCCTGGGCAACGGTGACGACCGGTCCGCGCAGATACCACCAGCCGATGCCTGCGGCGGCGGCCACGAGCACCACCGCAGCGATCAGCTTCCAGAGCCGGCGCGGCGCCGGTGGTACGGGAAATGACGCCGATGTCTCGGCTGTATCGAGGGGACGGACCTGCATGTTCATGGCTCACGACCCCTGGAGAAACGGCGCGATACGAAACGACACGCTGCTCCGCCTCACGCGGCGATCTCTGCCTTCTCGATCCCTTGCCGCACCGGCGGCGGCGCTTTGCGGATTTGTTCGGCAGTCAGGGTAATTCCCGTCATAGGTGCTCTCCTGTGCCGGCACCCTAGGGAAGCACACGTTCATGCCATTGATACGGATCAAATTTTGCGGGGCCGGTAGCGCCATTTGTGAGGACGACGGGCCGTTTTGACGAACCTGATTTTGCCGTGGCATGATCGGAAGGCTGGTTGCGACAGGGGACATTCATGCGCAAATTTCACCGGGCCTTTTTTTTCTGCGCGCTGATCGCTTCCACCCCCGCCATTGCCGCGCGCTGCGGCGGCGATTTCAACACCTTCGTGCAGGGTTTTTCCGCGGAGGCGACCGCAGCCGGGGTATCCCAGGGCGTGGTCAGCCAGGCGCTCGGTGGCGTGACGCTGGACGGCAGCGTGCTCGCCTTCGACCGCCGCCAGCGCTACACCTTCAACAAGACCTTCGAGCAGTATGTCTCGACCCGCGTCGGCGCCGGCCGCATCAATGGCGCGCGCGCCATGCTGCAGCGTCACGCCGCGCTGTTGTCGCGCATCGAGCAGCAGTTCGGCGTGCCCCGGCAGATCCTGGTCGCGATCTGGGGGCTCGAGACCGATTTCGGCAAGGGCGACATGGGCAAGCTGCCGGTGATCCGCACGCTGGCGACGCTCGCGCATGATTGCCGCCGCACCGAGCTGTTCCAGGGCGAGTTGCTCGCGGCGCTGAAGATCGTGCAGCGCGGCGACCTGCCGTTGCGCGACCTGATCGGCGCCTATGCCGGTGAGATCGGCCAGACGCAATTTTTGCCGTCGTCCTACATCAAATACGGCGTCGATTTCGACGGCGACGGCCATGTCGACCTCCGCCACAGCACGGCCGACGTGCTCGCCTCCACCGCGAACCTCCTGCACACCAGCGGTTTCAAGATGGGGCAGCCCTACGGCGAAGGCAGCGCCAATTTCGAGGCGATGCGCGAATGGAATCGCGCCGTGATCTACCGCAAGACCATCGGCTATTTCGCGGATCAACTCGCCGGGCAGTGATGATAATTCGTAGGGTGCCAAAGACGCGAATGCGCCGTACCCACCGTCGCTGGCTCGTCGCCAAGTTCGTCTTCATGTGCAGGAGAAGCTCGGTGCGGGTTGGCGGCGGGCCACCCCTGGGTGACCAACGCCCCGCATGCGCGTTCGTCACCCCGTCTTGTTCGCCCGCTTCTCGATCTGGCGGGCGAGCGGGGCCCAATAGGTCGCGGGACGGAATCGCTGCAAGAGGTCCATGAAGCGGGCGTCGCTGCCGATCAGGATGCGCGGCTCGTTCCGCTCGATGCCCCGGGTGATGCGAAGCGCCGCGGCTGCCGGTGTTTTCGTCGCCACCTTGTCGAAACGTTCGATCGCCTCCGCGCGCCGCGCATTGTCGGTCATGAGGTTTCCGGTGCGGGAATTGCGCGCGATGTTGGTGGCGACGCCGCCGGGATGCACCACCGACAGCCGGACCGGGCTGTTCGCCGCCTGCAGCTCGTGCCGCAGGCTTTCCGAAAAGCCGCGCACCGCGAATTTCGCCGCCGCATAAGCGGTCTGGCCGGGCGGGGCGATGATGCCGAAGATCGAAGACAGGTTGACGATATGCGCCGCGGGCCTCGTCGAGAGATGCGGGAGGAAAGCGCGGGTCGAATGCACCACGCCCCAGAAATTGATGTTCATCAGCCATTCCATCTGCGACTGATCGATCTCGGTGAACTGGCCAAGTAGGGCCACGCCGGCATTGTTGATGACGATATTGAGCGAGGGATGGGCCGCGATGGCGGCCTGCGCGAAGCTCGCGATCTGCGCTGGCTCGGCGACGTCGACGCGGTGGGTCGTTACCTTCTGCTTGCTGCCGATCTCGGCGGCCACCGTCTGGAGGCCGGCCTCGTCGCGGTCGGCCAGCGCGAGATCCGCGCCTCGGGCGGCAAGTTCCAGGGCCAGCGCGCGCCCAATGCCACCGGCCGCGCCGGTAACGACCACCGCGGCACCCCGGATCGCAGTCATGCTCGCTCCATTGTGACTAAAAATCGTGCAGAGGATATCGTCCTACACCAATTCTGCCACTTTCCAAATTTGGAACCGAACCATCCGGCGCTTTCGGCTCTTAACATACGTTACCTGTTCAGACGCCGATTTTCGGGGAGGCCATCCAATGGGACAGTCAACACCGGTCCGTGCCACCGCACTCGTGGTGGAGGACGACGCGATGCAGCGCGAAATGATCTGCGTGCTGTTGGAGGAAAGCGATTACCGGGTCATCCAGTGCGAAAGCGCGGAAGCGGCCGAACTCGTGCTCGACAAATTCAGTACGCAGCTTTCGCTGATGATAACCGATGTCAGCCTTGCGGGGCGGATGAGCGGGGTCGAGCTCGCGCACATCGCGCGGCAGCGCAATCCCGGTCTCGACGTGATCGTGACCTCCGGCCGCTCGTTGCCGGCGCCGCTGCCGGAGGGGGCCAAGTTCTGGTCAAAGCCCTGGGCCGCGCTCGACATCCTGCGCGAGGCGGAATTGGCCCATGCGAGAGGCGCGCCGCATTGAGGCGGCCGCCGCCCGGTTCGCTTCCGCGCGTTTTGCGCGCGTGATACGGTCCGGCCCATGTCGCTGTCGTTCCTGCTCACCTCTTTCATCGTTGTCGTCTCGCCCGGCACCGGCGTGCTCTATACGCTGGCGACCGCGCTGACGCGGGGATCGCGCGCCGGCATCGCCGCCGCTTTCGGCTGCACGCTCGGCATCCTGCCCTCGATGCTGGCGGCTATGCTGGGGCTTGCCGCCGTGCTGCATACGAGTGCGCTGGCGTTCGCCGCGCTGAAATGGCTCGGCGTGCTTTATCTTCTGTATATGGCCTGGCAGGCGCTGCGCGAGCAGGGCGCGCTGTCGGTCGAACCCCGGCTCGATGCGCGCTCGGGCCGGCGGGTCATCGTTACCGGCTTCCTGATCAACATCCTTAACCCGAAACTATCGATTTTCTTCCTCGCCTTCCTGCCGCAGTTCATCGCGGACGACGAGGTTTACCCGCTTCCGCGGATGCTGGAGCTGTCCGCCGCCTTCATGGCGATGACGTTCATCGTGTTCGTGCTGTACGGTCTGTTCGCCGGCCAGGTCCGCGACCGCGTGGTGACACGGCCGGCCGTCATGACCTGGCTTCGTCGCGCCTTTGCCGGCGGCTTTGCGCTCCTGGGGGCGAAGCTGGCGTTTGCGGAACGGTAACGCATGATCCGGAAAAGTGGGAACCGGTTTTCCCTCGCGACAAACGCGAAGCGTTTGCGCGGAGATCATGCGCAAACGATAGGAATCAAAAAGGCGGGCCAGGCCCGCCGCTTTTGAGATCACCCCGGAGAGGCCGGATGCCCGGGCAGAGCGAAGCTCCACCCGGGCTGAAGAGTAGTTACTTCTTCTTCGACTTCTTGGCCTTCTTCGCCTTTTTCGCCTTCTTCGCTTTCTTAGCCATAGTATCCTCTCAAGGTTTAATGGATTGAAACGCGACACGAGAGGCATGCTCGGCGGAGGGCCAGCCTCGCAATATCCTCAAGACTAAACTCAGCAGATTTGCGGCGTGCTGCCCCGTGCTGTCACGCCGGCGTCATGGCGTTATCCACAGATGTTATGCATTTTGATGCTCATTTGGCGAAAACTTCACGCGTGGAGCGCCGACGTGCGCGTCACGAAGGATGAAAGCGGCGCTTGGCGATCAAGCGAGCGTCGGCCTTGAACGCGCGCCGATGCGGCCACGGACGGGCAACGATGTGGCGAAAAGGCGGGCCCAGGTGCCGGCCGATCTTCATCAATTCAAAACCACAGTCCGGTTTCGGCGGCCGGGTTGAGAGTCCGTTAAGCGACGCAGCCGCATCCTGTTCCGCAAGATTGCGGGATTGGCCGTGGGCAGGCGGCTCGACAGAACAGGGACAGGACCATGCGGGTGCTGCGGTCGCTATGCTGAGCGTTCCGACGTTATGGACGGTCTTCGTCATCAATTTTCTCGCCGTCGGCCTGATCTGGGCCTACGTCGCCCTTACCTATCCGAAGCTGGAAGCCGCGCGGTTCTGGGGCGCCTCCTGCTTTGCCGCGGCGTTCGGCGGTTTTTCGGCCATGCTGGTCATGGTTTTCCCGGGCACGCTGCTGCCGCTGCTTGCCGGCGGCACGGTGCTGATCTTCGCCGTCTGCCTTGCCTGCATGGGCATCGAGCGGTTCTACGATCGGCCGGTCTCCTGGCGCCGGTCATTTCTGGTCACCGCGACGACCTCCGCAGGTCTTGTCTTCTTCATCGTCGCCTATGACAGCTCGGCGATGCGGGTGCTGGTCTATTCGGCCGGCCAGTCGCTGCCGTTCCTGCTGACCTTGAAGCTATTGTTCTCGAAGCAGGACGGCCGCGTCAATCCGGGCGCGCGGCTCGCCGGCCTCGTCGCCGCGCTGATCGTCGCCCTCTATGCCGTCCGGGCGACCGGCAATCTGCTGGGCTTCGACTTCTCCTTCTTGCGCTCGTCGCTGGCGCAGGGCTCGCTGACGCTGGCGCTGATCTTCCTGTCGATGTCGCTCAATTTCGGCTTCCTCCTGATGGCGATCGACCGCCTGCGCAACGAGGTCGCCGATCTCGCCCTGCTCGACGACCTCACCGGGGTCGGCAACCGCCGGCAGCTGGTACATCGGCTCTCCGAGGAATGCTCCCGGTCGGACCGCAGCGGCGAGCCGTTCGCGCTGCTCGTGATCGACCTCGACGGCTTCAAGGCCGTCAACGATACCTACGGCCATGCGGCCGGCGACGCCTGCCTGCAGCATTTCACGCTGATGGCGCAGACGCGGCTGCGGCCAGGCGATCTGCTGGCGCGCACCGGCGGCGACGAGTTCTGCATCGTGCTGCCGTCCTCGACGCTCCGCGAGGGCATCATGATCGCTCGCCGCGTGCTGGACGTCTGCCGCCGGGACGCCGAGGCCTGCGTCGGCAACGATATTCCGATCGCGGTCTCGATCGGGGTGGCGCAATGGACCCGCGACATGGGAGCGTTCCCGGACCCGCTGATCGCGGCCGCCGACCACGCGCTCTATGAGGCCAAGAAAGAGGGCAAGAACCGCTATGCGGCCTACGGCTCCGCCCCGCCGCCGCCCACGCCAGGGACCGAAGCGCAGACAGCGTCCGCTTTGCGCAAACGCGCCTGAACCTGCTAGTCAGGAGGCCCACGAGCATGATCCGGAAAAGTGGGAGCCGGTTTTCCGACAAGATCATGCTCAAAACAAAAGACGGAGCGGGATGCCGAAGTCATCGCGGCTCCAGGGCTTTCTGACCATGAGCCTCCGTTCGCTTGCAATGGCGTTCGCCATCGCGTTTTCATTTCCGGCCTTTGCCCAGACATCCGATCTCAAGACGATCGCCAAACAGTCGGGCACGCCCGACATCCCCGGCCTGAAAATGGTCTGGCTCTCGCCCTGGGGCGATGTCGCGAGCGCCCATCCCTGGAAGAACATCATCGTGCACCAGACCGAGGGGCCGGCGGGCTCGGCGCGCGGCGGCGCCGAAGCACAGCACAAGAATCCGACGCGGCGCGGCGTCATGGTCTGGGTCGAGACCGACGGCACGGTCTATTGGGCAGTCGCAGACCATCTCGTTCCGACCCATACCGACGGGGCCGACCGCAACGACAACAAGTACGTCGACAACAGCAAGACCTATCACCAGGTCAACAAGGACACGTCTATCGGCGTCGAGTTCGCCGGCAATTACCCCGATGTCACGAAGGCGGCGACGCAGGCGCAAATCGACGCGTGGAAGATCCTCGTGAAGGTCCTGCGCGCGCGCTACGACATTCCGCTCCAGCGCGTCTACGCGCATAACTGGATCGACTTCAAGGACAAGCGCTATTGCGAAGGCTGCGCGCTCGCGACGCTGGCGCGGGAGTGGGGGGAGTAGCGACCGCCCTGAGCCGGGCTGACGAGAGGCGGCGAGCGCGATTGAGCAGGCGGGATTTCCAGTATAAGCGAGGATGCGCACTACAGCGCACGAGGGCAGGGAGTTCAGATGTCACTAACGATCGTTGTGCCGGTGGCCGGCGGGAGGCCGTCACGCCGCGCACGCGGGATAAGAGCATTGGCGTTTTTGCCGGCGATTGCCCTGCTGCTGTGCGCGTCGCTTTTGGTCGCGCTGGAAACGCCGAGCAAGCCGTTCCTCGACAAGAACAGCTTTTTCCTGTCGTCGGCCGGCTTCCGCGTCCAGCTCGCCAACGATGCGATGGGCAGGAAGGCGCTGCGCGCGCTGCCCCCGCATCGTTTCGTCATGCACAAGATCGGCGAACAGGTCCGCTATTTCTATGCCGAGCCGCAGCATTGCAATTGCATCTTCGTCGGCACGCCGGCCGCTTACGATGCCTATCGCGACATGCTGCGCCAGCCGTTGCCGCAACCGGACGATGTCGCGCCGGACTACAAGACCCAGGCCACCGCACTGCTCGACGGCGCGCCGGTGTGGCTGAACACGCTGGAGGAGCCGGATACGCTGGCGGAATATTTCCGGGATTATTACTAAGCCGCGCTTTCTCAACGTGTCGTCCCTGCGAAAGCAGGGACCCGTAGCCACGCGATATTTGGCCACAGGCGATATTTGTTGAAGCACGCTGTGGCTTCAGCTTCACGCTATCATCGACTGCGGTGGTTATGGGTCGCGGGCCGCGCTCGCGATGCTCGCTTGCCCGGGACGACATCGATGTCGTGGAGGCAAGGCAGGGCAACAAAAAAGCCGGCGTCTCCGCCGGCTTTCTCGTTTCAATCCGCCAATTCGTATTGCGAGCTCAGAGCGCGGCCTCGAGCGTCGCCGCCTGCTGTTTCGCGATCGCGCCCTTGACCGCCGACTGCACCTTCTCGAAGGCGCGGACCTCGATCTGGCGCACGCGCTCGCGCGACACGTTGAACTCGGCCGCGAGATCCTCGAGCGTCATCGGATCGTCTGCGAGGCGCCGCGCCTCGAAGATGCGGCGTTCCCTGGGGTTGAGCACGCCCATGGCGCCATGCAGGGCGTCACGGCGATGATCGTATTCCTCGTGCTCGGCCATCAGGGCTTCCTGGTTGGGCGAGTTGTCGACCAGCCAGTCCTGCCATTCGCCGGCTTCGCCGTCGTCGCGGATCGGCGCGTTGAGCGAGGCATCGCCGCCGAGACGGCGGTTCATGTCGATCACGTCCTGAGCCGTCACGCCGAGGCGCTTGGCGATGATCTGCACCTGGTCGGGGCGAAGATCGCCCTCGTCCAAAGCGTTGATCTTGCTCTTCGCCTTGCGCAGGTTGAAGAACAGCTTCTTCTGGTTCGCGGTGGTGCCCATCTTCACGAGCGACCAGGAACGCAGAATGTACTCTTGAATTGACGCCTTGATCCACCACATGGCGTAGGTGGCAAGACGGAAGCCTTTTTCAGGCTCGAAACGCTTCACCGCCTGCATCAGGCCGACATTGCCTTCCGAGACGACCTCGGAGATCGGCAGGCCGTAGCCGCGATAGCCCATGGCGATCTTGGCCACGAGCCGGAGATGGCTGGTGACTAGTCTCTGCGCCGCGTCGCGATCGTCATGCTCGCGCCAACGCTTGGCGAGCATGTATTCCTCCTGCGGTTCCAGCATCGGGAATTTGCGGATCTCGGCGAGGTATCTTGAAAGTCCCGATTCTCCATTGAGGATCGGCAAAGTAGCTGTACGGGCCATGTAGAGCGCCCTCCAGTGGTTCAGGCCCCCGATAGCGGCGGGCCCGGCAAGGCGGCCGCTTTGTTAAAGCCGGCCGGCCTGCGATGTTCCGCGTCCATGTTTGACGCAGGTGCAATATACACCAACCAGTGCACTTTTTGGAAGTTAACGTCCCGTCACCTTCCCGTGTGGCTGCTATAACCGGCTGACATATCGTGCCTTTTTGAAAAGGCCTGCGTCATAGCGCCGCTTTCAGAACCCCTTCGAGGAGAAGCAAATCCTCCGGGAGCGGTGATTCCCAATGCAGAATCTCCCCGGTTCTCGGGTGCTCCAATACCAGAAGATAGGCATGCAGCGCCTGCCGCCCGAGGGCGGTGAGGGCCGCCTGGCTCTGTGGGCCGAGGTGGCTTGCCTTGGTTTTGAAGTGGGGGCCATAGACTGAATCCCCCATCAGCGGATGGCCGATATGGGCGAGGTGGACCCGGATCTGGTGGGTCCTGCCGGTCTCGAGCTGGCAGGCCAGCAGCGAGGCGACCGGCTTGCCGTCGCGGCCGTCGAAGGCCTCGCGGACCTCGAAATGGGTGACGGCCTCGCGGCCGCCCTCGCGCACCGCCATCTTCTCCCTTGCATGGGGATGCCGGTCGATCGGCGCATCGACCGTGCCGCGCGGCCGGCTCGGCACGCCCCAGGCAAAGGCGAGGTAGCCGCGCCGCATCTCGCCCGTGCGGCCGTGATCGGCGAATTGCGCGGTCAGCGAAGCGTGGGCGCGGTCGTTCTTGGCCACGACCATCAGCCCGGTAGTGTCCTTGTCGAGCCGGTGCACGATGCCCGGACGCTTCACGCCGCCGATGCCGGACAGGCTCGCGCCGCAATGGGCGATCAGCGCGTTGACCAGCGTTCCGCTCGCATGGCCCGCGGCCGGATGCACCACGAGCCCGGCCGGCTTGTCGATGACGATGATGTCCTCGTCCTCATAGACGATGTCGAGCGCGATATCCTCGCCCCGCGGCTCGGGATCGGCGGCTTCCGGCACGTCGATTATGATCGTATCGCCGGGTCCGACATGATAAGCGGGATCGCGGACGGGGGCGGTTCCGGCCGGCTCTTTCTTGATTGAAGGGCCTTTCTCGATCGAAACCTGGCCCGCGAGGATCAGCGCTTTCAGCCGCGAGCGCGACAGCTCAGCCAGATGCGCCGATAGCACGCGGTCGAGCCGGGTCGAGCCTTCGTCGCCGGACACCGTGACCTGCAGCCTTTCGGCGCTATTCGATGACGAGCCTTGTAATGACGAGCCTTGCATGAGCCAAACCGATTTTCCCGAACAGACCCCGGAGCAGGCCGCCCTGTTTTTGAGGGTGCGGAGGATGATGCTGATCGCGAGCATCACCACGGCGGTCGCGGTCGCGGCCGTCATGGTTGCCATCGGCTATCGCCTTTTCACGGCGGAGGGAAGCGGCGCGGTCAACAATGTCACGGCGACGCTACCCAAGGGCGCCCGCATCTACGCTACCGCTGTCGCCGGCGACAAGCTCGTCCTGATGCTGGAGGTGAACGGGGCGACCGAAATCCGCACCTTCGACGCGCAGACGCTGAAACCCGCCGGCAGCCTGAAATTCGCGACCGAGCCCTAGGGGCGGGGCGGGTTTGGGTGCGCCGGCACGGTTAAGCCTGTCACATTTTCGGCCCCGTTCTTCCTTGCGCGAAACGCCTTCACCGGCTATTTCGATAGCCGCACACGCAGCTCTGCTCCCTTCGTCTAGCGGTTAGGACGCGGCCCTCTCAAGGCTGAAACAGGGGTTCGATTCCCCTAGGGAGCGCC
>CAWHQY010000096.1:0-201925 GCA_963831505.1 uncultured Alphaproteobacteria bacterium | reverse complement strand
GATCGACGCGACGACCTCGTTCTACAACATCCACCACATCTTCAAGCGCGAGCTCGGCGACGACATGGGCTTTGTCGCCTGGAAGGACGCCGGCCTCAACACCTACGGCAACACGGTGATCGTCAACGTCGACTACCTGGCGAAGAACAAGGCGACCGTCGCCGCGTTCGTCAAGGTGACGCAGAAGGCGTTCGCCGCCTGCGTCGCGACGCCCAATCCGTGCGTGCAGGCGCTGATCGACGCCAACGGCGCGCTCAGTTTCGACAACGAGCTGCAGAACTGGGAACTGGTCGAGGTGCTGATGAGCGACAAGTTCTCGCGCGGCGTCGCGCTCGGCTACCTCGACCCCGAGCGCATGGCGGCCGACTACGAGCTGGTGAAGACCTACGTCGGCATCGACAAGCCGTTCGACGTCGGAGGATTCGCGTACACCAACGAATTCCTCGACCGCTCGGTGAAGATGGCGAAGTGACTCAGGGGCGCCACGAGATCTTCATGACCAGTCCCCGCATCCGCACCACCGTCGTCGGCTCGTACCCGGTTCCCCAGTGGCTTGTCGCCGCGCCTTCGGAGCAGGCGCTGGTGGAACGCGACCCGCGTCGTCATCGCAACCCAGGAGCTGGCGGGCGTCGACGTCGTCTGCGACGGCGAGCTGTATCGCTTCGATGTCAACCATCCTGAGACCAACGGGATGATCGAATACGTCGGCCGAGATGGAAGGCATCCGCCACGAGATGACCTTCGACGAGAGTGCTGGCCTACCGCGCGCAGCCCGGGATGCGCTTTCGCACGCGCCCTCCGGGCGTTGTCGAGGGACCGCTCGGCGGCGGAACACTCGACCTGCCGCTCGCCTGCCAGCGCGCCAAAGGACTGGCGACGCACCCCTTCAAGTTCACCGTCGCCCGGCCCGCACATGCTGGCCAAGACCTCGCTCGACCGCTACTACGGTGATACGCGCGCGCTCGCGCACGCGATCGCCGACGTGCTCGCCGAGCAGGTGCGCGGTCTCGACGCCGACATCGTCCAGCTCGACGAGGCGAACCTGCCCGGTCACCCCGACGAATGGGAGTGGGCGGCATAGGCAATCAACCGGGTCCTCGATGCGGTGTCGACGACGCCCGCAGTGCACCTTTGCTTGGGCAACTCCGGCCGGCCAGGCGTCCAGCACGGCACCTGGGAGCAGCTGCTGCGCTATCTGAACGCGCTCGCCGGGGTGCGCGTCGTCCTCGAGTGCGCGCACCGGCCGCCCCGAGGAGCTTCAGGTCTTCAAGGGGCTGAAGCCGGAGATCGGCTTCGGCCTCGGCGTCGTCGACATCAAGGCGACCGAGGTCAAGTGGCCGATGCGGTCGCGCCGCGATCGAGCCGCAGGGCGGCGAGATCCTTGGCGTCGGTCGCGTTCGCTACGTCCATCCCGACTGCGGCTTCTGGATGCTGGACGCGCCGGTCGCCGACGCCAAGATCCGCGCCCTGGCGCAGGGTCGCGACCTCTACGAAGGCCGGGCGCACTGAGCATGGCCGCGGCGGCGGCGCGCTCGGTCCGCGCAACGCGCCGTCGGAGCTTTCCGACTTCAGCGCAGACCGCTGCCCGACGCCGACGCCGCGTCGCGACCGATGGGGCGCTGGCGCGAGCGTGACGAAAATCAAGGCGCCGGGGTGCATCGGGAGCCGCGATGGACAACATCAGGATCTACATCGTCGAGGACAGCTCGGTCATCCGCGAAAACCTGATCGACGCACTGCGCGAGAGCGCGCCGATCGAGGTCGTCGGCATGGCCGAGGACGAGCGCTCCGCGCTCGGCTGGTTGCGCGACCGCAGCCACGCCTGCGACCTGGCGATCGTCGACATCTTCCTGAAGAGCGGCTCGGGCCTCGGCGTGCTCAAGGCGATGGGCGACCTGCCGGATGCGCCGATGTGCATCGTCCTCACCAACCACGCGACGCCCGAGATCCGCGTGAAATGTCAGCAGCTCGGCGCCAGCAAGGTGTTCGACAAGTCGAACGAGCTGGACGATGTTCGGCTGGCTCAACCGGTTCGCGCGAAGCGATCGCGGAGTTGTTGCGTCGCGCTCCTGAAGACGCCGAGGTCGCTGCCGACGGCGACGAAAGTCGCCCCCATCGCCATGTCGCGGCGCGCGTCGGCCTCGACCGGCGCGAGGATGCCGCTCGGCTTGCCAGCGGACTTGGCGGCCGCGAACGCCTCGCCGATCGCCGCCTGCACGCTGGCGTGATTCGGATCGCCGAGATGGCCGAGCGCGGCGGCAAGGTCCGACGGGCCGACGAAGATGCCATCGACGCCATCGACCGCGCCGATCGCGGCCGCCGCGTCGAGCCCGGCGCGGCTCTCGATCTGGACCAGCACGCTGATCTGCGCGTTGATGTCGCGAAAATAGTCGGCGACCGTGCCAAAGCGATTGCTCCGCTGCGACACCGAGACGCCCCGAACCCCGTCGGGCGGGTCGTCGTCGCGCGCACCGCGCGGCGCGCGTCGTCGACACTTTGCACGAACGGCACGAGGAAGTTGTAGAAGCCGGCGTCGAGCAGCCGCTTGATCTCGACCACGTCGTTCCACAACAGCCGCACGATCGGTGCGCTCGCGCTGTCCTTGAGCGCCATCAGCTGCGGGATGAAGGTCCTGACGTCGTTCGGCGAATGCTCGCCGTCGAGCAGCAGCCAGTCAAAGCCGGCGATGCCGAGCACCTCGGTCGTGATCGGGTTTGCAAGCGAGCACCAGCAGCCGATCAGCGTCTCGCCCGCAAGCAGGCGGCGCCTGAACGCATTCGGAAAGGCGCGATCAGCGTCACGGTCGGTCATCTCGGCTCCTTCGGCTCGTCGCACATCCCGGAGGTCATCGTACGACCGGTGGGTTTCAGCTCTTGGCCAGTTGCGCCGCCCGCCGCCGGCGCTCGCGGCTGTTCGCGAGATGGTCGGCATGGCGGCGCGCGCCCCCTCGCTGTCGCGGTTCTCGATGGCGTCGAGGATCGAGCCATGCTCGGCATTGACACGGCGGAGGTACGCCTGGCGTTCGTCGGCCGAAGCGGCCGACGGATCGAGGCGGGCGCGCGGAATCGCCATCGCGCCAAGGCTCTGGAACAGGGTCGAAAAGTGCGCGTTGCCGGTGGCTCGCATGATTCCCCAGATGGAACTGGAAGTCGGGGCCCACTCGTAGGCGCCCGGCTTCTAGTGCTTGAGTGAAGGCGATCAGCGACTGGCGCAGCGCAACCAGGTCGGCATCGCTGCGCCGCTGCGCGGCGAGGCTCGCTGCTTCGGTCTCGATGCCGATGCGCAGCTCGAGCATGGCGACGACGTCGTGCAGCGTCTCGAGCTGGTCGGGTCGGATGCGGAACACTGCGGAGTCGGTGCCGCCATAAGTCACGAAGGTGCCGATGCCGTGCCGCGTCTGGACCAGCGCGGCCGCCTGCAGTTTCGACAGGGCCTCGCGGATCACGGTACGGCTGACGCCGAACTCGGCCATCAGCGCCGACTCGCTTGCCAGCTTCGCGCCGGGGCCGAGCCGGCCGTCGCGGATCCGGTCTCCGAGGGCGTCGACGACGGTGAGCGCGAGGTTGCGCGGCCGCCGGATCAGCGGCAGGGCGGACAACAGGGCAGGCTCGTTCATGTGCTGTCCGCAATCAAGCGACCGTCAGTTGTACGACGACTGACGACTCGACACAAGAGGGCATCCGCCGATGGGCGCGGGCGCGGCCTTCATCAACCATGACGGCGTGTCCTCGTCCCCGCCCGTTTCCACGTCACCGGCGCCTCCGTTCGACCGGCTGCTCCTGACTGGCGCCGCCGGCGGGCTCGGCCGGGTGCTGCGGCCGCGCCTGCGCCGGCTGACGCGCGTGCTGCGCGCGAGCGACATCGCGCCGATGGCGCCTGCCGAGGCCGGGGAAGAGGTCGTCGTCGCGGCGCTCGAAGACGCCGGAGCGGTCTACAAGATGGTCGCCGGCAGCGACGCGATCGTCTGATCGGCGGCGTCTCGGTCGAAGGGCCGTTCGCGCCGATCGTGCAGGCCAACATCGTCGGTGCCTGGAACCTCTACGAAGCGGCGCGCGGACACGGCGTGCCAGAACCCGCCGTGCTGGCGAGACTGCTCTGACGATGGCCGCGCAACTGATGCGAAGCGCTGTTTTGGCGAGGAAAACCTCGCAGATCGGGTACTGAACGTGAGAAACCGGTCAGGTTTAGTCGTTGGCCAGCTCTGGGGAAGGTATTGCGGCAGTCGATCGGCATAGCTGGCCGGTTGGCGACAGGACGCGCAGCAAACTCGGTGGCGGTGGTGATGACGAAAATCGGCAGCGATGAGATCATGACGTGTCACAGTAGAACGGCTGATGGGTGGAGGAACGCGGCACGGCTGCAATTCGGCGCATGGTGCCGCCGCACTCGGGGCAGATGAGGAAGTCACTGGTGTTGTTCTGTCTTTGGCGTGACCGTCCGCCGACTCGGAATTGGCCATGGTGTGATGGGCATCGAGCAACCGGCGGCAGAGAGCGAGATTGTCGCCGCGTTGGCCGTTGGCGAGGAAGCCGTAGTGGCGGATGCGATGGAAGCCGTCCGGCAGGGCATGCAGCAGGAAGCGGCGGATGAACTCGTCGGCATCGAGCGTCATCACCTTGGTCTTGCCGTCCTGGCGATAGTCCTTCCAGGCGAAGCGGACCTTGCCGTCGGAGAGCGAGACCAGGCGGCTGTTGGCGATGGCGACGCGATGGGTGTAGCGGCCGAGATAGGCCAGCACCTGTTCGGGGCCGCCGAACGGCGGCTTGGCATAGACGACCCATTCGATGCGCCTGAGTTGGTCGAGCCCGGTGGCGAAGGCCGTGGCGCTCGGCAAGACCGGCAAGGTTGCCGAAGAAGCGCAGCTCGCCGGCGTCGAATGCATCCTGCGAGGTTCTGCAGGAACAGTCGGCGGAACAGGCGCGACAGCACGCGCACCGGCAGGAAGAAGCCGGGGCGGCAAGCGATCCAGCGCGTGCCGTCGAGCGAGGGGCCGCCGCCTGGCACCACGCAATGAATGTGCGGATGATGCTGCAGGGTCTGACCCCAGGTATGGAGCACCGCGGTGACGCCGATTTGCGCGCCCAGATGCCTGGGATCGGCGGCGATGGTGGTAAGCGTCTCGGCGGCCGCGCGGAACAGGATCGCATAGACGGCGGCCTTGTTCTGGAAGGCGATCTCGCCGACCAGCGTCGGCAGGGTGAAGACGACGTGGAAGTACGGCACCGGCAACAGTTCGGCCTGTCGCTGCGCGAGCCATTCGGCGCGCGCCAGCCCCTGGCACTTGGGGCAATGGCGGTTGCGGCAGGAGTTGTAGGCGATGCGTGTCGGCCGCAATCATCGCACTGCTCGACGTGACCGCCGAGCGTCGCCGTCCGGCACGCCGTGATGGCGCCCATGACGCGTCGCTCGACGCGGCCGAGATGGCCGGCACGGGCCTGCCGAAACGCTTCGCCGTGGCGGCGGAAGACATCCGCCACCTCCAGAACCGGAGCCATGATGCCCGCTCAGCCGGGCGGCACGACCTCCAGACGAAGCCGGTCAAGCGGGCTTGGCGTGTTGCTGATGGTCTTGGTGGCGACCTGGGTGTAGCGCGCGGTGCTGGCCAGGCTGGCGTGGCCGAGCAGCACCTGGATGATGCGCACGTCGGCCCCGTTCTCCAGCAGATGCGTTGCGAAGCTGTGTCGCAGCGTGTGGACCGTCACCTGTTTGCTCAGGCCGGCCGCCGTGCGGGCCGAACGGCAGGCGGCATGCAATACGGTGGGATCGAGCGGTCGCTCCTCGTTACGGCGAGGGTGTCAGAAAGAATGTGTAAGCAGGTTTCTGTGAGTTTACCTTACCGAGGAGACTCACATGACGACCAACACGACGATTACACCTGAACTACTGGATCAACTGCTTGCTAACTATGAGAAGCCTGAAGACCTCACAGGTGCGGACGGGCTTTTCAAGCAGCTGAAGAAGGCGCTGATTGAGCGGGCGCTGGGTGCAGAGCTGAGCGATCATCTTGGCTACGAGAAGGGGGACCCGGCCGGCCGCGGCAGCGGCAATAGCCGTAACGGGGCTAGCGCGAAGACGATCCTGACCGAGGACGGCGAGATCGACATAGCTGTGCCACGCGACCGGGCCGGCAGCTTCGAGCCGCTATTGATCGCCAAGGGCCAGACCCGTTTCGACGGCTTCGACGACAAAATCCTGAGCCTCTACGCGCGCGGCATGACGGTGCGCGAGATCCAGGGGCATTTATCTGAACTTTATGGGGCCGAGGTCTCGCCGGATTTGATCAGCCGGGTGACCGACGCGGTTCTCGACGAAGTCCGAGAATGGCAAACCCGTCCGCTCGACCCGATCTATCCGGTGGTGTTTTTCGACGCGCTGCGGGTCAAGATACGCGATGAAGGCATGGTCAAAAACAAGGCCGTCTATGTCGCGCTGGCGCTCAATCCGGACGGCGAGAAGGAGGTTCTGGGCCTTTGGATTGAGCAGACCGAAGGCGCCAAATTCTGGCTCAAGGTCATCAACGACCTGAAGATGCGTGGCGTCAACGATATCCTGATCGCGGTGGTGGATGGGCTCAAGGGCTTTCCCGAGGCGATCGCCTCGGTCTATCCGCAGACCGTGGTGCAGACCTGCATCGTGCACCTGATCCGCAACAGTCTGGCGTTTGTAGCCTGGAAGGATCGCAAGGCGATCCTGCCTGCCATCAAGGCAATCTACCGGGCCGAGAATGCCGACATGGCGCTGGTCCGGCTCGAGGAGTTCGAGGACGAATGGGGCAAGCGCTATCCGGCGATCGGCCAGGCTTGGCGCCGCGCCTGGGAACACGTCGTGCCGTTCTTCGCGTTCGCTCCCGGCGTCCGCAAGATGATCTACACTACCAACGCAGTCGAGGCGCTGCACCGCAGCTTGCGCAAGATCATCAAGACCCGCGGCAGCTTTCCAAACGACGACGCGGCGTTGAAGCTGCTTTATCTCGCCATCAAGAACGCCGGATTGCGGTGGCGGCGAGGCGTCGAGTGGACTGCCGCCATGGGCCAGTTCGCCATTCAGTTCGGCTCGCGTTTTCCGGGATCAGCGCGATGACCAAAGTGTCGATCAGCCGTCTTATCCGGCGGCCCGAGTTTGGCCGATCAGCAAGCTCTGTAAAGGCGGGCCTGCGGCCCCCGCCTGCGGCGGCTGCGGCCTTGACAGAGCTTGCTGCCCGGCCACTGTTAGCCACCATAGGATCGACGACAATGTCCGGCTGATGCAAGAAACGACTGCGATTTCAACCTTCACAGAGGCCTCTTACACAAAATATCTGACATTCCCGTTACGGCCGGGGAACATCCAGCGCTGCGGCCGGGCCAACCGCCAATAGCTGCGGAGAATCCGCAACAGTTGCGGAGAGAGCATGACGTAACGGTCCTTGCCGCCCTTGCCCTGCTCGACCCGGATCACCATCCGCTGGCTGTCGATATCGGCGATCTTCAGCAGAACCACCTCGGAGACGCGCAGTCCGGCGGCATAGACCGTCGTCAGAGCGGTGCGGCTCTTGAGACTTGGGATGGCCTCCAGGAAGCGCACGACTTCGTCGGCGCCGAGCACCACCGGCAGCTTGCGCGGCTCGCGGGCATAGGCGATGCGCTCCGGAATGGCGTCATGGCCGAGCGTCACACCGTAGAAAAAGCGCAGCGCACACACGATCTGGTTCAGCGCCGGCCAGGATATCCCGGTCGCCACCAAGTGGACCTGGAAGGCGCGAATATCCTCCAGTTCGAGACGATCAGGGGATCGGCCGAAATACCGGCTCAACTTCGATACCGCGGCAAGGTAGGATCGTTGCGTCGCCGGCGACAGATTGCGGACCGTCATGTCCTCGATCATGCGGCGGCGAAGAGGGCTGATCTCAGCCATCGAAAAACTCCTGTCTGAAGGGTTGGGCTTCGAAAAACCCGCGATCCTCTCAGACAGGAGGCTGCTCCTGCGATCCCTCCTCAATTGCCGCGTCAGCGGCTTCGTTCAATCCCCTTCCGCACACCCGATTCCCGGCAAACTTGATTGCCCTAGCGTGCCGTTTCTAGATTTTAAATCAAGGACTTCGCAGTTCTTCACGGACGACCAGTTATCATCATCGTGGCGGCCGCAGTCTGGGCAATTTCACTCCTGTACTTCGGAGTAGACCTATCCTGGGATTACGCCAAGCCATTTTCCGTCACGGTCGCGATCGTCACCGGCCTCTTGACGGCCTTCGACCGGGTATTGTGGCGGTACTGGCCGTTCCGGCTTTTTCACAAGACGCCCGACCTCTCCGGCCAATGGGCTGCCGAATTATTGTCCTCCTACGTCTAGCAAGGAGGCCGCGAGAACAAGACGATCACTGGCACCGCCGCGATCACGCAAACCTATTCGTCGTTATCGGTTCGCTTGGTGACAGGTGAAGAGCCGAACACAAACAGGTCCTTCCAACTTGCAGGGCGGCTGATCCGCCACGATGACGGTGTCTATGAAGTGATTGGCGTTTACCAGAGCGACCCCGACATTCTCGCTCGCGGCACGCAGACCGAAATCCACTATGGTGCATTTCGCTATCGCGTCATCGGTACGCCGCCGAAGAAGATGAGCGGTCATTACTGGACCGATCGCAATACCAAGGGATCGATCCAGCTCAAGAAACGCCCCTGAAGACTCGGTACCGACTTCAAAGCCCTCGCTGTTCAATCTGCGGCCGAGGTTGTGACCTGGAAGTCGGGCGGATCGGGCATATGAGAGAGAAATTTTTGCAGTACCGGATCGGCAGAAACCTTCTGGAAGCTGCCTTCTGCCAGGCCAAGCAGCGTACCTTGAGCGTTCGCGTCAGCAACATCCAGGGCCAGATCCGCCTGCTGCTCTTCCGATTGAGTGGCATCGATCCGCAGATAACGGCCGCCCAGTTGATGACGAAGCATGTAATCGACGAGTTGCTGCTGCGAAGAAACAATCGTGCGTAACAGCCGACCTCGCATCATCCATTTCGCGCTGCCCAGATCGCGACCGAGAGATCGCTTGAGTGAAAACCCGGTCGACGTGGTACCAATGCTGAGGATCGAGACTGACAAAGATCCTGCTTCAGAAAGTGCGTCGCCTCGTGAAGCGCGCATTGATCGGGCGCATTGGCAACGAGACCACCATCGGCGTAGTGCGCATGGCCCACCTCGGCCAACGGGAAGTAGGTCGGAGCGGCGCTGGTTGCCATGACCACATCAACCAGTCGCCGCTTGGGGTCTAGCGTGAAATCCGGATGATGTCCCGTCTTGAACATCTGGACACTCCCCTTCGTCATATTGACCGCGGGGATGATCAAGCGGTGTTTACAGGCAGCCAGAGTGGTTTGGTCGCCAATGATTTCGGACTCTACGCTCCGCAAAGCATGGCCAGGCCTCGGCGCCGGAAAACTGTTGACAAGAATGTCGATCGTCCCGCCCGACGACGAATGGCCGCGGCTAGGGTCCTCAAGTAGCTGATTGACCAAGCTTTGACGACCACCGTTTGGGCAAGAGTTCAGCTAATTTGGCAAGCATCTTATGGAGCAGCCGATCGCAAGCCCAACGATTCGAATGCCAATCGCTGGCAATTCGCCGACGCAGAACGCGGTGACGCCAACGCAGTACTAAGGTTTGTTTGGCGACGACTCTGGGCAGCGTTCAGAAGCGCGCTACATCGTACGAAATCGAAGAATAGCGTACAAAATCGGAGCGGGTGAAGCGCTCCGACTTTGAATTTCTGTCAGAATTATCTAATGTGTTTCAGCTACTTAGAGCGTCGGCCGATTTTTGTGTTGGACGCTTTGTTGGACATTTCATTATACGGGTTAGCATGGACGAAGTTTTCGTCAACCGCTCGCGGTCAGAATGGTGACGCCGTGTTTTTGGGCCCAGAGAACTGCTCGTATCGAAGTAGCGATCGCGCAGGGACCGCGCCGATCACGTCCCCGAGAGAACCGCGACTGCACGACTTAGCTGTGGGTCGTCTGATCCTGCAAAGGTCGCGTCTGCCTGGACGTCGATCGTTGGCGTCACGCCCACGCCCTCCAGGCGTTCGCCATCGACCCGGACATCCTCGACGGCGAGTAGCAGCAAGCCGCTTCCGATGAGGAATGCAGTGGCAGCCAGGACCGCCCCCTCTGTCCGAGTGCCGATGAGCTCGCCCAACCGGTACTTCTTGAAGCCATAGGCAAGGACCTCCTTGCCGCTGCGCGTACCGCCGTTGATGAGCATCGCAACGGGCTTTCGCCACTTCACATTCACGAATTCGCCGTTACCCCTTCGGTCAGTGACCTGCATGGTTGGCGCTCGGGCATTGAACAGATCGAGATATTCGGGTTGCGCGCCGCCCCAGCCATCCCGCAAATCCCAGATCAGAGCGTCCGCGTCCTTTAACGCCCCTTGAGATAGCAGAACTTCAAGAGCGCGTTGATAGGTGTAGCCGGCATAGCACCAAACATGCACATAGCCGATGCGTCGTCCGCTGGACTCAATGATGCGGGCACTAGATTCCAGCCCACGAAGGAACATTTTCGTGGGCTCGAGGTCTGCCGGCACAACGGAGATTTGCAGGTCCGAGCCGTCGCGACGGACCTTCAAGAGAACGGTCTTGCTCACCTTCCCACGGAACGACCCGATCGGCTCAAATGCCGTGCCGTCCGCTGTAACAACTTCGTCGCCCGGACGGAGGCCGGCCTGTTGAGCCGGCGTTCCATCTATCACGGCCGTGATCGTGTTACGAACACTCGCCTCTGAACCTGAGATGATACCGATGCCAGGGTACGAAATGCGGCCGTCTGGAAAGGCGCGCTGCAGTCCCCGGCGTCGCAGTGCGCCGACAAAGATATCTGCAAGCTCATAATATGCAGGTTCATCCGGCGTATAGAAGCGCGTGTGCGAAGCGTGCAACTCAGAAAGCATGGTGTTGATGACACCCGCCACAGAATCCTGGGAGGTTGCCCGCTCAACGTCGGGAAGATATCTCTCCCGAACGGCCAGCCAGTTCAATCCGTTGAGACGCGGATCGTAAAAACGATCACGTACGGTCTGCCAGACGCTTTCGAAGGTCGAGACGGCATTAGCTGGAACGTGGGAGCTGTTTGTCTCGCTGTTGAATACCTCCGCGGGGTTCGAGGCCTTCGCAGGTACGGCACACGCCGTAACCATGGCTGCCAGTCGCAACACTTGGCGACGCGAAGGTGATGTATCGATAGCTACTTTCATTGTCTGATCTCGCAGGAATACGCTTGGCAAGGGCGCATGCCGGTCGATTTTCAGAATAAACCGCTCAAAAAGTCCAATTAAGCTTGTGCAATCAAAGAACTCGGTCGGGCCGTTCTGGCGCCGAATGGCGGAATCAAAATCAGTTTGATTATTCAACGATTTCAAGGCGCGTTTGGAAAAAATGGCCGAAACACGCTCCAGCAATTTCAATAGCTTGCCTGGCGCTTCCAAATGAAAAGAGCCCTTCCAAGGCAGCTTGAAACGATCGATTGGCAAGACAGCTGCTGTCGAAGTTAGCTTCTCCATGCGCACGTTCACGCACACGTGTCGACATGAACATCCTAGTCCTAGTTTAGCGATTGAGCCAGCGCCGGGCAAAGCCGAGCAGGCCCTGCGGCAGGAAGATAATCATGACGATGAAGATCACGCCGAGCGGGATGAGATAGGGAAACTGATCGCCGAAAATGCGCGACAACAGCTCGCGAAGGAGTTGGAAGAAACCGGCGCCGACGATGGGGCCAACCAGCGTGCCGATGCCGCCCATGACGTTGAAGATGACGGTGTCGCCCGAGGTTGTGAAGAATACGAATTCCGCCGCGGCGAACTGGTTTTGCACGGCATAGAGCACGCCGGCAAGCCCAGCGAACAGGCCGGACAGCATCACCGCCACGATCTTGTAGCGCTCGACCGGATAGCCGATCGCTCGCGTGCGCGCCTCGTTCTCACGGATCGACTGCAGCACCATGCCGAAAGGCGACTGCATGATGCGGCGCAGAAGCAGATAGGAGCCGGCGACCACCGCCAGCACGAACCAGTGCAGTGTCGCGGTCGAGAAACGCGTGTCATAGAGGAACGGGATCGTGAAATGCGGGCGCGAGAAGATCAGCCCGTTCTCGCCGCCGGTCACCTTGGTCCAGGTGAAGATTATCACATAGAAGATCTGCGAGAAGATCAGCGTGGTGATGGCGAAGTAGATGTCGCGCAGGCGCGTGGAGAAAAAGGCGACGAACAATGCCGCGCCCGCCGCCCCGCCGAGCCCGAACAGAATGGCGAGCCACAGATTGGGCGGGCTGACGATCAAGAGCGCAGCCGCCGCGCCGTACATGCCGAGTCCGAAGAAGGCCGAATGCCCGAAGGAGACCATGCCGGCATAGCCGATAAGGATATCGGACGACATCGCGAGCAGGCCCCAGATCAGGATTTCGGTGAGAAAGCGCCGCCAATATCCGGGCAGCACCAGCGGCGCGACAATTAGCAGCGCCATGACCACGCAGAAGCCGAGCCAGAAAACGGCGGTGTGGCTCAATTTCATTTTGAGCGGCATCGATTTGCTGAGCGGGGCGATTGTCATTTTGGCGTCGGAACGAAGAGGCCGGTCGGCCGGAACAGGAGCGTAAGGATCAGTACCACGAAGGAGACGATCACCGCTTGGGAGGGATCGACCCAGATCGCCGCATAGGCTTCCAGCAGGCTGATGAAAATCGCGGCCGCAATCGAGCCACCGAGATTGCCCATGCCGCCGATCACCACGACGATGAAGGCCTTGAGCACCCAGTCGAGGCCCATAGTGTGGTTGACGCCGACCAGCGGGGCAAACAGCACGCCGCTCGCTGCCGCCATCGCCGCGCCGATCGCAAACACCGCGGTGTGCACCATCGGAACCCACCTGCCTGCCCCCGTCGGCGGGTGCCGACGGGGGTTGCTGTCGGTTGCCTTCGATTTTCACGTCAGAGTGAACGTGTAGCGCAGCACCCGGGCGATCCCGGCATGCGTGACCCTGATCGGCACTGTCGAGCCCTCGGTGACGACCGCCTCCATGATCGCGGCGGGCAGGATGCGCTGCCCGTCGCCTTCCTGGGTGACGACATAGACCATGGCACCCAACGCGGCGGAAAACGCACTGTGGGAAGTGCCTCAAACCGCGAGCCCGAGGTCCGCTTTAGATCTGGTCAGGAGTGTCGCGAACGCTCGCGCCCACAGAGCCTATTTTGGTGCAGACGCGCCGGGAGCCACCTTTGGAAGCCTTAGTTCCACCCTCGTTCCTCTGCCTGGTTCGCTATTGAGGGCCAGGAGCCCGCCTAGCCGGTCGGTAACCACGCTGTAGACGATATGCAGGCCAAGGCCGGTGCAGCCAAGGTGGCGGCGGGTGGTGAAGAACGGGTCGAACGCTTGCCGCCGAACATCCGGGCTCATGCCACAGCCATCGTCGGTGAAGACGATCACCACGTCACTGGCACCGGACGTACTCACCTTGATGGCGATCTTCCCCTGCTGGCCATCGGGAAACGCATGCGCGATCGCATTGAGGAACAGGTTGGTCAGCACCTGTCCATAGGAGCCGGGATAACTGCTCATCGATAGCCCCCGCGGGCATTCGACGTCCAGCGTGACACCATGCTTTGGCAGCGCCGGGCGCAATCCGGTGGCGATCTGTTCGGTGAGATCGCCGAGGTCGAACGACCGCAGTTCTGAATTGTTGCGGTCCGACGCCACCTGCTTGAAGGATTGCACAAGTCTGGCGGCGCGGTTCAAGCTTTCCTGAAGCTGAGCCGAGCCATTTCGGATCGCTTCGACGAACTCGTTCAAGCTCGAGCGCTTGAGTGTTCCCTGCGCGACTTCTGACGCGAACAATTCGCTCTTGCGCTCCAGCGAGGATGCAACCGTCAGGCTGGTGCCGAGCGGATTGTTGATTTCGTGCGCAACGCCCGCAACAAGCCGCCCCAACGCAGCCAGCTTTTCTGCCTCGATGAGTGAGTTCAGGGTTTCGCGCAGGTTCTGCAACGCGGCCTCCGCCGCATCTTTTGCTCGACGCACGTCCCGCTCGTTCTGCTTGCGCTCGCTGATGTCGATATGGGTACCGATCCAGCCATAGACCACGCCGGCGGGATTACGCAGCGGAACGACACGAGTTAAGAAAGGGCGATACTCTCCGTCCTTTCCAAGTAGAGACAGCTCCGACTCCAATGCAGCGCCGGTCGCAAGCGCCTCGCCCCAGCGAGCGCCAAGCACCTCATGCCAGCTGTGCGGGTTAATCTCGCCCACGGGCCTGCCCGTGTACTCGTACCAATGACTGTTGAGCCAATAGATCGCGCCTTGCGCATCCGCCATCCACACCAGTTGCGGAATTGAATCCGCCAGCGTGTGGAACTGGCGTTCACTTGCCTTGAGAGCGGCCTCCGCGCGCTTACGCTCCGTGATCTCCTCGGCCGCCACGTTGACGCCGATGATCTCGCCATCCGCATTGCGATGCGGATGCCAATAGGTTACCCAAAAGCGCTCATCAGTCTGGTCTGCACGTTGACCGGCGACCTCGATGCCTGTGACGGGATCGCCGGTCCGCATGATCGAGGCGACAATGCCTTCGACGGCATCCGCCAGCGCTGGCACGCAGTCCCGCACATAGCGTCCGAGATGGTCTTCAACAGAGATGCCACAGATATCGGTCAGGCGTTGGTTGATCTGGAGGTAGCGGCAGTCGGGTGACAGAAACGCAAGACCGATCGGCGCGGTGTCATAAATCAGTTGCAGCGTCGGCTGCTGCGGATCGAACACCGCATCTGAAAAGATCGGCGGCACGCCGGTCGCCATCGAAGGTTGGTATGAACTCATCGGCTGCTCTCAGCTTCCATCGCCAATAATCCTATGTCGCACTCCGCATTCCTATCCGAGTCCGGTGATGGCGTTCGCCTCTTTGCTGGCGACCAAAAGTACCGCCATCCACCTTTTTGTACCGTCCGTGGCGTGCGAGCTATGCAACTTCGGCATCGCTGATCGGGACTGTTTGAGTCAATCGCGTTGGTTTGACGCCCGCCCGGTAGCTCCGGTCCGCTCTTATGGACGGACATCATCAGACCGCGCCAGCATGTCGCAAAAGTGGCGGGAGCCCACATCGGCGCGCCTCTATTCGATGACCTCACGCAAGGGTCGAGAGCGTGGGTGACACGTCGAGCTGTAGTGTCCGAACCGTCTTGAGGTTGAGCACAACTCAGTCACTAACGGGCCCGTCGGCGCTGAAATCCGACTTCCGCTCTTCCCCCAGGCGGACTTAGATCGGTGATGGCATCTCCTCCGGTTCGTGCTGCCATGAGCGAAAGTGTAGCGGGCTATTGGCAAATCGCTGTGCGTTTCTGCCGATTTTGCATAGGCGGAGTGCCTTCCATGATGCGACACTTTGATCCGTTCTCATGAGTATTTGATCCTTTTCTCACGAGTAGAAGACAGGATATGGGAATAGGCTGCGGGTACAGCACTCGGATTGTTGGGGGGCCGTGATCGTGCCGGGGTTGGTGCATGTAGTCGATGACGATGCGTCCTTCCGGTCAGCAATGGAACGTCGATTGAAGCACGCCGGTTACGAGGTCGCGATCTATCCTTCGGCCCAGTTTTTGCTGGATCGCTTGCCCAACGAAACTGTCCCGAGCTGCATCGTCCTCGACGTTCGAATACCCGGCTTGGACGGTCCAGCACTGCAGGCACGGTTGAGCCAACTCGGCTCGACATTGCCGATCATATTCCTCACCGGCCATCCGGATATCGCCACCACAGTGCGAACCATTAAAGCGGGCGCGGATGATTTTCTGACCAAGCCCGTCACATCGGACGACCTTCTTCGCGCAATTGAACGGGCCTTCGCACGCCATGAGGTATCGAGTTGCCTGCAGAAAAAACTGGACGCTGTTCGCACCCGCATAGGGACGTTAACGCCGCGCGAGCGGCAGGTCTTTGAGCTTGTCATTCGCGGCCTCACCAACAAACAGGTCGCCCGCGAGCTAGGCGGGACCGAACGCACCATCAAGGCCCATCGCCACAGGGTGATGGAGAAAATGCAGGTCGTATCCCTAGCAGAACTCGTTTCCGTTGCTGAACGAGCTGGGGTCTTGGGCAGCGCGTCCGGTAGCCGACAGACCGCCTAGACAATTCTCAACCGTTTTCGCGTTGTTATTGTCCTATGGAACAATAGGAATTCGCTGCCCGGGCGTACCAGGAAACGGAGAAGTGTCGAACCTTGTCTGCCTTGTGCTGCTTGAGTTGTTTCGGTCCACAGCATCGTAAGGCTGCGTTGGCCGACAGGCCGAGGACATCATTTCTTGCCAAATCCAAATCTCGTCTTTGTTGTCGATGACGACCCCGGCATGCTCATGAGCGTGAAGCGGCTGCTTCGCACAAATGGGTATGATACCGTGCTGTTTTCCTCAGCGAAGGCATTTAAAAACCAGATCAATTTCGAGGATGCTTGTTGCGTTGTTTTAGACATCAACCTTCAGGACGGGTCGGGCATTGAGCTGAGGTATGGCCTGAAAGCGGCGGGAAATTCTGTGCCGGTCAGTTACATAACGGGGAATGACAATCCTGCCGTTCGCAAGGCAGCGCTGGACTCTGGGTGCATCGCTTTTCTGACCAAGCCATTCTCAGTTCAGCAGCTGATCGAGCCGCTCAAGAAGGCATCGGCAGGGCTCACATAGGCCGCCCGCCTACGCTCGAGTTTCCGTCGCGCGTCATTCGTTGATGGTCCGGACTGCCCAAGCCATTTTCCGACATGAGTTCAAACTAAGAAGTCCGCCCCGCTTGAACGGCGTGTTCGTTCTACGCTCGATACTGTTGCAAAAGTCGAATGTTGCATCGGTCCGAATTCTTGGTGAAACGTTAAAACGCCAACCGGTCGACGATTCGCATTACCTCAGTCGTGCTACCGAAGTCGCTTATGAGTTTTGCGTGAGGCGATTAGGTCCCTCAAATCTCTACACAAAGAACCGCTCCCGCGGCTCTCAGATTTTTTGACTCCTTCGGTAAACGAGTTTCTGCAACAGAATTCCCCTCGACAACGGACGCAATTCAGACATCGCGCCGTGTCCGAGACTGCCAACAACGGAGGTCAGTTCAGCAAGCGCTTACGCGGCCGAGCGTTGCTTGCCGACAGGCATTTCAAGCTCAAAGGTGGAGCCCTCCGCGTCCGACTTGACCAACCTCAATTTGCCCCCATGGTTCGCGACCAATGTGGAAGAGATGGCGAGCCCCAATCCCATACCACCAAGTTTTGTCGTAAAGAACGGATCGAAGATCCGCCGCCGGTCCTCGGCAGGAATCCCAGGTCCGGAGTCTTGGACCGACATCAACACGTTCGATTGACCGTCAAAACTGGTTTTAAGCCGCAACCGCCGTTCTTCAGGTGGCGACGAGCTCATTGCATCGATAGCATTTCTAACGAGGTTTAAGAGTACTTGCTGGAGTCCCGTGGCATCTACCTGCACATCAGGCAGGTTGCCTTGAAACTCTGTCGCCACGGATATCTGGTTAATTTGTAGATCGTGTTTTAGCAATCTTAATGCGAGCCGTGCCACGTCCTCAGCGCTTGTCGGAGCACTTCGATGAATTGTCTTAGTTGTCATTTCGCGAATGCTCGAAATCATTGCGGCAGCGCGATGGCTGTCGGCTTCTATGTCAGTAAGGATGTCCTCCATGTCTTCGAGTTCGCGGGGGGTCGACCGCAACTGGCTGAGCCCTGTACTCGCATTTAGCGCGATGGCTCCCAAGGGCGTTCTCAACTCATGGGCGATGGCGTCCGTGACAGCTTCCACGCTCAAAAGCCGGTTGGTGCGTTCGCGGCGCTGCAAAGCGATGGCACTGGCAAGGCGTGAATAAAGAAACATTGTTTCGATGAGCAAAACGCCCAGCAACATGCAACTGCCGACCAGAACAAAGCAACGAGCCGCGTACCAACCGACGGTAAATCGTACGGAACTGCCGATGATCGCCACCAAGAAGTTTGGCGAGTAGGCAAGCAAAGTCAGCATCAACCATAGATCGAGGATCGTGCGTCTGCGAAACATCAGCACAGCGAATGCGGTCAAACCCCATAGCAAAAGCGCCACGTTGGCCAGATTGCCAAGGGGCGTCTGAAACCTGACGTTGGTGTAAAAGCTCGGGAGGTATTCCGTTTTCGTCGTCACGACCCAAGTCATCCTGCTATCACCGCGAATGCGCAGGCAATGGTGATTGCAATGGCTACCATTACTGACCTGCCCGGTCTGGCGGCTCCCTTGGCATCCTTGGTAAGCGCATAGCCGAGGATCGCCGCCGGAAACGTAGTGTGCCAGAGCACGTAAATCCAAGCTGGACTGTTAGGCCCGTCACCGATCAGACCATTGGGGACGTACCCACCCGGAAAGGCCAGCGTCTGCAGGAACGCGAACCAACCGCTGAATATGTAACCGCTTGCGAGAGCGAGAAGGGCACGCTGAGGCTGGATGGAATACTGAGCAAACAGAAGAGTTGCCGTGACAAAATCGAGAATGCTCAAAGCTGTCTGCAATACTGGAATGAAGGCATCAACCCGGCCTAACTGGATGTTCGCGAACGGTGCGATAGCCGCCGCCGCGACGAACAACAGTACCGCTACACCGATGGCAATCGCCTTCTGCCGCTCAGTTGCGGGCAAGTTTGCAATAATTAATGGGAAATCTTCTTCTTTTTGAACTGAGTCTCCGGCTGCGCCGTTCGGTGACGTGGCCGTTCTTTCGGCGCGCGGCCACGCTGCTGCCGCGCCGCCGATACGTCTCATCAACTGGCGCGGCCTCATGCCACCCCCAACGATCATAATACAGCATTGTAACCTTCCAAACGCCATGCCTGGAAGGCGTCAAGAGCGATCAGATGGAACATCTTTGGAGGATCGCCGATGTCTCAGATGGGTCTTGGTCGTGTAAAAACGCGTTTTCACACAGCCTGGGTCATCAACAGACTTCATTTTTTTAGAAGGACTCCGTTTTTGCCTCGTGAGCGGACATCATCGGCTAAGCCAGCCATGTCCGCAGACATCTAAACTTTTAGGCGCATGTCGAATGACCGGCGTAGGCCGCAACGCCGAGACCCTCACCATTCCTTGAATGTCGGCTCGGTGCATCCCCCGCAGACCCAGGGAAAGGTCCAATCAGCCGTACGATTGGCGCTTTCGCGTAGATACCTGCTCCAGGCATCGGCGCGCACTGGGTTGATTGACTGCCAAATGACGTCAAAGGTTCCAGAAGAATTTATTTTGCCTATCATGACCGGCTTGGAAATATGGTGATTGGTGTTCATCACAACCTCGAAGCCGCTCGGCGCCTTGATTCTTTGACCGTACATGGCCTGGCGGACCGCATTGACGTCGGTGGTGCCAGCTTGGACAACGGCTTGCGTCCACATCCTGAAGCCAATGAAGGTAGCTTCCATCGGGTCATTCGTGATTTTGTCCCGCTGTTCGCTGAAGTCCGCCCACATTTTGATGAACGCTTCGTTTTCTGGTGACTTGATCGATTGGAAATAATTCCAGGCCGCCAGGTGTCCAACGGGGAAGATATCAGCACCGAGCAATTCGCGGTCACCGATCGAGAACGCCATGACTGGAATTGCCTTGGCGTCTACGTGTTGAGCGGCGAGTTCCCTGTAGAAGTACGTGTTTGCATCTCCATTGATGGTTGATATGACTGCGGTCTTTTTTCGCTTCCGAACCGATGGCTTTGATCCGCTCGACTATTCCTCGCCAATCGGAATAGCCGAACGGGGTATAAATAGTCGTAATATCGTCTGGCGATACGCCCTCGGCGATCAAATACGCACTCAAGATTCGGTTTGTCGTGCGCGGATAGACGTAGTCAGTGCCAAGCAGGACCCACCTGCGAACTTCGCCTCCTTCCTTGCTCATCAGATATCGAACCGCCGGAATTGCCTGCTGATTGGGCGTGGCTCCCGTGTAGAAGACGTTGCGCGAGCTCTCTTCGCCCTCGTATTGCACGGGGTAGAAGAGCAGGCCGTTCAATTGCTCGAAGATTGGTAGAACGGATTTGCGGGAGGCGGAAGTCCAGCAGCCGAACACGACTGCGACCTTTTCCTTCGTGAGCAATTCCCGGGCTTTTTCGGCAAAGGCGTCCCAATCGGACGCAGGATCAACGACGACCGGTTCCAATTTCCGTCCTAGCAGTCCACCTTTCCTGTTCTGGTCGGCTATCAGCATCAAAACCGTGTCTTTAAGTACTGACTCGCTGATTGCCATGGTGCCGGACAGAGAATGCAGAATGCCGATTTTAATAGTGCCTTCGTCTGCGCGAACCGTCGGACCGACGAGCACGAACCGCAAAACAAACAATCCGAGCACGACAACTCGCAGGACCGAAGCTGACTTCATGTCGATGCCCCGACGAGCTCGAAAACGCGTGTTTCCTTGGTCATGCCCTTGGCCAAGACCGACTCCAAAGGTCTGAACTGGAAACAATGCTGAACCCGCAAATAGACGCTCTCGCTCACAAGGATAGTGGTCCCAAACTGCTTGTTCAGGCCTTCGAGGCGCGCTGCCAGATTTACCGTGTTTCCAAGGGCCGTGTAATTCATGCGCTCCGTCGACCCAAGATTGCCGACGACGGCATCCCCGACATGAATGCCAAACCGCGTGAAGAATGGCTTGAGACCCTCAGTTTCAAACTGGGAGTTGAGCTTCTCACACGCCGCTCTACCCGCAAGGGCCGCCCGGCAGGCGCGCTCAACGTGGTCGGGCTGCGGATTGGGCGCGTTCCAGAATACCATCACCGCGTCACCAATGAACTTGTCAACTGTTCCGCCTTCGGCCAGGAACGCCTCTGTAAGCACGGAGAAATAGCGCGACGTCTGGTGCATGAGCATGTCGGGTTCGGCGGACTCGGCGATCGTCGTAAAATCCCGGACATCGGTGAAGACGAGGGTAATCTCCTCTCGGGCTCCGCCAAGCTCGGTGGAGATGGAGTTATCAATGAGCCGCTGGACGATCTCCTTGGGGATAAAGTGGGCGAACGACCATATGGCGCGCTGCGCGAGCTCCATCGCCCCGCCGAGCTCGTGAATTTCCTTAATGCGCGATGCAACTGGCGATGGATCAGGCGCGGCCAGCTTCTGAAGCCTGACCGCTTGGGCCGTTATGTTTTTCAACGATCGCGACATTCCGCTGCCAAATATCCAGATGACGGGAATGAAGGCGGCGCCAGCGATAGTTGCGAGCAATAGTCCGGTAAACTGCAGGCTCCGAACATTTTGAGCAAAGTCATCCTGGGCCGCCAACAGCAAAATATTGACGTTGTACTGCTCACCCAGAGTGAATTTTGCCATCCTGAACAGATAGTCCCGCCCCTGGTCGTCGCGAATGCTTCCTTCATAGCGGTCGCGACCAAGCGACCTTCGCAAAGCTGCCGCCACGACGCCGGTGTTAATCTCCTGGACGTTTGGCAATTGTCCTTGGGATGGATGTGTCATCGCGTCGACAACTAACTGCGCAAAATCGGGATGGGCTATGAGTGATCCTCTCGAGTCGAAAATCAAGACGATACCGTGCTCCCCAGGTCGTTGCTTCTGCACGAAATCGCTGAAGGTATCGAGCTTGAGATCTGCGGCAAGAATGCCGGGCACTTTCCCTCGCAAGGGTGCGCTAATCGTGATCACGGGTGCGCCGATGCTAAACGCAAGGTATGGCGATGAGACCAGCGGTCGGTCGGCCTTCATGGTCTCGCGATACCAGGGGCGGTTGCGCGCGTCGTATCCGTACTTCCATAGATCAAGCTGTCCGACTTCGTTGCCCTGCCGATCTTCGAAGATACGTCGCATGGGTAGTTCGCCACTCTGCGCAGGGCGGATCAGATTGATCGCAACGGTGGCCCCCGGCGTCGCACGAAGCCTCTCGCGTTGCTCATCGTTGAGATCGCCAATGCGCCGCACCTGCAACCAGGCGCCATTTTCGAAACCGGCGTAGACACTATCCATTTGGGGCAGTTCTTGCAGGGCGGCCTTGAAAAGTGGGATCGCGGGGCCGGTCTCGGTTCTCTCATCTGAATCAGCTATGCTGGAACTGGTCGCAAGCACATGCACCAACGAAGCTATCGCACTTATCTCAGTCTCTAAGCGCCCGAACGCCTTCGCACTGGTCGCGTCCATATAGGCGGACGCCGATTCCTGCGTGGCCCAACGAAGAGCCCGGACCTGAATCGCGATCAACAGCACGGCTAGAGCGACGATAAAAGCCATCACCCCGAAGGTGATTGAGGTTCGAAATGTCAACTTCCGGCGTGCGCTCTCAATCAAGGGTGCAGCCGGTGCGTCTCGTCGCCGCGCAACTTGCGGGTGATGACCATCGCAAGTCTCCTCTCACGCATCACGGTCTAAATGCGGTCCATAATAAATTCGGGCGATCGTGCCCGGCTATGCAGTTTCGGCAAATAATCAATAGTGATCGTAGCTTAAGGCCAGCGCGGCCTTAGATGCCATTAACGCTCTCGATGTCTTTTATGGGTGGTCATTCTCGACCGAAATGGGCTGTCCGCGCCACGTCCGCTTTCCCCCCAAACCGAACTGCGGACATCGCTGGAGGTTCGCTCTGTGCAAAGGGCCGTCATCCAAGCCTTACGGCGCGGGTGCTGGAATGGGCAGGATGCTCGAGACCTTCCATCCAGCGGGCGTCTTGACCAGCACCTGATTCATCAGGAATCTCGTCTGTTGCGCTGGTTGGCCTTCCGCACCGATCGCGAAAGTGATCGGGACGTAGATTTGCGCTGCGACATCACCGAGCATCACGATTTTCAGGCCAACAGTCTCCGGCTCGAGGTGCCAAGTTCCCTGGTACAACGCAGCGAACCGCTGCAGCGCTGCGTCCCTGCCCCAGATCGGCGCACCGCGGGCAATCCAGAGGAAATCAGGTGACGGCAACAATAGTTCTTCCACGGCCTTAACGTCATGCGCGTTTTGCGCCGTTACAAATTGCAGAAACGCAGCTCGAACTTCATCTTCTGCCGCTGCGACGGCCGAGCCAGGCTCGAAAGTAGCCGCGGCTAGCATAGCAGATGCGACCATGGCATGTGCGATTCGGTGACGCCAATTGATCGTGCGGCCTGTTTTTTCGCTCATGAAGCGGCCCTCTCTCGAACGGGTTTATTGGTCTGACGACCATTGCGCGACCGACGTTTCCGGTCTTTGCGATGGGCTTAAATTTTTCCTGCATTTCTCCTAAACTCCAGCCATGAGCACCGGCAACGATGACGACCGGACTTTCCAATTTGGGGACTTTACCTTGTCACCCAAGGAGCGCCTGCTACTGCACGCTGGCGAACCCGTAATTCTTACGGCCAAGGCCTTCGACCTCTTGGTCGCGCTCGTCCGCCGAAGCGGCCACCTCGTAGGTAAGGATCAACTGCTGCGCGAGGTGTGGCCCGACACATTGGTTCAGGAGGTGAATCTGACCGTCAACATCTCGACCTTGCGGAAGGCCCTTCGGCGGAGTCGAGCCGACCAAGAACTGATTCGGACAGTTTCGGCACACGGATACCGGTTTGTCGCACCAGTCGTTACCGGCAACACGATCGTAACGCATCAGATCGGACGGGTTACGACCGAAAACGCTGATGCTTATCGCACCTATTTGCAAGGTCGCCACGACTGGGGCCGAAGATCCGAAGAAGCATTAAGGCGCGCCGCCGAACGATTTCATCATGCCATCGCACTAGACCCCAATTTTGCAGCAGCCTATTCCGGGCTTGCGGACTGCTATGCGACGATGGGTTCACTGAGTTATCTAGCGCCAGCGGATGCATTTCCTGTGGCACGCCGATACGCAACTCGCGCACTCGAGCTCGATCCATCACTCGCTGAGGCGCATGCTTCGCTCGGCTTTGTCGAGTTGTATTTCGATTGGAACTGGTCAGCGGCAGCCAGCGAGTTTCAGCGATCCATTGCGCTCGATCCGGGTTATCCACCAACACATCAATGGTACGGCATCTATCTAATGGCCGCCGCGCGGCCGATGGACGCGCTTGCCGAAATGCATCGAGCTCGCCAACGCGATCCACTGTCGCTGCCGATTAATACCGACATCGGCTTCTGCCACTATTACGCAGGTCGGTACGAGGAAGCCGTCAAGCAGTTGCAATTCGTTCTTGAACTGGACAGCGATTTCCCGCCGACGCATCTGTGGCTCGGTCGAACGTACCAGGAGCTTGGCCGGTACGATCTGGCGATCACCGCGTTTCGCCACGTTGAGGAACGGCTGCCTGAATGGCCGGTCCCATCTGCAGCCCGCGGGTTCGTCGAGGCCATTGCCGGGCGCACCGCGGAGGCCCGCGCAACGCTGCAAAAACTGAAGATGCTCTCCGAACGAAAGTTCGTTACCTCTTACGGACTCGCGCTGGTTCATGCGTCGCTTGGCGATGCGGATGATGCGTTTGACTGGCTCGATCGGGCTTTCGCCGAGCGGTCCCATTGGCTGATCTGGCTACGACTTGACCCGCGCTGGAAAACCTTGCGGTTCGATCCGCGATTCAACAAATGCATGAAGCGCGTTGGATATCCCGATTAGCGAATGTCGGCAATGGGTCCAGCCTGTGTGAAAACCTGACCGATGCTATGATTTCTTTGCTGAATTGCGGGGGGATGATGAAGGGTTTCGTTCGAGGGGCGGATCGCCAGCAGACGACACTGTTGCCGGAATGCCTTGATGATTGGGTGGACGAGAGCAATCCTGTTCGGGCGGTCGATGTGTTCGTCGATGCGCTGGAACTGGGCGAACTGGGGTTCGATGGCGTCACCCCGGCAGCGACCGGCCGGCCGGGATATCATCCATCGATTGGACAAGGTCGAGCGGATTACCGGCGTCGATCTCGCATCGCACGAGCATCGCGTGCTGCTCTATCTGGCGCTAAAAATGAACGATTTGATAACGTAACCCAGCATCCCAGGGCTTCACCGACAATATCGCGCAAACGTCCGCGATCCGCCTATCGCCCCTATCCGAGCGCGGTCGACTGGAGCCTGTCGTGAGCAGCTCCTGCTCGGAAGAAAAATCATCGACTCGGACATGCAACATCCGCATCTGAGATCGCAGCGATCGGTTACCGACAGCCGGAGGTATTTCACTCGCCGGCTAAAATGCATCAACAAACGGCACCGACATCGATTGCCTCCCCTTCGCGTGCGTCATCGTGTTCCGAACGCCAAACCAGGCAATACGTGAAATGGCGGAATGCCATTCACGGTCACGCGTCCATCGCCGCCAGCATGTCGGGGACGGACACGAATTTTTCCCGCGGCTTGCCGAGCAGCGCGCCCCTGTGTTTCTCGGCCGCATCGATGGTCATCCAATCGTCAAAACTTACGATACGCGGGACGCGCGTGCGCAGCCGCGCCAGCAGCGCATCAGGGTTGCTGGAACGCTGCCCCGCGCACGCGGGCAGATCCGCAAGGACGGCTTCGGCGGTCGCCATGCCACAGCCGCGGTTGGTGCCGATGGTGCCGCTCGGGCCCCGCTTGCTCCATCCGCAGACGTAGAGGCCGGCGACGACAGAGGGGCCGATGGCCACGCGTCCCTCAATGTTGGCGTGCACGCCCCGCAAGTCGTCGTAGGGAACACCGACCAGAGGGGTCGTGCGGCGGCCGACGCTACGAAACACCAAGCCGCAGCCAATGTCCTCGACGGCCCTTGACGCGCGCCGCTCGAAAGAGATCGCTTCGACCCGGCACCGCCCCTTGATGGCAACGGGCGACAGACCGAACCGGAAAACGCATCGCCGCCGCTTGATCGAAATCTGATGCGAAAACCCACGAAGCAGCGCCAGCTTCTCGGTCAATTCCGCATCGTTCGGATGCTCCTGCGCGAAATCTTCCGGCGCGACGTGCCGTTGATCGAGCGTCGCTTCGCAAGCCTCCAGTTCGAGGAAATCGCGCAGTTCTTTGGCAGTGAATCTCGCTTGAGATGGCGTGCCGCGACCGATGACATGAATGTCACGAATGCGGCTTTCCGCCAGCACCTCCAGCGCATGTGCGGCGATGTCGGTCTGGCGCAGTTCGTCAGCCGTCTTTGCAAGGATGCGTGCAACATCGAGCGCCACATTGCCGTGGCCGACCACCGTTGCGGCCTCGCAGGCGAGATCGAAACGGCGGTCACGGTAATCCGGATGGCCGTTGTACCAGGCGACGAAGTCGCCGGCATGGTGGCTCCCAAGCAGGTCTTCGCCGGGAACACCCAGCGATCGGCTGACGTCGGCGCCGGTGGCGAGGACGACCGCGTCATAGCTGTCGCGCAACTCGTCGACGGTCACGTCGCGTCCAACCGCAACGCCGCCGACGAAACGAAAGCCTGAAGTTGTTGCAATCCTGTCGAAGGCGGCCGTTACCTGCTTGAGCTTCGGATGGTCGGGAGCGACCCCGAAGCGTACGAGCCCATAAGGCACGGGGAGTTGCTCGAACATGTCCACGGCGAGCGGCGCGCCCGCGCGAAGCAATGCTTCCGTCACGTAGAATCCGCTCGGCCCGCTGCCGATCACCGCGATGGGAGAGATTGGCTCACCGGCCCGGTCGAGAGCGGTCATCGTCCAAGTTCTTGTTTGCGTACGTCCGCGCCAGGCAGCGGCGGCAGGCGCGCGGTCAGGACCGGCGTTTCCGCCGCGCGCTTCCGGTTGACCTCGATCCAGAACTTCTTGTCGGCCGGGAGACGATAGTCGGGCTCGATGGCACCGACCGGGCAGACCGGAACGCAGCCGCCGCAGTCAATGCAGTTCTCCGGATCGATATACGTCATCGTTTCATCGACGTGAAAGCACTCCACCGGGCATACGGCAACGCATTCCGTGTAGCGGCAGCCCCTGCAGTTGTCCGTGACCACAAACGCCATCGTTCGGTATCCCGAAGTATCAGTGAAGCGATACGGCCGAGCGCATGACGCACGGTTGTCAGCAGCTTGAGCGCGGCTCAGGCCTTCCCGACCTGCACAAGCAAGTCTGAAAAGGTCGGTGCCCGGCCGAGGTCGGCGTAAGCAGGCGGCGTGAGCGCGTGAACGGTCGCTCCCTTGCGGTTGGACCGATGCCAGTACCCCGACGGCGCCATGACCACGCCCGGCATGACGTCCGGTGAAATGGTGGCGAATGCCTCGAACGAGCCGCGATCGTTGAACACGCGAATGGGCGTGCCCGCCACGATCCCGCGCTGCTCCGCGTCGTCGGGATGAAGGATCACGGCCTGCTCCTCGCCCGCCTGCGCGGTTTGCGCGGGCAGATTGCCGTAGTTCGAATTCAGGAACGCGTGGCTCTTGGGCGTGATCAGGCTGAGCGGATAGCGCTCTGCCAGCGCCGGCGTCGTCTGCGGGTTCTCGTTGGGCGGGATGTAGTGCGGCAAGGGATCCACCGGCGTGCCGTCCTGATCGCCGTTGTAGCCCTGGCGGAACAGTGGAACGACGAAGTTGCCGCCGCCGGTGATGGTCGACTTGAATTCGCATTTGCCCGTGGTCGTCGGAAAATTGCCCTCGCGATGGGGCGCCCAGTCGTCAGGCGACGGCATGCTGAGCCGCGCATAGCCCTTCGCCTTGACGTCCTCGAGTGTGATCCCCTGCAGGACAGGATTGGTCCAGTCCAGGGATGCCTCGATCATCTCGTCATCGGACCGGAAGAACGACGGATCCGCGATGCCCATGGCTTTTGCGAGGCGACGGAACAGCTCGGTGTTGGGTACCGCTTCGCCGAGCGGCTCGATCGCCGGGTTGTTGTAGGACAGATAGAGATGTCCCCACGAGAACATGATGTCCTTCTGTTCGAGCTGGGTGGTCGCCGGTAGAACGATGTCGGCGTATTTCGCCGTGTCGGTCAGGAAGTGTTCGCTGACCACCGTGAACAGGTCCTCGCGTTCGAGCCCCTTTTCGAGTTTGGCCTGTTCGGTGACCATAGCCAGGGGATTGGCATTGTAGACGAACAGCGATTTGATCGGCGGATCGAAGCCGAGTTCGCCCGTCAGCGCCGGCCCAAGACGCCATGAGTTCAGCACACGCATCTTTTCCGGCTGCAGGTCGGGGCGCATCAGCACCTCCCATTTCACCGGGAACGCCCAAATGGGCAGCTGCAGCAGGCCGCCGCCGACATGCTTCCAGGCGCCGATCAATCCGGGAAGGCAGGCGATCGCGCGCACGGTCTGGCCGCCGCCGGCGTGGCGCTCCACCGCTACGCCGATGCGCACCACGGAAGGCGGCGTCGTGGCGTACTCCCTTGCCAGCTTGACGATATCCTCCACCGGAATGCCGGTCTCTTGCGCCGCGAATTCGGGGGTGTAGGTCGCCACCCGTTCCGCCAGTTCGTCGTAGCCAAGGGTGTATTTGTCGATGTACTCGCGGTCGACCAGGTTCTCTTTGATGATGACGTGCATCATCGCAAGCGCCAGCGCCGCGTCAGTGCCGGGCCGGATCGGAATATGCCAGTCGGCGAGCCGCGCGGTGCGCGTTCGCACCGGATCGATCACCACCAGCTTGGCGCCGGCCTTCTTCGCCTGCTCGATGAATGGCCAGTGGTGCGAGTTGGTGCCGAGCGTATTGCAGGCCCACAGGATGATGTACTTCGAGTGCACGAAGCTTTCGGGATCGACCCCGGGCGTGGCCCCGATTGTCATCATATAGGCCGTGCACGAGCCCGAGTCGCAGAAGGTGCGTTCTGCAACGGTAGCGCCGAGCTTGTTGAAGAGCGGATCGCCGACATTGAGTCCGTTAATGATGCCCTGGGTGCCCAGGTAGCTGTAGGGCAGGATCGCCTGCGCGCCGTCTTTGGCGATGATCGACTTCCAGCGGGTGGCGATGGTCTCGATGGCCTCTTCCCAGGAAATCCGCTGAAACTGCCTGGAACCCTTGGAACCCACACGCTTGAGCGGGTAAAGGACACGCTTGTCGCTGTAAACCCGCTCCTCGTAGTTGTTGACCTTGACGCACAGGCGCCCCCGGGTGAACGGGTGATCGGGGTTGCCCCGCACCGCAATGGCCTTGCCATCCTCGACCGTTGTCAGGATCGAGCAGGTGTCGGGGCAATCATGTGGGCAGGCGCCAACTACCGTGGTACGGGCCATGGGTTCCTCGCTTCGTCATTCAGCCTCTGATGGAGACTGCAGCGGCTGGAACCGGCTGGCTTCTCAGAATGTGCGGGGTTCTTTTCCTAAACTGCTGACGCCCGGCGGGCTGGATGGCCGCAAGGTTGGCTTTGCCTGTTCCTTGCGCACCGCGGCCACTTCAAGCGGCGCAGGGATCGATGGACGCGCGCGCGACATTTTGGCATATTAGTTGCTGGTAGTTGCTCAAGTCAGACAATACCGTTGCTACACGTCGCGCTTCCTCGGTGGAGATTCACGATGGGTACGCTTGGCAACTCTGTCGATAAATATGTTACCGGCAGAATGCTCCAGACTTCAAACGACCGGCGATGGTCGCACCTTCTCGCGGAGACTTGGAGCCACGAGGCGGGAGAGCTGCCTTCGCAGCTCCCGCGAGATACCGAAATCGCAATTTTGTTGCGCGGCCAGTCGCATGTGGATCGCCTAGGGGCAGGAATGCGCCAACGGACCCTCGGTAGAAAAGGCACCGTGTGGCTTTGCCCGGCGGGCATCAGCGAGGACTTCATCAATATCGAGAATCCGATTCAGGAATGCCTTCACGTTTTTCTACCGGGCAAACCCTTCGACGAAACGATGTTGAAGGATCTCGACATCGACCCGTCGGGAATCTCGATCCGGTACGAGGTCATCGATCGCGATCCGTTCATCGAGTACGTCGCGGATCTGATTCTCAAGGAGATGGAGGTAGAATCCTCCACCGGCCGGCTTTTGATCGAAAGCCTCGGAAGCGCCCTGTCGGCCCATCTGGTGCACTCCTACTCAGCGACGTCCATTCGCCTGAAACAATCCATCGGCGCGCACAAGCCGCTCGATCCGAAACGGCTGTCGCGCGTGACGGATTTCATCAACGCCTCCGTCGAGCGCGATTTCACCGTCAATGAACTGGCATCGGTGGCGTGCATGAGCCCGGCGCACTTCTCCCGCAGCTTCAAGGCGGCGACCGGAACGGCGCCGCACGAATACGTCAGCCGGCAACGCCTCGACCTCGCCAAGCGGCTGCTGCTGACGAGCGACCGGCTGCTGGTCGACATCGCCTATGCAACGGGATTTTCGTCGCAGCCGAATTTCAACCGCGCCTTTCGCAAGGCGGTTGGCACGACACCAAGTGCGTACCGGGCGCAGAAGCTGCGCGATTGATCCACACAAGTTTGCTTTCGATTCAGAACCGGCGACATCCACCGCAAGCGCTGCCACTAACAGCGCTCGCCGGTCAAGAAGCCCCCTTCCAAAAAAGCTGGTGATTAGCCGGAAAGAACAAAGCATGCCGGTCGAACCACAGCTGGAGGTCGCGAAGCCTCAAATCGCCCGGGCCGTCCATAACCACGCACCCATCTCCGGCGTGACGACGAGACGGGCACCGGCTGTCGCCGCTGCTTCGCAGAGTCCGAGCAGTCGCGCGATGTGCGCTCCTTCTCGAACATGGTCGGCTCGAACTGTACAGTAGCGACCTTGCGAACACGCGACATGACCGGCTCGCCCTTTAGACCAGGAACGATTTCCTGATCGAGGCGCCGAGGGTGTATTTCGGATCCACCATGTTGCCGAGCCGAACGCGGCCGGCCTGAGTCAGCAGCATGTAGGCATCGATCTGTTCAAAGCCATAATCGGTTGCCATCCATCGGCACAGCTCGCGATAGGCGATGCGCGCGGCGTCCTCCATCGGCCGGGCCGAGCCGATCGTCATGATGAAGTCCTTGGTCTCCAGCCGCGGCCAGGCGATGCGTCCAGCCCTTGATCAGGTCGACCTGGATCGTGGTCACGGTCGGATGCTCGATCGCGACACCGCAGAGTTCGCCATCACCCTGCGCCGCATGGCAATCGCCGAGATAGAGCAGCGCGCCCTTGGTGTTGACGGGCAGATAGACCACCGCGCCGACGCCGACGTCGGGCAGGTCCATGTTGCCGCCGTAATAGTCCGGCACCAGCGACGAGATCGCCTCGATCTCCGGTGAGGTGCCGATGGTGCCGATGAAGGGTTCATAGGGCAGCGTGATCTTGTCGTTCCATTTGGTACCGTTCTCGAGCGTGATCTCGAGCTTCTTGACCCGCTCCGGCAGCGGCGGATTGAGCAGCGCGGTCTGGCCGGTGCCGACCAGGCCGCCGAACTCCGGCATGACGACGGTGGTGCCGCGCGGCTGTGGCCCCCGCGGGACGATGCTCTCGATATAGACCGCAAGCGTATCGCCTTTCTCCGCACCGTTGACCCGGATCGGCCCGTTCTGCGGATTGAGGAACGGGAAGTTGAGGATTTTTGAGGGGATGTCGGTCTCGTGCTTGATCGCGCCCTCGAACGCATCGTGGGTTTCGGCGGAGACCACGGCGCCCGGATCGACCGTGAGTATCGGCTTGACGTAAGGGCCATAGACGTAGTGGTACTTGCCCTGATCGGCTTCGGTGATCATGTGATGGATGCCGGGTTTACCTTTGGCGACGCCCTTGCTCGCCATGATTGAATTTTCGTGCCAGGCCATCGATGCTCTCCTCTGTTGTTGTCGGCGTGAAAGGCTTCAGACCGCGAGATGGCGGCGCATTTCCGCCTGGTCATCCAGCGCGGCACGGTCGAGGCTCGCGACGATGCGGCCCTTGTCCATGACGTAGCAGCGCTGCGCCATGGCGCGGATCATGTCGAGATTCTGCTCGACCAGGATGATGGTCACGCCGGTCATGCGGTTGAGCTCGACCATGTTGCGCGCGATATCCTGGACGATGTTGGGCTGGATACCTTCGGACGGTTCGTCGAGCAGAATGAGGTTGGGGTCTGATATCAGCACCCGCCCGATCGCAAGCTGCTGCTGCTGGCCGCCGGACATGGTGCCGGCGCGCTGGCTCCAGCGCTCGGCGAGAATCGGAAAGGCTTCCACGATCCGCTTTTTGCCGGCCTCGGGAATATCGCCCTTGATCGCGGCGCCGACGGCGATGTTTTCCGCCACCGTCAGGCGCGGAAACACGTCGCGGCCCTGCGGCACGTAACCCATGCCGAGGCGCGCCCGCTTGTGCGCCGGCAACAACTCGACCGCCTCACCGCGATAGACGATTGATCCGCTCATCGCCGGAACCAGACCGATCAGGCTCTTCATCAGCGTCGACTTGCCGACACCGTTGCGGCCGATCACCGCGACGATTTCGCCCTCCCGCACCTCGATTTCGAGACCCTGCAGCACTGGCTTGCCGCCGTAACCGGCGCGCAAGGCCAACGTCGTAAGGATCACTTCCTCACGCATGGGCTTGCCCCAGATAGATGGCGGCGACGCGCTCGTCGGCGACGATCTCCTCGATCGAACCTTGCGCGAATACCTGGCCGAGATGCAGCACGGTGACACGCTGCGCGACCTGGCGCACGAAGGTCATGTCGTGTTCGATCGCGAGCACGGTCATGCCCTCCGCGTTCAGCCGCTGCACCATCTCGCCGGTCAGATGTGTCTCCTCCGGCGACATGCCCGCGGTCGGCTCGTCGAGCAGCAACAGCCGCGGCTTCAGGCTGATCGCCATCCCGATCTCGAGCCACTGCTTCTGACCGTGGCTCAAATTGCCTGCCGTCTGCATCTGATCGGCTTCGAGGTTGAGAAACGCCAGCAGCCGGTCGATCTCGCCCGAGAGCTCTAGGCCGCGGTGCTGCCGCTGCAAGGCGATTTCGAGATTCTGACGGACCGATAGTCCCTTGAACACACCCGGCACCTGAAACTTGACCGACAGACCGCGATGAATGCGCGCGAACGATTTCAACGCAGTGATGTTCTCGCCGGCGAAGAAGATATCGCCGCTGCCGGGATGGTGCTCGCCAAGGATCAGGCGAAACAGCGTACTCTTGCCGGCACCGTTCGGCCCGATCAGGCAATGGATCTCGCCAGATTCGAGCGCGAGGTCGACCGCGTTGGTGACGTGCAGGCCGCCGAAATGCTTGTTGAGGCGGCGAAGTCTCAAGGAGCGACATCAGGCGTCTCCGTTGCTGCGGCGCGCGGCGAGCCGGGAAATCAGGTTCATGACGCCGAGCACGAGCCCGTTCGGGGCGATCAGCACGGTCAGCACCAAGAGCACGCCCATGAATACCAGCGCGTACTGGCTGCCGTAGATGGTCAGCGCCTGAAAGGCCGCGAGCACCACCAGCGTTCCGATCAATGTCGAGGTGAGATCGCTTCGCCCGCCGACCGCGACCCAAATCAGCGGCAGCGCGGCCGCGGTCATGCCCATGCTCGACGGCGTGATGTATTGCCCCCATACCGTGTAGAGCACGCCGGAAAGAGCGGCCAGCGCCGCGCCAATCACGAAGGCGATGAGCTGATACTTGCGTACGTCGTAGCCCAGCATTTCCGCACGCTCCGGATTTTCCCGGATCGCGACGATGACATTGCCGAACGACGAGTTCATCAGAATGCGCAGGCCGAGATAGACGATCACCAGCAGTCCCAGCACGATGTAATAGAGGCCGATATCGGCGAACAGCACGATGTCGCCGCCGGGCCACGGGATCGTCAACGGCGGCATCGCGCTCATGCCGTTGAAGCCATTGAGGCGCGCCACACCGATATGCCACTCGGGGCCCGCGGTCTGGGCCATGAAGCGTTCGAGCATCAGCGTCACCGCCAGCGTGACGATGCCGAGGAAGACGCCGGCGATACGACCGAAGAACATGAAATAGCCGAGCAGCAGGGCGAACAGCGCGGAGATGGCGATCGCCAGCAACAGCGCCATCCATGTAAATCCGTAGGCCGAACCGAAATTGAGGGTGAGGATGCCGTAGCTGTAGCCGGCAATGCCGAAGAACGCGGTCTGGCCGAAAGAGAGCGAGCCGCCATAGCCCCAGATCAGGCACAGGCTGAGCGCGATGAACACCCAGATGAAGAAATAAACGGTGTTGCCGACCGTATATCCGTCGCTGAACAGCGGATAGGCGCAAGCGATCGCGAGCACGATGGCGAACACGATCCAGAACGCCGGGCCGCGACCTACCGTCTGCGGACCTTCGAGGCGACGGAAAAGAGCAAGAAAACCGTTCACTGCGTCGGATCCTTCAGGTGCGTTCGCGCAGCAGGAAACCGGAGATACCCTTCGGCAGCACCCGGACGACGATGATCACGGCGACCAGGAGGCCGATCTGGCCGAACAACTGCCCCTGCCACGATGTCATCGCCGACTTCACCACTGCGAGCACGCCACCGGCGGGCGCCGTGCCGAGGAAAACGTCCGCGCCGCCGATCACCACCGTGACGAAGGCTTCCATGATGAAGGTGGCGCCCATGGTCGGCACCAGCGTCATGGTGGGGGCGTACAAGCCGCCAGCAAGGCCGGCGAGCCCGGCGCCGCATGCAAAAGTGAGGCTGTAGATCAACCGGGTGTCGACGCCGAGGGCTGCGGCCATGTGCGGGACCTGGATCGTGGCGCGGGCGAGCACGCCGAAGCGGGTCCAGTTGAACAGCATATAGAGACCGCCCAGCACCCCGAGCGCGGACGCGAACAGCACGAGGCGATAGATGGAATAGGAATAGTCGCCGACCTGAAAGCTGCCAAACGGCGTACCGACACCGGCCATGGTGGATCCCACCATGATCAGCGTGCCCTGGGTCGCGATCAGGCTGAGGCCCCAGGTTGCCACGATCGTGTCGAGCGGCCGGTCGTACAGGTGACGGATCACCACGAGCTCGACCAGCGCGCCGACCAGCGCGGCGACGATAGCGCCTGTCATGATCGCAAGCGGAAGCGGCAGGCCGGCGTGGACCGTCGATGCAGTCACATAGGCGCCGCACATGATGAACTCGCCATGGGCGAGATTGATGACGCCCATCATGCCGAAGATCACCGCGAGCCCGCACGCCGACAGCACGAGAAAGGCGAAGGCATCGCCGAATTGATAGAGCGCCGAGAACATGAGCGTGGCGATGTCCATGAACCAACCGGGATGATGCAAATCGAAATGCGATGCAAGCTCCAACGTTTCGATAACGCCGCCCCGGCATGCAGGAGTACGTGCCGGGGGCGGCGCCGACGCCGAGGTCAGGGTTTCGGCGGCGGATTCGATGGCGTGTACTGCGCCATCGGGTCCTTCTTGGTCAGGTCGCAGCCGGCTTCGCCGAGCCAGTACGGCTTGATGTCTTCCCAGACCTTCGGGAACGAGATCGAGTGATCAGCCCCGACCTTGGCCAGGTAGATCGTGTGCGACATGTGCTGGCTCTTGGGGTCGATGCAGACCTTGCCCTCCGGAGCATCCATGCAGACATCGCCAGTCGCGATCACCTTGCGGATGTCGTCCCGCTTGGTCGACTTCGCCCGCTCGACCATCTGCTTGTAGAGATAGACCGCGAGATAGGAGTTCTCGGCTTCCTGGTTGACATAGGGCTCGTTCGGGAAATCTTGCGCCTTGAATTTGGCGACGAACGCCTTGCTGGTCGGAGTGTCGATTTCCTCGATGTAGTTCGTCGTGACATACATGTCCTTCAAGGCTCGGCGGCTTGAAGCGCTTGTGCTCGTAGCCCTGCCCGACATTGACCGAACGAGGCCATCGGCAAATTGACGTTGGCGGAGGCCGCCTGCTCGTAATAGGACGCCTGCGCCGTGCCGACCAGCAGCGTCACCACGAAGTCCGGCTTGGCCTTCTGGATGTTCTGGATGGTCTGCGAGAACTGCGACACGCCAAGCGGGATGAATTCCTCGCCGACCATCTTGCCGCCGTTCTCCTTGACGATGTTGCGCACCCATTCCGCCGAGATCTGGCCGAAATTGTAGTCGGCGGCGATCGTGTAGACGTTCTTGCCGATACTTCTCCATCATCTAGGGAATGAGCGTCGAGAACTGCTGCTCCGGCACCGCGCCGGTGACGATCATGTGGCCGTCGCAGACGCCGCCTTCGTACTGGTTGTTGTAGAACGCGAAGCCGTTGAACTGGTCGACGATCGGACGGTAGGCCTCGCGCGAGGCGGACGAGAAGCCGGCGAACACCACGTCGACCTTGTCACGCTGCAGCACGCGCCGCATGAACTCCTGGTAGCGCGTATTGTCGGACTGGGTGTCGTAGGTGACGAGTTCGAGCGGCCGGCCGGCGATACCGCCGGCCTTGTTGATCTCCTCGGCGGCGAGCTGGATTGCGTGCACCTTGCCGATGGTGGCGGCCGCGAAGTCGCCGGACTGATCCTCCAGCACGCCGAGCTTGATCGGATCCTCCGCGAACGCCTCGCCTGACGCGAGGACAAGCGTCCCCGTGAGGGCCACGGCGCATAGCCCCCGCAATACTTTCCTGGTCATGTCGGTGTCTCCTATATCGCTTGCTTGGTGCCGCCTTGCAGCGTCATGCTGGTCGCGCGGCTGGGAATATCGGGCGATTTCGCCCGCCTGCTCAGAACTTCCTCGCAGTAGAGTTCCAGATTCTGTCGCGCACGCATGCTCGCGCGGCGGAGCTGGGAATAGGCGCCCTCTTCATCAAGCCCGTTCTCTTGCATCAGGAGGATGACCGCGCGGATGACCGCGCGTCGACCCCGGCGACGCCCTTCGAGGTCCTGAACGCGGGCATACATGTCGCTGCGCAGCAGGAACTGGTTGATGCCCATGAACAGCGACGTGTAGACGGCGCCGCCGTGGACCGGCTTGCGCAGGAAGGAGGTCGCGCCGAGATTGACCAGCGCCTTGAGGCGGCTCGGCGCCTCGACGCCGACCAGGCCGATCACCGGCACCGGCGGCAGGCGCGAGGCGGGATCGACTTCGATCGCAACCGCGCCTTCGAGATCGCCGTCGACGAACAGGATGTCCCGCTCGGGCTGCAGGCTGCCGACGTCGATCTTCGCACGGCCGCCGACGATGTCGGGATATTCAGTTGTCACGCCGAGCTTGGCGAGGGTGGACTCGAGCGCGCCTTCCCTTCCGCAGCGTTCGATGACGACAAGGGCGCGGCCGCCTTTGAAATTCTGCAGCAATCGAGATGTCATGATTGCACCACTCTGAGCACGGGAGAGCGCATTGCACTCGCAAAGCGCGGCGACGACTGGACGAGATAGGGATCGGGCGCGATGGGGCCGCGTGCCTCCAACAGCACTTCGAACTGCCCATTGACGGCGGAGCGGGCGATCCGCGGCGTCAGCCACGCGTGATAGGTCTGCGGATCGATGCGCACCTCCCCCTGAGGCGCAGCCAGGCGCTGGTTCGCGACCGCGGCGCGTACGGTGCGTGCGTCGTCGATGCCGGCCTGCTCCAGCGTCGCGGCCAATAGCTTGACTGCGATATACGAGGCTTCCGCATCGGCCGACGACACCGGCCCGCCCGGAAAAGCCCTGGCGTAGGCCTCGATGAACGCCGCATTCCCCGGCGATTCCAGCGAAGAGAAATAGACGCTGGAGCTCAAGTGCCCATCGACGGCATCGGCGCCGATTTCGGCAAGTTCCGGTTCCGACAGCGAGCAACTGGCCACCGGAATTTCATTGGCCTGATCGATGCCGCGCGCACGGCAGGCGGCGCGGAAAGCGCGAAAGAAGGCATAGGCGCTGGTGCCGATCAGGTTGTTGAAGACGAAATCGGGACGCTGTTCGACGATCGCCGATATCACCTGGTCGAATTCGGTGTCGCCCACAGACAAATACCGCTCCGCGACCACGGCGCCTCCACGCGCGGTCAGCGCCTCGCGGAAGATGCGGTTGTTCTCCCAGGCCCAGATGTAGTTGGAGCCGACGCAGAATGCGCGGGTGCCGACCCGCGAGACGAGATAGTCGACCAGTGGCAGCACATGCTGATTGGGCGATGCGCCGGTGTAGATCACATTCTCCGAGCTTTCGAAGCCCTCATAGTGCGACGGATACCAGAGCAACCCGTCAAACTTCTCGAAGCAGGGGATGACTTCCTTCCGGCTCGAAGACGTATAGCAGCCGACGACCTGGCTGATGCCGGCGCCAAGCAGTTCCAAACTAAGCGCGCGATAACGCGCGAGATCGCCCGACGGGTTGACCACGACCGGCTCCAGCGCCACCGCACCGCCTGCCTCGGCAATTTCCTGGAAGGCTAGCAGCGCGCCGTTCAGCATCGAGCGCGCGACGACGCTGTAAGACCCGGTCGTCGAGAACATTGCGCCGATACGATAGTGCTTCCGCGCCATCCGCCCGATCCAAAACAAAAAAAGCGCCCGCCGGCTGTGAAGCCGAGGGCGCCCTCGCCACCAACTGGACACGCTTGATATTGAAAGCGCGGTGTTGGAAATGGTTTGAACTTGTAGCGTTATTGGGCAACTTTGCCCAACGCTTGCAGTTTAGGCTCCCTTAGATCGACCATGATGTCAAGCGCGTTGTTGCGGCGAGAATTGCTTCAATTCAAGTCGTGCTGCAGCAAAACTATGCAGGCGCTTTGAGAAATCATTCCGGCTGCTAGAAGCGCCAATAACAGTCGTTCGATAAGCATTCGTTCGTCACCTGAAATCCACGGCCATCGAGTTAGATCACGCATCCTGCCCAACAGTCGCAATTGGGGATCGGGGTCGTACTGCCACTGCCGCGTCCCTAACGCCTTCTAAGTTGCTGATTTTTGCCATTGCGGCAGATGTTTCCGCCACGTTTTGTTCACGCTTGTTTCACCTAATTCGTTGCGATTTCGTTGCGGCGTTCTCGCGGGGCCGTGGAGCCGCCTTGGTTTTCGCGGAGCACAAGCCCGACGCTCTGGTCCATCCACTCCAGAAGTGGTGGTCGTGCCGCTGACCGAAAGCCGACCGCGACAGCTCCGCTGCGCGTGCCGGTCGGAATGCATATTCTGGGAAAGCCCCGGAGCGAAGGGCGTTTGATCAAGCTCACTTATAGCTTTGAGCATGAGACCTCTGAGCAGTGCGCCCGCGCTGGTCAGGCAACGATTGCTCCCGGTCGCGCAGGCTCTCCGGATCCCATCGCCACGCCGCAAGCTTTCTATTTTCACTTCGAGGTCTAACTTCGGTCCACATTAGGACGACCGCATCCAAAATACTCATGGACTCGTGACCTCAGTGTCGTTGTTGTCGTGACGGGGCGTAGAGATTCATCGAACCCGCTTTTCCAAAAAGGGTCACAGCGTATCGTGATCGAAGAGCACGATGCAAAGCTCTGCACCTCGTAGTCGGGTGTTATGAATGACCCAAATCTGCGTTGTCGGGCCTTGCGGCGTAATCAGTACCACCCACGCTTTATGCTGGCACCGAGCATCTCATCGTAAAGATCGATGCGGCGGTCGCGCAGAGGCTGATTGAAGCTATTCAGCACACGCTTCCGGCGGGCATCCGATAGGTTCAGTTCGGCGTAGATGATTTCTTCTCCAGTTTTGCTCGCAGGACCCGCGAGTGGGAACCCTGTATGGCTGACGATCAGGCTGCATCCCAGAAAGAGCTGGTCACGTTCCACGCCCACGCGGTCGGCCGCGGCGACATACATGCTGTTGGAATGTGCCCCGCCCATCGCGAGAATATTCGCCATGACTAGCGTGTTCGCGGGCTGGTCTGGCATGGGAACCCAGTTGGTTGGCACGCAAAGAATGTCTGCGCCTTGCAACGCCGCCAACCGATAGGTCTCGGGAAACCAGCCATCATAGCAGATCGCCACCGCCATTCGGCCGAACTCAGTCTTCCACACGGGTACGCCGAGATCGCCGGGTTCGAAGAAGAGGTTCTCCGCGCCCCACAGATGCACCTTTCGATAGGTGCCGATGAAGCCGTCCGGCCCGATGATCGCCGCGCTATTGTAGAGCGCGTCGCCCGCTCGCTCGCAGATGCCGGCAACAATCACGGCGCCGTGCCGGCGGGCCGCTTCCAGCCAAGCCTCAGACGTCGGCCCATTAGGCACCGGCTCGGCCAGCGTGAAAGCCTCGTGCCGCGATGCAAAGACATAGCCCGAATTGCACAGCTCGGGGAGCACGATCAGCCGTGCGCCCTTGCCTGCTGCCTCGGAGATCTTGTCCAACGAGTGCGCCACATTGGCTTTCTTTTCGCCGATCTTCGGCTCCATCTGGATACAGGCGACCGTGATCGGGCTTTCAGCTTGCATTGCACAACTCCGTTGCGATCTCAAAGTTTGGGCTGCATGTCTTTCCAGCCATGCCCGCGCTCATACGCATCAGCGGCGCGGATCAGGGTCATCTCGTCGAAGGGGCGGCCCGCGAGCTGCAGGCCGATGGGCAGTCCGTTGCTATCGAACCCGCAAGGCAGGGAAATCGCGGGCAACCCGGCCAGATTCCAAGGATAGGTCAGCCGCCACGAAGCTGCGAGCACGCTCTCGTCCTGCACTCCGACGCGAACCGTCCATTCCCCGATCGGCCATGCGGTGAGTGGACAGGTGGGCCCGATAATCACGTCCACGTCGGCAAAGACCTTGGCCAGATCATCGATCAGCACACGGCGGAGCTGTTCGGCTTTGAGGTAATCTGGCCCGGTGACCAAGCGGCCCATCTCAATCAGCGTGCGCACGTCGTCGGTGAAGCCGGTCACCGCCCCGCTGGCCAGATTGCGGCTGTGGTAGGCAGTAGAAGAGGACAGCTCGATCGCAAAGATCGCTCCAAGACTAAAAGCAAGGATCGGCAGCTCGAATTCAACGAGCTGGGCCCCGGCGTCGCGGTAGAAGCGGATCGCGGCCTCGATGGCCGCATCGACATCGGGCTGATTGTTGCCGAACATGTGGTTGCGGCAGATGCCGACCCGAAGACCGGTAATGGGTTGGCCAAGTGCCGCCGTAAAATCCGGAACGTCGGTGCGCGTCGAGCCCGGATCTTTCGGATCGTGACCGGAGATAGCGTTCAGGGCATAGACGCTGTCAGCGACAGTATAGGAAAGCGGCCCGGCATGATCGAGCGACCAGCTATGGGGAACGATGCCGGCGCGGCTCACTCGGCCGAAGGTCGGTTTAAGCCCAACTGTGCCGCACAAGGCAGCCGGGATGCGGATCGATCCACCAGTGTCCGAACCCATCGCCACAGGCACGATCCGCGCGGCGACGACGGCACCCGATCCCCCGCTCGAGCCGCCGGGTACGCGGCTCAGATCCCAAGGATTCTTCGTGGGCGGCGTTACATTGCCCCATGCGAATTCGTGCATCCGCGTCTTGCCGACGATGATCGCGCCGGCATCACGCAGCTTCGCGACGACTGCGGAGTCCTGCCTGGCGAAGTGCACACCGCGGGCATCGGTACCGGCGCGGCTCGGCATGTCCGCGGTCAAGTAGTTGTCCTTGACCGCCACAGGTATGCCGTGCAGAGGTCCGCGCCACCGGCCCTGACTAATTTCACGATCTGCCGCCGCAGCCTGGGCGTGGGCCTCCTCGGAGAGGCATACGAAGCTTTCCAGCTTGCGGTCAAGGATAGCGATGCGATCAAGCGCGTTCTCGAGCAGATCAACACTTGTCAATTTCCCGACGCGAAGATCGGCCGACAGCTGCGCAATGGGACGCGTGATTGGATTTTCCTGCATGGCCGACCTCAGTCCTGCCGGTTCGCCGGCACCGCCGAGAAAATCACCGCCGGATGAACATCCGTCAGATCAAGGCTTCGCAGCTTTGCGATTTCTTGAGCCACCGGTTGGAAGGCGGCGAGAACAGCAGACCGTCGCTCTTTTTCAAGCTCGATGCCCAGCGCCGCAACAAGCGTCTCCAACTCGTTCATCGTATCCTCCGCCTTGTCTCTTACCGTCCCCGGCTTCCGCCGCCTTCCGGCCGATCCGGCGGCGAGCGCAGCAGCATTTGCGTGACCTCAAGTTGGGGCGGCCCGGCGGGGTCACCGCGCTTTGGCATCCCGGCGATGAAGGGCACAAGCTGCGCACGCGCTATGCGCAGCACGCGGCGCAGTTCGGAGATCGGCTCTGAATGCTCATCCACCCGGATGTCGATGAGCGCATAGACTTCATCAGCATGGACCCGCAGAGCCGCGGACTGTTTACCGCGCTTATCTCCACCCGCAGCGTCTCCTGCTTCAAGAGCCAACATCAGGCGCTCGGCAAGGTCCTCAGACTCGCTGCAGCCGAAGGCCGCAGCCATTGCGCCCAGCACTTCGGGGCCCGTAAGCATATTGCCGACTATCGCCACGCCCACCCCCAAGATTTGTCCGGCCCATGGTGTGCATTCCGTGCCGGTATGGGCGGCGCTTGCTCCACTTCCATCCACAAGGCCTAACTGGCGGAACGCGCCCGCCTCGTCGCCGGCGAGCGCGGTCGACAACGCATCAGTTGCTCCTGCCCCTTGCTCCAGTTTGGCGAGCGCCGTCAACGCCAGATAGGGATTGACCCAGCTCTGCGTCGATACCGCGCCGACACCCGACAGGATAAAGGGGCACATCGAGCCAACAGCGGGTACGGCCGAGGCCACCGCCACCCCGAGTTGCCCGCTCCGCGGACATCGGGCAATGATGGAAAAAGTGTTCGCTTCATGTCTCAAACAATCACACCCGCAGTTGATCCTGAACACGTGCAACAGCAAGCTCGTCGCCGGCCACGCCATCATCGGCGATCTCGCCAATCTTCAGCACCGCGTACCGGTCGGCCATGGAGAACGCGAACGGCACGTTCTGCTCGACGATGAAGATCGCGGTCCCCGTGCGCTTGCGCTCAGCCAACAGAATCTCGGTCAGGCGCTGGATCATGGACGGCTGCATTCCTTCCGAAATCTCGTCGATCATCATGAAGCGAGGCGAGCCGAGCAGCGCGCGGGAGACGATCAGCATCTTCTGCTCGCCGCCACTGAGGGTGCCGGCCTTCTGGCTCAGACGCTTCCCGACAATGGGGAAGTATTCGCGGACACGGGCCAACCCTTCGGCAAAGCCCCGATCGTCGCGGAGGCCGAGCCGGAGATTGTCCTCTACCGTTAGGTCCTGGAACAGCGTCTGCTCCTGGGGAGTGTAGGCAATGGCCTTTCGCGCGATCAAGTGGGTGGGCAGCGCCGTGACGTCCTCCCCGAACAGCTTGATCCTGCCCCTCTTGGCCGGGAGGAAGCCGAGTACCGTTTTGAGGAGAGTGCTCTTGCCCATGCCGTTCTTGCCAAGCAGGGCAAAGATTTCGCCGGGCCGGATGCTGAGCGAAACATTGCGCAGCACCATGGCTTCGCCGTACCCGCTGCTCAGTTCGGCAATGTCGAGGACGGTCGGGCTCATGGCGCAAGTTCCTGACGCGCGCCGCCCGCATAGATCGTCCGCACGAGCTCGGAGCCGACCACCTCGGCCACTGAACCATCCAGCAGCACCTTGCCCTGATGCAGCACGATGATGCGGGTGGAGATTTCGCGGACGAATTCCAGGTCGTGCTCGATGATTAGCGTGCAGAGACCTTCGCGCTGGACGAGGTCGACCAGGATACTACCAATCAGCGTGCGCTCGGCCTTAGTGAGGCCCGCAGTCGGCTCGTCAAGCAGCAGCACACTTGGCTCTAGCGCCAGCACCATCGCCAGCTCCAGCGCGCGTTTCATGCCGTGGGACAAATATCGGCACTCGATCGCCAGCTGCTGGTCGAGACCTGTCGCGATGATGACGCGGCGGGCGCTATCAGGCAGCGCGAGCATCGGCGCATAGCTCAGCATGCGCGTTCCGTCCAACCGCTGACGGGCGAGGCGCAGGCATTCGGCCACCGTTAGAGTTTCGAAGAGACTGGTGGTCTGGAAGCTTCGACCGATACCGAAGCCAACCACACGGTGCGGGGGAGTGCGCGCAATGCCCTGTCCGAACACCGCGACCGTCCCGCCCGTGCGCTCATAACCGTCCGAGAGGCAGCGCATGAGAGTGGTCTTCCCCGCGCCATTCGGGCCGATGATGCCCAAGAGCTCGCTCCCCAGCGCTTTGAACGCCACTCCTTCAAGTACTTTAAGGCTGCCATAGGAGCAGGCCATGTCCGCGACGTTCAAGGCGGGCGCATCCGAGCCAGTGCCGGCGCGGCGTCCCTCCGGGGCATCAACGAGTGCCGGGATCGCGAGACGCGGCGTTGCGTCGCGGCGGCCGGTGGCGGCCGACCACAGGCGCCGCAGGCCAGTCCTGAGCACTGGTACGATCCCCTGAGGCAGCGCTACGATCACGAGCACGAAGATCGAACCGATGATCAGCTTCCAGACATAAGGCAGATTGCCGGACAGGTAGGCGCTGATCACGTCGATAGCGATCGTGCCAAGCACAGGCCCGATCAGCGTTCCACGCCCGCCGAGCGCGACCCACATCACCAGTTCGGTGCCGAACACGAAGCTCCCGATCTCCGGCGCGACGACCACCGTATACCCGGCATATGCATAGCCCGCGATCGAAGCGACCATTGCCATGACCACCATCAGCAGGATTTTGAACTCGTGGCGCGTTGATCCCGAGATAGGTGCAGCGCTGTTCGTTCTCGCGGATCGCGACCAGCACGCGGCCGAAATCGCTATTGACGAAGAACCAAGCCGCTGTCGTCAGCACCACGAGGCCGATGCCGCAGATCGTGAACCAAGCTTCCACCGACAGGTCGAAGGTGTTGTAGCCCACGAGTCCGCTCGAAGAGCCGGTGAAAGTTCCGCCGGAGTAGAGGACCTGCACAAGGATGATCGGCAGCGCCAGCGTTACGATCGCGACATACAGCGGCGAGGCGCCGTGGAAGAACGAAATCCAGCCGGTTATGAACGACACCACCGCCGAAACGGCCAAACCGGCCAGCAACGCCAGCACCGCGGTTTGTGGCGAGAAGTCCATATACGTGAAGGTGATACCGGCAGCATAAGCTCCGATTCCGAAAAACGCGGCCTGACCGAAGGTGAGGATGCCGGTATAGCCCCAAAGGATATCCACCGTCAGCGCCGTTGCGGCGTAGAGGAAAGACCGTACGAGGATATTGACGGTATAGGAATTGAGGAGATAGGGCCCCGCGACGGCCGCCGCGATGCAAAGGCCCGCGATCGACCCGGCAGGCACGAGCCGGCCGGAAAAAGGCCGCCGGGACAAGGTCTCGGGCGTGGTGGTGAGGTCAGCCATGGCCGAACCCCGCGGGCCGAATGCGCAGGAGGAGGGCTGCGAGAACCACGATGGTCAGTCCCCCGATCACCGGGCTGATGAAGGTGGAAACGAGCACCTGTGCCGCTCCAAGCGTGAGCGCCGCCGTCGCAAGGCTCGCGAGGGATACTGACGACACGAGGACCAGCATGAACGCGTTGACCAGCCAGGGCACGCCCATATTCGGATCGACGGCGGAAAGTGGTGTGATCAGCGCACCGGCGAGGCTCGCAAGCCCGGCCCCGATGCAGAACGTCACAAAGCGGACATGCCCGCTATTGATACCGAGCCCCCGCGCGAGCGGCTCGTTCATGATCACCGCACGCGCCTCGAGGCCGAGACGGGTTGCATTCAGGAGCGCGGCAATGCCGCCCGCCACCGCCGCCGCCGCGACGATGAGAAACAGACGATACAGGGAATAAGTCTCTCCAAACACACTGGTGGCCCCTGTGATGGGCGTCTGCACGAACTGAATCTCGCGGCCAAAAACGATCGTGATGAGCTGGCCGATGATAATGCCGAGACCCCAGGTCGCCAGGATTGCATCGAGGGGCCGATCGTACAGTGGACATATGACGAAGCGTTCGATAACGGCTCCCATCACGATCCCGGCCAAAACCGCCGCCGGATAGGCGAGCCATGCGTTCCAGCCAAGCTGCGTCACCACGAGTCCCGAATAGCCGCCGATGGTGAGAAAGCCGCCATGGGCGAAATTCACGATTTTCAAGACCCCAAGGATGATGAGAAGCCCGGACGCAACGGCAAACAATATGGCCGCGGTCGTGATGATGTCCAAAACGAGCGCTGTCATGCCGATCTCCGCGCGGCCTCGATGCTGGCGAAGAGCGGAATGAGCCTCCGCGGCGCGTCGGGGAAATCGGGGAGACTGACATCGCTCATGAGCACACGCAATCGTCTGCGACAAAGCCGCGACTGCGGCTCAGGCAACTCCCCGCTGTTGCGAGGGTTACCTGAGAGATGGAAGCTCGTTCTTCCGCCCCGGTCAGAGCTTCGGGCACTGCTCACCCGGACTGACGTTCGGGAAGCTCTTCACGATCTTCACGGAGCCGTCAGCCTGCACCTGCCCGAGATACATCGTGAGGGGCGCATGGCGCTGGGCGTTCATCTGCACCTTGCCGCGAGGACCGTCGAATGACACTTCGGCAAGGGCCGCGACGACCGGCTCGGCAGCGGCGGTTTTCGCCTTTTCCACGGCCGCTTTGTAGAGATAAACCGCATCATATTCCGGCACGGAAAGGTCGTTCGGCGTGAGCAGCTTGTCCCCGAACTTCGCCTTCATCGCCGACATGAATTTTTGATTGGCGGGCGTATCAATATTCGTGAGGAAGGACGCGGAAATGAACACGCCATCCGCATCGGCCGCCATGGTCTTTGCCGTGCCCTCGTCCACGCTGAGATTGCCGACGGGGGCTTTCATCCCGGCTGCCTTGTACTGCTTTTGCAAGGTGACATTCGGAGCACCGCCCGCGGTTGAGAAGATCACGGCGTCCGGGTTTGCACTTCGCATCTTGGAGATGATTGCGGTCCAGTCGGTCGCGTCCATTGGCTGATATTCGTCACCGACGACCTTGCCGCCTTTCTTCTCGATGTAAGCCTTGGTGAAGGCCAACATTCCGCGTCCGAACGCATAGTCGCTGCCTACCAGGAAAATCGTCTTCGCCTTATACTCGTCCATGAAATGATCGACGATGGGGCCTACCATCTGCTCGGGGACCGCACCATCGGCGTAGAGATATTTATTGCAGGAGCGGCCCTCATAGAGAGACGTGTAGATGTAGGGAACCTTGCCGCGCGATACGACCGGCAGCATGCCGTTACGAGCGGCGCTCGTCTGCATCGAAATCAGCGCATTGACTTTCTTCTGAAAAATCAGCGAGTCTGCGGCTTTCTGGGCGCCGGCCGCGCCCGAGCCGTCGTCGGCAACCTCAAGTTCTACCTTTTTGCCGAGAATGCCGCCGGCCGCATTGATCTCATCGACGGCCAATTCGGCTGACTGCACCACCGACGGGGCCACCACGCTGTTGGCCCCGGAAAGCCCCGTGGGTATTCCGATTTTTATAACTTCTTGAGCCTTCGCCCCCAAGCCCGGCACCAACGCCAGCGCAAAAATGACGGCGCCTATTCCCAACTTTGAAAACATCGCAGTTGAACGCGCGTGATTTGTCATAGCCCTGAACTCCCCGCGAAAGCCAAAATGCCAAGCAAAACACTACTGCGCCTCGAACGAGCAGCAAGGAGAAATAAGCGACGGGATTGCGCGAAATTTGGCCTGCACAGGTCTTTATGTCGCTTGCGCTGACATAAAGTCAGCCGGCCTGGCGCACCGTTTGCAATTTCACCGCCTGGAACAAAGATTTACCGATCAAGCCGGCTCCAGGCCGTCTTTCAGTGCGTCCATATGACCGCACAAAGAAATTGCAGCCAGACAAATGCGAACGAGCCCCTCCTGCACGCGGGAGCGCGATTCAGCAAGGTCTCGAAATGTCGGGATGCCCGGCAATTTCGGCCGGGCATGCTTCAGCGATTAACCCGAACGGACGCAAAGTGTCCGGTGAGCGCGCCGCCACATTTCTCCGCGGCAATACGGCTTGCTCGCATCTGATCGCGCGCCCTCTCATCGGCGGTCCGAGGGGCCGTCGCTTTCAGCGCACGCCCCTGCTCCGGCGCTTTGTCATCAGGCGTCCGCAACCGCTCAAACAGGTTGCTGACCAAACCGCGCAACCGCAGGTTCTCCGACACCAGATCTTTCATCTGCCTCACGGCCGGAACGTCGAGGCCGCCGAACTGGCGGCGCCAGCGGTAGAATGTGCGTGGGGTGATGCCGGCGGCCTCGCAAATCTCTGCAACTGGAACGCCGGCGCTGGCTTCCCCAAGCAGTTGGAGGATTTCGCTTTGCGTGAATCGGGAACGCCTCATTGGATGCTCCGTCTCTGAGTGTCTCTGTAACACAATACAAGATCCGGGGATTCGGATCTGTTGTCGCAATGGTCCTTCGCGCGATTGCTGGCGCGACGATCAATCCACAAGCCAAGTATACCTCAGCAACGATGATCCCCTCACGCCGATCTGCAACACATGGCCATTGCGCAGGGATGAGCCGGGTGTGACGATCAGCCGTTCTGTACTCCCTCGGAGCCCACTTATGCCGCGTCGCTACGAGATACCCAGTACTCCCGAAAATATGGTATGGGGATACCTTGATAGCACGACGCCTCACATCCTGGAAGTGAGCTCGGGCGACACGGTCACGCTGCATAGCTTCCCGTCAGGAGGGAAGGAGACCCTGCCGGACGACATCAACCTGGTCCCGAGCGATTATCTTGCCGCGCTCGAAACGCTGCCGCCCGGCCCCGGATCGCATTTCATCACGGGACCCATCTATGTCAGAGGCGCCACTGTCGGCGACGCGCTGCAGATCGACATTCTCGATGTGAAGGTGCGACAGGACTGGGGATTTGTATCGATACTACCGCTGTTGGGCACGTTGCCGGACGAATTTACTGACTATGAAACCATCCATCCGAGAATCGACAGGCAACGCAACGTCTGCATTATGCCCTGGGGAAGCGAGATTCCGCTCGAGCCGTTCTTCGGGATCATCGCCACCGCGCCACCGCCGAGTTGGGGCCGTTGCGGGTCGCCCGTTCCACGCGCGTTCGGCGGCAATATGGACAACAGGGAACTGCGCGCGGGGACTACCCTGTACCTGCCCGTCTTCAATGAGGGAGCGCTGTTTTTCGCCGGTGACGGTCATGCCGTGCAGGGCGATGGCGAAGTGTGCATCACGGCGCTTGAGACGGGCGTGACAGGAACGTTCCGTCTCACGGTACGCAAGGACATGGAGTTACGATGGCCCTTCGCTGAAAGCGCGACACACCTCATGTCAATCGGACTTGACGAGGATCTCGATGACGCGGCCAAGCAGGCCGTCAGAGAAATGGTCAAACACGTCTGCGCGCGCACCAATCTCACTCGCAACGAGGCTTACATGTTGTGCTCTCTCGCCGGCAACTTGCGCGTGACTCAGCTCGTCGACGGCAACAAGGGGATTCATATGCTTCTGCCAAAATCGCTCTTGTAATGGTGCGGCAGGTTTCTCATGCCCTCCCTCACCTATCCACACGACAATACGCCCGGCTTGTCCATCGCTGCGTTGACAGCATTGGCTTGGAATCAATCTCCCATGGCACGCATTCGATGCGGCGTTCCAAAGCTACCCAAAGCCACCCAGATCTATCGCAAAACCGGCAACCTCCGTGCGGTTCAGCTCTTTCCCGGCCACACGAAGTTGGAGAGCACTGTTCGATATCTTGGGATTGAGGTGGACCTTGCTCTAAAGATCGCCGAGCAGATCGAGCTTTAGCCGCTGACACCAGGTCAGGTTAGGTGCCTCTTACGCCCGACTACCAGACCAACGCGACGCACAGCTACGGGATCGCCACTATTGGCAAAGTTCCGGCGAGTCCGACGAACTGGTATCGCTCCGCGCGCCGTCCTTGGGTGTTGACGCCCTCACGCGTTTCCTCCGCTCCTAAAGGCCGGGCGGTCGATGTGTGCCGTCAATGAGCCTCTGGACAACACCGTCCTCTATGGCCGGATGAATTGGTTCGGCCTTTGCGACACCCTGTAAGATGCTGTTCGAACCCGGTTGGATGACACCTCCTTGAAGCACTGCGAATACCTTGCCACTTTCCAGCGAGAAGACGGGGCCGCCGCTATTGCCGGTGGTCGTCGTCACACGATCATGAAGTTCAAGCTTGCTCATTCGAAAGGCTCGCCATTGGCGTGGCCTCGGGTCACGCACTACGCCATCGCGACTCAGCGTACTCAGCCTCAGATAATCGCTAGAGCAGATTCTGATCAAGGCCGGCGAGCGGAATGATCGAGCTTATCCTGCCGGTCGTAAATGAGCTGGTGACGGTGCCGAGCTGGTTGAAAAGATCGCCACCAAGCGGAAAACCGCATATTGCAATTTCCTGCATTTCGTGAAGCTCGCTGTAATCCGCTATCTCGATCGTGGGATATCCGTTCGGAAACTCGCCATGTTTGGGTAGTTTGAACAAAGTGACGTCGAAGCCCAGCTTGGTAATCGCCTCGGTGATGCCGATGTACCGGCAAAGCACCTGTGTACCCTGGCAGCCATGGCCGTGCGGGACCGCAGCGCGGCAACGTTGACCGCGTTTCGAGCGGCCGTAAAGCCGCGCCATTTTGGTCGATGCGCCGGTGTCGTCGATGAAGACCAGCTTGTCGGGATCAAGCTGCGGCGCGAGTTCGCGCCAAGCCTATGCCCCGACGGAACATAAGCCTAGGCTGCCGATTGATGTGCCCGTTTGTTGTAGTCAGCCGTGACGCTCGAGAAAACGCCAAATCGAACTCGGCGCAAACGAAGCTCCCCGCGTGCATTGACCTCCGGTAGCTCTTTCAAATTTCTTTATAGGCCCGTTCATCAAAGAACGCCCGGAAGACGTGCTCGCACGTTACAATGATGCCCGCCGAGTGGATGCAGAATCCTGATCCGATTATGGTGAAGGGCTCTTGCGGCAAACGGTTCGGAATCTCCACGACGATGGCAACGGTGGCCTTCTTCACACGATCATAAAGTTCAAGCTTGCTCATTCGAAAGGCTCGCCATTGGCGTGGCCTCGGGTCACGCACTACGCCATCCCGACTCAGCTGATACTCAACCCTCAGGATAATCGACTAGCCACACCGGATTCGCTTCCTCCGGCCTATACGCCCCAGCGCAGCGCCGCGGTATGAACGGGCGCATCCCAGAGGCGTTTCATCTCCTCATCGAGCAGCGATACTGTCACCGAGCAGCCGGCCATGTCGAGCGAGGTGACGAAATTGCCGACCAGCGAGCGCGTGATCTTGCAACCGGTAGGTCCGAGATATTTGCTGACCGCGTCGTACATCAGGTACAGTTCCGACAACGGCGTTCCGCCGAAGCCATTGACCAGGAGGATTATCTCGCCCCGCGCACGATCGCCCAGATCGGCAGTGATCGCACCGACCATTTCCGCTGCGATCTCGTTCGCTGACTTGAGCTTGACCCGGCGGCGTCCCGGCTCACCGTGAATGCCGACACCGACTTCCATTTCGTCCTCGCCGAGATCGAAGGTCGGCTTGCCGGCGGCCGGAACCGTACAGCTCGTGAGCGCAATGCCGATCGAGCGCGTGGCCGCATTGACGCGATCACCCAGCGCCTTAAGGTCATCAAGCTTGCGCCCTTCCTCGGCGGCCGCGCCAACAATCTTCTCCACGATCAGCGTACCGGCGACACCGCGCCGTCCGGTTGACCAGGTCGATTTCTCGACCGCGACGTCGTCATCGGTGATCACGGTCGCGCCCGTCTTACCCGACATCTCGCGTGCCATGTCGAAATTCATGACGTCGCCCTCGTAATTCTTGACAATGAACAACACGCCACCGCCGGTGTCGGCGGCCTCGGCCGCCGCGAGAATGAGATCGGGCGTCGGAGAGGTGAAGACCTGGCCGGGAACGGCCGCGTCCAGCATGCCCGTTCCCACGAATCCTCCGTGCAGCGGCTCGTGCCCCGAGCCTCCGCCCGACACGAGTGCGACCTTGCCCTGCTTGAGGTGACGGCGCAGCACAAAGGGCGCGGCTTCGCCGAGGCGCACGATGTCGGAATGCGCCGCGCAAAATCCGGCGAGACTTTCAGTCACCACGTCGTCGACGGCGTTGATCAGCTTTTTCATCCCTTCCTCCCGACTCTTGTTGTTCTAGGTATCTTCGATCAACCTTGCGACCTTTTCCGCAAATTCGCTCAGCAGCGTGTCGAGCTTGTGGTTTTTCTGTTCGCTGCCGAGATCGGGCAACATCAGCGTGAGCCGTCGGCCCCGCTCGCGTTCTTTAAGGAGCAGCAATCGCCGCGGATGCGCGCGATGATAGGCCGCAAGGAAGCGCTCCTTCTCCTGCGCCGAGAAATGGCAGACCTGGACGATGGCGTGCACATGCTGCGCGGGAATCGGCGTCTGGTAGGCCGGGTTGGCGATCTGGGTGATGAAGCTGCGGTTCTTGCCGAGGGCTTCGGCGAGCCGCTGCCGCATGCCGGACGGCCGCCGATCGAGGATGTCGCGCAGGATAGCCTTGTAGGCCGCAATCAGGTCCTGCGAATTCTCCGGCGTGACCTGCGTGCTCATGCGGCCTTGCCGGTATAGCGGGCAATCGCGGCCCGGACCGGCCCGAGGGCGCCGGGCGCGACGGAAAAGCTGCGCAAGCCCTGATCGAGCAGGGAGGCGACCTGCTGCGGATCACCCGCGAGGTCGCCGCACAGGCTCGCTTCGCGGCCAGAACCGTTCGCATGCTCCACGACGTGGCCGATCAGATTGAAAACCGCGCGCGAGGGACGCGCGAGATCGGCGAGCTGAGGTTCGTCGCGGCTCGCCGCCATGACGTATTGAATCAGATCGTTGCTGCCGATCGAATAGAAGTCGGCGTTGAAATCCTCGACCGCAAGCGCCGCAGCCGGCACCTCGACCATCATGCCGAGTGGCGGCATCGCGGCCGCGTGCCCCTCGCCGCGCAGCTCATCGACCACATCCCGAAACAGCGCGCGACAGCGATCGAGCTCGTCCGGCACCGTGACCATGGGGATCATCACCTTCAGATTTCCGGCGACCGCCGCGCGCGCCAGCGCCCGCAGCTGCAGGCGGAAGACATCGAGCCGCCTGAGCGACAGCCGCACCCCGCGCACGCCGAGAAATGGATTGAGGTCACCCGGCTCCGTCAAACCCGCAATCGGCTTGTCGCCGCCGGCATCGAGCGTACGGATGGTCACCGGTTTGCCGGCGGCCCATTCGGCCATCTGCCGGTATATCTGGTACTGATCTTCCTCGGTCGGCAGCTGTTCGCGCTCCTGAAACAGAAACTCGGTCCGCATCAAGCCGATGCCGTCAACCTTCGACGGATCCATATCCCTGAGTTCGGCGAGCCCGGTCACATTGATCATCAGCCGGACCGGCTCGCCGCTCGCCGTTGTCACCGGGCCGCTGAATGAGGACGCCGCCTCTCGTATCTCCGACTGTTTGACGAGGCGCCGATCGTAGTCGGCCCGAAGGCCGGGATCGGGATCGACAATCAGGGTGCCGGCTTCGCCGTCCAGCACGGCATCGACGCCACTCTCGAGATGATCGATATCGACACCGACAATCATCGGCACGCCGCGCGATCGCGCGAGGATGGCCACATGGCTTGACGGACTGCCCCGGCGCAACACCAGACCGCCATCGCGCCAGTCGGTGGCGAGAAACACCGACGGCGGCATATCTTCCGCGGCGACGATCACGCCCGACGGCACGGCCTGATCGACTTCGCCGGCGAGGCGTCGCAACACGCGGTCGCGCAAATCGCGCAGATCGGAGGCACGGGCGCGAAAATAGGGATCATCGGCCTGATCATAGGTCGCGATTTCAGGATCGACAGCGGCAACCCAGGCCTTGCCGGCAACCTCGCCATCCGCGATCAGCGCGAAGGCGGGCGCAGCCAGGTTCTCGTCCTCGAGCAGCGCGATCTGGAACGAGAGAATGGCTTCGGCATCTTCATCCTTCACCTTGCCCGCGAGCCCGACAAGATCGAGCCGCGATGCCTCGAGCGCATCGGCAAGCGCCTGTTGTTCTCCCGCCGGGGAGCGCGAGTGGCGCCTTTCCGGCTTCGCAGCGATCAGACGCAGAAGCGGTCCCAGCGCGATTCCCGGGGCGGCGGACCTCCCCTCGACGCGATAGGCGGCTCGGTGCATCCTATGGTCCATCCTGGAAATCTCCGTCGACCAACATCACCAGCGCGTCGAGCGCGGCCTTCGCATCGTTGCCCTCCGCACGGAAATAGATCGTCGAGTCCTTCGGCGCCCTGGTCGCCATGACCTTGACGATGCTCTTGGCGTCGACCCAGGGTCCGTCCGGCGAGAGCCCGAGATCGATTTTCGATTCGAATGCTTTGGCAAGCTTGGTCAGCTTGACCGAGGGCCGGGCGTGCAGCCCGACCTCGTGTCGCATAAGAACCGATGCCTTCAATTCATTCATACCGATCGTCTCGCATCACACCGGCGTCAGTTCTTCCGCCGTGCGGCGCACGGCTTCCAGCGTCGCCCCCGACGCCGCTTCGGTCGCCGCCATCACCGCGCCTTCGACGACCGGCGCGTTGCACACGACGACGCGGCCGCGCCGTGCTTCGGGCAACATCTCGATCGCCATTTCGCTGTTGGTTTCCGCACCTCCGAGGTCGACCAGGATGGCAACGCCTTTCTCCGACCACGCCTTGTCGATCGCTGCCATGATCGCCTCGACGCTGGTCCCCAATCCGCCATCCGGGTCTCCGCCGCACCAGCCGAGCGGAACTTCGCGGCCGACCATCTGTTCGACCATCATCGCCGTCCCGCGGGCGACATCCGCGGAGTGAGAGACAATGACGATTCCTACATTTTCATTCATGCGCGACCTTCCATGACGTCTGCAACCGCGTCGACGATCAGCTCGCAGGATCGCGCGCCGGGATCCATATGTCCGATGCTGCGTTCGCCAAGGAACGACGCGCGTCCGCGGATCGCCTTCATCGGAATGGTATTCTCTGCCGCGAGGCGGGCGGCGGCCCTCAGCCGCGCCGGGAACCCCTCGCCGCCCTCGCGCAACACCGCAAGCACCGGAAAGAACACGTCCAGCATCGTCTTCTGGCCGGCCTCCGACTTGCCGCGCGCCTTCACCGCGTCGATCGCCGCCGCAAATGCTTCGGCAATTTGTTCCCGGCTCACCTCATCGGCGAGCGCCTTGCCGAGCGAGAGGAACAGGGTGCCGTAGAGCGGACCGGATGCGCCGCCCACTTTCATCACCAGCGTGGTGCCGACACCCTTCAACGACTCACCAAAGCTTTTGGCGGAAAGCTCGTCGGCAGCGGCCAGCACCGCTTCGAAGCCCCGGCGCATATTGGTGCCGTGATCGCCGTCGCCGATCGCGCGGTCGAGATCGGTCAATTCGTTGGCACTGGCGATGACGCGGTTGGCCACAGTCACAATCAGACGTTTGCGCGTTTCCTGATCGATCATCATGCGTGCGCCCTGTCACCGGCGATTCGGTTTCCGGACTGATCGAAATAGAGCGGCTCCATGAATTCAAGCGAGACCTCGTCCCCCGCCTTCAGCTCCTGGGAGGGGTCGGCAAGGGTGACGAGCGAATGGGCCTCGAGCTTGAGGTGCACATGATTTTGATCGCCGAGATGCTCGACCCAATGCACCCGCGCCCGAGGCCCCGGACGATCCGCCGAAAAGATGCGGATGTGCTCGGTGCGCAAGCCCACGGTTCGCGCCTCGAGAGGCGGCGATTGGCTTGCGAGTAGCTGCGCCGGAATGAGGTTGATGGCGGGCGTGCCGAGCCGGCTCGCGACGTAGGCGCTTTTCGGCCGTTCATAGATTTCTCGAGGGCTACCCAGCTGAATCAGGACTCCCTCGCTCATGACGCCGATGCGATCGGCCATGGTCATGGCCTCTATCTGATCATGCGTAACGTAGAGAATGGTGGTACCGAGCTCCCGCTGGATACGCTTGAGCTCGAGGCGCAATTCGGAGCGCAACTTCGCATCGAGCGAAGACAGCGGCTCGTCCATCAGATAGACGGCCGGTTCGCGCACCAGCGCGCGGCCGATCGCAACCCGCTGCATTTCGCCGCCGGACAAGGCGGTGGCGCGATTGTCGAGCTTCTGCTCGATGTGCAACAGCTCCGTCACCTGCTGGATGCGGCGGCGGATGAACGCCTCATCCATGCGGCGTGCCGGCGAGCGCAAGGGAAAGGCCAGGTTGTCGTAGACGGTCAGATGCGGATACAGCGAATATTGCTGGAACACGAAGGCGACGTCGCGCTCAGCGGGTGCCTCCTTGGTGACGTCCCGCCCGCGGATCACCACGCTGCCGCGATCGGGCTGCTCCAGCCCCGCGATCAGGCGCAAGGTCGTGGTCTTGCCGGCGCCGGTCGGCCCGAGCAGCACGACGAACTCGCCATCGGCGACGGAAAGCGAAAGATTTTGGACCGCCTCCACCGCGCCAAATCGCTTGCTGACATCGACGAGCGAGATATCAGCCATGGTGCGCTCCTGCATCCAGCGCCGAGGACAAGGCCTCGCCGCTCGTCGCGTCGAACAGCGAGAGCTTGTCCTGCCGCAATTTGAGCCCGACCGTCTCGCCGACCTGAACCAGCTTGCCGGACGGCAGCCGCGCCTTCACCTGTCCGCCCGAAGTGATCACGGTGACGATCTGTGTCGTGCCGAGATATTCGGCGCCGATCACCCGGCCGCGTAGCCGCGAGTTGTCGGCAAACGACACGTTTTCGGGACGTACCCCCAGCGCGAATTTGCCTTCGGCACGATCCTCGAATAATTCCGGCATTTCCACCCGAGCGCCGTCGATCCAGATGACGCGATCGCCCTGCCGCAGCGCCGTGTTCACGTTGAGAAAGCTCATCGGTGGCGCACCAATGAAGTCAGCCACGAACATCGTCTTCGGACGATCGTAGATTTCCTGCGGCGTGCCGATCTGCTCGACGCACCCCTGTTTCATGATGGCAATGCGATCAGCCATCGCCATGGCTTCAAGCTGGTCGTGGGTAATATAGATCGAGGTGGCGTCGATCCGGTCGTGCAGTTCGCGCAACTCGCCGCACATCAGCCTGCGAAACTCGGAATCGAGGGCCCCCAGCGGCTCGTCCATCAGGAAGGCTTTTGGTCGGCGCACGATGGCGCGACCGAGCGCGACGCGCTGCCGGTCGCCGCCGGAAAGACCGCCGACCCTGCGGTCGAGCAGATGATCGATCCGCAGCAGCTTTGCGGCTTCCTCAACGCTCTTCTTGATCTCAATTCGCGAAAAATTCTGGCAGCGCAGCGGAAAACCGATGTTCTGGCGCACGTTCATGTGCGGATAGAGCGCGAAGAGCTGGAACACGAAGGCGATATCGCGCGCCGACGCGGGCAGCGCGGTAACGTCCTCGCCATCGAGCAGAATGCGCCCCGACGTCGGCAGCTCCAATCCTGCAATCATCCGCAAGGTCGTGGTTTTGCCACAACCGGACGGGCCAAGGATGACAAAGAACGAGCCGTGATCCACCGTGAAGCTCACGCCCTTCACGGCGCTAAACGCTCCGAAGGTTTTGGCAACCGTTTCGAGTTTGATCTCCGCCATGACGCTAATCCGGGAAATGGCTGACGATCACAAATCCCAGCGTTCCCGCCAGGATGGTGACAAAGGAATAGCTGTACAGGTTCAGCGAGAACGGTTGCATCAACATCACGACACCCAGCCCGATGAGGCTCATCGCGAGGGCCTCGCATGGGCCGCGGCGCAGCCACAGCGGAAATCGCGATGCAGGTCGCTCGAGCTGCCTGTTCATTTGCGCACCGCCCCGAAGGTGATGCCGCGCAACAGATGGCGGCGCAGCAGGACCGTGAACAGCAGGATCGGCAGGAAGAACAGCGTCGTCGCGGCCGCGACCGCCGGCCAATCCTGGCCGCCCTCGCCAATGATGAAGGGGATGAAGGGCGGCATGGTTTGCGCGTCGCCGCTGGTGAGCAGAACCGCAAACGCATATTCGTTCCAGGCAAAGATCAGGCAGAAGATCGCGGTCGCAGCGATTCCGGTCGTGGCCTGCGGCAACACCACCTTGAAGAAGGCCTGCAGGCGGGTGTAGCCGTCGACCATGGCCGCTTCCTCATACTCGCGCGGGATCTCGTCGATGAAACCCTTCAAGAGCCATACCGCAAGCGAGACGTTGACGGCGGTGTAGAGCAGGATCATGCCGAGCTTGGTGTCGGTGAGCCCGAGGTTGCGGAACATCAGATAGATCGGGATCGCGACCGCGATCGGCGGCATCATCCGCGTCGACAGGATGAAGAACAGGAGATCGTCCGCGAGCGGAACGCGGAACCGCGAGAAAGCATAAGCCGCGATCGTGCCGAGGCACACGGCAAGGAAGGTCGACCCAAATCCGATCACCATCGAATTGATGAAACGCGGCACGACCTTCGAAGGGCCTGCGATCACCATGTTGCGCGAGCGCACCAGGCGCTCGTACCAGGTTTGCGGGGGCGGCAGGCTGGCCAGAAATTCCGGTGTCTGCCGCGTCCGCGTCGTGAACAGATTGACATAGCCTTCGACCGAGGCCTCGGAGATGATCTTCGGCGGGTAGGAGATCGAATCCGTCGGAGTCTTGAAGCTAGTGAGAAAGATCCACAGTAGCGGCAGGATGGCGATGATGGCGTATGTCGCCACGATGATCCCGCCGATCGTCTTGGACAACGACGATGGTTCGGCCACGGAATGGGCGGTAACGGTGCTCATCGCTGCTTCACCCGATCAAGTGCCCGGACATAGATGTTGGCGGCGCCGAACACGGTGACGAAGAGGATGATCGCCAAGGCCGACGAATAGCCGGTGCGCCATTTCTCGAAGGCTTCACGCTTGAGCGTGATAGACGCGACTTCAGTGGTCGATCCCGGGCCGCCCGAGGTCAAGAGGTTGACCATGTCGAACATCTTGAAATTCTCGATTGCGCGGAACAGGATCGCGAGCATCAAAAACGGCATCACCATCGGCAGCGTGATCGACCAGAACTGCCGCCAGGGCGAGGCGCGATCGACCTCAGCGGCCTCATAGATGTAGTCGGGGATCGAGCGCAGGCCGGCCAGGCAGATCAGCATCACGTAAGGAGTCCACATCCAGACATCGACCATGATGATGGCCCAGGGCGCGAGCGCCACGTCGCCAATCATCTGGAACGAAGAGGGATCTGCGCCGGTGAAGAAGGCGACGGCGCTGTTGAACAGGCCGATCTGTGGCTGCAGCAGGAAGGTCCAGAAGTTGCCGACCACCGCGGGCGACAGCATCATCGGCAGCAGGATCATCGTGGTCCAGAAACTGTGGCCGCGAAAGCGCCGGTTGATCAGGAGCGCAAGGCCGAAACCGATCAGCATTTCGAGCACGATCGACCACAGCACGAAATGCGCGGTCGCCTGCATGGCGTGCCACACGTCGGGATCGGTGAGGATGTCGCGGTAATTGTCGAGGCCCACATAGCGGAGTGGCGCGTTCGGGCGGTTGGCCCGGTAGTTGGTGAAGGAAAGCTGGATGGTCCAGAGCAGCGGAAAAATGTTGATCGCCAGCAGAAGCAGGACCGACGGCGTGATGAACAGCCAGGCGATCGCGCGGTCCGACATGCTGCCGAGCCGGAACACCAATCGGCGCGGTGCGCGGGCGTCGGCCCGTTCAGCCAGGGTGCTCATGTGAATCCTATCGTTCACGGGTCGTTGCTGGTCCAGGGAACGGTCTCCCGGCCAGATGCGCCGGGAGACCTCCGGAAGGTAAAACGGGGCTAGATCTTACCCTCTTCCTTGAACACTTTCTGCCAATCCTTGACCAGAAGATCGAGTGCTTCCTTCGCCGTACCCTTGTCGGCCACGACGTAATCATGGACGCGTTTCTGCATGTCGAGCAGGAGTTCCGCGTAGGCGGGCTCGGCCCAGAAGTCTTTCACCATATCCATCGACTTCAGGAAGTCCGAGGCGAACGGCGCGCTCTTGGCAAAGCCCGGATCGTTCAGCACCGCCTTGTGGCAGGAATAGCCGCCAAGCGCCCACCACTTCTTCTGAATGTCGGGCTGTGCGAACCACTTGATATAGGCCAGCGCGTCATCCCGATTCGGCGAGTAGGAGACAACCGAAATGCCCTGCCCTCCAAGCTGGGTGTAGTGATACTTCTGCTTCGGATTGACGAAGAAGCCGATCTTGTCGCCGCCGACATTGGGATCCTTGTAGAGGCCGGGGAAGAACGCGAAGAAGTTCATCTGCATCGCGACCTGTCCGGACTTGAAGGCATCGAGACCTTCCGACATGTAGGCATTGCTCATGCCAGGCGCGGTGCAGCACTTGTACAGCGACTTGTAGAATTCGAGCGCCTTGACCGCTTCCGGCGAGTTGACGAAGCCCTCCATCTCATAGGGCTTCTTCGGATTGTCGTACTGGAAGCCCCAGTCGTAGAGCGCGTTCGTCACGCCCATCGTGATGCCTTCGGAGCCGCGCTCGGTATAGATATAGGCCCCGTAGACCTTCTTGCCGTCGATCTCCCGGCCCTGGAAGAACTCGGCGATTTCCTTCAGCTGATCCCAGGTCTCTGGCGGCGCGAGATCACGGCCATATTTCTTCTTGAAATCGGCCTGGATTTCGGGCCTGGCGAACCAATCCTTGCGATAGGTCCATCCGATCGCATCGCCCATCGCCGGTAGGGCCCAGTAGTTCGGCGTGTTCTTTGGCCACTCCGAATAGCCGACCACCGTCGCCGGCATGAAATCATCCATCGTGATTCCTTCTTTCTTGAAGAAATCATTGAGCTTGACATAGTGACCGTTCTCGGCGGCGCCGCCGATCCACTGGCTGTCACCGATGATGAGATCGCACAGCTTGCCCTTGGAATTGAGTTCGTTCAGGAATCGATCGGCATAGCTTGTCCACGGGACGAACTCGTATTTCATCTCGATGCCGGTCTTGGTGGTGAAATCCTTGCCGAGTTCCACCAGGGCATTGGCCGGGTCCCAAGCCGCCCAACACAACGTCAATTGCTTGGCTTCGGCGGGAGCCTGGCCAACCAGGCACGACGCGACCACAACCACGGTCGCCCCCAACGCACGCATTGTTCGGATCATTACAACCTCCCTGTTGTTGCAGGCGATCGCCCGCCTGCCCTGCCGTTCACACTTCGCCGTGCATGCAGATCAGTCCGGTCTTCCAAGAAGTCGCGGAAATGCTGTTTAGTATTATTGTTAAGTGATACAATTTCACTAAACAAATTCGCTGTCAATCAAAACAAGTCGATTCCGTTCCGTATCCGTCCAGTGAAGGCCCGGCCGGGCGGTTCAACGTCATCGAAGCGCGCGTTCGTTGATCGCTATCCGGCGAACCAGCCCGCATATGGTAATGTGGCTGCCGTTTGTTGAATGGCCGCTTTGCGCCAAAAGCTGCCCTTGGCGGGCTAGAAATCCTCCGCCTTACCCCCTTTAGTGTTGAAAAAGTCTTTTTGGGGTGGCGACGTTGCCACCGGAGAAATCCGGCGCCAACCGGCCTGCGCTATGCGTTGAGCACGCGCGCGAGGAACCAATAGCTACCGAGTGCGGTGATGAGCGCCGACAGCGCATAGACCAGGGTCGCTGCCCTCGCCGGCTTGGTCCTGTCGACTGCCATGAGCCGGTCCAAGGCAATCAGTGCCGGAACGACGATTGCGACAATTGCCACCTGCCCGATCTCGACGCCGATGTTGAAGGCCGCAAGCGCGGCGGCTACCGCGTTCGTTGGCAGGCCGATTTCCCGGAGAGCACCGGCGAAGCCGAAGCCGTGAACAAGGCCAAATGCAAAGGTGACCCGCCAGCGGCTGTCGATATTGCGTGTGAAAAAGTTCTCCATCGCGACATACACGATCGACGCCGCGATCGCTGGCTCAACGATGGCGCTGGGAATCACAACGACGTTGAGCGTGGCAAGCGAGAGCGTGATCGAATGGGCGATGGTGAATGCGGTCACGATCTTGATCACCGGTACAAGTCGCCGTGCCCACAACACGACGGCGACCAAAAATGCGACGTGGTCGTAGCCCCGGAAGATATGCTCGATGCCGGTGACCAGATATCGCTCCAAGGTCGAGAGCAGCGACGGCGCGGGCGCCGAGAGCGTGACGGCGGTGTTGGCGGCGTCGAGCAGCGCCTGCGGGGCATTGTCACCCTCGCCGATCAGCACCACCTGGCGCGCTGCGGGATCGGCGTCGGTCAGCACCGTCGACCGGTAGACGATATCGCCGCCGACATCCCGGCACGAAAAGCGGTTGCGAAAGATCACGCCGTCCCCGTCAGGCACGAGCGCGGCCGAGTCGGGCACACACGCCCTGCCGTCGGCACCGGTCACGGCGATGTGCGCAGTGACGTAGGCGATGATCCGTGCGGCCGACGCCGCAACCAGCGCCGGATCGACCTGGTCGCGCTGCGCATCGAATATCCTGGTGCCGGCAAGGCGGTCGGCATCGCTGCCCTTGAGCCCGACCTCGACGCTGACATTGCGACCATCGCCCAATGTCACGCGCGCGGTCGAGAGGTTGACCTGATGCGCCTGCGCCACGACCGTGGCGCCAAGCGCAATGGCGGCTGCAAGCAGCACCCGCCCCAACCTCACGAGCCTGCTCCGACGGCCTTCAGGAGTTCGGTCAGGCGTCTGGGCTCGAACTCCGCAACGGTGGCGACCGCGCCATCCGGCGCCAGCCGGGCGTAGCGATCGAGCCTGTCGGCAGGCGCGCCGAATTCGAGCCGCGCCAGGGGTGTCGAGCTGTCGCGAGCGTAAAACAGCACGATCAGTGTCGGCAACGCGAGACCGTACTGAGCGAGACGCGACGCATCGGCAGGCCCGACGCGCTTTTCCGCCGCGGCCGCATCGAAGGCGCGGAAGGCGGCATCGATGATCGGTGCCTGGACGGGATCGGCGACATGAACATCGCTACCGGCCGCGTGCGCGTGCTGACCGATGTGTTTGAACCACGTTCCTGCGGCATCGCGCTCGAAACGGGTGAGCTTGCCGCTCGCCACGATCTCGATGGCCCACACCTGCGCCATCGAGACCGGCAACAGCAGGTCCGCGCCGCGACCCGCGACCGCGAAGCTGGCCTTGCCTTGCAGCCGCCGCACCATGTCGAACACCAGCCGCCACTCTTCCGTCACATGGCGCGGCATCAGATAGACCGCCGCCGCGCCGCCCAGCCTGACATAGTGCGAGGTGCCTGCTGGATTTGTCGTCCCAAAGTTTACCGTCGCCGCGATGGCGGAATGGGTTTCAAGCACCGCAACCTCGGTTGGCGGATCGAGCCCGAATGCTGCAAAGCTCTCGGCAGCGAGTTCACCTGCGGGAATCTCGCGCGACGGCTCGCTGACCTTGAGGAACTTCAGGGCCGTATCGACGTGCGAGACAAGGTCAGCCGGCGCGGCGCCGTCCATGCCATCGATCGTCCATCCGCCAGGCTGACGGCGCAACGCGACGCCGTCGGTGCCCGAGCGAATGCCGATGCGCTCAATCTCGTTTGGCGCAATGGCGAGCAGGCCTTTGGGCGAGAATAGCAGCTTGCTACGCAGCTCTGGCCATTGCCCGGAAATAACCAGGGCAAGCAGGAGCACCAGCAGCACGATGACGGCGAGCGGCGTTCTCCATCGCGCAGCGGGGCGCATCGCCGTCCCACCGGTCAACGCCGCCTCCACCACATCGCGACGCCAAACAGCGTCGTGCTGAGCGGCAGCAGTATCTCAAGCGCGATAAAAGTGTCACGCATCTGGGTGCTCGTCAGTACGATTTCAGGCAAGTTGTAGGTCCGCGGCGCAAGGTTCGGCGACGCGTCGTCCTCGGCAAGCCAGCGCATGATGGAAACCGACAGCCCGCCATTGGAGACATAGGAAAAATATTCGTTAGTCGCAAATTTGCTGGTACCCGATATCACGAGCCGAAAGCGCTTGTCGGGTGAGGCTCCCGGAAAGGCGCCTTCAAGCGCCACCGCAAGCGCGTGGGCGCCATGCTCTACCCTGGCGGACACAGGTCCGTCGGTCGCTACCGCGATGCCGCCGGCAGCTGAAGGCGGCCGCAAGTAGCTGTCCTGGCTGCTGGCGGCAAGTACATTGGTCCTCACGGATGCCGGCGGTTGGCTAAGACGGATCGGTCGGGCCTGTGCAAACACCGTGAGCGCAAGACGCGCCGTGATTGGATGCGGAGGATAATAGGGCACCGCAACCTTGTCCGGATCCGTGCGAAAATGATTCAGAGGATCGATGATGATGGCCGGCTCGCTCGACAGGCCGAGCGGGCTGAGCAAACGGCTTTGCAGGTCGGCCCCTAGCGAAAACTGCGGATCGATCAACATAGCGAGCCGTCCGCCATTCTTGAGATAGTCAGCCAGCATATCCGCCTCACCCGCCGCCAGCGCCGTTCGTGGACCGATCTCGGCAACCACGGTGCAATCGGACGGAATGGCGCTTGCCGTGGCCATCGCGAGGGAGCGCATCTCGAAGCCAACCTCGTTGAGCGCCAGTTGAAGCCGATCGAGTTGCTCAGGCTCGGCGACCAGCACGTCGCCGGCGCCAGGCGCATCATGGCCCCTCAGCGTTTCGACGTGACTGAAGTGGTAATGGCCCGGCATCGGGCGGAATGTTTCACCATGGCCGGTCACGAAGCAGATCGTCTCGGCGCGCTGTCTAAGGACGCGCAGCGCGGCATAGCCAAGGCGCGCGGCATCGGTGACGTTTTCCACCAGCACTTTACGATCGCCGGCCTGCAGCACCGCCGTATTATAGGAGCGCACGCCGATGTCGCGCGCGAGCCCTGGTTCCTTGTCGAGATCGATTGCGCGGAACCCCAACAGCGGATGGTTGTGTGCTGCGATCTCGATCATGTCCCGTACAGCGAGCGCCTTGGGGTCGCCGGCGTTGTAGAAATAGGTCAGCGAAAGCGGTGACCGTAGCTGGTCTACAACGTCCGTGAGCTGGTGCGGAGGGGTGTTCAGTCCTTCTCGGGTTGCGTCGAAATGCACGTCGTGGCGATAGAGAGCGACATTGGCGGCAATCACCACGCCCAGCGCGCCGCAGACGGCGATGCCGCAGACCCCGGCGATGGCGGAAACGACGCCTCGGACAATCGCTTCCGGCGCAGCCGCCGCGAGCCGCAATATTGTGCCCTCCCCTTTCTCCTTCAGCGCGTCGGCGGTCAGAAGGGTGCCATCGAGCAGGATCATGACTCGCGAGGCGATCTTTTCGATCTCGGGGAGGATGTGCGAGGCGATCAGCACGGTGTGGCTTCCCGCGAGCGACTGAATGAGATCGCGGACGGCAATGACCTGGTGCGGATCGAGCCCGCTGGTCGGCTCGTCCAGCACCAGCACTTGCGGAGTTCCCAACAGCGCCTGGGCGATCGAGACGCGCTGACGGAAGCCACGGGAGAGCTTGCCGGTCAGCAGCATCATGACGCGGGTGAGATCCAGCCGCTCGGCTGCGGCGTCGACCGCGGCCTTTGCCGCAGCCCCTCGCAGTCCCTTCAGATTAGCCATGAAGTGAAGAAACTCGCCGACCCGCATGTGATCGTACAGCGGCGCGTCTTCCGGCACATAGCTGATCAGGCGGCGAACCGCGAGCGAGTTGGCCACGACATCATGGCCGGCGACCTCGATCCGGCCGGAGGTCGGCACGAGGTAACTGGTTAGCATACGGAAGATCGTGCTCTTGCCGAGCCGTTGGGCCCGAGTAGACCGACGATCTCGCCCTTTTCAATGGCAAAGGACACGTCGGTGATGGCGCGGCGCGGCCCATACCATTTGCTGACATGCTGCACCAGCACGAGCGCTGACATCAGCTTACAGGGCCCAGATGCCGCAAACAACCGCGCGCGGCGAACCCAGCCGGACACAATCCCGGCCGCGAGGACCGGGATTGGTGATTACCTGCGGCGGGCCGCTCGATCACTCGTAATATTCGGGCGAGTGCTTATGGGCTTTATAAACGTCTGGATCGTGCGCGTAGATGATGTCGCCGCCTTCGGCGTCGTGCACCCGTTTCACCCAGGCATAGGCGTCGAGCATTCCGACGGGATCATAAACGCTGCCGATGCTGGGCAGGATGTTCTTGTCGAGGTTCTCCTGCAGATAGACGGCGTCGCTGGTGAGGACGACCGTGCCGGTCTTCGGCAGACGCACGATCATCATCTGGCTTCCCGGGGTGTGCGACACGGTCCGGTGGATGTAGATGCTGTTGTCGCCGAACAGATCGAGGTCGCCGTCGAGCTCGATAGTCTTGTACTTGCTCGGCATCGGTCCACCGATACTGTTCCGCAGCATGGCAAAGTCGTCGGTGATGAAGAAAGTGGCGTAGCCAGGCGCGGGCCAAAACGCGTTTCTCACCTCGTCGCGCTGATACACGAACGTCGAGTCCAAGAACTTGCCGATATTGCCGGCGTGGTCGACGTGGAAATGCCCGAGCACGACGTACTTGATGTCGGACGGCTTGACGTTGATCTTGCTGAGTTGGGTGTCGATGGCGATGTCGGGCGAGCGGCCCGGATCAAGCGCCTTTACGAACGGCCCCCAATAGTCGGGATTGGTGATGATCTTGTCGTTGTTGCCGCAGTCGAACAGCACATCTCCCTTTGGATGCCGGATCAGGAAGAAGCCCACGGGGATCTGGATCTTGCCGCTGGAGCCGTTCTGGATGATCGACTTGTCGAGATTGAGCGCGCCCGAGCTGAAGACATAGAGCTTCATCTCTTTCGGCGCATCCGCTGCCATCGCCCCGGCAGCCGTCAGAAGCAGTCCCGCAGCCAGGCCGTCACCCTGCAAAATGATGCCGCCGCTTGCTGCGTGGCAGCAAACTGAAGCTCCGGCCGGACGACGTCCCGGGGGTCGATCGGCGGCGCTAATTTCACGGGGCGAGATATAGACGCTCTTATCAGCCAAGTTATGAATGCTTGCCCATCTTAATCACTTTCTAAAACGCCAATACACCGAAGCAAATCTTTCGGGCACATCCTTTGGCAAGGAGAGCCGGGCCTCGCCGCCCCACAATCTGCCGCTTCCAGCTTTTCGATCCTGGCACCAGCCTCGTTCTGCATTTCCAGCAGATCATGCAAGTCCTTGTGCAATAGCCGCACCACCGAGAGTGATGGCTTCGGCGCGGTAGCACCGAAGGTGGGCAGTCGCACCTAGCTGGACAGCTGCACCTGGCGGCTAACGTTGTCGCTTGGATTAGCCGGGTGCAAGTGCAATGACGCGCAGCGGGCTGCCTGAGCCATCGGCGATTTTGAGCGGTGCCGCGATGACCACTGCGCCGGTTGGCGGCAATTGGTCCAGATTGATCAGGCTGGTAATGCCGAATTTGCCAGCGCCATGCATCGTACTGTGGTTGGGGAACGGCGGATCGAAGGTGCCGGCCTGCCCGGCGTCCGTTCCGATGGTCTCTACACCGACGCCCAGGACATCGCGTTGGTGCACCAGGAATTCCGAGCATGCCTTGGCGAATCCCGGCGAGTGGGGGCCATCGTCGCGCACGTTGAGGAAGTCTTCGCGAGCCGTGCGGGCGCTCCAGCCGGTGCGCAGCAGCACCCATGCCCCGGCGGGGATACGTCCATGCGCCGTCTCCCAGGACTGGACACGCTCAGGTGTGAGCAGGAAATCCTGATTGGCCCGCACGTCCGACGTTACATCGATGACGCAAGCCGGGCCGACAAATTTGCGCGGGGCGATCGTATCGGTAGCATTCTCGGCCAGATCCTTGCCGGTGATCCAGTGGATCGGCGCGTCGAAATGCGTGCCCGTGTGTTCGCCGAGGGTCAGGACGTTCCAGTACCACGCCGGCCCGCGGGAATCGTAGCGCGAGATCTCGGTGAGCGTCAGCCCCGGCGACGGCGCGAAGATTGGCGGCAGATCGATCACCGGGGTCTCGGGGCTCAGTGTCGTGGTGAGGTCCACGACGCGAATCCGCCTTGCGTTCAGCTCTTCCACCAATTGGGCTAATACGCCGCTTGGTTGTCCATCTGCCATGCTTGCCTCCTTTTGCGCGACGCGCAGGTCACGTCTTGGTCGTATTACCGCAGCGCCTCCAGCGCACGCTTGAACTGGAAACGATTCTCCAACAGCGGCAAATCCATGTGGAACGATTTGGGGCCGATCGCCTCGACCTTGGAGACGATCGTCGTCAGCGTCCCACCTGCCAATGCGCCTGCAACCGCCTGTTTAAGCCGCTCGGGCGTGTGCGCCTCTACGACCTCTGGAATAGCGCAAGCCCGCGCCACGCCGGCCAGATCGGTCCCCGTCGCAGTGGCTGTAGGAAAACCGCCGACTGAGAGCAGGCTCGCATTGTCGAAGACGATATGCACCAGGTTGCCCGGCCGATAGCGTGCCATTGTGCTCAGCGTGCCGAGGTTCATCAGCAGCGAACCGTCGCCGTCGATCACGACGACCTTGTGGCGCGGCATGGCGAGCGCGATGCCCAATCCCATCGAGGAAGCCAGCCCCATCGCGTGCTCCAGGTAGAAGAAGTTGGGGCGATGGCCGATGGTGTAGAGCTCGGCCGCGACGGCGCCCATGATTGTGACAACGATACGGTCCTTCACCTCGGGATAAATTGCCTGCAAGGCATCCACGCGCAGCATCGCTACTCCTCCCACATCAGCTCGCGGGTCAAGAGCACGGCGACCGGCGAGAGCGATGCGTGCGCCAGCGTTTGCGCATCCTTGATGCGGCGTTGCGCGTCATAAGGGTTTAAGAGATGCCAGACTGGAATGCCCAACGTCCGCAACAGCGGCTCGGTCACCATGCCACCCTGCGTCTGCCAGGGATCGCGCTCGCCCATGTGGCCGCGGTAGCTGATGAGCATCAGCAGTGGAATCTTGTAGAGCAGTGCCAGCGAGACGATCGGGTTGATTGCGGCGAGGAAGCCGTGGTTCTGCATCAGCAGCGCGGAGTTGACGCCTGCCAGGTGCGCCCCGGCGGAGATGCCAATCGCCTCCTCCTCCTTGGCGACGCGTACCAGCGTGACTTCGGGATCATCGTCCGCCATGCGGATGAGGTGCACCAGCCATGTCTCCGGCAAGGCGGAAATGATCTTCACGTCGCATGCTTTGAGGGCATCGTAGATAACTTGGGAGTTGGCGACTGAAACAGGCATACGCCGCTTCCTTTCTTGCCGCCGCGTGCCCTATTGAGTAGTTCGCAGTCTAGCACACGGTATCCGGACGTCATCGTCGATGTTTCGGCGACCCCCATGATAACCGATATCGTTGCCGGCCGATATGACGCTGGATTCGCGTTGGCAATCGCCTGGCGCGCGACATGATCGCCGTGCAGATTTCCGACGATCTATCGGGCTATTGGAGACTGCGTTTTCCAAACGGCGCATTTCTGCCATGGCGATTCGCCCTCGACGGCAAGGCGCCGACACACCTTCGTTGGACGGCGCGGATGCTATGTTGATCGGGATCAATACCCGCCTCGAACGTCCGCTAAGCGCTGTCGTCAGCAAGTGTGAGCACGCCTATGCGCCAAATCCGTTCCGCAGCTTCTACGTATGTCGGCGAAATCGTTGCCGGTACCGCGCAAACGAGCACAACCCGCCTCATTTCGAACTTTCCCGTTGCGAAGTGGCCCCGCGCTAGACATTTCGGGCGACGGCTCACCGCTTCAGCATCCCACCCTCCGCTTTGCGCCGGCATCTCACAGGGCGCAACGATGACACGGTCACCGTCGCATCGAACTGCCAGGACCGGCCGTTCAAACAACGACTTATTTCGTGAAATGAACCTCCCAAAAAACATCGGCCGTCGTCGATACTGCAGCGCCTTCAGTTCAACCTGCTCATGTTGGTTGTTGCTGGATTTTCTTTGCGCTCTCGGTGCACACGTCGTCTTCCAGGTGATTGAGAAAACTTAGCTCTCGGTCCAATCCATCATGGGTGTCACGGAAAGCGATAGTCTTGATATTTCAATCGTTTACCCTACCCTCTCAATGGAATGAAACACGGATAAACCTGACCGATCAAGCTTACCACATCGCCGCCGCCGAGACGACGATACAACGTGCTAGGATGTCCACCCAAGGCTTCCTCCGCGTCCGTTGAAGAAGCTGCGCCGCTTATCGGCGGCGTGATTTGGCTTGGGACTTGCCGCAATCACATGAGCAGGAAGTGCGGACGGACCATCGGCGTGATGCTCTGGCCCCCTGCGCCGCTCCGGCGACATCCAACAACTGGCAGCGGAGGATGCCAACACTCAATTTCAGGCACAGGACAGAAGGAATGCATACGAAACGATTCTGGCTCAACTCAACGCAGCCAAGGCGACGCAACAGAGCGCCAAACTCGCGATGGATTCGGAGATCAGCGGAACAAACACCACTGTCGCGCAGATCCAGGCTCAGCTCGAAAATGCCAACTGGGAATTATCACAGACGACGATACGCGCTCCCGCAGACGGCTACGTGACGCTCGTAACAGTATCCGTCGGGGGTCGTGCGTTGCAGCAGCAGGGAGTGATGTCGTTCATCGTCGAGAACGAGATCACGCTGGCGGCGCCACAGTGTTCCCGGCGGTGATCTCTATTCCCGACGATATTGACCGTGACTTGCTCCGGCTTGGCATGTCGGGTAGCGCCACCGCATTCTCACCCAACGCGGGCGTGATAAGATTGCTGGCATCCATTGTGGTGTGGATCAGTTCTTACACCGCGTACCTCTAGATGCGCCGCCGAACCCATGTGTTCGCCATCGCCGTAGAAGACCCTTTTTCTCAAGGATTTTCGACTGCGTCGTCACAGAGTTGCTGTGGACGAGCAGCTTTTTTCGAGATGGCGTTGACAGGGACACCGACGCCTACTCGATCTAATTCGGCCAAGTAATGCAAGCGGGTCAGTCGGATGATTTCGACCGGCCTGGACCGCGCGAAGCTCCGCGATGTCAGAAGTTGCGTTGCGCACGCACCTGTAGCTGGAAAGTATCCTGGTCCGCGAACTCATATCGTGTAGCCGGCTTTGGAGCTGACGGCGAGAGAACCGCTGATCCCGCAAATTTCTGGTCCAAATGGAACCACTGCACCTCGCCAGAGAAGGTTAGACCCCTGACCGGCGTCCAGCGCGTGAGGACACCTAACTGCGAAACGTTGAAGTCTGGATTGCAGACGTAGTCCGCGCTGACAGCTTTGCCAGCCGTGTAATTACCGCAGATCGCAGCCTTCGCTGCACCGTCATAGCGCACGGCGGAATAGCTCCCATAGAGGCTCGTCGACCAGTTCGAATTCCAATTGTGGTTGAACGCCCCGCGGAGGCCATAGGCCTGCGTCAGCTGCAATGAACCGTCGCCGCCGGCGAAAGCTGGCAGATAGACCGCATCCGTCGTCGCACCGAATCCAATGCTTTCGTAGGCGCCCGGATTGCTGGTGCCGCCGAACATCGCAAAGCTGGGTGAAGCGGCCGCGGTTCCGATCACGTACTTGGTAGCGCCCTTGGCGTAACTCGCATCGAACTTGATATCATCGCCAGCGCCGGTCGGGATATTCTTGATCTGCAAGGCACCCATCACGGCCCCACCCCATCGGGTGTCGGGATGCCCAGAAATCTCCGATAGCGCGGTTGGTGAAGCACCAGCCAGTCCTGTCGCACCGGCTGGCGCTCCAACCGTGTTGAGGATGTTGTAGGAGCCATTGACCTCGTGGGCTGCCGCCGAGAACTGGAACAGACCCCAAGCCTGATCGACGCGGATGTTGCCGACTACATCAGGTGCATGCACGCCAGCATAGGCATTGCCCGCGCTCTCCGTGGCATTCAAGGGCAGGGATAGATTGAAGACAGTGGTGCGGTCCCAAACGGTCGGATCCTCGAGTCCAATCGAGCCGGACACACCATTGCCGAACTGCGCAGTGTACTGGATATTGTTGACCCCTGTGTCGGTGTTCTGGCCGCCCAGCAGGAATGAAGTGATGTTGCCAGGGAAGCCCTGCCAAGGCGTGGCGTAGGCCGAGGCCGACTTGCCAAAGGTAAATCCAGCGAACTGGATGAACAGGTATTCAACCGCGACGTAACCGCCGCCAGGCGTGTCGAGCAGGTTCGCACCACCAACCGGCGCGGTCAGGTTAGCTGAAGCCGGATTGAAGTTGTTGTTGTTCAGCGTGCTGAACTGGAAGTTGGCCTGACCAAAGGTACGGACCTGGCCGTATTCGGTGGCTGTGCGGGTATCAACCGTCAGCGCCAAACGAGAGCGAGCCGCAAAAAAGTCGGCGTAGCGGTTTCGCTGTCCTAAATCGCCGCTCCAGGCTGGCTGGCCGTGAATCCCACCGTTGAAGGTTACATCGGCCCGTAAGTATCCACCAATCTTCATGCACGTATCCGTGCCTGGGATGTACCAGAATCCAGCTCCATACAGGGAGCAGATCCTCACATATTCCACCGCTTTGGCCTTGACTGGAAGATCTGCAGCATGCGCCTGGGTCGCCACCATCAGGCCGGCAACGCAGCAGAGCGTGAAGCTTCGCGGTCGTTTCATGAGACCTCCTATCCACCCCGATGGAAACGGTGGAACACCCTCAGCAGTTGAAGAATTTGCTACTCCAAGAATCTGCACCGACAATGACGAGCCTACGAAATCCGAGCAAGTTGTTGCCGGCCGTGACATTTTCCCCACGTGCCAGCAAGCAAACCCGGTCGTTCGCCAATCCCTTCTTCATCAACATTGTTCGTGCATGTACGCAAAGAAAACCCCCGGCAGTTTCCCACCGGGGGTTCTCTCAGGATTTAGACGAAATCAGGATCAGAAGTTGCGCTGAACGCGAACGTTCAGATAAGCCGTGTCCTGGTCCTTGAACTGGTAGACCGCCGTCGGCTTCGGAGCCGTCGGAGTCAGGGTACGCGGAGCCAGTGAACTTCTGGTCGAGGTGGAACCACGCGACTTCGGCCGAGAACGTCAGGTTCTTGACAGGGGTCCAACGGGTGACCACACCAAGCTGTGCCACGTTGAAATCCGGGTTACAGCTGTAGTCCGCACTGGGCGCAGCCGCACGGAAGTTCGTGTAGATGGTGCAGATGTTGGCCTTGGCAGTACCATCATAACGCACCGCGGAGTAGGTTCCCCACAAGCTCGTCGACCAGTACGGATCCCAGTTGTGGTTGAACGCACCGCGGACGCCGCAGGCTGTCGTCAGGTGGAGCGAACCGTCACCGCCGTTGATGACCGGCAGATAGACGGCATCAGTGGTCGCACCAAACCCGACGCTCTGGTAGGCCCCGGTGCCGGAGCCGCCGAACATCGTGAAGCTCGGCGAACTGCCCGACGTAGAGATCACGTTCTTGGTGTCACCCTTGGCCCAGGTTACGTCCACCTTGATGTCGTCGCCGGGACCGGTCGGGATATTTTTGATCTGCAACGCAGCCATCACCGATCCGCCCCACTTGTCGCTGGGGTGACCGGAGATTTCCGAGAAGTTGTTCGGCTGCCCGGCTGCGAGACCCGTTGCACCAGCCGGAGCCGCCGTGGGGAACACGGCAGTTGAGCCGGTAAGCGGAGATATCAAGCTTGAGTTCAGGATGTTGTAGGAGCCATTGACCTCGTGCGCTGCCGCCGAGAACTGGAACAGACCCCAAGCCTGGTCGACGCGGATGTTGCCGACGACGTCGGGAGCATGCACGCCGCCGTAGGCGTTGGCGAGCCGCACCGGTCGCAGTGAGCGGCAGGTTCAGGTTGGCAACCGTTGTGCGGTTAAACACGACCGGATCATCCAAACCGATGCTGCCGGACACGCCATTGCCGAACTGAGCGGTGTACTGGATGTTGTTCACACCAGTGACCGAGTCTCATGCCACCGAGCAGGTTGGACGAGTTGTTGCCCGGGTAGCCGTTCCACGGTGTCGCGTAAGCCGAAGACGACTTACCGAAGGTGAAGCCGGCAAACTGAATGAACAGGTATTCAGCCGCTACGTAGCCACTGCCGGCAGTGTCGAGCAGGTTCGACCCGCCAATCGGCGATGCCAGGTTGATCGAAGCCGGGTTGAAGGTGTTGCCACCCAAGGTCGAGAACTGGGCGTCAAACTGGCCGAAAGTGCGGACAACGCCGTACTCGGTGGCGGTGCGGGTATCGACCGTGACTGCCAAACGCGAACGGGAAGCCCAGTTGTCCATAAACCGGTTGCGCTGACCAGCATCGCCCGACCAGTTCGGCGCACCGTAGATGCTGCCGTTGAACGTAGTGTCAACGCGCAGATAACCACCGAGCTTGATGCAAGTATCAGTGCCAGGAATGTACCAGAATCCGGCACCGTACAGGGAGCAGATCCTCACGTATTCGACCGCTTTGGCCTTCACGGGAAGATCAGCCGCCTGAGCCCCGCCCATGGCGACCAGGGCCGCCGCTGAGCCGAGGACAAGGCTCTTAACCATCTTCATGTTAAACCTCCAAGTTGCTCTGTCAGGGAAGGTTCCGGATCCGCTGGGTGAGACACCCTAAGGTTGGTTCCCTTGTCCCTATTCACCGCTTAGTCGCTTCGCGCCTTCGGACACACCCGCATGAACGCGAGGGACTTAAGCGAACCACCTAAAACGGGACGACCTCGGGATGCCCCCCTCCGTCGCACGATCGATAAGAAACGAACAGTTCCGATCAATCAACAACCGAGTGCTCGGATTCATCACAGCGCGACTTGTTTTTGGGCGAATGTTGCACAAATACCACGAGCGTCCGGGGTTGCGAATGTCTCTAAGTACCTAAATCTACGACCTTTTTTCGTTCCGCCTTGACCTGCGCTTCCAGAGCGTCGTCTCTCAAAGAGGGCGCAGCAATTGTTGAAAGAACCTTTGGCTGCTCCGGCGATGGTCGAGGCGCTTCAATGATTCGAAGGGTGGCCGGATGCCCGCTGAGGCGTCGCTTGACCCGGGAACGACGAATGCCGGAGAAGCTGATCCGATCAGGTCAATCTGCATCTACCCGACACTGTGCGAGCCTTTCGTTAGCGGCCGCGGAACCATCGCTCCTGTCACAGCCCGATGAACTCGGATGCAGCAAGCCGTCCCCGGATCTTGCCTCAAGAGCGCGGGGACCGCTGGTGTTCGACAATAGCGTTCATTACAATTGAGCAGCGCCTTTCTTGATAGGAGCCCTCTTATCTGAAAAGGTACGAACTTGTCATGATGCGCTCTGCGCAAATTCGGCGCGCTCCCTACATCGCGCGATCGATGTTTTGCGGTGATAAAACAAGACGCACAAAAAGTTCGACGTCGGCCGCTTGAATAGCCTGCCGGCGATAGAATGGCTCGGTAGAACTTAGAACGTTGGCCCAAGACATTCGGCAAGTGTAATGACGGATCGGGATCGCCCGGTTTTCCTGGTTCGTCTTCGCCGGCCTTGCGGCCGCCAAGTGAGACGATTCAGCAGCCAACGGTTTTGAAAGGCGGTCTCAGCATTATCCTGTCAGCGAGCCCACTGCCCCATTTGCAGGCACGTCAGCAGGCTGACATAGCTTGGTGTGCCGCCGATGCTTTCCTGCGGAATACACTCCGCCTTGCTCGGGGCGGAGAACTTGGACCACTGCGTCGCCAGCTTCTGATGCGCCCTCTTTTCGTCGCTAACGCAACTCTTCAATGACTGGTCGATCGACAGTCCTGCAGTAGCAGCCAGGTCTAGTCTGCAGCTTCGTGAGATATCGATGTTGGCACCCTATCGGCAACCGTCAGGACGAGCTGCGAACTAATTGCGATCATGGATATTGAAATGGGCATCCGTCTACTCCTGCTCTCGTTGCGCCGGCATAAGTTCATCTCTGGTGTGTGGGGATCTACAATCTGGTGCCGGGGAACGCGGCAAGTTCTGTGCGGATTCGGCCGGGCAACTTCGCTGTCGGCTTTCCCAGCATCAGGTTGATGCCGGGAAGCGGCGCAGCGGCGAGAAAGCTACGGTGATATCGCCAGTTCCTCCATTTGCTCTTCGTTCTTGCTCAAAACGCGCTGCCTCTCCTGGAGATACACCTGAAACCGACATGGCTGGCCGAAGTATCGATCTGCTCGGCATGACGCGCCGCCGGCCGATAGCGACGGCAGTAATTCGGTGCGCACAGATGTGAGCCGCCCTTGAGCACCTTGCGCGGAATCCTGATCTTCGGGTCACAGGGGTCGTAGCTTGCTGCCTCAGGCCCGCCGCGCGGGTTCTCCGGAATGCAGCAGGCTTTGGGCGCGTCGGCTTCGTGTTTTGGCGAGTACCAGTCGGCGGTCCATTCCCAGACATTCCCGATCATGTCGTAGAGGCCATATCCGTTGGCCGGGAATGCGGTGACCGGTGAAGTGCGCTCGAAGCCGTCGCTCGCCAGGTTTTGGCAGGGAAACTCACCCTGCCAGGTGTTCGCCATGTGCTTGCCACCGGGCGTCAGTTCGGCCCCCCAGGCGAACTCGGCTCCGTCAAGCCCGCCACGCGCCGCGAACTCCCATTCGGCTTCAGTCGGCAATTCCTTGCCGGTCCATTTGGCATAGGCTTCGACGTCGCGGTAAGCGACGTGGACGACGGGATGGTCGTCGAGCCCGCGGATGTTGCTGTAGCGGCCGTAAGGCCGGCGCCAGTTGGCTCCGAATGCGAACGTCCACCACTCGCCCCAGTAACGCAGGTCCACAGTCTCCTTGGGCGGCGTGAACACCAGCGAGCCGGCCTTGAGCATGTGCGGCAGCGCGTCGGGATAGTCCTTCGCATCCGGCGTCAATTCGGCGAAAGTGACATAACCGGTCGCGTTGACGAACTCGCGGAATTGGCGGTTGGTGACGGGCGTCCGGTCCATCCAGAACCCGTCAACGGTAACCCGGTGGACTGGAGCTTCCTCCGGATAGTGCCGGTCCGAGCCCATGCGAAAAGTCCCGCCGGGGATATAGACCATCCCTTCTGGAGAACGCTCGACCGTTTGCGCCGGGCCGGGTTTTGTACTGGTGAAATTCATCAGAACCCCGACTATCGCTTCAGGAAGGACTGCCTGCACTCACATTGCCGAAGCGCAGTCGCTCGCACTATGCGATTTCGGCAGAATTTTCCCGAGAAAGGATCAACCATTCGCGATTCCGCCAGTTACTTGACGGCGGCAGTCTCAGCTTCTCCATGGCTTGCTCGACCGAGAATGAATCGGGCCTTCGCCGCAGTGGAAATTGCGCGAAGCTGGCGAGATGCTGCCCTACGATCGCCTGCGCCGGCACGATCACAATGGCATGCTCGATGAACCATCGGAAGTAATCGCTGGTCCCATGGTGGGCCCGCTCAAACGGATCACCAGCGCGACCAGCGAAATTGGGATCAATATTTCGTCCTCCGAGGTTTCCCTCCGGCCCAATTGGTTACATGACGTTTTGCAGAGGTACGTCCCGGAACCAGGCCGCATGTCATGAACTTCGCAACGCTCCTACTTTGCGATTGCAGCCCTCGCAGCCTCGATTTTCGCCTTCACCGCATCGAGATTGAAGCTCGCGCCCCTTTGCATCGGCGGAAACTCGATCGCCGTCATCGCCAGCTTTTCCACCTGCTGCTGAACAAACACGAAGCGCCAGAACTCGTATTTGAACCAGTCGAAATATTGCTGCGCGCCCTCCTTTGTCCCGTTATTCGGCCAGCCCGTGCGCTCGAAGGGATCGAGGCGAAGGTTGATCAGATAGGGCACGTCAGGCTTGGTCTTGTCACCTAGCCAGCCTCCAGGCTGGTCGATGAAACGATACTTGAAGTCGTCGATGCGCACGGCACCGAGTTCGCTCTCTCCGAAGTAAAAGATTTCGTGCCGGTTCGACGGCCCCTTGCCGGTGATCATGTCCATCTGGTTATAGCCGTCCAGATAGCACTTATAGGTCCTGTCACCGATCTGTTTGCCCTTCTTCAGCTCCTCTGCAATGTTCGGGTTGCCGGCCGCCGCCAGGAAGGTCGGAAACCAGTCCAGACCGGAAATGATACCGTTCTCTACCTTGCCGGCCGGCACCTTGCCCGGCCAACGGATCATGCAGGGTACGCGGAAGCCACCCTCAAAAACCGTGCCCTTGCTCTGCGCGAAAGGTGTCTGTCCACCATCAGGCCAGGTGAAGACCTCGGTGCCGTTGTCGGTGGTGAAGACGACGATGGTGTTGTCGTCGACGCCCATCTCCTTGAGCTTGTTCATCACAAGCCCGACGTCGTCGTCGAGCTGGGCCATGCCGGCCTCGTGGATGCTCCAACCGTTTTTGGAGTTGCGCAGCGCTTCGTACTTCGGCGACAAATGTGTGACGATGTGCATTCGGGTTGGGTTGAGCCACAGGAAGAACGGCTTGTTGTCGGCCTTGGCCTTCTCGATGAACTTCAGGGCAAGATCGCGAATTTCGTCATCTACGGTTTCCATCCGCTTGGGATAAAGCGTTCCCGCATCCTCGATCCTCTGCTTGCCGACCTTGCCCCAGCGTGGATCCACGGTCGGGTCGTCCACGTCGGTCGCGTAGGTATGGAGCATGTTGCGCGGACCGACGGTGTTCAGCAGCTCCTGCGGGTAGTTCGGGTGCGCGGGGTCTTCCATTGCGTCGAGGTGATAGAGGTAGCCGAAGAACTCGTCGAAGCCGTGCACCGTCGGCAAGAATTCGTTCTTGTCGCCAAGGTGATTCTTGCCAAACTGGCCGGTGGCGTAGCCCATTCCTTTCAACGCTGTGGCGATGGTCACGGCCTGCGCTGGTATACCTATGGCAGCGCCGGCCTGGCCGACCGTGGTCATGCCGGTGCGGATCGGCAGCTCACCGGTGATGAAGTTGGCGCGACCCGCCGTGCAGCTCGCCTCGGCATAGTAATCGGTAAACAGCATGCCTTCAGCGGCGAGCTTGTCGAGGTTCGGCGTCCGGCCGGCCATCAGGCCGCGGTGATAGGCGCCGATATTCCACATGCCGATGTCGTCACCCATGATGACAACGATGTTGGCGCTTCTGGCCGGCGGGAGCCGCTGCTGGTTGCTGCGCTTGAGCGGGACTTGTCAATCCGACCGCCGAGAGCGCTGAAGCCGCAACGAGGGAACTGCCGCTCAACAATAGATCGCGGCGCTTCAAGCCGGCACCAGTTTGTTCCGCGCTGGTTTGGGCGTTTTCGAAATTCTTGTCGTTGCTCATAAGGTAGTCCTCTTCCTGGTTATGCACCTGAAACCAACATGGCCTGCGAACTCCGACCCGCTCATTGGGCCGCCTCCGTTGCTTCATGGACACATTGCAGAAGAGCGATTTGGAGAGCTATGCAATTTCGGCAGAAATGCAGGCTGCCTCTAACGGAGCGCGTCGTCGCGCATGCGGGTCACCAAGAATGCGGTCAGGGCGAGTCGTAGGCCGGGCTGTTCCATTCTGCGCCCCCCACCGAACCCGGACAAAAATGAACTTTGGTGCCAGGCGAAAGAGGTACGAGGTTTTCCTCGATCTGGGTCACCGGTACACGGTAGAGTTGGCTATTGTTGGCGAGATCAAAGCCATAGAGGTATCCATCTTTCGGCGCGACCGCCATGAGTTGCTTGCCGCTCATAGTTTGAATCAGGATGGGCGGATTGGAGACGTCCCAGTCGTGCCAGTCTTTCTTCAAAATTTGGAAATGATTTTTGTAGTTCCCGGTTTTGGCATCGAGCACGACGACCGAGTCGGAATAGGAATTGTCTCCCTCGCGCACGCCTATGACGAAGTCAGGGGCCGGATTGCCGCCGGGAACGTAGAGCTGTCCGGTTTTCGGGTCGAGTGTGTAGGATGTCCAGGTCCCGCCACCGCTGATGGGGAGGCCGGGCTCACTTTTCCAATTCGATGCGTCGAGCGGCGTCGCGCCCAGCGGTCCGCGGACGGTGTCGCCGTCGACTTTGGGAACCAGAAAGAACTCCCAGACGATCTTGCCGGTCTTCGCGTCCAGCGCGAACATGTGGCCCTTCCCGCCTTTGAAGTCGCCGCCCGCGTTGCCGATATAGACGAGGCTGTCGGAAGCGATCGGCGCCGACGGAACCGACTCGCCGTGTTTCGGGTCCGCGATCGTCGTTTGCCAGATTCGTTTGCCGGTCTTGAAGTCATAGGCCAGCACCCGCCCGTCCTGGGTGTCGCGAAACAGCATGCCGTCCAGGTAGGCGGCGCCTCGGTTGGACGGCAAAAGGGCGGGGGGATAGTCCTCGTGGGTGCGCCAGTTCACAGCGCAAGTCGCCGGGTTGAGGGAGAAAATATCGAATTGCGTGGTGCCGATCAGAGCGTTTTCCACCATGATCAATCCGAACTTAAAAGCAGCGAACTGATCGACGTCGTAAGTACACAGAACTTTCAGTTTGCCGACATTTTTCGTATTGATTTGGCTCAACTGCGGCGGGAATTGCACGAAGCTCGCGAGATGCTGTCCCACGATCGCCTGCGCGGGGACCACCACGAACGCGTGCTCGACGAACCATCGCACGTAGTCGCCCAATTCGTGCTGCGCCCGCTCGAACGGATCGGAGCGCAGATTGAACAGCATGGGCAGTCGAAGTTGAATCATTGGCTGTTGCCAGACACTGAAACCTTCCGCCTTTTGCTCGAGGAACACAGCCTTCCACTGTTCATAGCGCAGACCGGCAAGGTTGCCGTCGTCGGTCCAGTAGAAGAACTCGCGACGCTTGTCTGGACCTTTGCCCGAGAGAAGGTCGCGTTGATCATAGCCGTCCAGATGCACCTTGAAGTTCTTGCCCGCCGCGTCATAGCCCTGCAGCAGCTTTTCCTTGATGGCCGGCTCGCCGGCGGCCGCGACCAGTGTCGTGGCCCAATCCTCCGCAGAGAAGATTTCGTTGATCTCGGTGCGAGGAGGCACCAATCCGGGCCAGCGCACCATCGCCGGGACGCGATATCCACCTTCCCAGTTGGTGTTCTTCTCGCCCTTGAACGGCGTCGTACCGCCATCGGGCCACGAGAAAGTTTCGGCGCCGTTGTCGGTGGTATAGATGACGATTGTGTTGTTGGCGATGCCGAGATCGTCGAGTTTCTTGAGCAGTTGCCCGACCAGCCCGTCGTGCTCCACCATGCCATCGGGATAGATACCTAAACCCGTTTTGTATTGGGATTCGATCTTCAGCCGGGTCCAGATGTGCATACGGCTCGGATTGAACCAGACAAAGAATGGCTTCTTGTCGCGATTGGCGCGGTCGATGAAATCCGTCGAGGCCTTGAGGAATTCCTCGTCGATCGTTTCCATACGCTTTTTGGTGAGCGGCCCGGTGTCCTCGCACTTCTGCTTGCCCCAGGTGCCGAAACGGGGGTCGTCGCCGGGCGTGTCGGTCGGGACCGCGACGCACTTCATGACACCGCGCGGACCGAACTGCGCGCGGAACGAGGGATTCTTCGGATAGTCCGGATTCTCCGGCTCATCCTCGGCATTCAGATGATAGAGATTGCCGAAGAATTCATCAAAGCCGTGCACCGTCGGCAGGAACTCGTTGCGGTCGCCGAGATGGTTCTTGCCGAATTGTCCGGTCGCATAGCCCTGCGGTTTGAGCAGTTCGGCAATGGTAGGATCCTTCTCCGACAACCCCTCTTTCGCCGCCGGGAGCCCAACCTTGAGGAGACCGGTTCGCAATGGACTCTGTCCGGTGATGAACGCGGCCCGGCCTGCGGTGCAGGATTGCTGTCCATAATAGTCGGTGAAAATTGCACCTTCGTTGGCGATGCGATCGATGTTGGGCGTGTGGTAGCCCATCATGCCGCGATTGTAGGCGCTGATGTTCCAGTAGCCGATGTCGTCGGCCATGATGACGAGGATGTTGGGCTTTTGCGCTTGCTGGGCCAAGGCGGGCTGCTCGCCCGAGATTGCCCCGATCGCAGTCAATGCCGTCAGGGCCAGCAGCCCCGACCGAATGTTGCATGCAAGGCTCATGGCGCATTCCTCCGAAGCCAATTTCCAATGACGTCGGTGCCTTCTCGAAGTCCCGCACGACGGTCGACTACGCCAGGCGTCAGCATGCGAGCTCTTCGCATTCCCGACTCGCGACCAATATGGGGCGAGGAACGAAACAGGATTGCTAATGAAGCCTAGCTAGCCGCGGGCGCCCATGATGTGGACGCCCGCGTCCTCGCATTGTGTTGTTCGACTAGTCGCTGGCGTGACTGGCGGTCGCCTTCTTGACCTGGTCGAGGATCCCACTGAGGTTGTAGGTCTCGGGAGCCTGCAGCGGCGGGTATTTTTCGTACGACAGCAGATGTCCCAGCCACAGCTGCTGACCGATGGGCAGCATGTTCCAGTCATACTGGAAGGCTGTCACCGGACCGCCGAGTGCACCGCCCAGGCTCATGGCGGTCTTCTGGTCGATGCCGACCGCCTGCTCGAACGGATCGCGCTTGAGGTTGTTAACCAAGGTGAAGTGGAACGGGATGAGCGGCAAGATCCAGCCGGCCGGTCCGGGCTGCGACATCGTGTAGTACATCTTCCAGTTCTTGTAGCGCACCGCGGACGGCGTCGCGCCAGAGAAGTAGAAGAAATGGTCGCGCGCCGACTTTTCCGACGTGCCTTCGAGATAGGCGCGCTGGTCGAAGCCGTCGAGCGTGGTCTTGACGATGCCGGGATAGCTTCCGGCCTCGATCTGCGTCTTCAGCCCGTCGCCCTTGGGCCCGCCCGCGATATCGACCAGTGTGGGCACCCAGTCGAGCGCCGCAAACAACTGGTTCTTGACCGTTCCCGGCTTGATGTGGCCCGGCCAGCGCACGACCATCGGCGCGCGGTAGCCGCCTTCCCAAGCCTCGCCCTTCTGACCCTTGAACGGGGTGACGCCGCCGTCCGGGAAGCTGATCGCCTCGGCGCCGTTGTCGGTGGTGAACACGACGATGGTGTTGTCGAGCTGGCCGATGTCTTCCAGCTTCTTGAGAACGTCGCCGATGTTGTCATCCATCTGCTTCATGCCGGCTTCGTTGACGCCCCAGTCCTTGCCGCCGCGCTCGCCGACCATGGCCTCGTATTTCGGCGACAGCACGGTCGTAACGTGCATGCGCGCCGGGTTGTACCAGACGAAGAACGGCTTGTTGGTCTTCTTAGGGTCGTTGCGATCGAGGAAGTCGATGACCTTGGTCGATATTTCCTCGTCTACCGTTTTCGACCGTTCCAGCGTCAGCGGGCCCTCGTCACTGCACATCTGGTTCTTCTCCGTGCCGTCGGAGGACTTGCACCACAGGACGTTGCGCGGGGGCGTGAGACAGATCGCGGTCTTCGGATCCACGGCGCCCGGCACTTCCGGGACCCCGGGAATCGGCGTGTTCTTGCAGGGCGGCGCAACGGTCTGCTGGAGCGGGGTTTTGTTGATGTCGGGGAAGCTCACCTGCTGCATCGCGTCGAGGTGATACAGGTAGCCCCAGTATTCCTGGAAGCCGTGCGCGGTGGGGAGAGCCGCGGTGTGATCGCCCAGGTGGTTCTTGCCGAACTCGCCGGTAGTGTAGCCGAGATCGTACAGGAATTGCGCCAGGGCCGGCGTGCCGGGTCGCAAATAGGATGGACTGCCGGGCAGTTGGGGCGGGATCATTCCCGTGCGCAACGGGTACATACCCGTGAAGAAGGCGTTGCGCCCGGAGGTGCAGCTCTGCATGGCGACGTAGTCCATGAAGATCGCGCCATCGTTGCCGATGCGGTCGATGTTGGGGGTTTCGCCGACCATCAGGCCGCGGTGATAGATGCTCGGCTGCATCCAGCCGATGTCGTCGCCCATGATAAACAGGATGTTGGGCTTGCCGGCCGGAGCCTGTGCAGAGGCCGGCAAGGTCATCGCGGGCAAGCTGACGGCCGCCAAGGCGGCGGTTGAAACCAGCATACGTCTTAAACTTTTACTGATCCTCATCGCTCCAGCTCCTAACTTTCAGATCGTGATGCGTGAACGGAAAGACTTTTCGAAGTCCGGCGAGCGGCTGCAGAAAACGGATGGCGTTCGCCGACGGCTGTCGCCGCAGCTACCCGCTTCCTATCGAGGTCAACCTTCCTAGCCTTGCCTTGCGTACGCTATGCGGTTTCGGCAGACCGGTTCTCAATTATTCCGTTTTGATTGAAGCGCGGCGCAGTGTTGATGATGGCGTTTCGCCGAAGATGGCGCGGTAGGCCACGGCGAAGCGACCGAGCTCGACGAACTGATGATTTCGTGCAATCTGCGCAACACTCGCCGTTTCCGGATTGGCGCGCTTCAATGCCGAGTGCGCCATGTTCAACCGCCGCAACAGGTAGTACCGAATTGGGCTGACACCGAGATATTCAGCGCAGCAAAGTCGCAAGGTCCGCTCCGGCACGCCGATCGCAGTGCAGAGCTCCGACAGGTTCAAATGCGGTCCGCTTCGTTTCGCCAAGGCCACCTCGAAGCGGACCATGATGTCGGTATGACGCCGCCTCCACCTCGAGATCCTGTCAGCATTCTCGGTAGCCAGGCAATTTACAAGCGCATGAAGCAAGTCGTGCTCGAGGGATCGCGCAACCTCGGGGTTGGATACCAGTTCCCGTCCGGATTCGGCGAGCCGGCACGCCTTTGAAAGCAGGCTCTGCAATGCTCTGGAGACGCCGGGCGCAGGCACTATGACGCGGCCCTCCAACGGCGGTCTGATACTTTGCCCGGTCAAAGCCTTGCTGCATGCAGCGAGTTGCTCCGGCGCCAGCGACATGAGACACCAGTCCACTTCTCCGACTGTCCGCTGATGCGCCTGCTCGCCGAGGGAATGGAAAACCACGTCACCAGGGTTCAGGCCGAGCCCGCAATATATCAAGCCCGATGACCCGCTCGCTGGAAACGAGATGTGCGCCTGAGCCCGTGGTAATGCGACAAAGGCAATACGCGGCAGATTCTCTCGCCCCCTCAGCACGTGCAGTCCACCTAGATTCAGCCAGGTCAATCTTCCTTTGAATTTCCCCCCTGCCGTAACGAAGAGATCAACCTTCGCAGCTCCAATCGCAGCGCTGTATTCGTCTGGACTGGCAAACGTGGCCGTACCGCTCTCCGTCATCCGAATTATCTCATTCGAAGCGTGCCGCAATCGCCTTCGGCCCGGGCTAAAACACGCAGCATGAAAGATCGGCCGCGGTCCGCCTATGCAACTTCGGAAGCTGGATATCGTCTTCAGGCGGCGTCTTGCCGCACCTGGACAGCCCTCATACGGCCGGCTCAGCCCTGCGCTCCAGGTATTGCGCCGACACATCAACGGCGCGGCTCAAACCGGATGATCGGCCCACTTTGTGGCCAGTGATTACCCGAGCCCTCGCTCCACTGCTATTTCGTAATCATCCGGCGCACGGGGGGCGGAGGTGCCGCCGCGGGCGAAATGACAAACGTCAACCAGGTATTCCAGCCGGCCGGGCGAGCCGAGTTACCAAATTCTCCGTAACCCTTGATGTTGATGTAACCTTGAAGGTCATGACTGAGCGGAAACACGTAGCCGAACTGTGGCCCGACGCCGAACACCTGCGATTGGAAGCATCCGACGCGGTCGCCTGAGCCGCTGTCGCAGCCGACTTCCTTGTAGGCGTAGCCTACCAGACCCACCTGAACCTGCTTGGTGAGGAATTGCGATGCACCCCAATCGAAGTGCATGTCCACGCCATTCTGATACTGTGTTGAAGTATTCTTGAAATTATAGGTAAACCCAAGCACCCCCGAGAACTCGTGGCCGGTCGCTGGATTGAAATAAGTGTAGCCACCGCCTGCGTCGATCGCACCGTGCCCGATACCTATGTTCGACAGGCGGTTGGAGTTGTAAGCGCCGACCGGTATATCGCCAGTGATGTAGGTCATGTAGTTGTGGACGCCCGCGTTCCAACGCAGAGAGAATTGCGGGATCAGATCGCCAAAGCCCCAGGTCGTACTGTTGAGGCTGTCAGATCGCATGAACGGGAAGTTACCGCCGCCCGGTCCCGTCAGGCTCCCCGTCAATTGGCCTGCCAGAGTAGTGTCTACGACACCATAGGCTCCTATTAGAGACACCGACGCCTGGCCGCCGAGCACCGGCGTCGCGAATACATAGGTCGGGATCACAAAGCCAAGATCGCCGGTGGCGTTGACACGCAAATTCAGATTTGCGTTCACGGTAACGTTGGCCGGAACCCTGTTGAGCGTGAATTCACGCGCACGCGCGACATCGGCGCCGGCCGATACGGAGGTATGGTAGTAGATATTGGCCAGCGACCAACCCGGTTGCTGGGGAGTGGCTGCGAGGCTTCCAAAGAAACCGGGGACCCAGAAGCTCACGCCGCCTTCATCGGCCAACGCTCGAGGGGAAAAAAACATGATGGCGGACGCCAGGACGATTGCAGCGATGCCAAGTCTGAGTCGATGTGCTGAGATTGGCCGCCCGCTTTTCGCCGCGATTGGTGCAATCCTCGCTATCATGTTGTACCCCCGCAAGTGTGTCGACCCCGAATACAACCCGGTCGACACCGTAACCCTGGAGCAAGCGGGGCTCACCATTTAAAATTCAACCAGGATTGATTTGCCAAAAGAAAGATGAGTACTGCGACCAAAGAGCAACAGGCGCTGCCGCAAGCGCGCTATTCCCGCTATCGTTCTTAGCCGCCACCTTTGGCCGCTGGCAGATGCGGTTGATGCGCATGCCGGAGGCGACTACGCAAAGGCCCTGCGTCTTATTCGCCCGCTTGCCAATGATGGTGACGCCTCAGCCCGGTTCCAATCTTGGGTCTGGCCAGGGCGCAGCTGACAAAGGTTTTATTGGTGATGGTGCGGTTGTCTCTTATCTAAACGACAAAGGAGACAACCATGAAATTTACGACCATGGCACTGGCCACCGCGTTCGCGCTCTCCGGCACCTGCGCATTTGCCCACACAGTTCGTCACAGGTCGAACGTCACGGCCCATCCCATGTACAGGGATGCTGCGCAGTCAGTCGTCTTGCGTCCGGACTATAGCAATGGGTACGGGAACCGCGATTTGTGGGGCCACTGGGGCGCCTACTATGGGCCCATGATTCCCTCAGGCGCCGGCGGTCGGTGAAAGCGCTAACGCGCGCGAGACCGTACGCCACCAATGTCCGACTTGAGTCCGCAATGCGCAACAAAGCGGATTTCGGCCGACCACCCTGAATTTATGCGTTCACTCCCTGATCATCAGTGATGCAGAACCGGGCTGTCGAACGATGTCGGAGGCTTAAGAGGGTTGCCGTCATAAGGCCGCCGCAGGGAGTCCGACGGAGACTCGTCAAACATGAGTCGGTACGCGACGGAGAAGCGTCCAAGTTCCCAGAAGCCGTGATCGGTCGCAATTCGGGTGACGGTCGTCTTCGAAGGGTCCGCCTGTCGAAGCGCGCGGTGGACAAGATGCATGCGTCGCAGGGAAAGAAAGCGGATCGGAGCCATCCCCAGATGCTCCTCGCAGGCCACGCGCAAAGTTCGCTCAGCTACGCCAATCGCCGCGCAGATTTCCGTCAGATATAACGGCCGGTCGGGATGGCTCTCCAGGAATTCTTCAAAGCGGGCGATAATCATGTCGTGACGCCGGCCTCCTGCCGTCATCTCCGATGGTTGGCCCTCGGTCAGGCACCGTATCATGACAAGCATCAGCGCCTGTTCCAACGCGCGAGCTACCCCGGGAAGAGCAAGAATATCCGGAGTGGTCTTTGCGAGCTGACCGACCGTTTCATGAAGGTTCAGCAGCCGAGACATCAGCTCGGGAACTGGCCTTACGAGATGCTTTCGGGCCAGCCCGGCAAACTCCTGGCCGGTTACCGCGCTGTACATGGCCTCGAGGTCCTCCCGCGCCAAAGACATCGATCCCCAATCGCAATTGGCCTCGGTCCGCCGATACATCAAATCGGTGTCGTTGATGACAACATCGCCGGGCAACACCTCCATGCCGCAGTGCTGCATCGCCGGCTGGTTCATCCTGGTGAGAAAACCGATTGCGGCCCGATGCGGTTTGACCGCACCGATATAGACACGCGGCAAATCTTCGTGAGCGATGTTAACCCACAGCTTGTTCATGCTGACTTGCGTCAACTCCGCGGAGAATTTTCCCTTCGCGGTGGGGAAAAGCTCGACCTCGACGGAACGAAAGGCCGACTGATAAGAAAAAGGGTCGGTGAAGCTGACCACTCTACTCCAAGGCATTTCCGTACTCCTGGATTTGCCGAAAACAAGAAGACTCCCGGGCCGCCTCCCGGACCTCCCTCCACGCATTATCTGGCGGAGAGCGGCATCACTTTGCAGGTTTGTCGCGTGGCTCCTTCCGAAATAGGACGCTCCCATCGCCGCCAGCGCCGGCGACAACCTGCATAGAAGCTCCCAAATAACAAACGTGCCATAGAATCAGAGAGTACACGGCAAATCCTCAGTGCGACAATTCAGCGCTTCTCGAACGGAAAGACCACGTTCCAATCCTTCTTCATGTCGATCACCGTCCATCCATTCACGGCGGCAGCATCCAACGCGACGTCGAGCCGACCGAAATGCGACTTCCGGTCATAGGCATATTCGCGCTCCGCGTCCGTGTGATGAACGATCGCCCCAAAGCGCACGCCCGAGCTGATGGTCGCCCACTGGAGCATCTCGAGATCGCCGTCGGAGTTTCCGAACGCGGCAATCGGGCGGCGGCCAATGGCTTCGTTGATTCCAATCGGTTTGCCTGCCTTGTCGTCGATAAAATTGACCTCAGGTAACCGGAATAGCGTGGGGATTCCGTCACGCATCTGGAATTTGGTCTTGATCGACGATCCGATCACCTGTTCGGGTGGAACGCCGTACACCTTCTCGGTCCAGGGACGCATGAACTCGACACCGCCACCCGACACGATGAAAGTCTTGAAGCCGTTTGCCCGCAGGTATGCGAGCAATTCGAGCATCGGCTGGTAAACAAGTTCAGTATGAAGCCGCTTGAAGCGCGGATCGCGTGCCGTGGCCAGCCAGTCCGTCACGATTTTCGAGAATTCGCCGGTGGTCATGCCGGCATGGGTCACCATGATCAACTGAACGAGATCGCGCTCGTCAAATTTAGCCAGCGCTTTGATGTCTCCTTCAAGCACCGACTGGAAAGGCTCCGTGTAGCTCCATTCCGGATGCAGGGGAGCCATCGCCTTCACCCGATCGAGCGCGAAGGCCATTTGGACGTACATCGGCTGCTCGACCCAGAGCGTGCCATCGTTATCGAAGGTCGCAATACGCTCCGCGGGCGCGACAAAATAAGGGCCGCCGGGTTTGGTGACCCGACCGACGAATTCGACGATGGCCTGCTTTGCCGGCGTATCATTCCATGATGGCAAGGGGTCGCCTTGGGCGAGCGTGGGCAACGACCAGCCCAAGCCTAGTGCTACTCCCAGGATTACGCCGACCACCGCGTTCGAAAATTTGCGCGTCATTTGGTCAATCCAATTGCCGATAATACGTTTTCAGACCCGCTGAAATAGAAGCTTGGAGGAGAACAACCTTCACCGTCTATGCAATTCCGGCAAATCTTACCTGGTGCTTGAACGAGGATGTTTCTCCGCTGGGCGATTTTCGTTGTCTTGGCCGTTTCTGCATAGTCGGCGCGCTGGGGCGCCTTCTACAACCCTGCCCAGCGGCAATTCCGCCTCATTGAGGCAGTGCTGCTTACCTACGCCGTCGCCGCACTGTCCGCATTTCAGAGGCCCTCCTTTTGAGCAAACACCAGGAAACTGTTGGATGAAGTTGCCCGCAAGAGGCCGGCGATGGCTCCTCATTTTCGGGGCCGCAGCAATCGTCTATCTGCTGCTGGCCTACGTTGTGGCCCCTGCAGTGTGGACCCACCATGAACACGAACCCGGTCTTGCCAACCGGCCCATGGTGACACGCACCGCCGATGGCATTCCTGGCGATGCGCTTAACGTGGGACTGGTCGGCGATACGCAAGACATCACCCGCGCCATGCATGCGGCCGAATGGTTTCCCGCGGACCCTATCACGTTGCGCACGAGCATCGACATCATCGGCAGCGTCGTTCTTGACCGGCCATACCATGACGCGCCCGTCAGCCCGCTGTACTATGACGGAAAAAAAGAACAGCTTGCTTTCGAAAAGCCGGACGGCAGGAGCGCCGATCGGCGACACCACGTCCGCCTGTGGCAAGTCCTTGAAAAAGGCACAAGCGGTCGTCCGGTTTGGCTTGGCTCGATTACATTCGATCGTGGGGTCGGCTTGAGCCACGACACGGGGCAAGTCACCCATCACATCGGACCGAACATCGATGCCGAGCGCGACCTGCTGATGCGCGACTTGCGCGCGGCGGACATGGTCGAAGCCTTTTTCCAGATATCCGGAGTAGGACCGACCCTGTTCGCCCGGAATGGCGAGGGTGACCCCTATTACACCGACGGAGAAATCGACGTCGCGCGCCTTGTCGTCGACGGCGCCAAAAGAACGGAGCCGCCCGCGACGTTACCGCCGCCGGCGCTGATCGCTCTGAAGGATCGGGTCTGGCACAGCGTCAGTTCCGGTATCGCTCAGTAAGGCAAGCTAGCTACACGGTCGAAAGCATCCCTCTTTCAATCGTGGATGAAGAGGCAAGCTTTCTGCTGCCGCTCGTCGTTTCGATTTCCCTTCTTTTGATCGCCGACATCGATGCCCCGCGGCGGAAGAACATTTTCATCCTGTTCGATGACGTCGTTCGCGGCGATCAGTCGGCCGGATCAGGAGGCCGATCACTTCACCGCTGGCTCTCTGACGGCGGCAACATGCCCACCTCGGCTATCCCTGCACGGCACTACACGTGTAGCGGACGCAATCCTGGTAAACGCCCCGACATTCGAAGGAGGGTATTTGCTTCAAGGACAGGCAGTCGCGATATCGCGCACGACACGTATTTATGCATTGCCGTTTGGCCGTTTGAGCGGCCGCAAGGGTGAAAGAGCCGAGATTGACGTCGCCCGCATCAAGGCCCCCACTGCCCCCGCTCCATGAAAGAAAAACCGTAAGCGCTGCGATAGCGGTAAACGATCGCTTGATACATCTCATAACCAGCCCCTTCAGTTCGAAAGTTACAGTGTTTGGACCAGCGATTTTGCAGTTCGCAAAGTACGAGCATTTTTCATCCGCAACAGAAGCAGATGACTCTCGACGGACAACATCATTAAAGCCTCTTAGCCCAAAGGCAATTTTTTCTCTTGTGCCCAAATCGCATAGCCTCTCAGTCCCCTTAGCGGTAATTTTCCAAGGTCGATCAAGGGCGCACCCTTTTGGCGGGCTGCTGAGGGCCACGTGACCCATCATATCGACCCAATACCGATGCCGAAGGCGACCGCTTTCCACTTGCAATGTCGCCATCATCCGCCGACCGCCGGTGGCGCTGATCGTGCTCAATATTGGACGGAAGTTGGTGGTCGGCGCGGGGCGCGTTTAGGACCGACAAAGACGGCAGACGCAATCACCCTGACGGCCGCGAGACGATAGAGGCGATTCATCTGGACGTCTCCAGTTCAGCGAGATGTGGAATGGAATCGGAGCCGAACGCTCCAAGCTGCTTGCCCTAGCGGCGCGACTCCATGTCAATTTCGGTACGGATGTTTTCTGGCTGGACGACAAGCCGTGTCGACATATCGCGCCGAAGCATCGTGAGAGAGGTCGTCCACTCGCAACGCGCTGTAGTGTGATCGCCGTTTACCTTCTTCGAAGCGCGCAGTATCAATTTTGTAATTGTGGTGTACTCTGTGCTTATGCATGTCGAGGTCGACTTGCATTGAACCAACTTTGGAATCGCGGAGGGCAACATGGCTAAGAAAGCGAAGAAGGCAAAGAAGAAGACCGGCAAGAAGAAAAAGAAGTAGCCTTCGCCGACACACAATACCTTTGCTGAGACATTTCAAGGCGCGTGCGCGGCTTTGGCATCGCGAGCCGATATTGCCGCGGTTTGATGTGGTTCAGTGACGCCAAATCGAAAGTCGGACCACGATGCGCATATGCGCTGACCGGTCCGGCTTTTGTTTCGCGAGTGGAGTGGCGACTGTGATCGCTCCAAGGAGCGGCCAGAAACTACGGGACGAATAAATTCCCTTATTGCTGACCATTCAATATCGTCGCAGCACTCGTATCACCGCCTGTTCTGCTGCGCGTCCTCGAAGCGATGATCTTTGCCTGGCGCTCGGCAGCCGGCGCAACTACCGGCGCCTCTGTGGTCGATCCGACGGCCGCGCGTTGATTCCGCCGGACATCACGCGCCTGGCATTCCGCCTGTGACCCAGCTCTGGGTGTCTGCAAGCGCACGGTCAAAGCGCCTCACCACGTCGTCGACCTGCGCCGGCGTAATGATCAGCGGGGGGCAAAACGCGATCGAGTCCTGCACGGCGCGGACGATCAAACCATGCTCTTGCGCTCTTTCGAAGAGATAGAGGCCGACCTTGCCGGGCGGATCGAATTTGGCCTTGCTTGCCTTGTCCGCCACAAGCTCGACCGCCGCGATCAGGCCGACGCCGCGCACCTCACCCACCAAAGGATGATCGGCGAAACGGCGCAGGCTCGCCTGCAAATGCGCGCCGACCTTGGCCGCGTTCGTCACCAGACCGTGCTCCTCGATGATGGCGAGATTCTCCAGCGCGACGGCAGTCGCCACGGGATGGCCGCTGGCGGTAAAGCCGTGCCCGAAATTGCCGAGCCGCTCCGTCTGGTCGGCGATGCCCTGATAGAGGGCGTCGCTGACGAGGACGGCGGCCAGCGGCTGATAGGAAGACGTGATCTGCTTCGACAGCACCAAAATGTCGGGTTGAATGCCGTAATGCTCGCAGGCGAATAACGTGCCGAGGCGCCCAAAACCGTTGATCACCTCGTCGGCGACGATCAGCACGTCGTGGCGGCGGCAGACCTCCTGCACTTTGCGCCAATAGCCTTCTGGCGGCGCCAGCACGCCGCCGGCGCCCATCAACGGCTCGCCGATGAACGCGGCCACGGTCTCGGCGCCCTCGGCGAGGATAGTCGCCTCCAGTTCCGCCGCGAGGCGATCGGCGAAGGCTTCCTCGCTCTCGCCCGCCTCCGCGAACCGATAATGATGCGGACAGGTGACATGTTTGACGAAGGGTAGCGGCAGGTCGAACCCGCGCTGATTGACCTGCAGGCCGGTGAGGCTGCCGGAGGCCACCGTGATGCCGTGATAGCCGCCGTTGCGGGCGATGAACTTTTTCTTTTGCGGGCGCCCCAGCGAATTGTTGTAATACCAGACAAACTTCACCACCGTATCGTTCGCTTCCGAGCCGGAACTGGTGAAGAAGACGTGGTCGAGCCCGTCGGGCGACATCTTCACCAGCTTCTCGGCGAGTTCGATCGAGGGCTCATGCGATTTGTGGCTGAAGGTGTGGTAGTAGGGCAGCTTGCTCATTTGCCGCGCTGCGGCCTGCACCAGACGGTCCTCGCCGAAGCCGACGGCGACACTCCACAGCCCGGCCATCGCCTCGATATACTCGCGTCCCTGGTCGTCATAGACATAGATGCCCGAGCCGCGCTCGATCACGATCGGCCCAATGCGTTCGTGCCGGCGCGCGTTGGTGTAGGGATGGATCTGATAGGCGACGTCGCGCGCACTGAGCGAATTGGGCAGAATATTCATCGGTCAAGTCCCGGTTGCGTGAGTGGGATAAGTGAGCTCCTGTCGTGTCTTGAAGCAAGATCCAATCGAATCCAAGACACGGGGCGGCCAACTCAGTCAGGCATCAGAGGAAGCGGGCGTCTCTGCGCCGCCGCTTCTCGCCCATGCGGCCGCCGTGCGCTTGTGAAACATCTCCCGGAACTGGCCCGTCGAGACGGGCAGCAGCGCTCCGGTGTCCCAATCAAGCACCACGGCGTAACGCCGCACCACGTCGAGCCGGTCAATCTCGCCGGCGCGATAGCCGGCCGCAACCTCCTCGGGATCGGTCGCGAGCCAACGACTACGCTGGCGGCGGATCGCTTCGCGCGTCGCCTTGGTCGCGGCCTCGTCGACCGCATAGGCGCAAATTTCGGCGTCGACGACCGCAAGCACGACGCCATAGTCCTTGGCGGCACGCTCGATCGAGACATAGTCGTCCGCCACGTCCTCCAGCACGAGAGCCGGGTCGCGCTCCAGCGGATCGCCGAAGCCGCCGCCGCCGGCGGTCGGACGGCTGAAGACGTCGCCGGACCCGATCGGCACGTCGGAAAAGACGGAGCCCAGCCAATCTTCCACTTCCGCTCCCGCGCGCCTGATGCTGAGGCCATGCGGCATGGACGGCAGGCCGCCCTCGATGCCCCAGACGATCGCCCGTTCGCGGTCGCAGATGTAGGAAATGACGGTCTTTTCCGCTTCGAGCATGATCGACGTCTTGCGGACGCCGACGCCACCTCGCCATTTGCCGGGCCCGGCGGAATCGGTGAGGATTTCAAACTCGGTCGTCAGGATCGGATTGGCGCGCTCCTGCCCCTCCACCGGTTGCGACATCAAGCCGGTGCCGAAACAGGCGGTGGTGACGTTGCAGCCGTCCTTGCCGTTGCGTCCGCCCCAGCCGCCGGGCAGCCAGTCGTAGAACATGAAGATCGGCTTTTCGGGCCGGCGGGCGTCGAGCCCGCCGGTCAGCAGATATTCCAGGTTGAAGGCGCAAGCGAGCGCGCGCTGCGGCATGATCTTCGACCAGATTTCATAGATGGCGTTCATGATCTTCTCGAACGGCATCAGGAAGCCGGTAACTCCGACCGGCCAGCGCGCATCGACGATCGAGCCCTCCGGCGCTATGATCTCGAGCACCCGGTAGAAACCGCTGTTGAGCGGCAGGTCGGGGAAGAACGTCTTCATGCCCGCCGCAACCGCCGAGAATGTCGTGCCGAAGGCGGAATTGTAGATGGAGCCGATCGTCGGATGACTGCCGGTGAAATCATAGATGGCCTTTTCGCCCTTGATGGTGAGCTTGACCTTGATCGGAATCAGCCCTTCGGAGCCCGCGGGGTCGCGGTCGATGAAGTCCTGCGTTTCCCAAACGCCGTCCGGCAGCGCCGCGAGGCGTTGGCGCATGGCGCGCTCCACATAATCCTGTACCTCGGACAAGCCGGTCTTGACCGTCTCGCGGCCGTATTTGCCGACGAGCCGAAGGATTTCCCGCTCACATACCTGGGTCGCCTGCGCCTGGGCGTGGATGTCGCCGATGATCGAGGCCGGATCGCGCGTATTGGCGGCGATGAGATGGGCAACGTCCCTGCAGAAGCGCCCCTTGTCGAACAGGCGCACGGGCGTGATGCGCAGCCCCTCGCGGAACATGTCCCGTGCCGTGACGTCGAATGAGCCCGGCACGCTGCCTCCGACATCCGACCAATGGCCGTTCGATTGACTGAAGGCGATGATCTCGCCGTCGGCAAAAATCGGCCGGATCAGACGCACATCGGGAAAATGGGTGCCGCCGGCATAGGGATCGTTGATCGCATAGACGTCTCCTGGATGCATGTCGCCCTCGAAGGCGCGCATCACGTCCTTGCAAGTGAAGTGCAGCGTGCCGACGTGGACCGCGATGTCCTGGTTGCCTTGCGCCGCCGAGTTGCCGTTTGCATCGTGCAGCGCGCTGGAGAAGTCGCGGTTGTAGATGACGAAGGAATAGCAGGTGCGCAGAATCTGCTCGGCCATCTGATCGACGCTGGTAATGAAGGAATTCTTCAGCACCTCGAAAGTCACGGGATCAAGGGTAGGTTTGGCGGCCATCGCATTCACTCCGACACGCGGATGATGATATTGAGATATTTGTCGACCGAGGCTGTCGTTCCGGGCGGGATCACGACGGTGGAATCGACCTGCTCGACGACGGCCGGGCCCTTGAGCGAAAAGCCGGCCGGCAGGTCCGCGCGCTCGTAGACGGGGGTGTCGACCCCGACGTCGGCGTCGAACCAGACGGGGCGCCGGCTCGTCGGCTGCGGCGTCGCCCCTGTCGGCGCATGCGCCGCGAGTTCAGCCTTCGGCACCATTCCGATCGCTTTGAGGTTGAGGCGGAACAGGCCGATCGGCGCCTCGTCGCGCCGGAAATTATATTCGCGTTCATGGCTGCGGTGGAACGCTTCGGTGAGGTCGCGCATGGCGCCGATGGGGCTCGGCGCCGCGACAGCGAGCGAGCGCCACTGGCCCTGATACATCATGTCGATGGAGCGCTGCAGAACGATGTCGGCGCTCGCCACACCCTCATGGGCGAGACGCTCCAGCGCCAAAGCTTCCAGCTTGCCGAATTCCGCTTCGATGGCGGCCGGATCGGCGTCATCGGCGGCCGCGAAATAGCTTTCGGAAAAATCGTGCTGCACGTCGACCAGCAGACATCCAAGGGCTGACGTGACGCCGGGATTGGGCGGCACGATCACGGCCGGAATCGAGAGCTCCTTGGCGATCGCCGCCCCGTGCAACGCGCCGGCGCCGCCGAAGGCCACCAGCGCGAAGTCGCGCGGATCATATCCCCTGCTGATCGAGATCAGGCGGACGGCATCCGACATATTGGCGTTGGCGACGCTGATGATCGCTTCGGCCGCGGCCTCGCGGGTCAGTCCGAAGGATGCGGCCACTTCGTCCACCGCCGCCGCCGCGAGCGCCGGGTCGAGCATGATCTTGCCACCGGCAAGGCTGGTTCCGAGCCGACCTAAGACCACATTGGCATCGGTATTGGTCGCCTGCTGGTTACCGTTGCCGTAGCACGCCGGCCCCGGGCTCGCGCCGGCCGATTGCGGCCCGTTGCGCAGCGACCCCGCCTCGTCGGCCCAAGCGAGCGAGCCGCCGCCGGCGCCGATCGTCAGCACTTCAATCGAAGAGAAACGGATCGGATAGCCGAACTCGATGTGCCAATCCTTGGTGACGCGCGATTGGCCCTCATAGGTCAGGGAGACGTCGGTCGAAGTGCCTCCCATGTCGAGGCCGATCGAGTTCTGAAAGCCGCACAGCATCGCGATATAGCGGCTGGCGATCGCCCCCGCCGCAATGCCGGAGCCGGCAAGGCGCGCGGCGAAATCCTTGACGCTCGCCGGCGTCATCACGCCGCCGCCGGTGTGCAACAACAGAAGATCGCGCGCGTAGCCTTCCTGCTTCAGCCGTTCGCCGAGGCGCGCGGTGTAGTTGACCAGCACCGGGCTCAGGGCCGCGTTGACGACCGTGGTCGAGAAGCGTTCGTGCTCGAATATTTCCGGCAGCACGCCGGAGGAGGTCGAGACCGGAACGCCCGGCATCTCCTCTTCCAGGATCTGCTTCATGCGCCGCTCGTTCGCGCCGTTGACATAAGCGTTCATGAAACAAACCGCGACCGCTGCTACGTTGCGCCGCTTCAGGATGCGGGCAACCTGGCGGGCGCCCGCCTCGTCGAGCGGCGTGACGATCGCGCCCTGCGCGTCGACGCGCTCCGAGACGGTCAACCGGTCGCGACGCGGTACATAGGGTTTCACGACGTCCTTATAGGCGTCCCATAATTCTTCCTTGTTGGCGCGGCGGATCTCGATCACGTCGCGAAAACCCCTGGTGCACACCATCGCGGTGCGCGGCAGACGCCGCGTGATCAATGCATTGGTCGCGACCGTCGTGCCATGGGAGAACAGCGCCACCTTGCTCAGATCAATCGCCGCCTTGCCGATGCCGGCCATTATACCGTCGATCGGATCCGGGGACGATGCGGTCTTCTCGATACGGATGAGGCCTGTCGTCTCGTCCATGATGCAGATGTCGGTGAAGGTTCCGCCAACATCCACGGCCACACGCAAATTCTGCAAGGAGTGTCCTCCCATTCATCGGCGCGCCGGTCCCTCCGGGGCGGTTCCAGCGGCGGCGGTCTCTCCATCATTCGCACTAGGATATTAGGCGTTAGGTTCGCTTGTCGGCGAGCGCACATAAGCTTGTTGGTCAGCGTATCGCCCACCATTGTCCGGCCGGACCATGTTTCCAGATCAGGCTCAACGAAAATGACCCGGCGCGCTTCCCGCGCCATGGAAGCTCAGATTGAGGAAATCGTGGAAGAGCTTGGTCGCCGCGGAAAACGGCCGGTCGACCGCCCAGGCGAGACCCACGTCCATGGTCGGGATATCGGCGGCGACGTTGCGCGTATCGATCCGTTGCCCTTCGAGCGACCATGGTCTGTAGACCATGTCGGACAGCACCGTCACGCCCATGCCGGCCGCCACCATGCTTCGCACCGCCTCGACCGAGGAGGTCGTGAAAATGGCCTTCGGCCGCAAGCCGCTCGGCCGCCAATAATTGGCGACGGTCTTCTTCGCCTCGTCGACGGTGAGCATCACATAGGGCTCCCTGGCGATATCGGCGAGCGTGATCGTCTCAAGCTTCATGAAAGGGTGCTCGACCGGCAGCCAGAGCCGACGATGGGAGCGGATCAGCGTATCGTGGGCGAGGCTTCGCCTGTTGCGGAGATTTGAGACCAGCATCACGGCGATATCGAGTGAGCCGTCCACCAGCCCCTTCTCGATCGCCTCACGCGGCAGCTCGATCAGCTCCAGCATGACGCGCGGATAGGTCCGCGCAAACCGCGCATGGTGAGGCGGAAGGAAATAGCCGGCGACCGTGTAGGTCACGCCGACCCGCACCTTGCCGGATTGCTTCACATCTTCCGCCAGCGGGGTCCGCATCGCCTCGTTGACGGCCGCCATGATGTTGCGCGCAAGTTGCAGGAACCGCGCGCCTTCGGCGGTCAGCGAGACGCCCTGGGGATGGCGCGAGAACAGGCTGACCCCCAATTCGTCCTCGAGCTGTTGCACCGCGGCCGTAATCGCCGATTGCGAGACGCCGAGATGGATGCCAGCATGCGACACTTGGCCCGCTTCGGCGGTCGCGATGAAATAGCGGATTTTCTTCAGTGAAAATGTCATATCTGTTTTTTCGATACCGGCCAGCGTAATTTCTAATTTTACTATACTGACGATCCGCGTCCATACTTGCCTTCGCAATCGCGAATGGGCGACGGAGAGAAGCATTGACCTCGATCAATTGCGATATGGGCGAGGGCTATGCGCTCTATCGGATGGGCGATGACGAGGGATTGATGCCCCTCATTTCGATCGCCAACGTGGCTTGTGGCTTCCATGCTTCGGACTTCAACCATATGCGCGAGACGGTCCGTCTCGCCAAACGGCTCGGCGTGCGGGTCGGCGCGCACCCTTCCCTGCCGGATCGGCAAGGTTTTGGCCGTCGCGAGATGGCGATCTCCCGCGAGGAGCTCACCAATTGCATCATCTACCAGGTCGGCGCGCTCAAGGGCTTCCTCGAGGCCGAAGGCGTGAAACTCAACCATATCAAGCCGCATGGCTCGCTCTACGCGATGGCCGCCAGACAGCCCGAGACCGCCCATGCGATCTGCGACGCGGCCGACGTCTTCAAGGTGGCGCTGCTCGGCATGATCGGCACGCTGCATGAGCGGATCTACCCCGAGCGCGGCCATGAGTTCGTCTCGGAATTCTACGCTGATCTGGATTATTCCGACGACGGCACGCTGATCGTGACGCGTAAGCACGATGAAAAAGACCCCTCGGAAGCTGCCGCCCGCTGCCTGCGTGCGATCCGCGAAGGCAAGGTTCGCAGCATCGGTGGCAAGGAAATTGCAGTGAGGGCCGATAGCATTTGTGTCCATTCGGACACGCCGAACGCCGTCGCGATCGCAACCGCAGTGCGCGAGGCCTTGCGGGATCATTTGCGAAAGTGACGCCAGGCGGCCGGCAATCGCCGACGCCCTGAACAGGAGGACCGGGACCGGACATGGCCACCAAACAGATCATCTCGCCGCTCCCCGGCACCTTCTACCGCAGGCCCGCGCCGGATTCCCCGCCGTTCAAGGCCGAGGGCGACCGGATCGCCGCAGGCGACGCGATCGGCCTTGTCGAGGTGATGAAGTCTTTTCACGAGATAAAGGCGCAGTTCGCCGGCAAGATCGTCAAGTTCCTGATCGACAACGAAGAACCGATCATGGCAGGTCAGCCGATCGCTGACGTCGAGGATTAGAGCCGGCGCCATGGCGACAATCAAGACGCTCCTGATCGCCAATCGCGGCGAAATCGCGGTCCGGATCATCCGGGCCGCGCGCGAACTCGGGATCAGGACCGTCCAGGCCTACAGCGACGCCGACGCCAATTCGCTCGCCGTGAAGCTTGCCGACGTCGCGCTGAACATCGGACCGCCGCAGGCCTCAAAATCCTATCTCTCCATCGCCGCGATCCTCGCCGCCGCGTGTGAGGGCCAAGCCGATGCGGTGCATCCAGGGTACGGCTTCCTTGCCGAGAATGCCGATTTTGCGGACGCCGTCGAGGCTGCGGGCCTGATCTTCGTCGGGCCGCCCGGAAGCGTCATCCGCCAGATGGGCGACAAGGCGGAGGCACGGGAGATCGCCGCCAAGGCTGGCGTCCCGACCGTGCCCGGCAGCGACGGGCGCATCGACGCGCCGGAAGAGGCGCGCGAGGTCGCATCGCGCCTCGGCTATCCCGTGATGATCAAGGCGGCAGCCGGCGGCGGCGGGCGCGGCATCCGCATCGTCAACGATCGCGCCGAGCTCGATCGGCTGGCGCCGCAGGCGAGCGCCGAAGCCAAAGCCGCCTTTGGCGACGGCGGGCTCTATCTCGAAAAGGTGATCGAGCGCGCGCGCCATATCGAGGTGCAGGTGCTCGGCGACGGACGCGATGTCGTCCACCTTTTCGAACGCGAGTGCTCTCTCCAGCGTCGCCGTCAGAAGCTCTGGGAGGAAGCGCCGGCCGCCGATCTTCCGGAAGAAATCCGCGCCCGTCTTTGCGCATGCGCGGTGCAATTGGCGCGGGCGGTTTCCTATCGCGGCGCCGGCACGCTCGAATTCCTCTACGACGAGACGACGCGCGATTTCTATTTCATCGAAATGAATACCCGCATCCAGGTGGAGCATCCGGTGACCGAGTTCATCACCGGCGTCGATCTCGTGCGCGAGATGATCAAGATCGCGGGCGGAGAGCCGCTTGGCCTGCGTCAAGCCGATATCCGTTGCGTCGGCCATTCCATCGAATGCCGCATCAACGCCGAGGATCCCGCCAGGGGCTTCATGCCGTCCCCCGGCATCGTCAGCGGCCTGCGCGTCCCGGGCGGCCCCGGCGTGCGCTTCGACAGCATGTTGTATGCGGGTTACGCGGTGCCGCCCTTCTACGATTCACTGATCGGCAAATTGATCGTCTGGGACGAAAGCCGCGCCGCCGCGATCGCGCGGCTGCTGCGCGCCCTCGGCGAGTTCGAGATCGAGGGCCTGCAGACCACGATCGGGCTGCACCAGGCTTTGGCGCGCGACGCCGATGTCCGCGCCCTTCGCTTCGACACCAGGTTCCTCGAGCGTTGGCTCGAGACCAATGTAACGCAATTTGCCTGAATGGGAGTTATGCGCCGATGGCCATGAGATATTCCTTTGGGGGCGACGAACATGTCTTCGTCGAAGTCGACGAGGAGATGTCTCTCGAGGCGTTCTTCAAAAGTCTGTCGATCACCAACGCCGTGCGCGAGAGCCGTATCAAGGGGGTGACGGAAATCTGTCCCGCCAACGCCTCTTTCCAGATCAAGTTCGATCCCGATCTTATCGCCCCCGACGACATGCTCAGGGAATTGCAGCGACTGGAATCGGCCGCCGACACAACGGACGTGTCGTTGAAGACAAGGATCATCGAGATACCGGTGCTCTATAACGATCCATGGACCCGCGAAACCCTGATGCGCTTTCGCGAGCGGCATCAGGACCCCGCCGCCACCGACATCGAATATGCGGCGCGCGTCAATAATTTCGCCTCGGTCGAGGACTTCATCGCCGCGCATTCGGGCTCCCCCTGGTTTGTTTCGATGGTGGGATTTGTCGCCGGATTGCCCTTCCTCTATCAGATGGTCGAGCGTTCGCGGCAGATCCAGGCGCCGAAATATCTGCGCCCGCGCACCGACACGCCGAAACTCACCATCGGTCACGGCGGCTGCTTCAGCTGCATCTATTCCGTGCGCGGCGCGGGCGGCTACCAGATGTTCGGGATCACGCCGATGCCGATCTACGATCCACGCCAGGAGATCAGCTATCTCCGCGAATTCATGGCCCTGTTCAGGCCGGGCGACATGGTGAAATGGAAGCCGATCACGCTTGAGGCCTATCACGACGCCGTTGCAGATGTGGAGGCCGGGCGCCTGGCGCCACTGATGCGCGACGTGACCTTCTCGCTCACCGAGTTCGAACGCGACATCGACGGTTACAACCGCAAGCTGGAGAAGGCGCTCCATGGCCATTGAGATCGTCAATCCCGGCCTCGCCACCACCGTCCAGGATCTCGGGCGCCCCGGTTATTATCACATCGGCATTCCGCTTTCCGGCGGCATGGACCGCCTCGCCTTGCAGGCGGCCAACCTGCTTGTCGGCAACGATCCCGGAGCGGCGGTCCTGGAAGCGGTGTTCATGGGGCCGCAGATCGCCTTCGCCGATGACCGCATGGTCGCGGTGGCCGGCGCCGAACTTCCGCCGAAGCTCGACGGCGAGCCGCGCGAGACATGGACGAGTTTTCTCGTAAAGGCGGGCCAGACACTGTCCTTCGACTTTCTGAAGAAAGGCGCGCGCGCCTATATCGCAATCGGCGGCGGCATAGACGTACCCGTCGTGCTTGGCAGCCGGTCGACCTACGCGCTTGGCGCCCTCGGCGGTCACGAGGGCCGCACGCTTCAAGCCGGCGACCGTCTAAAACTCGGCGTCGCCGCCCCGGTCAAGCAGGGGCGCACCGTCGCCTCCGATCTGCGGCGGGCACCCGGCGCCTCTGTCGAATTGCGCGTATTGACAGGCCTCTACTGGCATCGCCTCACAGAGCAATCCGGTCGGGATTTTTTCGCGGATACGTGGAAGGTGGCGCCGGAAGCGGATCGCATCGCCTATCGCTTCCGCGGCGGGCGTCCGCTCGAATTCGAGCCGCGCACGCCGCCTTTCGGCGCGGGCTCCGATCCGTCAAACATTGTCGACGCATGCTATCCGTACGGGTCGATCCAGGTTCCCGGCGGCACCGAGCCGATCGTTCTGCACCGCGACGCGGTCTCGGGCGGCGGATACTTCATGCTGGGTACGGTGATCTCCGCGGATATGGATCTGATCGGCCAGTTGCAACCGCATACACCGGTGCGTTTTGCGCCAGTGGATATGAAGACCGCGCTCGCGGCGCGGGGCGAGCGTAAGGCGTTATTGAGCAAGCTCCATGCGTCGCTCGGTTAGTCGCCGCGCGCCCGGTCGCGCAATTCCTTCGGGGACATGCCGAAATGACCCCTGAAGGCGCGCGAGAATTGGGCGTGGTCGCTGAAGCCGAAACGATAGGCAATCTCGGTGACCGTCAGACGATTGGCGGGATCGCGCAACTGGGCGTGACAGGCTTCGAGCCGCTGGTCCCTGATCCATTGGCCAATGGTTTGTTTGGTGTCGCGAAAGAGCTCGTGCAGATAGCGCGTGGAGATGCCGCAGGCACTCGCGATCAAGTCCGGATCGAGATCGACCCGGCTGAGATTGCGGCGCGCAAAGCTTTCGATGCGGCTCAGATGCGCCTCCCGGACGGTCGAGGACCCGGAAGTGAGCGTGCGTTCATCCGATTTGATGGAGAGCACGAGGAGATCGATCAGATGACGGCCGACCATCGACCGCGCTTCGTCCGACATCGCGTCAAAGCGGGCCGGAATCAGACGCAGCATGTCGGTGAACAGACCGCCCGCACCGTTCTTCGCGTCGAATTGCACGCTGCAGAAGCGATCGGGCGCGCGGATGCGGCCGCCGAGCGCTTTGGCGTCGATTTTGATGACCCACATCTCGGCGAGTTCTGTGTGGCTGAACTCATAGGGCTCGTGGCTGCGTTCGAGGAAGAAGCCGCCGGGCCGGCAGCGGATCTCCTTTCCTCCCTGCGCGAAGATGACTTCCGTACGCGTCGGCACCGTCACCAGGAATTGCTCCTCCCGTTCGGCGCTCAGATGATGCCGCGACCGCCGATACATGAGGCTTGCCGAAACATTGTGCGACAGCGAGAAATCGCCGATCTGCCAGATGGAGAGATCGCCCCTGAAACGGTCCGGCTCGGCGAATTGAAGATCGAGGGGAAAATAGGTCGCGGCGATCGCCTCGTGCCAACAACGGCTTCGGTAAGAGGGGTCCGTCATGCTGGTCGTGATGGTGGTCTTCATCGGCTTCCGGCTCCTCGAGCCTTATGCGTCATGCCATTTCACGAATGTCTCGTCTGCGAGGTGCACGAGAAATCAAACTAGCGTTCACTGAAAGCAAAGACCATGCCGCAAGTTCGCTCTAGGGTGCAAGCCATTATACCGACGCCCGCGCGATCCGTCATCCGGTCGCAGCAGTTCGAATTCGGCACACGAGCGTGAAGGCCGCCGCCGCACGGCCTACTATACCATTCGCGTTTGGGTGGGCGGCGCCCAGATTGGTCCAACGTAGAGTAAAGGAGCATCAGATGAGATACGCAGCCTCGATAGTCGCAACGGCCGTTACGATGGCCGCCCTCGCCCATGGCGGAATAGCCAAAGCCGCCGACAAATGGTGGCCGGCGAAAATCTACAATCTCGATTCCGGATCGGCGAAAGAGTCGGAATATTCGCCGCTCGAAAAAGCCGCCAAGCCCTGGAATATCTGCGTGCTGTTTCCTCATATGAAGGACACTTTCTGGGTCGCCGCCGACTATGGCGTGGTCGAAGAAGCCAGACGAATGGGCGTGAACATGACGCTCTACGAGGCCGGCGGCTATGAGAACCTGCCCAAGCAATTGGCGCAGTTCGACGATTGCATGGCCGGCAATTTCGACGCGATCATCGTCGGGCCAATTTCGGAGGCCGGCCTCGACAAGAAGATTAAGGAAGGCGTCGCGGCGGGCAAAGCGATCATCTCGACGGTCAATCCAGTCTCCAAATCGAATGTGACTTCGAAGATGACGGTCGATTTCGACACGATGGGCGAACAGACCGGCGTCTATCTGGTGAACTATCTCAAGAGCAAAGCCGCCAAGGTCGCGACCTTCCCGGGCCCTGCGGGCTCCGGCTGGGCCGAGGACTTCCTCAAAGGCTTCAAGAAGGCGGTCGACGGCAAGAGCAACGTCACCATGCTTGGCGACAAGTTCGGCGATTCAGGCGTCGCGGTGCAGCTCGGCCTGATCCAGAACGCGCTCCAGGCCTATCCCGACATGAACGTCATCTGGGGATGCGCTCCGGCGGCGGAAGCCGCGGTCGGCGCGGTGGCCCAGGCCGGACGCAAGGACACTCTGATCATGTCGTCCTATGAAAACCAGGCTATGCTCGATTCCCTGAAGAAGGGTGAAATCTTGGGCTTTGCCACGCAATATCCGGTTCTGCAGGGCCGCATCGCGATCGACACCGCCGTGCGCGTGCTCGAAAAGCAGCCCTACGTGAAGAGCGCCAAGGCGATTCCGGATATGATTGGCAAGGACAATATGGATAAGATCAATCTCGGCCTTGTCCTGGCTCCGTCGGACTTCAAGGCGGTCTTCTCTGTCAAGGCGGCGCCGTGACTGTCTGATCCGGACCGACATCGGCGGGATCGTCATGATGGAGAGCAGCCTGGCTGAGACCCCGCGGGCCGCACAAGCGGCCCGCGAGGATCTTCTTCTCGAAATGATCGGAATCTCCAAGCGCTTCCCCGGCGTGTTGGCGCTGGACGACGTCGATTTCGACCTCCGGGCTGGCGAGGTCCACGTGCTGTTCGGCGAGAACGGCGCCGGCAAGTCGACCTTGATCAACATCATCGCCGGCGCCTTCGCTCCCGACGCCGGCGAGTTCAAGTTCCGCGGCCGCAGTCTCGTTCGCCTCAAGCCTCACGCGGCGCGGATGATGGGGATCAGTCCGGTTTTCCAGGAATTCAGCCTGGTCCCGCAGCTGACGGTCGAGGAAAATCTCTTCCTGGGTCGGGAACTCAGCGCCGGCGGCTTCCTCAATCATGCGGCGATGCGCGCCAAGGCGCGCTCGGTCATCAGCGAGCTCGGCTTCGACATCCTGCCCGACCAAAAGGTCGGCACGCTGTCGCGCGCCCATCAGCAGATGGTCGAGATCGCCAAGGCGTTCCTCACCGAGGTGCGCCTGCTCATTCTAGATGAACCGACCGCCTCTCTCACCGAAGCCGAGACACAGAACCTGTTCGCGCTGGTCGGCAGACTCAAGAGCGCCGGCGTCGGCATCATCTATGTGTCGCACCGCATCCAGGAATTCCAGAAGATCGGCGACCGCATCACCGTGCTCCGCGATGGACGCAAAGTCGCCACCGTCAAGTCGGGGGACGTCTCCGAAAGCGAGCTCGTCGAACTGATGACCGGGCGCAAGGTCGGCGTGCTGTTTCCTCACATCGATCATCGGCCGGCCGAAAAAATCCTCGAGGTCGAGGACGTCACGCTTGCCGATCTCTCGGCAAGGAATGTGAGCTTTTATGCACGCGCCGGCGAGATCACCGGCATTGCGGGCCTTGTCGGCTGCGGCAAATCGGAGATTGTGCGCGCCGTTTATGGACTGGAGGCGGTCGCCTCGGGCAGCATCCGCGTAAGGGGCGAGAAATTGGCGGCGCGGCCCACTCCCATCGACATGCTGCGGCGCGGGGTCTGCTACTTTCCATCAGACCGGGTCGCCGAGGGACTGGCGCTCGGACGGCCCGTCCGCGAGAACGCCTCGATGGCTGCGCTCGATCTGCCGGCATTTTCAAAGGCGCGCGTCTTGCGGCGGGCGAGCGAGCGACGCGCCATTCAGGTGATCGTCGACAAGCTGAAGCTGCGCCCGCCCCAGATCGAGCGGACGGTCGCCAAGCTGTCCGGCGGAAACCGTCAAAAGGTATTGCTCGCACGCGGCATGACGCGAGACATTTCGGTCTTCCTGTTCGACGAGCCGACGGTCGGCATCGATGTCGGCGCCAAAATCGAGGTCTATGAATTGATGAAATCATTGGTGGCGGGGGGCGCGGCCATCGTCCTGGTGTCCTCCGAACTGCCTGAGGTGATGAACTTGTCGAATCGACTCTACGTGATGCATCGCTCGCGGATGGTGGCCGAACTTTCAGGGACAGATATCAACGAAACCGAGATACTATCGCATTTCTTCCGGGAAGCGCGGCTTGAAGAAGGGCCCGCGCCCCTGGGCAGCGCGATGGCAACATGATGACGAGCGGCCCGGACCACAGCAGCGCGGCGCCGAACGTCGCCCTCGATAAGTTCTACCGTCTCTACGGCGCGATCGGTTTCCTGCCGATCATGCTGGCAGGGCTCATCGTGCTGTTCGCGATCTTCGTGCCGCATTTCCTCGTCTTGCCGAACGTTCTGAATGTTCTGCGCAGTTCGTCCTATCTGGTGATTCTTGCTGTCGGCCAGATGCTCGTTCTCATGGTGGGCGGCTTCGATCTGTCCGTCGGCGCGGTCGTGGCCCTGACCAGCGTGTCGAGCGCGCTGGTCATGGCCGGTCTTAAGGTGCAGATGGCCGATCATCCGGCCCTGATCATCCTTGCCGGCGTGCTCACGGGGCTCGCTTGCGGTTTTCTCATCGGCCTGGTCAATGGCCTGTGCGTGGCCTTTCTGAGCGTTTCGCCTTTCATGGTGACCCTCGGCACGGCCTCGATCGGGACCGGCTGCGCTTTGCTGCTTACCAACGGCATTCCGGTCTACGGCATGCCGGTCGGCTATGTCGACGGCTTCGGACGCGGGCTCTGGCTCAAGCTGCCGAGCGCCGTTTATCTCGCGATCGCCATCGTCGCCGTCGTCTTCGTCTTGCAGAATTTCACGCGAATGGGTCGCTACATCGTCGCTATCGGCGGCAATCTGCAGGCCGCCACTGCCTCTGGCGTTGCGACGCGATTCTATCTGACGGCGACCTATGTGCTGTGCTCGGTTTTCGCTTCGATCAGTGGTCTTGCGCTGACCGCACAAATTGGTTCGGGCCAGGCGGCGATCAATTCGCAGCTCACGCTCGAAAGTATCGCCGCCGCTGTCATCGCCGGGGTGAGCCTGAAAGGCGGCGTGGGCAAGGTCGAGATGGTCGCTCTCGGCGCCCTGTTCCTGCTCATTCTCACCAATGCGATGGACCTGCTTGCGATCGACCCGCGCATTCAGACGATCTTCCTTGGCGTCATCGTCGTCCTCGCGGTCGCACTGGACGAACTCTCGACGCGGAGGACGAAGCGTGTCTGACGTCGACGCCCCGCATCGTGCACGGGAAACGGGAGCCGCCAGGGATCTGTGGCGAAGCCTGCTGGCGGTTCTGCTGCCGATCCTGATCGTGGCGATGGAGCTTGGCGTCTATCTGAGCGAGCCGCGCGTCCTGTCGATCGGAAACCTGCGCAACATTCTGATTCAGTCGAGTTATCTGGTGCTCTTTGCCTCGGCACAGATGGTCGTGATCCTGACGCGCGGTTTCGATCTGTCGCTCGGCGCCAGCGTCTCGGCGATCAGCGTCGCGAGCGCGCTGGTCATGACCGGCCTCGATGCGGGGGGCACCGCGCCCTGGATCGTCGTATCGGCGGGACTGGTCACCGGCCTCGGGCTCGGGTTTCTCGTCGGGCTGTTCAACGGCGGGTTCATATCCTGGCTCGGCATCAATCCCTTCGTGGTGACCTTGGGCAGCCTCAACATCTGCCTTGGCCTCGCCACCACGATTTCGGGCGGACGGCCGGTGTTCGATGTCCCCGACCCCTTCAGTTCACTCCTCTACAACGGCAAGCTCATCCCCGGCGTTCCCGTGCCGGTAATGCTGGCGGCGGTGGTTTGCGTGCTTCTGTATTTCCTTCTCGATCACACGGTGTTCGGCAGAGCCCTCTATTTGATCGGTAATAATCCGCACGCGGCGCGGTTGGCCGGCCTTCCGAGCCGGCGATATCTGCTCCTCGCTTACATTCTTGGCGCTCTGCTTGCGGCTTTCGGCGCGCTCATGCTGACGGCACGCACGGGCTCTGGCGAACCTAATCTCGGCGGCAGCTTGATGCTGGAGAGCATCGCGGCAGCGGTGATCGGCGGGGTTAGCCTGCAAGGCGGCATCGGCGGCGTCATCCCGGTCATTCTGGGCTCGCTCTTCATCACCATGATGTCGAACGCGATGAACCTGCTGCGGATCGACGGCTATATCCAGCAGATTCTTCTCGGCGTCGTCATCATCGCGGCGATCTTTCTCGATCGCATTCGTTCGACGCGCGCTTGATGGGGGCGACGATGGCGAAGGACCGCGTCTCAAAAACGAGGCGACGACGACGTCGAGGCTGGTATCGCTTGAAAATGCTTCCGATTCTCGTGCGCCGGGCCGTCGACGCGAGCCGGGAGCGCCAGTGACGCCTCGGTGCGACGCGAACAGGAGAATGCGATGGTCAAGGTCACGATCAACTGCGACATGGGGGAGGCGTTCGGCATCTATAGGTTCGGCGATGACGAGGCCTGCATGCCGTTCATCACTCACGCCAATGTCGCCTGCGGCTTTCATGCGTCGGACCCGATCATCATGCGCGAGACCGTAAGAGCGGCCAAGCGCCACGGCGTCGCCATCGGCGCTCATCCGGGCCTGCCGGATCGCGAAGGGTTCGGTCGCCGTGAAATGAAGCTGAGCCGCGACGAAGTTTCGGCGCTCGTGCTCTATCAAACCGGCGCGCTTCAAGCTTTTGCCGCGGCGGAGGGCGTCGCCCTCGCCCATATCAAGCCTCATGGCGCGCTCTTCGGCATGGCCCAGCGCGAGGAAGCCATCGCGGAAGGCATCGCCGACGCGGCACTCGCCACGGGGCTACCGGTGATCGCCTATTCCGACTGTGCGATGTCGGACGTGTTCACCCAGCGTGGAGTAGCCTTCTCGTGCGAATTTTACGCGGACCTCGACTATGACGATGATGGCCGCCAAATCATCGCCAGGCACCACCGCGCGGTCTCCGCCGCCGAAGTCGCGGCGAAAGTAAAGCGGGCGGTGGACGAAGGATTGACGCGTTCGGTCAGCGGCAAGGACGTACCGGTCGTCGCTCAATCGATCTGCGTGCACAGCGACACGCCAAACGCTGTCGAGGTCGCAAAAGCCGTTCACGAGGCGCTTTCGCGCCAGCTCTTCGCCGGCGACCAGGTTCTCGCCCCGACCGGCAAGTGATCCTCCCGGCTGGTGAAGTCTAGAGCATGATCCGGAAAAGTGTGCAGCGGTTTTCCGAAAAGATCATGCTCAAACAAAAGGGATGGAGCGGGATGACGATTGCGGCGCCAAAGCATGTACCGGCGCATGTGACGGCCGCTGACATCATGGCCGTCCTCCGCCCGCCCTCCCGGCGAGGCAGCTATTCCCAGGACCAGGCGGAGAAGTCGTTTTCGAATTGCGGGACTTCCTTCCACACACCCTTCAGCTTCTTGCTCGCAATGGTGATCCATTGCGGTTGGAACAGAAAGCCGGCGACTGCATCGGTTGCCAGCATGCGTTGCGCGTCACCGAGCAGCTTGGCGCGATCGGCTTCCGTGGGCGTTGCCATGATCTGCTTGTAGAGTGCGTTGAACGCCTCGGATTTGTAGCCGAGATAATAGTCGGGCTCGGTTATCTTCACGAGATCGAACGGCTCGACATGCGAGACGATGGTGAGATCGAAATTGTGCGGGCCGTTACCGGCAAACACCTGCGACAGCCACTGCGCCCATTCGACGTTCTCGATCTTGGCGATGATGCCGACCTTGGCAAGCTGGGCTGCGAGGACTTCGCCGCCCTGCCGCGCGTAAGGCGGCGGCGGCAGCTTGAGGCTGAGCTCAAGCGGCGCCGTCACGCCAGCTTCCGCGAGCAGCTTCTTGGCCTTTTCAGGATCGAAGGGATTGATGCCGGTGGTGTCGATATAGCCCAGCGATCCCGGCGTATAGAAGCTGCCGATCGGTGTGCCAAAACCATCGACGGCGCCGTCGATCATCGCCTTGCGATCGATGGCCGCGAGAATGGCGCGGCGAACCCGCACATCGTCGAGCGGCTTCTTGCGTTCGTTGATGCCGACGATGGTCTTGGCCCTGGAGCCACCGATCAAGACATTGAAGCGCGGATCGGCCTTGAACTGCGCCAGGCTGCGCGCCGCTGCGGCTCGCGGAAACGCGTCGACGTCCCCCGACAGCAGCGCCGCGACCTGCGCGGCGGGATCGCCGATGAAGCGGATGGTCACCTTGGAAAGCTTGATCGCGGCGGCGTCGCGATAGGCGGGCCATTTGTTCAGGGTGATCGACGATCCCTTGGCCCAGGCTCCGAGCGTATAGGGTCCGGTGCCCACAGGCTGCGTCGCTTCCGTCGGCGCGCTCTTCGGCTCGACGATCGAGCCGGACGCCTGACCGAGCAGGAACGGCAGGTTCGGTTCGGAATATTTGAGCGCGATCACGATCGTCTCCGCATCGGGCGCGGTGACCGACTCAATCGCCTGGTACAGGCTCCTGTCCTTGTTGGTGCTGGTCGGCGCCGCGTTGCGATCATACGAGAACTTTACCGCCGCGGAATCGAACGGCTCGCCATTATGGAATTTGACGCCCTTGCGGAGCTTGAATGTATAGGTCTTCAGGTCGGCCGACGCCTGCCAACTCTCGGCGAGCAAGGGCGATACCGAACCGTCCTCGTTGATCTTGGTCAGTGTCTCATAGACGTTGTAAAGCGTGACCTCAGCGATCGCCGCAGCCGCTGCGGTGGTGGGATCGAGCCCCGGCGGCTCCAGCGTCATGCCCATGACGACACTGTCCTTCTTGCCCTGCGCCAGGCCGGGCAGCGGCGCGGCGGCGAACGCGGCGGCCACCGCGACAATGGTCAGTTTCTTCAGCATATTTGTTCCCCCGACGTGTCTCAGACAATCTAGTGCAGTCCCGCGCAAAAGGCTAACCCCCCTCCGCCGACACCGGCGGCAGCGTCATCACGGCCTCGGCGTGGTGGCATGCGGCAAGGTGCGCTATGCCGACGTTGCGCAGCGCCGGCGCGGTGTCGCGACAATGCTGGTCGGCCAGCGGACAGCGTGAAGCGTAGGGACACCCCCTCGCGCCCACGGACTGCGAAGCGATCGCCTGCGCACCGCGACGCCGGCGCACACCGCCGGCCCGGGCGCGCGGCACGGCCTCGAGCAGCGCGCGCGTATAAGGATGGGCACAGTGCGCGAACAGATCCTCAGGGCTCCCCTGCTCGACAATTCGCCCGAGATACATCACCGCGATCTCGTCGCAGAGATAATCGACGACCGCAAGATCGTGGCTGATCAGGATGTAGCTCAAGCCGAACTGATCCTGCAGGTCCTGAAGGAGATTAAGCACCTGAGCCTGCACCGACACGTCGAGTGCGCTGACCGGCTCGTCGGCGACGATCAGCTTCGGCTGGGTGATCAGCGCGCGCGCGATCGCGATACGCTGACGCTGGCCGCCGGAGAATTCATGCGGGAACTTTTCCATGTCGGCATCGCGCAGCCCGACCTGCCGCAGCACCGTCGCGACGCGCTGACGAAGCGTGGCGCGATCCATGCGTCCGAGCGCGGTCAAGGGCTCCGCGACAATGCGCGCAATGGTCTGTCGTGGATCCAGCGAGCCATAAGGGTCCTGAAACACCATCTGGAAATCCCGCCGGGCCCGGCGCAGTTGGTCGGCCGGCATCCGGTGCAGGTCGCGGCCCATCAGCGACACCGAACCCGACGACGGCCGCTCCAGCGCCATCACGAGCCGCGCGAGGGTCGACTTGCCCGATCCGGATTCGCCGACCACACCGAGGCTGCGGCCTGCCATCACCTTCGCGGTGACGCCGTTGAGCGCGTGCACCTGCCCGGCCGGCTTGAATACGCTTTCCCGTGGCAGCGCATAGCGCTGCGCCAGATCCCTGACATCGAGCAGCGGCAGTCCGGCGGACGGCGGAGCCTGATCCAGCATGGTCATGCGCCCAAACCTTCGGCCGCCGCGGCCATCGAGACATCCGTCCTGAGGCAGCGCACGCCATGGTTGGCACCGACGTCCACCGTGGTCGGCAGGGTCGCGCGACAACGGTCCTCGACGATCGCGCAGCGATCGGCGAAGGTGCAGCCGGCGGGCAGATCGGCAAGCTCCGGCACGGTGCCGGCAATGGTCTTCAGCCGGGTGCCCTTCCGCGCACCAGGACGCGGGCGAGCGCGAAACAGGCCCTGCGTATAGGGATGTCCCATGCGCGTGAACACGGCATCCGTTACGCCGCTTTCGACGACGGTGCCACCGTACATCACCATCATGCGCTGCACATTCTCGGCAATGACGCCGAGATCGTGCGAGATCAGGATCATCGACATGCCGCGCTCGGCCACCAGATCCGCAATCAGGTCGAGGATCTGGCCCTGGATGGTAACGTCGAGAGCCGTGGTCGGCTCGTCGGCGATCAGCACGTCGGGCTGGCAGGCCAGCGCCATGGCAATGGTGACGCGCTGGCGCTGGCCGCCCGAAAACTGGTGCGGATATGCATCGACGCGCTTCGCGGCATCGGGAAGGCCGACGCGATCGAGCAAGGAGATGGCTTCCTTGCGTGCCTCTCCCGCCGAGCAATTGGTGTGGCGTCGTAGCGGTTCGGCCACCTGGCGCCCGATCGTGTGCATCGGATTGAGCGCGGTCATCGGCTCCTGGAAGATCATGCTGATGCGATTGCCGCGCAGCTTGCAGTAATTCGCATCCGACAGGCCCACCAGCTCGCTGCCGTCGAGCCGGATGCTGCCGCTGATGACGGCACTATCGGGTAACAAGCCCATCAGCGCGAGCGCGGTAACGGACTTGCCGCAGCCGGATTCGCCGACGAGACCAAGGGTTTCGCCGCGCTTCAGCGAGAAACCCACCCCGCGAACGGCCTGCGCCGGCCCGCGGCTGGTGTTGAGCCGGACGCCGAGATCACGGACTTCGATCAAAGGCATGTTCGCGGAACCGCTCATGTTCAACGCTCCCGCGCCAGCCGGGGATCGAGGAGATCGCGCAACCCATCGCCGAGAAGATTGAGACCGAGCACGGCGATAGCGATCGCGGCGCCCGGATAGACCGCAAGCATCGGCGACTGGAACAGCAGCGTCTGCGCGTCGTTCAGCATGCGTCCCCAGGACGGCTGCGGCGGCTGCGTGCCGAGCCCGAGATAGGACAGCGCCGCCTCGGCCAGGATCGCGAGCGCGAACTGGATCGTCGCCTGCACGATCAGAACCGAAAGGATGTTCGGCAGCACGTGCTCGATGGTGATGCGGAAGCCACCCTTGCCCGAGGCGCGCGCTGCCAGCACGAACTCCCGCGCCCAGATCGCATTGGCCGATCCGCGAGTCACCCGGACGAGGGTCGGAATCTGAAAGATGCCGATGGCGGTGATCGAAGTCACCATGCCCGGCCCGGCGACCGCCGCCAGCATGATCGCCGAGAGCACCGCGGGAAACGCAAACGTGAAATCGCTCACCCGCATGATGAGCTCTTCGGTCCATCCCCTGCGCGCGGCGGCGATCAGCCCGAGGCACACGCCAAAAGTAAGGCCGATTCCGACCGCGATGATACCGACCATGATGGTGGAGCGAGCGCCCACCAGGAGCAACGAGACGATATCGCGGCCAAGCACGTCGGTGCCGAGCCAGTGCGCCGCCGATGGTGGCCGCAGCTTGGCCGCGACGTCGATTTCATAGGCCGACCACGGCGTCCAAATCAGCGACAGCAAGGCGGCACAAAGCACCGTCAGGCTGAGCGCGCCGCCCGTGACAAAGCTGCGATGGCGCAGCGCGCGGCGCCAGAAGCCGGTCGCAAGCTGCGGACGCGCCGTGGCGGTTGGCGCGTCGGCCAAAGCGCTGAGCGGGGCGCTCATAGGCTATGCACCTTGATGCGCGGATCGATGAACGCATAAAGCACATCGACCACGAAATTGACGATCACGACCATAGCCGCGAGCAGCATCACGCAGTTGCGCACCACGATCAGGTCGCGATTGGCGATCGACTGGAAAATCAGCCGGCCAAGACCCGGCAGATAGAACACATTCTCGATCACGATCGTCCCCGCCAGCAGGTTGGCGAACTGCAGGCCCATCACCGTCATCACCGGAATCATCGCGTTGCGCAGCACATGCCGCCACAATACGTCGCGCTTGCTCAAGCCCTTGGCGCGTGCGGTACGCACGAAATCCTCGCGCAGAACCTCCAGCACCGCCGAGCGCGTGACCCGTGCGAGGATCGCCGCCTGCACCACCGATAGCGAGATCGCAGGCAACAGCAGCGATTTGATCCCAGCCATGATGCTTTCGTCCCAGCCCGCAAATCCGCCGGCCGAAAGCCATTGCAGCTTCACCGAGAACAGCAGGATCAGCAGGATCGCAAACCAGAAATTGGGAAGCGCCATGCCGAACTGCGTCAGCGACATCACACCCACATCGCCGAGCCTGTTGTGATTTGCCGCCGTATAGATTCCGGCAGCCAGGGCCAGCACGACCGTCATGGACATGGACATGATTGCCAGGGGAATTGTCAGCGCGAGGCGCTCCGCAATCAATCCGGCGACAGGCGTGCCATAGGCATAGCTGTTGCCCAGATTACCCGTCAGCATCCCCTCGATCCAATGGACGTACCGATAGTGCAGCGGCTGATCCAGCCCGAGCTTGACCGTCAGCGCTCGGACGGCATCAGGCGAGGCGTCCGCGCCCATCAGCGTCTGTGCGGCGTTGCCGGGCAAGGCATCCAGAATAAGAAAGATAATCAGCGAGGCGCCGACCAGCGTCGCTATCAGCGTCAGAAAGCGGCGGAAAATAAAGACGCTCAAGTCCGGATTCCCTTGTTAGCGGCCAGGTGCGGCGGCCGCCGCATTTTCGCTTAGCCGGCCAGGCTCGGCCACCGGCCAAGAAGGTCCTGCGAGGCCTCAAACAGCGCGCTGACGCGCAGCAATTCGATGTCTCCGCGGAATTTTCCGACGAGTTGAATGCCAATCGGCATGCCGTCCTCGCCAAAGCCACAGGGCAGACTAACCGCCGGATGACCGGTCATGTTGAACGGCATTGTCCAGGGAAACCAGCTTGACCGAACGTCGCTCAACACCTGGCCGTCGATTTCTATCGTGCCGAACAGGTCCTGATCGATCGGAAGCGCGGTGCGCGTGATGGTTGGCATCGCAAGAATATCGACCCTCTGCAACAATGTCTGAATCCGCCGGAACAGAGACGTACGGTCAAACATCGCCCGCTGATAGTCAACACCGCTTACTTTCGTGGCCAGGGCCAGTTGCTTCATGAAGGTCTCGCTCAGCACGTCGCCATGATCGGCCGCAAGCTTCTCAAACCGAGCGCGCCAGGCGGTGTGATTGATGGCGCGCCAGATTGGCTCCACCTCAAATCCGTCGGCGGGCATTTCCTCGACCTCGGCCCCAAGGGCTTCCAGCCTGGCAAGAGCGCCCTTGAATGCAGCGACGACATCGGCCGCAACCGGCCGGCCGGCCGGCGCGAGGCAGAATGCAATCTTGCGCCCGCGCAGATCGCCGTGTGGAGCCGATCCCTCGACAAAATTCCACTGCGCGAACCCCATCGACCACGGATCAGAAGCGTCTTCTCCCGACATCGCCTGCATCATCTGGGCAGTGTCCGCGACGGTGCGAGTCATCGGGGTCACATAGGTCTGGTTGCCGAATACATCCAGCACCTGGCTATGGGGAATAACGCCGTTACTTTGCTTCAGCCCGACAACGCCGTTGCAGGCCGCCGGAATCCGGGTCGAGCCGCCGCCATCCGTCGCGATCGCAAGAGGCGCAATGCCGCTGGCGACTGCAACCGCCGCTCCCCCGCTCGAACCGCCGCTAGAGCGCGCGTCACTCCATGCATTGCGCGTGCGGCCGAACAACGGCGAATCCGTCAGGCACTTGGTGCCGAACTCCGGCGTCGTGGTCTTGCCCAACAGGATGGCGCCCTGTGCCCGCATTCGCGCCACGGCGACGGCATCATGGTCGGGAACGTTTTGAGCGTAGGGGACCGCTCCGAACGTCGTTCGCACCCCCCTGGTGTTGACCAGATCCTTCACGGTAAACGGAATGCCGTGAAGAAGGCCGAGCGGCTTCCCGGCCATGACCTCATGCTCGGCCTTCCTTGCCTCGGCCATCGCCTCATCGCCGCAAAGCGTGATGAAGCAGTTCAATAAAGGCTGCATCCGTTCGGCGCGCGCAAGGACTGCACGCATAATCTCAACCGGCGAAACGTCTTTGCGGACAACCCGCGCGCGGAGTTCGGTCGCAGGCAGGAAGCACAGTTCATCGCTCATCGCGCTAAAGTCCCCGGGGTCGAATTGATGCGAAGATGACATTCACATTGACTTCAGGTCCAATACCATCGCACAACCGACCCATACGATTTCGGCATGGCAAGAATGGACCTCCGCCGTCTCCGCTATTTCGTTGCCGTTGCAGAAGAACGCAGCGTTGGCCGGACGGCCATCCGCCTGCGCATGGTGCATGCCGCCATGTCGGTCCAGATTCGAAAACTGGAATCGAAAACAGGAACCTCGCTGTTTCGTCGGGACACGCGGCGAACGGAGCTAACGGCAGCCGGTCGCGCCTTGCTGTCGCGCGCGCGTAAAACTCTCTCTGCCGAACGGAGCGGGTCACGTTTCATTTTGGCTCGGCCGCGGTGATGGCGACCTTGAAGATTGGAAAGACATTCGCGCGGAGGCCGCCATGAAGAATGCCGGCCGCGAACGGGTCTATTTCTTTCTTCCGTCCGCATCGAACTGTTTGAGGAAAGCGACCAGATCGTTGGTCTTCTGCTCATCCTTCAGTCCGGCGTAGATCATCTTGGTGCCCGGAACCTTCGCTTTCGGGTCCTTGATGTACTCACGGAAGGTCGGCTCGTCCCAGGTGATGCCGGAATCCTTGTTGGCGGCCGAATAGGTGTAGCCGGGCACGCTGCCTGCCTTACGGCCGATGATGCCATTCAGAACCGGCCCGACGGCGTTCTTCGCGTTCTCGCCGATCTGATGACAGGCCTTGCAAACCCCGAACACTTTCTCGCCTGCAGCGGCATCCTGGGCCAAAGCCTCGCCCGAATACGCAACCACCAGCATACCAAGTGCCGCAAACACAAATCCTCGCATCATGCTTTCCTTCTCCACGTCCGCATTCAGGGCGCGGACTCCCCTATGGCATCCGAGACATGCGATTCCGGCCGCCGGCCGATCGCGCGTTTCACACCCCATACGCGACGGAATCCCCGCCAGCGGTGATCAGCCGGACCTGCACGCCGGATCGCGCGGCCACGATGTGCCGGATGCGTGCCGGCGGCATAAGGCTGAATGCGGTCGAAAGTGCATCCGCCTCCGTCGCCGTCGGCGCGATAACGCTGACCGTCCGGTATAGCGCGGGACTGCGCCCCGTCGCAGGATCGAACAAATGCGTGAACCGGCCGGCAGGATCAAACCGGAATCCGGCGCCCGCCGATGTCGAGACAGCACGATCGACGAGGTCGATGGTTTCGGTGAGCGCACCGGGCTTGTCGGGATCGGCGAGACCGATGCGCCACGGCGTACCCTCGGGCCGCGCTCCGATCGCCCGTATCTCGCCCATATCGACCAGCGTCGTCGAAAGACCCGCTTTGCGCAGCCTGTCGACGACACGATCGGTGGCGTAGCCCTGGGCGATGCCGTTCAGCGTGATCGAGGCGCCGCGTTTGGTCAGCGCGACCCGGTCCGCGCTCACAAGCAGGCCGTGGTGTCCCACCTTGGCCAGCGCTTCGGCCAGCTCGAGCGGCGACGGCCCCTGCGGATCGGGCCTCTCCGAAGAGAAATGATCCGCATAGAGCCGCCACAGCGGCTGCACGGTCGGATCGAAGGCGCCGTCGGTCAGATCGGCAAACCGCAGCGAAGCCTTCAGCAGCGCGACCATGTCGGCGTCGGGAGAGACCACAATTCCGGTGCGGTTGAGGGCGCAGATGGCGGAGTCGGGTCGGTACAGGCTGAATTGCTGCTCCAGCCGCCGCACGTCCTGGATGCATCGCTCGACAAGCCGTTCGGCCTCGGCCTGGTCCGGATGATAGATCTCGATCGAGACTTGCGCGCCGAGGGCCGATCCTTGCCACCGCACGGCATCGTCAGCCCGAGCAGTGCGGCGAGTGGCCAGAAATGCCGACCCGGCGGCCATCGCAACAATCGCAATCATGCGCCGGCGCGTGAGATTTCGATGTGGCATCGGTCAGTCCTCGTCAGTTGGGACGCACGTCGGAGTGTTCGGCCTGGTCGCCGGAAGTGTCGCTGCCCAGCACATAGGCGCTCGGAATTTCGGCGAATGTGACGATCTTGCCGCCATTCGCCGCGACGAAGGCCTCGGCGGCAGCGCGATCGCCGAACGGCACGGCCTCGGCGGCCCCCATTCCGCCCTGTCTGCGGCTTTCGATCACGAAGAAAGCCTTGCGGGCATCGACCCAGTTGGTCGCTCCCGGCTCGTCCCAACTCGGTCGCACGCCCCATGTCCGAAACGTAGATGGCCCGGATGTCGCGCGGCTGATCGGGCATCAGCGTGAACGCCACGGTGTCGCGAACAGAGGTGAACCAGAACGGATCGATCCGGCTCGCAGTGATGATCTGCCCTTTGGGTCCCGGGTGCTCAAGCACGTTCATGCCGCAGAATACGCCCATCGCGTCGCTGTTGAGCGCGGCCGGCGGCGGGATGGCGACATCGCCCGCATCCCGATTGCAGCCGGCGAGAAGCACAACGGCGATGAACGAACAGACGATCCGCAGGGTCATAATTCCCTCCGCGCAAAAAACGTCATCGCCAAGCCCGAGCGGCGCCACGATCCAGGCGACCAGCCCGAGCATCAGCGCGCCGACGCCGGTGCTCGCGGTGCCGGCCAGCCCGGACATGCCCGAGAATTGGCTCACGTTGAATCCCGTCAGATTCGTCAGCCGGTACAGGTCCGTCGGATTGAGAAACAGAAGTCCCTCGAGGACCGACGCAGTAGACAATCTTGCCCTGATCGACCACCAGGATTCCGAGCAGCGCCATGTCGAAGATGAGAACCATCAAGCAGCCAGATTCCGACCGACAATCCCGCAGCGGTTCCGCGGTCGCGCACCAGACTGCTGATCAGATAACCGATCGCCACGAAGACCGCGCCGAGCATCACCGACGTGCCGAGCATGGAGGCGAACGCGTACCAGCTCGCAGCCAGCACCGACGCGCCGGTCATGGCAAGGGCGGCCGCCGCGGCGCCGTAGCCGATGACGGTGGCGAAGGCGAGGATCAGCACATGTCCGCAGAACTTGCCGAGGATGACCTGACCGCGGCCCACCGGATAGCTCAAGCAGCAGGATCATGGTGCCGCGCTCCATCTCGCCGACGACCGCGTCGTGCGAAATCAAGAGCGCGATCAGCGGAAGCAGGAAGATCGTGAGGCTGGACAGGCTGACGACGACGACGTCAAGCGCGCCTGCGCCGACATTGCCCGTGGGAGCGCTGCCCAGGAACGTCAGCGACAGCGACAGAGCGGCAAGCAGCAGCGTGGTCGCCAGAACCCAGCGGTTCCGCAAGCCTTCCTTGATTTCCTTGCTGGCAATAATGAGGATGTTCCTCACGCAACATTCTCCCGAAGAAAATGAGCATAGAGATCATCAAGGGTCGGCGCCGCGATCTCGATATTGGTTACGCTGGGATCGCCGGCCGCAAGGCGCAGCAAATCCATCTTGCGAGCCTCATCGGGCACCAGCATGACGCGACCATGCGCAGTGGCGACGCTTTCGCCGTTCATCCATGCCGGCGGAACGCTGGCGCCGGGCGCGAGGTCGAGCGAAACCCGGATCGGCAGTTGCGAAATCGAGCGCAATTCCGACAGCGTGCCCTGCGCCACCAGACGCCCGCGGTTCATGATCAGAACGTGCTCGGCGCGATCCTCGAGTTCGTTGAGCGCGTGCGAGGAGATCAGGACGGTGGCGCCGTCGTCGCGCAGTTCGTTGAGGATTTCATAGAAGGTCTGGCGCAGCGCGGGGTCGAGTCCAGTCGTCGGTTCGTCCAGCAGCAGCACGCGCGGCCGCCCCAGCAGCGCCTGGGCCAGACCGAGCCGCTGCCGCATGCCCTTGGAATAGGTTCCGACCCTGCGGTCGGCGGCATCCGTCAGGCCGACGCGGTCGAGCAGCCGCCATGCCGAAGCGGGCTTGATTTGCTTCAGCCGCGCGTAGAACGTCAACGTCTCGCGCCCGGTCAGGGCGGCGTTGAAGGCGACGTTCTCGGGCAGATAGCCGAGCTGCCGGCGGGCCGAGAACTCGCCGGCTGCAGGATCTTGACCGAGCACGCGGATACTCCCGCGGTCGGCGCGGATCAATCCCAGCATCAATTTGATCAGCGTCGTCTTGCCGGCACCGTTGTGGCCGACCAGCGCGCTCAACCGCCCGGGGCCGAGCTCGAACGAGACGTCCCGCAGCGCCTTGACCGCGCGGTAGCTTTTCGTCAACGCCGTTGACAGAGACGGTTGCAGTCATCTCACGCTCCGGTCGGCCGACGGTTTCGGCGGCGGAGCGATCAGAGGATGGCTGTCGACCACGCCGCCGGGATAGAGTGCGGGAAACTGGGCCTGCGCCCACCGCAGCACCTGCACCGCGGGGCTGTTGATCAGCACCTTGGCCGCGGGCGCCGTCCACAGTACGCGGTCGACGAGATCGTTGGGCCGGTAGGCCGTGTCGGCGATGCCGTCGCCGTTGAGATCGAAGGCTGGATTGTCGCTCCAGTAATTGCCGCGCCCATCCTTCGACCAGTCGAGGTCGCGGGTGCCGACATATTTCACCTGGTTGCGGTTGCCGACGAAGGCATTTCCGGTGATCTCATTGCCTTCGGAACCGGCGGTGAAATGCACACCGATGCCACAGCGCTCGAACCAGTTGTTGCGGAATTTGTTGTGGTTGGTGTTGTAGATGAAGACGCATTTTTCCGGTCCGGCGCGAGGGCCTAGCGTCGACGTCGACCCTGCCTTTGCTTCGGGAACCATGCTCCGCTCCTCGTCCGGTCCCTCCTCGCGGCTGGCTGGCGATGTTGTCGAGCGAGCCGCCGGCCACCCAATTGCCGTCGATCTCGCGAATAGTTGGCGTAGTTGAACAGGATGCCGTAGTCGCTGTCGCGATCCGAGATGTTGTTTCGGATCACGAGCCGGTTCGAATACATGATGGCGTAACCGACGTGATTGCCGATGGATATGTTGCCGCTCACCTCGCTGTCGTTGGTGTACATGTAGTGAACCGCAAAACGCACCTGCTCGAAGCGATTGTTGATGAAGCGGTCCTTGCGGCTGCGTGATCGTGAAGATGCCGTCGCGCCCGAAGCGGAACGTATTCCCGGCGATGGTGACGTCAGGCGCATTCCAGAGTGACACGCCGTTGCCGGTTTCGCTGCGGCGGCCTCCGCGTAACCCTTCGACGATGTTGCGCTCGACCCGCGAACCGGCCGCGCCATGGACGTAGATCCCGAACAGGTTTCCTTCGAGGCGATTGTTCTCGATCACCGCACGCTCCGCGGTCTTCTCGAGGAAAATTCCTGAATCCATCGCCTGCAGGTCGCGGCCCGAACCCGCGAACGGTCACGCCGCGGATGGTGACGTCGGGCGCCGTCACGGTGACGACGTTGCCGGCGCCGCCGCCGTCGAGCACCGCGCCCGGGCGTCCCGTCAACACAAGATGCCGGTCGATCCTGATCGCACCCTTGTACTCGCCTGGCGCGAGTTCGATGACATCGCCGTCGTGCGCACGGTCCAGCACCGCCTGAAGCGGTTCACTCGGAACAGCCTTGAGCGTCTCCGCGTTGGCGAAGGCAGAAAGTCCGGCGGCGACGATCGCCGCCGGAAGGATGCGTAGAACAAGGGACACGTGTCGTTCCTGTCTCAAGCCATCTTGGGCTCGACGAACATGCGGCCCTTCATCTCCATGTGCATGGCGTGGCAGAACCAGGAGCAATAGTACCAGTAGACGCCGGCCTTATCCGCCGAGAATGAAACCGATGCCGTCGCCATCGGCGCGACCTCCATCTGGATGCCGTAGTTCACGATCGAGAAGCCGTGGGTCAGGTCTTCCACCGCATCGATATTGGTGATGTAGACGGTGACCTGATCGCCCTGCTTGACCTGGAACTGCTCGAGACCGAACGCCGGTGCCGTGGAGGTCATGTAGACGCGCACCTTGTTGCCGTCCCGAATGACCTTGGAGTCGGCTTCGAGATTGATGCCGTCGGCCTTGGCCTGCTTGACCGCATCCGCAAACATCGGATCGGCCCGGTCCCAGATCGAGATCGGATTGATCTTGGAGCGGTGAACGATCGTCGCGTCGTGCGGCTCGGCGAAGCTCGGGCCGTCGTGGACAAGGATCATCTTGTCGCCCGAGATGTCGATCAGCTGGTCGTTTTCGGGCTTCAGCGGGCCGACGTTGAGGAAACGATCCTTGGAGAACTTGTTCAGCGAGATCAGCCATTTTCCGTCCGCCTCCTTGGTCTGTCCCATGGAGGAGTGGTTGTGGCCGGGCTGATAGTGGACGTCGATCTTCTGGATGATCGGGTCGACCTTCTCGCCCTTGAATGCCCGCTTGGCCAGATCGATGTTCCACTTGCAGACCTGGCTGTCGAGGAACAGCGTCGTATAGGCGTTGCCCCTGCCGTCGTAGGCCGTATGCAACGGTCCGAAGCCAAGTTCGGGCTCGGCGACCACGACGTCGCGCGGCTTGATCTTGTCGTCGAACAACTGGTCGAACAGCCGCACGTCCATCACCGTGACCGTCGGCGAAAGCTTGCCGGCAGCCACGACATGAATGCCGTCCGGTGCGGTATTCATGCCGTGCGGATTGTTGGAGACGGGAACGTAGCGCGTATAGGGTGAGCCCTTGCGGCCGTCGATAACAGGCACGCCGTTCATTTCCTTGAAGTCGCCCTTCTTGACCGCCTCCTCGATCCGCTTGAGGTTGAAGATGACGACCCAATCCTGCTCGTTGGCCGTCATCTCGGCCAGTGTGACGCCCTCTTCGGCATTGTAGCAGGTCGAGAAGCAGTATTTGCCCTGATAGTCGGCATCGACGTTGTCGAGATTGCCGCTGACGATCACCTGCCAGGCGACCTTCATCGTGTCGCCGTCGAGCGCCGTGAAGATCGAGTGGTACTGCTTTCGGCTCGTCGAGAATTTTTCCGTCATTCGGAAGCGGCACGCCATCCTCGCCGTTGCAGAACACGTATCCGGTGCGGGGATACTTCTGCAGACGCAGGCCGTGAACCGTGTGCTGGTTCGGAAGCTCGATGATCTTGTCGCACTTCATGACGTCGAGGCGCACCCGCGCCACGCGCGTGTTCGCCTTGTCGTTCATGAAGGCATAGCGTCCGTCATAGGTGCCATCGGTGAACGAGACATGCGGATGATGCAGGTCCCCGTTCGTGTAGGTGCCGCCACGGTTCTTGAGGAACTCGCGGGTCACCGGCTGCAGTCCTTCCGTCAGCACCTTCAGGCTTTCGTTGGTCTGCCCCCAGCCGGTCGCGCTGCAGCGGTTGAACACCGGAACACGCATCAATTCGCGCATCGACGGAAGCCCGACGATACGCATCTCGCCGGACTGGCCGCTCGAGAAGAACACGTAATATTCGTCGAGTTCGCCGGGCGCCACTTCGGTCTTCTGCACGGCTGGCCGCGCTGCGGGAGCCTTCGGCGCCGCAGTCTTCGTCTGCGCGTCGGCAGACGTCACTAACCCTTTGCCGTCTGTGCCAAGCGCAACTCCGCCCGCAAGACCCACACCCGCCGCTACCGCCGTGGTCCCAAGCAGAGTTCGTCGGCTGACGCCCTTGTCGTTTTCGCTATCGCTCATAGTAGCCTCCTAGGCTTTCAGGTTGCAGGTGGAGTGGTGGCAGCGAGCAGGCAGGCCGACAGGCTTGCCTCCGGCGGTGATGATGGTGCTCGGACCCTTGCCGCCGCTGCGCATCGAGGGCGACGACAGCGCGTCGCGCTTCTCGCGCTTCAGCCGCACCTGGATCATGTGCGGGCAGCGATGGTCGTCGAAATACAGTTCCTGGCAATGCATGCAGTAGATGCACTCATTGACGTTGATGTGGCCCTCGGGGTGGATCGCCTGCACCGGGCATTCCTTGGCGCAGCGCTGGCAGGGCGAGCCGCATTCCGGCCAGCGCCGCAGCCACTCGAACATCCGGATCCGGCCGGGAATCGCAAGCGCTGCACCGAGCGGACACATGTAGCGGCAGAAGAAACGCTCGACGAACAATCCCGCCGACAGCAGCGTCAGCGCATAGACGACGAACGGCCATTCGCGCGCGAATTTCAGGACGATGGCGGTCTTGAACGGTTCGACCTCGGCCAGTTGCTCTGCAAAGGCGGTCGAGTACAGCGACATTCCGAACAGGCCGAGAAAGATGATGTACTTGATCGGCCACAGCCGCTCATGCAGGCCCCACGGCACCCTGAATTGCGGCACCTTGAACGCCTGGGCGATGTTGTTGAGCAATTCCTGCAGCGCGCCGAACGGACAGAGCCAGCCGCAGAACGGTCCGCGTCCCCAGAACAGCAGCCCTGCGGCGATCGAGGCCCAGAGCAGGAAGATCAACGGGGCGGACAGGAAGTATTCCCAACTGAAGCCGGTCAGCAGCGAATTGGCGAAGGTCAGGACGTTGACGACCGAGAGCTGGGCGTTTGCGTACCAGCCGAGCCAGACCAGAATGATAAAGCAAGTAAACGCGGCGGACCCACGTGTAGACCACGGGCCGGCGGACCAGCACATTCTGGAAAAAGAAGATCAGCGTGAGAACGCCGAGCGCCACGACCGTGCGTGCCGATCTTGACGACGTTGCCGCGCCAGATTTTCATCCACAGCGGCTCGTCTTCGCTGCCGGTGAAAAATGTCGCGGCGGGTTTTTCGGTACCTGCTGCGGCCGGGGACGCTGCGGGAGACGCGGCCGTCTGCTGCCGGACGGGCGGCGCCGGCTCGCGCTTGATATAGAGATCCGGAAGCGCTGTAGCCGAGATCGAAGGTGAGCCAGGCCTTTTCCCGTGTGGCGACCACGCGCTGCACCAAGCAGCTGCAGCATCCACGGCTCGGTCGGATCGAGCGCGAATTCCGGCGGCACCGCGAACAGGGCAATTTCGGGAAATTCAGGTGCGCCTTCGGCCGCAAGACTTCCCAATCGCGTATGGTCGCGGTCGCGGAAGCGGATGCTGTTGGTGTCCTGGATCAGTTCGATGCGGTCGAAGATCCCGCCGCGGACGTAAGCCGCCCCCTTGAATGAATATCGCCCCGATCCCGCGACGATCAGCGCCTGCTGACCCGGCTTCAGCCTGCCGGCGAGCCGATTGTAGCCGTCATCGCCGAGCAGGCTGCGGCCGATGGTCGGCACCGCGACGTCGGCGACATACAGGTCGATGAACGTGTCGTCCGGATCGCCCTCTTCCGGGTGCGCGGCTCGCGGCGGCATTGCCGGATTTTTCGAAGGCCTTGTTCACATCGGCAACCGTAAGGGTCAGCCGGCGGACGGAACCGTCACCGACGAGGCTCTGCCAATCGCGTATCTCGCTCTTGGCAGGGATCGATCGCCTTCGCGGCCTGCGGCGCGGCGCTGGCGATCGCGTCGCCTTGGTTGCCGAGCCGACCGCTCCTGATGAGCTTGGTCGCGGAGCGGACGATGCTGTCGCCGATCACCAGCACGGTCACCGTCGCGCCACTGACAATATCGACCTGCGGCGCGGGTGCGGCGCCGCGTGCGACGCTTTCCAGGTCGGCGCCGATCAACTTGTTGACCGCTTCCAGAATGCGCTTGACGGGAATACCCACGAGCACGATGGGTTCCTTGTGCTCGACCAGCTTGAGGCCGGTGATCACGCCCTTCGGATCGATGCCGACCAGGATCTGGATCGGCTTTCCGGAGTAGCCGGTGGCATTGGCAAAGTCGGAGTTCAGGTAGACAAAGCCGAGAAGTTGATCGTCCCTGTATGCGGGCGCGATCGCCGGATCGCCCTGTGGCGGCCCAAAGCGGTTCGCCCCGGGAACCAGTTCGGCCGGCTCTGCCTTGCCGAGGTATTCGTTCAGCCGCCCTGCGGCGTGCGCCTCTCCAAGGAGGGCGATCCAGCCGAAAAGGGCCAGAATGCCAAGAAGGACACAGATGTTGACTGATTTTCCCAAGGGCACGTCCCAGATGTCAGCAGCAGAACGCCGTTGTTCTGGATCGCAAGTTGTATCTACAGCACCAAAGCGAGGTTCTGATTGAGCTGGATCAAACTCATTGCATTCTGATCGAGCCAAACTTCTTGAGGGGAACCGATATGCGCAAAGAGCCGCTTTTGACCGCAGTGCCGCCGGCTCCGGTGCGAAGCCTTGGCGAACTTTATGCGATTGCCTTTGATCTGGCGGAGAAGGCTGCGCTGCGCTATGGCGCCCTCGCGGAACGCATCGACGAAAACTCCCGGCCGGTGCGCGGCGTATTCGAGGTCCTCGCGAAACGCGAGCGCGATCGTTGCGACAGTCTGTCTGCCGCCTGTCTTGCCGACTGCGGCAAACGTCCCGATGCATCCAACCTGTGCTGGCCGCCGATCGACCTGGTTCCTGCGGCGGAAATCGCCGACGTCAGGGATTCCAGCCTGTCGACGCCCTACACGGCCTGGGCGCTGGCGGTTCGCCATCGCCAACGTGCGTTTGTGTTCTGGACTTACGTCATCGCTCTTGCCGAAGATCCAACGGTCCGCCTGACGGCGGAACGCCTGGCGCGCGAAGCGCTGTCCGACGGGAATCTGTTGCGCCACGAGCGTCGGCTGGCCTGGCGGGCTGAGCGCAAGGTTGCGACCGATGAAGCTGCGGCTGCCGACAGAACCGACGAATCCGCATCGGCGCCGCTTCTGGAAAGTCTTCTTCTCAGGGACATTGTTGCCTGGTCGCAGGGATTGACCTCCGCGCAACGCGACTATGTTCTGGCCATGGATCCTGCCCGCCTGCCGCTGCATTTCCTGACGTCGCCTGACGCAGGCGGCGTAGATCCTGCGTCCGGAGATATCGAACAGATCAAGCGCCGTGCGCTGCGCCGTGCGGAGCAGTTGTCCAACATCTATCTCGATGAAGCCGATCGTGCAGCCGACCAAAGCAGCATGGAATTGGCGCAGAAACTCGCGGCGCAATCCATCTTGCGGCTGGCGGGTCTCCGTCGGCTCGCTTCCGGATCCGGATTGCAGTAATCCGTCGGCCACGGCGGATGTCGCGCGTCGGGCTCAAGGCCAGCGGCTGATCCCTGAAATCATGGTCGGGCATTTGTCCGATCGTGCGCGTCACGGCCCTGTCTTCGCCGAGGAGAAAATGGATGCTCTCGAAAATGCGTACCGCCTGCACTGCTGCGTGAGAACGCGGTAGCAGTAGCCGCGATAGGACTGCGGTCCGCTCCCAACTCTCAAAACCCTGTCAAGCGCAATTCTCGGCAGCCGCGCGTGCGTCCTCGCGAATGGTTTAGATCTGCTCGACCCCTGCCGGCGAGTTTTCGTTGACCCCGCCGGATTCCAGGAGGCGGGCCATCGTCGCCGACGGTCCGCCGGCGGCGATGATGCCGCGGTCATGCTTCATGACGGCAGTTCGAGGCCGGCCTGCTCGCGAACCACGTACTCGGCGTACCAGTCCGGCCAATTCGCATCGTGCCCGCCGGTCCGCTTCTCGTGCTCGCCGTGGGCAGTGGCCGCACGGCGAAGCGCGCTCGCGAGTTCAGCGGACGAGGCAAACGTCGTGTCCGTCTCCACGCGGCCGGGCAAGCGCGTCGTCACTTCCTGGAACAGCCAGCCATTGCCGTCGGGATCGCTGAACGAGGCGAAGGAACGATAGCTCCGATGCTCGGGATCCAAACCGCCAACCCGCAGCCGCCCAAACAGATACGGTTCGTCCTTGCCGAGATATACACCACCGGCGTCGTGGAATGCCTCGCTCACCTTGACGCCGCGAGCGAGCAGATCCTTGCGGGCAGCCTCGATGTCGGAGACGATCAGGTACAGTCCTTGCGCCGAGCCCGGCGCCGCCGCGGTAACGTTCTTGCCGAAGATGACGGAGCTCCCCGAACCCGGCGGCGTGAACTGGATCACGCGGTAATCGTCGCCGGAGGCGTAATCGGCGTCGAGCCGCCAGCCAAGCTTGGCGTAAAACTCCTTTGCACGATCCACATCCGAGACAGGAATGACGACGACTTCGAGCTTCATGTCGACGGCCTTCGCTCTCGCAGCCTCGGTTGCAGTTTCGCGGCGTGGCTGGGTATTGCTCATCTCGAGTTCCTTGCGTTCGGATTTGGACATGGTTCTCTCCTTGATGTCGATGAAGGCGCTTTCCCCGGATCATCGGAGCGATCGCGACGGCAGGGCCTTCCCGACTGCGAGCGAAAGCTAGCCGCTATCGGACAAGGAACGAATAGCCGGGAGACGAGAGACACTCTTTCACCGTGCGAATGAGTAAAAGTCCGCTCGTCCGAGCTAACCGTTACGCCCCGACCTTGGCGCTGCCCGTTAGATTGCCCGGCCAGTCAGCTGCGTCAGCGGTTGAGGGCGCATCCGCCTTCAATCGCCTTTCCCGGCATCACCGCCCAACTTCATCCCAGGGCTGAAGTGTGGGCACCATGATCGTAACGCTGCGCTTTTTTCGCCCAGCCCAACGCCGGCGCCACCTTTTCCGCGACCAGCTCGATGGACCGCAGAATAAAGGGATGCGGCGGGTCGACCGAATGCGCCTGGAACACCAGATCGGTCACACGGTCCAGCGTGCTGTCGGCGCGAAGCGAGGCGATGACATCGTCGGAGGTCCCGACATGAACGTCAAACGCCGCGATCATGTCAGCCAGCGCCTCGCCAGGCGGCAAGTGGCCGCCCGCAATGAATTGATCGCGCGCTTGCCGCAGTCCGATGCCGGCCAGACGCATCGCGGTCTCGCGATCATCGGCGGCGAAGACGCTGCGCGACGCCATGATCCGGGGCTCGCGCCCCGGCGGCAAGGCGTCGAGATAGGCGTCGATAATGGGATGCTGAATCTCGGCAAGCGTCGCGCCCGGCGCCTCCTTCGGCCTTGGCTGTGTCCGCGACAACAGCAAGCCGTCGCCCGCCTTGCCTGCTCTCGTGCCGCCGCTTACCGAGAACGTCGCCTGCCAGATCCGGTCGCATAATTGCGGCCTTGACGGATATAACGTGTCGCCGCCGGCAAGCGGCCGGCCCGCGAGCGCATTGCGAACGATGTCGAGATTCCGCGCGAAGATGTCGTTGCGCTCCGCACTGTCGAGCCCGAAGGCTGCAAAGGCCGATGGGTTTCCGCCGGTCCCGACGCCGAGTTCAAACCGGCCGTTGGACATCAGGTCGAGAACAGCCGCGTCCTCCGCTACCCTGACTGGATTTTCCAGCGGAAGCGTGACGATGCCGGTACCGAGCCGAATGCGCGAGGTTCGTGCGGCGACGAACCCCAGAAAGGCAAAGGGCGCCGGTAGCCCGCCCTCCCTCTCATGAAAATGGTGTTGCGCGATCCATGCGGAATCGAGCCCGGCTTTTTCCGCGTGTACGATCTGCTCCGCCGCCAGGCGGTATCGTTCGGCCGGCGCGGCCTCATCGAGCAGGCGCGTAAAAAATCCCAATCTCTTCAAGTTGGCGAAGGGCTTCATGAGGATGTTCGTGACGGCCGCAGGCGGTTCGCCGACTTTGCGCGGACATCACGCGGCAGTCAAATCAATCACCGCCCGAATTCATCCCAGAATCGATGGATGGGCTGGGCGAGCGTATCGGGGCGGTCCTCCGGGAAAAACAGCCGCGCGTCCTCGACTTCGATCACGCGCCTCGCGCCGGGGATGGTGTCCTTCAGCCAATAGGCCCATTTGACGTCGAAGAAGATGTCTTTCAGTCCCCACACAATCAGGGTCGGCACATCGAGCTTCTTCAGCGCATCGTGGGCGGCGACCGTATGCTTGTTGTCGAAGCCGAGCCAATAGCGCTGGAACGCGTCGATGCGTTGCGGCGAGGACAGCAGCGGCTGCAGATAGAGCCGGATCAGCTCGTCCGTCAGAATGGACGGATCGGCATAGCTGCGGAACAGCGGCACCGATTCGCCGCGTGCGAAGCGTTCGCGCGCGAGATCGGGGTGATCGGCGGTCGGTCCAAACACCGCGGCAATCGTCCCATTTCGCGAATGCTCCATCAGCGGCAGCACCTGCGGCGGTGGCCAGCCGTCGTGGACGTCGCAATTGGTCAGCACCAGCGAGGTCAAGCGGTTCGCATGATGCGCGGCAAAGATCTGCGCGATCGCCCCACCCGAGTCATTGGCAACCAGATCGACCGTGTCGATCCTGAGCGCGTCCAGCACCTCGGCGATCATTTGCGCCTGCGCCGTGAACGAGACATCCTGCGACGGCGCGATCTCGGTGAAGCCGAGGCCCATTAGGTCGATCGCGATGCAGCGCCGCCGATGCTTGACGCGCTCGATGATGTGGCGCCAGTGATAGCCGTTGAGCGGCACGCCGTGAATAAAGAGCGCGACAGGACCCCGCCCTTGATCGAAATACGCGATGCGGCCGGATTTGACCTCGGCGAAGCGGCGGCTACTGTGAAATGTCTCGATATCCATGCCCGAACGGCCTCCGTGGTTGCGGAGAGGTTCTAGGCCGGCCGGCTCGGGCGCGCTGTCACGATCTTGCGCAATTCGGCGAGTTGGGCGGCGCTCGCGATACGCCGGAGCGCGGCCGGCGTGCAGCCGAAGAAGTTTTTGAAGCGGGCGGTGAAATGGCTGTGGCTGGCAAAGCCCGCGTCGAGCGCGACCGCGGTCAGGTCATCGCCGCCATCGAGCACGGCATCGAGCGAGCGCGAAAGCCGCTCGTGCAGCACGTAGTGGTAGACGGAAGTGCCGGTCATCTCGCGGAACACGTGGCAGAGATGGAACGGCGACAGGTTTGCGACACCGGCAAGCCTTGCCACGTTCCATTTGGCCGACGGCGCCGACGCCACCGCCTCCTTCACCCGCTCCAGCGCCCGCGTCCGCCGGGCCTGCGCGGAGCGGCGAACCGGCAATTCGCCCGGCTGAACCGACCGCAGCGACAGATCAAGAAGGTCAAGTCCGAGCGCCTCGACCTCGAAACCATCTGTCTCGCCGTTCTCCAGCCGCTTCCCCAACAGGTTGCGCAGCATCATCGCCCTGGCCGGCAGCAACCCCTGCGACGCCAGCTTCTCGCCCGCCTGCGGATCGGTGTGCTCGGGCGTCAGAGCCACGTCAAACCGCAAGGTGATGGCGCGGTCGCCGATCGCGCCGGGAAAGCTGATCCGGTACGGCGCGTCCGGCGCGAAATAGACCGCGTGGCTTGGCGTGCCCGTGACCTGCCGGCCCGGCGCTTCGTGCTTGGCGAACAGGCCGCTCAACGGCAGCACGATCGCATTGAGGCTCTGCCGTTCGACCTCGCCGCAGGCGTCCGAGTCCGGCCGCGCCTCGAACATGCCGATCTGCAGCGTCTCGCTCTCGAACAATTTCCTGCGTCTGATATCCACGGCCTGTTCCGTATTATTGCTTGGCGTACTCGTAAAAGCCTCGTCCGCTCTTGCGGCCGAGGTAGCCGGCGTCGACCATCTCCTTGAGCAGCGGCGCCGCCCGATATTTCGGGTCGTTGAAGCCTTTATAGAACACATCCATGACCGATAACATGGTGTCGAGGCCGATCAAATCGGCCAGCGCGAGCGGCCCGATCGGATGATTGCAGCCGAGCTTCATGCCGGCATCGATCTCCTCGGCGGTGGCGATCCCCTCCTGCAGCGCAAAGATCGCTTCGTTAATCATCGGGCAAAGGATACGGTTAACGGCAAAGCCCGGGCTATTCTTCGCGGTGATCGCGACCTTCCCGACCCGCTTGGCGAAGGCCTCGGCCTTGGCCACCGTATCGTCGGAGGTCTGCAGGCCGCGGATCAGCTCCAGAAGCGCCATCACCGGCACCGGATTGAAGAAATGCATGCCGATGAAGCGGTCCGGACGGTCGGTTGCGGTCGCAAGCCTGGTAATCGAGATCGACGAGGTGTTGGTGGCGATCAGCGCGCGGGGATCGAGTGTCGCGCCGAGCTCCTTCAGGATCTTCAGCTTCAACTCTTCGTTCTCGGTCGCCGCCTCGATCACGAGATCGCAGGCCGACAGCTTCGCCCTGTCGGTCGTTCCGACAATACGCCCCAGCGCGGCTTCGCGGTCGGCCGTGCTCATCCTCTCCTTCTTGACGAGGCGCTCCAGGCTCGAGCCCACGGTCGCAAGTCCCCGCTGCACGGCCGCCTCGGAGATGTCGGTCATGACCACCTGCAATCCGGCCGCCGCGCAAACCTGCGCGATGCCATTGCCCATGGTGCCCGCCCCGATGACGCCTACGATCTCGATCATTGCCAAACCCTTCTTCAAGCCTGATTTGTCAGTGGCGTTCTATCAGTTCAATTGCGGGCACGCCAATCCTGAACGCGCATGCGCCGGCACGATCCCTGCTGCCTGTTCTTGCCGGTTGCGGGCTGCAGCCTGTATCCTACTGTGCAAGGAAAAGCGGATGGAAGCGCGATGACACGCATCAAGAATATCGAAGCCGGACATTACCGCATTCCGCTCACCGTCATGCTGTCCGACAGCACGCACGGCCAGATCACCGCCTTCGAGCTTTTGACCGTTCGTATCCGCGACACCGACGGCGCCGAGGGCGTCGGCTATACCTACACCGTCGGCCGCAACGGCGGGGCGACCGCCGACATTCTTCGCCGCGAAATTCCGGAATTGATCGACGGCTGCGAGGCCGCCGACACCGAAGCCGTCTGGCACCGGATCTGGTGGGGGCTGCATTACGGCGGCCGAGGCGGTCCGGCCGTGCTGGCGCTCTCGGCGGTCGACATCGCGTTGTGGGACCTGAAGGCGCGCCGCGCCGCCTTGCCGATCTGGCGCCTGCTCGGCGGCTTCGATGCCCGCGTGCCCTGCTACGCCGGCGGCATCGACCTCGACCTGCCGGTCGAGGCCCTGCTGCGACAGACCGACGACAACCTCCGCAAGGGGTTTCGCGCCATCAAGATGAAGGTCGGCCGGCCGGACCTCGCCTCCGACGTCGCGCGCGTGCAGGCGATGCGCAAGCATCTGGGCGAAGGCTTTCCGCTGATGGCGGATGCCAACATGAAATGGACGGTCGAGGAAGCCATCCGGGCCGCGCGCGCGCTGCAGCCTTACGATCTGACCTGGCTCGAAGAACCGATCATTCCCGATGACGTCGCGGGCCATGCGCGGATTCTCGCAGCCGGCGGCGTGCCGATCGCAGCCGGGGAGAATTTGCGCTCGCTCTGGGAGTTCAAGAACTACATCGCCGCCGGCGCCGTCTCCTACCCCGAGCCCGACGTCACCAATTGCGGCGGCGTCACGTCCTTCATGAAGATCGCGCGCCTTGCCGAGGCCTTCAATCTTCCCGTCACCAGCCACGGCGCGCACGACATCACCGTGCATCTGCTCGCGGCCTGCCCCAACCGATCCTATCTGGAGGCGCACGGGTTCGGCCTCGATCGCTATATCGAGCATCCGCTCGCGCTCGAAGACGGCATGGCGCTGGCGCCGACACGCCCGGGCCACGGCATCAATTTCGACTGGAAGGGGCTGGCGAAGCTTGCGGCTTGAGTCGAGGTTGACAGGCCGAGTCTTCATCGCCGCTGGTTGTAGACGTCGAAGCAGACGGCCCCCAGCAGCACCAGGCCCTTGATCACCTGCTGGTAGTCGATGCCGACGCCGATGATCGACATGCCGTTGTTCATCACGCCCATGATCATGGCGCCGACCACGGCGCCGCCGACCCGCCCCACCCCGCCATAGGCCGACGCGCCGCCGATGAAGCAGGCGGCAATGACGTCGAGCTCGAAGCCGGTGCCCGCCTTTGGCGTCGCGGTATTGAGGCGCGCGGCGAAGACGAGGCCGGCGAGCGCGGCGAGAGCGCCCATGTTGACGAAAGCGAAAAAGGTCAGCCGCTCGGTCTTGATGCCCGAGAGTTTCGCGGCCTTGGCATTGCCGCCGACGGCATAGATCTGCCGGCCGATCACCGTGCGCCGCGTCACAAAACCGTAAAGCGCGATCAGGGCTGCCATGATGACCAGCACGTTCGGAAAACCGCGATAGGATGCGATCAGGTAGGTGAAATAGAGCACCACGCCCGCCAGCGCGACACTCTTGGCAAAGAACAGCGCATAAGGCTCGACCTCGATGCCATGCGACAGCTCGCGCGCACGGCCCTTGGCGCTGGCATAGACCAGCGTCAGCGCGAGTACAGTGCCGATCAGGAGCGAGGTCGGATGCAGCGTGCCGATGTCGGGGAAAACTTCGGTGATGAAGCCCGACGACAATTTCTGGAAGGTGGGCGGGAACGGCCCGACCGACTGGCCCTGCAGCACTGCGAGCGCCAGGCCCTTGAACACCAGCATGCCCGCGAGCGTCACGATGAAGGAGGGAATGCCGAAAAAGGCGACCCAATAGCCCTGCGCCGCGCCGATCGCCGCCCCCACGATCAGGCAGGCGATGACGGCCAGCGGAAAGTCGATGTGGTAGCGCACCATCAGCACGGCGGCGACCGCACCGATGAAGCCCGCGACCGAGCCGACCGAAAGATCGATATGCCCGGTGACGATCACCAGCAGCATGCCGAGCGCCATGATCACGATATAGCTGTTCTGCAGCACGAGGTTGGTGAGGTTGAGCGGCTGCAGCAGCGTACCCTCGGTCACGACCTGGAAGAACAGCATGATCGCGAGCAGCGACAGCAGCATGCCGTAGTTGCGCAAATTGTTCTTGATGAAGCTGCCGCCCTTGCGTTCTTCGGGGAGCGACACCGACTTGTCGGTCATGATTGCAGCTCTCCCACGCGCCTCGCCTGCCCGAAGGACCTGGCTATCCGCTCGTTTCGCATGATGGTGCGCATGATCTGTTCCTGCGTCGCGTCGCGGCCGTCGAACTCGCCGACAAAGGCGCCGTCATTCATGACGCAGATCCGGTCGCAGATGCCGAGCAATTCGGCCATCTCCGAGGAGATCACCACGACGCCCTTGCCGGCCTCCGCCAGCTCGTTGATGATCGTGTATATCTCGTATTTCGCTCCGACGTCGATGCCGCGCGTCGGTTCGTCCAGGATCAGGACCTTCGGGCCCGTCATCAGCCATTTCGACAGCACGACCTTCTGCTGGTTGCCGCCCGACAGTTGACCCGCCTCCTGGTAGACATCCTGGCTGCGGATGCGCATGCGGTTGCGGTAGTCGCTCGCGGCTTTCAGCTCCCTGATATCGTCGATGACGCCGCGCGAGGCGACCTGGCCGAGGCTTGCGAGCGTGATGTTCTTTCTGATGTCATCGGCCAGGATCAGCCCGAGCTGCTTGCGGTCCTCGGTGACGTAGGCGAGGCCCGCATCGATCGCCGCCGGGACGTTTGGTAGCTGAACCTCGCGCCCGTCGATCCTGATACGGCCACTGATCCTGGTGCCCCAGGCCCGGCCGAACAGGCTCATGGCGAATTCGGTGCGGCCCGCGCCCATCAGGCCGGCGATGCCGACGACCTCCCCGGCCCGCACCTGGAAGTCCACGTTCTTGATCGCCTGCCGCTCGGGGTGCAGCGGATGATGCACCGACCAGTCCTCGACCACGAGCACGGGATCGCCGATTTTGGCCTGGCGCTCGGGAAAGCGATGGGCGAGATCGCGATCGACCATGCTGCGGATGATGCGGTCCTCCTCGACCTTCTCGGTGCGGCAGTCGATCGAGTCCACCGTGCGGCCATCGCGCAGCACCGTGATGCGGTCGGCGACGCGTGCGACCTCGTTCAGCTTGTGCGAGATCAGGATCGAGGCGATGCCCTGCTCGCGGAATGTCACGAGCCGATCGAGCAGCGCCGCGCTGTCGGCCTCGTTCAGGCTGGCGGTGGGCTCGTCCAGGATCAGGAGCCGCACCTTCTTGGACAGCGCCTTGGCGATCTCCACCAGTTGCTGCTTGCCGACGCCGAGATCGGTGATGAGCGTATCCGGCGACTCCCGCAAGCCCACTTGCGCCAACAGGTCCCTCGTGCGGCGATAGACCGTCTCGCGGTCGATGACGCCGAACCGCGAGGGCGGATGCGAGAGGAAGATGTTTTCGGCGATCGACATCAGCGGGATCAGCGCCAGCTCCTGGTGGATGATGATGATCCCGAGCGCCTCGGAGTTGTTGATGTCGCGGAAGCGCCGCTCCTCGCCGTCGAAGACGATGGTGCCCTCGTAGCTGCCGTGCGGATAGACGCCGCTCAGCACTTTCATCAGGGTGGACTTGCCGGCGCCGTTCTCGCCGACCAGCGCGTGGATCTCGCCGGCATTGACCGTGAAATTGACGTCGCGGAGCGCGCGCACGCCTGCAAAGCTCTTGCTGACGCCGCGCATCTCCAGCATTGCCGTCATCGGATCAATCCCGCCGTCCCTCACGCCCCGAACTTGCAGGCGGTCAGCGTTGAATTCCGGGTGAGGGGACTCTCCGCGAAGTCAATTTCACCGTCATCGCGGAGAGAGCCCCTCACCCCAACCCTCTCCCCGTAAGCACGGGGAGAGGGAGAAGAGGCTCGCAAGCCGCTCAAATCTGACTTCATCATCTCCGGTTCGCTCAGTCGAATTGGGCGCGCTTGTAGTAGCCGGAGTCAACCAGAACCTTCTCCCAATTGGCCTTGTCGACCACGACCGGCTTGAGCAGGTAGGACGGAACCACCTTGACGCCGTTGTTGTAGGTCTTGGTGTCGTTGACCTCGACCTGCTTGTTGTTCAGCGCCGAGTCGACCATGGAGGCTGCGACCTTGGCGAGGTCGCGGGTGTCCTTGAAGATGGTCGAATACTGATCGCCGCGCAGGATCGCCTTGATCGAGGGCACTTCGGCGTCCTGACCGCTGACGACGGGCATCGGCAGGTCGGCGCTGCCATACCCCACGCCCTTCAGCGAGGAGATGATGCCGATCGAGAGGCCGTCATAGGGCGAGAGAACCGCATCGACATGCTTCTTGCCGTAGAAGGCGCTGAGCAGATTGTCCATGCGCGCCTGGGCGGTGGCGCCGTCCCAGCGCAAGGTCGAAACCTTGTCCATCCCCATCTGGCCGCTCGCGACCACGAGCTTGCCGCTGTCGATGTAGGGTTTCAGCACCGACATCGAGCCGTTGTAGAAGAAGTAGGCGTTGTTGTCGTCGGGCGAGCCGCCGAACAGCTCGATGTTGAAGGGCCCCTTGCCCTCCTTCAGTCCGAGCTTCTGCTCGATCGACTGCGCCTGCAGCACGCCGACCTGGAAATTGTCGAAGGTCGCGTAGTAGTCGACATTCGGCGTGTCGCGGATCAGGCGGTCATAGGCGATCACGATGACGCCCTTTGCTTTAGCCTGCTTCAGCACATCCGAGAGCGTGGTGCCGTCGATTGCCGCGATCACCAGCGCCTTGACACCCTTGGTCACCATGTTCTCGACCTGCGAGAGCTGATTCGGGATGTCGTCCTCGGCATATTGCAGGTCGGCGCCGTAGCCCTTCTCCTTCAGCGACTTGACCATGTTGTTGCCGTCGTCGATCCAGCGCGCGGAGGATTTGGTCGGCATCGCGATCCCGACGGTCCCCTTGTCCTGCGCGCTCGCGCCGCTTGATGCGACCGCGGCAAGGCCTGCGAACGACAGCGCGAGCCAGAATGTCCTTAGCTTGAGCATGCTTCACTCCCTTCGAGTAGAAGATTTTGATTTTGCTTGGCGGTGAGATTGGCACAGAAGTCCGGGCAGGCGTGTGGCGATCGCTACCGGAAATTGCGCCTGTACTTGGGGTTTGGAGCCCGCACGACGCCTCGTCGCGACAATTCACCTATCGGATCGTCGTGCGGTGGCTGGCGAGAGACGCAAGATGGACGTCGACAATCATAGGCTGCGCTCTCCCCGTTTGTCAGTCGGCGCCGCTTGCATTGCCTTGCCGCCGCCTGGCGGTGTGGTGGCACCCGCCGCCCCCTTGGCGGGCGGCCGATTCACTATTCCACGGAAGCAACGAAGCGACTAGTCATATTATTTTACTATTAAGTTCCGCAACCGAACCTTCGTCCAAGCCATTGGTTCAATTTGCAATATTCCACGGCGACCCATGACGACGCCTTGCGGCACCGGCGGATTGGAAATGGAGATGACGTCGGGGACACCAAGGCCGGGCGCGGCGTCAGCCCGCGACGGCCGCTGCTTGCACGGCAAGGAATCGCGCCTCGAAATCGTCTGATGGCATCGGCTTGCCGAAGAAATAGCCCTGCCCTTCCTCGCATCCCATGCCGAGCAGCAGGTCGGCGATGGCGCGGCTTTCGATGCCTTCGGCGATGACCGACAGGCCGAGCTGCCTGCTCAGGTGCACGGTCGAACTGACGATCGCCGCGTCGTCGGAATCGGACAGCAGGTCCATGACGAACGACCGGTCGATCTTGAGCCCGTCGAGCGGGAATTTCTTCAGGTAGCTGAGGCTCGCATAGCCGGTGCCGAAATCGTCGAACACGATGCGGACGCCAAGCTTCTGGATGCGCTGGAAGGTATCGAGCACCCTCTCCTCGTCGTGGAGAATGATGTCCTCGGTCACCTCCAGTTCGAGCAAGGATGGGGCGAGCCCCGTAGCGTCGAGGACATCCGCGACCGATTGGGCGAGATCGCCCGATTGCAGTTGCGACGGCGAGAGATTGATCCCGACGCGTACGCCCCGCCCGGCAAGCTCCCATTCGCGCGCCTGCCTGCACGCGGTCTGCAGCACCCATCTGCCGATCCGCTCCGAGATGGAGGAGGAATTGACGACCGGCATGAACAGGCCCGGCGAAACCAGGCCGCGTTCGGGATGCCGCCAGCGGATCAGCGCTTCGGCGCCGATCAGGCTGCCGTCCACCAGATGGACCTGAGGCTGATAGAACAGCTCGAATTCCTGCCGTTCGACCGCGCGTGCAATTTCGGCTTCCAGCGTCAGCCGCGCCTCGAGCTCCTGCCGGATGGTGCCTTCGAACATCACATGACCGCCGCGGCGGGTGGCCTTGGCGCGGGAAAAGGCCAGATGGCCGTTGCTCAGGAGCTCGTCCGCGGTGGCGCCCGCTTCGGGGTAGACCGCCACGCCGATGCTGATCTTGACGCGATGCTCGCGCGCTCCCGCGGCAAGCGGCCGGTCGAATGACCGCACGACGCGCTCGGCGAACTGCGTCACCGTCTCGGCCAGGGCCGCACAGGGAATCGCGACGGCGAATTCATCGCCGCTCAGGCGCGCCACCAGGCCCTCCTTCCCGCTTGCTTCCGTCAATCTTTCCGAGACGGCCTGCAGCACGCGATCGCCGCAGGCGTGGCCCAGCATGTCGTTGATGTGCTGGAAGGCGTCCAGGCCCAGCACCAGCAGCGCCACCTCGCTTGCGGATTTCTCCGCCGATGAGATCATGGCGGACAAGCCCACATGGAGCGTGTCGCGGTTGGCGAGCCCGGTGAGTGAATCATACTCGGCCAGATACCGGATACGCGCGGCTTCGCGCTTGCGCACCGAGATGTCGCGCAGGATCGCGCCGTACTGAAAGCCATCCGTGCCTTGCCAGCCGGAGAAGCATGCCTCGGCGGGAAACACCTCGCCGTTCTTGCGCCGTCCCTCGAATTCCGTCACCGAGCCGCCAGGCGAGAGCCATGCAGGCTTCGCCGCGTCGCGGATCGAGAACGGCGTACCCCTGGCGCCGCCCGCGCAAAGGACGTCGAATGGCTGTCCGATGATCTCGTCGGCTTCATAGCCGAAGATCGCCCTGGCTCCGGGATTCCAGACCGTAATCAGATAGTCCCGATCGGTGCAGACCAATCCGTCGCCGAGCGACATCGCGATCCGCTGGAAGCGGTTTTCGGCGATACGGCCGAGGAGATCGCGAAAATCGATCTCGTCGAGCGCGATCGCCGCCAGATAGACCATGATCGCCGTGTGCAGCGGCGAGGTGTCGAGAACGAAAGGCCATTTCGCCTGCAACAGGACGGCGATCATCTCGACGGCGGAGGCCGTGGCGAGCAGCATGATGACGCGCCGGCCCGCAGCGAGCCGCCGCCACGCGAACATCATGACCAGGGATATGATGGCGATTCCGGCGAGCGTGACCCAATCCGACGTCCAGTGCAGCGTGCGGTGCTGCAGGATCGACTCGGCCGCCAGAACCTGCAGCATCGGACCGGAAACGATCGCGCCGTTCGGAACGCTGAAGCGATCGCCAAGCTCGAGCGCGGTCCCGCCGACGACGACCTTCTTGTCCTTCAGGCGCGCAAGCGTCGCCGGATTGCCGAGCAGCACATCGGCGTAGGACACCTTGGGAATCGAGGCGGCGCGGATGCCGAAATCGATCAGGAAGGGCGCATCCTTGCTGCTGTGTTGTCCCGCCAGCACGGCCCCCATCGACGGCAAAAACTCGCCGCCGAGCTTCTCGCCGAAGGGATAGCGGCGAATGCGACCATCGGGCTCGACCGCGACATTCACCACGGCGGCCCAGGACTGGTCGGCAAACGGCTTCAGCGGGCGGTTGATATGGATCGCCGCCGGATTGCCGGCATCCGCTCCCGGTTGCTTGAACCATGGCAGCACCACGGATCCGCCGGCGCGTTGCAGCGCCTCGACGAATTCCCGATCGGACGCGGCATCCGACGGCGCGCTGAAATCGACATCGAACACGATGTCGCTGGCGCCGGCCTTTTCCAGTTGACGAAGCAACTCGGCGTGGAGGCGGCGCGGCCAGGGCCAGACGCCGATCTTTTCGAGCGAGGGCGCGTCGATGGCGACGATGACGATATCGCCGCCCGCCTGCCGCTGCAGCCAGTTGAAACGCAGATCGCCGAGCACATTACGAAACGCGTCGTGCCAGCCCGACGACAGGATCACCGCCAGCGCGATGACCACCAGGATATGCGGCCGATAGTGTTTCAACTCATCCCCCTTGCGCGCCTCGCTTCCCTTCGACGCACGCTCCCCTTCGATGCCGGACCAGCGCCGGCGGTCAGTGTTTCAGGTTTCCGATGCCGTTGAGATTGCCGATCCCGCCATTGCCGTTACCGAGACCCAGCGCCTTGCCGAGCCCCTTTCCATTACCCACCGCAGCATTCACGACGCCGCCGGTTTCGGCGAGGACATCGCCAGCGGTGCCGGTGAGTCCGGTGACCGTTCCGGCGACGCCGGATGTCACGGCAGCGACGGACGTCGCTACACCGCCGCTCGCCGCACCACTCGTGCCCGACGTACCGCTGTTGCCGCCGCTTCCGCCATTGGCGCCGTTACCGCCCGTCTGGCCGGCCGCACTTGCCGTGCTGGTGCTGGATTTGCCGTCTCCGCCCCAGATGGTGTCGGTGGCAGCGAGATCGCGAGAGGTGCTCCGCACCCCGCTTGTCGTCGCCGCGCCATGCGCCAGGCCATGGGTGGCCTTGTGAACATTCAAATGAACTTCGCCGAGCGCGTTCGAAATGCGAATGACGTTGCGCTTGGCAGGACCGCCGTCGCCCGCCGTTCGCGGCTGGCCCGGCGCCGTCGACAGCTTCGCGATAGACGTGCCGGTCTGGGTGAGCGCATGGATGACCTTGCCGTCGCCGGCATTGCGTGGCGCCGGAAGGCCGCCCTTCGGCACCGGAATTCGTTCGATCGAGGACGGGCGCGGACGGCCCTGCTCGATCGGAACGAACATGCCCGATCCGCTCAGCGACAGCCCGGGCGTGCCCTGCTCAAAACTGGTCGCGGCCTGGCCCGGCAGGACCAGTGCAATCTGGCCCGACCTGAAGTCGGAGACTTCGACCTGTCCGCGGCGCACATCGACGCGGGTGCTCGCGCCATCCACGGTGACGCTGAACTGCGTGCCCTTCACGACCGCGGCGAGATAAGGCGTCTCGACCTCGAAATGCTTGACATTGCGCTTCTCGACCTCGAGCAGGATCGAACCCGCCTGCTGCACGATCGTGGTCGACATCCCGTCTTTCTTTTCGGCCGGCACGCCGATCACCGAGTTCGGGGAAATCAAGATGGTTTCCTCGCCGCGCACCAGCAGCACGCGTCCATTGCGTCCGGTCCGGATGGTGTCGCCAGCCTTCAACGCGTCTTCCTGCTTCAGCGAGACCTGCGCGGCGCCGGTCGTGGCGACCCACACTTCGCCCGAGGATTTGCTGACCGACCAGACGCCGTCGTCCGCGGCCAGCGCGCTCGAACTCGCCACCAGAAACAGCGTCATCGCCACGACGTGGCGCATTCCCGTTGTCATTCCCGTTGTTGAGAGCATCGGAGTCCTCGGTCTGCCCGCCGTCGAGCTGAGGATTAGCGGAAATGTTTCAACATCCGCTTAGTGCAACGCCTGCGGTTCTGCCGATACACGTTAGCCGTTCATTAACCATAAAAACCTATTGAAAATCATGCGCCTAACGCTCGTACTCGCGTTCACAGAGTTTCCTCCGTGGAACTGCGGGGAAACGGTCGCGCGCGCCTGCGGTTTCCCACACTGGGCTACCCTTTTTGCCGGCATTATCGCCCTGACCTGCGCGCTCGCGACACCGGCGCGCGCGCAGCAGGCGAATCCCGGCTTCGATCCGCGGCAGACCGAAAAGCATTTTGATGATTTGGAGTCCGGACGGGGGAGGCCGGCCAAGCCTCCCCTGCGGGTTCCCCCATTGGCGCGGCCTGAGGTGAGCGCCGACAGCAAACCCCAGTTCGTGCTTCGCGCGGTTTCCGTCGTTGGCGCCTCGGCGATGCTGTACGAGGATTTGGCTGCCACCTGGCGTCCCTATCTCGGCAAGAAGGTTTCACAGGCCGACCTCGCGGCGATCGCGCAAGCCATCGGCGACCTCTATCGCGCGGCCGGCTTTCACCTGAGCCGCGCGATCATTCCGCCGCAGGACATCGAGGGCGGCCGCGTTCGCATCCAGGTGATCGAGGGCAGCATCGCGGAAGTCGCGCTGAGGGGCGACGGCGCCGATCAATTCGGCCTTCGGCCGATGCTCGATCCCGTGCTGCTGGAGCATCCGTCGCGGCTCCCCACGCTGGAGCGGCAATTGCTGTTGATCAACGGCCGGCCCGGCGTACGCATCACCGATTCCGCGCTCGAGGAGATCGGCGATCTCAGCGGCCGGTTCCGCCTCGTCGTCGAGCTGAAGACCTGGCACGTCTACACCGCGTTCGGGGGGGACAATCTCGGTTCGTCATCGGTCGGGCCGTGGCAGACCTACGCCACTGGCGCGTTCAACTCCTATCTGCTGCCGGGCGACATGCTGGCGCTCAATCTCTCGACCATCGCCAACGATCCGCGCCAGCTTGGCTTCGGCCGGCTGGCCTACGACGCGCCGGTCGGCACCGACGGCATGCGGCTCGGCGCATCCGCGCTCTACAGCGAGGTAAGACCCGGCGACATCAGGCGTCTGTTCAACGACGTCACCAAGACCGAATCCTTCGAGATCCGCAGCAGCTTCGTTCCCGTGCAATCGCTGCGCTCGACGCTGACGCTGATCGCGGCGGCGGGATTCAGCAATGTCTCCGAGAGCGCCGTGTTCGGCCCGATCTACAAGGATTATATCCGCACGGTCAGCCTGACCTCGGACTACCGCCTGCAGGACGGCTTTGGCGGCACCAACTTTGCCACGATGACCTTTCGCCAGGGTCTCGACATTTTCGGTGCGTCGCAGTTCGGCGACGACTTCGCCTCGCGCGACGGCGCCTCGCCGAATTTCGCCGTGCTGAATTTCTACTACACGCGCTACCAGACGCTGAACGAGGCTTTTTCGGCAAAGATATCGATGGCGAGCCAGACCGCATCCGGACCGCTCTACACCTCGCAGCAATTCTATCTGGGCGGCGCCGCTTTCGGGCGCGGCTATGGCGCCGCCGAGCTCAGCGGCGACAATGGGTTGGCCGGATCCTTTGAACTGCGGTTCGATCAGCGGCCGAGTTATCGCTATCTCTCCGGCTATCAGTTCTACGGCTTCGTCGACGCCGGCGCGGTCTGGAACGACGGCTTTCGCCTAGGGGACGGCCTGGCGCTGACGTCGGCCGGCGGCGGCATCCGTTTTTTCTTCTGGGATGATTTCCAGGCCGATATCGGCGTGGCGTTCCCGCTCAGCTACCGGGCGCCGGACAATTCGACGCGAACCGCACGGCTACTGTTCTCGATATCCAACGCCCTGAAGCTTTGCCCCGAACGCGGGCGGGGCTCCTGCCTCTGATTCCCACGGAACTTAGCCGCGTGAGGTCCTCGCGCCGATTGACGCGCGTCGGCGCGGGCATTTGAATGCCCGCCGGGCGACGGTCAAAAAGAACGGGTCGAACAATGATCGATGGGCGTATCAGGGCTGCAATCCTGCTCTCGGCTATTTCGGCGATCTCGCCTGTGTCGGCGGCCAGCCTGGCCGGCGATCCCGCTTCGACCTGCAGCGGTCTTGCCGGCTCGGCGGGCGACGCCGTGCACATCGATTCCGCGGCGATGCAATCGCCGTCGTCGCTTCTCGTTTCCGAACGGGCGCCGACGCCCTCGAGCCGGATCGCGCCGGCCACTCCCGCCTTCTGCAAGGTGCTCGGCCATATCGAACCCACCGATCCCAAGGCGCCGCCGATCAAGTTTCAGGTGAACCTGCCGGTCGACTGGAACGGCCGCTCGCTGCAATATGGCGGCGGCGGCTTCAACGGCACGCTGATCACCGCCCTCGGCCTGCCGCCGGCCTATCCCTATCGACAAGCCCTCGCCGCTCGCGCGCGGCTTCGTCACCTACGGCACCGACTCCGGCCACCAGATGAAGACCGGCGAGCCGCCGCAACTGTTCGCGCTCAACGACGAGGCCTTCGAGAATTTTGCGTACGAATCCTACAAGAAGGTGCGCGACGCGGCGCGTGCGCTGATGGTGCGCGCCTACGGCAAGCCGCCGGAGAAAATGTATTTCATGGGATCGTCGGAAGGCGGCCGCGAAGGCGCTGACCATGGCGCAGCGCTACCCCGACGATTTTGACGGCATCTTCGCGCGCGTGCCGGTCATCAACTGGGTCGGCCTGCAGCATGCCGGAACACGTTCGGGACTCGCGACCATGGGCGACGGCTGGATTCGCCCGGCGCAGGTCAAGCTGGTCGCCGAAGCCGTGCTGAAGGCCTGCGACAAGGCCGACGGCGTGGAGGATCTCGCTGGTCGAGGATGCGGTCGGCTGCAAGGCGGCGTTCAAGCCGGAGACGCTGCACTGCGCCGAGGGCCAGAGCGGCGACCAATGCCTGACCGACGTGCAGATCAACGCGATCAACACGCTGCATTCGCCCTACAAGTTCACGCTTCGCGATGGCCAACGGCCTCGACGATTATCCGGGCTGGGGCGTGTCGGGCGAGGACACGCCCTCCTTCGGCCCGACCGGCGGCTGGCTTTCCTGGTGGCTCGGCAAGGCCGCGCCCGCGCAGCCGCCGCTGCCGAACAACGGCATCGCCTGGGTCTACGGCGCCGGCGGCATCCAATATGTGTTCGCGCGCGATCCGAAGCTCGACGTCACCACCTACAAGCCGGAGGATCACAAGGAGCGGCTGCTCGCCGTCTCGGCGCTGATGGATTCGACCGATCCGGATCTCAGCCGCTTTCGCGCGCGCGGCGGCAGGCTGATCATGCTCGAGCACATGTCCGACTACGCGCAGAGCCCCTATGCCGGCATCCGCTATTTCGAGAATGTCCAGCGCAAGCTCGGCAAGACGGAGACGGCAGAATTCGCGCGGCTCTACACCGCGCCCGGTGTCGATCATGTCGGCTCCGGCGCGCCCGCCAATGTCGACATGCTGAGCGTGCTGGTCGACTGGGTGGAGAAGGGCCAGGCGCCGGGCGATCTCGAAGTCCTCGAGCAGAAGGTCGAACCGCCCGCCTTCGCCACCGTGCGCGCGCTGCCGCTGTGCCAATGGCCGGCCTGGCCGCACTACAAGTCCGGCCCGGCGCATGCGTCGTCCAGTTTTGTCTGCGCGCCGTGAAGCGCTAGCTCGCTGCGCCCGCCTGCTCCCGCATCGCCAGTGCAGCAGCCTCCGGCACCGCTGCGAGAGCTTCGTCCTTCTCCAGCGCCAGCGGCTTGCCATGGGTCTCGACGCCCAGCAGCGTGAACGCGAGCCCGATCGCGAGGCCACAAGCCGCGAGGAACAGGAACGCCGGCGTTACCGCCTCGATCGTCGCCTTCGGCGTGATCAGGTTGGTGGCGCCCGCGATCAGCGCGAGGCACAGGGGGCCCGCGATCTTGCCGATGCCGTTGGCGGCCTGGGCGAGGCCCACGCCGCGCGCGGCGAGCTTCACCGGGAATATTTCCGCGGAGTACGGCGCGATGTTGGAGAAGCCGCCGTCAAAGAACAAGGCGGCCGGAATCAGCAGCACGACAAAGGCAGGATAGCCGAACAGCGTGCGGTCGAAGAACAGCGCCGCAGCACCGAGCGAGACCGCGATGCCATAGCCCATGATCGCGCCGCATCGCCGCCTTCCGATCCATTGCGGCAGGATGGAGAAGGCGGTGCGGCCGATCATGCCGGTGAGGCTGACGAAAATGAAGAGATGCGCGGCCTGTTGCGGCGGCACACCCATCAGCAGCGCGACGATGGTCGGACCCCACAGGAACACGCCGTAATTCGCCGTGCTCGCGCCGAACCAGACGATGACCGTGAGCCAGAACAATTTTGGCTGCTTGAGCAGGTCGGCGAAGCTCGTTTCCTGGCCAGCATTGGCGGCAACGCCGCTGGTGTGCGGCAGCTTTTCCGCCGATGTCTTCAGCGCCCGCGCCACGATGCGGCGCGCCTCGGCATTTCGTCCGCGCGACACCAGCCAGCGTACCGACTCGGGTGCGATCAACGCGATCAGCACGGCGGGGATCAGCGGAATGAAGCCGAGCGCCGCAAGCCCGCGCCAGCCGATGCTTTGCAGCATGGTCGCGGCCGTGAGCGAGGCCGTCAGCACGCCGAGCGAAACCGGAATCACGGTCGCGCTGGTGATGATGGTGCGGTGGCGGGTCGGGGTATATTCGACGATCAGTGGCACGGCGGCAGAAGCGGCGGCGCCGACGCCGAAGCCGACGACGAAGCGCAAGCCGGCGAACATGATCCAGGCGCCGTCGGGGATCAGGGAGACCGAGCCCGCGCCGAGCGCACAGAGGGCTATGCCGGCGACCAGCAATCGCTTGCGTCCGAAGCGGTCGGCGAGCGCACCCCACATCAGCGAGCCGATAATCGCGCCCACGCCGGCGCTGAGCAGCATGATGGAGGTCTGGCCGAAGGTCAGTTGCCATTGCGGCGCCAGCACCGCGACCAGGAAACCGACGATGAAGTAGTCGAAATAGTCGAAGACACTGCTGGCGATCGCCAGCGCCATCGTCGTCCAATAGCGCGCATTCAGCGGCGCACCGTCATACAGCGTGACGAGATCCTCCCCTCGATCGGCCATGGTCGTCCTCCTCCGTGATTTTTCGTTGTGATTTGTCCTCTTGCAGAAAGGCACTTACGGCCGCGGCGACGGCCGCGGGGTCTTGCCGTGTGCCGACATGGCCAACACGGGGAATGGTCACGGCCTTTGCATTGGCGATCTCGCGCGCCAGCGACAACGTGTGCGCGGGCGGAATGAGGCGGTCCTCGGCGCCAACCAGCACCAGCGTCGGCGCGGTGATCCTGCCGAGATCGACCGAGATCGGCCGCGGTATGACGGCGCCGCGGCGCGCCTTCTGTTCGTCGGTCCGTTTGTTGCCGGCGAAGATCGACAACGCTTCGGGGTGACCGGCGAGGTAATCGGGGGTGAAGAAGAATTTGGCGAACTCGCCGATGGAATCCGGCAGGCGGCTGCGCAGTTCCGCAAATCTCGGAAAATCCGGGTTGATCGACGGCAACGGCGCACCGGGACGGAAGGTGCTCGACAGCACCAGGCGGTCGACCCGCTCCGGATGACGCACGGCCAGGACCTGCGCAATCACGCCGCCGAACGAGGTGCCGAAGACATGGGCGCGCTTGTAGCCGAGCGCGGCAATAAGGCCGGTGGCATCGTCGGCCAGTTCTTCAAAACCATATGGCGTCGCTGGATTCTTCGTGCCGCCGGAATCGCGCTGGTCATAGGCGATGACCGTGAAATCATCCGACAGCAGCGGACCGAAGGCATCGAACATGGAATGATCGGCTTCCGCGCCATGCAAGAGCAGCAGCGGCGGTCCCTTGCCGCTGCGCTTGAAACTGATCGACGTGCCGTTGGCTTCTACCCGTTCTGTCATCAGTGCAGCACCGTTTGCAGCGCGCCGGCGAGTTCGCGCGCGGGATCGGAGGGGACGTAGGGCATGCGCCAGGCGACATGGCCGTCGGGACGCACCAGCACCGCGCCGCGCAGGCCCATGTGAATGCCGTCATTGGGGTGCGCGTTCGGCAGCTTATGCACCTGGATCGGCATGCCGGTCTTGGCCGCGACGTCGCGGCCGGCCTCGAGCCAGACGTCGCCCTGCGGACCGGCGACCACCGTGAAGTCCTTGTCGAACCAGTCGAGCGTGGAGTGCTTGCGCGCCATGTCGAGCCACATGTGCGGGAAGCGGCCGCCGGGCCGGTCGGTCGGCGTATAGACGCGCGTGAGATGCCCGCCGCGCGGCGTGCCGTCGGGAATGACGGCGCCCTGCTCGTAGCTGAAGCCGAGCGCCTGGCCGATGCTGTGCAGATGATTGTCGAGGTCGTTGACCCAGAACTGGATGCGATCCTCGTTGCCGGAACGCACGGCATCGTCGATCCGGCGGAAGCGGATCATGTTGCCATAGCTGAAATCGGCGTTCGATTGCGCGACCGGACGCCGCTCGACATCGTAGCTGTCGAGCAGCTTTTCCGACGCCATGCCGCGCAGCACGTAGACCAGCTTCCAGGCGAGGTTGTGCGCGTCCTGCACGCCGGAATTCAGGCCGAAACCGCCGGTCGGCGGAAAGCGATGCGCGGCATCGCCCACCAAAAATACCCGCTGCTTGCGGAAATTCGCCGCTACCTGCCGGCTCATGCGCCAGATCGAACGATTGAGCAGCGTCACGTCGAGATCGGGCACACCGGTATGGGCGCGGATGATCTCGATCGTCTCCGCATCCGTCCACGGCCGTGGCCGCTCGTCCTTCTCCCAGCCGATCTGAATAAGGGAAAGCCAGCGGTCCTTGCCGTTGGTGTTGAGAATGCTGGCGCGCGGCGGCACGCCCGGCTGCTTGGAATAGACCATATAGCCGGCCGCTTCGCGCGCCAGCGGAAGGTGCGAGAGGTCGCCGCGCCAATATTCGTTCAAGATCACCGAGAGTGTCGAAGGCCCTTCCATCTCGATGTCGGCGCTGCGCCGCGTCCGGCTGCCGGCGCCGTCACAGGCCAATAGATATTTGGCGTGCCAATGCTCGGTGCGGCCCGTGTCAACGGAGCGGATCTCGCAGATCACGCCATCCTCGACCTCCTCGAAGCCGACGAACTCGGTCGAGAAGTGTACCTGAACCAGGTTGGAGTGCTCGATGACTTTATAGATCTCCTCCTCGACCGCATCCTGCGCGACCAGCGATTTCCACGCCGGCGTCTGGCCGAGATTGGGTTCCGGGCGCGAACGGCTGATCTCGCGGCCGGCGATGCTTTCGACCTGCACGAACATGTCGGACTTGTCCTGCAGGCCGCGGTCGCGAATCGCCTGCTCGATCCCCCATTGCCGGAAGATCTCCATGGTGCGGACCCAGCAGCCGCGCGACTTGGGATGATCCGTCGTGGTCGGCGCCTTCTCGACGATGACGGCGTCGATGCCGAAGCGATCGAGCAATAGCCCCATCGCGAGTCCCACCGGGCCGCCGCCCACAATGAACACCGATGTCCGGCGCGTTGCATCCGCGGCGACGCCCATGCGCATTCCCTCCTGTCATTGACTTGCGTCAAAGACTGCGCTCTTTTTGATATCTCGCAAGAATATGTTTGATATGATCTCGATCTCTTTTCGAGATAGCGGGGGCAAGCCCATGGATTTACGGCAGCTTCGCTATTTTGTTGCAGTCGCAGAACGCGGCGGCTTCGGCGCTGCAGCAAGCGCGCTCAACGTCGCGCAGTCCGCGCTGAGCCGTCACATCAAGCAGCTCGAGCACGAACTCGGCGGCGAGTTGCTGGAGCGCGGCGCGCGCGGCGTGTCGGTGACCGAGTCCGGCAAGGTGCTGCTCGCGCGTGGCCGCTGGCTTTTGGGCGCCGTCGACGACGTCAAGGCCGAGGTGCGCACCGAGAACCGCGAACCGAGCGGCACGGTGCGGCTCGGCGCGCCATCAAGTCTTGCCGACATTCTCTATGCGCCGCTCGCCGGGATCATCGTCGAGCGCTTCCCGCGCATGCGGCTGGAACTGAGCGAAGGCCTGACCGAAGCCATGAGCGACCGCCTGCTCCGCGCCGAACTTGACGTCGCCATCGTCACCACGCCGCAACCGAACGATCATCTGGACTACGAGACGCTGGTGATCGAGCAGGTGTTCCTGATCGGCGCGCCGCGCGATCCCCTGCTGCGGAACGGCCGCATCTCCCGCAGGGAGTTCAACGCGCTGCGCTCCGCGGTGCTGCCGCTCAGCCGCAACCCGTTTCCGCCGGAGGTCCCCTCCTCGCTCCGGGTCGACGGCTCCACGCCGATGAAGCGGATCGCGGGCTCCGGCCTCGGCTATGGGCTGCTGCCGTTCTCCGGCATCCATCAGGAGGTCGCGGCCGGAACGCTGTCGGCCGCGCTGGTGCCCTGGATACGCGCCGATCGCGTCATGGCGCTGCCGCGCGGCCGTCCCGTGAGCCGGGCAACGCGCGAAGTGGTCGCGGTGCTGAAGGAAGTCTGCCGCGACATGATCCGCGACGGCGTCATCCTGACCGCGCCGGGGGCTATTACCGACGTTATCGGTTCAGCCGAGCGGTTGCCGCGCGATCTGAGTGCGCGGAAAAAGAGGTACCTGAAGTCAACCGGCTATGGCGACAATCGCAGTCGTTGAGTGGCGCCATAATGTCGTGCTCGAAAAGGCGCGCCCAAGCCCGCATTGCGCATGTCGGCGTCTGCGCTATATTGTACACAAGCTAGCACAGGATTCGCGGCCATGCGTTCAACCACTTTCACGGTACGGGTCGACTCTGCCGCCAAGAAGCGGCTGGAGAAGCTGGCCAAGAGCACGGGCCGGAGCCGTTCCTTCCTCGCGGCTGAGGCAATCAACGAGTACCTCGATGTCAACGAGTGGCAGGTTGCTGGCATCAAGAAGGCGATTGCGTCTCTCGATCGTGGCGAAGGGGTTCCACACGACCAGGTCAAAGATTGGGTTAAATCCTGGGGCGGCGGGAAAGAGCAACCGATCCCCAGGCGGTCATGATCCCGGTCTGGTCGCCTGAGGCGATCGATGATCTTTCCGCGCTCCGCGCCGATATCGAACAGGACGATCCCGCGGCCGCGCAACGCGTCGCACTCCACATCGTCACGAACATTGAAACACTGCTCGCCAACAATCCGGAAATGGGGCGACCCGGCCGCGTGCCGGGAACGCGCGAACTCGTGATACCAAGGACACCATTCATCGTGCCGTACCGCTTGGTCGGCAACACGATTCAGGTTCTGCGCATTTTCCACGGTGCGCGTCGATGGCCCGAGGCTCTTTGAAGGTAGCGATTATCGCTTCCTGCGCTGCATGAAGCCCTTGACGGCCGCAACCACCGTCGGCGCGTGAATCCGTTCGCTGAAGAGGTGCTCTTCCTCCTCCATCCGGCGCAGCAGATCCTCGGTCGGCAGCTTCAAGAGCTTTCGTGAAATCGCCACCGCTTCCGGCGGCAACTCGCCGATTTCGCGGGCGACCTTCTGTGCCTCGATGAATGCGTGTCCCGCCGCCACGACCTCATTGACGAAGCCGGCCTCACGCGCCTCCACCGCGCTCATCGCCCGCCCCATCACCAGGAGCGAGAACGCGCGCTGGTGGCCGGCCATGAGCGGCAGCAGCAGACTCGAGGCCCCCTCCGGCACAAGGCCGTACTGAATGAAAGGAGACATGAACGACGCCGTGGTGCTGGCGATCACGTAGTCGCAGTGAAGCACCATGGTCACGCCCATGCCGACGGCCACGCCGTCAACGGCGGCGATGATCGGCTTCTTGTTGGTGATAAGCGAGCGTACAAAGGCAAGAGCATTGCGCGGCCTCGCCGCCTCGCGCTTGGTGGTCGCCTCCTCGACGAAATCCTCGACATCGTCTCCGGCGGTGAATACGCCCGAGCGGCCCATCAGGATGAGGCAGCGAATGTCCGGATTCGACTGCGCCGAATTGATCGCCTCGCTCATGGCGAGAAACATCTCCGGCGTCAGGGCGTTCTTCTTTTCCGGCCGGCGCATGACGATGGTGCGGGTGGCGCCTTCGTCCGTGACGATGATGTGACCAGTCATGACGATCTCCCCAGGCCGACCGCCGAAGCCCCTCGGGCCCCGATTAGCGACGCCTGGACCGATTCAACACCTTCAACATAGTCGTTTCGTAAGGGCGGTGTAAGTTACTGCTCAGTTAATGATTTCCGGGGTGAGTCGGGAAGATGGCCCCCGGCATGACAGTCACAACCAAAAGTGGGGATGGTTGCGACCTTTTGTCTATTGACCGGAGGGCGTACGCAGCCCGTGCCAGGCGTCGCGCACCTGGTGGTAGTGCACATCGGGCGAATAATCGGGGGTATTGAGGTTGAGCGTATGGACGTCCAGCCGTCCGACGGCGCTCAAGAGCGTATAGGACGCGATGACCCGGTCGCGTTGCGCGGTGATCTGCCGCGTGCGGGCATTGGTCAGGTCCTGCTGCGCATTGAGCACGTCGATGGTGGTACGCTGCCCGCCCTGGGCTTCGCGCCGCACCCCCTGCAGGGCGATTTCGGCCGACTTCACCTCGGATTCGGCGGCGCGGAGCGCGATCTTGGTGCCTTCGTTGGACACCCAGGCGCTGACCACGGCGGTGCGCGTCTGGTTCCGGACCTGCTCGAGCACGAGCCGGCTCTGCGAAGTGACCTCCTTGGCCTGGCGCGTCTGAGAGGCCGCCATGCCGCCGTCGTAGATCGGCACGTTGATCTGGCCGACCACCGACGCCTGGTCCTCCTTTCGCACGGAGAGTGTCGGGTCGTTCTCCACCTGCCGGCTGACGCTGCCCTGCACCGACACTTGCGGCAATAGCGAGCCCTCGGCGAGCTTGATCGAGGTCTGCGCAACGTCGACATCATAGCCCGCGCCCAGCACCGCCGGATGCTCGTGGCCAGCCGCTTCGATCGACGCGACCTGCGTCAGCGGGATCAGCCGGTCGACCGCGCTCGTCGCCGTGAGTTGCGTCGGAGCCTCGCCGACGACCTGCGCGTAGATTTCCTTGCTGATCGCAAGCGCGACCTCGGCGGCGTTGAGATCGGCAAGTCCCCGGCTGAGGCGGGATTCGGCCTGCGCCGTATCCGTCGGCGTGACGTCCCCGGCGTCGAGCCGCCGTTTCGTCGTCGCCTGGATTTCCCGCAACACCTGGACGTTGGTGCGCTGCGCCTCGTAGAGCGCGTAGTTGGCCATCACGTTCATATAGGCCGTCACCGCATCCAGAAATACGCCCTGCTCGATGTTGCGCAGCGCCTCGCGCCCGGACCTCACCTGGAATTCGGCAACGCGCACGTTGTTGGCGGTCTTGTAGCCGTTGAACAGCACCTGCGTCACCGTCAGGCCGATGGTCCATGGCTTCAACGTCGTGCTTTGCACGGTGTTGTCGGGCAGGATATTCCGCACGGCCTGCAGGCCGGATGAGAGGCTTGCGATCAGTTGCGGCCGATACCCCGAAAGCGCCTGCGGCACGTTCTCGTCCGTGCCGCGCTGCCTGGCGCGTTCCGCGTTGAGTTGCGGGTTGGTCTGGTAGGTCTTGACCAGCGCGTCCTGGAGGGTCGCGGCGGCGCAAGGAGTTGGCGTCGCGAGCAGATTGAGGACCGCGCAAGCGACCGCAACCCCCGGCCAGCGGGGATTCGGTCGGCATCCGCAAGCGGCTATACCCACGACCCTACCCATCACGCCGGTCCATCACTCGGCCGAAGCCAGACCCTCCGCGGCAAACCCGCCTCGCCGGGTCTTTCGCGAAAACATCGAGATCAGCGCCGGCAGCGTCACCAGGATCACGACCGGCGCCAGCATCATGCCCGCAACCACAACCACCGCCAGCGGTTTTTGCACCTGCGAGCCTATTCCAGTGGACAACGCGGCCGGCAGCAGGCCGACACCCGCGACCACGCAGGTCATCAGCACCGGGCGTAGCTGCAATTCGCCGGTGCGCAGGATCGCCGCCCCCCGCTCCATGCCCTCGTCAATGAGCGCGTTGTATTGCGAGAGGATGATGATGCCGTCCATGACCGAGATGCCGAACAGCGCGATGAAGCCGATCGCAGCCGAGACGCTGAAGGGAATGCCGCTCAACAATAGTCCGAGGACGCCGCCGAACACGGCCATCGGGATCACGCTCATGGTCAGGATGGTGTCGATGACGGAGCCGAAGTTGAACCAGATCAGCACCGCGATCAGGGTCAGGCTGATCGGCACCACGATCGAAAGCCGCCGGATCGCATCCTGGAGATTGCCGAACTCGCCGACCCATTCGATCCGCGAGCCCGGCGGCAACCGCACCTGCTCGGCGATCTTCTGCTGGGCTTCCTGGATGGCGCTGCCGAGGTCGCGCTCGCGCACCGAGAACTTGATCGGCAGATAGCGTTCCTGCTGCTCGCGATAGATATAGGCAGCGCCCGACACCAGGTTGATCGACGCCACTTCGCTGAGCGGCACCTGCGTGATGCCGTTTGGGCCCTGCGCCCCGATCCGCAGGTTCTGGATCGCCTCCGCGCTCTTGCGGTATTCCGGCGCGAGCCGCACGATGATCGGAAAATGCCGGTCGCTGCCGGGTTCATAGAGATCGCCGGCGCTGTCGCCGCCGATCGCGGTGCGGATCGTGGTGTTGATGTCGCCGGGCGTCAGCCCATAGCGCGCGGCGCGCGCGCGGTCGATGTCGATCTGGATGGTCGGCTGGCCGAGCGAGATGAACACCGCAAGGTCGGTGATGCCCTGCACGGTCCCGAGCACGGATTTGATCTTGTTGGCGGTATCCGTCAGCGCCTGCAGATCGTTGCCGTAGAGCTTGATCGAGTTCTCGCCCTTCACGCCGGAAACGGCTTCCGAGACGTTGTCCTGCAGATATTGCGAGAAGTTGAACTCGACGCCGGGAAATTTGGCTTGCAACTGCTCCAGCAGCTTCGCCGTCAGTTCGTCCTTGTCCTCGCCCGCCGGCCATTCCCTGGCCGGCTTCAGCGGCGCGAAGAACTCGGCGTTGAAGAAACCGGCGGCGTCGGTGCCGTCGTCGGGACGGCCGTGCTGCGATACCACCGCCTCGACCTCGGGCCTCTCCGCAATCAGCTTGCGCATCTCGTTGACGTAGGTGTTGCCTTCCTGCAGCGAGATCGTCGGCGGCAGGGTGGCGCGGATCCACAGATTGCCCTCTTCCAGCTTCGGAAGGAACTCGAGCCCGAGCAGGCGGATGGCAATGCCTGTCATCACGATCAACACGCCCGCGCCGACCAGCACGATGCGGCGGCTTGCCAGCGAGCGGCGCAGCACCGGAATATAGATTCGGTGCAAGAGGCGCATGAGGAGCGTCTCGGTCTCCTGGACATGCGCCGGCAGGATGATCGCGCTCAGCGCGGGCGACACCGTAAACGTCGCAAGCAGGCCGCCCGCCAGCGCATAGGCATAGGTTCGCGCCATCGGACTGAAGATGTTGCCCTCGACGCCGCTCAGCGTGAACAGCGGAATAAAGGCCGCGATGATGATCGCAGCGGCAAAGAAGATCGAGCGCGAGACGTCGGCGGCTGCCGTCAGGATCGCATGATGCTTCATGTCCATGACGGTGTTGGCCGAAATCGCCTCGAGCTCGGCTTCCGAGAGCCGCTCGGTCTGCGACAGCCGGCGGAAGATCGCCTCCACCATGATCACGGTGGCATCGACGATCAGGCCGAAATCGATCGCGCCGACGGACAACAGGTTGGCCAATTCGCCGCGGATCACCAGGAAGCTGACGGCAAAGAACAGCGCAAACGGAATGGTCGCGCCCACGATCAGCGCGCTGCGCAGGTCGCCGAGGAATATCCACTGCAACAGCACGATCAGGCAGATGCCGACGACCATGTTTTCCAGCACGGTCCGGGTCGTGGTCTCGATCAGGTCCTTGCGGTCATAGATGCGCTCGATATGAACCCCGGGCGGCAGGATGGTCGAGCTGTTGATCCGTTCGACCAGTTGCTCCACCCGCGCGATCGTCGGCGAGCTCTGCTCGCCGCGCCGCATCAGCACGATGCCCTGGACGATATCGTCGTCCTGGTTCTCACCGGCGATGCCGAGGCGCGGCTGCGAGCCGACCGTCACGCTGGCTACGTCCTTGACCAGGACCGGGGTTCCGTTGGGCGCGGCGATCATGGTGTCGGCTAGCGCGTCGATCGACCGGATCAATCCGACGCCGCGCACCACCGCCGACTGCTGGCCGATATTGACGGTGTTGCCGCCGACATTGATGTTGGAGTTGCTGACGGCCTGCAGCAATTGCGGCAGTGTCAGCCCGTTCGCGACCAGCTTGTTGAAATCGACCTGCAGCTCGTAGGTCTTGGTCCTGCCGCCCCAGCCGGTGACGTCGATGACGCCGGGCACCGCGCGGAAGCGGCGCTGCAACACCCAGTCCTGCAGCGTCTTGAGATCGAGCACCGAATAATTGGGCGGGCCGACCAGCCTGTAACGATAGATCTCGCCGATCGGGCTGAGCGGCGAGATCTGCGGCTGGGCGTTGTTCAGGAGCGGCGCCATCTGCGCCAGCCGGTTCAGCACCTGCTGCAGCGCCTGTTCATAGGTGAACTCGAAGGAGAATTGCAGCTTGACGTCGGACAGGCCGTACAGCGAGATGGTCCGGATGACGTTGAGGTTCTTCAATCCCCCGACCTGCGTCTCCAGGGGAATGGTGATGTAGCGTTCGATTTCCTCCGCCGACAGCCCCGGGCTCTGGGTGACGATGTCGACCATCGGCGGCGTCGGGTCCGGATAGGCCTCGATGTTCAATTGCTGGAACGCCACGAGGCCGCCGACGATGACGGCAACGAACAGCCCGAGCATCAGGAACCGGCGTTCGACAGCGAGGGAAACGAGGCGGTCCATTCGGTCAGGATCTCTTCACGTGCCGGACGCCGCCCGGTCGATGAAAAGACTGCCCTTGATGACTACCGCTTCGCCGGGCTTCAGGTTGCTGCGGACTTCGACCTCATCGCCGTTGATCAGGCCGGTCTGGATTTCGCGCAGCTCGAGCGACTTGTCGTCATGGGCCACCCAGAGCCGGACCCGATCGCCCTCGTAGATCAGCGCCTGCTTGCGCACGCCGACCGACTTGCGGCCGTCGCCCGAGTAGATCGTCACATTGGCGAACATCTCCGGCTTGAACAGGCCGTCCTTGTTGCCGATGGTCGCGCGAACCATCAGCCGGCGGGTCATCGGATCGATCGCCGCCGACACGTAGTCGACCTTCGCCGTGAAACTGCGGCCGGGCAGCGCCAGCACCTTGAAGTCGACGTCCTGGCCGACGTGCACATCGGCTGCTTCGCTCTCGCGCACAAAGGCGGTCAGCCACACCGTGGAGAGATCGCCGATGACGAAGACGGGCTCGCTGGCGCCGGTGGAGATGAACTGGCCCGGACCAACCTTGCGCTGCACGACCGTGCCGCCGAGCGGCGAATAGATCGATGTCTCGGCGCTGATCTGGCGGGTCTGCTGAAATGCCGTGATCTGTTCTTCCGAGCGTCCAAGGATCCGCAGGCGGTTATGGGCCGCCTCGAAGGCGGTCTCGGCCGCACGCACGTCGTTCTGCGCTGTGGCGAGATCGTTCTGCGCGTTCTGCCAGTCCTTGAGCGGCACCGCCTTGCCGGTATAGAGGTCGTTCTGACGCTTCTCGTTGATCTCGACCAGCTTGAGTTTCGAGCGCGCGCTGCTCAGCGCGCTCAGCGCCGTGATGAAATCGTTGAGCGCCTGAACGGTGTCGGTAGCTTCGATGACGAACAGCTCCTGCCCGCGCCTGACGACATCGCTCGGCTTCACCAGGAGTTTGACGACGCGCCCGGCATAGGGCGAGAAGATCGGTGTCGATGAGTCCTCGTTGACGGCGATCTTGCCTTCGGTGACGTGTTCGGCGCGAAACACCTGCTCGGCCGCAGGCTCGAAGGCGAGGCTCGCCCATTCCGCAGCGCTCGGGGTGAAGCGTGTCGAATCGCCCTTGGCCGCGCGCGAGGTTTCCGACGACTTGGCGCGCTGCACGAACGTCCGGCTCGCGATTGTCACCGCTCCGACGACCACGCCGATCGCCACCAGCGCGATCACCAGCCGCCGCCCGGTCCAATTCGCGCCGAATGTCATCTTGCGACTTTGTGCATTATGTTACGCGCTCACCGCCTGCCCGCCGATACACGCGTATTTCTTTGCGGTCCGAGTTCCACTTGTCCCGTCATATTGGTGATTTCGGACAGCCGCAATAGCGCCGTGCAGTCGAGCTTAAGGTGCTGGCGCGCGGCTATTTCTGGCCTCCCCGAAGCCCGCCGGCGACGTTCAGTTACCCGTAAGAATCCGGCTTTCAGGCGCGCCAAATGACGCGACCTCGCCCCACCCTGCGCGCTAAGGTGGTCAAAGCTTACACCAGCCTTACGTAGCTGGACGCAAGGGACCGCGGTGCCGATCTTGCTGCTTTCGATCGGACCGATTCGCCTTAGTCTATCATGCGCCAGCCGGGCAGAGTTGTCGTGTCGGTCAGGTGACCCCGAATGAGATTGTTGATCGTTGAAGACAATGAAGAGCTCGCCGAGTTGCTGGCGAAGGGGCTGAAAACGGCGGGCTACGAGGCCGACATCCTGTCGACCGTCGAGGAAGCGCGCGCCGTGCTCTCGACGACGTTCTATGCCGCCCTCATCCTCGACCTCGGATTGCCTGACGGCGACGGGCTCGAGCTGTTGCGCGAGCTCAGACAGCGCGACAACCCGATTCCGGTGCTGGTTCTGACCGCGCGCGGCGGCTTGCATGACCGCGTGCATGGCCTGCGCAGCGGCGCCGACGACTATCTGGTGAAGCCGTTCGCGCTGGAGGAGCTGATTGCGCGGCTGGAAGCGCAGTTGCGCCGGCCCGGCCAGTTGCTCGGCTCGAATCTCCGCATCGCCAATCTCTCCTTCGACACGCAGAACCGGCAGGCCTCGATCGACGATCAGCCGCAACTCTTGTCGGCGCGCGAGACCGCCGTGCTCGAGCTCCTGATGCGCAGCAAGGGACGCGTGGTGTCCAAGAAGCAGGTCGAGGACCACATCTTCGGGCATTCCGGCGAGGTCGCCTCGAACGCGGTCGAGGTCTATGTCCATCGCCTGCGCAAGCAGTTGTCCGAGCGCGGCGCCAGGGTCCAGGTTCACACCATCCGCGGAGTCGGCTACATCATCGCAGAGGAAAAATAGCGTGCCGAGATTCCAGTCGATCATCTCGCGCATCGTTTTCCTGCACGTCGTCGCGGTCGTGATCACCTCGGTCCTGATGTCGGTCGCGCTGTCCTGGCTCCTGAGCTACGCGACCGACAACATCCACGACAAGGCGATGCAGGAACAGGCGGTGGCGGTCGGCGAATATCTGAGCGTCGCTTCCGACGGACGTCTCGAGCTGAACCTGCCGCTCGATCTGCTCGGCCTGTATTCGCAGGCCTATGGCCGTTATTCCTATGCCGTGATCGACGATCGCGGCACCGTGCTGTTCTCCTCGCGCGAGGACAACTCGGCATTGTTTCCCGCCGATCCGCGCGCGGCGAAGGTCCAGTTCCTGCAACAACGCCGTGGCAATGCCACGGTGTCCGGCGCTAGCGTCACGAGAACGCTCGGCGGCAGGACGGTCTGGATACAGACCGGCGAAGACCTTGCCAACCGCGACGTGCTGATCGACGACATCGTGGCCGACTTCTATCACAACGTCGGCTGGATCACGCTTCCGATCCTCCTTGTTCTCCTCTTCGCGGACATCGCGATCTTCCGCCGCGCGCTGCGGCCGCTGCGCGAAGCGAGCGAGATCGCCGAAGGCATCGGACCCTCGCGGCCCGGGGTGCGGCTGCCGACGAAGGAGATTCCGCGCGAGGTCCGCCCGCTGGTCTCGGCCGTCAACCAGGGGCTCGACCGCCTCGAAGAGGGATTCCGGACCCAGCGCGACTTCACCGCGGACGCCGCCCATGAGCTGCGCACGCCGCTGACCGTCCTGCGAACCCGCATCGATCTGCTGGAAGATCCCGACATGCGCCAGGCCCTGCGCCAGAATGTCGACGGCATGGCGCATATCGTCGGCCAGCTTCTCGACATCGCCGAGCTCGACGCGCTCGTCATCGAGCCCGACGAAACGGCCGATTTGCAGTCCGTCACGGCCGAAGTCGCCGAATTTGTCGCGCCGCTCGCGCTCGCACAGGGCAAGGAGATCGCGCTGTCGGGCGCGAGCGAGCCGGTGTGGGTCAGGGGCAACCCGGAGATGCTCGGCCGCGCCATCCGCAACCTTGCCGAAAACGCCATCAATCATACCGCACCGGGATCGACCGTCGAATTCGTCGTCGAGGACGACGGCAGGGTCAGCGTGCTCGACCGCGGACCAGGCATCGGCGAGCACGAGCGCAAGCTCATCTTCCGCCGTTTCTGGCGGCGCGACCGCCGCAAGCACGGCAGCACCGGGCTCGGGCTTTCGATCGTGCAGCGCATCGCGGAATTGCACTCCGCCGACATCACCGTGGAGAACCGCGATCCCAACGGCGCGAGTTTCTCGCTGAAATTCTTGCCGATCAAGCCGTGACCAGAGTCAGGCAGCCCTGACCTGGACACGGTCGGCGTGCAGCGTCCATTCGCAGAGCCGCTCGCTTTCACAGAACTTCTGCTTGGCCAGTTCTGTGGCGTGGCTTTCGCTCGAAGCGTCGATCTCGAGAGAGCACTGGCAGATTTCGATTTCGCGGCCGTTGCCGCCGAGCACGTCCTTCATGAACAGGACGACATAGCGCGACATGGAACCCTCCCGCACTTGGTATTGTTTGGGACCATGTTAGCCTTCGCGGCCGGCGCCGTCTGCACCCTTGTCAAGACAGTGCGATATGCGCGGCGGCTCAGGCGCCGGCGTCGGGCAAGCTCGCGGCCGCGATCGCGACAAACTGCGCGATCCGGCGGCCGATCCGAAACGGCGTCGAACCAAGCAATGAACGAACCCGTTCCATCTCGAAAGACCTTCCACGCCCGCGGAGAAGCCGTCTCTAAATCCATGGCGCACAACGGAAAATGGCCCCGGCCTGGGACCGTGTCGAGGCTCGCAGGAAAATAGCAACAGCCTGCCATCCGGGGTCCGGATGGCAGTGGTTTTATTGCTGGCGGGGAGGTTCGACTGAGGAAAATCTTCCCCCCATCAAGCGGGCTTGACGCCAAAGGTCTTGGCAAAGCGCTCGCTGTAATGCGGCCAGACCTCGGGATTGATAATGCGCGGCGGCCGCTTGCCATCGAGCGCGTCGAGGATCTGCTCGGCAGCGATTCGGCCCATGTTCTCGCGCGCTTCGCGGGTGACGCCGGCGGTGTGCGGGCTTGCCAGCACATTGTCGAACTGCAGGAGCGGATGCTCCGGCGGCGGCGGCTCCTTGGACCAGACGTCGAGGCCGGCGCCCGCGATTTTCTTCGCGCGCAGCGCTTCCAGAAGCGCGTCCTCGTCATGGATGAAGCCGCGCGCGGTGGTGATGAAATAGGCGTGCGGCTGCATCAGCGCGAATTGCCTGGCGCCGATCATGCCGCGGCTTTCCCTGGTCAGCGGGCAGTTGATCGAGACATAGTCCGAGCGGCGCAGCAGTTCGTCGAGCTCGACCTTCTGCGCGCCCCGCTCGGCAATTTCGGACCTCGGGAGATAGGGGTCGTAGGCCAGCACATTCATGCCGAGCAGGCCCTTGCAGAGCTCGGCGATGCGGCGGCCGACATTGCCGATGCCGACGATGCCGATGGTGCGGCCCTGCGCCTCGGTACCGATCAGCGCATTGCGGTTGACGTCGCGGTCGCGGCGGAGCGCGCGGTCGGCCTCGATGATGCGTTTCGACAGCGTGAGCAGCATGCCGAGCGCGTGTTCGGCCACCGAATGTGCATTGCCGCCGGACTGATTGACCACAAGCACACCCGCTTTGGTGCAGGCCTCGACATCGACGGGATCGAAGCCTGCGCCGTTGCTGGAGACAATCGAGCAGATTCGGCGTGCGCCGCAGGAACGCGTCATGCACGTGGAAGTGCGGCGCGAGCTCGTCGCGGGCGGCGCCGACCTGGTAGGCGTGCGCCGCCGAGAGGACCGGCGCGAAGTCGGCCTCCGGCGTTTCATTCTCCAGCCTGTCGAACCGCACGTCGGGCCGCGCTTTCAGGATATCGGCGTAGATCTGGTGGGCGAGATACTTGACGTAGAAGACACGCTTGTTGTTGACAGTCATCGATCAGCTTTCAGTTTTCTCAAAATCCGTAGAGCTTGGCAGGATTGCCGACGAGGACGCGTTCTCGCGTCGCCTCGTCCGGCGTCCATTGTTGAAACAGTTCGAGCAGATGTCCGGCGTCGGGCATCTCGCCCTCGACGCGCGGATGCGGCCAGTCACCGCCCCAGACCAGTCTTTCAGAATTGGCCCTGACCAGCGCCTCGTGGAACGGCCGCGCGTCCGGATAATCGGGCGCGTTCAGGCTCAGCCGATGCGCGCCGGAGAGTTTGGCCCAGCACCAGCCCTCCCCCACGCAGCGCAGCAGGCTCTGAAATCCTGCCGTGCCGGGGCCGGCGCGGGCATCGGTACGGCCCATGTGGTCGATCACGACCGGCAGGCCGATTTTCTTCAGGACCGGAATCGTGTCCGGCAAATCCTTCACATCGATCCAGAGCTGCAGGTGCCAGCCGAGCTCGGCCATGACAGATGCATGCTTCTCCGCCACCGTCAGCGGCACGCCGCCGCGATAATGCAATTGCCCGCCACGGAAGAAATGATTGAAGCGCAGGCCGCGGACGCCGGTCTTGTTCCATTCACGCAGCGTTTGCGGCGCGACGTTTTCATCGGCGACCGCGACACCGCGCAAGCGATCCGGCCGCCGCGCCAGCGCATCGAGCATCGCGGAATTGTCGTGGCCATGCGCACTGCCCTGCACCAGCACGCCGCGCGCAAAGCCGATTGCATCCAGCATGCCCAGATATTTTGCGAGCGGCGCGTCCGGCGGCGTGTAGCTGCGGTCGTCGGCATAGGGGAAACGATCCGCGGGCCCGAACACATGCGCATGGGTATCGCAGGCGTTCGGCGGCGGCGGCACCTTGGGCCGCGTCACCTCGCGCGGCGGCAGGCAGGGCGGCGCCGTCATCACTCGGCCTTGATGCCGGCGGCCTGGATGATCGGGCCCCATTTCTCGTAATCGTCGTGGATTTTCTTGTCGAAGGCCAGCGGCGTGCTGCCGATCGGCTCGGCGCCAAGCTTGGTCAGGCGCTCCTTCACGGCATCCGTGTTCAGCGCCGCGACGAAATCATGCGAGAGCTTTTCCACGACGTCGCGCGGCATGCCGCCGGGTCCAAGCAATCCCCACCACACTTCCGTGTCGTAGCCCGCGACGGTTTCGCCGATGCTCGGCACATCGGGCAGGAACGGCGCGCGCCCGGCGGTCGTGACCGCCAGCGCCCGCACCGTCCCGGCCTGGAGCTGCCCGACCGATTCCGGCCCGTTGTTGAACGACAGCTGAATCTGCCCGCCGAGGAGATCGTTGATGGCGGGCGCGCCGCCCTTATAGGGGATCGCGGCGAGATCGACCTTGGCGAGGCTCTTGAAGAGCTCGACAGCCAGATGGGTCGACGTTCCCGTCCCCGCATGGGCTACCGACAGGGTGCCCGGCTTCGCCCTGGCCCCGGCGATGACCTCGCCGATGTTCTTGAACGGCGAATCCTTCCGCACCAGCAGGATATTCGGCGACGAGGCGAGCAGCGAGACCGGCGTGAAGTCCTTGAAGGTGTCGTAGGGGATTTTCGGGTACAGGAACGGATTGGTGGCATGACCGCTCGCCACCATGATCAGCGTGTAGCCGTCGGGCGGCGATTGCACCAGCGCCTGCGAGGCCACCACCCCGCCCGCGCCCGGGCGGTTCTCCACCACCACCGTCTGGCCCCACTGCCGCGAGACGACGTCGCCCAGCGTACGGGTCAGGATATCGACGCCGCCACCGGCGGCGTATGGCACATAAATGTGCACGGGCTTGGTCGGAAACGTCGACTGGGCCGAAGCTGTGCCGGCGCCTGCAAGCAATGCGGCAACGATGCTCGCAATCAAGAAACGCCGGACCATGGTTTCCTCCCGATTTTTGGTCCTTATCGCATGGAGGCGGATGCCTTCGCATGCCGCGTGGCGCAGACCACATAATTTCCGCGGCATGTTGACAATCCCGCCGGTCGCGTCAAGTTTCGGCACGCACGGCCGGCATCGACGATGGTCGCAAGAAAAGGGAGGACGGGATGGCGGTCGCGGAGCAGAAAACTTCGCCACAAGCGTCTCCAGAACAGGCGCCTCAGACCTGGTACGGCATCGTTCAGCAGTCGCTGAAGCGGAATGACATCCGCCTCGTGCCCTATGTTCCCGATCGCGTGCTGACCACGCTGATCAAGAACCTGCACGCCGACCCCTATTTCACCACCTTCCCCACCGCACGCGAGGAGGAAGCGGTCGGCATCGTCTCGGGCGCCTGGATGGGCGGCATGCGCGGAGCGGTGCTGATGCAGACCTCGGGCTTTGCGACGCTCGCCAACGTGCTGGCCTCGCTCGCGATGCCCTACCAGATTCCGCTGATCATGTTCGTATCCGAACGCGGCACGCTCGGCGAATTCAACTACGGCCAGTCGCTGGTCTGCCGCACCATGCGCCCGGTGCTGGATTCGCTCGCGATGGAGCACCATACCGCGACCCGCCTCGACGAGTTCGAGTTCATCGTCGACCGCTCGATCAAGCAGGCCATCACCACTCAGGCGCCGGTGGCGCTGATCCTCTCGCCGCTGCTGACCGGCGGCAAGGTCTTTGACAAGTGAGTGCCGCCATGAACGTGTCAGTCGATCTTCCCTCCCGCAACACCAAGGTGATGAATTGCTTCGATCTCACCTCGCGTCTCGTTGCCAGGCTGAAGAACGAAGAGGCCGTGATCGGCGGCATCGGCAACACCAATTTCGACCTGTGGGCCGCGGGCCACCGCCCGCAGAATTTCTACATGCTGGGCAGCATGGGGCTCGCCTTCCCGATCGCGCTGGGGGTTGCGCTGGCGCAGCCGGAGCGGCGCGTGTTCGCGCTCGAAGGCGACGGCTCTTTGCTGATGCAGCTCGGCTCGCTCTCGACCATCGCGACGCTCGCGCCGAAGAACCTCACCATGGTGGTGATGGATAACGGCATCTACCAGATCACCGGCGCGCAGCCGACGCCGGCGGCGGCCCTGACCGACATCGTGGCGATCGCGGTGGCAAGCGGCATCGCCAACAGCGCCTGGGCGGCGGACGAAGAGGATTTCGAGCGGCTGATCGAGCAATCGATGTCGGCTTCGGGGCCGACGCTGATCGGCGTGCGCATCGACGACAAGCCGGGCACCGGAACCACGCGGCGCGATCCCGTGCAGATCCGGGAACGCTTCATGCATGGAATGGGCGTGCGGCAGCCGCTCTAGCAGGCACGTTGACTGCGGAACTCTCGTTAACTACACGAACATCGTGAACCAGACGTAAGAGTGCCGGATCAGCAAATCGTGTTATGGCGGGCCCATGACCATATTCCTGCGGCTCTTCGCCTGGCTGATCGCTGCCGCCATCGCCTTTGCAACACTGGGACCAGCGCGATACCGCCCGCACGCCGCCATCACCCATGATGGCGAGCACGCGCTCGCCTTCATCCTGCTCGGCATCGCCTTCGCCGTCGCCTATCCCCGGCAACGAATGCTGGTGGCCGCCCTGTCGGTTGTCCTGATCGGGGTGCTGGAGCTGCTCCAGCTTTTCGTGCCGGGACGGCATGCGCGGCTGGAGGACTTTTTGGTCGATGCGCTGACTGCCCTCATCGGCATGGCCATCGCGGCAGTGGTCGACTGGCTGGTGCGGTCGCGCTGGCGCGCGAAGACGCCCTGATCGAACAAGCCCCGCCGGACGAACCGCCCGCGGGGCTTTTCGACCAAGCCATTATTCGATGATCTTGATCACCTTGCGCGTGCGCGGCTCGACGATCACGCGGCGATCGTTGACCACGGCATAATCATACTGGGTATGGTGCGGCACCGGTCGCAGCTCGACCTCGGGCGGTAGCGGCTCGCCCACGATCACCCGCTCGCGCACCACCACGGACGGCGCGCGCTCGCCCTGCACCGAGGTGATCACCGCATTCGGGATTTCCAGGCCCGCGCCGACCGCCGCACCGACGGTGCCGCCGACCATCGCGCCGATCGGGCCGCCGACGTCGCCGCCGGTGCGTGCACCCTCGCGGGCGCCCCGTTCGGTGGTCGATTGCGCGAAGGCTGCGCCGGACGCCAGCAGCGATGCAGCCGTCAAGGTTACAGCAAGACGGTTCCTCATGTTGTCCTCCAGTGGTTTTCACGACCATCAACCCCGAGGGAAGAGCGCAGTTCCGGTTCCATTCAAGTTCGCCCTTGCGCGTCGAGGTTCCCAGGGGCGAATTGGTTGAAGGTCGGGGCCTCGACTGTCGATCAGAGCGGCAATGGGTAACGGCGCTGACCCATTTCCGCCGGCTTGCGGAACGACCGGAAAGCTCTCAAAATTCACGCCAGCGATCTACGGCTCAGTGCATTGGAATCTCAGGTTGGGACTGCCCCGATTTTGGAGGACGACATGGCCACATCCACGCGATCGCCCAGGCTGCTCGTTTCCGCGGGAGCCGCCGCACTCGCAGGCACCGCATTGGCGGCGCTGCTCGCAAGCAACATTGCCACCCGCGCCGATGCGGACTTTGCCGCCGCGGACATATCGCTGCCGCTCGCCGGCCCCGATATTCCGGTCTGCAGGACGCCGCCTGCCACCTTCCAGCCGAGCACGATGCTTCGTCTCGCGCAGACCGAGGTGCCGCGCGCCGAGATGAGCGCAGCCAGCAACGCGCCAGCGTTCGCGGACACCGAGCCACCGCTATGGGCCGGTCTCGGCTACATCACCCACAAGATCACAACGGCGAACGAGCTCGTACAGGTTTACTTCGATCAGGGCCTGCGTCTGGCCTACGCGTTCAATCACGGCGAGGCTCAGCGCGCGTTCCGCAAGGCGCAGAAACTCGATCCTGACTGCGCCATGTGCTTCTGGGGCGAGGCGCTGGTGCTCGGCCCCAACATCAATCTTCCGATGCAGGAGGATGCGGTCGCACCTGCCTATGCTGCCGCGCAGAAGGCGAAAGCGCTTGCCGGCAAGGCAACCCCACGCGAGCAGGCGCTGATCGGCGCCCTCGCCGCGCGCTATGGCAGCGATCCAAAGGCCGCCCGTGCGCCGCTCGACGCGGCCTATGCGGCCGAAATGGAAAAAGTTGCGTCGCAGTTTTCCGACGACGATGAGATCGCCACGCTCTATGCCGAGGCGGTGATGGATCTCAGCCCCTGGGACTACTGGAAGCCGGGCGGCCGCGAACCCAACCCGCAGAGCGCGCCGATCGTGCCGACATTGGAGCGCGTGCTGGCTCGCAATCCAAGCCATCCCGGTGCGATCCACTTCTACATCCACGCCGTCGAGGCGTCGGACCGGCCCAAGCGCGCCGAACCCTATGCCGACCGGTTGCGCGGCGCGATCCCCGGTGCCGGCCATCTCGTGCATATGCCGAGCCACATCTACTACCGGGTCGGCCGTTACCTGGATGCGCTGGAGGACAACAAGACCGCGGTCAAGGTAGATGAAAAATATCTTGCCGACACCAACGCGCCGATGGGCGTCTACCGGATGGGCTATTATCCGCACAACGTGCATTTTGTGATGGCGTCGGCGCAAATGGCCGGCGACGGCCAGACCGTCATCGCCGCCGCGGAGAAGCTCGGCAAGCTCATTCCCGACGAGGCCGCCCGTGGCATTGCGATGGTACAGCCCGTCAAGGCGGCGCCGTACTTTGCTCATGCGCAGTTCAGCGCGCCCGAGACCATCCTGGCCCTGCCCGATCCCGGCGACGCGGTCCCTTATGTCAAGGCATTGTGGCTCTATGCGCGCGGCGTGGCGCTGGCGGCGCGCCGTGACTTCGCGGGCGCGACGGCGGCGGCCAGTGCCATCGAGACGCTGGAGCGCACCGCGGACTTCACGTTGCTGAAGCAATCAAACGTCCCGGCGCAGGAGGTGCTTCGCATCGCGCGCATGCTGGTCCTGGCACGGGTGGCCCAGGGCAAAGGCGACCGCCGCGCCGCCATCGCGCGGTTCGAGCAGGCGGCAGCATTGCAGGATGCACTGCCCTACACCGAGCCGCCCTATTGGTACTATCCGATCCGGCAGTCCCTTGGCGCTGCCCTCTTGCAGGCCGGCCGCCATACCGAGGCGAAGCAGCAATTCGAGCTGGCGCTGCGCCGGGCGCCGTCCAATGGCTGGTCGTATTACGGATTGGTGGAATTATACAAGGCGCGGGGCGACACCACGGCCGCGCGCAAGGCCGAGGCTGACCTTGCCAGAACCTGGATCGGCGACCGCAAGCTGCTGCAGATTTCAAATCTCTGATCCGCGCTCACGCCTTGCCTGACGAGCGACGCAATCCATTTCGCCGCTTGAGGAAAGATGGATTGCTTCGTCGCTTTGCTCCTCGCAATGACACTCTGGTTAGAGCAGGCCCGCGCCGCGCGCCCATTTGTACTTGGCCGCCAGCACCTCGACCGGCATCTCCGTCGAATAGGCGTAGGCCGGGATGCCGTTCTGATAGAGATATTCGGCGGCCTCCTCGACCTCGACGTCGCCGGCGAGCGAGGCGACGATCGGCTTCACAAAACCCTTCGCCTCCATCTCCTTCTTCACCTCGACCATGTTGCGCGCGAACACCATCGGCGGCGTCACGATGGTGTGCCAGTAACCGAGGATCAGCGAATGGATACGCTCATCCGACAGGCCGAGCTTGACCGTGTTCACATAGGTGATCGGCGGCTCGCCGCCGGTGATGTCTACGGGATTGCCGGCAGCGCCGAACGGCGGGATGAACTTGCGGAAGGCCGCATCCAGATCCGGCGGCATCGCCATCAGCGACAGGCCGTTGTCGACCACAGAGTCCGACAGCAGCACCCCGGAGCCGCCCGCGCCGGTGATGATCAGTACGTTCTCGCCCTTCGGCGTCGGCAGCACCGGCACGCCGCGCGCGAATTCGAGCAATTGCCGCAGGCTGCGGGCGCGGATCACGCCGGACTGCTTGAACACGTCCTCATAGATCTTGTCGTTGCCGGCGAGCGCGCCGGTGTGCGACGAGGCCGCCCTGGCGCCGGCCGAGGTGCGGCCTGCCTTCAACACCACGACCGGCTTCTTCTTGGAGACGCGCTTGGCGGCTTCCGCAAAGGCGCGGCCGTCCTTCAGGTCCTCGCAATGCTGCGCGATCAGGTTGGTGTTGGGGTCCTGCTCGAAGAAGGCGAGCAGATCGTCCTCGTCGATATCGGACTTGTTGCCGAGGCCGACGATCGCGGAGACGCCCATCTTGGCCGAGCGCGAGAAGCCGATGATCGCCATGCCGATGCCGCCCGACTGCGACGACAGCGCCGCATGTCCCTTGACGTCATAGGCGGTGCAGAAGGTCGCGCAGAGATTGGCGGGCGTATAATAGAAGCCGTAGATGTTCGGCCCCATCAGGCGGACATCGTATTTCCTGCCGACCTCGACGATTTCGGCCTGCAATTCGGGATGGCCGGCTTCTGCAAAGCCCGACGGGATCAGCACGGCGCCCGGGACTTTCTTCTCGCCGCATTCGGTGAGCGCGGCTGCGACGAACTTCGCGGGGATCGCGAACACCGCGACGTCGACCACGCCCGGCACGTCCTTGACGCTCTTGTAGGCCTTGTAGCCGAGAATCTCGGCCGCCTTCGGGTGGATCGGATAGATGTCGCCCTTGTAGCCGCCATTGATGAGGTTCTTCATCACGGAATTGCCGATCTTGCCGTCCTCGGAGGAGGCGCCGATCACGGCGACCGCCTTCGGCTGCATGATGCGGTTCATCGCAGCCACGATCTCTTCGGTGGGGCGCGGCCTGGGCCGCGGCTTATAATCAAAGTCGACGACGATGCGCACGTCGGCGGCAATCGCGTCCTTCTTGGTGGCGAAGACCGGGTTGAGGTCGAGCTCGACGATCTCCGGGAAATCGCTGACGAGCTGCGAAACCTTGACGATGATTTCGGCGAGCGCGTCGCGGTTGACGGGATCGCCGCCGCGCACGCCCTTCAGCATCTCATGCGCCTGGATGCCGTCGAGCATCGACAGCGCGTCCTGCTTGGTGGCCGGCGCAAGACGGAACGTGACGTCTTTCAGGACTTCGACCAGCACGCCGCCGAGACCGAAGGCCACGAGCTTGCCGAAGGAGCCATCGGTGATGGAGCCCACGATCACCTCGGTGCCGCCGGCCAGCATCTGCTGCACCTGGATGCCCTCGATCTTGGCGTCGGCCTTATATTTCTTCGCATTGGCGAGAATCGTGTCGTAGGCCTTTTCGGCGTCGGCCGCGGTCTTGACGCCGACCATGACGCCGCCCGCTTCGGTCTTGTGCAGGATGTCGGGGGAAACGATCTTCATCACGACCGGGTAGCCGATCCCGGTCGCAATCTTCGCGGCTTCCGCCGCGGATTTGGCCACGCCCTCCTTTGGAACCGGAATGCCGTAGGCATCGCAGACGACCTTGCCTTCAGGTGCCGTCAGGCTCGTGCGCTTGTCCGCCTTGACCTGATCCAGAACCTTGCGGACCGCATCTTTTGCATTCGACATTGGGCTTCCTCCTGGGAGTCGAAATTTTATGGCATTTGGTATGCCAGAGACATTATTGTCAAGCCGGCCCTTGGACCGAAACGTTGAAAAATAGGCCTGCTTGACATTCTGGCATCTGGCATGCCAAAAATCAGCATACAGATTTTGATGTAAAAGACGACTCGCCCTTTCAGGAGATCGTCGTGCCCACCCGGAAACCAACCAAGGCGGCGCTACCCATGGCCGATGCAGATATTGCAATCGTCAGGATTGCCCCGGAGACCAGCTTCAAGAACAAGGCCTATGAGGCCTTGAAGGAAGCGATCCTCAAGATGGACATCTATGCGACGCCGGAGCCCGTGATGCTCGACGAGCGCGCATTGTCCGAGCGCCTCGGCGTCAGCCGCACACCGATCCGGGAAGCGATCGCGATGCTGGAGCAGGACGGCTTTGTGAAGACGGTGCCGCGCCGGGGCATCATCGTGGTGCGCCGCACCAAGGCCGAGATCGTCGACATGATCCGCGCCTGGGCGGCGCTCGAGAGCATGGCCGCGCGGCTGATCACGACCACCGCACGCAAGAAGGACATCTCGGCGCTCCGCGACTTCTTCAAGGACTTCAATCTCAAGGACCGCCTGCCCCAGGATCACGTCGACGAATATTCGAAGGCGAACATCGCCTTCCACCAGGCGCTGATCTCGCTGTCGGAATCGCCTGTGCTGGTCGACATGACCAACGAGATCCTGCTGCATGTGCGCGGCTATCGCCAGCTCACCATCGGACGCACCGAGCGCATCGCGGCCTCCCTGCCTGAGCATCTCGCCATCATCGACGCGCTGGAAGAACGCAACACGGAGCTCGCCGAGAAGCGCGCGAGGGATCACACGCTTGGCCTCGCCTCCTTCGTTGAGGCGCACGGCCAGGAATTGGTTTAGCCCCGATTGGTTTGGCCCCAATTGGTTTAGCCGAGAATACCCACAACAGAAGACGATCAACTCGTCCTCAACGTGAGAGATCAGGGAGAAGAAGCCCATGCTGAATACAGTTGCCAAGACCGAAGCATCGGGCGCCGAGCAGGAACTGACCGACGGCTTCCACCTCATCATCGACGCGCTCAAGCTCAACGGCCTCAACACGATTTACGGCGTGCCGGGCATTCCGATCACCGATTTCGGCCGCATGGCACAGGCCGCCGGCATCCGCGTGCTTTCCTTCCGCCACGAGCAGAATGCGGGCTATGCCGCCTCGATCGCGGGCTTCCTGACCAGGAAGCCTGGCGTCTGCCTCACGGTGTCGGCGCCCGGCTTCCTCAACGGCTTGAATGCGCTTGCGCATGCCACCACCAACTGCTTCCCGATGATCCTGATCTCGGGCTCCTCCGAGCGCGAGATCGTCGACCTGCAGCAGGGCGACTATGAAGAGATGGATCAGCTCGCGATCGCAAAGCCGCTGTGCAAGGCCGCGTTCCGCGTGCTGCACGCCCAGGACATCGGCATCGGCCTCGCGCGCGCGATCCGCGCCGCGGTGTCGGGCCGTCCGGGCGGCGTGTACCTCGATCTCCCCGCCAAGCTGTTCGGGCAGGTGATGAATGCCGAGGCCGGGCAGAAATCGCTGGTGAAGGTGATCGACGCCGCTCCTGCGCAGATCCCCGCCCCCGCCTCGATCAAGCGCGCGCTCGATGTGCTCAAGAGCGCAAAGCGTCCGCTGATCATCCTCGGCAAGGGCGCGGCCTACGCGCAGGCCGACAACGACATCAAGGCCTTCGTCGAAAAGAGCGGCGCGCCGTTCCTTCCCATGAGCATGGCCAAGGGCTTGCTGCCCGATCTTCATCCGCAATGTGCGGGCGCGGCGCGCTCGACCGTGCTCAAGGACGCTGACGTCGTGATGCTGATCGGCGCCCGCCTCAACTGGCTGCTCTCGCATGGCAAGGGCAAGACCTGGGGCGAGCAACCCAAGAAATTCATCCAGGTCGACATCGAGCCCAAGGAAATGGACTCGAATGTCGAGATCGCCGCCCCTGTCGTCGGCGACATCGGCTCCTGCGTCAGTGCGCTGCTTGAAGCGATGGGCAATGGCTGGACCGCGCCGCCGGCCGACTGGCTCAACGCGGTGAAGACCAAGCGCGACGACAACGTCGCCAAGATGGCGCCGCGGCTGATGAACAACAATTCGCCGATGGATTACCACGGCGCGCTCGGCGTGCTCCGCACCATCGTCAAGGAACGGCCCGACGCCATCCTGGTCAACGAAGGCGCCAACACGCTCGACCTCGCGCGCGGCGTCATCGACATGCACCAGCCGCGCAAGCGTCTCGATGTCGGCACCTGGGGCGTGATGGGCATCGGCATGGGCTATGCGATCGCCGCGGCCATCGAAACCGGCAAGCCGGTGCTCTGCGTCGAAGGCGACAGCGCGTTCGGTTTCTCCGGCATGGAGGTCGAGACCATCTGCCGCTACAATCTGCCGGTCTGCGTCGTGATCTTCAACAATGACGGCATCTATCGCGGCACCGACGTCAATTCGGCGAGTGCCGATCCCGCGACCACCGTGTTCGTCAAGGGCTCGCGCTACGACAAGATGATGGAAGCCTTTGGCGGCATCGGCGTGAACGCCACCTCGCCGGACGAATTGAAGCGCGCGGTCAACGCCGCGATGGATTCCGGCAAGCCGACCCTGATCAACGCGGTGATCGATCCGGCGGCGGGCTCGGAGAGCGGCCGCATCGGCAACCTCAATCCACAGAGCGTTTTGAAGAAGAAGTAGAAGTTCCATCGGCCGCGGCCGCAGCGGGCCGTGGCCTTCATCCCTTCCCGCGCAGGCGGCAACAGATACGAGACGGAGTTCTAGCAATGACCAAGGCGCTGACGGGTGTTCGCATCCTCGACTTCACCCACGTCCAGTCCGGACCGACCTGCACGCAATTGCTGGCCTGGTTCGGCGCCGACGTGATCAAGGTCGAGCGCCCCGGCGTCGGCGACATCACCCGCGGTCAGCTGCAGGACATCCCGAACGTGGACAGCCTGTATTTCACCATGCTGAACCACAACAAGCGCTCGATCACGCTCGACACCAAGAACCCCAAGGGCAAGGAAGTCCTGACCGCGCTGATCAAGACCTGCGACGTGCTGGTCGAGAATTTCGGACCCGGCGTGCTCGACCGCATGGGCTTCCCCTGGGAGAAGATTCACAGCATCAACCCGAAGATGATCGTGGCCTCGATCAAGGGTTTCGGTCCCGGACCATACGAAGACTGCAAGGTCTATGAGAACGTCGCGCAGTGCACCGGCGGTTCGGCGTCGACCACGGGCTTCCGCGACGGCCTGCCGCTCGTCACCGGCGCGCAGATCGGCGACAGCGGCACCGGGCTGCATCTTGGGCTCGGCATCGTCGCCGCGCTCTATCAGCGCACGATGACTGGCCAGGGCCAGCGCGTCACGGTGGCGATGCAGGACGGCGTGCTGAACCTCGCGCGCGTCAAGCTGCGCGACCAGCAGCGCCTCGCCCATGGTCCTCTCACCGAATACAGCCAGTTCGGCGAAGGCATTCCGTTCGGCGACGCGGTGCCGCGCGCCGGCAATGATTCCGGCGGCGGCCAGCCCGGCCGCATCCTGAAGTGCAAGGGCTGGGAGACCGATCCCAACGCCTACATCTATTTCATCACCCAGGCGCCGGTGTGGGAGAAGATCTGCGATGTCATCGGCGAGCCCGGCTGGAAGACGCATCCCGACTACGCCAAGCCGCCTGCCCGGCTGTCGCGGCTGAACGAGATCTTCGCGCGTATCGAACAGTGGACGATGACCAAGACCAAGTTCGAGGCCATGGACATTCTCAACAAGGACGACATCCCCTGCGGTCCGATCCTGTCGATGAAGGAGTTGATCGAGGATCAGTCGTTGCGCGCCTCCGGCACTGTGGTCGAAGTGGACCACCCTACCCGCGGCAAATATTTCTCGGTCGGCAACCCCATCAAGCTGTCGGACAGCCCTAGCGACGTGCAACGTTCCCCGCTGCTCGGGGAGCACACCGATGAGATCCTGCGAACGGTGCTCGGCTTCAGCGACCACCAGGTCGCCGAAATCCACGATTCCGGCGCGCTCGACCCTCCGCGCAAGCAGGCGGCGGAATAATCTCATCGAAATCAATCGATTAAAGGCCACCCTTCGGGGTGGCCTTTAAGTTTGCGAGGGTGGGCAACGACCCATGCTGCACTGCACAGGCCAAAATGCTGCTATGCAAACAAATGCATTGTTCTGGTATGTGGTATACATTAAATCACTCTGGAAACGACGGGATGGCCATCGCCACCCGGAAACCAGAGAGTCCCACGATGCCCAAGACCGCCGCTGTCGCCCTTCCGCCCTCCGCCACCCTGTTCGGCCGCCTGCTGGCCGGCATCGACCGCCTGTTGATGACGAACGCGCAGATCGCCGTTCGCAACGGCGACGTTCCGCACTTCGGTCTCTGATCGCCCCGATCAGCTTTTCTGAATCATAGATTTCGTTTCGCACGCGAAACGAAATCGTTCTCATGAAAATGGCTCCGAATTTTTCGGAGCCATTTTTCTTTGCATGCTGCGTTGCGCAGGATCGTCGTAGACAAAAGTCGCTGCGGCATTTGCGCCCACCGTCATACTAACCGCTTGAGCCTTGGCATACGCAATACAACAATGCCCACAGCGCTCGTGATCAGCAAAAGCGCATGCCCTTGGGGAGGTTCAATGACAGACATGGCTCAGGTGACGGCGCCCACTGCGGCACGTGTCAGCGACACTTATCGTTGGACGCAACTGGTGATCGGTGTCGCCGCGATGGTGATGATCGCCAATTATCAATATGGCTGGACGTTCTTCGTCCCCGACATCCAGAAGAAATTCGGCTGGGATCGCGCCTCGATCCAGTGGGCGTTCACGCTGTTCGTGCTGTTCGAGACCTGGCTGGTGCCGGTCGAAGGCTGGTTCGTCGACAAATATGGTCCGCGTCTCGTCGTGCTCGTCGGCGGCATTCTCTGCGCGATCGGGTGGGCCATCAACGCGCAGGCGACGACGCTCAACGGCTATTATCTCGGCATGATCGTCGCCGGCATCGGCGCGGGTGGCGTCTACGGCACCTGCGTCGGCAACGCGCTGAAATGGTTTCCCGACAAGCGCGGTCTCGCGGCCGGCATCACCGCGGCGGGATTTGGCGCGGGCTCCGCGCTCACGGTGGCGCCGATCCAGGCCATGATCAAGGATTCAGGCTTCCAGACCACGTTTCTTTACTTCGGCCTTGGGCAAGGAATCATTATCGCGATCCTCGCCTTCTTCCTTTTTGCGCCGAAGGCGGGACAGGTTCCGGCAGCGGTGCAGAACCTCAACGTGATCCAGAGCCGGCGCAACTATCAGCCGACCGAGGTGTTGCGTCAGCCGATCTTCTGGCTGATGTACTTCATGTTCGTGATCGTGGGAGCCGGAGGATTGATGGTGACCGCGAACCTGAAGCCGATCGCGGTCGACTGGAAGGTCGACGCCATTCCGGTGACGCTGATCGGCATGACCATGACAGCGGTGACGTTCGCGGCAACCATCGATCGCATCCTCAACGGATTGACGCGTCCGTTCTTCGGCTGGATCTCCGACATGATCGGTCGCGAGAACACGATGTTCATCGCCTTCGGCATCGAAGGTCTCGGCATCTGGGCGCTGTATATGCTCGGGCACGATCCGGTCTGGTTCGTGATCCTGTCAGGCCTGGTGTTCTTCGCCTGGGGCGAGATCTACTCGCTGTTCCCCTCGACCTGCACCGATACGTTCGGCGCGAAGTTCGCGACCACCAATGCGGGCCTGCTCTACACCGCCAAGGGAACCGCGGCGCTGCTGGTTCCGATTGCAAACTACGTGCAGCAGTCGACCGGAAGCTGGGACAACGTGTTCATCATCGCCGCCGGCGCGAACATCCTGGCATCGCTGCTGGCAATCGTCGCTCTCAAACCCTGGCGCAAGGTCGTGGTGGCGGAAGCAACTGCTTAAGCCAACCGCACTTTCGCGTCGTTCATCTCGAGCGCCCGGCCCTTCGGCCGGGCGTAATTCTTTTGGATGACTGGGCATCTTCGCTCCGCGCCGATCATCGCTCTCGGCTGCCGCAAGCGCGCGCGATGGGACCGCGCTCGACGTGCACCTCATCGTTCCGACTACCTTAGATTGTATGCTGCATCGCATATCAAGATGCGGCTTGCATGTTGGAATATAATATACCAACATCGCTTGCGACGATCCGTCACAAGTTTGCGACACTAGGTCACATAACCGAAAAGAGCGCGATTGGGAGGATTCATGGTTTCCAGCACGAACGAGGCCACACCGGCCGAAACACCGTCCGGCCGCTTCCGCTGGATGCAACTCGTCATGGGCATCGTCTGCATGGCGATGATCGCCAACCTGCAATACGGCTGGACGCTGTTCGTCGACCCCATCGACGCGAAATTCCACTGGGGCCGCGCGGCTATCCAGCTCGCCTTCACGCTCTTCGTCGTGACGGAGACCTGGCTCGTCCCGGTCGAAGCCTGGTTCGTCGATAAATACGGTCCGCGCATCGTCATCGCGTTCGGCGGCGTCATGATCGCGCTCGCCTGGCTCATCAACTCCTATGCCGACACGCTGGTGCTGCTTTACGCCGGCGCGATCGTCGGCGGCATCGGTGCCGGCGCGGTGTATGGCACCTGTGTCGGCAATGCGCTGAAATGGTTTCCCGATCGGCGCGGCCTTGCCGCGGGCGCGACCGCTGCCGGCTTTGGCGCGGGAGCCGCAATCACCGTGGTGCCGATCGCGAACATGATCGCCTCGAGCGGATATCAGCACGCGTTCTTGACCTTTGGCCTTGGGCAGGGATTCATCGTCTTTGTTCTCGCCTTCTTCCTGCGTCCGCCGGCGGTTTCGATGCCGATGAAAAAGAAGCAGCTCAATTTGCCGCAAACCAGGGTCGACTTCACGCCGCCGCAAGTGTTGCGTACGCCGATCTTCTGGATCATGTACCTGGTGTTCGTGATGGTCGCCTCCGGCGGCTTGATGGCGGCGGCACAGATCGCGCCGATCGCGCACGACTTCAAGATCGCCAACGAGCCGGTCAGCATGCTCGGCTTCCAGATGGCGGCGTTGACCTTTGCCATCTCGCTCGACCGCATCTTCGACGGCTTCGGCCGTCCGTTCTTCGGCTTCGTCTCCGACAATATCGGGCGCGAGAACACCATGTTCATCGCATTCGGAACGGCGGCGCTGATGCTGCTGACCTTGTCGGCCTATGGCCACATCCCGATCGTGTTCGTGCTGTCGACCGCGGTCTATTTCGGCGTGTTCGGGGAGATCTACTCGCTGTTCCCGGCCACCAGCGGCGACACCTTTGGCGCGAAGTTCGCAACCACCAACAACGGCATGCTCTACACCGCCAAGGGAACGGCATCGCTGCTCGTGCCGCTCGCAAGCCTGGTGTCGGCCAGATATGGCTGGCAGGCGGTATTCGTGATCGCAGTCGCGCTCAACGCCACTGCGGCGCTGATGGCGATCTTCGTCATCAAGCCGCTGCGGCGCGCCTTCATCCTCGGCCACGAAACCGTCGAAGGCGAAGCCGGCGCAGCCAAGGCTGCCTGAACGCGCGACAGGTCCGCTCAACAGGGGGCGCGGCGTGGGCCGCGTCCCCCTTTTTCTTTTCAACTCCGCCTCTTTCTCGCCCTGGCGCCAGCTCTGGCCGCCGCCTTGCATGCCAGATACAAAACTGAATTTCGGCTGATCATATCGGACCTCGGCGCGTGGTTCCGGCCACCCTCAAACCGCTAAACGTCAGCATTATTGCCGCTTATTATTATCTCGATTCGCGAACGCCTGAATTGACAATTGGAATATTGTATACCAGACTTAACCGACTAAAACACCTGCGTCACCCTTATGGAGGTTGCGATGAAAGTCGGAGACATCCTGCGCACGAAGAAATCGACCCGCGTGGTGACGGTTCGTATGAACGAGACCGTCGGTGTCGCGGCGCAACTGATGCGCACCAGCAATATCAGCGCTCTGGTGGTGAAGGACGTGGTCCGCACCGAGGGCAACACCGCGGTCGGCATGTTCACCGAGCGCGACGTGGTGCGCGCCATCGCCGAACATGGCGCGGCGGGCGTCGGCCTGAAGGTGTCGCAGCTTGTGCCTGTACAGCGGCTGGTTTCCTGCACCTCCTCCGACACGCTGGAACACGTTCGTCATCTCATGAACGTGCACCACATAAGGCATCTTCCCGTGATCGACGATTTTGCGCTCGTCGGCGTCATCAGCATGCGCGATGTCTCGAGCGCTTTCGACGAGGCTGCAGGCGCCGCGCAAACCGCCGCCTGACCGAAGTCCTCTTCTGCCTGCGACCCGCAAACCAAGCGGGCTTTGAGTTCGATGCTCAAGGCCCGCGCGCAACCCTCGTCCCTCCAGGTCGATACCGTGCTGGCGCTGGTCGCCCGGCGCGGCGGGATCGCGGGGCTCCGCGAGACAAATGTCCGCCCGGCGGAAACAAAAGCCGCTGCTTTTGCATAGAGCATGATCCGGAAAAGTGTGTAGCGGTTTTCCGAAAAGATCGTGCTCAAACAAAAGGCTAGAACGGGATGACGATTCGAAGAAGTCATCCCGCTCTAGTGGCGCACCCTGAACGCCGGCCGCGCCCGGTGGACTTTTGCCTGACGTGACGCCATCCTGCCCCCTGAAATCAGAACAAAAGGGCGCGCAAGGCGCGCTTTGGGAACAGAGGGCAGAATGATCAAAACGCGTTTCACCGAACTCGTCGGCGTCGAACATCCGATCGTGCAGGGCGGCATGCAATGGGTCGGCCGGGCCGAGCTCGTTGCCGCCGTCGCCAATGCCGGCGCGCTCGGCTTCATCACCGCGCTGACGCAGCCGACGCCGGAGGACCTCACCAAGGAGATCGCGCGCTGCCGCGACCTGACCGACAAGCCGTTCGGCGTGAACCTCACCATCCTGCCCTCGATCAAGCCGCCGCCTTACGCGGAATACCGCCAGGCCATCATCGAGAGCGGCATCAAGGTCGTCGAGACCGCCGGCAACAAGCCGCAGGAGCACGTTACCGAGTTCAAGAAGCACGGCATCAAGGTCGTGCATAAATGCACCAGCGTGCGCCACGCGTTGTCGGCGGAACGCATGGGCGTCGATGCGATCTCGATCGACGGCTTTGAATGCGCCGGTCATCCCGGCGAGGACGACACGCCCGGCCTGATCCTGATCCCGATCGCCGCCGACAAGGTGAAGATCCCGATGATCGCCTCCGGCGGCTTCGGCGACGGCCGCGGCCTCGTCGCGGCGCTGGCGCTCGGCGCCGAGGGCATCAACATGGGCACGCGCTTCATGGCTACCCGCGAGAGCCCGATCCACCAGCTCATCAAGGAAAAGCTCGTCGCCAATGACGAGCGCGAGACCGAGCTGATCTTCCGCACCATGCGCAACACCTCGCGCGTCGCCAGGAACGCGGTGTCGACCAAGGTCGTCGCCATGGAGAAGGAAGGCGCGAAGTTCGAGGATATCCGCGAGCTCGTCGCCGGCGCCCGCGGCAAGATGGTCTACGCCACCGGCGATGCCGACGAAGGCATCTGGTCGGCCGGCCAGGTGCAGGGACTGATCCACGATATTCCAAGCTGCGCCGAGCTGATCTCGCGCATCGTCCGCGATGCCGAAGCGATCATGCGCGAACGCTTCGAGGCCATGATGTCCGGCGGCAAGCGCCAGGCCGCGGAGTAAATGGTGCTCGCGGTAGGTTTCCACACCCTCCACGTCATTGCGAGCGCAGCGAAGCAATCCATGTCGCCAAGCAAAGAAAGAATGGATTGCTTCGTCGCTTGCGCTCCTCGCAATGACGGCTAAACCTCCGACATAAGCCGCCAACCAAAAGAGAAGAGCCCAGGAGGCCTGTCATGAAAGCCTATGTCTACGGCGCCGGCGGCGCTGCCATAACCGACGTTCCAAAACCCGCGCCGAAGGGCACGCAGGTGCTGGTGAAGGTCCATGCCTGCGGCCTCAACCGCGCCGACCTCGGCATGACCAAGGGCCATGCCCATGGTGCGGCCGGCGGCGTCGGCACCGTGCTCGGCATGGAATGGGCGGGCGAAGTGGCCGAGCTCGGCCCCGACGCCAGGGGCGTCAAGGTCGGCGACAAGATCATGGGCTCGGGCGGCGCGGCGTTTGCCGAATATACGCTGGCCGATCACGGCCGGATTTTCCGCTCGCCGTCCAACATGAATTTCGACGAGGCGGCCACCCTCCCCGTCGCGCTCGCCACCATGCACAACGCCGTCGTCACCAACGGCGCGCTGCAGCCGGGCCAGAGCGTGATGATCCAGGGCGCAAGCTCCGGCGTCGGCCTGATGGCGATGCAGATCGCCAAGCTCAAGGGCGCGAAGCTCGTGGTCGGCTCCTCGACCGATGCCTATCGCCGCGGACGGCTGAAGGAGTTCGGCGCCGACCTCGCCGTCGATTCCTCCGATCCGGGCTGGGTCGACCAGGTGCTGAAGGCGACCAATGGCGAAGGCGTCGACCTCATCGTCGACCAGGTCTCGGGCAAGGTCGCGAGCCAGAACCTCGCCGCGACCAAAATCAAGGGCCGCATCGTCAATGTCGGCCGGCTCGGCGGCACCCGCGCCGAGTTCAATTTCGACCTGCACGCCGCGCGCCGCATCCATTATATCGGCGTCACCTTCCGCACGCGGACCATCGACGAAATCCGCGAAATCTTCGACGAGGTCCGCAAGGACATCTGGCCGGCCGTGGAATCGCGCAAGCTGCAACTGCCGATCGACAAGGTCTACAAGTTCGACGAGATCGGAAGAGCGTTCGAGCACATGGAAGCCAACAAGCATCTCGGCAAGATCGTCGTGACGCTGTGATGCGTGTTCCAGGCGCGGCGCAGCGTTCTTCACGGTGCGCCGGAGAGCCGGGAGGCGCTCGCGTTCGTCAGCCATTGGATATCTCTTGCGAGCAGAGAACGGGCAGCGTCATCCAGCCTCTTGAGGCTCGACGCTCCCCGGCGTTGGCTATGCAGCCGGAATGAAGGTAATTCGGCCAGTCTCGCCGCGCTTGCGATGCGGCTTTACCGTGATCTCCACATCCTGGTCGAATGCCGTGAGCATCCGCAGCAGCTTTTCCACCGAAACCAGCTTCAACTGGCCCCGCAGCAGCTTGGATAGGTCGGGCTGTTTCATTTCAACGAGCTTGGCCGTTGCGACCTGGGATAGCCCGCGTTCGGCGATCAGATGTTTCAACTGCACCACGAGCACAGCTTTGAGCTGATGTTCCTCGGCGTTAGGCAGGCCGAGATCAGCAAAGATATTGCCCGAGCCCTTGGTATGGGCAGGCAGCTTCTTCCTGGGGCTCATCATCGGTCTCCTTCTGTTGCTTTGTGGATGGCCTCGGCGTCGCGGAGACGCTGCCGGATCAGGTCCAAGTGTCTTTGCGGGGTAGCTATCCCCCTCGTCGATTTCTTCTGGAACGCGTGCAGGACGTACAGGACGCCCTCGAGTCGCGTTGTGTAGACGGCCCGATAGGTGCCGCCGTCGAAGTTGTCGCGAATCTCCAGAACCCCGGCAAAGCCCTTGAGAGGTTTGGTATTGCGTGGGTGCTCGCCGAGCTGCGCTTCAAAAAGAGACTGGCCGATCTCGCTCCGAACGGCCGCAGGAAAGGCCCTGAGGTCCTTTTAGCTCGAACCCACGAAAACAGCGGGTTTGATCGCGCGCAGTCGATCATTCACGGGATTATAGTAATATACCTATAATTTCCTGTCGACAATTCTGACGGGCGTTAGGTGGACTTCAGGAAATGGCTGTTCGCGAGCCGCGATCAACTCATCGAGGGTACCGGTTCTTCGATCATACCGTCGAAGCCGAATTCCGATGAGATGTCCTTACGGGTCGGAGCCAAGACTAAGCGGCCCGCCTTTTGATTTAACGCAAAACTAAGCCAATTTCCAGCGTTACATGCATGGAGGATGCAGTGACGACTTCCGACGAATTACTCAAAGCAATATTGGCGACCCTTGCACGCAGCACGTTTCCGCTTACGGCGCTTGCGAAAATCGTCGCGCCGACCGCAAGCAGCGAACGGCAGGTGATGGCCTACAACATGTGCGACGGCGAAACGCCCCAGGCCGAGATTTGCAAGAAGACCAAGATTGCGAAGGGCAACCTCAGCAACCTGATAACGCGGTGGGTCGAAGCGGGCGTCATGATCCGGATCGGGCCTGAGCGTCTGCCGCTGCACGTCTACCCGCTCTCCAAATCCGTGATCAAAAGCGAAGAGAAATTGAAATCATGAACGAAGAAATGCTGGAACGGCTCGACATCCTTATCAAGCTTCAGGCGGCGGCGCTTACGGCGCAGATGGAAATCGTCGAAAGACAAAATCCTCTTCCTGTCCGCGGGCTGGGCTGCGCCCAACCCTTATTGCAGAGATCCTTGGCACAACCGCGAATAATGTGAACGTCACCTTGTCGAAAAACCGCAAACCGTCGAAAGCGAAATAAGGAGGGGATATATGGAGCTGCAAACAAACGAAGTTCTCGAAGAATTACGCGCCGTCAAAATGATGCTGATCCTGAACGCGCTCGCGCAAGGCTGCCAGCAAAAGCATGTGGCCGCGGCCCTGGGCGTAAGCGACGCGACCTTGAGCCGGATGTTTCCGAAGGGTTTCGCCAAGGAGATCACCAAGGAAATCGCCAAGGTTGCGGAACGCAAGCTCAGACCTGCGGAGGCGGCATGACCGACGAGCAAGCCGAGCAGATCCTCAAGGAGCTGGAAATGATCCGCAAGCTAAAGCTCGCGGAAATGCTGGAACGCGGTTATTCGCAATCCCAGCTCGCACAAATCCTGGGCGTCAGCCAGCCCACCATCAGCCGGATAATTCCTAAAGTCTCGGGCAAAAAAGGCTGAGCGCATGACAGGCAGGGTCGCCACGATCGACTGGTCGGGCAATTACGAAGAGAATTGCGAACGCCTTGCCAAGCATCTTGGCACCAGCAAGATCCGTCGCGCGCTGTTCGATACGATCTACGGGCGGGTTTCAAAGCCGCGTTCGCGAAAGCAGATGCGCGTCGATGCCAAACTGCGCCCGAGCGACGAGCAACAAGCCCAAAACGAGTTGGATCATCTATGGCGCTATGGCCTTATCCGCCGCGAGGAGAGCAACGGCAAGGCCCAGGATCGCAGCCGTTTTCTTTACAGCAAGGATCCCAATGTCCGCGCGCACCGCGCGATGATCGTCAAGTTTGCGGACAATCCTAGGCTTGCCGCGGCAACGCCAACGAAGCGAAGGCCCGCGGTGAAGGTAACCAACGTGAAGACGGTCACGGTTCGCGCGTTAAAGAAGCTCCAACGCCTCAACGTGCTGTATCTGACGGCCAATCCCGACGAACAAAATTCGCTGCGGGTCGATGCCGAAGTCCGGCAGGTTCAGGAGGCCGTTCGCGGATCGAAGCTCCGAGACAATATCGAATTGCTTTACCGACCTGCGGCGGACCTGGATTCCATTATCGATGGATTGAACGATCACGCGCCCGGAATCGTACATTTTTCGGGTCACGGCTACAGCGGCGGCCTCGCTGTCGATCACGCCAAGGTCGCAAGGCCGAAAGGGAAGATTCTGACGTTCGACATTCTTGCCAAGGCGTTCGCCGCGGTCGACGTGCCGCCGCGCGTCGTTGTTCTGAACGCTTGCGAAAGCGTAGGCGCAAAGAAGGCCCTGCTGCCGTCGGTTTCGGCCATGATCGTCATGAAAGACAGTGTGAGCGACGTCGCGGCGACGGCTTTTGCGACGAGATTTTATGCCGCAATCGCTGCCGGCCAATCGCTGAAATCGGCGTTTAAGCAGGGCGCGCTGGCCGTCGAACACGCCTCCATCAATGAGGCTCACATTCCGGAGCTGATTACGGCTGTGGGCATCAACGCGGCCAATTTTTATCTCACTTAAGCGCGTAGCGGCGGCTCCATCTTCCCAGTCCGAACCAGCGCGCGTTCCGTCCAATTTCCACAACCACATCAACGCGCTGCCACCTCTCAGCTCGCTCAGAATTTCCGATTTACAGAAATTTTGCTTGACGCCACCCCCAAATCACCTCTACATCCCTCCCCCATCCCGTCCCGCTGAGAGGGGCGTTGGCCATCGTCACGAACGAGGGACGGGTTGCGGTGGACGCGGCAGCGTCGGGCGCGTGTGGTGGTCGCAGGGCGGGCTTATCGTCCGTGAGCGAACACAGCGCGCAGACGACCGGCGCCGCAAACCTGGCGGACGGGCGTGCCGGCGAAGCCTCGGCGAAGCCGGGAGGCTGCGTACGGCAAAACCGTGTGGTCCTGGCACCCGTTGCTGGTGTCAAGCCGGCGGAGGTGCGTCGACCCAACCGGGTCTTCGAACAATCCTTCAATCCGTCGGCGACGGAGGCAAGATGAATTCGTCTCCGGGGAGAGCCCGGCATAAGCCGTAAAACCATTGCGCAGGGAATGTCGGATGCTCTCCGCTGCCCTGTATGCTCGTGTGCGTCTCCACACTCTTTTGCACACGAGACCGCGGGTGCAGCGCGCACCCGGCATTCCCTGCGCCCTCTTTATTCCGGCGCGATTGATTTTTGAACACCTCGGGCGCATCGCGCCGCGAGATCGCGGAGTTGTATTCAGTGCAAGCCACGTCATTGCGAGCGCAGCGAAGCAATCCATTGTCACCTATGGTACGCGGTAGGATGGATTGCTTCGCTGCGCTCGCAATGACGAGCTTAATTCGGAACAATTCGCAACAAACGGCTCCTGCAAGTGACTGGCGATTGAGCCTGAGATCGGTGCTTGATGTTAACGGATGGACTGCTAAACGAACGCGCATGAGCGAACACGCCCACAACGTCAAAACCCGCGTCGCGGCCATCTCGATCTTTGCCTCTGCCGGCATGGCCACGGCCAAATTCGTCGTCGGCATCATGATCGGCTCGCTGGCGCTGGTCTCGGAGGCCCTGCACTCTTCGGTCGACGTGGTCGCCACGATCATCACCTGGATGGTGGTGCGGGTGTCCGACCTGCCGGCGGACGACGAGCACCACTACGGCCACGGCAAGTTCGAGAGCGTCTCGGCGCTCGGCGTGATCGCGATCCTTTATGTGCTGGCCGGCGGCATCCTGGTCGAATCCTGGAGCCGCCTGCGCGAAGGCACGCCTCCGCCCGCGATCTCGGCCGTCCCCTTCGTCGTGCTGCTGATCGACATCGCCGTCAATTTCTGGCGGGCGCGCGCGCTCCATCGCGCCGCGCGCGAGACGCGGAGCCAGGCGCTTGCCGCCGATGCGCTGCATTTCGCCTCCGACGTGATGGGCTCGATCGCGGTGATCATCGGGCTTGCGCTGGCAGGGCTCGGCTTCAGGTGGGGCGACGCCGCCGCCGCGATCGCGGTCGCGATCATGATCGCATTGCTCGGCCTGCGCATGGCCCGCGACACCGTGGAAACCCTGCTCGACCGCGCGCCGGAGGGCGCGGCGGAGAAAGCACGCAGCGCAATCGAAGGGGTGTCGGGCGTCGTCGGCGTCGAGCGGCTGCGCGCCCGCATGGTCGGATCGACGAATTTCATCGATGCGACCGTGAAGGTGCCCCGCACCTACCCGATCGACCGTGTCGACGAGATCAAGCGGAAGGTGCAGACGGCGGTCGCGGGCGCGCTGGGCGACGCCGACGTTACCTTCACCGCGGTGCCGGTCGCGCTCGACAATGAGAGCGTGCGCGAGCGCATCATGGTGATCGCGCGCAATTCCGGCCTCGCCGTCCACCATGTCACCGTGCACGACCTCGGCGGCAAGCTCACGGTCGGCATCGATCTCGAGGTCGACGGCAATATGCCGCTCACCACGGCGCATGGCATCTCGCATGAGCTGGAGCGCAGCATCCGCAGCGATTTCGGCGCCGGCGTCGAGGTCGATACCCACATCGAGCCGCTCGAGCCGGAGCTGCCGTTCGGCACCGACGCCGCGCCCGACCGCATTGAGACCATCAAGGCCGCGCTGTCGCGCTTTGCCGCCGAAACCGCGATCCATGACGTCCATAATGTCCGCGTGCGCAATACCGACGCCGGCGAAATCGTCAATTTCCACTGCCGCGCTGCGCCGTCGATGAGCGTGATCAAGGTGCACGAGAACGTCGACGAGATCGAGCGCGCGCTGCGCCGCGCCTTTCCGACCGTGAGGCGCGTCGTCAGTCACGCCGAGCCCCCGCGCGGTTGACTCCGGTTCGGCTCCGCCGAGCCACCCACGTTCCTGTTTCGGACTCATATTTCCGCAAGTTCACGCTGGCGATTCTCCTTGGGACAACATTTATTCGCGTTAAGGAATCGTTGACTCTCGACAGCCCGGGAAAACTGGATTCAAATCACATTGATTCGGGAGCTAGCGTGGGGAGCTTTCGGACGGATGCGAGATTATTTCCGGTGGGGGTCCAGGGCATGGCGCGTGCGCATGCAGCGAACGAGTGCGCCGCCCAATCCGATTCGATCAAGGGATTGGCGCAATCGATCGCAAAGCCGGCCTACACCAGGCTGTTGACGGCGGAGCCCACGCTCCGCCGCGCCGTCCCCACATTGATCATCGCCTTCCTGATCACGATCTGCCTCGGCGCCTTCGTGCAGGTGCTCGACCAGAGCCGGCAGAAGCGCGGCGCGGCCGAGCGCGACCTCATCTCGCTTTCCGACTATCTCGCCGAGCGCATCGATCGCGCCGCGTCCGTCAGGGCGGAGCGCCTGACCAATCTCGACGGCTTGCAATCCCTGCTGCCCGACCTCATCCCGGCATGGGGAGCGGTTGCCGGACGACACATCATCGTGGTCGGGCCCGACCGGCGCATTCTCGCGCGCGCGCCGATCAAATTGAGCCTCGAGGAAAACGACGGCATCCTCGACGCGATCAGCTCCGCGCAGTTGATCGCCGCTCCGAGCCTGCAGGGCAAAATCCTCGACGTGACGCTGCCGAACGGCAACCGCGCCATGGCGACCTCGCAGCTCGTCAAGGCCCTTGCCGGCCGCGTGATCGTGATCCAGGAACGGCTCGAGCCGATCTGGGGCTCGGACTCGGCGCTCTCGGTAACGCTCTCCGCCACGACAGGCTTTGTCGTGCTGATCCTCGGCTTCGCCTTTCACTGGCAATCGACCCGCGCGCGCGAAGGCGACCTCATCAACGACGCCGTGCGCGGCCGGATCGATACCGCGCTGAACCGCGGCCGCTGCGGCCTGTGGGACTGGGACCTCGACCGCGGCCGGATCTTCTGGTCGCAATCGATGTTCACCATGCTGGGCCTCGACAGCCGCAACGATCTCCTGACCTTCGGCGAAGTCAATGCGCTGGTGAAGTCCGACGACATCGACCTGTTCTCGATCGCCAACCAGCTCATCGCGGGCGCGCTCGACCATATCGACCAGACCTTCCGCATGCAGCATACCGACGGCCACTGGATCTGGCTCAGGGTGCGCTGCGAACTGAGCCACGGCGACACCGGCAAGCATCTGATCGGGATTGCCGTCGACATCACCGAGCAGAAAAGCCTCGCCGAGCGCACGATCGAAGCCGATCTGCGGCTGCGCGACGCGATCGAGACCATCCCCGAGGCCTTCGTGCTGTGGGACGCGAGCAACCGCCTGGTGCTCTGCAACTCGCACTTCCAGCGGCTGCACAAGCTGCCGGACTCCGCCGTGATCCCCGGCACCTCCTACGAGACCGTGATCGAGGTCGGCAGCATGCCGGAGGTCCGCACCCGCCTGCATGAGACCACCATCATGGCGCCGGGTGCGCGCACCTTCGAGGCGCAGCTCGACGACGGAAGCTGGCTGCATATCAGCGAGCGCCGCACCAAGGACGGCGGCTACGTCTCGGTCGGCACCGACATCACCCGCATCAAGGAGCATGAGCAGAAGCTGGTCGACAACGACCTGCGCCTGCGCGCCACCGTGATCGACCTGCAGCGCTCGCGCGCGGCGCTGGAGCGGCAGGCGCTGGAACTCGCCGACCTCGCCGAAAAATACCAGCGCGAAAAGACCCGCGCCGAGGAGGCCAACCAGACCAAGTCGAAGTTCCTCGCCAATATGAGCCACGAGCTGCGCACGCCGCTCAATGCCATCATCGGCTTCTCGGAGATCATGGAAAGCGGCATGTTCGGCGCGCTCGGCTCGGAGAAATACCATGAATATTGCCACGACATCCTGACCAGCGGCCATTATCTGCTCGAGGTGATCAACGACATCCTCGACATGTCGAAGATCGAGGCCGGCCGGATGAAGCTCGACATGGAGCCGCTCGACCTCTCCAAGACGCTGGCGGAATCTTCTGCGCGTCGTCTCCGGCCGCGCGGAGGACAAGAAGCTCGTGCTCGACGCCGACATCGAGCAGACCATCTCCGTGGTGGCCGATCGCCGCGCCACCAAGCAGATTCTGGTCAACCTCCTGTCCAACGCCGTGAAGTTCACCCCCGAGGGCGGCAAGATCGTCGTCCGCAGCCGCATGACAAGCGACCGGATTACGCTGTTGATCGCCGACTCCGGCATCGGCATCGCCGCGCATTCGCTCGCACGGCTCGGCCGCCCCTTCGAGCAGGTCGAGAGCCAGCTCACCAAAACCTATCACGGCTCGGGACTTGGGCTTGCCATCGCGCGATCCCTGACCCAGTTGCATGGCGGCTCGATGAAGCTGCGTTCGCGGCTCGGCGCCGGCACCGTTGTCCGCGTCTCGCTGCCGCGCGATCCACGCGACAACAGGCCGGACATCTCGGCGGCGGCGTGACGCTGGCTCTCAGCCGCCTCCGCCGTCATTGCGAGGAGCGAAGCGACGAAGCAATCCAAAGTCCGTTCGCGGGCAGATTGATTGCTTCGCTTCGCTCGCAATGACGAGGCGAGCCTTCACATTCCCGCGGCATGGCCGGTTCGGCCGGCCTCACGTCTGCAGGCTCGGCGCCACCTCGCGCGCGATCTGCACCAGGGCTGCAATCAGCGGCGTCAGCGGCTCGCGCTGCGGAATGACCAGGCCGACATTGTAGCTGACGGCGGGATCGACGATCGGGATCGCCCTTACCACGTCGGAAAAGCCCAGCGTCTCCGCAAGCTTTGCCGGCATCACGCTGGCCCAGCGCCCGGTCTTCACATGGGTGTACAGCACGACGATCGAGTTGGATGTCAGCGTCGGCGTCGCTTCGACGCCGACGGACTTGAGCGCGCGATCGATGATCCGGCGGTTCTGCATGTCCGGCGTCAGCAGGCATAGCGGCACCTGCCCCACTTCCTTCCAGGTCACCTCCTTGCGGTCGCCGAACATGCCGTCCGGCGACGTCAGCAAACGGTAGCTTTCGTTGTAGAGCGGCACCGTGCGCACCTTGCCGATCGGCTCGTTCTCGATATAGCTCAGCGCGGCATCGACCTCGAGATTTTCGAGCAGCCCAAGCGCTGCGATCGACGTCGTGGACACGATACGAAAGCGCACGTTCGGATGCCGCGCGCGAAACGGCGTCGTCAGCGAGGCGACCATGCCAAGCGCGGTGGGGATCGCGGCAATCGCGATCTCGCCCGAAAGACCTTCCTTGAGGGTGTTGATCTCCTGACGCATCGCACGGGCGTCGCCGACGATGCGCCGCGCCCAGTCGAGCGCACGCTCGCCTTCCGGCGTAAAACCCTGGAAGCGCGACCCGCGCTGCACCAGCATTACGCCAAGGAATTCCTCGAGCTGCTTGAGGCTCGTCGACATCGTCGGCTGGGTCACGCCACAGGCCTCCGCCGCGCGCCCGAAATGCCGCTCCTTGGCCAACGCGAGCAGGAGTTCAAGTTTGTCGATCAAGTGAGCGTGTCCCTAATGGCCGGTTAATGTTTTGTCTTGGATTATTTCGTCTTGGATATCACGGCCGCCATCGCACCAATACCGCCAAAAAGTACATCCAGGGCGCGTGTTTTTGACGCTCATTGCAATTTCCTATCATGCGATTTTGCATCCGTATTGATCGCCATTCCCTATCGCAGCATGAGACAGCTTTATTGATGTTTCGAGGGATTCAACTACTCAATTGGAAAGCGAAAAATCCTGATCGGAAAAGCAGATGCCGTCGCCTTATGAGCCTTGGGATGAGCAACGCGCGGCCGAGATCATCGCCGAGAACTCCGAGCATGAAGGCCCTACACTGGTGATCCTGCACGCGCTGCAGGAAGCCTTCGGCTACGTACCCGGACCCGCCATTCCCATGGTCGCATCCGCGCTCAATCTCTCGCGCGCCGAGGTCTATGGCGTCTTCACATTCTACCATGATTTCCGCAAAGAACCCGCCGGCCGCCACGTGCTGAAACTGTGCCGTGCGGAAGCCTGCCAGGCCGCCGGAGGCGACGCGCTGGCCGCGCGTGCGGAAGCGAAACTCGGCGTCGCGCTCGGCAACACCACCGCCGACGAGCGCGTGACGCTCGAGCCGATCTACTGTCTAGGCCTGTGCGCCATCGCGCCGTCGGCCATGCTCGATGGGCGCGTGGTCGGGCGCCTCGATGAAAAGCGCCTCGATGCGCTGGTCGCGGAGGCACAGTGGTGAAAATGCGGATTTTCGTTCCGCGCGATGCCGGCGCGATTGCCGTCGGCGCCGACGATGTCGTTGCCGCACTCGATCTGGCCGCGGCGAAGCGCGACCTGCCGATCCAGATCATCCGAACCGGCTCGCGCGGGCTTTATTGGCTGGAGCCGATGGTCGAGGTGGCGACCGTGAACGGCCGTGTGGCGTATGGCCCGGTGAGCCCGGCCGATGTCCCCTCCCTGTTCGAGGCGATGGCCAATAATGGCCCGCACATCCTGCGGCTTGGCGTCGCGGACGAGATTCCCTGGCTGAAGCGCCAGACCCGCCTCACCTTCGCCCGCTGCGGCGTCAGCGACCCCCGCTCGCTCGACGATTACCGCGCCCATGGCGGCTACAAGGGGCTGGAGCGCGCGCTGTCGCTGACGCCGGATGCGATCCTGGCCGACCTCACGACGTCGGGCCTGCGCGGCCGCGGCGGCGCAGGTTTCCCGACCGGCATCAAGTGGAAGACGGTGGCAGACGCGCGCGCGAGCCGCAAATACATCGTCTGCAACGCCGACGAAGGCGACAGCGGCACCTTTGCCGACCGCATGATCATGGAGGGCGATCCCTTCGTGGTGATCGAGGGCATGACCATCGCCGCCATCACCGTCGGCGCCACAAAGGGCTACATCTACATCCGCTCGGAATATCCGCATGCGGTCGAAGCCATGAACGCGGCGATTGCGGCGGCGAAGCGCGGGGGATTCCTGGGATCGCGCATCGGCGGCTCCGCGCACAGCTTCGATCTCGAAGTGCGCGTCGGCGCCGGCGCCTATGTCTGCGGCGAAGAAACCTCGCTATTGGAAAGCCTCGAAGGCCGCCGCGGCATCGTGCGCGCCAAGCCGCCGCTCCCCGCGCACAAGGGCCTGTTCGGCAAGCCCACCGTCATCAACAACGTGCTCTCGTTTGCGGCGATCCCCTTCATCCTCGACAACGGCGCCAGGGCCTATGCCGATTTCGGCATGGGACGTTCGCGCGGCACCATGCCGATCCAGCTCGCCGGCAACATCAGGTTCGGCGGCCTGTTCGAGACCGCGTTCGGCGTCACGCTCGGCGAGCTCGTCGACGACATCGGCGGGGGCACCTTCACCGGCCGCCCCGTGCGTGCGGTGCAGGTCGGCGGGCCGCTCGGGGCCTATTTCCCACGCGCGCTGTTCGACACGCCGTTCGACTATGAAGCCTTCGCCGCACGCGACGGCCTGATCGGCCACGGCGGCGTGGTCGTGTTCGATGACACCGTCGACATGGCGAAGCAGGCGCGCTTTGCGATGGAATTCTGCGCGATCGAATCCTGCGGCAAGTGCACGCCCTGCCGGATCGGCTCGACGCGCGGGGTCGAAACCATCGACAGGATCCGGCGCGGCGAACGGGTCGCCGAAAACCTCGCCGTAGTCGAGGACCTCTGCAACACCATGAAGTTCGGCTCGCTCTGCGCGCTCGGCGGATTCACGCCCTACCCCGTCATGAGCGCGCTGAAGCATTTCAAGGAAGATTTCGGCCCGGCGCCGACGCGCCTGCAGGCCGCGGAATAGGAGGATCGACATGTCCCTGATCCACGAAACCGATTTCGGCACGCCCCGTTCCAGATCCGAGACGATGGTGACGCTGACCATCGACGGACAGAGCGTAACGGTGCCCGAGGGCACCTCCATCATGCGCGCGGCCATGGAATCGGGCACGCAAATCCCAAAGCTTTGCGCGACCGACATGGTCGACGCCTTCGGCTCCTGCCGGCTCTGCCTGGTCGAGATCGAGGGCCGCGCCGGCACGCCAGCCTCCTGCACTACGCCGGCCATGAACGGCCTCGTGGTGCACACCCAGACCGAGCGGCTGAAGAAGCTCCGCAAGGGCGTGATGGAACTCTATATTTCCGACCATCCGCTGGACTGCCTGACCTGCGCCGCGAACGGGGACTGCGAATTGCAGGATATGGCGGGCGCGGTGGGCTTGCGCGACGTGCGTTACGGCTATGAGGGCGAAAACCACGTGTTCGCCAAATCGGCCGGCGAGATCAACGCTGCCTGGATGCCGAAGGACGAGTCCAATCCCTATTTCACCTATGATCCGTCCAAATGCATCGTCTGCTCGCGCTGCGTGCGCGCCTGTGAGGAAGTGCAAGGCACTTTCGCGCTGACGATCTCCGGCCGCGGCTTCGACAGCCGCGTCTCGCCGGGCATGCAGGAAGGCTTCCTCGGTTCGGAATGCGTCTCCTGTGGCGCCTGCGTGCAGGCCTGCCCGACCGCGACGCTCACGGAAAAATCCGTGATCGAGATCGGCCAGCCCGAGCATTCCGTGGTGACGACCTGCGCCTATTGCGGTGTCGGCTGCGCCTTCAAGGCCGAAATGCGTGGCGAGGAAGTCGTGCGCATGGTGCCGTACAAGGACGGCAAGGCCAATCGCGGCCATTCCTGCGTCAAGGGCCGCTTCGCCTGGGGCTACACCACCCACAAGGAACGTATCCTCAAGCCGATGATCCGCGAGCGGATCGAGGATCCCTGGCGCGAAGTCTCCTGGGACGAAGCGTTCAACTTCGCCGCCGCGAAGTTCAAGGGCATCCAGCAGAAGTACGGCCGCGACGCCATCGGCGGCATCACCTCCTCCCGCTGCACCAATGAGGAAACCTATCTGGTGCAGAAGCTGATCCGCGCCGGCTTCGGCAACAACAATGTCGACACCTGCGCCCGCGTCTGCCACTCCCCGACCGGCTATGGGCTGTCGCAGACTTTCGGCACCTCGGCCGGCACCCAGGATTTCAACTCGGTCGAGCACTGCGACGTCGCCATGATCATCGGTGCGAACCCGGCGGCCGCGCACCCCGTGTTTGCCTCTCGCTTGAAGAAGCGGCTGCGCCAGGGCGCCAAGCTGATCGTGATCGATCCGCGCCGCACCGAGATGGTGGAATCGGCGCATGTGAAGGCCCTGCATCTGCCGCTGTTACCCGGCACCAACGTTGCCGTGCTGACGGCGCTGGCGCATGTCATCGTCACCGAGGGTCTCGTCAACGAAGCCTTCGTGCGCGAGCGCTGCGACTGGAGCGAATTCGAGGAATGGGCGGCGTTCGTCGCCCAGCCGAAGCACAGCCCCGAAGCGACCGCGATCATGACCGGGGTCGACCCGAAGGACCTGCGCGAAGCGGCGCGCACCTACGCGACCGGCGGCAATGGCGCGATCTACTACGGCCTCGGCGTCACCGAGCACAGCCAGGGCTCCACGACCGTGATCGCGATCGCGAACCTCGCGATGGCGACCGGCAATATCGGCCGTCCCGGCGTCGGCGTGAACCCGCTGCGCGGCCAGAACAATGTGCAGGGCTCCTGCGACATGGGCTCGTTCCCGCACGAGCTGCCCGGCTATCGCCACATCTCGGGCGATGCGGTGCGCGAGCAGTTCGAGGCGATGTGGAACGTCAAGCTCAACAACGAGCCGGGCCTGCGCATCCCCAACATGTTTGACGCCGCCATCGAAGGCAGCTTCATGGGTCTCTATGTGCAGGGCGAGGACATCCTGCAGTCCGATCCCAACACCAGCCATGTCGTGGCGGCGCTCTCGGCGATGGAATGCGTCATCGTCCACGACCTCTTCCTCAACGAGACCGCCAATTACGCCCACGTCTTCCTGCCCGGCTCGACCTTCCTGGAAAAGGACGGCACCTTCACCAACGCCGAAAGGCGCATCCAGCGCGTGCGCAAGGTGATGTCGCCACGCAACGGTTATGCCGACTGGGAAGTCACTATCCTGCTCGCGAAGGCAATGGGCTTCGAGATGCATTACAAACATCCGTCCGAGATCATGGACGAGATCGCGGCGCTGACGCCGACTTTCACCGGCGTCTCCTATGCCAGGCTCGATGAACTTGGCTCGGTGCAGTGGCCCTGCAACGAGAAGGCGCCCGAGGGTACGCCGGTGATGCATATGGCCGGCTTCGTCCGCGGCAAGGGCAAGTTCATCCTCACCGAATATGTCCCGACCGACGAGCGCACCGGGCCGCGTTTCCCGCTGCTGCTCACCACCGGCCGCATTCTCAGCCAGTACAATGTCGGCGCGCAGACGCGGCGCACCGAGAACATCGTCTGGCATGAGGAAGATCGGCTCGAAATCCACCCCCACGACGCCGAGCAGCGCGGCGTGCGCGACGGCGACTGGGTGCGGCTCAAGAGTCGCGCCGGCGAAACGACGCTGCGCGCGCTGGTCACCGATCGCGTGGCGCCTGGCGTGGTCTACACCACCTTCCACCACCCGGACACGCAGGCCAACGTCATCACCACGGACTTCTCCGACTGGGCGACCAACTGTCCGGAATACAAGGTCACGGCGGTGCAGATCTCACCGTCGAACGGTCCGTCCGAGTGGCAGAAGGCCTATGAGGCGCAGGCGCGCCATTCCCGCCGCATCGCACCGGCGGAGGCTGCGGAATAACGATGCTCCGTCCGGTCAGCCCTGCGAAACGGAAAGCCTGGCGAGACGGCCGTCTCGCCGAGGGCACGCGGATGATTCCGGAAGAGACCGCGCTGGCGCTGACCTATAACGGCGGCACCTACGCCGTAATGATGGGCACGCCGCAGGATTTGCCGGATTTCGCCATCGGCTTCAGCCTCGACGAAGGCATCGTGCAATCGCCAGACGACATCGAGTCGCTCGATGTCGTCGAGCTCGATGACGGCATTGAGCTCCGCATGTGGCTGTCGCCCGACAAGGCCGCACTGCTGGGCGAACGTCGCCGGCATATCGCGGGACCCACCGGCTGCGGAATCTGCGGTATCGATTCGATCGCCGAAGCCGTGCGCCCGGCGGCGGTGGTGGACCGGGGCCGCGCGTTCTCGCCACGCGAGATCATGACGGCGATGGCGGCTGTCGCGCCGCTGCAAAAGATCAACATCGAAACCCGCGCGGTGCACGCCGCGGCATTTTGGACGCCGGTTCGGGGTATCGTGGCCTTGCGCGAGGATGTCGGCCGCCACAACGCGCTCGACAAGCTCGCCGGCGCCCTGGCGCGCGAGAAGGTCGGCGCAGGCGAAGGCATGGTGCTGCTGACGAGCCGCGTCTCGGTCGAGATGGTGCAGAAAACGGCTGCGATCGGCGCGTCGCTGATGGTCGCCGTTTCCGCCCCTACCGCGCTTGCGGCGCGAATGGCTGATACCGCCGGCATCACGCTCGTCGCGATTGCGCGCGGCGACGGTTTTGAAATCTTCACCCATCCGGAGCGGATCACCGCGGATGCCGGGGCCAGGGAGGCCGCAAATGTCGTCGTCGTCGCCTGACCGCCTGGTCTACATGGCCAACCAGATCGGCAAGTTCTTCGACTCCCAGGGCCACGACAAGACCGTCGCGGGCGTGTCCGAGCATATCCGCAAGTTCTGGGATCCGCGGATGCGCAAACAGATCTTCGCGCATCTCGATGCCGGCGGCGCCGGCCTCGACCCCGATGTGCGGGCAGCGCTGGAAACCCTGAAGAACGCTTAGGCTCGCCTCATCGGGTCCCCTATCTCGTCATCCCGAGGAGCGCGAAGCGCGTCTCGAAGGATGAGGCCGATAGCCGGGCCTCATGGTTCGAGACGGCGCTTCGCGCCTCCTCACCATAAGGGTCACGCCCGCTCTTCCACTACCGCCTTGAACACGCGGCGCACCTCGGCCTGCGTTTCCTTCAGACGCGCCTGCAGCGAGGAGAAGTCCGGGGCATCGCCCGCACGCGCCATGACGCGCAACAGGTCCACGCCGGCCGTCTTCGGATCGAACTTGTCGCTGACGCAAAGCCGAAGCACCTGCGTCAGATCGTGATAGAGCCTGCCGGCCGCTCGCAGGATTTCGGCTTCCGCCGGCGGCAGTACCCCGAGCCGCGCAGCATTGTCGATCACGTTCAAGGAGTTGACGTTGAGGATGTCCGGCTTCTCGCTCGCGTGGATGAGCTCGAGATATTGCGCGATGAAATCGATATCGACCATGCCGCCGGCGGCATATTTCGGCTCCCAGGGATCGTCCTCGCCCTTCTCCTGCGCGATCGCGCGACGCATGTCGGCGACGTCATGGGCGATGCCGATCGCCTCGCGCGGCCGCGTCAGCGCCTCGCGAATGACGCCTTCGATCCGCGCGCGGAAGGCGGGCGAAGCCGAGATCACGCGTGCGCGGGTCAGCGCCATGTGCTCCCAGGTCCACGCCTCGCGCTCCTGATATTCGGCAAAAGAATCGATATGCGAGGCCAACGGGCCCGCCCGCCCCGATGGACGCAGCCGCATGTCGATCTCGTAGAGCACGCCGTAATTGGTCCGTATCGTGAAGGCGCTGATCAGGCGCTGGGTAAAGCGCGCGAAATAATGCGCGCCGCTCAGCGGTCGTTCGCCGTCGGACTCCGGCGCGTCGGGGTCGAAATCATAGAGCAGAATCAGATCGAGGTCGGAGCTCGCGGTCATCTCGCGGCTGCCGAGCCGGCCCATCGCGACGATCGCGGTCTCCTGCCCCTTGATACGGCCATGCTGGGCGGCAAAGCGTTCCGTCACGAGGCCATGCACGGTATGGACGATGCCCTCGGCGACATCGGCAAAGGCGGTGCCGGCCTGTTGCGCCGACACCGTGCCGGAGAGAATGCGCGTGCCGATCAGGAACAGGCTTTCCTGGCCGAACAGCCGCAGGCGATCCAGAAATTCCTCGTAGGAGTTGGCGTCCTTCAGCGTCGCCGCCAGCCGCCCCGAAAGTTCGCGCTGGTCCGGCATGGCGCCGAAAAAACGCGGGTCGATCAGCCCGTCCATGAGTTGCGGTTGTCGCGCCAGCATGTCGCCAAGTCGTGGTGCTGCGCCCAGCACCAGCGCCACCAGCGCGACGAGGTCGCGGTTCTGCCCGAGCAGCGTGATCAGCCGCCCGCCCCGCTGCAACGCCTGCAGGAAGGTGTCGAAGGCGACCACCGCGCGGTCCGGCTCCTCGGCATGCGCCAGCCCGTCGATCAAAGCAGGTGCGAATTCGGCAAAGGCGCTTTTGGTGGCCTCCGTCCGGAACACGCGATATTCGCCGGCCATCCAGAGCTGCACGGTTTGCGCCACCTTGATCGGCTCCTTGAAGCCGAGCGCGGCGAGATGCTTCAGCAGGCGCTGATCTTCGGCGCCCGCGCTGTAATCGATGTCCGGCAGCTTTGCCGTGCCGGTCGGATCGCCCTCGAACAGCTTGGCATAGTGCCCCTGCACGATGTTGAGCTGCGCCAGCAACTCCTTCGCAAAGGCGGCCCGGTCCTTATAGCCGAGGAAGCACGCGAAGCGTTCAACCGCTTCCACGCTGTCGGGCAGTGAATGAGTCTGCTCGTCCGCGATCATCTGCAGCCGGTGCTCGACGCGACGCAGGAATTGATAGGCCGCGGAGAGCTCGTCGCGCGCCTGATGGGTGATCCAGTTGTTCGACGACAGCACGCCCAGCGCTTCGAGCGTCGGCCGCACCCGCAATTCGGCATGCCGGCCGCCCGCGATCAACTGCTGGGTCTGCGCGAAGAACTCGATCTCGCGGATACCGCCTCGCCCGACCTTGACGTTGTGGCCCTCGACCGCGATCTCGCTCTGGCCGCGATAGGTCTGCATCTGCCGCTTCATGTCGTGGACATCGGCAAGGGCGGCGAAATCGAGATGCTTGCGCCAGACGAACGGCGAGAGCTCCGCGATCATGGCTTCGCCCGCCTTCATGTCGCCGGCGCAGGGCCGCGCCTTGATCATGGCGGCGCGTTCCCAGGTTCGCCCTTCCCGCTCGTAATAATGCAGCGCGGCGTCGGTCGACATCGCCACCTGCGTCGAGGCCGGGTCCGGCCGGAGCCGCAGATCGACGCGGAACACGTAGCCGTCGCCGGTACGCTGCTGCAGCAGCCGCGCCAGCGCTTGCGTCACACGCACGAAGAACGGCTGCGGTTCGATATCCCGCGCCAGCGTCGGCGCGGCGGGATCGAAGAACACGATCAGGTCGATGTCGCTGGAGTAATTGAGCTCGCCCGCGCCCATCTTGCCCATGGCGAGCGCGAACAGGCCGCTGTTTTCCTCGGGCCTTTCGCAATCGGGAGGCGACAGCCGTCCGCGCGAGGCTTCCTGGCGCAGGAGATGGCGCAGCGCCATCTGCACGGACGCGACCGCGAGATCGGTCAGCGCCGCCGTCACCTGCATCACCGGCCAGACGCCGCCGATATCGCAGAGCGCAATCAAAAGCGCCGCTTCGGATTTCATGCGCCGGAGCAGCCGCATCACCTCTGCCTCGCTTGCGGCGGCAAAGACCTCGCGCGACGTCGCCTCGATCAGGGAAACCAGATGCGTCTCCGGCTCGCAGCGCAGCAGCCGGATCAGCCGCGCGGCATCGGCGCGGACGAGATCGAACAGGTAGGGCGAGAACTCGGCAAGGCCGAGCAGGATGGTCCTGGCCTTGTTCTTGTCCTTGGTCCCGGCCCTGGCGTGCGCAAGCAGTTCGCCGATCTCGGCCGACTGCGCCGGCTCGAGGTCGGCAAGCCAACCCTGCAGGATTTCTTCGGCCTTGTCCGGCGCCGATACATACGGCCCGTCCATAAACCGCGCGGCCAGTGCGCGAATTGTCATAATGAATGAACACTTCGGAAGCGGGCTAAAGATGCGGTTCCGCGTCGCCCGTCGCGGATCAGGTCATGCCACCTTCTGTGGCACATCCGGCGTTTGAACCGCAAGCCTGTCGCTGGCGCCGGCACGCGCAGGGATCGCGAGCGTCGCAACCAGCCCAGGATGGGCATCGCCCAGCCGCAACTCGCCGCCATGCAGGGTCGCGACCGCCGATGCAAGGCTTAAGCCCAGGCCGGAACCGGGCTGGCTGCGGCTCGAATCAAGCCGCACGAAGCGCTCCATCGCGTGCTTGCGCTCGCCTTCAGGGATTCCGGGGCCGTGATCGGTGACGCTGAGCAGCACCTGCTCGCCCTCGCGCCGCGCCTCGATCAGGATCTGCCTGGCATCGAGGCTGACGACCGAGCCTTTTAGCTCAGCGGGTCTGGGCTCCGCGGGTTTACCGTATTTGATGGCGTTCTCGACGAGATTGGCGAGCGCCTGGCTGATCAATTCGCGGTTGCCATGCAGCGGCGCGGGCGCAGTCTTCAGCCGCAGCGTCATGCCGCCGTCTTCGGCGAGCGGCTCATAGAGCTCGTGAATGCCTTCGGCGACCTCGGCGGCATCGAAATCATCCATGTTGCCGCGCGCCTGCCCGGATTTGGCGCGCGCAATCATGAGCAGCGCGTTGAAGGTGCGGATCAGGCCGTCGGATTCCTCGATGGTACGCTCGAGCGCCGCGCGATAGTCGGCCTCGCAGCCGGATTTCGCCAGCGCCTCCTCCGCGCGATTACGCAAGCGCGTCAACGGTGTTTTCAGGTCATGGGCGATGTTGTCGGAGACTTCCTTCAGCCCCACCATCAGCGCTTCGATCCGCTCCAGCATGGCGTTGAGGTTGGACGCGAGCCGGTCGAGCTCGTCGCCGCTGCGGCCAACCGGCAAGCGATCCGAGAGATCGCCCGCCATGATGCGCTGGGCGGTGCCGGTCATGGCGTCGATCCGCTGCAGCACGCGCCGCGCGACGAAGATGCCGCCGCCGATGCCCAGCACCACCACCACCAGGATCGACCATTGCGCGGCCTTCGCGACGATCCCGAACAGCCGCCGCCGCTCCTCCAGATCGCGCCCGATCAGGAGCCGCAAGCCGCCTGAGAGCTGGGTGACGTTGACGAGGGCGCGATGATAAGCGGTGTCCTGCTCGTCCAGCCGCTGATACGCGGTCTCGGACCAGCCATTGGTGCCCATCACGCCGGGCGCGAGCGAGCCAACATTGCCGGCGATCATCTGCCCGGTGGGCGTGGTGACGAGATAGAGATTGGCACCCGGCCGCAAGGCGCGGCTCTCGATGTTGAAGAACAGGCCGTGCAGCCCGCGGCGGTCGTAGATTTCGGTGATCTCGCTGACTTCGGCGCTGACGGTCGTGGTGATCTGCTCGGTGATCATCCGCCGCGTGTTCCAGGCGAAATAGCCAAGCAGCGACGCCGCGAACAACGCGAACAGGAACAGATAGACCAGCGTCAACCGGAACGCCGTAGTTCGGATCAGCTTACCGAATGCCGTCACGA
>CAWHQY010000095.1:0-12218 GCA_963831505.1 uncultured Alphaproteobacteria bacterium | reverse complement strand
ATCGATGTCGAGCCGGACACGTTCCGCCGCGAGCTGGCGCGGGCGCGGACCTTCGGCTTCATGCGCGACGTGGCGAAACTGTGGAGCGCGGGCTATGCGCTCGGCGCCTCTTTCGAGAATACCGTCGTGGTCGCCGAAAACCGGGTGCTCAACGCCGAGGGCGTGCGGTTCCCCGACGAATTCGTGCGCCACAAGGCGGTCGATGCCATCGGCGACCTGGCGCTGGCCGGCGCCCCGCTCATCGGCGCCTATCGTTCGGTGCGCGGCGGCCACAAGCTCAATCACGCCGTCCTCACCGCCCTGATGGCGGACCAGAGCGCGTGGACCTACGTCGAGATGCCGGAGACGGTCCGCCGCCTCCGCGGCCACGCCGATCTCTCAACCGGCGTCGTCGCCCCGGCTTACGGGCCTGACGTCTCTTGATTTGCTTACCTTTTTCGCCTTAATCCCGGCCGATTGCCGGGCTTAATTGCGCTATTATCGTCGGACCTCAGGGGATGCTCCCCTTGGACGCGCATGCGGCGCGGAATAAGGTGGGGCAATCGGCGGGACGGGACTCTGACCATCTCATGACGCTGCGGTTACGAGGATCGGAAAAATCCGGTCACAGGCTGCGTGCGCTGGCGGGTTGGCTGGCGCTGGCGCTCGTCGTCGCGCCGGTCACTGCTCCGCTGATGGGCTGCAGCCTTTTCAACAAAGACGACGATCTCATCCCCGATACGCCGGCCGACAAGCTCTATAACGAGGGCCTTTTCCTGCTCAACAACAGGCAGGAGTACAAGGAAGCGGCAAAGAAATTCGACGAAGTGGATCGCCAGAATCCGTATTCGGATTGGGCGCGCAAGGCGCTGCTGATGTCGGCCTATTCCTACTATCAGGCCAAGGAATACACCGACTGCATCAATTCGGCGCAGCGCTATGTGACGCTGCATCCCGGCAGTCCCGACGCGGCCTACGCCCAATACCTGATCGGCTCGTCCTACTACGATCAGATCCTCGACGTCAGCCGCGACCAGGCGCGCGCCGACAAGGCGATCAATTCGCTCGAAGAAGTGGTGCGCAAATATCCGGAATCCGAATACGCGACGGCGGCGAAGAAGAAAGTCGACATGGCGCGCGACCAGCTCGCCGGCAAGGAGATGGAGATCGGCCGCTTCTACATGAACAAGCGCGACTTCATCGGCGCCATCAACCGCTTCAAGGTCGTGGTGACGCAATACCAGACCACGCGCCACGTCGAGGAAGCGCTGGAGCGGCTGACCGAGGCCTATGTCGCGCTCGGCATCCTCGACGAAGCGCAGACCGCAGCCGCCGTGCTCGGCCACAATTTCCCGGACAGCTCTTGGTACAAGGACGCCTATAAGCTGGTGAAGAACGCCGGCGGCGAGCCGAACGAGAACAAGGAATCCTGGATGAGCAAGGCGTTCAAGAAGGTAGGGCTGGGCTGAAGTCGGACGACGGACGACAGAGGACAGAACGCAGAATCAAGAATAACAGTCCGTCATCCGTCCTCTGTCGTCCGTCGTCTGACATCATGCTTGCTCGCCTTTCCATCCGCGACATCGTCCTGATCGATCGCCTGGACATCGATTTCGGGTCCGGCCTTGCCACGCTCACCGGCGAGACCGGCGCCGGCAAATCGATCCTGCTCGATGCTTTCGCGCTGGCGCTCGGCGCGCGCGGCGACACCGCCATGGTGCGCGAGGGCGCCGAGCAGGGCCAGGTGATCGCCGCGTTCGATCTCGGCAAAGACCATCCGGCGCGCCGCTTGCTTGGCGGAGAACGATCTCGGCGGCGAGGACGAGCTGATCGTGCGCCGCGTGCAATTCGCCGACGGCCGCACCCGCGCCTTCGTCAACGACCAGCCGGTCAGCGTCCAGGTGCTGCGCGCGCTTGGCGCGGCGCTGGTGGAAATCCACGGCCAGCACGACGAGCGCGCCTTCGTCGACGCCGCGACCCATCGCGCTCTGCTCGACGCCTATGGCGGCATCGAAGGCGACGCCGCCGACGTGGCGCGGCTGTGGGACGAGCGGCGCGCGCGCGAGGAGGCCGTCGCCCATCATCGCGCCGAAGTCGAACGCCTGGGCCGCGAGGCCGAATGGCTGCGCCACGCCGTCGAGGAGCTCGGCCGTCTCGCCCCCGAAACCGGCGAGGAGACGGCGCTCGCCGAACGGCGCGCCGCCATGATGCAGGCGGAAAAGGTCGCCGAGGATTTGCGCTCGACGCTCGACAGCGTCAGCGGCCCGCAATCGCCGGTGCCGCCGCTGTCGACCGCGGTGCGCCGCCTCGAACGCCGCGCCGTGCAGGCGCCGGCGCTGATCGAGCCGGTGGTCAAGGCGATCGACGCCGCGCTCAACGCGCTCGACGAGGCGCGCAGCCATCTCGAACAGGCGCTGCGCGTGGCGGACTTCGACCCGCGGGAGCTCGAGCGCATCGAGGAGCGCCTGTTCGCGCTGCGCGCCGCCGGGCGCAAATACAATGTGCCGGTCGATCATCTGGCCGCGCTCGGGCAACGCTACCAGGGCGATCTGGCGCTGATCGACGCCGGCGCCGAGCGCCTCACCGCGCTGGAGCAGGAAGCGCAAGCGGCCACGGCGCGCTACCGCGAGGCGGCGCAGGCGCTGTCCGCCGGCCGCCGCCGCGCGGCGCAAAAGCTCGACAAGGCGGTGAATGCGGAGCTCAAGCCGCTCAAGCTCGAGCGCGCGCAATTTTCCACCCAGATCGAGAGCGAGAGCGAAGGCCCCAACGGCCTCGACCGGGTCGAGTTCTGGGTGCGCACCAATCCCGGCACCCGGCCGGGACCGCTGATGAAGATCGCGTCCGGCGGCGAGCTGGCGCGCTTCCTGCTGGCGCTCAAAGTGGTGCTCGCCGACCGCGGCTCGGCGCCGACCTTGGTGTTCGACGAGATCGACACCGGCGTCGGCGGCGCCGTCGCCGACGCGATTGGTGTACGTCTCGCCCGGCTCGCCTCCGGCGTCCAGGTCATCGCGGTGACGCATGCGCCGCAGGTCGCGGCGCGCGCCGACCGGCACTACCTCATCACCAAGGACGCGCTCGCCAAGGGCAAGCGGGTGGCGACCCGGGTCGTCGAGCTTGCCGACGAGCGGCGCCGGGAAGAGATCGCGCGCATGCTGGCCGGCGCCGAAATCACCGCCGAAGCCCGCGCCGCCGCCGAGCGCCTGATCCGCGCCGCGAGCTGATCGCCGTCGCGCGTGCAGCGCGTGCATCTGCTAGATTGCGCAAAACCGTTTCGCGATAACGAAACGGAAAATAATCGTTCGGGAGGAATGCCATGTCCGTTCGCGTCGTCGTTGCCACCGCGATGTTTGCGCTGGCGAGCACTTCGCTCGTGCCCGCCGCCGGCACGCTCGACTACGACTTCTACAAGGCCAAGGTGCAGCCGATCTTCCTCGTCAAGCGGCCGGGCCACGCGCCTTGCGTCATGTGCCACGCCGACGCCAACAACATGCTGCGCCTGGAAAAGCTTCCCGACGGCCAATCGACCTGGACCGAGGAACAGACGCGCAAGAATTTCGACACGGTGGCGAAGATCGTGCAGGCCGCCGACGATCCGCTCGCCTCGAAGATTTTGCTGCATCCGCTGGCGCCGGAAGCCGGCGGCGACGCCTTCCATTCCGGCGGCCGGCAATTCGCCAGCAAGAACGATCCCAATTGGAAGACCATCGCCCAATGGGCGCAGGGCGCGACGCTGGGGCCGGGGAAGAAGTAACTGCATCGTCATCCTATGCCCGCGCATAGCGCGGCCATCGCAGGTCTGTCACGTACGATCGGGTTTACGCGTCGGAACGTGATGTCCAGCGACATAGCCGACTTGAGCCGTCGCCCTTCGAGGCTGGATGCCCCGCCTTCGCGGGGCATGACAGTGAGCGACTACTGCGCCGCAGCCTGCTTGCTCGGGCCGCGCTTGGTGGCGTGGCCGCCTTCGTCCGGGATCACCAAAGTGCCGTTGCGCTTCGGCACTTCGCCGACGGGGATGACCTTGGTGACCTTCATCGCCGCGGTATCGACCACCGTCACCGAGCGCATCCCGGAATTGGAGATGAACAGCTCCTTGCCGTCCGGCGTGAACGTGACCCAGTTGGCCACCGCCGACAGCGGCGCCGCGTGGCCGGCGATGGTCTCGCTGGGCAGGTCGACCTTGCCGATCAGCGTGAGGTCGGCGAGCGAATATTCGTACACGGCGTTGTTGGGGATGCTGGTGACCCACAGCGTCTTGTTGTCCGGCGCGATGCCGATGCCGTGGGACGGCTCGTTGGTGCGGTAGCCGCCGTGGTCGAATTCCTGCGGCACGCTTCGGCAAGGTCACCCGGGCGGCTTCCTTCTGCTGGGCGATATCGATCACCGAGAAGCCGTTGAGGCTCGACATCTGCGCGAACACGCGCTTGGTCGAGCCGTCCGGATTGGTCTCGATCGCCATGCAGCGCACGCCAAGATCCATCGGCATCGCCCAGGCCAATTGCTCCTTCTCCAGATCGAACACATAGAAGGTTTTGGACGGGATCGAGCCGCCGACCACGTATTTGCTGTCCGGCGTGACATAGACGTTGTGCAGCCGGCCGCCATTGGTGGAGATCGTCGTCTTGAGCGTCAGCGTCGCGGCGTCGACGATATCCAGCCCGCCGCGGCCGCGGGCGATGGCGACGACGATGCGGTCGCCGTTCTTGGTCACCGAAATGTTGTTCGGATGATCCGACAGCGCCACCTTCTTGATCAGCTTGCCGCTCTTGCGGTCATAGACGTCGAGCGTCGAGGTCTCCTCGTTGCTGACATAGACCCGCGCGGCGTCCGGCGAGAACGCGATGCCATGGGCGCCGACCACGTCCTTGATCTCCTGCACCACCTTGTTGGTGACCGGATCGATGACATGGATGCTGTCGCCGGCGGCGTTGGTGACGTAGATGCGCACCGTGGCGGCGGAGGCCGGCAGCGGATGCAAGCGCCAGCGCCAATGCGGGTACGACGTAGTGCAAAATCGATCGTGTCGTCATGGCGTGCGACCCTCGGCTGGCGTTCATCCCGGCATCAAATTACGCGCAATCGCGCGGCTAGACAACGCCGGGCGCGGCGGGGCAAAGTTCGCCGCGCCGCATCATGCCGCGTGTCGATGACCGCAAATGGCCGCAAAAGATACCACGAAGCTAGCCGTCGACGACCTCACCGAAAAACAGGCCAAGGCCGAGCACGCGCGGCTTGCCGCCGAGATCGCCGGGCACGACCGGCGCTATTATCAGGACGACGCGCCGAGCGTGTCCGATGCCGAATATGACGCGCTGCGGCGGCGCTACGGCGCGATCGAGGCGCGCTTTCCGCAACTGCGCACGCTGGAAAGCCTGACCCAGCGGGTCGGCGCGGCGCCGTCGGGGCGTTTCGCAAAAGTCCGGCACGCGGTGCCGATGCTGTCGCTCGACAACGCGTTCGCCGAGGAGGACGTCGTCGATTTCGTCGGCCGCATCCGCCGCTTCCTGCGGCTGCCGGACGACGAGGAGATCGTGTTCAGCGCCGAGCCGAAGATCGACGGCCTGTCGATGTCGCTGCGCTACGAAGACGGCGCGCTGGTCACCGGCGCGACGCGCGGCGACGGCAGTGAGGGCGAGGACGTCACTGCCAATGTGAAAACCCTGGAGGACGTGCCGAAGCGGCTGAAGGGCAGGGGCGTGCCGAAAATCTGCGAAGTGCGCGGCGAAGTCTATATGACCAAGGCCGCGTTCCTCGAGCTCAATCGCAAGCAGGCCGAGGCCGGCAAGCAGCTCTATGTCAATCCGCGCAACACCGCGGCCGGCTCGTTGCGTCAGCTCGACCCGACGATCACGGCGTCGCGGCCGCTCGGCTTCTTCGCCTATGCCTGGGGCGAGATGAGCGACATGCCGGCCGATACGCAATCCGGCATGATCAAATGGCTCGCCTCATGCGGCTTCAAAACCAATCCGCTGACCAAGATGTGCCGCTCGGTCGAGGCGTTGCTGGAGTTTCACCGCAAGATCGAGGCCGAGCGCGCCACGCTCGATTACGACATCGACGGTGTGGTCTACAAAGTCGACCGCCTCGACTGGCAGGAGCGGCTCGGCTTCGTGTCGCGCAGCCCGCGCTGGGCGATCGCGCACAAATTCCCCGCCGAGAAGGCGACGACCGTCATCAAGGATATCGAGATTCAGGTCGGCCGCACCGGCGCGCTGACGCCGGTCGCCAAGCTCGAGCCGGTGACGGTGGGCGGCGTCGTGGTGCAGAACGCGACGCTGCACAACGAAGAGGAGATCAAGCGGCTCGATGTCCGCGTCGGCGACACAGTGACCATCCAGCGCGCCGGCGACGTCATTCAGGTTGCGGCCATGAACACTTGGAAGGACCAGCGGACCTGGGGCTCGCGGCAACCATCCGGGGCGAACGACCATGAGCGAAAGGTGTCAGAATACTAACCGATCGACGCTGATCTGCAAACCGACTGAACGAACATGGCCGGCGATTCCCTGAGGAACCCATGGCGACAGCATGGTTTCCCTCCTCATTGCTATCTTTTAGTTCGAAAGGGCGCGCCTCTCCGTTGAAAAGACGATAGCATTGGCTGTAGGCTGAAATCGTTATGTTCCGTCGCTCAATGACCGAGCGAGCCCCCGTTGTGGATGGAGAAGGACGGGACGCATCTGAGGGATCGATCCGCGCCACGTCTCTCGATACCCCGCGGCTCCGAGCAGCCGAGCACGTTCTATCCTGGCCTCTCCGGGAGTTCTGCCGATGGTCCGTTATATCATCACCTGGAGCTTGCATAACCGGCTGGTTGTGCTGCTCGCTGTTCTGGGTTTGATCTTCATCGGCTTGCACGCGGCCTACAACCTTGACGTCGAGGCCTATCCCGATCCAACGCCCCCGCTCGTGGAGGTCATCACCCAGAATCCCGGCGCCAGCCCTGAGGAGATGGAGCGGTTGATCGGCATCCCGATCGAGACGGCACTCAACGGCATGCACGGCCTGAAATACATGCGTAGCACGTCCCTGGCAGGACTGAACGACATCAAGTGCGTCTTCGACTACGGCGTCGATTACTGGACGGTCCGTCAGGAGGTGATCAATCGACTCGGGTTCGTCAACAACCTGCCGCAGGGAGTGACCCCCGCCTTATCCCCCTGGAGTCCGACCGGCGAGATCATCCGCTACGTCCTCGAGGGTCCAAAGTACAACCTGAACCAGCTCAAGGCGGTTCAGGATTGGGTTCTCACCCGTCAGCTCAAGCAAGTTCCGGGAGTGATTGACGTCACGGGGTTCGGCGGTACGGTCAAGGAGTATCAGGTCCTCCTCGACTCCCGTCTGATGCGCCAGTACGGCGTGACGATGAAGCAACTGGAGAATGCGGTCCAGGGCGCCAACGCCAACGTCGGCGGGAATATCCTGACACTGGGCAGCCAGGCTCATAACGTGCGAGCCCTGGGGCTCTTTGGGGACGGCATCGATACCTTGGACCCCGTCAACGCATCGAATGCCCTGAGGCTTGAGGCCGACAAGCTCGATGACATCAACCGGGTTGTCATCACGTCACAAGCCGATGGAACTCCCATCTTCGTCAGGAACGTGGCCAAGGTCCTTGTCAGCAATCACCCCAGGCTTGGCCTGGTCGGCCGGACGACGCGTGCCGAGCCCTACGGGAGGGCCGGTGCGGACGAAAACGATGTGGTTCAGGGAATCGTCCTGATGCGCAAGGGAGAGAAGTCGCTGCCGACGGCCAACGAGGTGCTCAAAAAACTCAAGGAGATCGAGGACGAGAAGCTCCTTCCCGAGGGCATGACGATCCGGATCTTCAACCAGCGCACACCGAGCTGATTCACGTCACGACCTACAACGTGCTGCATAACTTGCTGTTCGGCATGGGACTGGTCGTCGCCGTGCTTTTCGTGTTCCTGGGAAACCTCACCAGCACGGAATCGTCGCCTTGATGATCCCCCTGGCGCTTCTCTTCTCGGTGAGCCTGCTTTACGCGCGGGGCGAGTCTGCCAACCTTCTCTCGATCGGTGCGGTCGATTTCGGGATCATCGTCGATAGTTCGGTCATCATTGTCGAGAACATCTTCCGTCACATCGCCGCACCGAACGCCGATCGCAGCCGTCCGTTCATTGACCGGATCGCCGAAGCCTCCCACGAGATCAAGCGCGCCTCTTCTTCTCGACCACGATCATTGTCGCCCTTCATCCCGCTCTTCGCGATGACGGGTCCGGAAGGAGCCTTGTTCGGTCCCATGGCCAAGACCTACGCGTTTGCGCCTTTGCGGCGCACTCTGCCTGGCCGTCACACTCTCGCCGGTCCTGTGCTCTTTCCTTTTCAGCGACAGGCTACGCGAGAAAGACACCATCGTCGACCGAGTGATGAAGCGCCGATATCTGAGGAACCTCAACCGCGTCGTGCGCTACCGATGGCTGACACTGGCGTTGATGATGGGCCTGATTGCTTACACGGTTTTCCTGATCCCCAAGCTCGGCGGCGAATTCATGCCCCAGCTCGAGGAAGGGAACCTCTGGATCCGCGCCGTCATGCCGCGGACCACCTCGCTGGAGCAGGCGGCGAGATCGGCCACTCGTATCCGCGAGGTGATCGCCGCGATTCCGGAGGTCAAGGGCGTGATGTCTCAGATCGGGCGGCCTGATGACGGTACCGACGTGACTGGCTTTTTCAACATCGAATTCAACGTGCCGCTCAAGCCGATGGAGGAGTGGCGGACGGATAAGTTCCGGCGGCCGATCAGCCGCGAAGTCATCCAGGATGAGCTGAACCTGCAATTTCGCCAGTTCCCCGGCCTGAATTTCAACTTCTCGCAGTACATCCGCGATAACGTCGAGGAGGCCCTCTCGGGAGTGAAGGGAGCGAACTCCGTCAAGCTGATCGGCAATGATCTGCAGCTCCTGGAGGAGTACGGGAAGAAAGTCATGGAGGTCTTGAAGACAGTCCGCGGCGTGGAAAATGCCGGGCTTTTCCACATCGTGGGACAGCCCAACCTGGAGATCAAGATCGATCGAGATGCGTGTGCCCGCTATGGTGTGAACGTTGCCGACGTCGAGGATTCCGTTCAGGTAGCCATTGGCGGACGCGCACTTCTCGCAGATGGTCGAGGGCGAGAAGCTGTTCGATATCGTGTTGCGACTGCCGCTGGAGTCTCGCGACGATCCTGAGGTGATCGGCCGCATCGCGATCGATGTCCCGAGCTCTGCGCCCGACCAGCCCGGACTTCGCATCCCGCTTGCGCAACTGGCCAAGATCACGCCGCACAAGGTGGGCGCCTCCTACATTTACCGGGAAAACAACAGACGGTACGTGCCGATCAAGTTCAGCGTTCGGAACCGTGACCTGGCATCAACGATCGCCGAGGCGAAGAAGAAGGTTGACGATCCCAAAACCGGAGTGAAGCTGCCTCAGGGGTACCAGATCGAGTGGTCCGGTGAGTTCGCCCAGATGGAACAGGCAAACGACCGGCTGATGTGGATCGTTCCCCTCTCCGTGGGGCTGATCCTGATCCTGCTTTACAGCACTTTCAACAACTTCAAGGACGCGATGCTGGTGATGGTGAACGTGGTTGAGGCGTCGATGGGAGGCGTCTGGGCCCTCTACCTTACAGGAACACCATTCAGTATCTCCGCGGCCGTGGGGTTCGTCTCGATCTTCGGCGTGGCCGTGCAGGACGGCGTGCTCTTGATATCGTATTTCAACTTGATGCGATCCGCGGGCCGCGGCGTTCGTGAATCGATCCTCCGGGCGCCGAGCTGAGAGTTCGACCCGTGGTCATGACGTCTCTGACGGCAGCGCTGGGACTCTTTCCCGCCGCGATCGCCACCTCGATTGGCTCGCAGGCCCAGCGGCCCCTGGCAATCGTCGTGGTCGGTGGTATGCTCGTCACACTCTTTCTGACGCGCTACCTCATGCCCGTGCTCTACAGCTTCGTTCCCGGCAAGCGGGGCGGTCTGGGACACGAAGAGCTCGTCGAGGGATCCCACTATGGGACGAATTCCTGGCGATGCCTTCGCATCTGGACCAGAAAGACTGATTAACGATCCAGGGTTTCGCGATTCCCTGCAGTCTCGAACCGATTGTTCCTCGATCCGACCTCGGATGCCGGAGATTCCCCATGAAGCGGACCGGGCGATCGCCTTTATTCTCTCGTCTCCATCGCGCCTTTCGGCGAGGCCCGGCGCTTGAACCACCAGTCCGCCGGACGCCACTCACCGCACTGACACGCCGTCGCCTTCTGACGGGCACCGCCGCCGGCTTGATCGCGGCATACACACGGCCGTCACTAGGGGCAAACCGCAAGCCGAGAATCGCCGTTGTCGGGGCGGGCATCGCCGGTCTGAACGCCACGTACCTGCTGAGGCAGGCCGGTTTCGACGTGACGCTTTACGAGGGGTCGGACCATATCGGCGGTCGCATCCAGACGAATTACGGAGCCGTTGCTCCCAACGTTTACACGGAACTCGGCGGCGAGTTCATCGACAGCGACCATGACGATATGATGGCCCTGGCCCAGTTGTTTGGACTTGGCCTGATCGACACTCAGGCGCCCAGCGAGAATGGGCTCCAGGTGGCCTACTACGCGAAGGGGCGGCTGCGAAGCGAAGCCGAAGTCATTGCCGCGTTCCAGCCCCTGGCCGCGATCGTTGACAGCGACTCGTCGCAGTTGAGCGATTCGATCACCTTCGACAGCCACTCGCGATTCGATGCCCACATCGACAACACCGACCTGCGCCAGTACCTCCGGCGAAACCTGGCCGTCGACTGGCTTTACGACGTCCTCGAGGCTGCGTATGTCAATGAGTTCGGCCTGAACCTGGAGGATCAGTCGAGCTTGAATTTCGTGCTCACGATCGGCACCGACACGTCCAGTGGGTTCCAGATCTACGGATCCAGCGATCAGCGGTTCAAGATTCAGGGCGGAAACCATCAGGTGGTGGCCGCGCTGGCCGATGCGGTGGCCGACCGGATCGCCTCGGGCGCAGGCTGGAGGCTCTCGATCGGAAGCGGACCGGCGAGTACGTGCTCACCTTCGACAGGTCGCACGGCGGTAATCGTCAGGTCGTTGCCGATTTCGTGATGCTCTGCCTGCCGTTCACGATCCTCCGCAACATCGATGTGCGCGTCCCTTTGCCACCGATCAAGCGAAAGGCCATCCAGCAGCTCGGCTATGGTGTCGATGCCAAGCTGATTCTCGGGTTCCAGAGCCGGGTCTGGCGAAGCGCTGGGTTCGATGGCGATTCCTATGCCGACCAGGCCTATCAATCCGGCTGGGACAGCAGTCGCGAGCAACCCAGCCCGTTCGGTGCGTACACGATCTACCCAGGTGGAACTCAAGCCCTGGACCTTCGGACCGGTTCGGCACATCAGCAAGCTGAACGGCTGCTGCCCGGTCTCAACCGGGTCTTTCCCGGCGTCCGTCAGCACTGGCTCGGTACCGCTCTTCGGGCCTACTGGCCGTCGAACCCGTTCATTCTTGCAAGCTACGCTGCCTACCGTCCCGGCCAGTGGACCGGAATCCGGGGCGCCGAGGGAATGACGGTGGGAAACCTTTACTTCGCCGGCGAACATACCAGCCTTGACTGGCAGGGCTACATGAACGGCGGCGCCGAATCGGGCCGCCTGGCCGCAGAAGCACTGCTCAGTCGATTGACCTGACGAGACTGGAGCCCGTCTCCCGGAACCGTCCTCAATATGCGTCAGGCGAGACGGTTTCCCCGCCGTTCCGCGATCCGAGGGCGAGCCAGGGCTCCAGGCTGATCGAGCTTTTCACGAACCGCACGAAGCCGTCCGCGGTCAGGGCGTTCACGCCGCCGGGATGCTGGCTTCGCGGAGAGACGATGAGGGATGAGGCATCCAGGATATCGACCTCGCACCGGGAATGGGTCAGGCCGCCGATGCAATCCAAACGCAGGTCATTCGGTACGCGATCGTGGTTGTACATGGTGACCGCCGGCACTCCCGGGATCCAGCGTTTCCTCTGCAGGGGCTCGTAATCCGCAGCTCACGCAAGTACAATCCTCATCAGCATTTGAAACCAAGAACACGCGCATGTCGCTGAGAAGACCGTCCTTATCTCAGCATTTCTTGGGCTACGGCGTGGGCGGAGCTGCCTGGCCTCGATGGGTCAGTATTTCAAATCGGCGGTGTCGTGTAACTTTTCCCTGCTTCCTGTCGGTCTTGTGACAGGGAGGATCGCAGTATGGCCCAGAACG
>CAWHQY010000094.1:0-29130 GCA_963831505.1 uncultured Alphaproteobacteria bacterium | reverse complement strand
GTTTGCCTGGTTTCCCTGCTTTTCAATTTCGATGCCGCAATAAGGTTGTCTCGGATTACTTCCAGCTTAGCGATCTGGCTTTTCGTCCTTTGCACATCCGGGTAGTTATCGGTATAGCGTGAGCTGAGGTCGGCGAGCTGAGCCCTTAATGTCTCTATTTGGTTGTCGATCGACGCCAAATCGGTCGGCGTCGACGCATCACTCCCCTCACCACCACTGGGACGGACGCGGCTCTGCGCATTTCTTTGTTGTTCCAGCAGGGCCTGCAGATAAACCTTCTGTTGCTTTGCCGTATTCAGAGCATCTTCTTCAGACTGAAGCTGCGATTGCATGCCCTTCAGAATCTGCAAGATTGCTTTGCTCCTGCGTTGGCAATGCCCCCTCGTGTTGGCCCTCGAATTGCTGAACTTTAGCCTCCTGCTCGGAAAGGCTCTCGCGAGCATCCTCCAGTTGCTTCTCGAGGAAGTCGGTTGTTCCCTCGGACTCTCGCTGGCGGACCTTCAGATTCTCACTAATGAAGAGTCCTGTAAGTTCAGCCGTCACTTGCTGTGCCAGACGCGCATTCCGTGACGAGTAAGAAATCGTAAATGCTGAAATTTCTTGCCCCTGCGGATTTCTCACCAGTTCGACATCTATATCCTGGCTCATGCTCGCGACCTTTTGATCGTCTGTCTGTTTTTCTTGAGCGCCCTCATACAAGTGAAGTCTTTGAATGATCATAAGCAGGCGCGTCGGGCTAAGTATCTGCTCTTTCATGCTCGCCAATCGCGCCTGCAAATCGTCGGTGATGTTGGGCGTGACGTAAGTCTGAGGCATCGTGGGCTGTTCCACTAGAATTGTCGTGCTTGATTTGTAGCTCGGCGGCAGGATCCAGCTCGCTCCCCAGACAACTAACCATCCGAACAATAGTGCGATAAGAAACTGAAGATGCCGACGGCGAGCTATCCCAACGAGACGCCAACGTCCATCTGTTCTGATTCTTGCTCTTCAAAGGTTTCTGCCATAATTATCTCCCCAGAGGTCTGCTGAGATGGTAGGTAAGGGTGGCCGACACGTGATTGCTGTCGGTCGCAATCACGCTGTTGCCATTGTAATTTTCGTGAAAGTGTTGATATTGGAACTGAACGCTGAAGCGTTCGCCCATGGGGTGGTCCAAGGAGGCCCCAGCTGTCAACGTATCCCCGCCCTGAACGCTCACGATCGTTAGTGGTGTGACCGAATGGATGCTCGTATAGCCGGCAGACAAATCACCGGTCCAGGTGCGAGAGAGTTTCCGGGTTCCCGATGCACTGAATGTCTTCGAATCGTAGGCTCCGAGCAGGCCTCCGCCGGCCGAAGCTATGCGCGTGAAATTGGCGGCACAACTGCCGCGAGCACCTTGCCATCCGACGCTTGCAGAGATCGTCGGCGCCCAGGAACTCGTTGTTGGCTTCTCGGGGGCGGTCGTATTCACGTGCTCGATTCCAGCGGAGAAAGAAAAGGAAAATGCCTGACTGAAGTACAGCGTGTAGAACGGGAGCAGTATATGTGTCTGTGTTTCACTTACTTCGTTCACGGGATAGGCGAGGATGCGCTCATATGCGTAGTTCAACCCGAAGTACTGCTTGCCCGACAATCGCCGATTGTAAAAGACGCTTCCCCCAATCCCATTGGAATTGTAAATACCAATCGCGTTTGTGGATCGGAAGCTCAAAAAGAATGGAGTCAACTCCCCCGCCAATCATGCCGTTTCTTCCGAACTGGTAGCTCAAGTTGGCGCCTGCGATGTTGGTAAGCTGCTGAGTAAACGGAGCGATGACCGTCGCCTGCGTGGTCTGGGTAGAGCCAGTTATTCCACTTGAAAAGACATATGAGGAGTCAAACACATCGGACGTCTTATAGAAAGAATCCTCGATGCTCACGCTCAGTGTCTGGGTCAATCGATCTTGAATCGCGGCGGCAGCGCCCTGATCCACTACGTCTGGGCTAATAGCGGGTTCATAAAAAAGAATGCTCGGGCTATATGACAATGTGACTTGTTGCCGAGGAGTAGATCGGGAAAGCATAAAGTCGGGAGAAATCGAAAACGCGCCGACGCTCGATGATGCGCCCGTTTTATCCGAAGGAATGTTGCTGAGATAGTCCCCGCCGGCGGTCACCCCAATCGACAGGTAGTTCGATCGCGTCTCCGACCCGGGCGTTGTGGAGTACGCCGAACCGCTTACGGGCGGCGGCGTCATCATTTGCGCGTCACCCTCTGCGGTCGCGCCTCCCCCGGTGGCGCCAGGTTCCACCTGAGGCCATGCGGGTATGGTTGCGAGCACATACGCAAGAATTCCAATGAATCGTGCAAGCATTGGTTGCCTTTAGGGTACGACGATGGTGTCGTTTGGCATAAGCCGGATGTTTTGCGCTGTGTTCTTTCTCTTAATAAACTTGTTGTAATCAAAGTTGAACCGCTCCTCGACTCCCGCGGAGTTTTGGCGCAGCAGATACACGCCCTTTTTCTTGGCGAAGTCCCTGAATCCACCTGCAACTGCGATGGCGTCGACAATAGTCGTTCCCGCAATAAGTGGAAACGCGCCTGGTTTCGCAACCTGACCGAGAATGTTGAACTTTTGACTGTTGATCTGCTCCACGATCACGGCCACCTGTGGATTCGTGATGTAATCCTTCAACCTCGCTTTGATATCTTCTTCAAGTTGCATCGGCGTACGCCCGGCTGCTTGAACATCGCCAATGAGGGGCAACGAAATCTTTCCGTCGGAGCGAACTGGAATCGATCGCGTGATGTCCGGCTCTTTCCATACGTTAATCGCCAAAACATCGTTTGCGCCGATGATGTACGCTGCATCCGGACGCACATTCTCCGCCGGAGGATCGGCCTGGTCGAGCGATGATGTCGCGCCCGTGGTTGCAGTTGCCGCTTGATTCCGGCCAGAGGCCGCCGCGTGGCTCTCGACTCCACCGCAGAATGCGACAGCAAATACCAAGCATATTTGCAGTGCGTGACTGGCCCACCCGCTAAAGCGAGTCCGAGCTAACGAGGCGGTAGAGCTTTGTGTCGAACGGACGCCATAGTTTTGCATTGTGTTTTTCGTGGTCATCTCAGGTCGATTCAATTCTAGAGGTTTGGGTCTGGTAAGATTCGTGTCGTTCGGGCTGAATTGCTCCAGCAAAGTACTCAATGTACCAGGGCACTAAAGCACTGGGGTCCGAACAAGGCTGGCGTTCAGGTAACGGTTTCGGCTCGGATCGGCAAGTGGGGATTGACGAGCTTTGTCAGCACCGCCGCACGGTTCCACGTCGTCAGCGTGTACTTCGACTGCCACCGACTGCGCAAGCATGTCCACGGAAAGGACAAGCCGGAGCAGATTCTTTTTGCGAGTCAGAATCCCCTCGACACCTTCGAGGGAACCCCTGATGACTCGAACGCGCATGCCGCATTTGAGAAACGGATGCGGCTCTATGCTACAGGGTCCATGAACAACTCTCTGAATCGCCTCAATCTCTTGATCCGGGATGACTGCGACCTCTTCACCGCGAAAAAGAATCATGTGTATCCCCGGAGTTGTCACTACCTGCAGTCGGCGATCGAGGCTTCCACGAACGAAAACGTAGCAAGGAAACAAAGGCAGAGAAAGCACCATTGTCCGATCTTTCCAGCGGCGCGTTGATTCATAGAGCGGCAGAAAAACTTCAAATCCTTTCGTGAGGAGCATCCCTGCAACGGCCTTCTCATGTTGATGGCGAGTGTAGACGGCCCACCAGGGAGAGGCATTATGCGTTGGGGATTCGAAGGTCTCGGCGGCTTGCATCTCAGATTCCATCGTCTTAGACGGGCACTCCCAAAGGGTTCAGCTGGGACGTAGCTCCGCCCTGTGAGTCACATCAGCAAGCTGATGACTCCCGTTCAGTGAGCTTGTTTACCCGTCGTTCTTGGCCCTCAAAACAAGGAGAACTGCCAAGTGAAATCAGTGCACAAATACTGTGTCTTCATCATCATGGCCCGTGCAGATAGTGACAATGCCTCTATTGTGCTAGCGGCTCGACTCCCGGTAACCCATTCAAGGCTCCCCCTGGTAACAGCTACCGGTAAAGCGAACCCCGATCCGTGTGTTTCGCGTTCAAATACTCAATCTGCCAAATTCGATTTGCGAACCCCAAACTGTTGGTGTCTCCGGCCGCATCCGAGCAAATTCTCAGTGTGCTCGCGGTGGCCCTCGGTGGCTTCTGCGCCTTTGCGGCAGACCCACTCCGCGCAACTTGTAAAGCAATGCTCGATAGCTCATATGAAGTGCCTCAGCCGTCTTTCGCCGGTTCCAGCGATTTGACTGGAGAGCCCGTAAAATCAATGCGCTTGTTCCTGTCAAACTGGCCCCGTCACCTGTCCGCTGAGAAGAACCCATTCGAGATTGCTCCGGGCGATCAACTGTCTTGATCCTTCGCTCGAGTTCCTCGGCTAGAGCTTCGTCGTCGCCTAAAATGATGGTCCGCGCGATCCAGTTCTTGAGCTCCAGTAAATTCCCCGGCCAACTCCACCGCGTTAATAGCTCGATCGTTCCCGGACTTAATTCTGGCTTGGGCCTTTGAAACTGACGCGACAGTTTCTCGAAAAAATATTCACATAGCTGCGGAATATCGTTCTTGCGGTCCCGCAGCGGCGAAAGCCGCAAATGCACAGCATCAATGCAATCCAAGAGCTCCCCGCGAAAGCTGCCGGATGAAACTGCCTCGACTAAGTCGACATTGGTTGCGCAAACTAATCGCGCCCGCCCCATCCGCTCTCGCGCCCGCCCGTTCGCGTATAAGTGCCATCCCGCAACAGACGAACCAATTTGTCCTGCAGTTCCAGATTCGCGTCGCCTATCTCACTCAGGAACAGCGTGCCACCGTCCGCCACTTCAATCAAACCAAGCCGATCTTCAGTCGCCGTCCGACGAAGATTCGTTTTCGGATCCAAAGAACTTCCTCTCGATTAAGCCGGCCGGCATCGCCGTGCAGCTCAGCTTCACAAACGGCCGATCGTGCCGATTCGATCGCATGTGCAGAAACCGCGCAATCATTTCCTTGCCCGTTCCGCTCAGACCTTGAATCAGAACAGGACCATCGCTCGAGCGAATACTCTCAATCCGGTCCCGGACCTCGCGCATAGCCGGCGTGCCGCCAAATAGGACGGCCTCCGACGGCAAATCCGCCGGGATCGATACGGAAGCTCCGATTCAAATCTTTGGAGCATAGACCCCAAAAGCGGAGGAAAACGTATCCCTAACACTGCACGCATGGGGCCATTATCGAGGCTCGAACCGGAATGGCCCCGTCCCGTCGCATCTTGTTGATTCTTTAGATAGTTTACTCAGAGCTTAGACCTAGTGCTCGCATGGATGAGTGCCCATGTATGCAAAACTTTGCATACTTCTTACCATTTGTTTGCAGACTGGCGATAATGAATGACGATCGCACAGTCCGCCTTGATGCGAATCGATCGGCGTCGCGACTCTTCGCGGCAAGCGTAATCATCCCGATTGGCGCCAGGATTCCCTCGACAGTCATTCGCAGCCACCGTCGAGCCGTCACCTGATCTTTCGATTAACCGGATCTCTTGTATCAGCACCTCACGACAATATTCCCAGCATATCAGGCCTCGGGTGGCGTTGCGCGTGTCACTACCAACTGCGCTTTGGAGACAATAGCGGGATAGTCGTACTGAGAGTGGTCCGTGGCAGATCACAACGCAATCGAATTCCGGAATACGGTCCAAGGGACGTACTTGTCATATTCAGCGCATACTTGCGTCCCTGGCCTGCCTAAGGGATGAAGGGGTCGTTGTATTCGACAGTAGCGCCGCGCTTCTGCAGCAGTTCGATGATGGTGAGCGACGGTGACTCGCGGAGGTCGTCGATATCGCGTTTGTATGCCAGTCCGAGAATCAGAATCCGTGAACCAAACAGCGACTTTGCGGCGCTGGCTCAATGGCTTCGATAATGTTGTCGACGACGAAGTAGGGCATGCCAATGTTCACTTCGCCGGCCAGCTCGATAAATCGCGTATGGAAGTCAAATTGCTTGGCTTTCCAGGAGAGATAGAACGGATCGATGGGAATGCAGTGCCCGCCCAGGCCAGGGCCAGGATAGAACGCCTGGAATCCAAATGGCTTCGTCTTGGCCGCGTCAATCACTTCAAAGATGTCAATCCCCATGCGCATGCAAAGCTGCTTCAACTCATTGACCAGCGCGATGTTCACGCAGCGATAGATATTCTCCAAAAGCTTTGTCATCTCTGCCGCTGCTGGCGAAGAGACTGGAACGATCCGGTTGAATATGGATGCATACGGCCGACGCAAGCTCAACCGCCGCCGGCGCCGCATCCACCAACAACTTTAGGAATGTCACGCCGGGCAATCGAATCGTTTCCGGGATCTTCCCGTTCGGAGAGAACGCTACATCAAAACCATGGCTACCATCATCAGTCGCCAGGCTCAGATGGGAGGAATTCCCCTCTTCTAGAAGAGGAACAACGACCTCTTCTGTTGTCGCCGGGTATGTTGTGCTTTCCAGGATAATGAGCTGTCCATCATGAACGTGGGGAGCAATGCTTCGAGTTGTGTCTCGCACATAACTAAGATCAGGTTCGTGATGTTCGTCGAGTGGAGTCGGCACGCACATGATGACAACATCCATTGGCGCAATCTCGCCGTATTCAACGGTGGCCTTGAACCCGTTCTCCCGTGCTTCTTGAATTGTGTTCCCTGGAATCCGCACGATATACGAGCCGCTCTCGTTGAGAATCTCCACCTTGCAAGGATCGATGTCGAAGCCGGTGACCTTGAAATGTTCATCGCTGAACAAAAGTGCAAGAGGCAGCCCCAGCGTAGCCCATGCCCGATGATTCCGATCCGGGCCTCGCGGGTTTCAATGCGACGCTTCAGCTCTTTGGTCCGCGCTGAGGAACTCAATGTCACGATCCTTCCCTCATGTCCATTTGAGCTCAACTCAAGAGCGAACCTTGGGTACGAGCACTTTAAAACGGACGATGAGGTGCGCTCGAATGGATGCGGTCGGTCTTCGACTTGTGCGGGAAAGAAGGAGACAATCGGCGAGCAACAATCGGGTAACAGTTCACGCGGGAGCGTCAAACGCGACAGCTGCCTGTCATTGCACCAGGAGCCTCAACAGCAGCTAGCGAAATGGCTTCACTTTCATTCTCTGCCTGTCAGTTAGACCGCATGATTCTGGATCGCGTTGTTCTAGATCGCATTTTTCCGAGCGGAATGGATCTTCTGGAGCGATTGCGCTGCTCGCGGGCTGGTGAAGGTCGAAGATGATGCTGTTGGATCTTGTACAGCATGGCGCGGTAACTGCATTCAGGTGTTGCGCGGCGCGGCGTCGATTCCATCCGAATGTGTCCAGCGCACTCTGAATCATTTTTGCCTCAGTGCGAGCCTTCACTTCGCGAACAACCGACCTTATGCCCGACGCAAGGAGCCGGCGCCCCAACCCATCAATCGGCCGATCCTGTGAACCTGCCGCCACCAATGTGGCCGCCTTCGCTTCCAGCTCTCGTGTCGCAGCGTCGGTATCGCGCATCACAACGGTTCGAGTAACGAAGTTCCGCAGTTCCCTCAGATTTCCCTTCCAGTCATAGTGAAGAGCGCCATCCATCAAGCGGGAGGAGCAATGTGCTTCCGAATCCCTTGGTGAGCTCCACAGGCGAGCGGCGAATGAATTCTTCGATGAGATAGGGGATCTCCTCGCGCCGTTCACGCAGAGGCGGTACTTTGATGGTGAAGACGCTGAGGCGGTAATAGAGATCCTCGCGGATCGTCTTTGTGAAGAGTGCTTCTTCGATCGGAACATTGTCGCCGGCAAGAACTCTTACGTCGAACTTTGGTCGACTCCTGCGCGCCGAGGCGAGCAAACTGCCCATCCTGCAAAACATGCAGCAGTTTCGCCTGCATCAGCACGCCAATTTCACCGATCTCATCCAGAAGCAATGTGCCACGATTTGCCTGCTCGAACTTGCCTGCTCTGATCATTGATCGCTCCCGTAAAGCCGCCCTGCCGATGGCCAAAGAGCTCGCTTTCAAGCAAATCAGCCGGCAGCGCCGCACAATTCACCTTAAGAAACTTCTCCCTCGACCGGCGCGAATTCGTGGATCAGCTGCGCAATGACTTCCTTGCCGGTGCCGCTCTCACCCAAAATCAGTACATTGAGTCAATATCGGCAAGCAATTTGACCTGGCGATGAATCTCGAGCATTTGCGGCGACGCGGCAAGAAAGAAATTGCTGCCATCGAGCTCCTCGACATAAGGACCGGTCGGCATGTCCTCGGGAATCCCCAGCGAATGCTTTGGATCGCATGGAATGCCTGCGATGTCGCAGTAATCGGAGGCCGGATTGCCGGCCGAAGTGGGCCGCCCTTTTGAGCGGAACAAGCGATTCGATAACCGATTCCACGCCTTCTCGCGTCACTGGCATGGCGAGGGTAAGTTGAATACCGAGCTCGGCAGCTTCTGGGCGCAATTTTTGTCCGCTTAGTTTTGTGATCAGGCAAATCTTTTTGGAAGATGTGAATTCCAGGAATTGACGGACCTGGGAAATATCCGATGCATCGGCGGCGAACCTTAGCACATGAGCAGGTCAGGATCAAGCCCATTGCTCAAAAGGGAATTGACCTGCACTAATCCCGCCGCCTCAATCACTCTGTGGCCAGCGCCCTCAGCACCATCCTGACAGTGGACCGAGCTTTGGCATTCTGAATATGAGTCAGAACAAGGAGGAGCGGATTCACCAAGGCCTCTTTCCGGAATTGCATTGCTTCTCAAAAAGAAAAGCCAAATTCAAACATTGCAGGTTCGCGTTCCGCCAGAGAGACATTCAGTCTGTGGCACCCAAAATGACGTGCCCCAAAAAACGCGATAGGACGCAGGCCCCTGTTGCAATGAAAGGAAACCCCTTTTCTCAGGCTGCACGGTTCTCCGTGCGGCAGGGGACGAGAACTAAGTTGGGGGATTACACCTCTTGTACGGCTACTAAAAATAACCGCCTGAGGAACTCTTGTTTATCGCAGCGTCAAACCATCCATTTCAGGGCGTTCGACAGTTGCCAATCGGGCAAATTCCTTGGGAAATACGGGGGCCTATCGGACAAGAATCCCAAGAGTAATGAATTTGGCAAATAAGACGGTACGAGCTAAGAATGAGAACGCCGCTCGACACTAACAATTGCAATTGTTCTTATGAAGATAGGAGAGAATCTAGGGGGTGTCAACGGCACAATAGTCATGCAATGTGCGCCCCGGTAACACCCCATCGTAATCATAGAAGTTTAGCACTTGATTACCCGAGATAACGTACAGAATACAATCAGCCAATTATCGGATTCTCTGCCACGATTCGTAGATGTATTCCTGCCTGCCGAAGCCGGGGCAGCCCCTGGGACCCCGGGAATCGCAAGTGGTCATCAGGACGGTGACCAGGTTCCTGTGATGACTGCTTCTCTTTCGTCGTATCCTGACTAGAGTGAGGACTCGGCAGATGAAGACTTTCACACTCGACGAAGCGCAATCCCTGCTCCCGGTGCTCGAGTCCCTGCTCAAGCGAGCCATGGAGGGCAGGCGTTGAGCCCAGTCGATCGAGTCTGAACTGCACGGTCTGACCCAGCAGATCTATCTCTCGGGCGGAATGCGAGTCGACTCCGCCAGTGTCGCCAAGCAGCGCGCCGCGATGGAAGAGCATTTGCGGCAGGTTCGCGAGAGCATCGCTGAAATTGACGCGATCGGCGTCCAGGTGAAAGATCTCGATTCCGGCTTGCTCGACTTTCCCTGTCGCGTTGAAGATGAAGTGGTTCTGCTTTGCTGGCGGATGGGTGAACCTGCAATCCAGCACTGGCACACTGTTGAGTCGGGCTTTCAAAGCCGCCAGCCGGTAGATGAGCGCTTCCGGCGCCGAGCGTCCGCCGGGGGCCGTCCCAACTAAAGCCGGAATCTTCAGCACGGCCTTGTCCTTGTCCTTGACCGCGGCGGTGGACCCGTGGCGAGCGCGGACCGGCGGCGAGCGATATACGTGTCAATCGCGTCCAATCCATTGACGACATTGTCCTGCCTGCGTGCATCGAATCCCGCAGCAGGACAAGACGCGCGATGAAGCGGTACCTTTCAGTTGGGCTCTTCTGAGCTGGGGCCCAGTTGGATTTTTGACGGATTGTCGATTGATTAATGATGGATTGCGCCCGACACGAGCGATTCGCGCGAGGAATGATGATGAAGTACAGGATTTTGGCGGGAATTTGGCTGGCCTCCCTTGTTTTACTGGCGGGATGCAAAGGCTTTTGGGACGCCCCCGGATCGACCGGAGCCGGGGGCACCACGCCGACTACGCTCTCCAGCGGTGTTTTTTATGTGCTGAACCAGACAACAAAGCAGATTGCCGGTTTCGTCATTTCGTCAGGCACGCTTGAAAAAATTACAGGCAGCCCTTACGCGCTTCCGGCCACGCCCAACGCTATCGCCGTGGCGCCGGGCGCCGGATTTTCTTATGCCGGGACCGTCAACGGCATTTACTTGTACACGATTGGATCGGGCGGTGCCTTGACGCTTGGAAACAGCGGCAATCCCATCTCAACTGACATTCCCAGCGCTATGCTGGTCAGTGGCTCGTGGCTGGTGGCTGTGTTCACGAATGCAGGCAGCAGCATACAGTTGGACGCGATTCCAATAAACTCCTCGACGGGTGTATATACGGGCACCGGTGGTGCGCCTCCTGATCAGACCTTCAACATTACCAACGCTGCGGTAAAACAGATGGTCCTCTCTCCCGATGGCGCAGACCTCTTTGTCGCGCTGGGCGTAGGCGGAACTATTGTTGTTCCCTTCACTACCGGAAATTCCAATCCTCTGGGATCGACGGCGACGACGATCCCTCTTGCGAACACCAGCGGCTCGGCGCTTTCCGTGGCAGTCGATCCCAGCACAACGCCCCGCGTGTTTTACATAGGCGAGACAAATGCTGTTGGGAGCTCCGGCGGATTGAGGGTGTTCAACTACAGCTCGCTCGGCAGCGGTACGCTGACCCAAGCGACGGGTTCGCCTATTGCGAGCGGCGGACTAGCACCGAACGCCATTCTGCCAATTAAAGACGGCGGGTACGTTTATGTAGCCAACGGGACGGGCCTAACATCGGCGGGCAAAATCGCGTGGTTTCCCATCACAGCATCAGGAACCACCTACACCGTCGCGGCAGGGAGCACGATCGCATCCGGCATTAACCCGACTGCCGCCTGGCCGAGGACAACAACAACTACTTTGCGCTGGCAGTTTCCACGGGCGGATCGACTTCGAGCGGCAATCCCGACCTTGACGCTTACGTCATCAGCACGAGCACGGGAGCGCTCACTTCCGCAATTCAGTCGCCGACCGGAACCGATCCCGTGGGGGCGGTGGCTGTCGCGGCGCTGCCGTAGCAACAGTTTGTAGTTCGCGGTTCATGGTTCGCAGTTCACTGTCGTGAGCTGCCCGGTCTCTAAAACCCTCAAGTTTTCTTCACTGAGAACTACGAACTGTCCACTGCGAAAGTGCTATCCTCAACTTGAACGCCGCGACTTTTTCGCTCCGGTCCTGTGCTCACTGGTTTGACTATCCCTTCTGTTCGCTCTCTTCGGCGCATCTCAGTTGCTCTTGCGCTGCCTTTGACGGCCCTGTGCTGTGCGATTCTGTGCTGTCTTGTATTCGCTGCCGGATGCAGCCGCTTCCATTTCCGGCATGAACAGCATGAGATGCGTGTACGTTCTCGTTCCTGGGCGCCCGTCTACAAGAAATGCGCGACAGTCGTCGGAGACGTGCTCGGCAAGTATCCACCCGCACGGCGACTCGTCGGTGTACGACGCGCTGGTGCGCATGGCGCAGGACTTCACGCTGCGCTATCCGCTGGTCGACGGCCACGGCAACTTCGGCTCGATCGACGGCGATCCGCCGGCCGCGTATCGGTACACCGAGGCGCGCCTCGTGCCGATCGCCGATCGAGATGCTGGCGGACATCGACAAGGAGACCGTCGACTTTCGTCCCAACTTCGACAACACGGGCATCGAGCCGATCGTTCTGCCGGCGCGGCTTCCGAACCTGCTGGTCAACGGATCGACCGGCATCGCGGTCGGCATGGCGACGAACATTCCGCCGCACAACCTCGCGAAATCTTCGACGCGATCGTTCGCGCTGATCGACGAATCCCGAGGCTGACGACCGGGCTGAATGCGAAGCATCATCAAGGCCCCGACTTCCCGACCGGCGGCTACATCTTCGGCCGCGGCGCGGCATCAAGGCTGTACAGAGACGGGCCGCGGCGCGATCGTCATGCGCGCGAGTGCGGTGATCGAGGAGCAAGGAACCGAACAAGTCGCAGATCGTCGTCACCGAGATTCCGTACCAGGTCAACAGCGCGAAGCTGATCGAGAAGATCGCCGAGCTCGTTCGCGACAAGAAGCTCGAAGGCATCTCGCGACCTGCGCGACGAGTCCGACCGCGACGGCATGCGCATCGTCATCGAGCTGCAAGCGCGACGCGATTCCGCGCGTCGTGCTCAACCAGCTCTACAAGCACACGCCGCTGCAGTCGACCTTCGGCGTCATCATGCTGGCGCTGGTGCCGGATGCGCGTACGGGCAGCTCGTGCCGAAGGTGATGCCGCTCAAGGAGGTGCTCGAGCACTACATCGCGCACCGCCACGAAGTCATCGTCCGCCGCACGCAGTTCGATCTCGACAAGGCGCTCGAGCGCGAGCACATCCTCGAGGGCCTACAAGATCGCCGTCGACAACATCGACGCGGTGATCAAGCTCATTCGCGCGGCCGAGGATACCGCCGACCGCGAACGCGCAGCTGCAGAAGCGGTTCAAGCTCTCGGAGCGCCAGGCCGAAGCGATCCTCAACATGCGCCTCGCCAAGCTGACGGGCCTGGAAATCGAGAAGCTGGAAGAGGAGCTGAAGGAAGTCCGCGGCGCTGATCACCGGCTACCGTGAGCTCCTCGCAGCGAAGGAGATGCGGATGAAGGTGGTCAAGGACGAGCTGATCGAGATCGCCAAGAAGTACGGCGACGAGCGCCGCACGCGAGATCACGAGCGACGAAGGCGAGATCACGATCGAGGACTTGATCGCCGAAGAGGAGATGGTCGTCACCATCTCCCACGCCGGCTACATCAAGCGCACGTCCGTCTCGGCGTACAAGAAGCAGCGACGCGGCGGACGCGGCAATAACTCGGCGACGACGCAAGAAGAGGACTTTGTCGAGCAGCTCTTCGTCGCGTCGACGCACGACTACGTGCTGATGTTCACCGACAACGGGCGCTGCTTCTCGAACAAGGTGTACGAGATCCCGCAGGCGGGCCGCGCGGCCAAGGGCAAGCCGATCGTCAACATGATCAACGTCTCGCCAGACACCCAGGTGTCGGCGATCGTGACCGTGCGCGACTTCCCGGACGATCAGTTCCTGCTCTTCGCGACGAAGAAAGGCACGGTCAAGAAGACGGCGCTGTCGCAGTACTCGAACGTGCGCACGAACGGCATCAAGGCGATCAAGATCGAAGAGGGCGACGAACTGATCGACGTTCAGGTGACGACAGGCACGAACGACATTGTGCTTGCGACGCGCCATGGTCTCTCCATTCGCTTCCACGAGCAGGACGCTCGCGAAATGGGCCGCGACACCACGGGCGTGAAGGGCATCGAGCTTGGACCGCGCGATGAATTGATCGGCATGGTCGTGATCAAGCGCGAAGCGAACCTGCTCGTCGTGACCGAGAAAGGCATGGGCAAGTGCTCGCCGATCGACGAATACCGCGTGCAGAAGCGCGGTGGAAAGGGAATCATCACTGTGCACCGCACCGACAAAACGGGCGACGCCGTGTCGATCAAGGAAGTGTTGCCTGATGATGAGTTGATGCTCATCACCGTCCAGGGCGTCGCGATCCGAATGTCCGTGAAGGGGATCCGGGTGGCCGGCCGCAACACGCAGGGTGTTCGTCTCGTGAATCTCGACGGCAACGATTCGGTGATGGACGTCGCGCGCGTCGTGCCTGACGACGACGTCGAACCAGGTTCCGAGGACGACGCTGTCGTTGTTGGGCCGGAGGCCGACGAGGAGTAGCCGCTCGGCGCGAAATTCCGTCAGTGACGGCATGAACGGGTCGGCGCCTTGCGCCGACCCGTTCGTGCAACGAAACGTTGCAGGCGTTCAATCTTTCGGTGATGCGCGTCACACTGTAGCTTTGGCCCCTCCTGCCATTGGGTAATGACCTCTCCCGTCCGCGTCGAGCGAGAAGAGTCCACCAGCCCGTCTGCCGCCGTTCTGTCGCCCCCTAGCGAGCGGCGCACCTCGGTCACGATCGAGCTCTCCAGCGATCTCCGTGGAGCTTGGCGAGGCATTGCGCGACGAACAGGCGAGCCTCCACCGCGACGTCCTTCTCTGGCAGCGGTGGGTTCGATAACGCCAATGGCCAGCGCTATGCCCACCAGGCTTTGCGCGTTTTCGAGACGGAACATCCAATCGACCCCAGCCAGCCGCGCTTCCGAAGCGGCCCCCTCGGGCGATAGAGGGTCAGAAGCTCCGGTTTCGCAAGCCGCAGCGAGGCCGCAGACCCCGGAGCAGGACGCTGCTAAAGTCACCGCGCAGAAACGGACGGGCGCCGGCTCCTTGCACGGCGCGCGCAAAGGGAGCAACGGCCATGGGAAATGGCGTTTCGATCGCTGGGGCGTTGGCGTGCGCGCTGGCGTTGAGTGCTGCAGCGCAGGCCGCCGACAAACCCTACGCCCCGCCCCGGACCAGCTACGGAAAGCCCGACCTGACCGGGGTCTGGTCCAACGCCTCGGTGACCAACCTCACCCGCGCGCCCGGGGTGAGCACCCTCGTCGTCGATCCGGCCCAGGCGGCCAAGCTCGCCAAGGACAGCCCGTTCCAGAAGCTGGCCGCGGCCGAGGAAGGCCCATCGAACTTCAACGACGACCTGCTGAAAGACGAGAATAACGACCGCCGGCTACAACACCTTCTGGATCGACCCCGGCAAGAGCCTGGCCAGTGTAAAGGGCCAGTACCGCACGTCCTGGATCGTCGAGCCGGCCAACGGCCAGTCGCCGCTCTCCGAGACCGGCCGCAAGCTGCTCGGGGAATACCGGGCGGATCGACAGAAGAACCTGTTCGCCGGGCCCGAATTCCTGCCCGTCTCCGAGCGCTGCCTGATCGGCTTCACCGGGGCCGGCGGCCCCGGGATGCTAAACACCATCTACAACAACAACTATCAGATCGTAGAGACGCCCGAGGCGGTGGTCATCGACGTGGAGATGGTCCACGACGCGCGGGTCATCCCGCTGTTCAAGGACAGGGCCGAAGCCCTCGCTCACCATCGTCCGGCGTCCATGGCGATGTGGCTCGGCGACAGCGTCGGCTGGTGGGAGGGCGATACCCTGGTGGTCGAACGGTCAACGTGAACCCTGAGCAGGGCCGGGACCGGGACCGGTCTACCTGTCCGACAAGGGCCGCGTCACCGAGCGGTTCACGCGAACGTCGGCGACGCAGATCTTCTACGAGTTCCAGGTGACCGACCCGGTCTACTACACCCAGCCCTGGCGTGCGGAGATGAGCCTTAACGCCCGAAAGGAGCAAGTCTTCGAATACGCCTGCCACGAGGGCAACTACGCGATGGCTGGCATCCTCGGCGGGGCGCGCTCGCAGGAGGCCCAGGGTATCAAGCCGTCCATGGGCCCGGGCATCTTCCCGGGACCCCGATCCCAGAGAAGGCCAAGCCCGGCGAAAGCGGCGCCGAGTAGATCAATCGGCCTGTGGGCTCATCTGGTTGAGCATCGCCGGGCCCTGCTTGCCGTAACGTGAGCCAAAACAGTCGATTCGGAATCATTCCCAGCCGAAGCTCGTCATCGCCCCGAGTGTCGGTTCCCCTCGTATTCAATGCAGAAGGCGCCCCGAGGTGCTGACTCGCTATGTCGACGTGGTAAGACCCCTTCGCAACGAGGAAAGACCCATACGTAACGAATTCTCAGTTTCCGACTGCTAGCGCAGCAAGACTGCTAGCTTGGCGCTGCGGCGACGGGATACGAATTGGTCGTCTGGACGCAGGAAACATCGGTCTGCCCAATGAGGATACTCTACAGCTTTCCGCATCCCATCGGCGCACCCGGGATCGGCACCACGGCAATCCAGCAGGTCCTCGGGCTTCTCCACCGGGGGCATGATGTTACGGTGATTGCGACGAGCGCGCACAAGACCTGTCCGCCCCTGCCGAAATTCATTCCCACAATGACCTTTGGGGGGCTTCGCGTACCGCACCGCGTCCTGGGCATGGACAACACCATGAGCTACCACGACGCCTTCGTTGCGCGACATCTGGGCCGTCGCAAGGGGAGCTATGACGTCGTCCATTGCTGGCCATGCGCCACCCTGAACACCGCGCGCGCGGCCGCCACGGTCGGCATACCTTCGCTGAAGAAGTGCCTAATACGCATACAGAGAATGCCTATGAGGTGGTCGGGCGTCTCGCCGAGCAACTCGGCTTCCAACTGCCGCCAAACAGCTCACACAGCCTGAATGTCTCGCGCCTCGCCCGGAAAGGGCGGAGTACGAAGCCGCGTTCCGACTGCTGGCGCCTTCCGACATCGTCGTCGAGACGTTCCGCGCCCGCGGCGTCAGCGCCGAAAAGCTGCTGCGCCATCGCTACGGGTATGATCCCGCTGTTTTCCAGCCCGGGCCCGACCGCCCTTCCGGTCCGCTCCAGGCGCTCTTCCTCGGGGGGATTGGCCCGCGCAAGGGGTTGCACGTCGCCCTGCAGGCCTGGGCGAAGTCCAAGGCCTCCAAGGACGGGCGCTTCGTGATCTACGGTCGTACTCGAGGACGGTTATCGGCCCATCATCGAGCCGTACCTCAAGGCGCCTGGGGTGGAGATGCACGAGTTCACGTCCGACGTTAACGGCAAACTTCAGGCCAGCGACGTCCTGCTGCTTCCCTCGTTCGAGGAGGGCAGCGCTCTGGTCACATACGAGGCGCAGGGCTGCGGGGTCATTCCGCTGGTGTCGATCAACGCTGGCGCGATGTGCACGGACGGCGTCACCGGCCTGGTGCATCCGACAGGCGACGTCGAGGCGCTGACCTCCCACATCGACATCATGAGCGAAGATCCGGCCCGGCGTGCGCGCATGCGGCAAACCATCCTGGATCAACGAGAAGACATGACCTGGGCGGCGGCGGCTCAGCGCCTCGAGGCCTGCTATGAGACCGCCATCGTGGCGGCGCGGGCCTAGATCGCCTTACCTGCGGAACCAGTGGCTTCTTCGCGGATGACCCTGCGCCAGAAGAGATCCGATCGTCACCGACCTTAGCCCGCGAGCAGTCGCCTCGGACAAGAAGAGGTCGACCATCACGCAGCGGTCGAACGTTGGCGTTGGCAGGCCAGCCTCCACTTCCAATCCGTCGTGCATCAGAATGATGTCACCGCCCGAGAGGTTCTCGTAAGCCTGCTTCGCCGCGCTCTGCGGACTTTGCTCGAGCCAATCGTTGGCCAATCGATTCCAGCCGATGACTTTCAACCCGAGCAGGCGCGCGAAGACGTAGGTGACGTAGTTCTGGCTGCCATAGGGCGGACGAACCAACGATACCGGCCCGACCAACTCGGCAAGCAGCCGACGCGCTTTCATCATCCGGGTCCACGCCGTCAGCGGCGGCAGTTCCGTGATGCGGTCGTGCCGGTCGAAGTGAAGGCCGACCTGGTGCCCCTCGTCCAACATGCGCTTCAGCAGGTCGCGATGGGTGAGCCCATGGTCCGTAAGGATAAAGAACGTCGCACGCGCCCCATGACGACGAAGTATATCAAGTATACGCGGCGTATTTTCTCGATCCGGACCGTCATCGAACGTGAGCCCAATGACACCTGGCGCATCGAATACACCGATGGCAGTGCCATTCGGTATGAGTATAGTTGACTTTAGTCTTTGCCAGAATTCACTTCGACCCGACGTCACGACTTTACCCCATATGGCTCATCGTCTCTCGGGCTGACGGCGCGCTCGGCCAGCCCAATCCCTCAAGGGACCCGCTAACGCCCCACTTCACCACGATCAGGCAGTCTCTGGGCGATGGCATTTAACCGGGTCAGTCTCTTTCGTCGCCGCTGCCTCAAAACATTGGCCGCGACGGCGGGGCGTCGTGCAACGAAGAGAACATAAGCCAGGAGCCCGTGCCGCAGTCGCTCCTGCTTCGCCAAGTTCGTCTCGTGCACGACCCGATAGCGGTGTGCGAGCCGCTTCATGGCGCGATCAATTTCGGACGAGATCGCATGCGGATATTTCGACCGCAGAAGGTCGAGTCCGTCAGAGATCAGGTCAAATCGCGGCACCGACTTCGAATGCGGCGAGGCCACACCCGATACGTCGCCGATCTGGGTCGTGTAGATATAGAGCGGATCTGGGATGATCACGGCGCGAAGGCCGGAAAAGAGCATCTCGACCAGGAAGATCAGATCCTCGCCGTATCGGATGGTCTCGTTGTAGGCCAGGTCATGCTGCTCGAGGAATTGCCGGCGGATCATCGGCTGCAGCAGGCCGTAGCCGAACTCGGCGCCGAACTGGACGTCCTGTTCGAATGGATCGATCGGCTTGATCGATCTCACGCCACGCTCGACCGGGAACCCCACCCGCGTGATTTCGTCAGTCCCGAAGTCGTGCAGCAGCATGTTGTCGGCGACGAAGTCGACGTCGTAGCGCGCCGCCGCGTCGAGCATCTTCTCAAGGCGGGTCTCGCACCAGGCATCGTCCGCGTCCTGGATTGCGACCCACTCGCCGACCGCGGCCTTGAAGCCCGCGATTTCTCGATCCGGAGGGGCCTCGGTTGACCGGGTTCTCCAGCAACTTCACCCGCGGGTCGGCCTCTATCATCCGACGCAGTACATCGCGGGTCCCATCCGTCGAGGCGTCATCCACGACGATGACTTCGAGCGGAGCGGATGTCTGATTGAGGACAGTCGCCACGGCCCGTTCGATCGTCGCCTCGGCATTATAGGCGGGGATGATTACCGATACTGACATGCTCCCCCAGTCGGGCTTTCCCCAGTCGGGCGGCCAACCGCCCCCACCTGATTGGTCGTACGCGGGTTTCGAACCGATGAACCGCGTCTCGATCAGCAGATCGAGCTCTTCGACGAAGACACAACGGCGACTGCAGTTACGCGCACTCCAGCCGGACGCAGAACCTGGAACCCGGCCAGGGCTGAAAGCGTCGCCTTCATCCCCACCGCACCAAGCCGCCCAGAGGACCTCTTCACCTATGCTACAGCACGGCCGCCGGCTGACAACAATCCGACCGGCCGCAAACGACCCGAGGCACGTGCGCCTCGCTGACCTGACCCCGCGGATTACGAAGGTTTAATCCCGCTCCGCGCATCCGGCGCAGAACTCCTCGCGCCTCCCTACAAACGAGTGCAATTCGCGGCTCCGCAGGCCGACCTGTTACCTCGGTGTTACCGGGATTTAACTGGCGCCCGCGGCCCCGGCGGCGACATTCCGCGCTCGAAGAAGGGGACGCCGCGATGTCGTTGGCCTTGGCCACATTGCTCTACGAATGGAAGCGCTACAGCGCCGCGATGGTGGCGCTGGCGTTCTCCGGGCTGCTGGTCCTGGCGCAGGTGGGCATGTTCACCGGCATCGTGAACTCGATCACCGCCTCGATCGACCGTTCCCGCGCCGACCTGATGATCCTGGGCCCCAAGAACGACAGCCTGATCAACTCCGGCCCCAACGGCCTTCCGGAGCGCATCCAGCCCCTGATCTACCTCAATACCCAGGTGGTCGAGGTCGAGAGCCTCGATGGCGACGGTGCGCCCTGGGTCAACACCCCGGCGCCCGGCAAGAAGGCCGTCCGGACCTTCGTCAACACCTTCGACGTCGATCCAGGCCCGGCGCGGTGACGCTGCCGGTCGACTATCCGGAATCCGTCCGCCTGGCGCTGCTGGAGCCCTACGCGGTGGTGATCGACAAGACCGCCCAGGCGACGCTCGGCCCTCACGCTCGGCGACGGCCGCCCTCGCTGAACGCACACGTCCACGTTCGCGGCCCTCCTGCACAACTACCCGAGCCCCAGCCCGTCGTCGTACATGTCGCGCGAGACCTGCGGCTGCTGGGCATGGAGCGCGAGGGCCGGCAGGTCGGCCCGCTGATGGTGCAGCATCCGCGACCCGAGCGCGGCCGACGTCGTGCGCGACCAGCTGAACGCCATCGCCCACGGCGCCTACAAGGCCTGACGCAAGCACGAGCTCAACGCGGCCAACGAGCAGGCCGTGATGGGCGAGCAGATCATCGGCCTCCTGCTGGGCTTCTCGGTGTTCCTGGCGCGTTCTGATCGGCGTCGGCGTCACCTCGCAGACCCTGCGCGGCGCGATCCTCGCCAACATCCGCGAGTTCGCCTGCCTGCGCGCGCTCGGCGTCTCGATGGGCTCGCTGCGGATGATCGTGATGGAGCTGTCGTTCTGGGTCGGCGTCGCCGGGCCTGGTCGCCACCGCCGTCGTCACCGGCGTCTCCGTCCTGGCCACCTCCGTCGGCCTGCCGATCGGCTTCGCCTGCCGACCTGCTGGGTCATCGGCATGCTGTCATCCTCGATGATCGTCCCGTCCTCTCCGGCGTCCTGGCGATGGGCGTCCTGAAGAAGAGCCAGCCGGCGGACCTGCTGCGATGAGCCACGCCACCTCCTCCGCCGCAGGGCCTGACCAAGCGCTTCAAGACCGGCCGCACCCACGCCGAGGTGCTGAAGCAGCGTCGACTTCGACGCCGAGGCCGGCGACGTGACCATGGTCATGGGCCCGTCGGGCTCGGGCAAGTCGACCCTGATCGCGGCGCTCTCCGGGCCTGCTGCAAGCCCGACGAGGGCCAGGTCACGCGCGCTCGGCGAGGACCTGTGGAGCCGGCGCCCGGGCAAGATCGACCGCTTCCGGCTCGACCACTGCGGCTTCATCTTCCAGGGCTTCAACCTGTTCCCGGCGCTGACCGCCTGCAGCAGGTGGCGATCGTGCTGCACTACAAGGGCTTGACCCAGCGCAGAGGCCGCGCCGAGCGGGCCGATCGAGGCGCTGACCGAGGTCGGGCCTCGAGCAGCGCATGCACCAGCGGCCCGTCCGAGCTGTCGGGCGGCGAGAAGCAGCGGGTGGCCATCGCCCGCGCGCTCGCCAAGGCGCCGCAGCTGCTGTTCGCCGACGAGCCCACCTCGGCGCTCGACGGCGAGAACGGCCAGATGGTGATGCGCCTGCTGCGCCGCGCCGCCACGGAGCACGGCGCGGCGGTGATCTGCGTCACCCACGACCCGCGGCTGGAAGCCTTCGCCGACCGCGTCGTCCACCTCGAGGACGGCCGCATCCTGACGACCGAGCCGCCGCCCACTGCAGCGCCAGCAAGCCGCGCCCGAGCCTGTCGGAGCCTGAGACCCATGCCCGCGTTCCTCCGTCGCCCGATCGTCTGGGTCGTCATCGTCGGCTCGTCGCGCCGGCGGCCGGCGGCGCCCTGTCCAAGCAGGCCGCCGCCAAGCAGCAGGCGCAAGGCCGCTCGCCGCCGCCGCGCCGCCAGACGCCCTTACGTCGGCCATCGCCGACGGCAAGGCCGACGTCGACGGCGGCATCATCCAGGTCGCCGCCCGCACCGCCGGCGTCGTCCGCGAGGTGCTACGTCCAGGAAGGCGACGCGGTGACCAAGGGCCAGGTGCTGGCCCGCCAGGAGGACGACGAGCCGCGGCTGGCGGTCGAGACCGCCGAGGCCAGCTGGCGCCAGGCCGAGGCCGCAGATCGCGCTGACCGCAGGCAGCTCGCGCACCGCCGAGCGCGAGTTCGCCCGGCTGCAGCCGCTGGCCGCCGCGCAACTTCGTCTCCAGCCAAGCGGTCGACCAGGCGGACGACGCCGTGCGCAACGCCGACGCCACGCTCGGGGCGCAGCAGGCCGCGGTCGGCGTCGCCGAGACCCAGCTCAACCAGGCCCGCTACGACGCTCGACCTGACCATCATCCGCGCCCCGGTCGACGGCCAGATCGTGCGCCGCTACGCCAACCCCGGCGTCGGCGCCTCGACCCTGAACGTCACGCACGATGTTCGACCTCGAGCCCGGCCGGCCAGCGCATCGTCCGCGCCGAGATCTCCGAGGGCGACGTGCCCTTCGTCGTCGTCGGCAGGCCGTGGAGCTGGTCGCCGGAGGCCGACCCGACCAAGATCTATCCCGGCAAGGTGCTGCGCCGCGCCGGCGTGTTCGGCGCGCGCAAGCTGCAGTCGGACGACCCCTCCGCAGCGCACCGACGACCGCGTGGTCGAGGTGGTGGTCAGCGCCGACGGCGCGCCGTTCCTGATCGGCCAGCGGGTGCTGGTGAAGTTCATGAAGCACCCAGATCGCCGGAGCGCCGCGCGCGGATCCCGAACCCCGCTGGGCCGGCCAAGAGCGATTGGCCTGTAACGGAGCGCTGCAGCCGCCCGACGAGGGAAGCCCGCCTTGACGCTGCCGCGGCGGCTCCGCACTCAGTCCCGCCGAATTCGACAACGCTTCAGATCAGGAGAGACTGCACCATGGCGGACATCCGCTTCGACGGCAAGGTGGCGATCGTCACCGGCGCCGGCGGCGGCCTGGGCCGCCAGCATGCGCTCGAACTCGCCCGGCGCGGCGCCAAGGTCGTGGTCAACGACCTGGGCGGCGCGGTCGACGGCTCGGGCGGCTCCTCCGAGGCGGCCGACGAAGGTCGTCGCCGAGATCAAGGCCGCTCGGCGGCGAGGCGATCGCCAACGGCGCGTCGGTCACCGACGACGCGGGCGTCGCCCAGATGGTCAAGCAGGCGATGGACGCCTGGGGCCGCATCGACATCCTGATCGCCAACGCCGGCATCCTGCGCGACAAGACCTTCTCCAAGATGGAGATCGCCGACTTCGAATTCGTGCTGGACGTGCACCTGATGGGCACGGTGAAGCCGGCCAAGGCGGTCTGGGAGATCATGCACGAGCAGAACTACGGCCGCATCGTGCGTGACCACCTCGTCGACCGGGCCTCTACGGCAACTTCGGCCAGACCAACTACGGCGCGGCCAAGCTCGGCCTGGTCGGCTTCATGAACACGCTGAAGCTCGAGGGCCAGAAGAACAACATCCACGTCAACGCCATCGCGCCGGTGGCCGCCACCCGCATGACCGAGAACCTCATGCCGCCGCGAGATCGCTCGAGCGCGCTGAAGCCCGAATACGTGACGCCGGGCGTGGTCTATCCTCTGCTCGGAAGAGGCGCCGACCGGCGTGCATCCTGACCGCCGGCGCCGGCGCCTTCGCCCTGGCCCGCATCTACGAGACCGAGGGCGTCTACCTCGGCGACGGCGGGCTCTCGGTCGAGGAAGTCCGCGACAACTGGGCCAAGATCACCGACCCCGCCGGCCAGCAGGCCTACCAGGCTGGCGACCTGCGCGTGGCCGACCAGAGTTGCGGCTCCTGCCATGCCGACCAGGTGAAGAACACACGCAAGTCCATCATGGCCACCAACGCCATGGTGCATAATGCCGTTTTTTACAACAATGGTGCGATTGACTCGAAGATTGCGATTTACGGCGAAGCCTTCGACTCGCACGGCCATCCTTCCGCCCTGATTCCGAATCCGCCTCCGACCGCCGAAGCCCAGGCGCGGGGCGCGCTATTACAAATCCATCCCCATCCCCAGTTTGAGATCACCAAGATTCGCGATCCCCTGCGGGTTGCGGAAGTTAACAACGCGACGCTCGGCAATCGCGGCCCGGGTACGGAAGGGCGGATCGCGGCGGTTTATCTTAACGTTCTTAAGACTCGCCTGAATGACCCCACCCTGTGGCAGCTCGGGATGAATGCCTGGCCCGGAGACTATCGCAGCAGCGGATGTGCCGCTTGCCATGTGCTCTACGCCAACACTCGCGATGAAGCAGCCGGCGATACCGCCAAGTACGGCCACTCCGGCTTCAGTTTCAGCGACGACAAGAACATCCCCAAAGACAAATCCGGCTATCCTATCAAGCACCAGTTCACTCGCGCCATTCCCGCCTACCAGTGTTTGAGTTGCCACTACCATCAGGGCAATGGAGCTCTGGATACCTACATCGGTACGATCTGGTGGGACCGCGAGAGCGACGCCGATAAAGTCAGAGAGCTTAAAGCAGAGCCCGAATATGGTCCCGGCCAGCCTCAGCTCTGGGATCACAATCCGGAGATGAAGCACGTCCAGTTCGAGGATTACCACGCCCACGGCTGGAACTTCACCAAGGTTTACAAGCGCGATGACAAGGGTGAATTGCTGGACGCCAAGAACAACATCGTGCGCGATGACGATCCCGATAAATTCAAAAAGGCCCTGCACCTGAAGGATATTCACTTCGAGAAGGGCTTGCAGTGCGTGGATTGCCACACCTCGCAGGACATGCACGGCGATGGCAACATGTACGCTCAGATGACCGATGGCATCGAGATCCGCTGCCAGGATTGCCACGGCAGCATCGACAAACGCGCCACGCTCATGACCAGCGGCCTCAACGGCGGCCACAGTCTCAAGGACGTCACCACTCCGTCGGGCGACTCCTGGTTCGAGGAGAAGGACGGCAACATCATCCAGCACTCCAAGACCGATCCCAAGCTGCAGTGGGTGGTCAAGCAGGTGGTGGATTCCCTGAATCCCGCCAGCCCCAGCTATAACGAGGCTGCGGCACGGGCCAAACTGATCCTGAAGGATGGCAGCGTGGGTTCGGGAACTTCCTCGGCTGTCAATCTCGCTCATCCCTCGGAGAAAATCGAGTGCTTTACCTGCCATTCCTCCTGGCAGACCACCTGCTCCGGCTGCCATTTGCCGCTGGACCTCAACATAAAGTCGGCGGAATTGCACTACGAAGGAACCAAGTCGCGCGCTTACGCTCCTTACTATGAGCAGGTCATCCGCACCGACATGTATTTCTTCGGCATCGGAACCTATAACCACGGCGCTAAGCTTTCGCCCTTCCGCTCCGCCACCAGCGTCGTAGTGTCAGCGTGGGACCGGGGCCGCAACAATATCGTTCACCAGCAGCCCCTGGTATCAACGCCGGGCTTCACCAACGAGGGAATGACCCCGCATCCTCCGCACACCGTGCGCACCACCGAGACCCGGCAGTGCGTCGATTGCCACTTGAGCGAGAAGAATGACAACAACGCGCGTATCGCTTCGGCGCTTGGATTTGGTGTAAATGCTCTGAACTTCATCGGTGAATATGAACTGGTGGCGGAGCAGGGCAAAGCCGTGACCGCGGTAAAAGTCACCGACGGGTACGAACCCCAGCCGGTGATCGGCAGCAGCTTCCAGAAGCAGCTCGATCCCGCTGCTTACCAGGCTTTCGTCTCCAAAGGACGCAAGCTCGGCACCGCCTACCATCGCCGGGCGCCCAATGTGCGCTCAGTGACCGTGCGCGGCGAGTATGTGTTGACCGCGGAAGGCACTTCCGGATTCAAGGTCTACGATATCGCCAACATCAACAACAAGGCATTCGCGCAGCGGATCGCGCAGCGGGTGAATTCGCCTCTGGGCGAAGGTACCGTCATCCACAGCCCTGATGCCACGTTCCTCTACACTCCCACTTCGGTTCCGATCCACCTCGGGCGCCCGCAGCGTCCGGAGAATCGCGAACAGCCCATTCATCCTCTCTACCGCTATGCCTTCGCAACCGACCGCAAGGATGGATTGATCCTGATCGACATCAACACCCTCGAGGACAACAACCCGCAGGACAACTACATGCACCGTGATGTTGTCTTTAACCCCGAGGGCAAGCTGACGGGCGCCACGATGGTGAAGGTCTGGGGACACTACGCCTTTGTGGTCTCCGAACAGACCGGCATCAGCGTGGTTGACGTGGACAATCCGACCCAGCCGAGACTGGTCGGACAGAGCGCGCCGGGCGACTTGAACGGCGCACGCGCCATCGAACTGCAGCTTCGTTACGCCTTCGTGCTTGATCACAACGGAATGAAGGTGTTCGACATCACGCATCCGGAGCAACCGAAGCTGGTGCCGGACGCCACCGTGGCTTTGTCGGATGTCCGCGGCTTGACCGTGTCCCGTACCTACGCCTATGTGGCGGCCGGTTCGCAAGGATTGGCCATCATCGACGTGCAGAATCCGGAGAGACCGAAAGCCCCCATCTTCTTCACTGCCAATGGCGCTCTCAATGACGCTTACGACGTCGCGGTGGGGTCCACCAACATCAGCTATTTCGCCTACGTTGCCGATGGCCATAACGGTCTGCGGATCGTGAAGCTCATCGATACGGACACGCCCGGGTACCTGGGGTTTGCCCCTGATCCGAAGCCTGAACTGATTGCAACCTACCCCAGTAGCGGCAAAATGGTCTCGGTCGCGCGCGGCCAGGGCCGTGACCGTTATGTCGACGAGTCCGGGAACCAGATTTCCGTTACCAGTCGCATGGGATCGCGTCCGCTGAATGGGGAAGAACTGCGCCGGATCCTGTTCGCTACCGACGGCAGCACTCTGAAGGTGTCCAACGGCAGCCACAAGGACCAGCAGGGAAACTCGGGTGATTCCGGGCAACAGGCCAGCCGGCCGGCTGGCGGGTCGCGTTGACATTCAAAGGGCAAGCTGTAGAATGTTCTCGCCGTAAGATGGCGAGTGGCTGAAGAAGTAGTCTGCTCGATCCGAAGTTTCGCTTGAAGCAAATCTCTGAGAGGCAAAAACTATGAAAATGTTTGCTGCGATAGCTGTGTTGTCGGTCCTGCCGCTCGTCCTGATTTCTACCAGCCAAGGCCAAGACGCCGCCAACGGAAAAACCCTTTACCAAAAAGGCTGCGCTAAATGCCACGGCGCCAATGGCGTCGGCAACCCCGGCCTGGCCAAGGCCCTGGGGGTCGCGATCCGGCCCTTGAGCGATCCGGAAGTGCAGGCCAAGAGCGATGCCCAGCTGGCCAAGGAAAGTATCGAAGGCGTCGGCAAGATGAAGGCCGTAAACGGGATGACGGTGGAGAAGGAAGGCGCCGACATCGTGGCCTACATTCGCACCCTGAAGAAGTAAGCTGGAGGAAGTAACCGCGTTCGGGCGGGTCCGCGCAGCCTCTACTGCGCGGTGGCGATCTGCGTTTCGTTCTATCCGCCGGCTGGGGCAGGCTGTTCTCGCGCCCCGCCGGCGATATCCATCGGAGTCTGCACCGGCTTCCGGGTAGTCCAATCATGGTAAGAGTGGCACTCGAAGCAGCCCGACCGCGCTCCCTTCGGGCGGTGGCAGCTCTCACACTTCGCCACTCCCGGCAACAGCACATCCGAGGCGTTGGTGCTGTTGGCAGCGGCGGCGTGGCAGCTCTGGCAACTGAACGGGCTGTGCACTTCGTGACTGAAGTTGGCGCGTTCAAACCATCGCGTTTTCAACGACGGACTTGCTACCTCCGGCAGCGCGTTGTCCGCAACCTTCAGCACGTGGCAGAAACTGCACTTTTCCCATAGCGCCAGCTCCAGGGTCGCAACCTGCGCATCCTTGCCCGGGGCATGCTTCATGATCTCCGCGTGGATGGCTGCGGGCGTGGTATGCGGAACACTCTCCAGGATGGCCTTGTCGAATTCCAGCTTGTCTGCGTGACAGCTCGCGCAATGGTCGGCAAACTTGATCGGGAGCATGTAGGCCCCGCCAATGGCGTTGATCGCCGTCCCCGGCCCCAGTTTGGCGGCCGCCACTTTGCTTCCGCTGTCTGCTTTGGTGACGTCCGCCAGGCCCGCGGGAGTATGGCAGGAATCGCAGCCTCCCAGGGCAATGTGGACCTGATGGTTGAACTTGATTTTGCTGGGGTCGCTGAAGCCAGACCGCTTGGCATAAAATTCCGGGTGTTTCGTCCCCACAAAGCTGGAGACGTCCAGCAAGGTTGGGGACCCGCTCTTGGTCTTCAGCGTCGCATGGCACTCCACACAGGCTTGGTCTCTTACCTCGATGAGGCGCGCCCGGCTGCGATGCTCCTGGTGACAGGAGCCGCAAGTGGGCGTGAACAGCACGCTGTTGGGGTGGTGAGGCGGCGCATCATGACAGCCCAGGCACGCCTTTTCGGTAACCGGCCTGAAGTACACCCCTCCCTGGCCGGTGTGACAAACCGCGCACTTCTGTCCAAACGCCGCGTGCGAAGCCGACACCGGCCCGCTGGAGAATGGCTCCTGGCTGATTACCCAATGGGAAAGAAGCCAGACCACGCCAATGACCGGCAGCGCCACTGACAGCAGAAAGCGCCAGCGCCGGAAGGGATGCGGACGCGAGAAGTACATCATGTCGATCCGCTTGGCGAGATTCTTGGTGGTTCGTACGCGTCGCAGCATCAGTCTGCTCGTTCTTCAGTAACGCAAAGCGACCACCGCGTGGATGGCCGCCAAAATCAACAGCGTGTACGACACGGGAACATGCACGAAAAGCCAGAGATGAAGCGCCTTGTGCAACCGGGTCTGCATCTCGAGCTGCCGCGTCTCTTCATAGATGTTTTCCAGGTCTGCCAGCGTCGTTTCCAGGCTGGGCGGGACCAGGATACGAAGCTGCCGGAACGCGGCCTGGGCTTGCGCCCCTTCTCTCAAGCTCGTGCTCCGGGAGCTGCTGGATTCCAGAAAGGGCTTTAATTCCTCGCGGAAGAACTTCCGCAGTTCGAATGCGGCCTGTTCATCGGCCGCCAGGCCGACCCCTACACTGAAATCACCCATGGTGCCGGCGCCAGCCGCCGCTGCCCGCTGCTGGTCGCTGGCTTTCGCGAAATCTCCCTCCAGGGAGGTAGCGGCCTCCTCGATCAACTGCTCCGCCTCCGCCACCAGTTGCTGGCGGACATGGGGGATCTGCTCAAAGATGGTCTCCATCGGAACCTGGGTGGTATAGAAGTGCGGCAGCAGATGTTGCATAGCAGCGCCGAAAATCCCGCTGACGAAGACTATGCCGAAGAGCCATACCAGCACCGTGGTAAGCCTCCCGCCGGTATGGAAGTTGGCGTGAAAAAGAATCAGCGGGAAACTCAGAAAACCAAGCCACAGATGGGCCCGCATCCAGGTTTGCATCCGGCCCAGACGCCAGACGGGTACTTTCTTGCGCGCGCCCAGGAGGCCGGCCACCAGCATGAAGGCGAAGCCGACGATTCCGCAGACCAGCC
>CAWHQY010000093.1:0-9545 GCA_963831505.1 uncultured Alphaproteobacteria bacterium | reverse complement strand
AATCGATCCACAGCGTGCCCCCGATGGCGGCAATCGCGGACAAGGCGCTCGATTTAACAAGGACGAGGGCTCGCTGTCTTTTGGAAGCCAACGACGGCACCAGACGTGCGCTCAGTTTCGCGCGAATTGCCGGCACCGGCGCGCGGCTGATCGCCAGCATCGATGAAGACCGCGTAACCGCGGCCATCAACCGCGACATCCGCACCGCCTATCTGCAGCTCGGCTTCGTCATCCTCTTTGTCCTCGTCGGCGCGCTGATTGCCGCCGAGCAGCTCATCATCAAGCCTATCAACCTGATGGCGGCGATGGCCAAGCGCTTCGGCCAGGGTGATGCGGCGGCGCGCGTGAGACACAACCGCCTGCCGGCGGAGTTCGTGCCGCTGGCGCGCGCCTTCAACGCGATGGCGGCCCAGCTCGGCCAGCGCGAGCGCGAGCTCGTCGCCACCAACGACCGCCTGACCGTGATCGCCTCGATCGACATGCTCTCGGGCCTCGCCATGCTGCGCGGCTTCCAGAGCCGGCTCGATTTCGAATGGATGAAGTCGCAGCAATATGACTGCGAGCTTTCGCTCTTGATGATCGACGTCGATCATTTCAAGCTCTACAACGACACCTACGGTCATCCCGAAGGCGACGCCTGCCTCACCAGGCTCGGCGAGACGCTGTCCGGCATCGCCACCGACACCATGGGCTTTGCCGGCCGCTATGGCGGCGAGGAATTTTGTCTATTGCTGCCGAATGTCGGCGCCGGCCGCGCGTGCGAGATCGGCGAAACGGTGCGCGCCGCGGTCCAGAACCTGGCGCTGCCGCACCGGAGCTCGAGCCACCTTTATGTGACCGTCAGCGTCGGCGTCGCCTGCAGCAAGCCGAACGACGCGCTGCGCCCGGGCGACCTGATCGAGGCCGCGGACGCCGCCCTCATGCTGCGCCAAACACCGCGGCCGCAACACCGTGGTCGAGCACGGGTTTGTGCGCGCGGACGATGTCGGTGGTGGTGTTGCGATGGCGGGTTGAGCCTGCGCGATCACAATCGGAGCTGTCATAATTGGGGTAAAGGGCTTTTAACGAGAGCAAATTCCCAAACTGATTTGCCCGACGGGTGATTTCTCGAATTCGCGTCAAGCCCTCTGCGAAAAATATTTCGCTTTTTCAGAAGACGCAAATCAGTCGTATGGTTCGCGCCGTCCCGCCTCGACAAGAGGGGCGTTTCGCGATCGTCACGAACGTGGGTGCGGGATGCGATGGACGCGAGCCGCGTCAGCGACGAAGTGATGCTGCGCGGACGGCGAAGTCGTGTGGTCCTGGTCGCCCCGACGCTGGCGTCAAGTCTTGCGGGCGATGCCCGCAAGGCGACGGTGGCTAAAAAGCCCGGTACACCGGGGAGAGCGCGTATAAGCCGTAAAACCATTGCGCAGGGAATGCCGGTGGCGGGCTCAAACTGTCGTCGCAACACCAGGTTTTTTCACTCGTGCCAGCAACTCGTCAAGCGCCTCCGCTGGGGTTTTCCATCCCAGTGTCTTTCTCGGTCTGGCATTGAGAGCTGCTGCCACTGCGGATATCTCATCAGCGTCGTAGATGCTCAGATCTGTGCCCTTCGGGAAGTATTGTCGGAGCAGCCCGTTGGTGTTCTCGTTCGTGCCGCGCTGCCAGGGGCTTCTTGGATCGCAGAAGTAGACCTGGAGTTCCGCATCGATCTTGAGACGACTGTGCTGAGCCATTTCGGTCCCCTGATCCCAGGTTAGCGAACGACGCAATTCTTCGGGCAAGGTGATGATGGTGCGTGTGATCGCATCGCGCACAGCTTCAGCTCCGTGTCCCGAGAGCGCAGGCCCGTTCTTGGCACATGGACCTTCGCTGGGCCCCTTCAACCGGGGAAGATGCAGGAGCATCGTGAAGCGCGTGGTGCGTTCGACCAGCGTGCCGATTGCCGAGCTGCCGGAACCGACAATCAGATCTCCTTCCCAATGTCCCGGTACTGCTCGATCTGCGACTTCAGCCGGACGCTCGCTGATCATGATCTCTGGCGATACAAAGCCTTTGCTTCGCTTGCTCGCGCGCGCCCTGGGCATTCGTAACGCACGTCCTGTTCGCAAGCAGGCCGTCAGCTCGCGACCCAGCGCTCCACGGCCCTGAACAAAGAGCGCTTGATAAATGGCTTCGTGGCTGATGCGCATCGTCTCGTCATCCGGGAAGTCGATCGGCAAGCGCCGGGCAATCTGCTCGGGGCTCCAGGCTTTCGTCCATCGCCGATCCTTGCACAGGCCCGGCCGACGGTCTTTCCGCCTGATGGCGCGACCACGAGCGCGAGAGCCGCTGGGCGGCGCGACGACACCGGCAAGTCGTTCCTCCACATAAGTGCGCAAGGCGGGGTTGAGCGCAAGCTTGGTCGGCTTGGGGCGGCGGGCCGATCGATCTGCGTGCCACTGAGCTGTCGTCGCCCGATAAGCCATTCCGCCGCCGTGGGTGGCTGCATTGCGATCGAGCTCACGGGAGATTGTCGAGCCAACCCGCCCGAGGCGACGCCCAATCTCCCGTATGGAATGACCCTGCGCATTGAGAAGCGCGATCTCTTCGCGCTCCGCCAACGAGAGGTACCGCCCAGAGAGCGGTTTTGCCGAAGATCTGAACATCGCTGGTGGAATGCCGCCTGCCTTTCGGAACAATCTGGGTCCGACAGCCTCCGACACTCCAGCCTTGAGCGCAGCATCTTCGCTGTTCAACCCCGCGGCAATCCCCCGCCAAAACAGTTCCTGTTCAGCACGCCCCGCAACAGGCGGTCGTCCCAGCGATCCCAGCCGTGCCCGTGCTGATCGCTTCTTTCGAATGCTCATCGCAACCTCCCTATCTGGAGTGTTGCGACGACCGATTGAATTCCACCGGTCTTGATCTTCTCGCAATGGTGCCGTTGCGCCAGATCGTCCGCGACGGAGAAGAAGCGGTTGAGCATCGCCACCGTATCCTCCGGACCGGCCTGCCGCGCGCCGGCGGTGAACCCGACGATGTCGGCGAAAAGCACGCTGATGCTTCCATAATTGTCGGCGATGCGTTCGCCGTGCTTGAGGCGTTCGGCCACCGGCGCCGGCAGGATGTTGAGCAGCAGCGCATCGGAGCGGCGATATTCCAGCTCGAGTGCGGCTTCCGCCGCATCCGTCAGCTGCATGAAGTAGCGCGAGGTCACGAACAGGACCACCATGGTCAGCGCCGAAGTGACATAGAACAGGGCTTCCGACTCGTCGATCGACATCGGAATATGGCTCGGCGCCCGGGGCAGGAACTTTGCCGAGATGATGAAAGCGCCCCATGCCAGCAGGGTCATTGCCACAGGCGCGATGGTCGGGCGCAGGTCTAGGAAGATCAGCGACATGCTGGCGGCGAGAAACAGGAACAAATGCGATCCGGAGGCGTGGCCCAGCAGGATGGTGAAGCTTGCCATTCCAGCGATGAGAACCAGCAGGAAATAGGCGCCGGCGAGCCTCTCAGACCACCGCAGCAGCAGGAGCGTGACCGCCCACAAGGCGGCATTCAGCAGGTTCAAACCGATGGCGGCAGCATAGGCGCGTGCATCCATTACCGCATAAAGGGCAGCAAAGAATCCGTCGACCAGGAAGCCGGTGATGACAACCGCCGTGATCACCTTGCGTCGCCGCAACGATCGCGCCTTCGCCAACGGCTCATCCCTGCCCGCTACGCGCGACACGCCGGGCGCATGCTGATGCTCCATGCAACCTGCTCCACCGGTGGCGGACTGATCCAGTCTGCCAACGCAACCCAGCTCCCACAAGCTCAATCGTCGAATTTCCGGCATGCCTTGGGGTCCGGAAGTCGTCGCTGATTTGGGTTTGCACTCGAGAGCGGACTTCGTCCAAAACGCCCGGCGCGTCCGGCTTGGGTCAAAATGTCGGTTCTCCTTAAGCTTTACATTTACGGCTATCTGAACCGGGTGCAGTCGAGCCGGCGGCTTGAGCGAGAGGCCGGACGCAATGTCGAGGTCATGTGGCCGCTGGGTCGGCTCGCACCTGACCACAAGACGATCGCGGACTTCCGCAAAGACAATGGCCTGGCGCTACGCAAGGTTTGTGCGCGTTTCGTCGAACTCTGCCGTGCGATGGATCTTCTCGCGACGGCAAGTGTCGCCATCGATGGCAGCAAGTTCAAGGCCGTGAACAACCGGGACAAGAACTTCACACGGGCGAAGGTGGAGCGGCGGCGCGCTCAACTAGAAGAGAGCGTTGCGCGCTATCTGAGCCAACTCGACACCGCCGACCGGCAGGAGCCGACTGAAGCGCTGGCTGCGAAGGTGACGAGGCTTAACGAGAAACTGACAAAGCTAAAGGAGGAAATGGGCAAGCTTGCTGTCTACGAGAAGCAGATGCTTGCATCGCCCGATCAGCAGATCTCACTGACCGATCCTGACAGCCGTTCGATGGCAACGAGCGGCCGCGGCTCCGGCGTCGTCGGCTACAATGTGCAGGTCGCGGTCGATACCGGCCATCACCTGATCATCGCGCATGAGGTGACGAACACCGGCTCGGACCGGGCACAACTGGCCAACATCGCCTCTCGTGCAAAGGGTGTCCTCGGTGTCGAAAAACTCGAAGCCGTTGCCGATCGGGGCTACTATAGCGGCGAGGAAATTCTTGCCTGCGACAAGGCAGGAATTGTGGTGACGCTTCCTAAGCCGATGACATCAGGCCTTAAGGTACGGGGTCGCTTTGGCAAACAGGACTTTGTCTATCTCAGCGACGAAGATGCGTATCGCTGTCCGGTTGGCGAAAAGCTGACCTACTACACCAACGAGGAGGATGGGCAGCGCAGCTACGGCGCTATTGGACCAATGCGTGCCGCGACTGTGCACTCAAAGCTAGCTGTACGACCGGCAAGGAGCGGCGGATCACACGCTGGGAGCATGAGCACGTTCTGGAAGAGGTACAGAGGCGCCTCGACAACAACCCCCAGGCCATGCGGCAGCGGCGGGAGACAGTCGAACATCCGTTCGGCACTATGAAAGCCCGCATGGGGGCGACGCACTTCCTCACCAAAACGCTTCCAAAAGTAGCCGCCGAGATGGCTCTCTCAGTCCTGGCCTACAATCTGACACGGGTCATGAACATCGTCGGTACCAAGCCGCTGATGGCTGCGATCGTGGCCTGAGCCAACCCGATCCTGGCTTCTCACCGACTTCCCTGGGAAGGGTGTTTTTACACGGCCAAGACCCAAACGAGACATCGGCCTCTTCCATTATTCTCGCCTTGTGCCGTAGTTTCTGGAACGCTCCTATTGATCGCGTGTGCGTCGAAAACCCTCAGATGCATCGTCACGGGAAAGAGCGCATCCCAAGGCGCTGACGGCTCACCGCGCCCGGCGTCTAGTTCTTGACGACCACCGTGGTTCCGACGGAGACCCGGTCATAGAGATCGACCACGTCCTCGTTGGTCATGCGGAAGCAGCCCGACGAGACCGCTTGTCCGATCGTCTCCGGCTCGTTGGAACCATGGATGCGGTAAAGCGTCGAGCCGAGATAGAGGGCGCGAGCGCCGAGCGGGTTCTCGATCCCGCCTTCCATGTAGCTGGGCAGATCGGGCCGGCGGCGGCGCATCTCCGCGGGCGGCGTCCAGTCGGGCCATTCGCGCTTGGCACTGATGTGGTGCATGCCGCTCCAGCGAAAACCGTCGCGGCCGACGCCGATGCCGTAGCGGAGCGCCGTGCCGCCCGGCTGCACCAGATAGAGCCGTCGCTCGGCGGTATTGATGACGATTGTGCCCGGCGCGTAATTGCTGGGATAATAAACGCTGGTGCGCGGAATGGGGCTGACGCCGCCAGGGCTGAAGCGACGGTCGCCTCCGTAGAAGCTGGTCCCGCCATTCAGGAAGTCAAAGTATTTTTGTGCCTGCGCCTGACCGGCGCCGGCCAACAGCGCCGCCGCGGCAGCCAAAATGACGAATCTTCGGGTCATTGTCCTTCCTGGCCATAATATCCAACCGCGTTAACGAGAGTGACTGCAACAGTCCGGTTTCGCAAGCATGGCCTCGCGAACGGGAGCTAAAACGGTGCGGAAAGTCTGGTGCGGACCCCGGTCGCTGGCGGCGTTAACGTCTGTTTTCCGACCTGCCACGCGCAGTGCAAAGCACTTGGCAGCGAGTCGCGCGCCTTTGGCCACGCTTTTTCAATGCAACCGGAATAGGCCGTCGATGGCGCGAAACTCGGCTGGCTTAATCAGCCGGGAAGCTTCCGAGCGGCGCTCTCGCGCTAAGCGGGACCGAAGCGGTGAACAGCGGGGATTGAGGCGGCATCCACGCCTTAACCTATGTGATGGTCCTCGATCTAGCCCAACTCATAATTTCCAAATGACGAATTGAGTCGTCTGGAGATTGCAGCGATGTGTGAGAGGTGCGTCGAGCTCGATCAAAAGATCGATCTGTATCGGCAACTTTCCAGTTGGGTGTTCGAGAAGGAGACCATTAGAGGTATCGAAACTCTCATTCAGAGATACCAGGTGGATAAGCAGATGCTTCATCCGTCGGGCAATGCCCAAGTGGGTAAGCGGGTGCTTCATCCGCCGGGTAATGCGTCTTTATATGAACCTGGTTCCGACGCGACGCAAATCGAAGGCGCCGCGCGTTCACCGCGTATGTGTGACGACCCGCGCCCCCAACATGGAGAGCGCGTTATCAAAGACCATGCTAGTGGGCTACGCCAGATGCTTTACAAGCTCGGCAAACGCCTCAATTGAGGTCGCCTCGTTGCTCGAACCTTGTCCGCCACCGCCTTTGATGCCGGCATCCTCGGGGCCTTGCGCATTGTTGGCGCCGGGCTGCGCCGAATTGTCGAAGAGCTGTGGCGCGAGTTTCCGGCCGCGATTGAGCACATCAAGCAGCAGCGTGCCGTTGCCCCGCGCGGCATCGGCCGGGTGCAGGATCACGACGTCGGCCGTCGCCTCGACCTTGCCGTCGGCATTGCGCGACGCGGCCGCAAGGTCGGCGATGACGGCGTTGCGATCATCGGCCGGATCGAGCGCGATGGTTGCCTTCGCCGTGATCCGCTCATGGGCGCCGACCTCGCTAAAGCTGCGCCCGGCAAAGGCCGGCACGCGCTCGGAGATATCGAAACTGATAACTTCGGCTTGCAGCGTGGCGGGCAGCAGGCAGGCGGCGGCGATCGCGCCGGCAAACATCTTGCGCATGGTCGTTTCGTCCCTGACCGCGAGGGAGTGCCCCTTCGCGTGTTCTCGTTGTTGACGCCAAGCTATACCATCGCGGGGAATGTCCGGTCGATATCCCGGCACGGACACCTGTCGGTTCTTGACCTTAATCCAGTCTTTCGACCGACCGCCGCGGTAGGGCAGATCGCTGCGCTTTGACACCAGTCCTCCAGGCCCATGTCGCAGGCTGCTCGAAATAGATCTGGTCCGATCTCGCCTTGCTCAAATGGATTGATGAAGATGCCGTCCGGCCGGCCGCGCAGCAGCCGTTCAAGATTGGCTTTGCGCATCGAGAGCGGCAGATTGCGGAGATCCTCGCCATCCATCGCCAGGACATCAAAGGCGCAGAGCTGCACCTCCTCATTGTGCTTGCCTGAGTGCAACGCATTGAAGTCGGGCAAACCATCAAGGCAAAGAATAACCGCCTCACCATCGATGACGAATTGCTGCGCCCGGTTCTTGAGGGCTGCTTCAGCGACCCACGGGAAACGCTTTGTCCAATCGTAACCGCCGCGGGTGATCAATCGCACGCGATCGCCGTCTCGCTCAACGCGGAGACGGTATCCATCGTATTTGATTTCGTGAAACCACTCAGGAGTAGAGGGTACGATTTTGCCGTTGGTCGGCAAACAAAATTCGAACTTCGACATGCGCCGGATATAGGCGCCAACCTTCGAAATTACGAATCAATCTGGCTGTGGCCAGCGAGAGACAGCGTCCCGAGGGTCTAACGAAGTAGGTTGCTGCGCTTGCCTTCGATCGGCGGTGCGGTGGCAGCCGGAGCCTACGTGTCTCGGGGGTTATGGGAGAGACACGGCGCCCCGGCTGCCCGGCCGCGCGGCGGTGCGGCCGTTCTTCTAGGGTGCTGATGAGTGTGCCCGTTACATGGCCTTTGCTTAAAAATGCCTTCGCTAATCTTAGAGAGCGGCTACGCCTCGCAGCGGCAGCGGTAATTGCCTCGGCCGGCCGCTACCATGCCGATCGACGAAGCTTTCCAGCGATGGCGGGATATCGAAACCGTCCATGGCGCAGCGCTGCACGATCTCCTCGGCAAGCTCCTCCGAAACATCGCGCGACCAGCCTTCGGCGGTGTTGAATACTACTACCCGCGCGGGATCGGAATACTGCCCTTCGATTAGGTCGGTGATGACCGTCTCGCGATCGGTTCGCTCTTCGCTGGTCTCTCTCCAGGCTCGACCGAGGCGCTCGCCGAAATTATCCAGCACGAGGTAGGTATCATGATCATCCGGTGAGCCCGGAGCAATCGAGGGCGAACGACGCATACGCAACTCCAATGGCGAGGGGCTTAAGGTAGACAGCCGTGCCAGAATTGCGAATCGGCCAGTGACATCTCTGGTATCATCGTCATCCATGGGTCAGCCGACCGCCGAATGGAACCAGTGGAAGCCGAGTGAGTTGAATCCATTCCTCCGGCACCGCCCCCTAGGCCGGAGGACAGACCCCCGCCACGGGGTTTGGCGGCCTCGGTGTTTTGAAGCGGCGCCGGGGCCGTTTCCTTTAGACTTGTTCGGCGCGGGCAAGAGCCTTGGCAAGCCGCTCAGCCTCTTCGCTGGTGAGCTGTTCCAGCGGCCTCAAGCGCCGGCTGGGGACGTCTTCGAAATAGAAATACTTTGGCGGCCTTCCATCAGGAAACCGGACCTCGTAGCTGCCGCAGCCCGGTATAGCTTCGTGTCTGATTAGTCTGATCGGCATGGCCCATGATTTCAGGCCGCCGATCCGCGCTGCAATTTGACTATCCCTTTGGGCGCGGAGCGTTAGCGCGCTACTAGGAACCTAGATGGCCGCCCCGAGTTCTGTGGAAATGGCCAATCCCAAGCCTGACGACTTGCTTGTGAAATGCACGCAGTGCGGCGCGTGGCCGATGGCGCTTGCCGAGGACGAGGGCGTCGGAAGAACCAGCAGGCTGACCTTCCGTTGCCCGAAGTGTCGGGCCCTAGAGATCTATAAGGTGGGTGTCGCGGGACTGCTCATTCCTGCACCGCCGCACAATCGCCCCAGCCCACAGTAGCAGTATCGAATTGCCAGCCGATGGTGATTGCCTAAGCAAACGGCCCCGGCGCGCTAGGAACACCGAGGCCGCCAAACCCCTTGGCGGGGTTTTGCGCTCCGGCGGCGTAGGGGGCGTTGCCGGAGGCAAGGCGCATGTGCCGTCGCTATGCGAATTGACCGAGTAGCTGCTCGCCGGATTTGCCGCCGATGGTGCAGGCAGCTGTCGCCAACGAGAAAACCTGGATGATATCCACGTCATCGAAGCGATCGAATTTAGGATCGTTCGCGCGCTTTCCCGCATAAGCGAGTTTGGCAAGTAACCCAGCCATAGTGACGG
>CAWHQY010000092.1:0-20752 GCA_963831505.1 uncultured Alphaproteobacteria bacterium | reverse complement strand
CACCTACCACAACGCCGAAAACGGCTTCTGCGTCCTGCGCGCCAAGGCGCGTGGGCACCGGGATCTGGTGACCCTCGTCGGACACGCCGCGACCATAGCAGCGGGTGAGTGGATCACCGCCTCGGGCGAATGGATCAACGACCGTACCCACGGTCAGCAATTCAAAGCACGGTTCCTGCGCACCTCGCTCCCCGATTCGGCCGACGGTATCGAGAAGTACCTTTCGTCCGGCATGATCCGGGCGTTGGGCCGGTCTATGCGAAGAAACTCGTTCGTGCCTTTGGCGATAAGGTGTTCGACGTCATCGAGGCGACGCCGGACCGGTTACGCGAGGTCGACCGCCATTGGGCCGGTTCGGGCTGCGAGCATTCTTGCCGCCTGGGCCGAACAAAAAGCCGTGCGGGAAATCATGGTGTTCCTGCACAGCCATGGGGTCGGCACGGCGCGAGCGGTGCGTATTTGCAAGACCTATGGTTCCGACGCCATCCAGGTCATGACCGAGAATCCGTATCGGCTCGCGCGCGACATCCGCGGCATCGGATACAAGACAGCCGACGCGATCGCCATGAAGCTCGGCATCGAGAAGACCGCGACGATCCGGGTGCGCGCCGGGATTTCCTATGCGCTGACCGAGGCCATGGACGAAGGCCATTGCGGCCTGCCGACGGAAGAGCTGATCCCGCTGGCCGAGAAACTGCTCGAGGTGCCGCAGGAACTGATCCGTACTGCGCTCGATCTCGAGCTGCAGGAGGGCACGGTGGTCGCCGACCAAGTTGGCGAAACCCCCTGTGTGTTTCTGGCCGGCCTGCATCGGGCGGAGCGCACCATCGCCGAGCGGCTGACGCGACTCGCGAACGGCACGCTGCCTTGGCCCTGGATCGATCCGGACAAGGCCTTGCCGTGGGTCGAGAAGCATATCGGTCTTGCCCTTGCCGAAAGCCAGGTGGCCGCGATCCGGCTCGCGCTGATGTCCAAGGTGCTGGTCATGACCGGCGGGCCCGGCGTCGGGAAGACCACCATCGTCAAAGCCATTCTGCGCATCCTCGCGGCGAAGGGCACCGACCTTCTGCTGTGCGCGCCGACCGGCCGCGCCGCCAAACGCATGACCGAGGCGACCGGCTTCGAGGCCAAGACCATCCACCGGCTGCTGGAGGTCGACCCCAAGGGCGGCGGCTTCAAGCGCGGCGACGACAACCCGCTCGACTGTGACCTGCTGGTTGTCGACGAGACCTCCATGGTCGATGTCATGCTGATGCAGGCGCTCATGAAGGCGGTGCCGGACAAGGCCGCCCTCTTGATCGTCGGCGACATCGATCAGCTTCCTTCGGTCGGGCCCGGCCAAGTGCTGGCCGACGTCATCTCATCGGGCGCCGTACCGGTGGTGCGCCTCACTGAAGTGTTCCGGCAGGCCGCGCAGAGCCGCATCATCACCAGTGCCCATCGCATCAACCAGGGCTCGATCCCCGATCTCAGCCCGCCCGGAACCGAGAGCGACTTCTACTTCGTGCAAGCGGACGATCCCGAAACCGCCGTGCCGCGCATCATCGAGCTCGTGAAAACACGAATCCCCAAACGGTTCGGCCTCGATCCCATCCGCGACATCCAGGTGCTCTGCCCGATGAACCGCGGTGGCGTGGGTGCACGGTCGTTGAACATCGAAGCTACAGGCCGCGCTCAATCCCGCCGGCGATCGCAAGGTCGAGCGGTTCGGCTGGACCTTCGCCCCCGGCGACAAGGTCATGCAGATCGAGAACGACTACGACAAGGAGGTCTACAACGGCGACATCGGCTATATCGACGACGTCGACCCCAATGCGGGCGAGATCGTTGCGAGCTTTGACGGTCGGTCCGTCACTTACGGATTTGGCGAACTCGACATGCTGGTGCCGGCCTATGCCGCGACCATCCACAAGAGCCAGGGCTCGGAATATCCCGCCGTCGTCATCCCGGTCATGACGCAGCACTACGCCATGCTGCAGCGGAACCTTCTCTACACCGGCGTCACACGCGGCAAGCGGCTGGTCGTGTTGGTCGGGCAGAAGAAGGCCGTCGCCATCGCGGTGCGCAACGTCTCGGGCCGGCGGCGTTGGTCGAAGCTGGGCGAGTGGCTGCGTCCCGCCCCCGTCTCACGGCAGATCGGCATGGCGGGCTGAGCCATGGTGGCAAAGGACTTTCTGCAGGACCCGCAAGTGCGGAAGTGGCTCGACGGGGTCGAGCCAGCCTGGACGCTGCTCACCTTCGACAGTTTGCGGGCGCTTCGGCAGGAGCCGTCGGCCAGTCAGGCCGCGATTCGGATTGCCAATGATCTCAATGCCGACGAGATTGCCGGCTCAGCACTGGCGCGCAACACGTTCATTCTACTGCGGCAGGCGATCGAACGCGGTGGCCTATCGCTGACCGCAACCGGCAACCTGTCGCGCGCTGTCGTAACCGAAATGTGCAAACTCATCGAATGGCCGGGCTATGACCAAGCCGACGCGTTTCGGCTCCACAAGGTCATCAACGAGCCCGACTTCCTGCCGCTGCACATCGTTCGATTGCTCGGGGAGGCGGCCCAGCTCGTGCGCATACGGCGCGGAAAATTGATGGCGACTCCCTTGGGGAACTCCATGCTGAGCGATGTGCGGCAAGGCAGCTTGCCGGCGATCCTGTTTCATCTTGCGTTCTGGCACATGGATCTTGGGTATTTCGGCCGCGGATTGCTCGGCTCTTGGCCGCAGGCGGACACCGGTGTTGTGCTTGGTCGCTGTCGGTTTGCGGTAATGACACAGCCTTCAAAGGGTTGACAACACCGTGCCGTCACGCCGGACAAATATTGCGTCGATCCCCAGCTTCTTCGCCGTCTGCTGACCCGCTTTTTCACCAAGCACCATGAGGACCGTCGCCCAGGCGTCCGACTCCATACAGGTCGCGGCCAATACCGAAACGGAGGCCAGGATATTTTCCAGCGGCGCTCCGGTTTTTGGGTTCATCGTGTGCGACAGGGTCTTGCCGCCCACGTCGACCCAATGGCGGTAGTTGCCGGAGGTGGCGACGGCCATATCGGTCAGCTCGATGACACCCATGGCATCGCGGGTACCCCGTTCCGGACGTTCGAGCGCGACAGCCCAGGGCGAACCGTCTGGTTTAAGACCCTTCGCGCGCATTTCTCCGTCGATCCCGACCAGCCAGGATGGGATCGCAAACGCCTCCATCACGCGAGCCATTTCGTCCACACCATATCCCTTGGCGATCCCCGACAGATCCAGCGAAAGCGACCCGTGTTTGCGCGCACGTCGCCCGACCTCATCCAGCTCTAGGGCTTCTGTCGTGGTTGGGCGCACCTGCCCCGCAAGTTTTGTGATTAGATCCACATCGGGCATAGACCCGGCGGAGCCGAAGCCCCAGGCCGCGATCAAATCGCCGACTCCAATGTCGAACAAGTCGTTCGAGGCTCGTCCGATTCTGAGCGAAGCCGCCAGCACAATGGTCAGTTCGCGTGGTATCGCAACCCATTCACCCACGGGCGAATTGTTCAGGCGGTTGAGGTCAGAGCCCGCCTTCCATGTCGACATCTGCCGGTCGACACGGTCCACCGCACCAAATAATGCAGCGGCGAGCGCATCGATGTCAGTGCCCTCGGGCGCGAAGAACACGCCCGAGTACCGCGTACCCATGGTGGGCCCGTTCAGCGTCCGGCGCACCAGTGGCGCACCGTCGTTCGATCGAACAGCCAGATCAATAAACATCTTGAATGTACCTTCCGGCGGATTTCAGCGTTTGCAGATCAAGGCCCATCGGTCCGGTGATTGATTCCAGCGCGCGCGCCACGCCTGCAGCCATGTCGCGCCCCCCGCAGACCAGCACTTGTGCGCCGCGTTGGATCAGACCGCGCAACTCGATCGCGTCCGACGCAATCCGATCCTGCACATATCCGCCGCCGGGGACGCGCGAGAACGTCGTCTTCAGTCGCGTGAGCCGCTGGTCGGCGAGATACTTCGCCAATTCGCCCTCATAGAGAAAATCAGATGCGGGATTGCGCCCGCCCCAGTAGAGGTGCACGCGGCGTCGACCGGTGTTGTGTCGGATGAAGCCCGCAAGCGGGCCGATCCCAGTGCCAGCCCCGATGAGGATCAGTGGCGCCTTGCCGCGGGCCGGTCGGAACGCGGGGTTCTTGCGGATGAAGGCCTCGATCCTGCCGCCGGGTTCGAGCTCGTGCAGAAAACTCGAACACTGGCCGCCCGGATGTTTGCGCACGCAGATCTCAACCACGCCATCGCTGTTGGCGGACGCAAGCGAATAAAACCTCGGTAGGTCGCTGCCCGGCGGCAAAATGCCAACCAGATCGCCCGCCTCGAACCCGGGCAGGCGGGGTGCGCGCAGACACCGCCAGAAACCCTCATGAGGATCCGCCTTGGGCGCGGCAAAGCGCAGGATAGCGATGGGAGCCTGAACTTCGACGCCGTAATCCACACGCTCGATCAACTCCAGCGCAACGGTTTTGGGACGCGTGGCGATATGGGAGAGCGTCAATTCCGTACCGATTGCGCGCCCCAGGTCCGTACCCCACTGGGCGAAGTCCTGGGCTGATTGCCGGTCGATGAGCTTGAGTTTCAGCAGAATCGGCCAGCCCTTGGCGCGAAGTGCGCCGGCCACATCCTCGGCGAACTGGCAGAAGCGCGGGAAGCTGCGGTCACCAAAGCCCAAGACAGCCACGGGCAGCGAGCTTTTCACCGCACCCAGTCGCGCAAGAAACTGATTGGCCGAAGCCGGCGCCGCTCCATCGCCATAGGTGGCGGTCAAGATCAGTATCCTTGCTGCGCGAGCGTAGGCTGGTGCCAGCCGGTTCATCGGCGCTGTGTGGACACGGTGACCCGCCTTCGTCAGTGCGGCGTGCAGCGTGACGGCAAATCCCCAGGTGCTGTTGCCCTCGCTACCTACAAGAATGATCGTGTCGGCTGACTGCGCTCCGACATTTTGCCGGATGCGCGGCAGGGCGCTTCGGCGCTTCCACCAGATGAATGCACCGACTGTGGAGAGCCCCGGGACGGCAAGTGCCGCAAGTCCAAGGATCAGGGCAAGCGGCCACAGGCCCTGTCCGGTATGCAGCATATAGATCGTCTCGTAGACTTGGCGGCTCAGGCTGTGCGGCACGATAGGCCAGCATTTCCCCGGTGGCCGCATCGACATGGCCGATGCCCTGCGCGGTGGTCAGAGTGTAAACGTCCGTAAGATCACGAGCGTAGGGGAACGTCAGTTCGCGCAGGTCCGTCAGGTCCACCGTCTTGAGCGCAGCAAGCTGTCCCACGGGTGCGCGCGGGCCGCCGTTCACTTCGGTCGCAACGCTGGACTTGCTGATCATGCCGTCCGGCAGGACACCGAACGTCGCAAGCGACATGTAGCAGCCTGTCAGCGCTGACAGGATCAGCCCAAGCACCGCGAAACGGCCGAGTTCGGCATGCAACCGCTGCGATGTCGTGCCTCGGATCGGGCGCAGGATCGCCGTCCAGCCACCCGAACGTGCCGCCAGCATCATCGCGCCCGAGATCGCCAGTACGACCATAGCGAGCGCGCCGATCCCGGCTGCCGCGCGACCCACATCGTCCATCAAGAACGAGCGATGCAAGTTGGTGACAAATTGGATGAAACCCGAAGGCTCATAAGGCCCGATTGTTTGCCCGGTTGCAGGGTCAACAAAATCCGCCCCAGCCCGGTCGCCGTCGAAATAATAAACGACGACCGAGCCGGAGGCTGTTTTCACGATCCGGTCGACCTCACCATGTGTCGCCGTTACCGCCTCGGCCAGCGCCGCCACGCTGACCTGCCCGGACTTGGGCAACGTGGTGCCGGCCCGCTCCAGCACCGGATCAAGCGACAGGATGGCGCCGGTAACGGCCAGCACCGCGACCAGGAGGGCAGCGATCAGACCGGGCAGCGAGTGAATTTGACGAAGCATGGCAGAGGTCCCGTCTCCGATCACATGTCGAAGGTGAAGGACTGCACATATCCCTTGCCGGACGTGGGCTTGCCTGCATTGGCGCTGGTCAGCGGAACGACGACATCGACCGGGTTGTCGCGCCCGTTCTCCACTGAGCTGTCGATGCGGATCTGATAGCCCGCATCAATCAGCGCATCGGCCACATCGACACTGACCTTCAACGAATGGCCGCTGCCCACGCTGGCCCCGGTGATGCCGTCTATATTCCGCCTCTCGGAGGCATTGCCGCGGCTCCAGTCGCGCAGATGGCTGTAATACTTCGCCTTCCGGCCCGACACGCGAAGTGTCGAATGGAATTTGCCCTGCGCATCGGTCAAATAGATCGCTAGATATGCCCCGTTCCCGCCATAGGGTTTCAACGTCGTGTTCAGCGTGACGGTTTTCGCCTCGGCCAACGCAGGGAAGGCGATGGCGGTTGCAAGGCCGAGGGTGGCGGCAAATTTCTTCATTGGGACTTCTCTCCAGTTTTTGTGTTGCCTACTGGAGAGGTGGACTTCGAACCTGACGCACGCCTGAAGGTGGAGCAGAAAGTCGTTCAGTCTGCATTCAGGTGAGCCGCTCTATCTGACCGCCCGTTGTCAGCATTCGACTTCAGTCGAGCTGTTTGATGGGGCGTGAGATTCGGGCAGGTGAAAGCGCGCCTCGAACCCATCGGATTGACCCGGGATGGGGGACAAGAGCTCAAGCCGCGCGCCAGACCCGTTTGCAATTGCCTCAGCGATCGCGAGTCCAAGACCCGAGCCTTTCGCGCCGGTCGCGCCGCGCTCGAAGGGGCGTTTGAGCCGCGCGAGCGTTTCCGCCGCCACCGCTGGGCCACCGTTTGCCACGCTGAGCGTACCGTCAGCTGACAGCTTGATCGTTACCGGAGCCTCTGACGAACCATGTTTCAGCGCGTTCTCCACCAGGTTGCGGGCAAGGATCGCAAAGGCGTCGGCGTCCATATGCGACATCAGTGAGGTTTCAGGTGGCAAGGTGACATGGAGGCGCTCTGCGGCTTCGGGGGCGCGACCGAGATCGTCCAATACAAAGCCGAGCACCCGGGCGAGATCCTGCGGCGTTTCCGCCAGCAGCCCGCCGCCCTCGGCCTTGGCCAATTGCAGGAGTTTTTCAGACAGACGCGAGAGCTGGCGCAGAGCGACCTCGACGGTGCGGGCGCGTTCGCGCGTCGGGCCGTCCGACATCTCCGCCAAGAGCCGCTGAGTCTGGGCCAACGCCGCGGCGATGGGTGTGCGCAACTCATGCGCACTGTTCGCGGTAAAACTGCGTTCGGCCTCGAGGGCCCGCTGCAATCGGGCGATCAGGCGATTCACAGCATCGGCCACCGGACCGACTTCTGCCGGAAGCCCCGTAGCTCCAACGGGGGCGAGGTTGCCTCGGCCGCGCGATTCGATTTCGCTCTGCAGGGCCAAGAGGGGTCGCAAAGACAGGCGCACCAGGGCCCAAATGCCGAGCAGGCTGAGTGGGAGCAGAGCCGCGAGTGGCCAAACGAGCATCCCCACCGCCTCGACCACCGCTTTGCTGCGATGGCTCGGCCGCTCGGCCGCAGTGACGAACAGCGTGCCCTGAATGGCGCTTTCGGTGTAGAGGCGAAGATGGGGGCTATCGTGGAACCCAGGCGTCAGGTCGTTCGGGAAAGCCGTGGGATCGGCGTCGTGGGATTGCAGTAGCACCCGGCCTTTGGCGTCGCGCACGATATAGGTGATGTATTCCTCATGCGCGCTGACCGACGCGATCCGTTGTGCGGGCACCTCGTCAGGGGGGGCGGCCGTGTCGCGGTCGAGCACCTCGATATAGGCGAGCGGCAGGACACGCTGCGCCACTTCCCGCAAGGCGCTGTCGAACACCTCGTCGATTTCGTGGCGGATAATGAGTCCGGCGCCCACGGTCGCCAGCAGCCACAATCCGGTCACCCCGATCGCCAGGCCAAGACTGAGGTGGCGCTGCAGGCTATTCTTCGGCGGCAAGATCGGCCACTTCATGCTCCATCCTTGGGCTTACCGAGGCGATAGCCCATGCCTCGGACTGTCTCGATCATGTCGTGCCCCAGTTTTTTGCGCAGGCGGCCGATATAGACCTCGATCGTGTTGCTTTCGACTTCGTCCGTGAACGAGTAAAGCCGCTCTTCGAGTTGTGCCTTGGACAGCAGCGTGCTGGGCCGCTGCACAAAGGCCTCGAACAAGGCCCATTCTCGCGCGGTGAGGGCAACTGGACGCCCAGCCCGGTGGATCGAGCGTGCGGCGAGGTCAATCGCCAGCCCGCCTACTTCCACTAGTGGGTTTGGGTTTCCGGAATAGCGCCGCGCCACCGCGCCAATGCGCGCGGAGAGTTCCGACAAATCAAACGGCTTGACCAGATAGTCGTCAGCGCCTGTGTTGAGCCCCACGATCCGGTCCGAGATCTGGTCGCGAGCCGTCAGGATGATGACCGGCGTCACATCCCCCGCCGCCCGGCGTGCGCGCAGGAAATCAAGCCCACGGCCGTCAGGCAGCATCAGGTCGAGAAGTATCAGCTCGTAGGCCACCGCGCGGATGCTGTCACCCGCTTCGTCCAGACGCCTGACCCAGTCCACGGTATGCCCGTCGGCTGCGATCTGGTCGCGCACGGCCACTCCCAATATCGGGTCATCCTCGACCAGAAGAACGCGCATGCCTCTCCCTTTTGTGGCCGGACTCGCGGGTAACTGCTACTGCCTGAAGCTGACAGTATCCTGAACACGAATCCTCATGCTGTTCAGGCTCCTGTCAGATCGATGCCCTTCATTACTGTCAACGCAATTTCTGCGGGAGACGAAAAATGAAACCCATTGTTCTGGCCGCCGCGTTTGCCTTAAGCGCGCTTGGTACAGGATCGGCCTTGGCCAGCCCGCGGTGCAACGTGCCGATGGCCAACTGGCAGCCGCGCGAAGCGCTACAGAAAAAGGTCGAGGCCGATGGCTGGAGGGTCACTCGGATCAAGACCGATGACGGCTGCTACGAGGTCTATGCCACCAACGAACAAGGCCAGCGATACGAGGGCAAATTTGACCCCGGAACGCTGAATGCCCTTAAAGTAGAAATCAAGTATAAATGACGTGGTGCGCGCAATCGCAGAACCACTGCGCTTTCCCTCGGAGACCAATGGTGGCGCCAGCCAATGCCGCGACAATCAAAGACGCGCTCAAAGGGAAATGGGCGCCGCAGCTGTGTGCTTCGTCCCTTGCAATCTTTGACCTCACGCATGGTCGGCTAAAGTGTTCAATTTTGCTCAGACACCACGCGAGACCCTATCTATCCGCAGCCCTGGCGTCTTCTGCGCCCTCTCATTTTGTCGCATTGGCTATGTGACGCGCTTGTGTCTGACTCGAAGCGCGCGATGCAAAATGGGGGCTAACCGATGAAAACACCGAACGATGTCGCCATCCTTGTCGGAGTCTGCGTAACTCGATCAGCCGAAAGATTTCGAACTGATTGAGCTCGCACACGACGCTGTGAATTTGAAATGATTCGGCGATAGGAGCACCAAATGGCCGTAAAGGATATTCTTCTCGCGCTTACGTCCTATCCGGAACCCACACCGGTCTCGGCGGTGGATGAGGCTATTGCCTTCACAGTTGCCTTGGGTGCCCGAATTTCGGCCATTGCGTGTGAGGTCAAATTTCGAGTTCCGGGAAATATTTTGGCTGGTGCATTGCTGGACGTTCCGGCGATGGCTGCGACCGAGGCTAAGAAGAGTTCGACTAACGCGGAAACGCTTCTGATCACATTCCAGGACGCGGCGGAAAAGCGTGGAGTCTTCCAAGATCGGATATTGGAACACTGTCTGACCTCGGATGTCCCCGAAGTGCTCATCGAATATGCCCGAACTCCGAGATCTCACGATTGTACCCGTGCCGGAGGGTCATCATTTCGACCAATGGTACGCCGAGTCGATCATATTTGGCTCTGGCCGCCCCACACTGATAGTGCCGCACACGCGGAAAAGCGCCGGTGCATTCGCGCTAGATACAGTGGTCGTGGCTTGGGATTTCAGTCGACCTGCGGCCAGGGCAATCGGAGACGCACTTCCGCTCTTGGAAAAAGCGAAGCGTGTGTGCGTCGTAACAGTGACCAATGAGAAGGTTATTGATGCCAAGCGGTCCGGCTTGGAGCTAGCACAGCATTTGGCTCGCCATGGTGTGGATGCGGTCCTGGACACCGTCGATGCTGCTGGTCGCACAATTGGTGACGTCCTAAAATCGCATGTTACATCGCGCAATGCGGACCTTCTCGTCATGGGAGCATATGGACACTCTCGTATTCGAGATTTCATTTTGGGAGGAGCAACCAAAAGCATGCTTTCCCGGCCGCCATTTCCCATTTTTCTCTCGCACTGACCGGGCGCCTTCTCAGAGCGGCGCGCATCCATCGACTTTTCGATACTAAGCGCGCCCATCACTGACGGATTGCGATGTAGCTAAAACCGGTACTCGGTCCGATCCAACTTGTATTTTACAGCGTGGGGATCATCATTGGCGCCGGCGTCTATACCGTCATCGGTACAGCGGCGGGCTTGGCGCAACAGAGCCTTTGGCTGATACGTCGCGGGAATTGGAGCACTTCTTTTGAGCGGACTTGCGTTTCTGATACGGAATTGGTGTCGTCGTGCCGCCTAATCCCATTCTTCAACTGCGCGGCAAATTCGTCCGCAGCGTCGTCGCAGGCCGATGTCGTTGGCGAGACGCTCTCTGGGGCGGGTGCCACGAAGCAGGGAGGACGTACTCATCATTGATCCAGTGATCCTGAACCTCGCAGTGGCGCTTGGGGATCGGCCTATTAATTGGCGCGGAACGGGAGCGCCGCAAAGGCGATGGGCCCGTCGCGTTCGCCTGCGGGGATACGAACGTTCACGGTGGCCTCGCTTGCTGGTGCCATCAGCTTCATCGTTGGCGGTGAGGTGTTACTTGCAGTTGCGACTGCGGGCGTCATCATATTGACGGCGGTCGCCTATTGGCGGGCGCACGAAGACGATCCCGGCCTGACGACCGAAATCGCGCTGATCCTGACCGTCCTACTCGGTGGGCTTTCGATGCAACAGCCCGCGCTGGCAGCCGGCCTCGCGGTTACCGTCGCTGTTCTGCTCGCCGCCCGATCTCGGCTCCACCGCTTCGTCCGCTCGGTGCTCACAGAGGACGAACTCCAAGACGCCCTGATCTTCGCCGGTGCGACCCTTGTCGTCCTGCCGCTCGTTCCGGATCGTCCAATGGGACCGTACGGCGCGCTAAACCCGCACTCGATTTGGATCCTCGTGATTCTCGTCATGGCCATCAGCGCCGCGGGTTACATCGCGGTCCGCATGCTTGGCGCCCGGTTCGGACTCCCCATCGCCGGTCTCGCATCAGGCTTCATCTCAAGCACCGCGACTATCGGCGCAATGGGTGCGCGGGTTGCGAAGACGGCGGACGTTCTCGCGGCTGCAGTTGCGGGCGCGGTGTTGTCAACGATTGCGACGATCGTCCAGATGGCACTTGTTCTCGCCGCCACCAGCATGACAACCCTTCGAACCCTGTCGGTACCACTGATCTGCGCCGGCTTGGCCGCCCTCGTCTATGGAACTGTTTTTACGGTCCGGGCTCTGCAGCAGAAGACGGAAGGCGAAGCGCAACGTGGTCGAGCCTTTAGCCTCTCGACAGCTTTAGTATTCGCCTTGACCCTTTCCAGCATCCTCGTCGCTTCCGCAGCGCTCCGGGAATGGTTTGGTGAGACAGGCATTATTGTGGCCGCCGCCCTCGCCGGCTTCGTCGATACCCATTCAGCCGCAATCTCGGTTGCTTCGCTCGTCGCATCGGAAAAGATGAGTGCAGCTGACGCTGTTTTCCCAATTCTGGCGGGCCTTTCCACTAACACGATCAGCAAGATGTTCCTCGCCGGCATCAGTGGTGGGCGTGCTTTTGCTCTTCGTGTCATACCGGGACTGATAGTTGTCGCATTGGCGGCCTGGGTTGGCATGCTGGGCATTCTTGTCTCCGGCTGAACTGATGAGACGTACTAGCGGAGTGCGCGAAGGTCATCATATGCTCCGAGCGCTAAGGGCTGGCTCTGGCGCATTCGGATGATGGTCAGGTCGATCAATTCCTGAATGAGAGGACTAGCGCGATGAGGAGAAATTCATGAGTCGTCTTCGCCTGCACCCGGAGAACCACCTCGTCGACCGCATCGGGTGGTTGAGGGCAGCGGTGCTTGGGGCCAACGATGGCATCATCTCGACCGCAAGCTTGATCGTCGGCGTTGCCGCAGCGGCCGCGACGCATAACGATGTCTTGATCGCGGGTGTCGCGGCACTGGTGGCTGGCGCCATGTCGATGGCCGCCGGCGAGTATGTATCCGTCAGCTCGCAGTCCGACACCGAACAGGCTGACCTCGCGCGCGAACGCAAGGAGTTGAGCGAGAATCCCGAGTTTGAACTCGATGAGCTTGCCGAAATTTACGTCAAGCGCGGCGTCGATCAGCCGCTTGCGCGGCAGGTTGCTCAGCAACTGATGGCGAAAGATGCCTTGACCGCCCACGCGCGCGATGAGCTCGGGATTTCCGAAATCACCACCGCGCGCCCCGTGCAAGCCGCACTGACATCGGCAGTAATGTTTTCCGTGGGTGCGGCCATGCCCTTGCTCATGGTTGTCGTATCGCCCGCCGGTGCGCTCGTCCCCATCGTGTCCGCTGCGTCTTTGGGCTTTCTCGCTCTTCTGGGTGCGATCGGGGCAAAAGCAGGTGGGGCAAACATTCTGCGTGCCACAGCCCGAGTGACTTTCTGGGGCGCGTTGGCGATGGCTCTAACCGCCGGTATCGGAAAACTTGTTCGGCACGGTTGTATGAGTCGCCTGGGTACCTCGACATCTCTCGCGTCGGCGAGCCACTCCTACTGCATACGGAGCACAATGCATGCCGACGATCCTGACCGAGCGGCTTCTCCGGAGAGCCCTGATTGTGATCGCCCTTGGCGGCCTCATCATTGGTCTCATCGCATGGGGGGTTGGTCGCAACGAGCTGGCATGGTGGGCCTGGGCTGCGGGCACAGTACCCGTCGTTGCGGGCCTGCTCATCTCGATGATCCGCGACTTCCTGGCAGGGCGCATGGGGGTCGATGCGGTCGCTTTCGTCTCGATGTCGGGCGCTCTTGCGCTCGGTGAGACCCTGGCAGGGGCCGTGGTTGCGGTCATGTATGCCGGTGGCAACGTGCTCGAGGACTTCGCCGTCGCTCGGGCCGAGCGCGACCTTAAGTCCTTGGTCGATCGCGCTCCGAGAGTTGCCCATCGTCGGGCTGCGTCGGCAGTCGAGGACGTCCCCATTGAACAGGTTGCCATTGGTGACGACATTCTCGTGCTCGCTGGCGAGGTCATCCCCATCGACGGGGTCATCACCAGCCCAGGTGCCATGATCGACGAAGCAGCGCTGACAGGGGAGCCGATCCCTGTTGCTCGTCGGGAGGGGGAACTGGCGCGCAGCGGCACGATCAATGCGGGAGACACGTTCGAAATTCGTGCCACGGCCACCGCAGGTGAGAGCACCTACGCGGGCATCGTCCGCATGGTCACTGCAGCTCAGACTGCGAAGTCGCCATTCATCCGCTTGGCGGACCGCTATGCGCTTTTGTTGTTGCCAATCACCCTCGTCGTCGCTGGCGGCGCTTGGTTCCTGTCGGGCGATCCCGTCAGAGGGCTGGCCGTATTGGTTGCCGCGACGCCGTGTCCGCTCATCCTGGCCGCGCCGGTCGCATTCATCGCTGGGGTCGCGCAAGCCGCCCGACGTGGCATTCTCATCAAGGGCAGCGGACCGCTCGAGGCGCTCGCGCGAACGCGTACCGTGATGTTCGACAAGACCGGCACGCTGACAGTCGGTGGAGCCCGTCTTGTCGCGATCGAGACCGCGCCCGGTGAGAGTCCGGAGCAGGTTCTGCAGATTGCTGGGTCTTTGGAACAGGCCTCACATCATGTCGTCGCGGCTGCCATTGTAGAGGCCGCTATTGGCGAAGGGGCTCAGCCTTCAGGTTCCATCCAAAGTGCGTGAGACGATGGGCTCTGGATTGGAAGGAGTGATCGATGGGCGAGACGTTCGAGTCGGATCACATCAATTGGTGTATGGGTCCCGCAAGCCTGAGGAGTGGGCCGTGCGGGCCCTCAGACGCGCTGCCTGGCGTTCCGCTCTGAGCGTCTTCGTTGCTGTCGATGGGCGCACGATTGGAGCATTGTTGCTCGCCGACGAGCTCAGGCGTGAGACACCGCGTGCCGTTCAGGCTCTTCGGACGTCCGGAGTGATCGCGGATCGTGATGCTGACCGGTGACCGAGTGGATGCCGCGGAAACCATTGGGGCAGCACTCGATCTTGATGCAGTGCTTGCAGATCGGGAGCCGGCCGATAAGGTCGATGCAGTGGCGACCGAGCAGCGCCTGAATCCAACCTTGATGGTCGGTGACGGCATCAATGATGCGCCCGCTCTGGCGGCTGCAGGCGTCGGCATTGCCATGGGGGCAAGAGGCGCGAGCGCCTCGTCGGAAGCCGCAGATGTCGTCATTCTCACCGACCGACTTGATCGGGTCTCTGATGCTGTTGCCATTGCGAAACGCACCCGCGGCATTGCGGTGCAGAGCATTATCGCCGGCATGGCAATGTCCGGGGCGGCAATGTTCTTTGCCGCCGTCGGTCTATTGTCCCCCGTTGCCGGTGCGTTGACGCAAGAGGCGATCGATGTTGCCGTGATCCTCAATGCGCTGCGCGCTTTGACTCCAGGCCACAAGTTCGGTCGCCAAACGATGCCTGCGGCAGCAGCTACCGCTCTACGCCAGGACCACGAGCGGATGGAGGAACGGCGCTCGACCGGCTACGGGAGATCGCCGACGCGCTGGATGATGCCGCAGAAGCCGCCGCAGTCGCGCTGATTTCCGAGGCGAACCAGATCGTCGCGCAACAGATTGTCGAACATGAGCGCGATGACGAGAGTACGGTGTATCCCCGTCTCGCCAAGTTTCTGTCGGACGGCCACGGCTTGGGAGCAATGAGCCGCGCGCACCGTGAGATAATCCATCTGGCGCGTCTTCTACGCCGCCTTGCGGATGGGCTCACGCCGGAAGATGCCGATAGATATCTGATCCGAGACGCTCAGCGGGTCATCGAATCGATCGAGGCCCTTGTGCGCATCCATAATGCTCAGGAGGAAGATATCTACGAGCACGCGATTGCAAACTGACGGCGCGGGGACAATGACAACTGGAAACACAGAGGACCTGATTGAGCTTCGCGTCGATGAAATCGCGCAGCTCTTTCATACCCTAGACCCATTTCCTTTTCGAGAACGAGATCTCGCCCGCGAGGCAGAGGAATTCATCGTCGGTTGGGCGCGGGAGTTACCCGCCGATCAGCCAATCAGAATTCTCGTCCATTTTCCCGATAGTGACGCTCAGACGAAAGCGGCGCGCGAGTTGGGTGAAGCCTTCAGGCAGATATTTTTCACATAGAGCGGGCATCCTCCAGGGCGATCTCAATGAGCTTTTCCGGGTAGGGCGGCGTTCGCTCAGCATTGGCGTTTTTGTTCTTATCGTGTGCCTCGGGGCCGCGCATCTTGCAGGCGGTTTCCTAATTGAGACCCCATTCAAGCGCCTAGTCGAAGAGAGCTTCCTAATTTTGGGCTGGGTGGCAAATTGGCGCCCTCTCGAAATCTTTCTCTACGACTGGTGGCCCATCGCACGTCGGCGCGATTTATATCGCCGCCTTTCCAGGGCAGTCGTGCTAACCAAGCCATACAGAACTATCTCGATTATTCCGTCTTCTCCCGCGACTCCGCGCATGGGCATGAACTCGGAATCTTTCTGGTCGAGGCCGGCGTCCTGGCGACGGTGTCCGGCACCATGATCGCCTTGTTCTACACCTTCGTGGAGCGAGACCGCTGATGGCCACGCTGACCAACTTGGCGCAACATTACAACTACGTGATCACCATCTTCTTGATGATGGCTGGTCTCTACATTGTGGTCGCTCGCGGCAACATGGTGAAGAAGCTGATCGGGCTCTCGATCTTCCAGACCTCTGTGTATCTTCTGTACGTCGCGCCGGGAAAAATCATCGGCGGCACGGCGCCGATTATCGATCCCGCATTCTCGATCTATTCGAACCCGCTTCCCCACGTTTTGATCCTGACCGCAATCGTCGTCGGGGTCGCAACACTAGCAGGCCGTTGAATTTCTCGCCTGCTGACAGAGCTGAGCGAATATGATTCCGTCATCCGGGACGAACAACGGGAGATGGGGATGCGCGGATCGGATGCAGCGTCGGGGGCATTGTTCTCCTATGTCGACATGGAAGCGCGGGTACCGGCCACGCACCCGTTGCGCACGATCCGGACCATCGTGAATGAGGTTCTGACGGCACTCGATACCGAGTTCGAGGCGCTTTACGAAGGCATCGGTCGACAGTCGGTTGCGCCGGAGCGATTGCTGCGCGCCTCACTGTTGCAGGCATTTTACTCCGTGCGTTCCGAGCGTCAGCTGATGGAGCAGATCAACTATAATCTGCTGTTCCGCTGGTTCGTCGGCCTCGGCATTGATGACGCCGTTTGGGATCATTCGACGTTCTCGAAGAACCGGGAGCGGTTGCTCGGCGCCGATGTCGCTGCCAAGTTCCTCGCAGCCGTTCTGCGTCATCCCAAGGTCACGCGCTTTTTGTCGGACGAGCACTTTTCGGTCGACGGCACGCTGGTGGAAGCCTGGGCCTCGCTCAAGAGTTTCCGCGCCAAGGACGGTTCAGACGAGCCACCCGCGCCAGGGCGCAACGGCGAGCGGCATTTCCACAACGAGAAGCGCAGCAACGAGACGCATGCCTCGACCACGGACCCGGATGCCAGGCTTTATCGCAAAGGCAGCAGCCAGGCTGCCAAGCTCAGCTACATGGGACATGCTTTGATGGAGAACCGGCATGGGCTCGTCGTCGGTGCGACGCTCACACCCGCCACCGGAACGGCGGAGCGGGAAGCGGCCATCAAGATGATCGTCCGGCGCTCGCCGGGAGCCCGACGCCTGACCTTGGGCGCCGACAAAGGTTACGACACAAAGAACTTCGTCGCCGATTTGCGGGAATTGAACATTGCTCCGCATGTGGCGCAGAACACGACCAACCGCGCCTCCGCCATCGATGGCCGCACGACGCGGCATCCTGGCTATGCTGTCAGCCAGATCATTCGCAAGCGGATCGAGGAAAGCTTCGCCTGGACCAAGACGATCGCCGGACTGCACAAAACCAAACACAGGGGTGTGGGTCGCGTCGCGTTCCAGTTCGTCTTTGCAATGGCAGCCTACAATCTGATCCGGATGCCCAGATTGCTCTCGACCGCCGCTTGAGACCAATAATCTGCAAAAAGCCGACAGATTAAACCGATCCAAACCCATCCAATCCGACCCAACGACGCCACCAAAGGGAATACAGGTCTACCGAGACGCCAACTTCAACAGCCTGCTAGCCCTCGGTCTCGCGCTGGTTGTGCGCATCAACGAGGCATACGGCACCGTCGTCGAGGAAGAGGAAATCTTCGAAAGAGACGGCGCAGAATGAAAACGGTGTGGCCGCACCTTCCGGCCTTGCAGGTCGTTATTCCGCTTGTGGGTGCGGTACTCGCAGCCTTTCTGCGACGCGGGGGACAGCATTCGCACTTGCGCTGGCAGCGACATGGATTATGCCGTTCATCGCCGGCGCCATGCTGTGGCAGGTGCTGCACGCGGGTCCGATCTCCTATGCCATGGGCGGATGGCCACCCCCATGGGGCATCGAGTATCGGGTCGACGTGCTCAACGGGTTCGTGCTGCTGCTGATCTCGGCCATCGGCGCGGTGATCATGCCGTTCGCGCGCCGCTCGGTCGCGTTCGAGGTCGACCGTGGGGCGGCAGGCCTGGTTCTATTGCATGTACCTGCTCTGCCTAGCCGGCCTGCTTGGCGTCACGATCACCGGCGATGCCTTCAACGCCTTCGTCTTTCTCGAAATCTCATCGCTTTCCACCTATGTGCTGATCGCGCTCGGAAGACCGGCGAGCGCTGCTCGCCGCGTTCCAGTACCTGATCATGGGCACGGTGGGGGCAACCTTTTACGTCATCGGTGTCGGCTTGCTGTATCTTCTCACCGGCAGCCTCAATATGGTCGATATCGCTGCCCGCACTCGCTCACCCAGAGCTATCTGATGATGGGGTTCAGCTCCAGCACTCACTTTCCCAAGTCACCGACGCCCTAGGCCGTGTTCTCATAAATCAGCTTGGATCCATCCTACTCAGCCTTGATATTCGCCACCCGGACCACCTTGCCCCACTTCTCGATTTCCTCGGCGATGAGCCTCCCGAAGTCGGCGGGTGAACCTGAAAGCACCGTACCGCCCAGGTCAACTAGCCGTGCCTTCAGTTTGGGATCGGCAAGACCCGCATTGACCTCCCTGTTGAGTTTGTCAACGATCTCCGCTGGCGAGTTTTTCGGCAAACCGAGGCCATACCACGTGCTCGCCTCGTAGCCCAACACGAATTCGCCCACAGCCGGGATATCCGGCAGCACCTCCGAACGCGCCGCAGTGGTCACCGCGAGCGCACGCAGCCTGCCGGCCCTGATGTACTCGATTGACGAAGCTATCGTGCCGAAAAAGAGCTGCACCTGTCCGCCCAGCAGATCGGTCAGTGCCGGCGCTCCGCCGCGATAGGGCACGTGGACCATATCGATTCCGGTCATAATCTTTAGAAGCTCACCGGACACGTGGGACGGGTTAGCGTTGCCCGCCGACGCCATGTTTATCTTGCCTGGACGCGCCTTCGCGTAAGCGATGAAATCGAGCAGCGTTTTGGCCGGAAACGATGCGTTCACCAGCATCACGTTGGGCCCGCGGATGAGGCTCGCGACCGGCGCGATATCACGAACGAAATTGAAGTTGAGATTTTGGTAGAGTGTTTCATTGATGGCGTTGCCCGCGGTGATCTGCAACAGGGTATAACCGTCGGGGGGTGCCTTAACGACAGCTTCGGTGGCGATATTGCCACCGGCGCCTGACCGGTTCTCGACGACGAATGGCTGGCCGAGCCGCTCCGACAACCATTGCCCCATCAGACGTGCGAGAGTGTCGTTTACGCCCCCCGCGGGAGCGCCGACGATGATGCGGGCCGGCCGCGCCGGATAGGCTTGCGCCCTTGCGATTCGCGACACGACCGGCAGCGCGGCAGCGGGTGAAAGGACGGCATGATCCCATTCGCAAATTCGGACGACTACTTGCGAGCCTTGCCGCATGGGACGCTCGCGGCCCTGCCGGGAATTGGTCACCTCCCGCAGGAGGAAGCGCCGGCGACCGTGAGGGTATTGCGGGAATTCCTGGACCGGTAAGCGGCTTGCGCTTTCCCCTAATCTGAAACACCTCCGCGCTCGTGCGCGCGCGAGACTAAGCCACCGATGCTGCTTTCGCTCAGCTCTATCAGTTGCTGACCTCGATGCCAGGCGTCGGCCCGGTGCTGGCCTTCACGCTCATCGCCCTGCTGCCGGAACTCTGGGAAGATGAGCCGCAAGCAGATCGCCGCCCTCGTCGGTCTCGCACCATATGACTTCGATAGTGGCAAGCTCAGAGGACACCGCAGTATCTACGGTGGTCGGATGCCGCTCCGTAATGTCCTCTACATGGCGGCCCTCAGCGCAAGCCGATACAATCCCGCCCTCAGGGTCTTCTCCAATCGTCTCGCCGACGCCAACAAGAAATCCAAGGTCGTCATCGTCGCCGTCATGCGAAAAATGATCACAACCCTCAACGCTATGCTCCGCGATAATGGGCAGTAGCAGGGCCGCGATGGTCGTGGCCCTCCTGCTCATGGAGCAAGATCATGTCACGCTTGTCCGATTCTCAACTCGTCGTTCCGTGCTCGGCAAAATCACGACTTCCGGCAAATACTGTCTCTCACCGGCGATCGTGGATAAATCACGATTTGAGAGCCGACCCTGCCAATCTGCGCATCATGCATGTCGAGGGCGACAGCATGATGCCGACACTTCACGATGGCGACATCGTGCTGGTCGATCTCGGCCGGCGCGCGCCAACGCCGCCCGGAATATTCGTGCTTCACGATGGCATGGGACTGGTCGCCAAGCGGCTCGAGCACATCCCCAACAGCGATCCGCCGCGGGTCCGAATCATCTCCGACAATCCTCTCTACAAGCCCTACGAAGGCAGCGGCGAAGAGGTCAACATCATCGGACGGATCCGTTGGTTCGCGCGGGAAATGTGATTGAGATCGCGATACCAAGGAACTGATCAAGTTGGAGCGATCCAACAATGACGCACGCGATTATCCGAGGGAAGAACGGTCGCCGGCACGAAGTTGATTTCGGCGATTCGCCCGTCCACCTCCACGTGTACGCCAGCGAGGAGACCGTCGAGATCTTCGTTGAGGCAGATGTCGAGACGCATGCGGAAGAGCAGCGGCGGTTTGCAATCCTAACGTCCCTCGTCAGCTATTCAGTGAAGCTACGGGCGAGGCGGCACGACGCGCAGCAAAAAAGAAGGATCGCTGATGTTCTGGCTCTCGGCACCAAATGGATCGGTACCGGTACCAGCGTGTCCAGCGCAATCGTCATTGCGCTCGACCTTCGGATCGTGGTGGAATTGCGCGGTTCCTACTGTCGTCTTTCCGATGGGGACCCGTCGCGCTAATACGTAAACCAAGCCACCGGCGGTCGCGAGCGAGCGAACCGATGATGCAACAATCGCCATGAAGCCGACGCCGGAACCATCAGCCCAGGAGGTGCTGGCCGGCTTGGTGGAGCGAGT
>CAWHQY010000091.1:0-5672 GCA_963831505.1 uncultured Alphaproteobacteria bacterium | reverse complement strand
CGTTAACGGGATCACGCGGCGGGCTCCGGGATACGTATCCTTTCGACCGTGACCTCTGTCCGGGCCGTTGGCGGACGCACATTGTCGTCGCCGGACGGCAGCCCAAAACCCCTGACCAGTCCAAATATCGCCGGGATGACAATCAGCGTGAGCAGCGTGGATGACATCATGCCGCCAAGCATCGGCACGGCAATGCGCTGCATGATTTCCGATCCCGCCCCTGCGCTCCACATGATCGGCAACAGACCGGCCATGATGGTGGCCACCGTCATCATCTTTGGGCGTACCCGCTCGACCGCACCCTCCATGATCGCTTCGTGCAGGTCGGCCTTGGTCAGACGGCGCCCGCTCGCCTCTCGTCCCGCCTTGATCGCAGCGAGCGCCTGATTGAGGTAGATCAGCATCACCACGCCGGTTTCCGCCGCGACACCGGCAAGCGCTATGAAGCCAACGGCGACGGCGACCGACAGGTTGAAGCCAAGCCACCACATCATCCAGAAACCGCCGACCAGTGCGAATGGCAGCGACAGCATGACGATCGCCGTCTCGGTGACTGATCGGAAGTTGAGGTAGAGCAGCAGAAAGATGATCGCGAGCGTCACCGGCACGACGATCTTCAGACGAGCCGTTGCGCGCTGCAGATATTCATACTGGCCGCTCCAGACCACGTAAGTGCCGGGCGGGAATTGGATGTTCGCCCGAACCGCCCGCTGCGCCTTAGCGACATACCCGCCCAGGTCGCCGTCGCGGATGTCGACATAGATATAGGTCGCGAGCTGACCATTCTCCGTCCGGATCGTCGTGGGGCCGCGTGCGAACTGGGTAGTGGCGACCTCGCCGAGCGGCACGGCGCCTCCGGCCGGCATCGGGACGAGGATGTCGCTCGCGATAGCCTTCGGGTTGTCGCGAAGGTCGCGCGGATAGCGCATGTTGACGGTGAAACGCTGACGGCCCTCGACTGTGGTGGTGACGGCCTGTCCGCCAAGCGCGGTCGCGATAGTGTCCTGGACGTCCTGCACCATGATGCCATAGCGCGCCAACGCCGGGCGGTCGGGCGTGATCTCCAGATAGTAGCCGCCGATGCCGCGTTCGGCGTAGGCCGACGATGTGCCCGGCACGGCCTTCAGGACCTGCTCGACCTGCTTCGCCAGCCTGTCGATTTCGACGAGATCCGGGCCAATGACCTTCACGCCGATCGGCGTCCGGATGCCGGTTGAGAGCATGTCGATCCGCGCCTTGATTGGCATGGTCCAGGCGTTGGAGACGCCCGGAAACTGCAGCGCCTTGTCCATCTCGGCGATCAGGCTGTCGATAGTTATTCCGCGTCGCCATTCCTGCTTTGGCTTCAGATTGACGACCGTCTCGAACATTTCCGTCGGCGCCGGATCGGTTGCCGTCGAGGCGCGGCCGGCCTTGCCGTAGACCGAGGCGACTTCGGGAAACGATTTGATGATGCGGTCCTGCGTCTGCATGAGTTCGGCGGCTTTGGTCACCGAAATGCCTGGTAGCGTAGTCGGCATGTAAAGCAGGGTGCCTTCGTTGAGCGAGGGCATGAATTCTGTGCCAAGCTGACGCGCCGGCCAGATCGTCACCGCGAGAACTGCGACCGATACCAGGATCACAAATGTCTTCGCGCGCAGCACGGTCCTGATCACCGGCCGGTACACCCGGATCAGGGCACGGTTGACGATGTTCCTGTGCTCCGGGACGATCCTGCCGCGGACGAAGATCACCATCAGCGCGGGAACGAGTGTCACCGACAGGAGCGCGGCTGCGGCCATCGCGAAGGTCTTGGTGAAGGCCAGTGGGCTGAATAGCCGTCCTTCTTGCGAACTCAAGCGTAAAGATCGGCATGAACGAGACGGTGATGACCAGGAGGCTGAAGAACAGGGCGGGGCCGACTTCGGAGGCGGCGCCGATCAGGATCGCGATTCGCGGTTGACCCGGAGCCGCCCGCTCCAGGTGCTTGTGTGCGTTCTCGATCATGACGATGGCAGCATCAACCATCGCGCCAATTGCGATCGCAATGCCGCCGAGGCTCATGATGTTGGAGCCGATGCCGAGCAGCTTCATCGCGCCGAACGCCATCAGGACGCCGACAGGCAGCATCAGGATGGCGACGAGCGCGCTGCGGACGTGCAACAGGAAGACGATGCAGACGAGAGCGACGACGACACTCTCCTCAAACAGCGTGTGCCTGAGCGTGTCAATGGCGGCATAGATCAGGTTCGACCGGTCGTAGACGGGAACGATCTCGACCGATTTCGGCAGGCTGGTCTCGATCTCCCTGAATCGTCTCTTGACGCTCTCGATGACATCGAGAGCGTTCATGCCAAAGCGCTGCAACACGATGCCGCTTGCGACTTCTCCGTTGCCGTCGAGCTCGGTGATACCACGCCTTTCGTCGGGACCGAGTTCGACGCGCGCCACGTCGCGCAGCAAGACCGGCGTACCGCCCTCTGTCTTGAGCACGATGTTGCCGAGATCGTTGATGCTCTTCAGGTAGCCCTTGCCGCGGATCACGTACTCAAATTCCGACAATTCGACGGTGCGGCCGCCGACGTCGGCGTTGCTCGCGCGGATGGCATCGCGCATCTTCTGCATCGTGATGCCGAGATTGCGCATCCGCTGCGGATCGAGGATCACGTTGTACTGCTTGACGAAGCCGCCGACACTGGCGACTTCGGCGACGCCCTCCGCCCTGGCGAGCGCGAACTTGAGATTCCAGTCCTGGATCGCTCGCGTGTCGGCGAGGTTCAACTCCTTCGACATCACTGCATATTGGTATACCCAGCCGACGCCTGTCGCGTCGGGACCGATCGTCGGCGTCACCCCGGCCGGCAATCGGGAGGTCGCGCTATTGAGGAATTCGAGGACCCGCGAACGCGCCCAATAGATGTCGGTGCCGTCTTCAAAGATAACGTAGACAAAGGAGACGCCGAAAAAGGAGAAGCCGCGTACCACCTTCGATTTCGGGACGGTCAGCATCGCGGTGGTCAGCGGATAGGTGACCTGATCCTCGATGACCTGCGGGGCCTGCCCCGGGTACTCCGTGTAAACGATGACCTGGGTATCTGACAGATCGGGAATGGCATCGAGCGGCAGGTGGAGCAGGGCATAGAGTCCGGCCGCGGTCGCAAATCCCGTGCCGAACAGCACCAGCAACAGGTTGCGGGCCGACCAGGCGATGACGCGGGGGATCATCGACGTTCTCCCATGCCGTTATCGCTCGGTGTGCTGCCGGGCTCCGCAAATCCCCTCAACGCCGCTTTCAGATTGCTTTCGGCGTCGATCAGGAAGTTGGCGGATGTCACGATCGCATCGCCTTCGTCGACGCCGTCGCTGACCTCGACATAGCCGCCGCCGCGCCGGCCAAGCCTGACATCGCGCGGTTCGAAGCGGCCTTCTCCCTTATCGACCAGAACAATCTGCCGGCTGCCGCTGTCGAGGACGGCACTCTCCGCCACTGCAAGCACGGGGCCCGGCGCGCCGGTTTCGATTTCGGCATCGACATACATCTCGGGCCGCAGCAATTCGTCCGGATTGGGCACCTCGATGCGGATGCGCGCGGTGCGCGTCTGGGCGTTGAGATGCGGATAGATCAGCGTCACCTCGCCCGCGAAGGTTCGGCCGGGGAGGGCGCGTGGCCGAATGGTCACCTTCGTTCCGGCGCCAACCTCTGCGAGATCGCGTTCGGCAACGTCAAGCAGCACCCAGACAAGGCGATGGTCGGCGATCCTGAACAGCACATCGCCCGGTCCCGCCCGCATGCCGTTCACCGCGTTGCGTTCCAGGATTTCGCCGTCCTGGGGTGCAAGCCAGGGAAGCGAGAGCGAGATTTCGCGGGTGCGTTCGAGCTCCTTGATGGCGGGTTCAGGAGTTGCGAGATTCTCCAGCCTGCGGCGGGCACCCTTCAACTCCTTGCCGGTGGCGCCCGCATTGAGTGCCGAGAGATACTCGGCCGCCGCGCTGGAAAGCGCCGGACTGTAGACGTTCATCAGCAACTGGCCCTTTTGAACGTGATCGCCGGTCGTGACGTTGGCGACGCCTTCGACAAACCCCTCGAAGCGCAACGCGACCACCGAGACGCGTCGCTCGTCCTCCTGCACCGTTCCCGGCGCTCGAATGACCGACCTGATCGATCGTCGCGCAACCGGCTCTGACTTCGCGCCGCTGCGCTGAATCTTGCCGGGTGAGAGCTTTATCGACCCGTCGTCGGTGTCCTCGCCCTCGTAGACGGGAATGTAGTCCATCCCCATGCCGTCCTTCTTTGGAACGGGCGAGAAGTCCGGCAATCCCATCGGATTGCGATAGTATTTGATCGTGCGTTCGGTTTTCGCATCGGCGGACCTGGATTCCGCCGGCGCCTCGTCGGGCTTGTCGAAGGCAATGTCCGCGCTTGCCGGCACGGCGCGATAATCGCGTCCGTCGGGCGTCTTCGCCGGCGTCAGGGAGTAGAGCGGCTTGCCGTCCGGGTCCTGAAAATAGATCGTCGTGCCGCCGTCCGATGCGTTGGCGGTGGACACGAGGTGAGCTGTTGCATCCGGCCGCAAGCCAGCGCTTGCGATGAATGCGCCGGTTGCCGTTGCGATGATCGCAGCGGCACCGGCCCACACGGCGCGGTTCATTTTTGCGCCGTGACGACGAGCTTGCTTTCGACTGTCCCGGTCTCGCCCTGTACCTTGGCACCGAGCGACAATTGCCAGCGGCCTGCCATGCTGAAATTGGCTTTGAAGCCGTAGGTGCCGGGTTCCTTCCCCGGCATCGGGGTCACTTTCGTGACCATCTCCTGCATGCCGTCAGGTGCCATGTCGAGACGGGTGGCGAAGATCACGGCATCAGGCACGGTCTTGCCGGATTTCTTGTTCACCAGCCTGACCGTTATGACCTTGTCCGCGCCGGCCTGAACGGTCTGATCGACAAGCTGGAACTCGTAATCCTTGATGTCGGCAAACGCGATGGTCGTGCCGAACAAGGCCATGCCAATGAATGCGGCCCCGAGGGCGCGCGCAGAGTTGAACGGTTTCATGTTTTTCAATCCTCAATTGCTCTTGGTCTGCCGCTTTCGCAGCACGCGGCATCCGCGTGACCTCTTGGCCACGCGGCAGCGGCCGGCGCTTGGGGCGCCGGTCAGACCAGAATGCGAGGAGGATGGTCGGGAGGCGGACGCTCAAGCCCGTCGGCAATGGCATCATCGGTAGCGAGCAGCACCGCATGGATGGAGATGCGGTCTAACAAGAACGCCTCGACTGCGGGGCCGGCCTGCGTCGATTTGGCCAGACAGAATCCGAGCAGAGGGCAGTCCTGACAATCCTTGCTCTTCTGCTCGTGTGGACAGCACGGCATGTCCTCGGCCATTGCCTGCATTTCGGCCTGCATTTCGGCCGGCATTTCGTCAGAGCTTGCGACGACGGGCGGGCCGGAGTGTGCATGCGCCGGCAACGCAAGCGGCATGGACACGAGTCCCGCCGCCACGGACAAAGCAATCAGGAGATTCAGAAGACGCCTGGCCGACATGGTGGAATTATCGCATGTGGCCCCGCGGTCTGCAAAGGGGGCGAAGATCACATTCCACCAGAGGCCTCGGTCCCCCGGGGCGTCGAATTTTGCGTCCAGGGCCGAACTTCAACTCGGGCGCATTCGCGCGGAACATGGATCTCCCGTTGCCTCGC
>CAWHQY010000090.1:0-42574 GCA_963831505.1 uncultured Alphaproteobacteria bacterium | reverse complement strand
TGGCGGCGCCCCATCAACGTCGTGACGGTCGCGCGAACATCGCCTGACGACGCATAAAGAGCAGCAGGGGGATGAAGACCACGGTCGCCAAGGCGAGCACGCGGAAGTCGTTGAGGTAGGCGATCGTCGCCGCCTGGCGGTTGAGCTCCTCGCCCCACATGGCGATCAACTTCGACGGATCGTCGGTCGGCACCGCACCAAACGGCCAGCTGCCGCCGAACGGCATCAGTGGCCGATGATGCGCGAGCGGTCGACCGGAATGCCATTTTCGATCGGTATGCTCCCCAGCCGCCACAAGGGGCTGAACACGGTGAGGTGCTCGGCCAAAGCGGTACGGTTGACCTGCACGTTGCGATCGAGCAGCGCCACCAGGGCCGCGACGCCGATCGAGGCGCCGAGATTGCGCATCAGGGCGTTCAGCGCCGCACCCTCGGTGCGCACGCGCGCCGAAATGGTGGCGAAGGCGAGCGTCGTGAGCGGCGGGAAGACCAGCCCCAGCCCCACGCCCTGCAGGAAACCGTTCCAGATGATGCGGCCCTCGCTGACATCGAGCGTGAAGAGCGTCATGTCGTACAGCGAGACCCCACAGAGGCTGAGCCCGATGGCGATCAGCGCGCGCGCGTCGACCCGGCCGATCAGGCGCGACACCACCAGCATCGAGAGCATCGTGCCGACGCCGCGCGGAGCCATGACGATGCCTGTCGTGAACACCGGGTAACCCTTGAGCTGCTGCAGGAACGGCGGCAGCAGCGTCGCGGTCACGATCATCAGGAGGCCGGTGATGGCGGTGAAGACGATGCCGAGCGTCAGGTTGCGGTCGCGGAACAGGTCGCGCGGCAGGAACGGATGGTCGTTCGACAGCATATGGATCACGAACATGCAGGCGGCGACGCCAGCCACGATCGCCTCGACGATGATCTCCTTGGAGCTGAACCAGTCCATCGTCTCGCCACGGTCGAGCATGAGCTGGAACGTGCCGATCGCAATCGCGAGCAGCGTGAAGCCCAAGAGGTCGAACGGCCGCGGATTGTCGCTCGCCTTGTTCTTGATCAGCATCATGAGCCCGATCGTGCACAGAATGCCGACCGGCAGGTTGATGTAGAACACCCAGCGCCAAGTATATTCGTCGGTCAGCCAGCCGCCCAGCGTCGGGCCGGTGATAGGGCCGAGCATCGTGCCGACGCCCCACATCGCCATCGCCTTGCCCTGCTCCTCGCGCCGATAGGCGTCCATCATCAATGTCTGGCTGAGCGGTACCAGCGAGGCGCCGCAGACGCCCTGCATGACGCGGAACAGCACGAGCTGCGGCAGCGTCTGGGCCGGCCGCACAGCATCGAGGCAATGGTGAAGCCGATCACCGAGGAGACCAGGATACGCCGCACGCCGAAGCGCACGGCGCAGAAGCCGGCGAGCGGCGTGGCGATCGCGGCGGACACGATATAGGAGGTGATCACCCAGGCGACCTGCTCCTGGGTCGAAGACAGCGAGCCCTGGATGTTGGGCAGCGCGACGTTGGCGATGGTGCCGTCGAGCGCCTGCATGATCGTGGCCATCATCACCACGACGGTGAGCCAGCGGCGACGGCGAAGCGCGTCGGCGTCCATCGTCAGGCCATCACAGCCCGATCATCTTCAGCAGATCGCCGAACGTGCGCCGATGGCCGGTGTCGATCTCGATGGTCGTGCTCATGCCGACGCGCAGCGGCGGATCGCCCTCGCGGCAGTTGCACGGAGGTGCGCACCGGGATGCGCTGCACCACCTTGACCCAGTTGCCGGTGGCGTTCTGCGGCGGCAGCACGGAGAACTCCGCGCCGGTCGACTGGGCGAGCGAGGTCACCTTCCCGGTGCACTGCATGTCGGGATAGGTGTCGACGCGGATCGTGACCGGTTGCCCGACGCGCACGCGCGTGAGCTCGGTCTCCTTGAAATTGGCCTCGATCCAGAGGTCGGTGTCGGCGATCACCGCGATCGACGGCACGCCCATGACCGCGTAGCTGCCCGGCACCAGCACCTTCTGCACGATGCCGTCCATCGGCGCCTCGATGGTGGTGCGGCGCAGGTTGTGCAGCGCCTCGTCGCGCGCGGCCAGCATCTGCTTCACCTTGGGATGATCGTCGACCTTGATCTTGGGATCGCCCGCGAGCTGCGCCTCGATGCGCTGCAGATCCTCCTCCACCGCCGAGATGCGCTGGCGAGCGACCTCGGCGCCCATGCGGGATTCGTCGAGCTTGGCGATCGGCGCGAACTTGCGCTCGGCGAGGTCCTTCTGGCGCTCGTACTCGGCCTGGGCGTAGATCTGCTGACTGAGCGCCGCCTTGATCTCCTCACGCTTGGTGCGCCACTGCGCGCGCAGGCCCCTGATCTCGGAGCGCTGGATCTCGATCTCCGCCTCGATCTTGGCGAGCGCGATGCGATAGGGCGTGTCGTCGATCTTGTAGAGAAGCTGGCCGCGCGAGACGTGCTGGTTCTCGTGGACCGCGACCTCGACAATGGGTCCGCTGATCTCGGTGGCGATGTAGACGCGGTCGCCTTTCACGTAGGCATTGTCGGTCTCGACGAAGCGGCCGGAGATCATCCAGAAGAACAGCGCCCCACCCGCCAGCCAGGAACGGCAGCGACCACATGATGGCGCGCGCAACCACGCGACCGCCGACGCGCGGGCGTCGCGGCATGACCACAGCCATAGGTGGTGCCACCCCCGGCTTTCAGTGGGGGTTCGAGGTTCTGTCCGTCCACTCTATATATGGTCTGCTGAGGGGCCCGAACCGTCAACTAAGGGCGGAACATGGCTGCTAGGGCGCCTCAGTAGTACTATTGACCGTACCGGCTAGCTCTTGGCCTCCGCCGGCCTCGCGCCGTCCCGGAACAACTTATACGTGATAGCGTCGTACAGCGCGTTGTACGAGGCGTCGACGATGTTGGGCGACACGCCGATGGTCGACCAGCGCCGACCCTTCGCATCCGCGCTCTCGATCATGACGCGCGTGGTCGCCGCCGTGCCGCCGGCGGAGTCCAGGATACGCACCTTGAAGTCGATCAAGCGCATGTCGGCCAGTTCGGGATAGACCGGAATCAACGCTTTTCGCAGCGCAGCATCGAGAGCATTCACCGGGCCGTTGCCCTCGCCGACTTCCATGGCGCGGCGGCCTGCAATGTCGAGCTTCACGGTGGCCTCCGAAAGCGCGATCAACTGTCCACGGGCATTGACTCGCCGCTCGGCCAGCACGCGAAAGCTCTGGAGTGCGAAGTAGTCGGGCACGGTGTGCAGCTCGTGGCGCGCCAGGAGCTCGAAGGACGCGTCGGCCCCATCGTAGGCATAGCCCTCGGCCTCGCGCTCCTTGACGATCTCCAGCAAGCGCGCGACGCCGGGATCCTTGGGATCGACCTCCAGGCCGATCTGGCGGAAGCGCGCCATGATGTTGGAGCGGCCGGCCTGGTCGCTGACCACGATGATGCGCTGGTTGCCGACGATCTCGGGATCGACATGCTCGTAGGTCTTGGGATCCTTCTCGACCGCCGACACGTGCAGGCCGCCCTTGTGGGCGAAGGCGCGCGTGCCGACATAGGCGGCGCTACGGTTGGCCGGCACGTTCAGTCGATCGTCGAGCAGGCGCGACAGATGCGTCAGCCGCTGCAGCGCGCCCTCCTTCAGCCCGGTCTCGAAGCCCATCTTCAGGACGAGATTGGGAATGAGCGCGATCATGTTGGCATTGCCGCAGCGCTCGCCGAGGCCGTTGATCGTGCCCTGCACCTGGCGCACGCCGGCGCGCACCGCGGCCAGCGTGTTGGCGACGGCGTTCTCGGTATCGTTGTGCGTGTGAATGCCGAGGCGATCGCCAGGAATCTTCTTGGCCACCTCGCCCACAATGCGCTCGATCTCGTGCGGCAGCGTTCCGCCGTTGGTGTCGCACAGCACCAGCCAGCGCGCGCCGGCCTTTTCGGCGGCGAGCAGGCAGGACATCGCATAGTCGGGATTGGCCTTGTAGCCGTCGAAGAAATGCTCGGCGTCGAACATCACCTCGTCCATGCGGCCCTTCGCATGGACGATCGAGTTGGCGATCATCTCGACGTATTCCTTGCGGTCCAGCTTCAAGCGCGACGTCGACATGGAAATCCCAGGTCTTGCCGACCATGCAGACATGGCGCGCCTTGGTCTGCAGGATGGCGTCGAGCCCGGGATCGTTGGCGGCGCTGCGGCCGGCGCGGCGTGTCATGCCGAAGGCCACGAACTTGGCGTTCTTGAAGTCCGGCGGATCGGCGAAGAAGCGGTCGTCGGTCGGATTGGCGCCCGGCCAGCCGCCCTCGATGTAGTCGACGCCGAGAAGATCGAGCTCGCGCGCGATGGCGGCCTTGTCGGCCACGGTGAAATCCACGCCCTGGGTCTGGGCGCCGTCGCGCAAGGTGGTGTCGAAGAGATAGAGCCGGTCGGTCATGCCGGCGGCATCATACACGGATCACCCTACAGCGGCCTCAGGCCGATGTGACGCCGACGATGGCCCTTGGATATTGGTGCTTCTCGACTGCATCGAGCATGAACGCCGCGAGATCGGCGCGCTCCAGCGAGGCGGGCCCGTCGGGCAGCGTGCCGGGCGCGGCCCGGTAGCCGTGCGGATGGCCGTAATCGACCAGGCGGGGCGGCCGCACGATCGTCCAGTCGGTGTCGCTGAGCTCGACCAGATGCTCCATGGCCGTCGAGTCCGCGACGTGGCGGGCGAACATCACGCGCAACAGCCCGATCAGCGGATTGTGGGTCGCAAACAACAGGCCTTGCGACACGAACAGGCAGCGATTGACGCCCCGGCAGGCCATGGCATCGAGCAGTGCGTCGGCGCCGTCTTGCAGCACATGCACATCGGCGTGGCGGCGATGGCCGAGGCAGGACAGCACCGCGTCATGGCCGTCGAGGAATGCCGCGACATCCTCGGGCCGGGCGGCATTGCCTTCGATGAGTTGCAGACCAGGCCGCGGCTCCAGCGCGTCTGGCCGGCGCACCAGGGCGGTAACCTCATGCCCGCGGGCGATCGCCTGGTCGACCAGGTGATGGCCGGTGCGGCCGCTGCCGCCGATGACGTAGAGTCTCATGGCGACTTAACGATGACGCGGGCCGGCAGGTTTCCCCTATAGTGCGGCCAAAGACGGGAGAAAAACGCCATGACCACGCCCACCACCATCACCGAACTGCGCTCGACGCTCCTGCAGATTCCCTGGCGCGGCGCGCCGCCGGCGGCGGGCGTGGTGCCGCCCGGCCCGCGCGAGATCTACATGCTCGAGATCGAGACCCAGGGCGGGCTCGTCGGCATGAGCTACCTGCAGCCGCTGCGCGGCGGCCTGCAGACGATCGATGCCTGCATGAAGGAGCTGATCGCCCCGCAGGTGCTCGGCCGCGACGCGACGGAGATCGAGGCGATCTGGCAGCAGCTCTACAAGAGCAACTTCTGGCTGGGCCGCATGGGCGTCACGGTGTTCGCCCAGAGCGCGGTCGACATGGCGCTTTGGGACATCGTCGGCAAGCGGGCGGGCCTGCCGCTCTTTCGGCTGTGGGGCGCCGCGAGGAGCGAAATCCCCGCCTATGGCTCGGGTTGCTTCCGCGGTCTCGGTCGCGACGGCATGATCGCGCGCGCCAAGGAATTCACCGCCATGGGGCTGAAGGCCATCAAGATGCAGGTGGCTCACATCCGGCCTTGGCGCGAGGACGTCGAGAACGTCAAGGCGATGCGCGAGGCGATGGGCGGCGGCGTGGAGATCATGATCGACGTCAACATGGGCTGGGACGCCGACACCGCCATCCAGGCCGGCCATCGCATCGACGAGTTCGATCCCTACTGGCTGGAAGAGCCGGTGATCGCCGAGGACTTCGCGGGCTACCGGCGGATCGCGGCGGCACTGCGCACGCGCGTGGTGGGCGGCGAGAGCCACTTCACGCGCAACGATCTGCGGCCATTCCTCGAGGCGCCGGCGAGCGTGCCCATCCTGCAGCCCGACCCGATGCGCGGCGGCTACAGCGAACTCAGGAAGATCGCGGCAGCGGCCGAGCCTTGGGGCATCACCATCGCGCCGCACCTCTTCCACGAGCAGATGGTGCATCTCCTGGCCGCGATCCCCAACGCGAGCTACCTCGAATACATGGACTGGAACGACGACCTCTGGATCGAGCCGATCAAGCCCAACAGCAATGGCATGATGATCCCGCCGGAGCGGCCGGGCCATGGGTTGGCATTCCGGCCCGAGGTGCTGAAGGACCACCGCATCGGCGGCTCGCGCATGGGGTCGACCACCAGCGCACCGGTACCGCCGGTGTCCGATGCGCTCATCGCCACGCCCGCCCAGATCGCCGGCGGAACGGTCGCGCCGCAGGGACAGACGCCTTACGCCGGCACCGTCGTTGGCGCCGCGTCGCCGGGGAGCGAGTAAGACTGAAGGCGGCGCAACACTAGCGCGGGTTCCGATCAGACGAAACCGCCTGCGGTTCCGTCTGATCGGAAACTCGTTGCTCGAGGCATCTCAACTTCAAGAGCATATGCCGTCCGGCTGGTTCCAGCCCCCAGCCGGACGGAATATGCACTAGCGGTTGTTGCGGGAGAGCAGCCAGACCTTGGCTTCCTCCACCGTCTTGCAGATCTTGGACGGCCGCTGCACCGAGGCGACGTTGAGGAAGCGCTTGGCGAAGCCTTCGACGGCGAGCGTGGTGGCGACGAAGGCGAGCGGCCCCGCCGTGTCAAAGGCGCTCGAATAGGCGCTCATGCGCGCGCCCAACAGCATCATTTCGTCGTCGCTGAGCTGCAGCACCATGGTACCCGCGTCGAACAGCTTGGCGTAGGGCTGAGCGTCGGCCACCACGACGGCGTCGAGATAGTCCTGGATCTCTTGCAGCGTCACCGGCCCGTCGGCACGTGCAATCACCATCCGCTCGTCGGCCAGGATCTTCCAGGTGATCGGCACGCCTGGTCAGGCCTTCTGTTTAGCCGGCCAGGCCACGGTCTAGCCGATGATGCTACAGACGAGAGTGACGTCATTCTCGACGGTCACGGTGACCAGACTTTCGGCACGATCGAGGTTCCATTCGGGCGGCATCGCCGAAAGAGTATGTCGGGCAACCAGTTAGAGGGAAGCGCTATTTGCACTCACAAATTGCAGTGAGAGGCGTCCCATCATTGACTTCGTCTCAGCGCTTGCCGGGCGGCGGCAACTGCGCCGGCTCCTTTGCCTGCGGCACGGTCGGAACGGTGGCCAGCGGCTTCTCGCGAAAGCGGTCGGGCACCGGATTGTTCTCCTTGACCGGTCCGCACACGGCCTTCAGCGCTGCCCACTCCTCGTCGCTGAACGCCGGTTGCCCACTGGGCGGCCGCTTGGTCGCGGCAATGCGCTCGGCGGTCGGCGGATGGGTGGACCAGATGCCGGCCGCCGCCGCGGCATCGGCCGGATGTGCCTTCTGCATGTCGGCGAAGAATTCCGACATGCCATCGGCCCTCAGCCCGAGCTTCTCCAGCAGCGCGACGCCCGTGGTATCGGCATCGCGCTCGAAGTTGCGGCCGTTGCGCAAGGCCAGCAGCAGGCCGCCGCCGGTGCCCACGGTGCTCAAGTCGGAATAGCCGCCGGTCATCACGCGCAGAAGCTGGTTGAAGCCGTACTGGCGGGCCAGGGCCTTCATCGAATGGTAGTGCACGGCGTGCCCCATCTCGTGCGCCAGCACGCCTGCCACTTCGTTGCCGTCGTGTGCCTTGTCGATGAGGTCGGAAAAGAACAGGAGCTGCCCGCCCGGCAAGGTGAAGGCATTGACCGGACCGCCGCGGATGATCGTGACCTTGACCGGATGGCCGTAGTCCGCGGCCTTGGCCAGGCGATTGGCCAGTCCGTTGATCGCGGCCAGGCCCGCCGGATTGGTGCAGGTCTGATGGCCTGCGATGATCTCCTTCATCACGCTGTTGCCGAGTTGCGCCTGCAAGGGATAGGGCACGAGCCCTGCCGCATACTCGCTGCCGAAGTCGATGCCGACCCAGAACAGGCCGAGCAGTGCCGCGAAAGTCGTGCCGAACATGGCGATGCGGCCGCCGGCGGAGGGCTTGGCAGCGCCGAGCCCGGCCAGCTGCGGCACGGCAAGGCTGATCTGGCGGCGAAGCTCGGCATCCTCGACCATCAGCCGCTCATCGCCGCGCGCCAGCGGCGGTACCGCCTCGTGCTCGCTGTCGCCCAGAATCTTGATCTCGCCGATCGGCCAGCGCGCCACCACGTCGACGCTTTCGGCGCGCGAGATCACCAGCTCGAGCGTGGAGGGCCGCACCGTCACGTCGAGCGCCTCCGCCGTCACCCCGTCGTAATAGCGGGCACGCGTCGCCATCAGACGCCGCTCACGTCGAACATGTCGAGCAGGCCCTCGCCGAAGCGCGGCGGCCGGTCGACGGGCTGGCGGATGGTGGCGCCGTCGGGGACGCCATAGAGCCAGAGCTGGCCCGCGATCAGCTTGGCCGAGCGATGCGCGACCCACGGCCAGCCGAGCCCCAGCGTCAACATGACGATCAGGTAGTTGAGCACCAGGAAGCCCCACATCTGCCGGGTGGAGAGTGCGGAGGCGAACAGCACCTTGCCGGCGCGCGTGCGCGAGACGAGGTAGCGGTAGAGATAAGCCTGCCACCAGCAACGCAGGGGCAGGATCATGACGCCGAACAGGATGTAGATCGCAAAGGCAATGCCGAGCAGCACCAGCACCGAACGCGGCGTGAAGTGGGTGAACAGCTCGATGATGTCCTTCTCGGTGATGCCGAGGCTCTTGCCGCCCCACACAATGGCCGTAACGCCGATCGTGATGGCGACGATCCAGGCCAGGATGTTCAGGAAGTAGTAGCCGACGAAGCGGCCATAGATATCGCCGGCGCGTCCGGCGAACTCGAAGCGCTGCGTGCCGAGGCTGGCGTTGGCGATGCGCGGCTGGGCAAGCAGCACCGACATCAGAGGTGTCAGCAGCTGGCCGCACAGGCCGTTGGCGAGATGGAGGAAGGTCGCCTTGAAGCCGTAACCCCAGGCCGAGCCGCCGAGGTCGCAGCGAATGCCGCGCCAGCGGGTTCGCGTCATCTTGTATCGCAAGCCGGCATAGTGGCCGACGAAGGCCAGTGGAATGCCGAGGAAGAAGAGCGAGAAGGTGAAGAGGTCGAAGAGGCCGAGCCCCGGGATCGACTTCTCGTGCAGCACGTATTCCCAGAACGCCCACAGCAGGCCGCCGTAGATGCCGAGCATCAACAGCACCAGCAGGAAGCCGATCATCAGCTCGAGCCCGCGTCCGCGATATTCGAAGCGGTCGCCCAGCACGGCGAAGTGGCTCCAGAGATAGCGGCGCAGGCGCGTGCGGCCCCAGAAGCGCGACCAGCCCAGCGTCAGGACCATCAGCGCCAGATGGCGGAAATAGATGCCGTAGAGTTCGGCCAACTTGCCGTCATAGAGCGGGCGGCTGGGCGTCAGGTCGGGCGGCGGCGTTGAGTTCAAAGGGCCAGGAAGATCCGTCACGCCGCCACCGCGAAAGCTTTTATGCTGCAATGCAACATAGACTGGTGTACGGAGTTCTACACCATGACCGCCGCCCGTCGCGACACGCCGCAAAAAGACCGGCCCTGGCTGATCCGGACCTATTCCGGCCATTCGACCGCGGCCAAGTCGAACGAGCTTTATCGCAAGAACCTGTCGCGCGGACAGACGGGCCTGTCGGTCGCCTTCGATCTGCCGACCCAGACCGGCTACGACAGCGACCATCCGCTGGCCAAGGGCGAGGTCGGCAAGGTCGGCGTTCCCGTCAGCCATCTCGGCGACATGCGCACCCTGTTCGACGGCATCCCGCTCGACCGCATGAACACCTCGATGACGATCAACGCGCCGGCGGCGTGGCTGTTGTCGCTCTACATCGCCGCCGCCGAAGCGCAGGGCGTCGAGCGGGCCAAGCTCCAGGGCACGACGCAGAACGACATCATCAAGGAATATCTCTCGCGCGGGACCTACATCTTCCCGCCCGAGCCGTCGCTCAGGCTCACCGCCGATACGATCGGCTTCACCTATCGCGAGGTTCCCAAGTGGAACCCGATGAACGTGTGCAGCTATCACCTGCAGGAGGCGGGCGCGACGCCGATGCAGGAGCTGGCCTTCGCGCTGGCCAATGCCATCGCCGTCCTCGACGCGGTGCGTGCGCGCGGCCAGGTGCCCGAGGCCGACTTTCCGCAGGTGGTCGGCCGCATCTCCTTCTTCGTCAATGCCGGCATCCGCTTCATCACCGAGATCTGCAAGATGCGGGCCTTCGCCGAGCTGTGGGACGACATCACGGCCAAGCGCTATGGCGTCAGCGACGCCAAGCAGCGGCTGTTCCGCTACGGCGTGCAGGTGAATTCGCTGGGGCTGACCGAGCAGCAGCCGGAGAACAACGTCTATCGCATCCTCCTGGAGATGCTCGCGGTCGTCATGAGCAAGAACGCCCGCGCCCGCTCGGTGCAGTTGCCGGCGTGGAACGAGGCGCTCGGCCTGCCGCGCCCGTGGGACCAGCAGTGGTCGCTGCGGCTGCAGCAGATCGTTGCCTACGAGACCGACCTGCTGGAATACGCCGACATCTTCGACGGCAGCAGCGAGATCGCGGCCAAGGTCGAGAGCCTGAAAGCCGAGGCCTTGGCCGAGATGAGCCGCATCGCCGACATGGGCGGCGCCGTCGCCGCCATCGAATCGGCCTACATGAAGCAGCGCCTGGTCGAGTCCAACCTCAAGCGTCTGGCCGCCATCGAAGCGGGCGAACAGACCGTCGTCGGCGTCAACGCCTTCACCGAAGCCGAGCCCTCGCCGCTTTCCACCGGCGAAGGCTCGATCCTGACGGTCGATGCCTCGGTCGAGCGTGGGCAGATCGAGCGCCTGAACGCCTGGCGCGCCTCACGCGATGCAGCGGCGGTGAAGAAGGCGTTGGCCGACCTCGCCTCGGCTGCCAAGGAAGACCGCAACGTCATGCCCGCCTCCATCGCCTGCGCGACGGCAGGCGTCACCACCGGCGAATGGACGGAGACGCTGCGCTCCGTCTTCGGCGAATATCGCGCGCCCACCGGTGTCGCGCGTGCCATGGGCGTCAGCGACGGCCGGCTCGAAGCGGCCCGCCGCGAGGTCGAGACCGTGTCGCGGCGGCTCGGCCGGCGCATCAAGATCCTGGTCGGCAAACCGGGCCTCGATGGCCATTCCAACGGCGCCGAGCAGATCGCCGTGCGTGCCCGCGACTGCGGCATGGAAGTCGTCTACGAGGGCATTCGTCTCACACCCGAGCGAATCGTAAATGCCGCGCTCGAGGAGAGCGTGCATGTCGTCGGCCTCTCGATCCTGTCGGGCGGCCATGCCTCGCTGGTCGCCGACGTGCTCGAGGGGATGGCGAAGGCGGGAATCGGCGAGGTGCCGGTTGTCGTCGGCGGCATCATCCCGCCGGGCGACGCGGAGGCGTTGCTCAAAGCCGGCGTGGCGCGCGTCTACACGCCCAAGGACTTCGACCTGACGCAAATCATGCGCGACATCGTGGCCGTCGTGGACCAGGCCTGGAAGAGAGCGGCCTAGCCCTCCAGCGTCGCCGTCGCGTGCAGCATCGGCTCGACCACGGCATGGCTGAACAGCCAGGCCTCGGCATGAACGACATGGCGGTTCGCGGCGCAGAACGCGTGACAGGGCGATCACGTCGGCCTGCTGCGCCGCCCGAAGCAAGGTGACGTTGAGATGCGTCAGCCGCGCTTCGGCGCCGGCGGCAGCTCTCAGCGACGTCTCGACGATCGTCAGCAGCGCCGCGGTCGCCCAGCCTTCGCCTTTTGCCGGCGAGAAGCGCACGCGCACGTCCTGGTCCTGGCACTGCTCGACGAACAGCTCGTAGCGGTCGCGTTCCGGCGTGGTCTTTTCGAGCAGCGCCTGCAGTTCGTCTTCGGTCATTGGCGCGATGCTATGCTATCTCCGTTCCGATGTCCTTCCTCGACCATATCGCTCGCTGCAACAACGCCGACTTGAGCCAGTTCGAGCCATGGTTCATCGGCAGCCAGCGCGCCGGCTTCATCCATCGCGACTTCGCGCCGCGTCTGCCGGCGCCGTTGTTCGCGCACCGCGACGGCACCTGGCATCTCGATCCTTCGCTCGACACACCCGACAAGCGCACGGCGGCGATGCGCGCGTTCCTGCTGAAGCTCCGCGCCGATGGCCTGTTCGGCGACACCTGGCGCGAGGAGGTCTATCCGGTCGGCGTGAAGTTCACCGACCCGCCATTGATGACCATGGAGCGTGCCGCCGTGCCGTGCCGAGAAGTGCTCACTGGAAAGCAGCTGGCGGACCTGCGCAAGATTCAACACCTTGGTGAAGAACTTGGCTGCAATATCGCCCTTGAGCAGGCGATCCCGGTTCTTACAGAATACGGTCCCATCCCATACCGGATCATCTGCCGACAGCCCAACAAACCAGCGGAACAGAAGATTGTAGTCGAGTTGCTCCATCAACTGCCGCTCCGAACGCACCGTATAGAAGACTTGCAGCAACAGCGCCCGCAGCAATCGTTCCGGCGCAATCGACGGTCGGCCGTCGCGCGCATAAAGCTTGTTGAAGTCGCGCGACAGGCCGGCCAGCGCTTCATCCGTCAGCGAACGGATCGCGCGCAATGGATGGTCCGCCGCAATGCGCCGCTCCAACGGAACATAGCTGAAAAACCCTTCCGAGCGCTGATCTTCCCCGCGCATCGCATCACCCAGCCCAAAGGAATCAGACACATGCACGGAATCACATTCCGACCGCCCGGCAAAACGGCTTTTTCAGCAAGCTGCTAGGCCTTTCGACCAGCTCTCCCCGGACATAGCACTGGTCGCATTGTACAGGGATGCGGACAACGCGGTTTGGCTTCGCTTTTTTCACGGGTTCCCCACCTCCAGCGATTCCCAACGCTAGCGCGAGCTGCCGGGACCGCTGCGGTGTCACCATGCGCAAGTGGTTTTTTTGAATCAACGCGGTTCCAATGTCGCGTACTGAACTTTCAGAAGCCAAGAAGAATTGAGAGTGTTGCCGGTCAGCACTATCGCAGCAAAGCTTATTGTCTCGAACTTCGCGTACCGTTCGCCCCCTCAACCCAGAACTGCCCCGCTGGCCCGCCAATGAAGGCGGGCCTCTTTTCGATTTTCAGAATGTACCGTCAATCAATCAAATCACGCAGCTCGACTTGCACGCAGTCGCCTACACGACACCTGTGCCCGTCGCCCGCCGCTAGAAGTTGGCGCGCTTCCTCAGCCGTTTCGGCCTCGACGCACCATTCCTCGGTTCGGGTGACCAGCATCGTTGCGTGAAACATCTTTCGCTTGGTCTGTTTTCGAAGCGCCGTTTGGCTCATCTTTATCGTCCACGAATTAGTTGGCTGACTCGATGATACCAAGACGATGCCAGGAGATGAACATGAATGCGCTTGGCGCAAACGCATGGAACCTAGCTCGCTTTTCGGCGCCGTGAGGTCGAGTGGCTGCCTCGCTTGGCAGTACTGCGCCGGGAGCGGCTGCCCGTTGAGGGCCTGCGCCGCTCGACAGCACCTTCGACGCTTCGTCGCAATGCATCCATCAGATTCACCACCTTAGCTGGGGCATGTTCCTTCGGAGCCGTGATCTTCTCGCCCTTTTGCTTTTTATTGAGCAGCTCCCGTAAGGCGTCCTCATAATGATCCTCGAATTTCTTAGGTTCGAAATGGCCCGTTTTCGTCTTCACGATATGCCGCGCTAGTTCGAGCATGTCCTTGGTGACGTGCGCAGCCGGAACATCATCGAAGTAATCAGCCTCGTCCCGCACCTCGTAAGGATACCGCAACAACGTTCCCATCAGACCCTTACCTCGGGGCTCAAGCGCAATGACATGCTCGCGGCTGGTGAGGACGATGCGCCCCAGAGCAACCATTTCCATGTCTTTGATGGCATCTCGGATGACCCCAAAAGCGTCGGCGCCGACTTTGCCGTCCGGCGCGACATAGTATGGACGGATGTTGTATAGCTCATCGATTTCCTTTTTTGGAACGAACTCATCGATGTCAATTGTTCTGGTACTTTCGATGGAGATTGCTTCTAACTCCTCATCCGTTATCTCGATGTAGTGTCCTTTGCTAATCTCATATCCTTTCACGATATCGTCGTATGGGACCTCTTCCCCAGTTTCCTCGTCCACGCGCTTCAAGCGCACTCGGTTCCCGGTCTTGCTGTTGATCTGATGGAAGCTGATCTTTTCGCGCTCTGAGGTCGCCGGGTAAAGCAGGATCGGGCAGGACACGAGGGAAAGGCGCAGATAGCCTTTCCAGTTTGCGCGAGGTGCCATGACAGCGCTCCGGTGAATGGGCCCGACCAACGCGTTCCGAGGGGCTACGTTCCTGGTTCCCCATCCGTTTGTCCCGCCCTCAACGGACACTTGCTGCCTACGGAGGGCGGGGCGCTCGCCCTCAGATGAGGCGAATCTCACGTGCACATACCCAGGGCCATACTTTTGATGTTGAGCCTTTCAACCGATCCGGTAAGCTTTCTTGCGATCAGTAGGAGGGGCGATCCTATGATTGAATTCACCAAACGGTGCGCGGTGTATTACCGGGTCTATCGGCGTCAATATCCGCTTAACCCGATAGCGGCCTTGAACAGAGCTTGGCGCCTCGCCCGCGTGACCTGATACTCGCCGCCGCCCTCAGCGATTGCGGGTGATCTACCCTGACGATAAAGCCCGGTCTCTTTCGAGACCGGGCCCTCCTTGGATAGATCAGGTTTGGCGACCCGATTTCTCCTCCGAGCCTTCATGCTGTGATGAAAATGGAAACCCTGACAAGCAACCTGTCGTGCACTGCATCCGCGGGATCGTTGTGGATAGCGCATTCTATTTTGGCCGGAGAAACCCACGGCCACACCGGTCGTTACCAGCCGGGTCCGCATGTTTTAGTGCGTGCGCGAGCCGAAGATTATCGAGTGAAAGCCCAAGAGTGCGTGGAACGCGCAAAGCGCGCCCCTGACCACAACAGCAAGGAAGTGTACGAAGAGTTGGCTCGCCAGTGGCTCGATCTGGCCAAACAGGCCGAAACAAGCAGAATTCTGAGATCGATCAGCGCGACCGCCACCATCGCCACGACCAGCAGCGCGACGGAGATGACGGCCGTCCAATCCGGCAACATGCGACACCGCTGTAGCCGCGAAACCTGTGAGTTGCCACATCATTTGACGCAACTGCAACAAATGGCCGCGAGAGGGAACGGGGCGTAGCGCTCACCTAGGCTGCGCAGGCACCCGCTTGCTCAACGCGATCAGCATCGCCCGCTCGATGGCCGGATGCGCCATGTTCTTGATCTTGATCCAGTCGCGCGAACGGCCCGAGCGGTAGCGGCCTGTCGCGCCGCTTGGCGACGATGCCCTCCAGTCCCATGTTGCACGCCGCGAGGAACACGACGTGGGTCCAGCGGGTTGTGTTGAGCAGCAAACCCAAGGAGCAAAAATGAAACGCTTGCTTATAGCCTCGATTGTGATCGCCCTGGCGGCGCCAGCCTTCGCGCAATCCACCGCGTACTCAACCCCAAACGCGAACCACCGATCCGGACGCTACAATAACCGAATCCCAAAAGGGCGGCCCTGCATCGAAAGAGTCTGTGCCCGGCGCTGGTGGTCAGCAATCTGTCACGAAGCCCGCTACGCCAAACGCCGCCGCGACGCCCACACCTGCGCCTCCCCGCTGAACTAGAGGTTTGGCGCCAGTAAACTTGTGAGGCGTCGATGCAGATCGTCGCTGCAATCCTGTTGGCCGCTGTGGTCTTCATTGCGGCCAATCACTACGTCTCCCGGTTTGGGGTTCTGTGGTGGGTGGCGCATACTCTCGTATTCGCACTCGTTCTTGCGTTCGTGTGGTTGCTGGCGAGTATGCTTTTCGCACCGTCGGGGCCGCCTGCATCCGATGTGGGGCCGCCGGCCAACCAGAGCGCCGCCAGCCAGCCAGAGCGGTGACCATCGCACGCCGGTTTTGAGCTGGGCGCGGACTGCGGCCGATCCCCGGAACCCTTGTGCCGGCATTCGCTCCGCACGACATCGACGGCCTAAAAAAAGCGGGCACCAGCCGCGAGGATGCTATGTCAATTGACGTTGCAGACCGATGTTAACGACCTTAACATTCCTGAATGGACAGCTCGACGTTCATCATCCCGGTTTGCAGCGCCATCGTGATTGCTGCGATCCTGTGGCTGGTTTGGCTGCGGAGCCGCGACGAGACCTAGGGTGCGCGACGAGCGGCCGTTGGCTAGTCGGCAGGCCGGGAGTGAAGCACCTGCGCAGCCGCCGATAAAGCCCACTTGCGCGCAAGGTCTTCGAGATATTTGCGCCTCTCAGGATCGCCGGTGTTCTGCGCTGCCCACGTGCAGTAGGCGGCCTTGGCCGCACTATCCTCAGAGTTCCTGATCGCTTGGTTCTGGTCGCCGATTGCATACCAAGTGAACAGATCAGAGCAATGCTGGTTCAGCCTGCCGCCGGACCCGAGTGCACCTGCCTATCCGGCCATCAGCGTCAGCAACGCGACGAAAAGAACCACACCGACGATGATGACCACGAAGAACAACCTGACCACACACCAGCAACACGGGAGGCCGGGACGAGTTCGCCGTCGCGCCCAATGCTACGAGGTAGTGGCTGTTGGGCGGCAACACCCGTTCACGGTGCCATCTCCGGCCCGATACTTTTCAATGCAGCAAGGACGCGCTCGCACAGCCGGTCGGGATCACTCTCGCCTATTTCCGCGATCTCGATGATCTTGCGAGCGACCAGTTCGGTTATCGGGTCTGTGCGATCGGTGAGCTGAAGAATCTTTAGAGCGTGTTCGTAAGCGGCGGTCATGTGTTCGATCGCCTCTGGCTCGAACACCGACTCGCGGATCATGCGATAGATGGCCATCTGTGCAACCCCAAGCCCGGCTAGTAGCAAGCTCGGCGATGGGGTCAGCGCTGTCTGTCCTCTGGACACGGGACCTAGCCGGCGCAGTCGGCATTGGCGGGATACCTCCAATTAGCTATCAAGAAGCCCTTGTGTGGGTCTTCCTAGTTGGCGACCGCGACGCCCAAGGTGACCAACATCAGGAAAATTCCCTTAACCCGAAGGGCCGGAAACCCAATCAATGCTCCGATCACCCCAGTCGACAGCAACGCAACAATGCACGACGGATACAGCGACCACCCAGACTTAACGGTGAAAACGGCGAACAGGTAGCAACCGATGCCCATGAAAGCACTTGCCGCAAATGACAACGAGCCGGACATAAGCGCTATGTAGACGCTCCAAGCAAGCAGCACATTCACTGAAACAAGGATGATATGATCTTCGATCACGCGCGTTCACTCTTCATATGCTGCGGACTTCCGAAGATCCCCTCAGGTCGAAGCAGCAGCACACCGATCATGAAGATCCACACGATGAGATCTGCGGCACTTCCCATGCCGAAGTGAGCCCCGATACCTTCGATTACGCCCACTAGAAGGCCGCCCACAACTGCACCGCGCATATCCCCCAGCCCGCCGATTGCCATAACGGCAAGCGCCTTGAGCCCGACCGCTAATCCAATTTCTGTCGAAGCGGTACCGTCGCGCATTGCAAAAAGCAGGCCCGCTACAGCTGCTAGCGCGGACGACAATCCAAATACCACCAAGCTGACAGTGCGAACGCTGACCCCGAGGTATTGCGCGTGGGTTTCGTTGTCAGCCACGGCGCGTATGCGGCGGCCGAGGGGGATGTATAGGTGATGACCCAATTCAATGCCAGCATCAATACGAAGGCGATGATAATGATGAGGCCCTGAAGGGGGACGAAATTGACGTTGAAGATCGAAAAACCGGTAGTCTTGAACGCGGACGCGACCGAAACAGCGACCGGATCAGCGCCCCAGAGATGCCGCATCAAATCAGTGAAGAGCAATCCAAAGGCAAGTGACGAAATCGATGCGACGACACTCGCGTCATGGGTTGCCACTCGTCTAAAGCTTACGTATTCGACAATGATACCCATCACCCCCCCAACCAAAAAGGCAATTAGGAGCGAGAACCAAAAGCTCATACCCAAGTTCGACGAGGCGACCCCAGCGAACCCTCCCGCTACGAAGACCGCGAGGTGAGCGAAATTAAGCCGAATTCAGAACACCAAGGATAAGCGTGAAGCCTAACGCCACAAGGGCGTACATACTCCCCACCACCAACCCGTTTAAGATTTGCCCCGCTAGCAAAATCCGGATCCCCTGACGACGCGACCTTTGAAGCGCAGCAATCTCGCTTGATAGTCCCGCAATATGACGTTACCAAATTAAGACAACGAGCGTAAAAGCCATCCAGATTAGTTATGATTATCCCACGGGCCGCCCCGGCGCGAGTCGGCGTTCGGTTCAGCTTGTAGGAATCGAGCGTATGATCAACATTCGCCACACAAGCACTTTGCGTCGAAGCCGTAGCGGCGCGGACGTGACGGAGCGCTCTGGGCCAAAATGCGTTGGAGTTGTCGTAGGATAGCAGGATCGAGCCGCTCCACGATTGGACGAGTGATCTCCGTGCCACGCTCAGATAAAGCACAGCTCGTCCACCGGCCAATGGCGGCCGCGGAAACGACCGCCTCCCCCGACTTACTTAGTTCAAGGATCTCGCCGAGGATGTCCCGGTCAACCAATCCAAAATCTTCCGGCTGGAAGTCAAACCCAGGTCCTTGATCGACTAGACCCTCGATTTGATGGACGGCCAGAAATGTCGCGCGCTGAATCTGGACGGAAGACAGCGGCTGGCCCTGCGCGACGCTGAGAAAGGTGCGGATCAGGTCGCCCCGCGTCATCCCAATCTCCTACGACCCGCATCGTGCCGCCACCGCTTGGCGCGGTTGCTCGGTCCCTTCCACTGACCCCTCGAAAAAGGTGGGGGACGTGCCACCGCTCCGACCCGACATCGCCTCGATCTGGGTGCTGATCTTAGCAAGCACGGTTCCGAGGGTCTCAAGCTCCGACTTCCCCAACGTGGAAAGCATCTCGCACTCCACCGCATAACGAACCTTGTCGATGGCCTTGAAGGTCCTCAAGCCCTTGCCGGACAGCGACAGCAGCACGCGCCGGCGATCCTCGCTATCAGCTCGACGGGACACCAAGCCCTTTTCCAGGAGACTGTCTACCACGCGAGTCACCTGATCTGGCTTGAGGCTGGTCAGCTTACCCGCCTGGGTGGCAGACATCGGCGCGCGCACACCAAGCACCGCCATTAGCCGCCAATCGGAAAACGTGAGCCCATAGGTCGGGCCGTACATGTCCATCAGCTGCCGCGCGTAAAAATCGGCGCAGATTGCAAATCGGTAAAATGTCCGGGCTTTGACGTCCGGTCGGCAGTCTCTTGTCACAGCGTTAATTCCCCCACGGCCTCGGACCATCGCGACAGCCATATTACATCAATCCCGGCTTTGCAAAGACGCGCACAATGATCAAGGCATCGGCGCCTGAAGCGGCGCTGCGTCTTGCAGAAACTCCGCTTTGCTCAGCGGGATATGATACTCGCATATTACGACTATTGAAAACCGCGAATAATTCTGACACGCTCATTGCTGCAGCATCGATGCACAAGCGATTGGGGCCAAGCCATGGTTCAGACCGAACTCAGCAACCACAACCCGGACGTGCCAGCCGTGGATTGGCCGCGCAATGACTATTCGCGGGTGCCCTACTGGCTCTATCACGACCCCGAGATCTATGAGGCGGAGCAGGAGCGCATCTTCAAAGGTCCGGTCTGGTGCTACGTCGGGCTTGAAGCAGAGATACCGGAGCCGGGCGATTTCAGGACCACTCACGTCGGCGACACAGCGATAATCTTCAATCGCGCCGCGAACGGGATTGTCCATGTCATGGTCAACCGATGCGCGCATCGCGGCGCCCACGTGCGGCGCGAAGTTCATGGCAACGCCAAGGAGCACATCTGCATCTATCATCGATGGTGCTACGCGCTAGACGGATCGTTGGTCGGCCTGCCGTTCCGTCGCGGCCTCAAGGGCCAGGGTGGTATGCCCCCCGAATTCGATCTCTCGCATCATGGGCTGCAACGTTTGCATGTCGCGATCTACCGCGGTGTCATCTTTGCGAGCATCCAGAAGCCCGAGCAGTCGCTTGAGGACTACCTGGGGCCGCGGATCGTCCAGCATTTCGACCGCCTGTTCACCAAACCCATTCGGATCCTCGGCTATCAAAGGCAGCGCGTGTTCGGTAACTGGAAGCTCTATGTCGAGAACACACGCGACACGTATCACGGCAGTCTGCTGCACGAATTTCAATCGACTTTCGGCTTGTCGCGCGCCACCCAGACTGGGGGCGTCTCGATGGACGCTCGGCATCGTCACAATCTCACATGGTCGAAGGTCGGCACCGACGACGATGCGAAGTTCGACGCGCTCTATAAGGAAAACAAGATTCACAAGGGCAGTCTGACACTGCTTGACCCGACCCTGGTCCGCTTCCGACCCGAATTCGAGGATGGAATCAGCCTCGCGATCTGCAGCATATTCCCCAATCTGACCGTGCATCAGATCAGCAACAGTCTTGGCGCTCGGCAAATTTGCACCTCTGGTCCTGGCGAGTTCGAGATCGTGTTCACGCTGTTCGGCTACCAGGACGACAGCCCCGAGATGACGGCGCACCGCCTGCTGCAAGCCAACTTCGTGGGTCCGGCAGGATTGGTGTCGATGGAAGACGGTGAGGCGATCGAAATTACGCATCGAGCCTCCTCTCCGGAGAAGCAGGCGTGTTCGGTCATTGAGATGGGCGGCGGCGGCGAGATCGGCAATCTGCAGCATCGGATCACCGACGTCCCTGTGCGCGGCTTCTGGTCATATTACGCCGAGTTGATGGGGCTTGAGCCGGCTGGAGCGGTGCGATGACTGCAAGACCGTCACGAGAAGCTGTTCAGGATCTGCTGGACGAGTACGTCGAATTGATCGACTCCGATCGACTGGAGCAATGGCTCGACCTGTTCACCGAGGACTGCATCTATCGGGTCACGTCGCGCGAGAACGAAGAACAGAATCTGCCTGCCTCACTCTGGCTGTGCACCAACAAGAATATGCTTCGTGATCGGATTGTCTCTTTGCGCAACGCCAACGAATACAATCTGCACTATGATCGCCACTTTGTCAGCAGTCTCCGGATCGGCAACGCTGAGGATGACGGATTGTGGCAGATCAAAGCCAATTATGCCGTGATCCAGACAACAATGGAGGGGCGCTCCAGCGTATTCAGCGTGGGTCGTTATCGCGACAGGATCCGTCACTCCGACGGACGGCTGCAGATCGCGGAGAAACTGGTTGTCATGGATACCTTCGCCGTCCCGACGTTGCTCGCGACACCCCTCTAATCACCAACACGACAATCTGAGTTGAAGGAGGTTAAAAGCCCGATGGCGCATCCGGTATCTGCAAATCTTATCGAAGAGGTCAACCCCAAGCACACCGCGCTTGTGCTGCACGATATGCAGAACGACTTCTGCACACCCAATGGCAAGATCTATCGCAAAGCAGCCAAGCATCCGGAAACCATTGCGGCCGTGGTCGACGAGATCACGAAGCTTATCAAATTGGCGCGCGCGCGAGGCGTTAAAGTGATTTACTTCCAGCAGATGCATTTGCCGAACGCCGCCGATATTCCGGCGGCGCATGTGCATCATCTGATCAGCAATGGCCTGGCCACCAGCGCCGACGACGTCCCGTGTATTCGCGGGAGCTGGGGCCATCAGATTATCGATGCGTTGAAGCCCGAGCCGGGGGACATCGTTGTCGACAAGGCGGCCTTCAACGATCTGTATGGATCGATTGCCGACAAGGTGTTGCGCGTTCAGGGAATCGAGACCGTGCTCCTTACCGGCGTGTCGAGCCATGCCGGGGTCCTCGGCACCGTCTTCGGCTTGCTCGACTGTGGCTATCGCTATTACGTCCTGCGCGAGTGCGTGTCGGGCTATGTGCCCGAGCTGCACGAATGCGCGTTGAAGATTATCGGGCCGAACACCATTGCCACGACGGAGATCGTGAAGGCCTGGAGCGCCCGGAGCTCCGGATGACCAGCAGGTACGTCATTGGGATAGACGTCGGCGGCACGTTCACCGATTGCGTGATCGTCGACGAGGTCGGACGAATCCTCACCGACAAGAGCTTCACTGTCCCTGGCAATCCGGGTCAGGGCATGGTCAATGCGCTTTCCAATGTCGCCGAGGGCCAGGGCTTCGGTGTCGACGACGTACTGCGCGGTTCGCGTGCCGTCGCCATTGGGACGACCAGTCTGACGAACAAGCTGATCACCCGAGGGGGTGCCAAGGTTGGGTTTATCACGACCCGCGGTCACGAGGACGCGATCCTGATCGGCCGGATCATCGCGAAGACTGAAGGTCTGACCGAGACCGAGAAGACCGATGTGCGCTACTGGTCGAAGCCCGAGCCTTTCGTCGAACGCAAGTTGATCAGGGGCGTCAACGAGCGGATGGACTACAAAGGTTCCGCGATCGTCAAGCTGAACGAGGATGAGGTCGCGCAAACGGTCCGGGACCTGATAGCCGAGGGAGCAGAGGCGATCGCGGTTTGTCTGCTATGGGCTTTCATCAACCCAGAACATGAGCGTCGCATTGCGGCGCTGATCGAGAAGAATCATCCCGACATCTATGTCGCGATCGGGAGTGCCGTCGCGCCGGTACTGGGCGAGTACGAGCGCGCCAATGCGACCATCCTAAGTGCACATCTCGGCGCTATCGCGAGACGCGAGATGGCGGTGACGCGCTCGCTGCTCGCCAAGCATGGCCTGGATCGACCGTTCCTGGTCATGCAGTCGAACGGTGGCTGTATGTGGGACGAGGAGGTCGGCCGCGCGCCGCTCAATCTGATCGCCTCGGGCCCCGCTGGCGGTATCATCGGCTCCGCAAAGCTTGGCGAGCGAATGGGATATCGCAACATCATCGCCACCGACATGGGAGGCACCAGCTTCGATGTCGGCGTTATCACCGATGGCGCGCCGATCCTAGCCGACATCACGGTGCACAGCCGAGTTCGGATGGCTCTGCCGCATATCGAAGTTGTCTCGATTGGAGCAGGCGGCGGCAGTATCGCTTGGGTTGATGACGCAACCGGATTGCTGCATGTCGGCCCGCAAAGCGCCGGGTCAACTCCCGGCCCGGTCGCCTATGGCGACGGCGGCGAGGAGCCGACAGTGACCGATGCGGATGTCGTGCTCGGCCGCATCGATCCGCATCGTTTCTTCAATGGCCGCAAGCTGCTCGATCGGGCCAAAGCGGAGGCCGCTATCAAGTCCAAAGTAGCGGACCGCATCGGCTGCGACATTCATACAGCGGCGCGCGGTATCCTCGAAATCGTTGACAGCCGGATGGGCGACTTGATCCGCAAGCTCACAATTGAGCGCGGCGTTGACCCGCGAGACTTCGTGCTGTTCGCCTACGGCGGTGCCGGTCCGACCCACGTGTGCGCCTATGCCAAAGAGGCCGGGGTGCAAATGGCGGTCGTGTCGCCGCAAGCCTCTGTGTTTTCGGCGTTGGGAATTGCCTCCTCCAACATCGTGCGCGTCTATTCTCGCTCAAACCCGCTCCGCTCGCCTTTCGATCAGGACGCGATCAATGCACTATTCCGCAGTCTCGAGGCGCAGGCGACGCAGGACCTTGCCAACAGTGGCGTTCCCGTTGCCGACACCACGATGTCACGGACACTCGAAATGCGCTTCCGGCATCAGGTGCATCAGATCAAGGTTCCCGCCCCAAACGGCACCATCGGATCGGAAGAGATAGATCGCGTCGTCGAACGGTTCATCTCACTCTACGAGCAGGCATTCGGCAGCGGCACCGCGGTCATGGTGGCGGGCGTGGAGATCCTGACATTTCATGTAGTAGCGACCACCCACTATACCGCCCTCAACATGGTCGAGACGCCAAATAGCGGCGCTGATGCGAGCGCTGCCCGCTCAGGATCGAGACCGGTCTATTTTGACGGTGGCTTCGTTGATACGCCGATTTACGAGCACGACCGGCTCTTGCCCGGCAACCGGATCATGGGTCCTGCTATCTTGGAAGGCCGGAACACGACGATGCCGCTGCATCCGGCGCAGGAACTAACCGTGGACGCCTTCATGAACATGATGATCCGCTTTCCCGAGGTGGAGGCATGATCGATCCAATCACATTTGAAGTGCTGCGCCACCGCCTTGCGACCATCGTCGACGAGGGCGCCGCTGTTATGCGCAATGTGTCCGGTTCGCCCAGCGTCGCGCAGTCAAACGATTGCAATGTCGCGCTGCTGACCACCGCCGGGGAAGGCGTAATCATCGGGCGCACGATTGCAAGCCACGCGATGTCCTGCATCCAAACGACTAAATATGTCCTCAGGGAATACACAAAAAACCCGGGCATAGCGCCCGGCGACATGTTTTTTACTAACCATCCCTACATTGGCACGCCGCACCAGACCTGTGGTGTGATGGTCGCGCCTATCTTTGTCGCCGATCGAATCGTCGCCTGGTCAGGCGCTGGCATTCATTTTGGGGACGTCGGCGGGACAGTGCCAGGTCAGGTGTCGATCGGCGCACAGTCGATCTGGGATGAGGCGATGCCGATGCCGCCGGTGAAGATGGTCGAAGGCAATGTCCTACGCCGCGACCTCGAGGAAGACTTCCTCACGCGCTCGCGCACTCGCGTTCAGAACGCCGTCGATCTGAAGGCGATGATCGGCGCCCATAATGCCATGGCCCGCCGTATCCAGGCGCTCGCCAAGCGTTACGGCGTCGAGGTTCTGGTCGAGGCGCTCGACCGGGTGGTCGCCACTTCAGAGAGCAAATTGAGGGCAATACTGCGTGAAATACCAGACGGGACGTGGAGCTGCGAAAACTTCATCGACTACTACGACCGCGACGAGCTGAAAGTTTACGCTTGCCGTCTGGCGCTCAGCAAACACCGCGACCGACTGGTCTTTGACTTCACCAAATCGTCCCGGCAGGCGCCTGCCGTCGTCAACGCGACCTTCGCGGCTACGGAGGGCTATTTATTGCGAGCCATGCTCGGCATCTTTGGATTTGCCGTGCAGCTTTGTCCCGCAGCTATTCAACGCGTGGTAACGATTAAAACCACCGAAGGCACAATTGTCCATTGCGCTTGGCCGGCCGGCGTCTGCAAGGGAACGACGTCGGTCACCCAGAGCGTCTGGACCGTTGCGACGCAATGCCTTAGCCAAATGCTGATGGGAAGCAAGGCTTATAGCGATCGTGCCGTGGCCGTCGCCCGCGGAAATCTGATGATTCTCGATTTGATGGGGAACGACCAGTACGGCGGCCCATTTGCTGCCGTGCTTCAGGAATGCTGCTTGGCCGCCGGTAGCGCAGGCGGTGCAGTGTCGGACGGTATCGACACCGGCGGTGTGAGCGAGCCGGAAGTCAGCATCCCCAACGTAGAGAGCAACGAATTCCGTTATCCTGTGCTTTATCTCTACCGTCGCCAACGGGCGGACAGCGGAGGACCCGGCCGATTTCGCGGTGGGGTGGGACTCACAATGGCATTCATGCCGCATGGCACGGACAAGATCGAGAATGTCATGGTCCACTCCCATGGCGTGATCCCACCATCGGCGTTGGGACTCGGCGGTGGATTTCCTGCGGTCACAAACAGCTTGTCGATCACGCGCGGCTCGAACATCGCCCAGCTGTTCGAAAGCGGTCTGATTCCCGCCGACGTTGCCGAGATCAAGGGCTCAGTCGAACGGCCCCCCTCATTTACTTACACCCACCTCGCGAAGTCGGACGTCTTCGAATGCGCCGGCGGCGGCGGTGGCGGCTACGGTGACCCGCTCGACCGTGCCCCCGAGCTGTGCTTGCGTGACGTACAGAACGGCATCGTTTCGCCTGAGCAAGCCAAAGCGCGTTATGGCATCGTACTGCAGGCCGGCAACACTGCAGTGGACAAAAGGGCGACAGACGCGGCCCGGGCGGCAATCCGGTTAGCACGGCAGACATCATCTGCTGCAACCAACACGCAAAATGATAACCTCGGCGCGCATACGTGCCCTGGTCAGGCTCGATCGCCGGCGGGCACCGTTCCAGAAACTCCGCTGCCGTCGACCTCGTTCGAATACAGCACCACGGCATTTGAAGTAGGACAGAGGGTGCACGTGGCTTCCTACGCGATCCGCGAGGTTTATTGTCCCGCTTGCTGGTCGCTCCTGAAAGCCCAGGTCTCTGTGCGTCAAGTCCAGGCATGAGTGTGGGATGACGGTTTTCAAACTTCAGATCGAATGAGCCTCATCAAACTCGCCAATGTGTCGAAATCGTTCAGCGGATTCACCGCACTCAATGGCATATCCCTGGATATCGATACAGGCGAGTTCGTCTCAATCGTTGGTCCCTCCGGGTGCGGCAAGTCGACTCTGCTGCAGATCATCGGCGGCCTATTATCGCCGAGCGCAGGCGAGGTGAAACTGGAGAACGCTGCGGTTCGTGCCCCACCGCGGAAAATGGTTTACCTCTTTCAGCAATATAACCGTTCACTCTATCCATGGCGGACCGTTCGCCGCAACGTGGCGTTCGGTTTAGAAATGCTCGGCAGGAGCCGTCGCGAGATCGAGCGCACGTGCACTGAATATCTTGATTTGGTTGGCCTAAAGGCGTTTGAAAACCATTTCCCGCACCAGTTGTCGGGAGGGATGCAACAGCGGGTCGCGGTGGCGCGAGCGTTGGCTTTCGGCGCACAGATCATTTTGATGGACGAGCCGTTTGGCTCGCTTGACGCCCAGACTCGGGCAGGTCTCCAGGATCTGCTACTACGGCTATGGCGCGAATATCGGCTAACCATCCTGTTCGTCACGCACGACATTGACGAAGCAATCTACGTCTCGCAAAAGGTTTTAGTGCTGAGCTCCGCGCCTGCCGTGGTGAGCGCCACGGTCGTCATCAACCTCGGCTATCCGCGTCATCAGGTCCAGACCAAGGAAAATCCTAGTTACCTATCGCTCCGGCGCCATCTCTACTCCTATGTGTTTCCGGATGGGTCCGAAAGCTTGGCGCACCAGCCGAAAGCGATGTGACGTGAACACATTCTTCAGAACGCGGCTTGGCGGATTTGTTCTAATCGCTTTCCTGTTGATGCTCTGGGAGGTGGCGGCACGGACGGGCGCGGTATCGCCCCAGGCCTTCCCCCCGTTCAGTCGAGTGATGGAATCGCTCTGGAATCTGATCGTCACGGGCAAGATCCTCGGCATTCTGCTGCCGAGTCTGGAACGGATGGCCTGGGGCTACGTCTTGGCGCTGTTGCTCGGCCTGGCTGGGGGCATCGTCATGGGATATTTTTCGGCGGCCTACCACTTGTTCGAGCCGCTGACCGAATTCCTGCGGCCAATCCCTTCACCGGCCTATGTGCCGATCGCCATCCTGTTTCTTGGGCTCGGTAACGAAATGAAGATTTGGGTCATTGCCTTCTCCTCCCTGTTTCCGATTCTGCTCAGCACCACTAGCGGTGTTCGCGCCGTCGATGTTATTCAAATCGACACTGCGCGCACGTTCGGGGCGCGTCCGGGCATGATCCTGTGGAAGGTTGTGCTGCCGAGTGCTTCCCCTCAGATCCTCACCGGGATGCGGGTGAGTCTCTGCGATCGCTTTGATTATGGTCGTGATCAGCGAGATGGTGGCGTCTGTCGACGGCATCGGTTTTTTCATTCTGAACGCGCAGCGCTCATTCCGGGTACCAGATATGTATGCCGGCGTGATCACGCTGGGCATTGTGGGCTATGTGCTAAATGCTCTGTTTTTGTTGTTCGAGGGATATTCGCTTCGATGGCATTCTGAGGCCCACCGTCGAAATCGCCGATGACAAGGCCATAAGCTCGCATCGGTCTCACGATTAGGTCGAGAACGGTATGAACAATGTCTGACCAATAGGAGGGAAACATGTTCGCCAAACGCACCCGGGGCAAACGGATGAACTATTCACGGCGGCTTTTGCTCGGGCTTGCCCTCTGCACACTCGGCATCCTGCCAACCACGGCCTCAGCGGAGGCGCCGCTGCTGAAGGTTCGGATCAACAAGATCCCGATCGCCCCGTTCGTCCCGGTCGATCTCGCGCTGGACCGCGGCTGGTTCAAGGAGGCAGGCCTGGACGTCAGTATCGATGCGGTGGCGGCGGGGGCTGTGGCCATTCAGGCCCTGATCGGAGGCAAGCTCGACATCATCTATTCATCGCTGGACATCGGATTGCGAGCGAAAGCCCAGGGATTCGACATCGTCATACTGTCGAACCAGAATGACGCCCAGGCCAGTTCGCCGGACGCCGCGGGCATCCTGGTCCGGACAGATGGACCAAAGTCACTTAAGGAGCTTGAAGGCAAGCGTGTCCTCGTCAACAATCTACAGAACGTTAACTGGGCCTACACGCGTGAGGCGATCGCTCGGGCCGGGGGCGACCCGGAGAAGGTCCAGTTTCTCGAGGTAGGCTTTCCGCTGATGGTGGATTCCCTTCTCGGAGGGCAGGCCGACGCCGCCTCCACAACCGAGCCGTTCACCACCATTGGGGTCGGCACCGGCAAGCTCAAAGTCCTGTCCTACATGTTCACGGAGCTGCAGCCGAACCTTAACATTGCGGGCTGGCTTTCGACTAGCGCTTGGGTCAACGCCCATCGCAAGGAGGCGGTGGCATTCCGCAGTGTCCTCCAGAGGGCGATGGACTACCTCAACCAGAATCCGGAGGAGAGGACCAAAGCGATCCTCAAGTTCACGCCTCTGAAGGACAATCTCGTGTCGCGCATCGTGCTCGACAAATGGACCACCAAGATCGATCCGGACGATCTACAAAAGCAGCTCAACGTATTCGTAAAGCAAGGGATGATCGACAAGTCCTACGACGTAAAAGCCATGATCGTGCCATGAGCGGTGACAGGTCGAGCACGTGAGATCAGCGGTGTCGATACCTCGTTTCTACAAGGCAATTGCGCTTGCTGTTATCGGTGCGTGCGCTTGGTCCGTTTCTGGTCGAGCGCAGGAATACCCGACCCAGCCGGTCCGACTGGTCGTGCCATACCCCGCTGGGGGCACAGCTGATGCGGTAGCACGCATCCTGGGTGATCATCTCAGCCGAAAATGGCGCGAGGCGGTCGTTGTGGAGAACCGCAGCGGGGCTGGCGGGAACCTGGGTACCGAGTTCGTCGCTGCCTCCGCTGCCGACGGCCATACGCTCCTGGTCACGCCCCAAGCGCCGCTCGTGATCAACCAATATCTCTATACGGACCTGCGCTTCGATCCGTCCGCCTTGGTGCCAATTGTCGTACTGGGCCAGGTGCCAACGGCCTTGCTGGCCCACCCCAAGCTGCCATTCGACAACATAGAGCAGTTGATCGTCTTCGCAGCCGCGAACCCTGGAAAACTCAAGTCGGCGACCCAAGGCATCGGAACAACGTCCCACGTCACGTCCGAGATGTTCCAGATGATGGCCCACGTGAAATTTCAGCAGGTCCCGTATCGCGGCTCCGCGCCCGCGCTGCAGGACTTGGCGGCGGGCAACGTGGACATCATGTTTGACAACGTGGGTGCATCGCTGGCCCTAGTCCGCGACGGGAAGCTGAAGCTAATCGCTATTGCGACTAAGAAGCGCATGAGCCTGCTGCCCGCGGTGGCCACCATCGCCGAGACACTCCCGGAATTCGAGTCCACCTCTTGGAACGCGATCGCAGGCCCGCCCGGCATTCCGAGGGCAATCGCCAGCAAGATCAACGTCAATGCGAATGAGGCCTTGCGCGACCCTGATGTGGTCAACCGCTATGCGGCGAATTCGATCGAAATCATCGGCGGCAGCCTTGAGAACACAGCAGCGTATTTTGCTGCCGAGCGGCAGCGATGGGGCAACGTGATCAAGAACGCCGGCGTGGCGCCAATTCCGCGATGAGCAAAGGCCGGCGCCAGGATGTGCTTTGCTCAATATCCCGACCAATGGGCGTTGCTGCGGGCGAATCCCGACCTTGCCCGTGCAACATTCGAGGCGAATCGGGACCTACGCAAGTGGGACGAGCCCGACCGATTCAACGTCGCGCGCCGCAGCGTCGGCCATGTTGGCTTCGGGGCGGGCGTTCATGTGTGCGCGGGACAGATGGTCGCGCGAATGGAAGGTGAGGCCATTCCGAGTGCCGTCGCACGCAAGATACTTACGATCGCGAGGCGATCCGGGAACATGGCGCGTGCCCTTGGCAGTATCCATGATTGATGTGTCCGCGAGCGTGGCGGTGCTGGGAGCATCCAATTCGATAGAGGTCGCAGAACCGGCTGTAGCCATAGCCCTCGGCATGCTCTGCTCGATATTCCTCCCACAGCACAGTACGCCGGGCCGCTTCAGCTCTCTGTGCACATGGGTCCAGTCGGGCAGCGACCGAGCAGGGTTCTCATCGAGCGTCGGCGGCGTGAACAGTCGGCGCTCGAGCTCGACGTCGTCGATCCCTGTCGGGACCGGCCAGGTGATGGCAATCACGGCAGCCCGCCGCAGATACTGACCAACCGTCGATCGGCTGACGCCGACAGTGATGGCGATCTGGCGTTCGCTCACGCCAACGTGCCGCAGTCTTAGGACTTCTCGAACCTTCCGCATCGGCGCTCTCTCGGCGGGCATCAGACCTCCCCTTGCATGGGCGCAAAGGGGGCTGCTCCGCGATTCGATCGCCGACTTCGAGAGCTTTAGGCCAGTCTCAACAGGGTGGCCGGCTTCGATCGGAATGGGTGGCCGACTTCCGTCGGAACCCGTGGCCGGATTGCGTCGGAATCAGTGGCCGGCTTCAGTCGGAATCCGCAGGCGCCTGGCGTGACAACGTGTTCGTCGAGCGGCTTTGGCGCAGTGTCAAATATGAGGAGGTTTACCTGCGCGCCTACGACAGCGTGCCCGAAGCGCGCGCATCGATCGGCAATTATCTCGATTTCTATAATCGACGCCGACCGCATTCGAGCCTTGACGGCACGACGCCCGATCAAGCCTACTTTACCCAACTTCCGTTCCGCGCGGCAGCTTAACCCGGCAGAAGGCTCCACTTATCGACGCGGAAAATCTGTTCAAACAACCGACACCACCTCTTCGTTACCGGCCATCGATCACGTTGCTGCGGCAGCAACTCTCATTAAGATGCAGGCAACGCGCGGAAAGTGCCGGTGCCAATGTATCAACGGTCGCGTGGGCTCAGTTGGGTGATAAGGTGAGCGTGGCAGCCCGGCTCCGCGCGGCGCGGGCGCCTGTCAAACGGCGAAGCAATGTTCGCTTTGAACCGGATCAGCTACATGGCGGTCGCTGGATTAGCGATGTGGCTGGGTTGCGCTTCGGCAAATGCCGCGAGCGCCAGCGACGTGCTTGCGACATGCAAGCTCTACCTTTCCGTGGTTGATCGCCACGGCGCAGTGAGCCAATCAGAAGTGCCTCATCTCATGGATGCCGGCGAATGCTTGGGCGCGGTGTACGCGCTGCTCACCGTTGCCCACACACTCCCGGAGCCGTTCAAGTTCTGTCCGCCTGTTGAGTTCGAGGCTGAACAAGGCGTGCGCGTGGTTGTCGCATTCATCGAGAAGAGGCCGGAGCGAGCCCCCGAGGATTTCACGACAGTTGCGTTGGAAGCCCTGCGGTCCAAGTGGCCGTGCCGCTAGCGCGAGATCGCTAACGCCTAACTCTTGCTTGGCAGGCGCCGGCTGACGTGCGCTTCGCCCTCTAGGCCACCCTAGAGAAATGCGCACCATGACCGAGCGATGTGGCTGTATAGTCGCGGTGTGAACGAAACCTTCTTCGTCGAATTGTCAGAATGGCTGACCCAGGCGGGCCTGGCCGGCACGTCGGAAACCGGCATCGTGTCTGGATCGTGCGAGCGTTGCGTCGCGGCTGGACTTCCGCTTGCTCGCGCCCTCCTGTTTATTGACACGCTGCATCCGGTCCATGAGGGCCGCCTGTTTCGCTGGGGCTATGGTCCCGCCGAGTCCCCTGTTCTCGAGTATGGCCGCACCAGCCCGGACGCGCTCGCTGCATCGGGCTCCGAGCCCCTCGATGTGGAGTCCGCCCAGCGCTGGCGAGACAGTCCACACTACAAGATGCTTCAAACAGGCGACTCATTTCTACGTCGCCGCCTGAACGCCACGGCCAAAGATGAGTTCCCATTGTTGTCGGACTTCCTGTTAGCAGGGATGACCGACTACGTCGCGATAATCACCCGCTTTGCCCCTGAAGGTGTTATCGGTGAGATGGATGGCGTGTACTCGTCATGGGCAACCAGGCTGCCCGATGGGTTCAGCGATGGCCAAATCGCCGCGCTTCAGCGCATCGCGCCATATCTCGCCCTCGCCCTCAAATCGGTGTCGCTCGCGCGCATGACCGGAACATTGATGGAAACGTATCTCGGTCGCGACGCCGGCCGGCGCGTGCTCGGCGGGCGCATCGTGCGCGGAATTGCCGAGCGGATCGAGGCGGTTGTTTGGTTCAGCGATTTGCGAGGGTTCACGCGCATCACTGACACCGCACCGGAACAGGCCATTCCATTGCTGAATGACTACTCCGATGCAATCGTCTCAGCAATTCACGAGCATGGTGGTGATGTACTCAAGCTGATCGGTGACGGTACGTTTGCCATCTTCACTGCGGAAGACCGCGCGCACGCATGCGGCTCGGCATTATCGGCGGCGATCACCGCGCGCGAGCGCGTCGAAGAATTGAATAGGCGCCGCATTGCCGATGGCAAGCCGATAACCGACATGTATCTTGGTTTGCACGTCGGCGAAGTTTTCTATGGCAATATCGGGAGCCGCGAGCGGCTGGACTTTACCGTCATTGGTCCGGCGGTGAACGAGGCGAGCCGCATTGCAGCGATGTGCCGTTCGGTCGATCAGCCCATTCTGATGTCGTCGGTGTTTGCCGATGTCGGCGGCATGAAACGCCGCCTCGTTTCGGCGGGACGATACGCGCTCCGCGGCGTCGCACAGCCTCAGGAGCTATTTACGCTCGATCCCGATGCGTGAGCAGCGGAATTCGAATCTTGCCCGTTATTTTACTCTGAGAGAGTTGTAGAACTCGTACGCGCCTCGGCCGCGGGCTAACTAGGGCCGTAAACGCGGGCATTGGCGTCCGCTCTTGGGGCGAACCGGACGGGCCTGGATGTCGGGAATGGCGTTGATGACCCTGGCTGTTCTCTAATTCCGGGCCAGTGGTCAAGCTCTCCAGAGCATCCTTGCCGGGTCCAGGGTTCTCTCCGCGGTAGGGACAGGCCCTCCGCATGATGGCGTAAGATGACGCCGGCGGATCAATGTGTGAAGCGCGTTTGCTCTTGCGAGCATCGCAAAGCCAGGGGCGATCGCACCAACGCCAGCGTCCCGGCAGGGACGTCGGTTCCCGCTGGATCGGCGGGGTTCGGTTATCCTGCTATGTGGGTTGGTTGGCAGCCTCCTTTGCCCATTTGAATTCGGTGCCGTCGATCCACATCCGGTGCAGAATGACGGCAAGCTTTCGAGCGACTGCAACTTTGGCTTTTCGCAAGCCGGTTCGCTTAGCAACTCTGATGCCCCAGGCTTTGAGGGCTGACCACTTTGCCACCCGAGTGAGTATTACGTTGGCTGCCTCGTAGAGGTAGCTCCGCAACATTTTGTCGCCGCACTTCGAGATTCGGCCTGTCCAGTCGATCTCGCCAGATGCATATCGCCGGGTCGTCAAACCGGCATAAGCTCCAACGCTCCTCGACCTTTTGAAGCGAGTAGGGTCATCGATTGTTGCAAGAAAGCAAAGAGCCGTGATTGGGCCAACACCCGGCGCCGTCATCAACCGTCTCGCCTGAACATTATTGCGAGCGATCACCATCACCTTGCGGTCTAGATCCGCGATCTGCTGCTCAATGGCCGTGCGAGCTCGGAGTAACGGATCTACCGCGGCAGCGAGCTCTGGCCGATTGTCGGTCAGCTCCGCAGCGCGTCCGGCAAATACGTTCATCTTTGCTCGGCCAATAATGAGCCCAAGGTTCTTGAGGAGCCCGCGGATCTGGTTCTCCAGATCTCGTTTGATCTTGACGAGGAGGGCTCGACTGACCAGAAGGGCCTTGACCGCGTGACTATCGAGATCTTTGACGCGTACCTCCTTGTACCATCCACATTGCATGATGCGTGCGATGCCCACGGCGTCGTTGCGATCGCTCTTGTTGATCTGCATTTTCAGCGCCGCCTTCGCGTGCCTAGCATCGATGCAGATGATGGGTAGTCCCATTTTGTTCAGCTCGGTCCAGAGCCATGTCGCCGTTGCTCCCGTCTCGAGCCCGACCCGTGCAACATGCTGGCGCATGCGACTTGATGAATGCGGCGATTGCCTCCGGGTTGGATACAACCATCCCTTCGCGCTCGATCTTCCCTGTCTGATCGACGATGCAGATCGCTGTCAGCTTCAGCGACACGTCTAGTCCGACATAGTGCTCCATTGCAGGAGCCCTATCGGTCAAGTCGCAAGGTTCCAGTGGGATCTGCAGCAGGTCCGATTAGCATCCGGAAGCGAACCGCAGATCGGCGCTACTTAATGGGCAGCTTCGTGCCGGATATTGTTCTCTAATTCCGGGTCTGGGTGTCAAGCTCTCCACGATCATCCTTGCCGGGCCCACTGTTCTCTCCGCGGTAGGGGCATGCCCTCCGCATGATGGCGCAAGACGACGCTGGCGGATCAATGTTGCAAGCGCGGTCGCCTTTTCGGGCGTGCGCAAAAAATCGGGCGATCTCACCACCGCCACCGTCCCGGCAGGGACGTCATTTCCCGCCGTGTCGCGGAACTCTGTGTTCTCGTTGTGCCCGCTACGCGGAAGCCTCCTCCTTCGACCAGTTGAACTCGGTTCCGTCGATCCACATTCGATGCAGAATGACCGCGAGTTTGCGCGCGACGGCCACCTTAGCCTTGCGAAGCCCGTTGCGCTTGGCGAGCCTCATCCCCCAAGCCTTCAGCGCCGACCATTTGGGCACGCGGGTCAGCAGTACGCCAGCTGCTTCGAACAAATACATGCGGAGCATAGCATCACCGCACTTCGAGATTTGGCCTGACCAATCGACCTCTCCGGAGGCATGGCGTCGGGCCGTCAATCCGACGTAGGCGCCCACACTTCTCGATCGCTTGAAGCGTGTTGGATCGTCAATCGTCGCTGTGAAGCAAAGCGCGGTGACCGGGCCAACGCCAGGCACGGTCATGAACCTGCGGACCTGCATGGCTGGCCCGCGAGAGCGAACTGAGCCCGATGAGCGAAACCAAGGCCGCGCCGGGCGGGAAGACGAAGCGGTGAGCCGCCCGCCGAAGGTCAAGCCGCCGGTACCGAAGCGATCGATCGCAATCGCCGGCCACAAAACGAGCATCGCCCTGGAAAACGCGTTTTGGGTTTTGCTAAAGGAAATTGCCGCTCACGAAGGCGTTTCGGTCGCCACGCTTGTCAACCGCATCGATATGGATCGCGAGCACGCGAACCTATCATCGCAACTCCGCCTGTACGTGTTGGACCACTATCGCCGGTTGGCCGAAGAGGCCGCGCCGGAGGGCGAGCGGTGATCCCGGAAGCGAAAACCTCGCGGCGTCGCGGATTTCAGCTCTTTCCGGCGTCTAGGCTACTTGGTCTCTCCAGATGGAGGATGCGAGAACCTTTTAGCAAACCCGAGGCATTGGGCTCCGCCACCTGCGGGTACAAGCGGGAAATTGTTGCAACTCCAAACCTTTAATGTTTCATCTGTGAATTGGGTGAGGGGACCGGACTGATTGGCCGTCGGGTCGGCATAGACTCCGTTGCAACTGCTGGGTTGCTGGGTGGGTTCCCTGGGGAGATCGACAGCGCCCCCAAGAGAGCTGCCGCTGATATCGATGCGACAGGTTGCGAACTCGAAGTAGCCGCCTGGGCCGGCACAAGCGTCGTATGTGTACTGATACACGAGAGTTGGTCTGCTGCTCCCCGTATCGCCTGTGCAGATCGAGCCGGTTGCGATACCTATGCGGCCGCCTTCAAATTGCTCGACGAGGGTCACCGGAGTACACGCATTCGGCGCCGGAAGTTTGGCCCCTTTTGCGACGACAACACCACCACCGGTTCCGTATTGAAAGCAAATATCAGCTCGCACGCCGACATTTGTGAAGATGGGTCCCAAGGAGGCGATAAGAAGCAGACCTTTGCGAAACATGGGCTTACCTCCCTTTTGGAAACGCGCTTCAATTGGCGGTCGCTCACTATCACCGAGCGATCGACCTCGGAGAAGCCACGAAGAGTGGTAGCAGGTCTACTTGGAGGGCATGTGATGCGGTTCACCCGCGCGATCGCGCCTCTTTGCCGAGCATCATTGGCGAGGCGAGTGGAGCTTTTTGGGGCCAGCCGAGATCGGCCTCGGCAAGGCCGCGCCCAGCGGGTAAGGGCAAGCGGTGAACCGCAAGTACGCGCCGTCGAAAGTCCGGAAGCGAAATGTCCCGGATTGGCAGCAGGCCTGCCACCAGCGTAAGTGTGGAGGACGCTTTCTGGGAAGGTCTTGCAGGAGATTGCGCGTGAGCGACAGTCGTCACTGAGCGACCTTCTCGCCAGTATTCACAAACAACGCCCTGCCAATTTGTCCTCGGCACTCCGCCTGTACGTGTTGGACCACTATCGCCGGCTGGCCGAAGAGGCCGCGCCGGAGGGCAAGGTGAAGCGATGATGAAGAAACGCAACCGGGCCACGTTCTCGAAGCTAGAGCTGGCAGAACTGAAGTGGGAAAAGGCGCGCCTGCGGTGCCTCGACTCCGGCGTCAGCGTCATCGCGGCCGGTGAGTATTACATGGTTAGGCCCGAGATATGGACCAACCAACTCGGGCTGACATGGGACGACAACCTTTGCATTGGGTGCTTAGAGGCTAGGATTGGCCGCCGGCTTGGGCCGGGCCTGCTGGACATCTGTCACTGGCCGGATGATTTCGTCTCTGTGGGCGCTCGGCTACGGCCGCTCGGACCGACTGCTGGATCGCTGGGGGTTTGAGAGATACCGCAACAGTTGGCGCGTTCCCAAGGCCGCGCCAGCGGAAAAGCCGAAGCAGTGAGCCGCCCGCCGAAGGTCAAATCGCCGGTACCGAAGCGATCGATCGCTATCGCCGGCCACAAAACGAGTCTTAGTCTGGAAGCTGGCTTTTGGCTTTCGCTCAAGGAGATTGCCGCCCGGGAAGGCCTCCCCGTCGCCACCCGCTTGTCAACCGCATCGATATGGATCGCGAGCACGCGAACCTATCATCGCAGCTCCGCCTGTACGTGTTGGCCCACTATCGCCGGTTGGCTGAAGAGGCCGCGCCGGGTAAGAGAAGCAAGCGATGAGCACTGCCCCCAATCTCCGCCGCAACGGGTTTGGCGAGCTGATCATAGAGATGATCCTACGCGTAGCGCAACGGATCGGCGGCCGATCGATTGGGAGATACCTGACCCGGAAAGCATCACTTGACGAAGTCTCGGAGTATCTTTGGACCTTTGGCAGCTATGCCCGCGCCCCGGCACTGGCCTACTTGATGATGAGCTCACCCGCCGAACGGTGCCTCCGCATCGATTTGGATGGGGGTGTGCCTGTGACGCGCCGTGGCCATATCGCGCAGGCAGATCGAGGCGAAAGCCGTGATCGTGCTTGCAAGCTCTCAGTTGAAATAGAAGCTCAACCCAGCCCGTACGATATTGTCGGTGTATTTGTGATTGACAGCGATGGCTGATGGTCCCGCTGCAGCCACGCCAGGTATAGTTGAACTGAAGCCGTTGAGATCAACAAACAGATATTCAAGCCGCGCCGACATGTTCTTATAAAGGCGTATTCGACTCCGGCTCCAGCGGTCCAACCAGATGATTCGCCGGTCACGTCGAGGAAACCGGTACGGAGGCGCCGAAATATCCGAAAGTATCGAGTACCTGCACGGTTTCAAACGCGTATCCCCCGGTCAGATAAAGTAGGGTGTGATCAAAAGCCCAACCCAGTCTCGGACGCACCGTCACCAGCAACGACGGCTGTGCTATCGAGTTGAACAGGAAATCGCCAGGCGCGACAACCGGAATGCTAACGACCGTGCGGCTTGCGTTGCCGAGCACTCCATTGGCATCGGTTTCAATTCCGACGACCGCATTGCCGAATTGCCAATTGTACCCAGCTTGTGCGCCAAACACGACCCCAGACGGATTGAAATTGCCAGGAGAGGCGTTATCGATTGCCGCTGCTCCAGCCGCGCCAAAGCCGCCGCCCGCATCTGTTGTCGTGGCGACCTTGTCATTCCCAATGTGGCCGCCCAGGTTCAGGCCGAAATAGAATCCACCCCAAGTGAAGGGCAGTAAGACGGGACCGCTATACACTGGCACACCGATAGGAAGATCGGCCGCGTGAACCGTACAGCTGCCGATTGCACCAATAAGCACAACGCCCAAAGACAACAGCTTTCTCATGCCAAAGTCCCCATCCCGCGCCCTATCCGCCCCCAACACATCGTAGCGCATTCGGCTGGCGATAACTGTGCTGGTAAGGCAACAGTCATGAAGAATTGAGGGATCACAAAAGAATACCCCGCCGGAGGATGAATCCAAAAACCAAATACTTGCGATAACGCATCTGACCGAACTTGCTATCAACACATATGCACCCTCAAAGCTCATATGAATCACCCATCTAACCACCATTGCGAACGAGCTGAAACAGTGCGAACAATTTACGCTGGGGCCCAACCGACGATTTGGGCGCTTCCGAGAGCCGCTATCGCGGCGGCCAACATCGTGCGCGCCCAAGCTAGAGCCTGTCTTCAGTTGAGCAGAATGATAGCGCAGGCGAGCTGGACGCCAGCGAGGAAATTTCGAGCGAGTTTGTCGTAGCGCGTGGCGATGGCGCGAAAGTGTTTGAGTTTATTGAAGAAGCGCTCGACGAGATTGCGCTCGCAATAGAGTGCGAAGTCGCAGGTCCGTGGCGTCTTGCGGTTGGTCTTCGGAGGAATCACCGCAGCAATGTCGCGTTGAGCGAGGGTGTCGAGCAGCGAGTTGGCGTCGTAGGCCTTGTCGCCAATCAGGGCATGCGGATCGACATCGTCGAGCAGCATCTGCGCACCAGTCAGATCGTGGGCTTGCCCCGGCGTGAGTATCACCTCGACCGGATTGCCGAGGGCATCGACCAGGGCGTGGATTTTGGTGGTCAGTCCGCCGCGCGATCGGCCGATGGCTTGCTCGCCGTTTTTTTCGCGCGCCAGCGCTGTGCTGGTGAGCGCGCACGATGGTGGCGTCGATCATCATGTATTCGTTATCGTTATCGATCGCCAACTGCTTGAAAATGCGCTCGAAAACCCCACTCTTCGCCCATCGAAGCGCTGATGGACGATCTTCCAATCACCAAAGCGCTCAGGCAGATCGCGCCACGGGATGCCAGCCCGATATCGGTACAGAACAGCTTCAACGAACAGTCGGTTGTCCGCCGCAGTGCCGCCCACGTGGCCTTCGCGACCAGGCAGAAAATCCTTGATCCGCTCCCACTGGTCGTCGCGTAATGCATAGCGTCGCATCGGTCAGCCCCTCCTGAGGCCGACCGCCCATGAATTACTCAATTACTGATTTGGGAATCCCCTAACTGAAGACAGGCTCTAGTACTAATCGACAACTGGGCAATCCTCGCTCGTGTCGAGTACGCAATCGACCTTCTACGGACGAAATACGCACGTGAGGGTTGGCATAAACTTTGACCAAGCGGGTGCTGCTCGGCTTTGAAATACTTCCGGTCAACGGCCGAGCACGGTGACCATGAGGATCGCCGCGAGACGGAGCCGGGCGGAGCAAACCAGGCCTGTGTTGCCGCGCGACAACACCGCAGGCCAGAAGCGCCGAGCCCGCAGGAACTGATCCGCCGCCCCCTCCGTTGACCCTTCGCTGAGGTGCTGGTTCCTATCGCAAGCTGAATGCCTGGCACTTGGTGCGAAGAGCCCCGGCAGGCGTCGGGGCTCTCGCATCACCTGAAGGTGGTCCCGGTGGGTCGGCCAGCGACCGGGACCGTGCCCTTGGGGGTGAGGCCATCTCTGACCAAGAGCAACACAATCTAGCCACGATATGTGACCTTCCCGCTACGTCAAAACAGAACGAGCCCTGTTACATCGGGCCGGCTGCTGCACCGCCGCCACACTCCTGGTGATGCGATCCGGCAACTGACAAAAAGAAGGTGCGCACGCGCCAGCGCGGTCTGCTGTGCATTGCGCCGTCAAGGGTTGCGTCTCTCAGGTCTTGCCGGCGGTTTTCCCCGTCTTTGACGCCCGCTCGTCTTCCTGATGCTTTCGCGAATCTCGCATCATTTCGAGGCAGGTCTGAAGCACCACATAACTTGGTGCGCCGCCGACCTTCACCGTGCCCATACATTGGGTCGCTCGGCGGCGGGTGTTTTCGCCCAATCCTTCTCTAGGGTTTTGCGCGCTTCCTCCTCGGCCGCCATGCAGCCTTTGACGGTTCTGCCCCCGCTGCCCTCACCAGCAGCCCGGGCAATAGCTTTGCGACATGTTGGCAGAAGACGCATCGTGGAACCGTGTCGGCCACCGAGACGGCCAAGCCCAGGCTGGTGATAAGCATCGCGGGAAAAATCATGAAGCGGACCCTTCGCGACTTGGCGCCCCTTCGCAACCATCGGGTATTTCCAGCTCCGCGCCTATGCGGCAAATGCGGCGTGGTACGGGCGGCAAACGCACCAGCGGGCTTCCTATTGGCTTGGACGGCATTTGGCTTATGCTGCTGGCGCGGCCTGGGCCTCCTGCAACAGCGGAGGATCAAAAATGCTAGCTTTTGACGACAGTTTTGCAGTCGACAGTATCGAGGAGGGGTCTCTCGGTTGTGTCATATGGGCTAGTGAACCCAATTTCAGGCGGGTGCGCTTTCATCTCCGCCACCAGATCCTGCTGGACGTGCTTCATGGTGTAAATCCCGTCCATCATCAAAAAAATATAGAGCTTTGCGAGAAATCTAGGCCACGAATTGAAAAAGCGTGTCGGCGAGCACTTGCCGCGATCAGTGTGATCGCATCGAACTGAGTTACACAGATTTTTGGTGAGCCACGGCGGCGGTCTTCCTATCGGGTCGGCGGAACGTCGTTCTGTTTGTCGTCAACCGCCTCGACCCACACCGCTTCCAAAGAGACATTTTGACCGGATGGTCTTCAGCCTGTTCCTTCGAGGCAAAGCCCGCTCGGAGGATTTTGACCTTGCCTTCATAGGTTTCGGCTTTCACCGCGTATTCCATTGTCCCCGCCTTGATACGTTGAGCCCCGATCTCGTCTTCGGTACATCACCAGGCCCGCAAGCCCGCGGTATTAATCCGCTCTCAACACATTTCTGCCAAACTGATTGACGGTGCGGCTCCCCGAAAAGCCCGCATCTCCTCTCCTGGCCCCGGTCGCGCTCCCCAGCCCTGTCGGGGCCAATTCATTTCTCGGAGGAGAAAATCGACATGGGCGGCCCCAAGAGACCCCGACCGCGGGAGGACCGTTGTGGGGCGCAACGTCGGCGATCGGGGCCCGCTCTTGGACAGGGTGTTGCAAGAGCAGTTCGGTTTAGCGGCCGACGTCCCGCACGCCTACTGTCGGATTCGCCAGCATCTTGGTGCGGAACCAATCGTCACCTAAGAACAAAAACGACATGGTGGCGGATTGCGCCCTGCCACGAGGTGGCGCGTCGGTCCACCAAACTCCTGCCGTCGCCTGCCAATTACGGCAACCGGGGGCGCGCCTCGCGCAAATCAGATGACAGGATAACATGGACAAGCACCGTGAAGCGGTACGGCTCGCTTATAATGCCCTTAGTGAGGGTAGCCTCGAACGATGCCTCGTCAGGGCCCGGCTCGGTCTGCATCTTCAATCGGGTGCAGATGCCCCCGGCCCAAACTTACGCCGCGCCCTCCAAATCGCGAACAGGAACGCGGCATGCATCAGGTTGTCTGCTTCTAGCGGGTAGAAGCCGGGGCACAAATAACTGGGCTTTGGATCATGCGCCACGGTTAGGCCCCATGCGGCGCGCCAGCAAATCCCATACTCTAGCGAAAGTACACGTGTCAGACCGTCGCCGTTCCTAAAATTGAAACCCGGGAAGACCCAACAACGATTCCGCGAGTTCAGCCCGCTTCACCGGCCCATCTGACAATGGGAATTTGATGCAGAGGGCGGCCCGACAAAACGAGGAAAAGGCCTGAAAATCATGGCGATTGTGGATCGTCATGGTTTGCCGCTCTCGGTCAGTACGCATGCAGCGAACCACCACGAAGTACGCTTGGTTCAATTGTGCTTCGATTTCTACATGATCGAAGCCAAGCCCGAAAATCTGATTGGAGATCGCGCCTACGACAGCGATCCGTTGGATGAGGAGTTGCGACGGGACGGCATCGAGATGATCGCACCGCACCGATCCAATCGCAGCAGGCCTGCCACCCAAGATGGACGCCGGCTGAGGCGATACGCAAGGCGGTGGGTGGTCGAGCGCTTCTTCGCATGGGTTCAATGGCAGCGTCGCATCCTCGTCCGATGGGAGTATTACCCACAAAACTCCCTCGGCTTCGTTCAACTCGCTTGCTTGCTGATCCTCTTCAAGCGATTTTGAGATAGGTTCT
>CAWHQY010000089.1:0-371535 GCA_963831505.1 uncultured Alphaproteobacteria bacterium | reverse complement strand
GGATAGCGTTCCGACCGGTGGATTTATAGCAATGGATCCGCCACGTCACGACGAGCAGCGCAAGACCGTCAGCCCCATTGTGGCCCCCGGCAATCTGGCCAATCTTGAACCGACGATCCGAGCCCGCGTCTGCGCAATATTCAATTATCTTCCAATTGGCGAGACGTTCAATTGGGTCGAAAAAGTTTCAATTGAACTCACCACGCAGATGCTTGCAACGCTATTGGACTTTCCCTTCGAGGACCGGCATCTGCTGACCTAGTAGGACGTTACTACAACCGACGTCAACGCAGGCGGCCCGATCAATACCAACGAAAAGAAGATGGTCGTGCTCGGAGAGTGCCTTGCCTATTTTACCAGGCTCTGGAACGAGCGGGTCAATGCCGAGCCGGGCAGCGACCTTATTTCGATGCTGGCGCATTCGCCTTCGACACGGAATATGCAGCCAAAGGAATTTCTTGGAAACATCATGCTGCTCATCGTCGGCGGCAATGACACGACGCGCAATTCGATTTCGGGCGGGGTTTGGTTCCTCAATCAGAATCCCAATCAGTGCCGGAAAGCTGCGCCAGAATCCGCAGCTCATCCAGAGCGTGAGTACCGAAATTATCCGCTTTCAAACGCCGCTCGCCCATATGCGGCGGGTCGCAGTCGTCGATACGGAAGTCGGCGGAAAGACCATCAAGAAGGGCGACAAAGTGATCATGTGGTATGCGTCCGGAAATCGCGATGGAAGAATTCCATTGAGAACCCGAATAGCTTCATCATCGATCGCGGGCGGCCGCGCCAGCACATCTCCTTCGGTTTTGGCATTCATCGATGCGTCGGCAACCGGTTAGCAGAAATGCAGCTCGGAATACTTTGGGAGGAGATCCTGAAGAGGGGGCGAACGATCGAGGTCGTTGGCGAACCGAAACGTGTGATGTCAAATCTTGTTCGTGGATATACGGACCTGCCGGTTCGCATTGCTGCCTGAGTGCGACCTGACCCGATTAGGGAGTGACGGCTGAAACGTTCTTGCTGCGAGGCTAGTTTCGCTTGGATCAGCGGGCGAGCGCGTGGCATTGTCGCGGGCGACACTGCACCCCGAACGTTGCCCGTTGGTTAAAACCTAGTTGTACTGGAGTCTTTGGCCCCCAGGGGCTGAACCGTTCTCACTCATGATGTTGTCTTGTTTTTCCCTTCGCGGCGGTCCCTGTCGTCCCTGCGCTCATTGCGGCACTGATCCACCCGCCGCTGTGGCGGAAATTTCACGCCGGCGCAGTCGGCCCCCTGTTGATTTAGATCAATTTGTCCCGTCGCGGGCAGCTCAGGATTGCGTTTTCCGCCAGACAATCTCGATGGAAGTAGAGCGCTAACGCGTTGCGATCCATGCTAGGACACGCCTTGATGGTATATCGGGTCATATGATGCATGCAAAAGGCGGTGAAGTGCGTCTCCAACAACGATCGCATGACCGTAGGCGATGCCCGTGAATGTCCTCGCTGGCATTCACCGCCCAAATCGGCGTGGCACTTGGCACACCGAAGCTGAGTTCGGTCATGTCCATCCTGTTCGTCTGCCTCAGTATTCCAATCCTGATCTTCATATTGCTTTACAACTATCGGACCAATTCCGCTGCGATCGTCGCAACCTTGCATGAACAGGTTGCCAAGACAGAATCTGACCAGTGTTGAGAATACGCAAAACTTAATTCAGCCAGCCGCTGCCGCGCTCCGCCTGCTCTCGACAGCGACGGGTAGCGATCCTGACAGGTTCAGGCTGGAAGAGAGCAACGAACTGCTCTATCGCGTACTGATCAGCGCCCCGCAAATCGACGCCGCTTATGTGAGCTTCGAGGATGGATACCATCGCGTCGTGACTCGCATCGATGACGCTCGCAGACGCTCCGATCCCAAGATCCCTCCGACCGCAAACTGGCATTCGAGTTACATCGATGATTTTTCGGTCGGCAAAAGCCGCGGTCGGCATCGCCTGTTCTTCGACAGATGGCCTCATGAGATCGGAGGCTACAACTCCCCAACGACGTTGGATATAAGAACCTTGGCTGGCTACCAGGAGGCGAAGGAATCGAAGGCGCTTGCTATCACTGAACCGACGATCAACCCGGATACCGGTTATCCCGTCATATCCGTCCGGGTTCCGATCTTGCACAAGGGCGAGTTCATCGGCTGCGCAAGCGTCAACATCACTTTGGATATCCTTTCGAGCTTTCTCGCGCGTCATCGCACCAGCGCGAACGGCGTAACGATGATCGCGGATGCGATCGATGGGACAATCATCGCCCACTCAAACCAAAGGCAATCCGTTCGAGCGGTGGATGGCAAGGTAGAGGTCGCACGCCTGGACACCATCGCCGACGACAACGTGCGTGAAGCCTATCGCCTGCAGAGAGAGCTAGCCACGACGCCTTCTTTTTCCGCTCGCCGCAGAGTGGCGAGGAGATCAGCGCGTCGTTCACCCCCTTTCCAGGCAGTTTCCGACAGCCATGGGAGGTTGTGATCCTGACGCCGACTGACGACTTCGTTGGCACTCTCAACCGAACGAACAGGCAGATGATTGTCCTCATCGCCGTCCTACGGCCTTGAGTTGCTGCTAATTTATTTCTTCTCCCGGCGGCTTTCGCGACCGATCGAACACGTGTCGCGGGAGCTGCGATCAGTCGAGGAGCTTACATTCTCGCACACGGCACGCGCGTCATCCAACATTGGGAGATCAAGGAACTGCAAACCGCCGTTGCGCTGTTTGAGACCTCGCTGCGTTCGTTTTCCTCGTTCGTGCCGCTGGATGTGGTGCGAAAGCTGATCAAGACTGGAACTCCGCTCTCGCTCGGGGTCGAACAGCGGTTCATGACGATGCTTTTCACCGACTTGAAGGATTTTTCCACCCGCTGAGCAAATGGCACCAAACGATTTGCTCGCGCAACTCTCGGTCTATTTTGAGGTCGTCTCGCACGCGATAGCGGAGGAGTTCGGCACGGTCGATAAGTTCATCGGCGACGGTATCATGGCGTTCTGGGGCGCTCCATTCCATCGGGACGACCACGTGCTACGCGGCTGCTGCGGCGCGATGCGGGCGACGCGGCGAATGGAACAGCTCAATGCGGATTGGAGCAAGCAGGGGCGGCCGCCCTTGCATCTCCGGATCGGGCTGCATTGCGCGGATGTGCTGGTCGGCAATGTCGGCTCCAGCGAGCGGTTGAGCTATACGGTGATGGGAGACGGGGTGAACGTCGCGGCGCGGCTGGAAGGCATCAACAAGACTTTCGGTACCACGATCTGCATCAGCGATAGCATGGTCGACGCAGCCGGGCTGAACATCGTAGCGAGACCGATCAGGAAGGTTCAGGTCAAGGGCCGCAAGCGAGAGTTCATGATCTACGAGTTGTTCGGAATCAAAGGTAGCAGCGATCCCGAGCTGGAAATCCGGGAGCGGGACGCGAGATTGAACGAGATGACATGGGAAGCTGCGCGCTCGTTCGAACGTGGCGACGTTGCCGAAGCAATTCGTCGCTATCAAGCGATGCTGGATGTGTTTCCGGATGATCCTGTAGCGAAATCCATGCTCAAGGAGGAAGTAGCTGAGGATGAAGATCGCGCTTTCGGTTGTCGCGGCCGTAACTCTCTCGGCCATGCCTGCGCTCAGCCCGGACGCTCCAGATCGCGGCGAGTTCGACACGATGTATTGCGATGAGAACAATGATCTCGTGGCCGACGCGCCGCTGGACGTGGCGAAACAGAAGGACCCGCCGACGCTGGTGTTCTCTTACTCACCCGTTGAGGACCCCGCCGTCTATCAGAAGCTTTTCAAGCCGTTTACGGATTACCTGGGACAATGCGTGGGCAAGCGCGTGGTCTATTTTCCCGTACAGTCCAACTCGGCGAAATCGAAGCCATGCGGTCCGGACGGCTCCATGTCGCAGGATCTCAACCGGGCCGACAGTCTTTGCCGTCAACCTCGCGGGCGCAGTCCCATTCGCCGCCAAGGGCGCAGCCGAGCAGATGCGCGGCTATCACCTGATCTCCTTGGTCGAGGAAGCTCCTACCAGAAGCTCTCAGATAAGGGCAAGCGCGTAGCCCACACGGCGCCGTCTTCGAATTCCAGTGGCTCCGCCTGCGTGCTCTGTCGCCGAAGATCAAGCCCAATGATGGCTCCAGCCAGCCATGTCGGGCGGGCACGACAAGTCGGTGTTAGGCGTCGCGTCCGGAGATTACGACATGGCGGGGGTCGCGTCGGACGTCTTCGACCGCATGGTGACGCGTGACACGATCAAGCGCGACGATTTCCGTATCATCTACGAGAGCCCGATCTTCCCAACCTCGTCGTTCGCGTACGCCCACGATCTGAAGCCCGAACTCGCCAAGAAGATAGTAGACTGCTTCTTTACGTTCCGCTTCACACCCGACTTGACCAAGGGGTTCAACGGCGACGATCGCTTCGTACCAATCAACTATCTGAAGGATTGGGCAATCGTGCGGGATGTCGCAGAGAAGTCAGGCATGCCCTACAACAGGAACGCTTACAACGCGGAGGCCAAGCGCGAAGCCGACGCCGCGGCCAAGAAGGCGGCGGAGGAGGCTGCCAAGCAGCAAGGTGCGCCCAGGTAGTGAACGCGGGAGCAGCGCAGCTCAATTCATGCTCGCATGCCTGTAAAACCATAACATGATGTCACGCTTACCTGGAATCGACTTCGTGATAAATCTGAAGACAGCGGCTGCGCTGGATCCCGTTTTTCCCGACAGACTGCTCGCGCTCGCCGATGAGGTGATCGAATGAATGCCGCGACTTCCGTTGTTGGCACCGAACGGACATGCCGACCCTTTGAGCGATGTCCGTTGTTGGGTGAACAGCGGAAAACATATGCTCGCATTGAGCTTTTCCGGTTTTGACCCAACTGTATGGACCGGCCGTGCGTTGCAAGCCGAATTTGAGTAAATGGAGGGGATTGGTCTTGCGCATCTGTATCCGGCCCTTGCATGGAGCGTTTGTGCTCCTGGCCATCATGGATATCCGCGCGCACCCGATCTCATTCTCGGAAAGGCCCTGAGAGGCCGCTTGGGTCACCAGATCACGGGTACGACGGCGAGACCGTTTCTCCATTTCCTCAATCCAACTCGCAGACCTCGGCGGGTATCTTCTCGTCTTGTTAGTTGACGCGCGCTTCGTAGCTGCGTGCCTGCATCAACACGGTCCAGGCGATCCGCGCCAGCTTATTGGCGAGTGCGGTTGCCAGGACGTTATGGTGTAAGCGTTGTGCCGCGGCGGTTAGCCACGGGCCAAAACTGTGCCTTGCCCAGTTTGCTGGCCTGAGCAGAATAACGCGCGCGCCCTGCATTAACAGCGTGCGTAGATAGCGATTACCGCGCTTGCTGATGCGCCCGAGGATCGTCCGATCGCCGGTCGACATCTGCTTCGGCACCAGGCCGAGCCAGGCGGCAAAGTCACGGCCCTTGGCAAAGGCGGCGCCATTGCCGATGGCCGCTACCATGGCGCTGGCGATTATCGGGCCGATACCCGGTACCGTCATCAATTGGCGGCAACCCTCGCTGCCCTGCGCCAGAACCTCGATCTCCTCGGTGACATGTTCGATACGCTCATCAAGACGCCGCCAATCGGCGCTGAGGTCTCCTATGATCCTGATCATGCGAGGTGACAACACGTCGCTGCGCTTGGCCAGGATGTCCGGGAGTTGTTGGCGAAGGAAGCGAAGCCCCTGACGTACCGCAATGCCATGCTCCAGGAGAAAGCCGCGGATCTGATTGATCACTGCCGTTCGCTGGCCGACCAGGCGGGACCGCACCCGGTGCAGTGCCTGCAGATCAAGTTGATCGTCGGTCTTCACTGGAACGCAGCGGGTGGACGGCCGCTGAACAGCCTCCGCGATCGCGTAGGCGTCCCGGAAGTCGTTCTTGTGACCTTGCCGGAACGGTTTGGCATAAGCGGGCGGTACCTGCCTTACGTCATGACCGAGCGCAATTAGCTCGCGAGCCACATAGTGCGTCGCCATGCCAGCTTCGATTCCGATCAGGCACCGCGGCACATTGGCGAGCCGGGCTGCGATCCGGCCGCGGGCGATCTTCTCCCGCAAAACGATTGCCCCGTTGTCGTCGAGGCCGATCAAATGCAGGGTATTCTTGCCCGTATCGATGCCGATGGTGGGTGCGACTGTAGCGGCTGTCTTATGGGACATGGCGATATGCTCCTCGTGCTTCTAAGCCCCCGCTCATCCTCTGAGCAGTTCGGGGCGGGAGCACGGCCGGTCCATCCCATTCTGCAGACATCCACCCGACGATGAATTCGTGCAACTTCACCCCGGATTTACATCAGGATTTGCCGTCAGACGGGTGCGCACGAGATCAATGTGACTTCGCATTGTGTATAAGCTGCTTGCATACACAGTGGGCAATTGCAGATGGTTCGCGCGCTGATCAATCTCATCCAGTTTCGCATTCAAGGTGCTGGCGTCGAACTCTGGTCCTCGAGCCTCCATTTCACTCTCTATCGACCTGATTTCGTCATATAGCCGTCTTATCCTCAGTTGCATCATCCAGTCGTACATTTGCGGTAGCAACTTGAACACGGGGTATAGCAACGCTGCCAATGGGATGAGCACGACAAGCAACTTCTCGATCAACGTGGCGATCCAGAACGGTAGATATCCCTGGAGAAATGGCCGTCCGGATTTGTAGAAACGCTGTGCCTCTCCACTCAGTGGAAGGTCGATGGATTCGGCTGCAGGAAATTGTCCGGCCTTCTGAAAAATCCCCGGCTGCGAATAAATCTGGACGGCTGCATCGAGTAGCAGGTACTGCAAGGCTGGATGCAGGTCCGCGCGTACGGCAAGACTGGCCTTCGGCGCCAACAGCACGACATCCGCGGGCGGGCGGTTCGTCAGTAAATCGACCACCCCGGCAGGCAGTACCAATTTATGCAGAAAAGGATAGATGGCGAGAAAAGCGTCCGCGCGCTGAAAGCCTTCAGCCTCGATGCCTTTGGCGTTGAGAAGAGACTGGATTGCCGCAAACTCCCAGCCGGTCACAATGAACGCCACGTCGATTTCGCCGGCAATCAGCTTCTCGGCCGCAACTTGCGGCGTAAACCCCAATAGTTCGCCAACAATACTGTCGATCTTGGTCCTTGACAATATTTGCAGCGCCAACGCGCGCCCGCCGCTTCCCTCAGGACCAACCGAAAGTCGTCGGCCACGCAATCCTTCTACACCGCTACCAATCTCGGCGCGCCGGAAACGCCATAGCGGCTCGTAGAATATTGTACCCAGCAACTCCAATTGCGGCGATTCTTTTCTCGTTGTAGTGCCACCTTGTATGAAACCAACTCCTATCCCCGACTTCGAATCGCGCAGCTGCCGCAAATTTTCCATGCTGCCAGTTGTCGGCTGTAGCTGCAGCTTGACACCTTCTCTCGCTAGGATTTCGCGATAACGGATACCCAATTCGTAATTGGCGCCACCCTCCGCGCCAGTAGCCATCGCAATCGTGCGCGGCGGTAAGGACTCCGCGACAAAGACGCCTGCGCCGAGCAAAATCGCCAGTGTGGCGGCAACTGTCAGGTAGCGCCAGAAGTTTTGGACGTAATCTCCAATAGCCATCGAGCGCCAATCCTGATTGCCGCGGTGAGTTCGTACTCTTCCCTAACGGCTTTCCGCAGGAGATAGCTTGATGTGTATCAACGCAAAATCGTCCAATTACGGGATCTCCCGAGCTTGGATCAACGGAACAATAAAGAGGAGTCAGTCTTTGAGCTTTTTGCGAGGTGATCGAATAGAGAAGTCCTTTTTGCTGAATTGAGAGCCGCTTTTGGGCGGCTTTTTCTTTGGTGCGATTTATCCGCGATGTCTGTTCATGGCACAACGCAAACATGGCGCGATGTCCGAGTTGGGTCCGCTATGCGCAGCAAAGCGGACGTTGACTACGCGAACGTATCCGCGCCAGCTTGCGTTAACTTCACGTAAGCACCTGACGGATGCGCTGCATCCAACCATTAGCAACCGCGCGATGCATCGCCGCACCGTATTCGGTGGCGTTGCCACCCGCTCCAAGGAAGGCATGGTTGATCGCGCCGGCCGATAACCTGCCTGCATGATCAGCCTCAAGCGCATTGGCAATTTCGAGCAGCTTCGCCATCGCGGCCTCGGGACTGGCGAGCGGTCGCTCCTCTTTGAATTTCATTCGCCCACGCTGTCTTTCGGTCAAACGTGCAGTGAGAAACAAAAACCCCCGCGACTGGCAATGATCGCGGGGGAGTTTAGGGTAGTCACCAAATCAGTAAGAGTGCATTCGAGGGAGGGGGGGTCCATCAAATGCAGGCAAAACCTAGCACGAAATCCCCCGTCCGCGTCCAAAATAATCCCCGCAGGTGTTCCATTTTTAACATGTCGCGGTGCTGCTCCCCAGGCAATAGTGCAACCTTGGATAACCGGCCAAGGGGGAGGCCACAATGCAGCACTTCGTCCATAATGCAAACCTAGAGCATTATCGGCGGCTGATTGCCGAGAGCGAGAGCGATCCGTCGCGGGACGAGACCCGGCACCAAATGCTGTTGCGGCTATTCGCCGAGGAAAAGGCGAAGGACATAAACGCGAAACAGCCGCTAGACAGTTAGACGCTTGCCCCAACGCATGACTGCCCCCTCTGTTTTGCGCGCGGTTTGTAGGCCCAACCGGTGCCAAGGTCTCAACCGGTCGACCGCACGGGACGAAAGGGCGAAGCTGTGTCTAGTTTTGCCGCGCGCGGAATGGAAGCAGGTGGAAGGTGTTTCAGCTAAGGGTCGCTTCGGCTATTTGCGCGAGATCAATGTTGAGATGCGATCTGAGAGCTAAAGATGTCGTCGTTATCGATCGGGAGGAACCGCCATGCTGAATACAAAGTCTCTATTCGGTCTCACGTTACTGATCCCACTTCTGGGGGCTGCGCTACCAGCGGAAGCGGCGAAGGCGAAAGTGGATGCCACGGCGGCTCGTGCTGCATGTTTCAAGCAAGCTAATGCTGCGGCGGCGGCGGCTACGGGTGGTGCGTCGAGCAGTCCTGCTGCACAGAGCGAAAGGCAAGCGGCTGGTTACGAGGCCTATGCTGCGTGTTGCAGGAAAGCGGGCATTGCACCATAACCCGCGCGAGCCCTAATAAAGACCGCCTTCGGGCGGTCTTTTTGTTTCAAATCAGCGGCGTTGACATCGCGCTGCTTCCGCTTGTATCTCGCCAATGCCTCTCTGGTACTCGCACCGGGCTTGCCGTGCACTGAGCAATTCCACGACCACTGCGCAAGGTGGGCTGGCACACCGCTGGCCTGCATGATCCGGCTAATCGACTAGATTACGGTGAAGTCGTCGTGGTAGCGCTGGCCCGCGATCACGGTGACGCGGAGTACGATGGTTTCGTCGTTGGGTGGAGTGGGATCGAAACACTCAACGCAATCGCATTTCCATGACCCTGACAGCAAGAATATCACTATATCTACGCTCCAACGTATCAATGTAATCCTCTGTAAAAGTGGCACTTTCAACCTGTTTGACAGCTTCCAAAGCTGCTCTTCTCTCGGCTACGCAAGACAAGATTGCTAACCGTGCAACTACCGGGTACCCCGCCTGGGTGAGCTTGATTGCCGTATGTTGCTTTTCACCTCGGGTGTCGATCCAACCATAATTGCGTATGCGGCTCAGCATCAATTCACCCGCTGGAATGGGAAGGCGAGCGGCGATCTTCCAATCGTCGAGACTTAGATATTGCATAATCGTTCGCTGGGCCATGTTGGGGAATTCAGATGAGTGTTTGCCAGTCACTTCCTGTTTGCTTTCTTGGTAGGCTTCTCGCCGGTCCTTCGGGAGGGATTTGCGCCGTGCTCTCGCTTTCCAAATCAGCAAATCTCGGCGAGAGGCGCTAGGCCGTTGCTACCCGACGCGACTCCGTTGCTCAATATTGGCCGCCGGTCCCCCCGCACGGACATTGCGAGTGCCGGATGGAAGTGTTTGTGAGCCTGCGAGGCTTTTCCACGGACCAATAGTTTCGACGATGATATTAATTCCGGCCAACGCGCTGTCGATTTGGCGCTGCACGTTGTCGACCTCGGACTTCAGGAATTCTTGCATTTTCTGGAGTTCGCAAACTAACCCCTGAAGTTCTTCTATCGAATTTGAGGTCAACCGGGCGACGGAAGAGTTGAACCGTTCGGCGCTGATCTCCAACTGGCCAGAGGGTTTCGACTTCTCTTGCGTTGCTTTGCTGAGTTGTGTCGCCAAAGCCAATTCCAGCGGGGGCGTTTTTTCGTCGGATGCGGCAGACGTTGGGGTATCCATCAGCTCCTCCCTTGGTGCAGGTCTTTCGCGCCGCGAATATCCAAGGTGAATCGGCCACATTTCTCAGCCGGTCCGACACTTCGAGTCGAAGCCCACTCAGGGCCGCAGTTAGATTAGCTTGGTCCCAAAGCGCTTCATTGCGGCACCCATACGCATCGCCCCGGCCCGCTGTAACAGTCGTCGTTGAGTCGTTAGGCGATTTGGTGGCGTGGCGGTGGCGATCCGGCGTTCAATCTCTTGCACCGCGATCGCCACCGCAGCCTGTGTGACAGTGTCACCCGTGCCTTATTTCGGCCCGCGGCCGCCGCTTTGGCGGATTGACGTCGAAATGCTGGGGAGGATTGTGCGGCAGCAGTCCCTCCTGGCGCAGCCGCTCTGCCTTGCTGCGTATCGCCGAGCGCTGGCGTTGCAACCGTTTGGCTATTTGCGAAGCCGAATTTGTCGGCCACAAGGTAACAAGTTCGCGGAGTTCCTCGTCGGTCCAACGGGACATGGCGGACCTCGGTCATGGCGGCCCCAGCGCCTGGTGCCATGTCTGCCGATTCGTGCGGCACCATTTTGGCGATTGCTCTCTCGCCGCGTCGGCGAAGGCTCCGAGCCGCTCGCGAACCAACGCGCCAATCAGAGTTCAATTCATATTTGGCTGGTCGGGCGATAGCCGCGTCTATAATTCTAGTAACACTCATGTTTATGGCGAGGCATTTGTAGGGCTTATCGTGCGGGGGCGGGTAAACGTCAAGCCTGATATCGCTTCCAGAGGACATCGTTCAAATCATGCTAGACGAGATCGACGCCCGTAATCGGGAAAGTTGTTTGAATGGTATGAAGTGAAAGCATTCAGGGAGCGGGTAGCCGGCTTCGAGAGCCTGCTACATGCCATGGCTCTCGAAAACTTTCTTACACGCGGCACTCAGCTTCGCACGGTTCTGCTGCAAGCACTGTTGAACAGTTGCGTCATCGCCTAATTGTTTTCGGCAAAAACGGGATGCATCACGCGAGCAAGCGTGCTGCTCTTGCGGCGTTCCGAGATGGCCGCCCTGGGCTGACGCAGGGGATAAGCCCATCAGCAAAAACAGGAAAATAAATGGCAAACTAGGCATCTTTCGTTCCACTCCAGGTTTGTCGTTTGCGGTACGTCGTCCACGCGGTTCCCGATCAAGCGAAGAGCACGCTCCACGATCGTGCCGCACGCGATGCAGCGGTGCGGAGCACTGCTTCGGGGCCAAGCGCGCCTTCACTCTTGATTGAAACGTCCTCTACCATCACCGGTTCCGGCGTCGGCAACATTCTGTGCTGATCTCGTTGCAAAGCGGCGATTTGTTGCGTCCGGCTGCGCAGGTGTGCATGCCCAGACGCCCCCTCAGCACGACTGCGTACGCCCGCGAAGGAACTATCTCTCGCTTATGCGGTTGCCAGGACCGAAAGCACGTTCTCCCAAGCCGAGTTCCCGAGGACCTACCGGCGGAAGCAGCCGTACAATTTCCGTTACTCGGCCATGCTTTGGTCAAAACTGCATTAAGTGTTTGGCGGTTCGTCGACTTAGTTTCCGACCGCCTTGGTTGGGTGACATTGGAAAGGATCCTCCAATGAATTCCACGCCGGACCTTAAAGTAATTGAGCCCAACGATGTCTTGATGGCGCGCGCGGATGACCGGCTTGCGCACGCCTATCAGCAGATCGCGAGCGCGGATGAACAGATCGCGCGTGTAAATGAACAGCTTTCGAAGCTGGAGCACGATGCCGCGCGCCGTCCTGCATCCTAGGCCGCCTGCCATCGCGCGGCAGGCCGACGCCGACGTGGCCTCATCGGCTTGCTGTTGGCAGCGTGCATCTTTGTCGCTGCTTTCGTTTCGCAGTCGTCCTATGGCGAGGCGGCCAAGCTGATTGTCGCCCGGTGGGCGCCGCAGCTCATCTCAACTTCATCGCTGCCGCCGGAAAACCCGGGGCTTCCCGTGCAGCCGAGCCCATCTGCCGTTCTAGTCGCGGCGCGGAACCAGTACCTCCGCAACCCCCACCTTCGGCTCAGACCGCACCGCAAGACGTCGCGCCGACAACCGCCCCGGTGTCTCCCGAGGTGGCGCAGCTGCTCCAGACGATGGCGCGCGATCTCGCAAACGTGGAGCAAGGGATCGAGCAACTCAAGGCGAGCCAGGAACAAATGGCCACCGACAATGCAAAAGCCGTTGAGCAGCTCAAGGCGAGCCAAGAACAAATGACACGCCTTATCGCCAAGGCTTCCGAGCAGAACCTGCAGCCCAAGACTTCAGCGCCCCTTCCGCGGGCGGTCACCACCACCCCGACGCGTAAGCCCGCGTCGAAGCTTCGTCGCCGTCGCCGCATGCGAGAGCGCAGCCAAGGGCCCCAGTGCAGCTCCAGCCCGAAGAAGAGTAGGGGCATCAACTCCCAGACGCCTCCTGCTTGATGTGAGCAATATTGCACAGGCGGAGTTCCCGTTTCCGAATACTGTTACTGTTGAATAGATTTACTAGAGGCGTATCAAACGAGCGGGGGGTGTTTCAAGAAGAAAACATGCGTGGAGGGCGTAGCTATGTCCGTCATTGTTTTAATTGAGAAGAGGTTATTCCTTCGAAATTGCTTGCATGATTGCTTCGACAGATCGTACCCCGATCACGACATAGTTGGATTTGGCACCTTGGCGGAGTGGTGCGACTACATTGAAGAAAAAACACTGAATCCGGCAGTTATTATCTATTTCGCCTCGGCTGGAATCAGCCTGATGTTAAAGGGCGAACTTGAGCGCATCGAAGCTCTTTCTCCTAACACCCCCATTATCGTTGTTTCGGATGCCACAAGCTCCGACGAAATCAATCGGGTCGTCGGCTACGGCGCGCGGGGCTACATCCCAACAAGTATGCCGTACAGTCTTGCCGTCGAGGCCGTGCGCTTCGTCGAGGCTGGCGGCATATTCGTGCCAGCAGCAGGCAACCTCCCTGCAAGTGGTGGCTCGCACGACCCGCGGGCGACTGCTAAAACTCTGACAGAGCAACAAATGAAGGTGGTCGAGGCAGTCGGTCATGGATTCGCCAACAAGCAAATCGCCCACAGGCTCAAGATGAGCGAGAACACGGTAAAAGTGCATCTTCGGCACATCATGAAAAAGCTGAACGTGAGGAACAGGACGCAGATTGCAATATGGACGCAAAGCACGGCGAGAGCGGGTCAGTCTACACCGGGGCGGTTGCCTGGGAATGACTGACAGTTAGTTGCGTTCCGGCGCCGCAGCGAACCGAAATTTGTCTGACCTATATCAGACCTGACACTGTTGCTTTGCGGTACTCGCACAACTCTACTAAGACTTGAGGCTGAATACGGACTGGCGGCCCCATAGGTTGTGTCTTGGCTGTTTTCTGATAAAGCTCCATAAATACCCAGCAATTTTGCCATAGTGAAACTACAGGTTCCTTCCGGCGTTATCCTCCGCAAAGGAGTGTTCGAGATGGAACGCGATACCTTTGATGCGGCAATCGACGAGATTTTGGCCTTCACCAGTGGCGACATCCGACGCGCATTGCGCGCGGTACTAATAGAAAGCGTCCTGTTAGAGGAGAAATTACAGCAGATGCAGCGTCGGCCGGCGGCAAATCGACAGAACAAGGCTTCGCTCGCTCGCCCAATTGAGCGCAGAGCGAGGTCGGTCATCGGCGGAAGATAGTAGGCGATACCGCCGGCGCAATTATCAGTGCGTCAGAAACGACACGATTTCGGTCGGCCTATTATCGAGGCGGTAGAACGTCTGCGATGCCGGATGCCATGTGTCGCCTCAAGGACGGCGACCTCATGGACGCCTGAGGAATCTGAAGTAGAAAGCTCCGAACACCAAGACAATGCCAATATTCACTGCCAGCCGTTCCCAGAATCGGTTTCTGAAGAACGCGACATCCACACCGACTATGACGGCTGCCATCGCCACCGCGTAAAGCACGCCAGCTACCTGTCTGTTCATTTCAGCATTCCCTGTCAGGCGAGCCGCAAGGTAAGCTGACGATCAGAACCGAGATGACGGTCAACGAAGCCCGCAAGCGATGACGGCACTCATCACCGTCAAGTCACAATTAATCTAGGCTTAAAGGGTTTTGCCTTCGACAGCACACTTTGCTCGTCTGTTTCCAAGGCAATCTTTTGGGCTAGCATGACGTCGCCCGCAACCAGTTGAAAGTCAGGCACAAAGCACCAGCCTTTTCTCGGCAGAGCGGCATCGTCCAACTCGACGACATTCGCCCCAACGCCGTTGAATATGCGGTATCGCTTGCCGGTGTGGCAGCCGATAACCTCGAAATAACTGCGCGCGTCGTATTGGGCCAGTTGATCCCGCGAAAGCCATTCCCTCAACAACTTGAAGCCACGCTGCTCACTGGAACTTGGGCGCAGATACCATTCGTGAAAGGCTCGGGCCCATTGTGAGCAGGTTGCCAGGGTTCGCTTAAGCTGACCGCTCGCAACGTGAAACTGCGTCATGAGAGCGAACCGAGCTTAACCGCCGACGAGCCGCGGAAAAAACAGGGTCTCCTCTGCAGTCGGATCGAACGTACGCACGACGACCGGGTCTCCAGAAGCAGTCCGAGTCGCCGCAGTGAAGCCTGCACCCGTGAGCGCCTTAAAGCGACGCTCGGCCTTTAAGAGGGCCTTCGCGTCCTTCGTGTCGAAGTTATGCCGAGTGTCACCGTTGAGGTCCATGATAATTTGGGTTGCCATTCCCGCTCTCCCAGTGTTGGCCGCCAGATCAGAGCCATTTTTCCAATGCTACATATTTGGAAAAGTTCCGCCCCGACGTCGGCGCGCCGGTCGACCACTGTTTCCAAAAATAAACCCGCTCGAGTGAGCAATACGGCCCATCCAATAGTACTGCCCTCGGTCATCATGCGACCCTAACGGACTCTTAGGCATTACCGTGGCTGATTTAGTTTTGATCCGGCGGCTCGGTTGAGGGTTTCAGCCATGACCCAATCTACGAAGCCGCGCGTAGCAGGCGACGTGATGATCCTAGCAATAGGATTGGCAATCTTGATCGTACTGGCCGTTGTAGGCGCACTATAGTAGCTGGGCGGGCCTCTTCGCTTTCGCAGGCGAATAGGTCGGCACCGGCCTCGGTGAATTTCACGTAGGCAAGGACCGACCGAGGCCCCGAGCCCGAGCTACGCCGTCAGCGCATCCGATACACATCGAACGCGCGTCTATTTGGAGCGGCGTAGCGCACAACGCCACCCAGCGGAATATGATCGCTAAGCGGCGTTGCGTATCAAACTGGGCCCTGAAATTCCCAGCAAGCCTTCGTTATGAAGACACCAGTCTTGTTATTTCGCGCCAAATGATTTGCGTTTTCGAGCCAAAAACCTCCGGCAGACCGAAGATCATATGATTGACGCGCTTCTTTTGTTAGTCATGACATGATGGAGGCCCAGGAAATGCTTACAGCGCCTGTTCTCATTTCCGGCATCCTCATCCTCGCCGTCGGTCCCGCCATAGCGCAAGAAAATCATCATCCGGCGCGAGATCACGCCATCCATGAGCGATTCTATTCCACCTGGATGATGCCAGACAATCGCAACGTATCATGTTGTCATAACCAGGACTGTTCGCCGGCCGAAGGGTGATTAGAGAACGGCAATTGGATCGCCCGCAAGGTGGGCGAAGGCGATTGGACCGCCATTCCGCCAGAAAAAATTGAGTACGATCGCGACAGCCCTGACGGCCGGAGCCATCTCTGCGGCCGGCACTTCGGCAGCGACCATCTTACGGTATTTTGCTTCGTTCCTGGGTCAGGCCATTGATCGGAGCCTTGTTCGCTGTCCAAGGCAGGAGGTCAGGCGCACCATGACCGGGGCACGATGACCGGCCAAGAACGAGCAAAACTTGCCCCGTGCGCTTTCCGGCAGACGGGGCTTTTCTTTGGGCTGACGGGCGAGCGCCGCCAGTGATCCTTTATTCCAGACGACTACCTTGAGAAGCGCAAGTATGACGGCAGTTCGTCCGATTGCGCGTTGTCCGGTAATTCTAGATATTTGGGAACGTTGTAGGGCCTGCATTCCAGGCGTGCGCATTTGAGCGCGAGAGAATAGTCCGGACAGCGGAGAACCATTTTCTGGCCTCGTACCACGACCACGACATCGCAAACATCGGAGGCCCGATAACGTCGGATGGTCACACTCGGCGGAGCATACTGCTCGGACATTGATTGCGGCATCCAGCGCCTCAACTCGCCCATTCGATTTCGCAGGGCTGTTATTGAATCCTCAGATTTTCCGCCGATTCCTTGCCCTTGTTTGGGAGAACGTCAAAGCCCACCTTGGCGCCTTCAGCTAGCGAGCTGAAGCCCGCTTTTTCGACTGCGGAGATGTGAACAAAAACATCCTTGCCTCCGCCGTCCGGGGCGATAAATCCGTAACCCTTCGTTGCATTAAACCACTTCACTGTTCCACTCGGCACGTCGTTTCTCCCGTTTTGCAAAGGCCGAAACACTAGATCGGCGTTATGACACTCGCATGACATTATGACACTCGCATGAAAAGCGTCGCTAGAGGCGGCGATGTACTTCCCAGCGTCCATAAGCGTCACCAGATCGCGGCGACCGGGCAGGGGGATTGGATCGTCGAACTTGCGGGACCAGGACAAATACATCCACCAAAGGACTTATTGAACCTATCCGCGCCGGGCCGCGCTTTTACCTACGGCGTGGCGCTTTTCACATCACCATCAAATAGCGAATGATCCAATAAGTCGTGATGCAAACAATCGCCAACACCCCCAACGCAAATATGGCGCGCCCGATCTCGTTCATGCTCTTCTGCATCGCATTCAATGCGGTGCCGGTGGATTCGTTTTGCCGCGTCGATCCCACCGGGCATATTTAGCCGCATGAAATGCCGCATCCTCGCGCCATTCGTCAAAATCGGATTCGGTGCGGTTCGGCAGATATTCATCCCATGCCGCCTCGAACGCGGCTCGGGCCTCATCAAACGTCGCGGCGGTGCCGTATCGTTGTTCACCGGGATCGCTCCCCGGATAGAAGCCGCAATGCCACTCCCAGGGGCACCGGATCGCTGCTGGATTAGGCCGACGCGAACCGCGGCATAATGAATCTGCCAGCGTTCCGGTTGTTCATTGATTTGCTTGCGGGTGAGGGCGGGCATGGTGGCATTGAAGCGCTGGGGACGGCAGCGCGCAAGCTCGGCCAGCCGGCCCCGCCTTGCAGGGTTTCTGTGCTAGGATGCTGGAAGGGAGAGACTCATGGAATGGGTTCTCGAAGCTCTTGCCATAGCCTTTGTTGCCATCGCTGCCGTGTGGTTCGTCGTTGCGCAGGCATATGGCATTTTGAATGGGGTTCGCGAGGCGCGGGATGCGCGTCGCAAAAGAACTTTGCCGAAGCACCGTCCGTTTTAGCCGTCGACGCGAAATACCTGACGGGACCGGCGGCTTTTTCGGCTCGCTGACACCTCAATTCGATATTGCTGTCGTTGATCGCGGCGTGATCAACGGAGCTATCATGCGGATCGTCCCTCTGATCGTTGGCTCGCTATTTATTGCTATTGGGCTTTTCTGTTTCGGACAAGGGACGGGATTACTCTTGTGGCCGCACAATGCTGCGATGGTAGACTCCGGCGCGGGCATCATAGCCTTAGGTATCGACCTTACCTGGGCCGCCTGGCGGTAATCTAAGCGGGATGGTGTTTCGCGCCGGATATTACATCGGTTGCGGATCAGGCAGCCATCAATGCCGGCTTTGCTTTTCGACGATAGTGGCGCGGTGGCGCATGACCCGAGCGGCGTTGCACCGGAATGTTGCAATCTCTGTGTTGGTGTGACGCGATCCGCTTGGCGATTTGCTACCCTTTTTGCTACCCAACTAGTTGGGACGGCGCGGGATGACCGGGGACGAGAGGCCAATGACACTGCGAATTTTCCCAGTATTTCAGGGCTAAATGGGTTGAACTGGGATAGTACGGGACGCCGCTTCCAGAACTGCAAAACCGTGTACTCCGGTTCAATTCCGGACGTGGCCTCCACTCTCTAGTGTCCGATAACTAACTGAAATCGAACGGGGCGTCGTATTGACGCTCAGGATGGGCGTCCAACATCGTGCTGGCACCGAATTGGCACCCGATTGGCACCCGAGCGCGCCCAAACGCGCAATCTCGCACGCGGTGTGCTGAGGCTGTGGTGTTCTTGTGCTGCCCATTGTGCTGCCCTTGTGTTGCCCCTAGGGTCGGCGCAAGTGCTTGATAATACTCAGGTGCGTTGGTGTGTTGCCCTCATCGTCGCAGTAGGCGGCCCATGCCCTTTCGAAGTCCTGCCGGGTATAGCCGCGGGTGCTTTTGGCGCTGGCGTTGCGATGACGTGGCCAAAGCGTCTTTGTCCTGACGCCGAATACGGAAATCATCTTCGTCATCGTAGGACGGGTGAGGGGTTTTGGAGCCTGATTACCGTGCTCGCCGCGAAACTCCGTCCAGCGGCCATCATCCAACGTCAACAGATGCTGGAGCAATAAATCGGTGGGAATCTGATCTTCGGCGACCTGCACGAACAGAACCCGCAGGTAGCGATTGCCCCGCCTGGATATCTTGCCGAGGATGGTGCGGTCCCCGGTCGAGATCTGCTTGGGAACGAGCCCCAGCCAGGCGGCAAAGTCCCGGCCCTTCGTGAACACATCCCCAGCGCCGATCGCGGCCACCATCGCGCTGGAGATGATCGGCCCAATGCCGGGCAGGCTCATCAGACGTTCGCATCCAGTATCCTGGCGCGCGATGGCTTCGATCTCGTTTGACAAACCCTCAACCCGTTCATCAAGCCGGCGCCAGTATTGTGCTCTCTAACTTCTAGGACATGGCGTGCTCCTTGTCTTTGGCGCCCCTTCCCAAGCATCCTATTGCTGGTGGGGCAGGAGCATGGCCGGACCATCCCATTAGGAGACATGCGCGGCTGAGAACGAGGACGGAAGATGCGAGTCTATTTTTTGGCCTATTCGAAGCGTAGTGCCACGATCGGATCAAGCCGCGCGGCCCGATGGGCCGGATAGAGGCCAAACGAAATTCCGATGAACGCCGCAAACCCACAAGCCAAGATGACCGCCCACGGGCTGATCAGGATAGGCCAGCCAGCTTTCAATGCGATCGCGACAGCAGCGACGGCTCCCGATATTGCGCCCACAAGCCCTCCCATCAACGCCAGGATCAAGGCTTCGATCAAAAATTGCCATCGGATATCGCGGCGGCTGGCCCCGACGGCCATACGCAAGCCGATTTCGCGGGTACGCTCGGTCACCGAAACCAACATGATGTTCATGATGCTGATCCCGCCAACGACCAGCGAAACCGCTGCCACCGCGATCAACAGACTGCCGAGGAGCCGCACGGCGGCCCCGCGTGCAAACAGGACATCCGCTGGATTCTCGATCCTGAAATCGCTGGGGGCATTCCCGCGAATGCGGTGCCGCTGCCGAAGTAAGGCCTCGAGCTCGCGTTCGATCTCCGGCATGGCGGAAGCGTCCGATACCTTGATCGATATGAAATCCAATGCCTCGCGGGTCGTGCCGCGCACAGCGCCGAGCACGCGGCTTTTAGCGGCCGACAGTGGGATGAACACGACGTCGTCTTGGCTGCGGCCAGCCGCGCCCAACCCCTTTCTGTCCAGCACACCAATCACGGTGAAGGGAACGCTGCCGATTCGAAAGGTCTCTCCGATTCCCGCACGCCCATTGAAAAGCTCCTCGACAATAACCGACCCCACGATGGCAACTTTGGTTCCGGATGTGATCTCGTCGCTGGTAAAGGATCGGCCGCTGGCAATTTGCCATTCGCGGGCCACCAGATAGTCGGCATTAATTCCGGCCACTACCGTCACCCAGTTCCTGTTTGTGGCCACGAGCGGCATGGAACGCGACAACAGCGGAGCCGCGACCTGCACGTTCACCAGTTCGCGGCGGATGGAAGCGCCATCCTCTTCCGTCAGCGTGGGTTGTGTTCCGGATTCAAGCCTCGCTCCGCCGGAATTTTTGGCTCCAGGCAGGACGAATAGGAGATTGGCTCCAAGGGTGCGGATCTTTTCGGAAACTTCCGCTTGTGCGCCGGCTCCCACCGATACCATGCAGACCACTGCTCCAACGCCAACGACGATCCCAAGCACGGTCAAGACGCTCCGCAGTTTGTTCGCGCGAAGCGCCCGCATGGCAATTCGCAAGCTCTCCAGGGCACTCATCGGGAAGAATCCAAAACGATGCCATTCGGAAGCAAATTCTTGTCCGACGTCGCCGCGTCCTTGATAATTCGTCCATCATGTAGGGTGATCTGTCGCCGTGCACGGTCGGCGACCTCGGTGGCGTGCGTAACCACAATAATCGTGTGACCATTGCGATGAAGCATCTCGAACAGCGACAGAATCTCATTGCTGGTGGCACTATCCAGTGATCCGGTCGGTTCGTCGGCGAGAATGAGAGCGGGATCGTTCACCGTCGCACGAGCAATGACAACCCGCTGCTGCTCGCCTCCCGAGAGTTGATTTGGCCAATGATGACTGCGGTCGGCCAAGCCTACGCGGTCAAGCGCGTCTCTGGCTGCGCGACGTCGTTTGGAGGGAGGAATGCCGGCGTAAACAAGCGGAAGTTCGACATTTTCCAGCGCGGTTACGCGCGGCAGAAGGGCCGGTAGTTGGAATATGAAGCCGATGTCGCGGCTCCTGATGGCCGCGCGTCTGTCCTCGCTCAGCTTTGTAACTTCTCGATCATTGAGCACATATTCGCCGCAATCCGGCCGATCCAAAAGACCCAAAAGGTTCATCAGGGTCGACTTTCCCGAACCCGACCGTCCGCGAATTGCAACAAACTCGCCGTGCTCGATCGCGAGCGACACGTTTGATACCGCGCGAACGATTGTTCCTCCGGAGGGATAGTGTTTTGAAATTCCAGCGGTTCGCACCAGCGGTTGCATCTTCGAATCCAGTCTTAAAATCCAAGGCGCAGGCCGAAATACCTCCTCTGCTTTTGGGAGTTCGCAATCCCGACGATCACTTGCTGGTTCTCCGCAAGCGCGCCCTCCAGCAGTTCTGCGCTGTTGTCGTCGGTCACACCCGGTCTCACTGTGACCGGTTTTGGTCGGCCATCGTTGCCCACCAGCCATACTGTCGCAGAAGTGGCCTGGTTCGCACTCTGGTGGTCAGTCGGAGGACTGGCATCGTTGGGCCGGAAGCGCAGCGCCTGGCTGGGAATTTTGAGGATCCCGCGAGTGTCACTCACCACAATCCGAAGTTGGGCAGTCATTCCCGGCAGCAACAGGAGGTCCGGATTTGGTGCGGAAACGATTGTCGTATAGGTGACGACGTTTTGCACGACTTCGGGAGACTTGCGGATCTGTAGAACCTGTCCGCTGAAGGTGCGATCCGGATAGGCGTCCACGGTGAACTGGGCGGTCTGGCCCACTTTCAATTGCCCGACATCGGCCTCGTCGATCTTGCCATGGACCTTCATCTCGCGGAGATCGTTCGCGATCTTGAACAACGTCTTGGCTTCGAGACTGACGGCGACCGTTTGTCCTGGATTGACATCCCGCTTGATGATGATTTCGTCAATCGGCGCGCGGAGCACTGTACGATCAAGATCAACTTCCGCCTGATCGACGGCCGCCTGCCTCTGCTCGACAACAGCGTCCGCATTCTCGAGATTGGCTTCCGCCATGTGGTTTTCTGCTTCCGCAATCGCAATGGCCTCGGCTTTCATCTGGATCTGCTCAAGGGAGGCGCGCAGGTCGGCAGCCCCTGCGTCGCGCAGAGCCCGCGCCTGACTTAGGTCTCGCTCGGTGCCGCTGCCGGTGCGTGACAATGCGAGCTTTCGCAGGAACTCCCTTTCCGTTTCGTCTTGCCTGGCCTTGTTCGCGGCCGATTGGTCCTCAGCCAGTTTTTCTGCAGTCTGGGCATTCGCCACTGCGACCGTCGCTCGTTCCAGTGCCGCCTTTTGCACTTGGGCATTAGCTCGCGCCACTCTCAGAGCGGCTCTCGCTTCATTGACGCGGGCGGCAAAGATCTCCTGATCGATTTGCGCAATCGGCTGGCCGGCCGTTACGCTATCGTTGAAATTGACAAACACCTCCGCAATTCGCCCCGATAATTGCGAGCTGACATCGACGCTCACGACGGCTTCAACGGTGCCGCTGGCCTTTACCAAAGTCGAGATGCTGCCTCGTTCGACTGCGGCCGTGAGGAAGGTCGGGACTGAGCTATCTTGCCCATAGGTGTAGCCCAGCCCGACCATCAAGGCACACAGCAGACTCGCCACAACGACGAAACGCATGTGGCTATCATCCTGTCTCAGCCATTTGCCGCCTGGTCCTCGGCGTCAACTCAGGCCTTCGGCTACTCCAACCTCTGTGCCGGACACGCCGCGCTACGGCGGCTGGTGGGTCGTGGCGTGGGTCGTGGCGTGGGTCGTGACCTGCAAGCAAGCAACGTCGTACTGGGAGACGGCATTCGGACTTGCCGTGGTTGGTGCCCCCTGCCTGTTCCCCGCATAGACCTGGCCCGCCGTTCCACCTGCGGGTGTGAGTGTCCCCGGTTCGTTGAACGGAGAACCTGGCGACGCCGCCGCACTGCCGGGCGTCATGGTGGCACCTGCGGACAGGCAACTTGCCCCGGGTTGTCCCGCGGCGAAAACGACACTAGCCGATGGAAGCAGTAGGCAAGCACCGATAGTGAGAGAAGTTAACGCGTGTTTCATCTCTGCACTCCCTTTTAAGACTTTCAGGGCAGAATTGGCCAATGCCCGAAACGCGCATCGACCATAGCCGTCCAGGCGGTGAGGCCTGAGCGTCGCCCATGATACTCCCGTATGCTGCAAATATTCCGGCCTATCCCGATTTTTTTCAGCCGCTCTTCACCCAGCGATCTTGCACCACGGTCGACGGCAGATAGGCTGCATCTTATTTTGACGCCACGACAGCCCCTGACTTATCTGTCAGAAACTAACTTACGAGTTATTTGCGATTTTTGTACTGCGCCCCAACGCGTCGGCAATTGGCTGCCAATTCCGGACTCATGCACCGCAACAGATTCGTCCTATTCGCCACCTCGTTGCCGCGGCTGAGCATCGGATGCGCTATCACCGGATTGATCGCGACCGCGGTTTTGAATCAAGCCTGGCAGGCCTGCCGACGTTTGGTCGAACGCCGATTCCTGGGTGGCGAAGCCGAGCCAAGCCGTGCAGTATCGGCGCGATTGACTGTCATCGCGCGGAGGACCGTCACGTGCTGTCAGACCACGAACGCAGGTTCCTGTTGACGCGACGGGTCGGGCATCTTGCCACGGCCGATAGCCGGGCCATTCCGCACGTCGTGCCGGTGTGCTTTACGATTTCGCAAGGCACCCTTTACATCACCATCGACGAGAAGCCGAAGCGCGTGGCTGGACCAGCACTCAAGCGCGTCCGCAACATCGAGCGCAACCCGACGGTCGCTATCGTGGTTGATCGGTACGACGAAGACTGGACCCGGCTTGGCTGGGTGATGTTGCGAGGACGGGCTGAGATCCTGCACGCTGGGACGGAGCACGATCGCGCGCAGGAGCTACTACGCTCTCGGTACCGCCAGTTGGCGGCGATGCAGATCGCCGAACGGCCCGTCATCGCGGTCCGCCTGGAGTGGGTGACGAGTTGGGGCAACCTGTCCGTGGGCGCGGACGAGGCCGACTATGACGGTTAAGCCTAGAGGCTGTTGCGACCGTAATGGCGTAAGTCCCGGTCGTCGCACCCTGAGATCCTGTAATCTCGCCCGATGCGCGAAGCTCGACAAGCCGTCGCTGCGATGAGGCCCAGCGTTGCGACAAACAACGGTACGTCCGCTCATTTCTCTGATAGAGTTGAGAAGGACATTGGTTCGTGCCCTGTGTGCGACCATCACGCGCGGTCGCGTGTGATGGAGCCTGGCCGCAACCGAGGAGCACTGAACATGCATGTCGGGCTTACGATGTTTCCGACGGATTACTCGATTCCACCGCACGACCTTGCCGTGGCGGCGGAGGCGCGAGGTTACGAGTTATTGTGGTTGCCGGAGCACATGCCCGCGAAACCTTGCAAGCCCGGAGCCCGGATGCTCGGCCTCTTCCGCCGCGAAAATCCCTCACGCCGGGCGGCAAACACGCTGCATGACAGCATTGCCGCACGCGCGCGGGAAGCGGTTTTTCACACCCGGTTTCATGTTGCCGACAGCATCGACGGCCGATTCGACCTGTTTACGGTGCACGCGTTTTTGGTGCTGGACGCGCTGAAGGAGGAGGGGGCCGCGGGCAAAGTCACGGGCGAACAGCTGGCCAACGCCATCTTCGCGGGGTTCGAGGAGGCGCTGCGGGAGCTCGGCATCGGCGACATGGGCGTGTCCAGGCGCATCAAGGCAATGGCCAATGCCTTTTACGGCCGGCTCGCGGCTTATCAAGCGGCGGGATCGGAAGAAGAGCTTTCGGACGCTCTGTTGCGAAATCTTTATCGGGGCGAGAAGGCGAAGGTAGGTGAAGCGCGCGTGCTGGCGCACTATATATTTGCGGCGCGGACGCGGCTGCGTGGCCAGGACTTGAACGATGGTCGCATCGATTTCGGCCCGCTGCCGCAGGAACCGAGCAAAGCGACTTCATAATGCCGGACAAGACCGCACCCTTTGTTGTGACTTTCGATCTCGCGCGCCTGTCCGACGCGGGGCGAGAAATTTCGCTTGCGCCCACGGCGGAACAACGCGCGGAGCTCGCGCACTGGGCGGGCATCAGCAGTTTCGAGTCGCTGAAAGGCAAAGTGCGTTTGGAAAAACTGGGCGGCGGATATTTCGGTTACGAGGCCGAGTTCGCGGCCGAATTGGTGCAGGCCTGCGTGGTGACGCTGGAGCCCGTGCGGGCGAAGATCGCGGGCGAATTCCGCCGCAGCTTCCATGTGGCGGAGAAGGCGCGGCATACGCCAGCCAAAAAGCGCGAGATCATCGTGCCGAGCCCCGCAGTGATCGAAAGCGACGACGAGCCGGAGGAGCTTTCCAGCAGCGTGCTCGACATCGCGGGCCCCGTGCTGGAAGAACTTGCACTCGCCATCGATCCCTATCCGCGCAAGCCAGGCGTCGCGTTCCAGCCCCCTGCCGACGAGGACGGCAAAGCCGAAAATCCGTTTGCAGTGCTCAAGAAGCTGAAAACAAAAAGCTGAATACGCCTGTCATCCCCGGCGAGCCCGGCCACACCGTGGCTGGGCGAGGGAAGGGGATCTAGGTGTCGGCAATCGTACGTAACCTTTCCACCTAGATTCCCTTCCCCTCACGGCGCTTTCGCGCCGTTCGGCCGGGGATGACAAATGCTCTCTCTTGCATCGCAACACGGTTTCGGGTTCACTCCGCCCCTGTTTCGCCTGAGCCGGTCCCCAAAAGGGTGGCGCAGGCGTTTTTCTTTCCGTTTGAAGCACTTACGACGGGCGTTGAGAGCCCTAGGAGCCTTTTGTCATGGCGGTCCCCAAACGAAAAACCTCGCCGTCGAGGCGCAATATGCGCCGGTCGCACCACGCGCTGAGCCGCACGGCCACAGATCGAATGCCCCAACTGCGGCGAACAGAAGCGGCCGCATCATGTGTGCGGCTCCTGCGGCCATTATGACGGCCGCGAAGTCGTCAAGGCCGAAGCCTGACGGCGAAGGGCCGCGCATTTCGGACGGGGCGGTGAGGCCAATGTGGCCCGCGAACTGACCGTTTCGATTGACGCGATGGGCGGCGATGCCGGCCCGGCAGCGTCGTGGCCGCGCTGCCGCGCATCGCGCGCTGCGCCATCCCGCGTGCGCTTCATGCTGCATGGCGACGAAGCGGCGCTGAAGCCGCTGCTCAAGCGCAAGCGCAAGCTCGCCGAGCATGTCCGAAATCCGCCACGCGCCCGAACGTGTGCGCATGGAGGAGAAGCCGAGCCTGGCGCTGCGCCGCGGCCGCAACACCAGCATGTGGCGCGCCATCGAATCCGTGAAGACGAGGAGGCCGCAGGTCGCGGTCTCCGCCGGCAACACCGGCGCGCTGATGGCGATGTCGATGTTCCAGCTCGGCATCATCGAAGGCATCTCGCGCCCCGCCATCGCCGCGCATCTGGCCGACCAAGCGCGGCCAGAGCGTGGTGCTCGACGTGGGCGCCAATGTCGGGCTGCGATGCGGAGCAGCTGGTCGATTTCGCGGTGATGGGCGAAGCCTTCGCGCGCGCCATTCTCGGCCTCGAGCGGCCGACCGTCGGCCTGCTCAATGTCGGCTCCGAGGACATGAAGGGCAATCGACGCGGTGAAGGGCGCGGCGCAAATCCTGCGCGACCTCGCATTGCCGATCGAATTTCGCGGCTTTGTCGAAGGCGACGACATCGCCGAAGGCACGGTCGACGTGGTGGTGACCGACGGCTTCACCGGCAATGTCGCGCTCAAGACCGCCGAAGGCACCGCCAAGCTGGTGGCGCATTTCCTGCGCAGCGCGCTGACGCGTTCGCTTCTTCGGCCGCTTCGGCGCGCTGTCTCGCGAGCGGCGCGCTGCAGCACGCTGCGCCGCAAGCTCGATCCGCGCGCCGCCAACGGCGGCATCTTCCTGGGCCTCAACGGCGTCGTGGTGAAAAGCCATGGCGGCACCGACGCGCTCGGCTTCGCCAGCGCCCTCGACATGGCGATCGACATGGCGCGGGCCGACGTCATCGCACGCATCATCGCCGACCGCGCGCGGCCGTCAGCGCCGATAGCGCGCCACGGCGACATGCCGGAGGCGGCCGCTTCTGACGTGATCCGTTCCGTAGTTCTGGGCTGCGGCGCGTATCTGCCGGACAACGTCCTCACCAACGACGATCTGGCCAAGCGCGTCGACACCAGCGACGAGTGGATCCGCGAGCGCACCGGCATCCGCCAGCGCCACATCGCTGCGCGAGGGCGAAAAGACGTCCGACCTCGCGCTGCGCGGCCGCGCGCGACGCGCTGGCAGACGCCGGCATCGACGCCGGCGAACTCGACCTGATCATCGTGCGCCACGACCACGCCCGACGAAACCTTTCCCTCCGGTCGCCACCACGCTTCAGGCGCGGCTCGGCATGACGCGCGGCGCCGCCTTCGACGTGCAGGCGGTCTGCTCCGGCTTCATCTACGGCCTGTCGGTCGCCGACAATTTCATCGAGGCGGCGCAGGCGAAGACCGTGCTGCTGGTCGGCGCCGAAACCATGACGCGGCTGCTCGACTGGAACGACCGCACGCACCTGCGTGCTGTTCGGCGACGGCGCCGGCGCGGTCGTGCTGCAGGCGGCACGAGGGCGAGGGCGACAATCGCCGACCGCGGCGTGCTCAACACCAAGCTGTTTTCCGACGGCCGGCTGCACGATCTGCTCTATGTCGATGGCGGGCCGTCCTCGACCCGCACGACCGGCCATCTGCGCATGCAGGGCAAGGAAGTGTTCCGCCACGCCGTCACCAACATCTCCGCCGCGATCGAGGCCTCGGTCGGCGAGGCCGGGCGTGACAGATCTCCGACATCGACTGGTTCGTGCCGCACCAGGCCAACCAGCGCATCCTGGACGGCACGGCGCGCAAGCTCGGCATCTCGTCCGGACAAGGTGATTTCGACCGTCGCCGAGCACGGCAACACCTCGGCCGCCTCGGTGCCGCTGGCGCTGGTCGACGGCGGTCGAGGACGGCCGCATCAAGCGGGGCGATCTGGTCCTGCTGGAGGCCATGGGCGGCGGCTTCACCTGGGGCGCCGCCCTGATCCGCTGGTAACCTAGGCGCGAATCTCAAGACTTGCCGCCTATCCCTTTGATGTTGACGGAGAAATCCTGCGCGCCTACGGTTTACCAAGCGCAGAGTCGTGCACGAGTGGGCGCCATGACAACCGAACACTTGACCCGCGCCGATCTGACCGAAGCCGTGTTCCAGGCGGTCGGCCTGTCGCGCAACGAATCGGCCCAGATGGTCGAGGACATGCTGGAAGAAGTGTGCGGCGCGCTGTCCCGCGGCGAGACGGTGAAGCTGTCCTCCTTCGGCACCTTCGCGGTGCGCCAGAAGAGCGCAGCGCATGGGCCGCAATCCGAAGACCGGCGACGAAGTGCCGATCGCGCCGCGCCGCGTGCTGGTGTTCCGGCCCAGCCATGTGCTGAAGGCCGTCATCAACGGCCAGACGCCGATGGCCGACGGCGAGGATTGATGCCGATGCATCAGCCGCCGCGCATCCGCCAAAATCGCCGGAAGCCTTTCGCACCATCAGCGAAGTGGCGCGTCGAACTCGACGTGCCGCAGCATGTGCTGCGCTTCTGGGAAAGCCGCTTCACGCAGATCAAGCCGGTGAAGCGCGCGGGCGGGCGGCGCTACTACCGGCCCGAAGATGTCGATCTGCTGCGCGGCATCCGCGCGCTGCTCTACCGCGACGGCTTCACCATCAAGGGCGTGCAGAAAGTGCTGCGCGACCAGGGCCTGCGCTATGTCGCCGAGATCGGCCGCGGCGAGACAACGCTGGTGCGCGAGGCGGCGCCCATGATGCCCGGCTCCAACGTGCATCCGTTCCCCGGCGCTGCCGTTCCCGCTTCGGCGCTGTCGTCGGTGCAGCGCGAGCATCTGGAAACGCTGCTGGGCGAATTGGTCGAGCTTAAAGACCGACTGCTGGCGGCGAAGCAAAACCGACCCCATTGATCTGCGCGTTGCCGGGCAAGACGCGCGACTCTATAGTCCGCGCGCCCTACGGGCGTTCATTTGCCCTATCGGTCCGGAGCGTAGCGCAGCATGGTAGCGCACCAGTCTGGGGGACTGGGGGTCGCGGGTTCAAATCCCGCCGCTCCGACCAGTTGTTCTCGAATAAATTATCCCACTTTAAGAGGAACACGACATGAGCAATGGCATCAAAGGCATTGTCACGCAAAGTCTGATCGATCGCGTCAAAAACATTTTGTTCAATCCGGTAAACGAGTGGCCGGCGATCGCGTCCGAAACGACGACCTCGCGCGCGATCTATGTGCAATATGTGGCGGTGCTGGCCGCCATCGGCGCCATCGCCGGGTTCATCGGCCAGTCCATTATCGGCGTCAGCGTGCCCTTGTTTGGAACTTACCGGGCGCCGTTTTTCTCCGGCCTGATCTCGGCCGCCGTCATGTATGCGCTGACCCTTGTCGCGGTGTTTCTTGTCGCGCTTATCGTCGATGCGCTGGCGCCCACTTTCGGCGGCCAGAAAGATTCGCTGCGCGCACTGAAAGTCACTGCCTACAGCTACACGCCTGCCTGGATCGCGGCCGTGTTCCAAATCATTCCGTCGCTGGCCTGGATCGGCATCATCGCGGGCCTCTATGGCATTTATCTGCTCTATCTCGGCTTGCCGGTGCTGATGCGCGCGCCCAAGGACAAGGCCATCGGCTACACGGCCACCGTCTGCGTTGCCGCGATCGTGATGTGGTTCGTGATCGGCTTGATTGCGGGCAGCGTTATGGGCGGTGTCGCCTCCGGAACTTATGGCGGGTTGAATGGATATTCCCGGATGGCCTCGAACGACGAAGCCGGAAAGCAGGTGGCCGCTTCGTGGCTTTCCAGCCTGTTCGGCGGTAAGACGGAGGAAGACCGCCAGCGCGTCGCTCATTCGCTGCAGAGTCTGGCCAAGATGGGCGAGGACGAACAGAAGGCAGAAGACGAAGCGCGCGCGCGTGGCGAGAATCCGAACGAAGCGGGCGCGAAACAGGTTGATCTCGCCAAGGCGCTGGGCGCTATGGGCCAGATCGCCACTGGCGGCAGCCACATCAAACCGGTGGATTTCCGCGCGCTGAAGGAGCTACTGCCCGAAGAGTTGCCCGGCATGAAACGCGAGGGCACTTCGGGCGAAAGCAATTCGGCCATGGGCATTTCGGCCTCGAAGGCGACGGCCGAATATAGCGGCGACGGGGACAAGCACATCACCGTCGAGATCACCGATATGGGTTCACTGTCGGGGCTGGCGGGGCTCGCCGTGAAGTTCGATCCCAATCTCGATAAGGAAACCGACGCCGGCTATGAGCGCACCACGCATGTCGACGGCCAGCTCATGCACGAGCAATACGACAGCAGCGATCACAGCGGCGAAGTGGAGTTCATCGCCGGCAATCGCTTTGCCATTGCGGTGAAGGGTTCGAATGTCAGCATGGACGAACTGACGGAGATTTTGAAAAAGGTGGATTATCAGAAGCTCTCGGATCTCGCCGAGGCGAAATAGGCCGCGTTATTTTCTGCGCGGCTCGCGGTGCATCCAGGGCAGCATCAGGCCGATGGGAATGATCCACGCCGTGCCCACGATTGCATAATAAAGTAGCGTCACCACCCAATTCGCACGCGGTAGCACCGCCACACCCACGCGCATTGCGATCAGGCTGTAGAATACCAGCCATACCAGGATGACAAGCAGCCCGATGAATTTCTTGGTGCGGGGCGTGAGCGAATTCATGCGCGCTGTGTAGCCGCAGCCTCACCCTTCGACAAGCTCACCCTTCGACAGGCTCAGGGTGAGGCTTTATGAATCGCCCTCATGCTGAGCTTGTGGAAGCATGAGGGTATTCGCACGGACAAAGCCGTAGGCATCTGGCTGCTGATCATCGCTGTGCTCATCGCCGCGACGGTGGTGGTGGGTGGGCTGACGCGGCTCAACGGCGCAGGTCTTTCGATCACCGAATGGCATCCATTCGTGGGCGTAGTGCCGCCGCTGTCGGATTCCGACTGGCAGGCCGAGTTCGCCAAATACCAGGGCACGCCGCAATACGCGTTGCTCAACCAGGGCATGGGGCTGGAATCGTTCAAGACCATCTATTGGTGGGAATGGGCGCATCGTTTGCTGGGGCGCGTGCTGGGCGCAGTGTTCCTGCTGCCGTTTGTTTATTTCCTCTGGCAGCGCCGCATAGACCGCGCGCTGGTGCCGCGCCTCGTTGTGATTTTCCTGTTGGGTGCTACGCAAGGCGCGCTCGGCTGGTGGATGGTGACATCCGGCTTCCAGCCGAACCGCGTGGCCGTCAGTCAATATCTTTTGGCTGCGCACCTTGGGTTGGCCGTGGCGCTGTTCGCGGCGGTGTTATGGACGGCTTTGGAAATCATTGGCACGCGAAGAACTGGCGTCGCCGCACTTTCCCGTTTCAAGCTCTGGGCGATTGCGCTGGCCGCGCTCGTCTTTATTCAGATGCTGCTGGGCGCGTTCATGGCGGGGCTGGATGCGGGGCGCGCCTTCGACACCTGGCCGACTTATGGCGGCGCCTGGATTCCGTCGGGGCTCTATGACCTTTCACCCTGGTGGATCAATCATTTCGAGAACCCCGCGTTGGTGCATTTCCAGCACCGCACAGTGGGTTACATCGTCGCCATTCTCGTCATCTGGTTATTTATCGCGCTTCGTCGCGCTGGCGCGGACAAGCCGGTGCGCATCGCGGGTATACACGTTCTCGCGCTCACCATTCTGCAAATTGCGCTTGGCATTCTCACCGTCATCAGCGACGTGCCGATGGCGCTCGCCGCCGCGCACCAGATCGTGGCGCTGGCGCTGTTCGGCTCGGCGTTGTGGCTGACCTACAGCGTCACGCCGCTAGGGCCTGATCCAGATCGGCGATGATGTCCTCGCGTCCTCGATGCCGATCGGACAGCCGCACCACGTCGGTGCCGGCGCCCGCCTTCGCGCGGTCTTCGTCGCGACAACTGGCGATGCGTGGTGGAGGCCGGATGGATGATCAGGCTGCGCGTGTCGCCGACATTGGCGAGATGGCTGAACAGCTTCACGCTGTTGACGAGCTTGACGCCGGCGTCATAGCCGCCCTTGAGGCCGAAGGTGAACACGCGCCCGCGCCCTTGGGGCAATAGTTCCTGTGCAGGGCGTAGGCAGCGATTGTCTTCCAGGCCCGGCATAATTCACCCAGGCGACTTTCGGATTGGCCTTCAGCCATTCGGCGACGGCCAGCGCGTTGTCGCAATGCCTCTGCATGCGCAGCGGCAAGGTCTCGATGCCGGTCAGCACCAGGAAGGCGTTCATCGGCGACAGCGCGGGCCCGAGATCGCGCAGGCCCAGCACGCGGCAGGCGATGGCGAAGGCCATGTCGCCGAACGTCTCCCACAACTTCATGCCGTGATAGGACGGGCAGGGCTCGCGACAGGGTCGGGAATTTGCCGCTGCCCCAGTCGAACTTGCCGCCGTCCACGATCACGCCGGCCATGGAATTGCCGTGGCCGCCCAGGAATTTCGTGGCGGAATGGATGACGATGTCGGCGCCCCATTCGATCGGCCGGATCAGGTAGGGCGAGGCCAGCGTGTTGTCGACGATCAGCGGCACGCCCGCGTCATGGGCGATGCTTGGCGATCGCTTCGATGTCGGTGATGATGCCGCCGGGATTGGCGATGCTCTCGATGAAGATCGCCTTGGTGCTTGTCGGTGATCGCGCGCTTGAAGCTGTCGGGATTGGTGGCGTCGGCCCATTTCACATGCCAGTCGAACTTGGCGAAGCCCTGGCTGAACTGGTTGATCGAGCCGCCATAGAGCTGGCGCGCCGCCACGATCTTGTCGCCCGGGCTCATCAGCGTGTGCAAGCGCGAGGAGCTGCGCCGCATGGCCGGAAGCGCACGGCCAGCGCGGCGCGGCCGCCTTCCAGCGCCGCGACGCGCTCCTCCAGCACCGCGTTGGTCGGATTCATGATGCGCGAATAGATGTTGCCGAAGACCTGCAGGTTGAACAGCGCCGCGGCGTGATCGGCGTCCTCGAACACGAAGGCCGTGGTCTGATAGATCGGCGTGGCGCGCGCGCCGGTGGCGGGATCGGGCTGCGCGCCGGCATGAACGGTCAGCGTGTTGAAGCCATAATCGCTCATGTTTGTCTCCCTTGGCCGGTTTCGGTGCGGCCCGTTTCAATGAACCGCCCTTGCCGAACAGCAGCGGCTTGCGGTTGTCGATCACGCGGCGGTTCACGCCCATCCAGCCGATCTCGCCCGACAACCGGCCATATTCGATCTTTGGGCAGCGATCCATGATGACGGTGAGGCCTGCTGCTTCGCGCGCGTTTGGCCGCTTCCTCGTTGACGACGCCGAGCTGCATCCACAGATCGTCATGCCCAGCCGATCCTTGTCGGCGATGCGCTTCGTCGACCACTGTCGCCAGCCGCTTCGGAATTGCGGAAGATGTCGACCATGTCGACGGGCGGGGGCAGATCGTCAAGCGTCGCATAGACTGTCTGGCCGAGGATTTCTTGCCGACCTTGAGGCCGGGATTGACGGGGATGATCTTGAAACCCTTGTCGAGCAGATACTTCATCGCGAAATAGGTCGGGCGCATGTCGTTGCCGCTGGTCCCACCATGGCGATGGTCTTGGCCGAACGCAGAATGCGTGTGATCAACTCGTCGGGATATTGGCGCATTACCTCAGGCTATCGCGGCCATTTGGGTTCGCGCTTTTCCACGAAGGCGCCGATGCCTTCCTGGGCTTCGGCGTGCAGCATGTTGCGCGTCATGATCTCGCTCGCATAATCGTAGGCATCGCTCAAGCCGCATTTCGAGCTGGCGGTAGAACGCTTCCTTGCCGATCTTGACGGTGGCGCGCGGCTTGGCGGCGATCTGGCGGGCGAGCGCCATGGTTTCGGCTTCCAGCTTCTCCGGCGCCACCACGCGGTTGACGAGGCCGATCCGCGCGGTTTCGGCGTCTACGTGATCGCCGGTCAGCAACATTTCCATCGCCTGCTTGCGCGGCACATTGCGCGACAGCGCCACCATCGGCGTCGAGCAGAACAGGCCGATATTGACGCCCGGCGTGGCGAATTGCGCGTTGGTTGAAGCGACGGCGAGATCGCACGCGCCACCAGCTGGCAGCCCGCCGCCGTGGCCACGCCCTGCACCTGGGCGATGACCGGCTTGGGGTGGCGCACGATGGTCTGCATCAGCGTCGCTGCATTGCGGCGAACAGGTCGCGGAAGTGGCTGCGCGCCTTGATCGCGATCGGCCCGGCGCGCGGTCATTTCCTTGAGGTCGTGGCCGGCGCAGAAGGCAGGTACCTTTTGCGGCCAAGATGATGACGCGCACATCGGCGTCCTTGGCGGCCGCATCCAGCGCATCCTGTAGCGCGTTGATCAGCCCGCAGGAAAGCGCATTGCGCGCCTCGGGCCGGTTGAGTGTCAGCGTGAGAACGCCGTCGCGGCTCTGGGAGAGAAGGAGGGGTGCGTCTGTTTTCTGGTCCATGGCGGCCAGTCTACGTCACTTTTTTGTCAATTGCGCGTCGAGCTTTTTTTGCATGTCTTGGTAAGTCAACTCGCCGTTATAGATCTCGCCGTTGATGATGAAGGTTGGCGTGTGGTCCACCTTGTATTTCGCCTCGGCGTCCTTCTGAACCTGATCAAGAGAGGCGAGCGTCGTCTTGTCGCTGATGCAACTTTCGACCTTTTCGCGGCTAAAGCCGGCCATGCGGCCCATTTGAACCAAGCCCTCGATCACTTCGTCTTCGGACAAGCTGCCGTCGTGGTTGGCGTCGGCGCCAGGGCCCACCCACTTGTCTTGATTGGCGAAGAGCAGATCAAGAAACGAGAAAAATTTGTCGGGAGGCACGCAATGCGTGAGCCCGGAGGCGAGCCAATCGGGCCCAATCAAGGGAAAATCGCGAAATACCATTCTCACTTTTCCCGTATTCACATAGTTTTGGATTAGTTTTGGCACGACATCGCGTTCGAAGCGGGCACAGAACGGACAGTGCATCGCCGCATATTCGATGATGGTGATAGGCGCGCTTGCCGCGCCGCGAACGTGGTCGGTGGCAAGGACTTCGTAGGGCAGCGCATTGCCGCTGTCCGCAACATTTGCCGAGGAACGGCCAAACATGAAATAGGCGCCCAACGCCAGAATGACGGCGGCGGCCACCAGGCCATAAACGATCCGCTTATCCACGAGACGCTCCTTGGGCTTTCCAGCGTGTTTGTGACAGAGGGTGGCCATCGGTTCAATCTGAGAAACTGTAACGCTGCGCGGTATCCAGATACCGTATTACTGAAAGCCTCTAAAATTAAGGGATTTCCGCTTGACCCCCTGAGGTCTAACCGTTACAGGACCGCTTCTCGTTGGAGCCTGCCATGAAAACCTACTCGGCCAAGCCGACCGAGATCGAGAAGAAATGGATCCTGATCGACGCCGAAGGCCTCGTCGTCGGCCGGCTCGCCTCGATCATCGCGCTGCGCCTGCGCGGCAAGCACAAGCCGACCTACACGCCCCACATGGATTGCGGCGACAATGTCATCGTCATCAACGCCGCCAAGGTCCTGCTGACCGGCAACAAGCTGAAGAAGAAGGTCTATTACCAGCACACCGGCTATATCGGCGGCATCAAGGAACGCACCGCCGCGCGAATTCCTGCGCGGCAAATTCCCCGAGCGCGTGGTCGAGAAGGCGGTCGAGCGCATGCTGCCGCGCGGGCCGCTGGGCCGCCACCAGTTCGCCAATCTGCGCGTCTATCCCGGCGCCGAGCATCCGCATGAGGCGCAGCAGCCCGAAATGCTGGACGTCGCGGCAATGAACCCCAAGAACACCAATTTCAAGAAAGCGCAAGCGCAACGAAGAAGGCTAGCTGATCATGGCCGAAGACATCGCAGTTTCGCCGAACTGAAATCGACGCTGATCAAGGCCAAGGTGCCGGAGCCGCGCCCGAAGCGGCCGCGGCCGAAGGCAAGCCCAAGCTCGACAAGCAGGGCCGCGCCTATGCCACCGGCCAGCGCAAGAACGCGGTCGCGCGCGTCTGGATGAAGCCGGGCCGGGCCGCATCGGTGTCAATGGCCGCGAAGAGAAGATCTATTTCGCGCGTCCCGTGCTGCGCATGATCCTGCGCCAGCCGCTGATCGCGGCGGGCCGCGACGGCCAGTTCGATGTTATCTGCACGGTCGTTGGCGGCGGACTTTCGGGACAGGCGGGCGCGGTGCGCCACGGCATCTCGCAAGCGCTGGTCGCCTATGAGCCCTCGCTTGCGCCCCGTGCTGAAGCCGGGCGGCTTCCTCACCCGCGACCCGCGTGGTCGAGCGCAAGAAGTACGGCCGGCCCAAGGCCCGCCGCAGCTTCCAGTTCTCGAAGCGCTAAACGCTTTCGCTTATTTCTTGCCGCCGGCTTTGGGATCAGGCCCGTATTTGTTCGTGCCCGAGGTGCCCGGCATGGCGTACCAGTAGATCAGCAAGATCGAGCAGGCGAGGGTCACCAGCCCGAAGATCATCGACAGCGTCCACTGGAACATGAACATGCAGAGGACGACCAGGATCATCGGTGCCAACGGCAGCAGAATCCACCAGCCGCTTTTTTCCAGGTCGTGCAGCCGGCGCACGCTGATGCCCAAATTCGGCAGCAACAACGCCAGCGACAGCAGAGCGGTCAGGATCTGCGTGCCGATGAAGCGCTGAATGATACTGAGAATGATCTGGATGACGATGACGACAAGGATATACCACCAGAATTCGGACCTACGCGCGCGCCCTTGGAAATCGAAATAATGGTGGGCAAGGACGTTCTTGAAGTTTTCGATTACGGCATTGAAGTCCATGGGTGTTTCCCCCCTTAACGGGCCTGCGGGCGTGGCCTGAACGGCGTGCCGGAATCGCGGGCAAATCCAGCTAAAAGGGGCACGTTAACGCTGTCAATGATGACGGGGACCGCGAGGAGCGCGTAAACACAGATTATGACAGTGAAAATCTTCATCGACGGGGCGGCGGGCACTACGGGCCTCGAAATCCGTGAGCGGCTCATGGGCAGCGCCAGGCTGAGCGTCGTGTCGCTCGAGGGCGAGCGGCGGAAGGATGCGGCCGCCCGCGAGGACGCCCTTAACAGCGCCGATGTGGCCATTCTTTGCCTGCCGGATGATGCCGCGCGGGAAGCCTGCGCGCTGATCAAGAATGAGAGCGTGCGCGTGCTCGACGCATCGACCGCGCATCGCGTCGCGCCCGATTGGGCTTATGGTTTTCCTGAGTTGGAGCCCGGGCAACGCGCGAAAATCAAAACGGCCACGCGCGTATCCAATCCCGGCTGCTATGCGACGGGCTTCATTGCGCTGGTGCATCCGCTGGTGCGTGGCGGAATTATTCCCGCCGACTGGCCGGTCGCGTGCAACGCTGTGTCGGGCTATTCCGGCGGCGGGCGCAGCATGATCGCCGAGTTCGAAGACCAGAAAGCGGACAATTTCACCGAAGAAGTTTTCCGCGCCTACGGGCTTGGCCTACTTCACAAGCATGTGCCGGAAATGCAAATGCATGCCGGCCTCACGCATCCGCCGATTTTTGCGCCGGGCGTCGGGCGGTTCTATCGCGGCATGATCGTGGAAGTGCCGTTGCAGCTTTGGGCGCTGCCGAAGAAACCATCGGTGGTCGATCTTCATATGGCGCTCGCGGAGCGTTATCGCGCCGAGCCGCTGGTCGAAGTCGCCTCGCTGAAAGAGGCGGCGGAAATGAAAACGCTCGACGCCGAGGAACTGAAGAACACGAACCGGATGAAGCTTTACGTTTTCGGCAACGAAGCACGCGGGCAGGCGCGGCTCGCCGCCGTGCTCGACAATCTCGGCAAGGGCGCCGCCGGCGCCGCCGTACAAAATCTCAACGTCATGATGGGCTGGAAAGAGACCGAGGGAATGCTGTGACGGAAGCGATCGACCTTCGTTCCGACACGGTGACGCAACCGTCCGACGGCATGCGCCGGGCGATGGCGGAGGCGCAAGTCGGCGACGACCAATATGGCGAAGACCCGAGCACCAACCGCTTGCAGACGCGCGTGGCGGAATTGCTGGGCAAGGAAGCCGCGCTGTTTTTGCCCAGCGGCACGATGGCCAACCAGATCGGCGTGAAGCTGCTTACGCGCCCCGGCGACGACGTGATCGTGGGCGACGAAACGCATCTGGTCTGGCACGAAGGGGGCGCGGCGGCCGCCAATTCCGGCGTGCAGTTTACCGTAGTGGGGAAGGGCGGACTTTTCACCGCCGATGATTTCCGAGCGGCCGTCAAACCCCAGGGCCATGTCGTGTTCCCGCCGACCACTTTGGTGGCGGTGGAAAACACGCACAATCGCGGCGGCGGCGTGGTGTTTCCGCAGGCCGATGCGGTGGCGATCTGCGACGCGGCGAAGAAAATGAACATCGCCGCCTATCTCGACGGCGCGCGGCTGTTCAATGCGTCGGCGGCAACCGGCAAATCACTGAAGGAATTGGCGGCGCCGTTTGACATGGTGTCGGTGTCGTTGTCGAAAGGGCTGGGTTGTCCCGTCGGCAGCCTGATCACTGGGAGCAAAGAGAATATAAAACGCGCCGTGCGAGCGCGGCGCATGTTCGGCGGCGCCATGCGGCAATCGGGCATTCTGGCGGCCGCCGGGCTTTATGCGTTGGACAACAATTTATCGCAGCTGCCGGACGATCACGCCAATGCGCGGATCATCGCTGAAAAAATCGCGGGCGTGCGCGGGCTCAAGCTCGACCTGAAGACGGTGCAATCCAACATCGTCGTCTTCCGCACCGAAACGCCCGCACCGGACGCCGCAACCATCGTCGCGCGCGCGAAAGAGCAGGGCGTTTTATTGAACGCCTTCGGCACACGCATCGTGCGCGCCGTTACCCATCTCGACGTCACACGCGAGCAGTGTGTGCGCGCAGTAGATATTCTAGCAAAGGTGATTGAGCGCGCCTGATTACGGCTTCCAGTCGCGGTGCGTGAGGTGCGCGGGCGCGGAAGGATGAGATTTTTGTCGGCGCAGCATTTGTTCGGCCAGAAATTGGAAATATTCCATCGACGTATCCATCTGCATCTCTTTGCGCAAGTCGTGGATATATTTTTCCATCTTGCGCCAGCCAAGAAGAGTGGGGCCGGTGAAGAAATCTTCGACCAGCTCAAGCGGGATTTCGCGCTTCTGCACCAATATTCCCACCAACTCGAGCTATAGCAACATAAGAAGGACGCTGTTGAACTTGTCGCCAAGCCGCGTCCTGATTTCCGTTCTCGATAAACCGTCCGGCAGATCGATCAGAACCGCAATGCCGGCCACGAATTCCGGCGTTCGAAACGACTGCATCAGCTGAATGGCGGAGTCACGCGCCCGCTGCTGCTGCGCGAGGCGTATTTGTATCCCCGCGAACACCAAGCCTGCGACGATCGCGATCGTCGAGACGAGGTTAAGCAGGGGTTGGAAATCGCTCACCGCGCTTTCACCTTCACATATGTCCCCGGCGCATTGCCCAGTACTTTTAGCTTTCCGTTGCCGGGTTTGCGCGCGGGGATCTTCTTGCCGGAGCGTGGCGCAAGCCACTTGTCCCAATAGGGCCACCACGAACCCGCATGCTCGGCCGCGTGCGCCTGCCATTCGGAAAAAGTTTTCGGCAGCTTCGCGTTGGTCCAGTACTGGTATTTGTTCGCGGCGGGCGGATTGATGACGCCCGCGATATGGCCGGAACCGGCCAAGATATAAGTGACGGGCCCGCCGAACAGTTTGGCACCCTTGTAGACGGAAATGGCGGGGGCGATGTGGTCTTCCCTGGCTGACTGGAGATAGAACGGCGTCTTTATCTTTGAAAGATCGAGCTTGACGCCGCCTAGCACCATCTTGCCCTTGGCCAGCGCGTTGTTGTGGTAGCATTCGCGCAGATAGAACAGATGCATCGCCTCGGCATGCGCGTGGTGTCGGAATTCCAGTAGAGCAGGTCGAACGGCATGGGCTGCTTGCCCAGCAGGTAATTGTTGACCACGAACGACCAGATCAGATCGTTGGCGCGCAGCATGTTGAAGGTGGTGGCCATCTTGCTGCCTTCGAGCACGCCGCCGGCCGCCTTCATCTGCTCTTCCACGGTGCGAGCTGGGCGTCGTCGACGAACACCTGCAACTCGCCGGCCTCGCTGAAATCGGCCTGCGCCGCCCAGAACGTCGCGGAATTGATGCGCTTGTCGCTTCTTCGCCGCCATGTAGGCGAGCGTCGCCGCCAGCAGCGTGCCGCCGATGCAATAGCCGACGACGTTGGGATCTTCCACGCCGGTGGCCTTTGTCACCGCGTCGAGGGCGGCGAAGATGCCCTCGCGCATGTAATCTTCGAACGTCTTGCTGCGCGAGTTTTGCCGTCGGGATTGACCCACGAGACCACGAAACACCGTGTAGCCCTGCTCCACCACCCAGCGGACGAAGGAATTCTCCGGGCGCAGATCGAGGATGTAGAACTTGTTGATCCAGGGCGGGAAAATCAGCAGCGGCGGTTCGTATACCGTCTTGGTCGATCGGATTGTATTGCAGGAGCTCGATCAGCTCGTTGCGGAACACCACCTTGCCGGGCGTGGTGGCGATATTCTCGCCGATCTCAAAGGCGTCGGCGGATTGGCGGATGGAAAGCTGGCCGTGCCCGCGATCCATATCGGCAAGCAGATTGTTCAGCCCCTTGACCAGATTGTCGCCGTTCGATGGCCAGGGTCGCGCGCAGCACTTCCGGATTGGTGAGAACGAAATTGGTGGGCGCGATCGCGTCGGCGAATTGCTTGGTGTAAAAATCGATGCGTTGCTGGCCTCGCGCGTCGCCATTGCCGGTGTTGGCGACCGTGTGCTGCAGCCAGTTCGCGGTCAGCAGGTAGGACTGCTTGATGAAATCGAAAATCTGGTTGTCCTGCCAGTCCGCGTCGCGGAAGCGCCGGTCGCCGGCGGCCGGCGCCACCACTGGGGCCACGTCTTGGCCCATCATGCGCTGTGCCGCGCGCCGCAACAGCGTCGTATAATCGCGCCACAACTCGAACTGGCTTTCCGCGAACTCGCGCGGGTGCGATGCTAGGTGCTTGAGGAATTCGTAAAACGCACCCGAGATGTTCAGGGGATCGAGCGGTTCGTGGCCCAGCTTGCCCGCCTGCCTTTTGGTGAAATCGGTAAGCAGCCGCGCTCCTTGCAACCCAACTCGCCCCATGTTGCGCGCGAGTTCGCCCGCGTCGTGAACGGCGTAAGCATTTGTGCGGCCGCTCGCGCCTGCGCGGGTGCCACCCGGCATTGCCTTTTTTTCATTCTTCTTGCGCGCCGTCCTGGTTTTGGCGCGCGCGGTTCGCGGCATGGCCTGAATTCCTTTTCCCCCGGCCATTCATCACGGCGCGGGCCACCCCGGCAACCTGAATTTTGCATTGCGAAAAGGCCGGGCAGGCCGGGATGTCGCCCGATTAAGTAGCCGATTCTCTTGGAAGATCGGCCGAACACGAGTATATGCTGCTTCGCCTTGCTAACAGTGGGTGCCCCTCTTAAGAGCCCACAGGGAGCGGAAGTATGCGTAAAAATTTGCGGACCTTGGTTCGCGTGGCTGCCATTATCGTTATGGCCGCCGGCTCTTGCGCCTGTTCAACCATGTCGGATTTGAACCCGTTTGGCGGCAGCGATAATACCGCGATCGACAGTCAGGGTTATCCGATTCCGGCGCCTCAAGCCGATAACGGCGCGGCACCAGCCGATACCGCTGCCACCACAACTGCCACCGATAACTCAGCCACCACCGCCGACAACGCGGCCTATCCCAGTGTGGCCTCGGTACCCGACAAGCCCAAGCCAACCACCACGCCGCAAGAGCGGACGGAAATCTCCCATACGCTCGTCGCCGACCGCAGTCGCGCGCAATACAGCGCCGATGCGCTCAGGGGCGGCACCGAACCCGCGGCTGCGCCTCCGCCGCCCGCGCCGCCGCAGGCGGATCTCGCCAGCGTCGAACCGGCGCCCGATACGTCGACGGATACCGCGAGCTCCGACAATAGTGGCGACAGCAGTGCCGCCGCACCCAGCAGCGACAGCGGCATATCTTCGGCCGTTGCGCCGGCGCCGGCTGCCTCGTCATCTTCACAATCTTCAGAACTGTCCGCGGCAACGGAACCGGCGCCCGCGCCCGCGCCTTCTACCAAGGTTGCCTCGCTTACGCCGCCCAGCGCGCCGGTAGCGGCAACTGCGCCTGCGGTTTCGTCGGCGCATGCGGCGTCTGCCATTCCAGGCGCCGAGCCTGCGATTCCCGCCGACGCGCCACTGGCCTTCAATCCCTCGACGGCGCCACCGCTCGACAGTTCGGTGTCGCAGTTCGTTCCGGAATCGGTGCTGGCGCGCTATCAAGCGACACAGGCCGAAGCCAAAGGCCTGTCGTCGCCGACCGCCACGCGCAAAGTGAAGGTGACGCCCGCTCAGGCCGTGCGACCGGCCAATGGCAATCAAAGTTCGAATGACAGCGGCGGCGTGCTCGTGAACATGGACGCAATCGGTGCCAGCCCTGGCGTGGTGAAAACTTCGGCCAGCAGCGGCGCAGTCGCCCCCGCGTCGTGGAGTGTGCCCGGGCGCACGCCGACCGGCGTGGTGTTTTTCGGCGCCACTGGTTCCGGCATCAACGCGGCCGGCGAGGCGCAAATCCGCGCCGCGGCCCAAGCCTATAAGGCACGCGGGACAGGTTATGTGCGCGTGGTCGGTCATGCCGCCAGCCGCACCGGCAACATGCCGCTCAACCAGCACATCGCCTATGTGTTCAAGCAGTCGCAGCAGCACGCCACCGCAGTGGCGCAGGCGCTGATCAAGGCGGGCGTGCCAGCCAATGCTGTGATCGTCGAGGCGGTGGGCGACACCCAGCCCGTTTATTACGAATCAATGCCCCAGGGCGAAGACGGCAACCGGCGCACAGAAATCTTCATCGAGGGTTGAGGCCGCGCCGCTTGCGCCTGGTGTTTTCTAGGCCGTAAATCGCTGTAGATTGCGATGGGCCGCGCGGTACTGCGCGGCCTTGGCGTTTTGAGCTATTGGACCGACACGATGAATGCCGAGTTACGCGTTGGACTGGCAGGCCTGGGCACGGTGGGCGCAGGCGTGGCCAAGGTGCTGCTCGCTGGTGGCAACGCGCTCGCCGTGCGTGCCGGGCGGCCCATAAGGCTCACCGCCGTGTCGGCGCGTGACCGCAAGAAGAAGCGTGGCCTCGCCCTTGATGGCATTGCCTGGGAAGACGATGCACTGGCGCTGGCGCGCCGCGCGGACGTCGACGTCGTGGTCGAACTGATCGGCGGCGAGAACGGCGTGGCGCGGCGCGCTGGTCGAGGCAGCGCTCAAGAACAGCAAGCATGTGGTCACCGCCAACAAGGCGCTGCTGGCGCATCACGGTGCGGCGCTGGCCGCGCTGGCCGAGAAGAACGACGTCGCGCTGAAATTCGAAGCGGCGGTCGCCGGCGGCATTCCCATCGTGCAAGGCGCTGCGCGAAAGCCTGATCGCCTATGGCGTCGACGCGGTGCGCGGCATTCTGAACGGCACCTGCAACTACATCCTCACGCAGATGGAAGCGACGGGCCGCGCCTTTCGCCGACGTGCTGGCCGAAGCGCAGAAGCTGGGTTATGCCGAAGCCGATCCCGCGCTCGATGTCGGCGGCGGCGACACGGCGCACAAGCTCGCGCTGCTTTCGAGCCTCGCCTTCGGCACCGCGCCCGATCTCGACTCACATGACCGTCGAAGGCATCGAGCACATCACGCCCGACGATATCGCGCTTCGCGCGCGAGTTCGGCTACCGCATCAAGCTGCTGGGCGTGGCGCGGCGCACGGCGAATGGCATCGACCAGCGCGTGCATCCCGCGATGGTGCGTGCCGGCACGCCGCTGGCCGATGTCGACGGCGCGCTTCAACGCCGTCGTCGGTGGATGCGGGCGAGGCCGGTCCGTTCTTCTTCGAAGGCCGCGGCGCGGGCGCAGGGGCCCACCGCGTCGGCCGTCATCGCCGATCTGGTGGATATCGCGCGCGGTCGCTATCGGCCCGGCCTTCGGCCGGCCGGCAACGGAGCTCGCCAAAACCGAAGCCGGCGCCGCCGGACGCGCGCGATCGTCCGCCTATTATCTGCGCTTCGAGGTGCTGGACGTGCCGGGCGTGCTGGCGGAGATCGCCGGCAACGCTTAGCGTCCGAGCGCGTTTCGATCGAAAGCATGATCCAGCGCGGCCGCGCGCCGGGCGAGCCGGTGTCGATCGTCATGATCACGCATGAAACGCCCGCAGGCGCGGTGGAGCGCGCCTTGAAGGCGATTGCCGCCTCGGACAAGGTGCTGCGCGCGCCGTGCATGATTCCCATGGAGGTCGGCTGAGCAATGACAAGGAGTACGCATGACGCAAGCCGCTGGATCGCGCCTTCGCACTCGAAGCGGTGCGCGTGACCGAAGCCGCCGCCATCGCTGCCGCGCGACCAGATCGGGCCGCGGCGACGAGCACGCCGCCGATCAGGCCGCCGTCGAGGCGATGCGCGCGGCGTTCAACGAGCTGCCCATCGACGGCACGGTCGTGATCGGCGAAGGCGAGCGCGACGAAGCGCCGATGCTGTTACATCGGCGAGAAGGTGGGCGGCGGCGGCGTCGACGGTCGACATCGCGCTCGATCCGCTGGAAGGCACCACGCTCACGGCCAAGGCGCTGCCGAATGCGCTGGCCGTGATGGCGATGGCCGAAGCACGGCACGCTGCTGAACGCGCCCGACACCTATATGGACAAGATCGCCATCGGCGGCGGTTATCCGGAAGGCATGATCGATCTCGACGCCGACGCCCGAAGACAACATCCTCGCGCTCGCCAAAGCCAAGGGCGTGAAGCCGCGACGAAATCACGCGCCTGCGTGCTCGACCGCCCGCGCCACGAGAAGATCATCGCCGCGCGTGCGCAAGGCGGGCGCGGCCGTTCAGCTCATCACCGACGGCGACGTCGCGGGCGTGATCGCCACCAGCGATCCCGCAGACCGGCATCGACATCTATATCGGCCAGGGCGGCGCGCCCGAAGGCGTGCTGGCGGCAGCGGCGCTGCGCTGCGTCGGCGGCCAGATCCAGACGCGCCTGGTGTTCCGCAACGACGACGAGCGCGCGCGCGCGGCCAAGCTCGGCATCAAGGATTTCAAACGCAAATATTCGCTGATGGAGCTGGCGTCGCGGCGACGTGGTGTTCGCCGCCACCGGCGTCACCGACGGCTCCATGCTCGAGGGCGTGCACATCACCGGGCAGTTCATTACCACCGACAGCGTCGTGATGCGCTCGGCCACGCGCACCGTGCGCTGGATCAAGACGCGGCACTGGCGCGGCGATGACGATTAGCAACCTGGCGGCAAACTTTGCTGCTGCGCGAAACGCGCCGGAACAAACGGAATTCGCATTGAATGTGGCGTGTTCGTTCTCGGGCCGGGCGTGGCGCTTTCGCGCGGCCGATGCGGAAGCGGCGCGCCAAATGCAATTGGCGGGACTAAGCCCGACGCTCGCCCGCGTTTTGGCGGCGCGTGGAATTGCGGAAGCTGAGGCGGAGTTATTTCTCGCCCCGAAGATCAAAGCGCTGCTGGCCGATCCGCTGGTGCTGCACGACACTGCGAAGGCGGTAGCACGTTTCACGCAAGCTATTGCGACTGGCGAAACCGTTGGCGTTCTGGCCGATTACGACGTGGACGGTTCCGCTTCGGCGGCGCTGCTGCTGCGTTTCCTGCGTGGGATGGGCAGCGAAGCGCAGCTTTATATTCCCGACCGCTTGAAGGACGGCTATGGCCCGTCGCCGGCAGCGATGCGCGACTTGCGCGCGCGCGGCTGCAAGCTGGTGGTGACGGTGGATTGCGGCGCGGCCGCGCATGAGGCGCTGGACGAAGCCCGCAAGCTCGGCCTCGACGTGATCGTTCTCGATCACCACGAGGTCGAAACCAATCCGCCTGCTTTCGCGCATGTGAACCCGAATGGGCCTAACGACACATCCGGCCTCACGCATCTTGCGGCCACCGGCGTGACATTCCTGTTTCTTGTCGCTGTGCATCGCCATTTGCGCGAGCAGGGCTGGTACGCCGCCAACAACATCGCTGAACCCGATCTGCTCGCGCTGCTTGATCTGGTCGGCACTGGCCACCATCAGCCGATGTGGTGCCGCTGACCGGCATCAACCGCGCTTTCGTGCGGCAGGGTTTGAAGATTATGGACGCGCTGGAGCGCCCTGGCATGGCCGCGCTTGCGCGGGTGAGTTCCATTGCGCCGCCGTTCACGCCTTATCATCTGGGTTTCATGTTTGGCCCCCGCATCAATGCGGGCGGGCGCGTGGGGCGTTGCGATCTTGGGCGCGTTGCTACTTGCCACCGACGATGCGATAGAAGCGGACCGCTTGGCCAATGAACTCGACCGGCACAACCGCGAACGCCAGGCCATCGAAGCGGGCATTCTGGAACAGGCTGAAGCGTTGGCGCTGCAACAGACGGATGCGCCGTTCGTGCTGGTCACCGGCGAGGGCTGGCACGTGGGCGTGGTCGGCATCGTCGCAGGACGGCTGAAGGAACGGCACGACAAGCCGGCACTCGTCGCCGGATTCGAAGACGGCATTGGGCCGCGGCTCGGCGCGTTCGGTCGCGGGCGTCGATTTGGGCGCCATCATCCGCGCCGCGCGCGAGAACGGCTTGCTGGAAACCGGCGGCGGCCACGCCATGGCGGCGGGTTTCTCAATGAAACCAGAACGCCTCGAAGAGTTCACTGCCTTTCTTCAGGAATCACTCGAACCGCAACGCGCTGTCATCACAGCCGCACGAGATCTCAAGGTCGATGTGATGGTCTCGATTTCAGGCGCGACGCTCGCGCTCATCGAGGACATCGCGCGGGCAGGCCCGTTCGGAGCCGGCAACCCCGAGCCGATGTTCATGCTGCCCGATGTCGTCGTCGCCTATGCCGATATCGTGGGCACTAACCACGTCCGCCTGCGCCTGCTGGCGCGCGACGGGGCGAGCCTTGGTGCTATCGCCTTCCGCGCCGCCGATGCACCCCTTGGACAGGGGCTTTTAAAATCGCGGGGGAAACGTGTGCATGTGGCGGGAAAGCTCAAGTCCGACAATTATAAGGACGAGCCGCGCGTACAGCTGCATGTCGAAGATGCCGCCCCGGCGGGAGTCTAAACGTTGCCAAGCGCTACGCCCTGGCTTTATAGCCGCGTGCAGAATTGCGCCCTTCGTCTATCGGTTAGGACTCAAGATTTTCAATCTTGCAAGACGGGTTCGACTCCCGTAGGGCGCACCAGAATTTCACCATGCGGAGGATCGTATGCTGTTGCGCGGGTATGTGGATATGGCTGCAGCGGCGGTGCTGATGGTGTTGCCGAATGCGGCGCTGGCGACGTACGGCAAGGCGGGCCTTTGGGAAACCACTACCACCTCGGGCGACGTTTCAGGCCAAAGCTTCAAGACCACTTTCTGCATGACGCAGGCCGAGGTGAACTCCGACAGGCCGCGCGGCACAAATAATCAATATTGCAAAATGACCAAGACCAATGTTTCCGGCCAGAGCTACAGCGCCGACATGGCGTGCACCGGCCCCCTTAACGGCACGTCGCATTTCTCCATCACCTATGACACGCCCGAGCATTACAGCGGCGCGTCAGTTTTCAAGGGCACGGCCGGTGACCAGCCGATGAACACGGCGACCAAATTCGAAGGCAAGTGGCTGAAGGCGGATTGCGGCGACGTGAAGCCGTACACGCCGCCGAAATAGGCATTGCCCGCGGTTCGCACATTTCTGAAATTGTTGTGCATCGGTGCGGCGCTCGCGTTCGCGCTACCGGCGTACGCGCAGCAACAGTCGCAACCACTGCCGCAATTGCCGCCGCGTGCTGCACCCACATCGGCCGTTACCGTCGATGCGCTGCCGCTGGTGCGGCCCGAGGGCCAAGCGCTGGGCGATTTTCTTTCCGGCTTGGCCGCGGGGTTGATGCGGGATCATCGCGTGCCGGGCATGACCATTGTGGTGGTCAAGAATGGCGATGTGCTGCTCGATAAAGGTTTTGGTGTTCACGGCGGCGCGAGTGTCGATCCGCTGACAGCAAAGTTTCGCGTTGGCACTTTATCCGGATTGGTCACGGCAATAGCAGCCATGCAGCTTATCGAGCGCGCCGATATTCTGCTGAACGAAGATGCGGGTGCGGCGCTGGGTGAGAAGGATAACGGCGTCACGATTGCCGATCTGCTGCTGAGCCGGGGCGATCCTGCTTTGCTCGGCGCCATCGTGCAAAAAGTTTCGGGCGAGCCACTCGAGGCTTACGCGCGCGATCATGTGCTCGCGCCCCTTGGCATGGCGCACAGCGATTTCGATCAAAACGGACTTGCGACGACGTCGGGCGACATGGGCCGCTTCCTGCTGGCGCTGCTGAACAATGGCACATACGAAAACACGCGCGTGCTATTGCCGGAAACCGTTGCGCTGATGGAACGCACGCAATTCACCTTTCATCCAGCTCTTGCGGGTTGGACGTATGGCTTTGCGGAAATTCGCCGCAATGGCTGGCGCGGGATTCAGCGCGACGGCGTGGCACAGGCCTATGAAGCGCGTCTCATTCTGGTGCCGGACGCGAAGGCCGCTTACTTCATCGCCGTCAACGCGCACGCGAGTGCCAAGTTCTGGCGCGCGCTCGACGATGCGTTATTCGATCGCCTGTTCAGCCCGCGCGAGGAAAACGCGCCCTCGCTTGATGGCGCGGCACCCGCTCTAGCTGACGCGCGCGCAGCCAGCGGCCCATACCAACTACATTCGCGCGGAGGTTATGATGTGTTGCGCGCGGGTGTAAACCTGCTCAGAATAAATGCGCAACCCGACGGCGCGTTGGTGCTGAAGGGCGCGGAAGAAGCCGTGCTCTTGCCCCATGCTGGCGGTTATTGGCGCTCTGACGCCGGCAACATCCATGCCGCGGTCAAGGACGGCGAGCTTGTTCTCGATACGCGCGTTTACAATTCCGTTCCGTTCTGGCAGCGCATTCCGCTGTGGGCGCTGATCCTGGCCGCGTTCGCCGTGCTGGCCGCGCTTGCCTTCGGTGCGTATCGGATTATGAAGTCGTAAACCGGCGTGGACGTAAGCGTTGCTTTGGCTAGACTGGAATGATTCGGATGATGGAGTGCGCTGTGGTGAATTTGGACGACGACAAAGACAAGAACGAGACCCCGCGGCCCGAGACGACGTCGCTGGCGCAGCAGGCGCTGTTCAAGTCGCGCACCGTGCTGATCTTCGGCGAAGTCGACATGAAGATGGCCGAGCGCGTCACGCGCGCAGCTGCTGGCCTATGCCGCCGAAGGCGACGGCGACATCCGCGTCATCATCAATTCGCCGGGCGGCCATGTGGAGTCGGGCGACACCATCCACGACATGATCCGCTTTGTCGGCACCGCGCGTGAAGATGATCGGCACCGGCTGGGTGGCCAGCGCCGGCGCGCACATCTTCCTCGGCGCCAAGCGGGAGAACCGCTTCTGCCTGCCGTTCACGCGCTTCCTGCTGCACCAGCCGCTTGGGCGGCGTGCGCGGCCAGGCCTCCGACATCACCATCGAGGCGGAAGAAATCCTCAAGATGCGCGAGCGCCTGATCCGCGAGATCGCGACGGAGACCGGCCAGCCCTATGAGAAGGTCGTGCAGGACACCGAGCGCAATTTCTGGATGGGCGCCGAAGAGGCCGATGGACTACGGCCTGGTCGCGCAAGGTCGTCGCAGCGCGCGAGCGAGGTGTGAGCAGCTGCGCTGATCGCGCGCCATGGTGGCGTGGCGCTGTGATCTATCAGGTCTATGTCCGCAGTTTCTGCGACGGCAACGGCGACGGGCAGGGCGATCTTCGCCGGCCTGATCGCCAAGCTCGACTACATTCAAAGTCGCTGGGCGTGGATGCGATCTGGCTGTCGCCGATCCATCCCTCGCCCAATCGCGACTGGGGCTATGACGTCGCCGACTATGACGGCGTGCATCCCGATTACGGCACGCTGGCCGATTTCGAGCGCGCTGCTGGAAGCGGCGCACGCGCGCGGCCTGAAGATCATTCTCGACGAAGTGCTGTGCCACACCTCCGACGAGCATGCCTGGTTTCGCCGCAAGCCGCGACGGCGATGCGACAAAGACGGACTGGTATGTCTGGGCCGATCCGAAGGACGACGGCACGGTGCCCAACAACTGGCTGTCGGTGTTCGGTGGGCCGGCCTGGTCCTATCAGCCGGCGCGGCGGCAATATTATCACCACAAATTCCTGCGCCAGCAGCCCAAGCTGAACTGGACGCAACCGGGCGCGCGAGGCGGCGCTTGCGACGTGCTGGACCTGTGGCTGGCGCGCGGCGTCGACGGCTTCCGCCTCGACGTCGCCAATGCCTATCTGCACGACGCGGCGCTGACCGACAATCCCGCCGATCCCGCCGGCGAGCGCACGCCATGGAATTGGCCGCATGCGCCGAACATGCAGCGGCATCTCCACGACTCCAACTCTGGTGGAAAACATCGACGCGCTCGATGTCATCCGCCGCACGGTGGACGCGTTTCGACAATCGCTTCGTGTTCGGCGAATTCTCCGAGGAGTTCGAGCGCTCCGGCGGCTATCTCGCGCCCGACAAGGGCCTGCATGCCGGTTACAATTTCGCGCTTGCTGGATTTGCGCGTGCTACGCCCGCGGCCATTCGCGAGCATTTCGAAACGCTGGCACGCATTCCAGATCACTGGCCCTGCATCGCATTCTCCAACCACGACGTGATGCGCACGGTGACGCGCTTCGGTGCGCCGAAGGATCGGCCGAAGCTGATGCTTGGCGCTGTTGTTCGCCTGCGCGGCACGACGCTGCTCTATCAGGGCGAGGAACTGGGCCTGCCCGAAGTCGATGTCGCGCGCGACCAGCTCAAGGATCCGGTCGGCGATCTCTATTATCCGTTGCTCAAGGGCCGCGACGGCTGCCGCACGCCGATGCCGTGGGATGGCGACGCTCCCAATCTTGGCTTCACGACGGGCACGCCGTGGCTGCCGGTAAGCCCGCTGCATCAGCCACTTGCCGTGACAGCGCAGGAAATAGACCCGCAATCCACGCTGCAATTCGCACGAGGTGCGCTCGCAGCACGACGCAAGAGCGCGGCACTCAGGCTGGGCGACATCGCGTTCCTGGAAGCGCCCGGCGAGGTGCTGGCGTTCGAGCGCACACACGAAAACAAGACAGTGCTGTGCGTTTTCAATCTTGGAAAGGCACAGGCTTCATTCCGCGATCCGCGACTGGCACATGCGAAACCGTTGATCGTTGCGGGCGATGCGCGCAGCGAAGGAGCGCAGCTATCGCTTGGACTGTTTGGGGCGTGGGTTGGTGATCTCTAGCGGCTCAGCCACGGCAAAGGCACCCAGCACCGCATCGATCGGCAGCAGCACGCAAGTGTGGCGGTTCTTGTGCTGGGCCGCGCCTTTGAGCGCTGCGTAATCGGCAAATGGCTTGGCAGGCGCTTTCGCCCCTTCCAGCATCGCCGCCACGGCATCGCGCAGCAGGCGCACGCGGGTTTCGTCGGCACCTTTCAGATGCGCAGCTAGTATGGAGGCCGACGCCTGCGCCAACACGCAGGCCCTGGTTTCGTGCGCGAGCTCCGTGATCCGCCCATGCGCGTCCACGCGCATCGTCACCGACACGCTGTCACCACAAACAGAATTGACCGCGACGCCAGCGAGATTGGGCTCGGGCAGCGCGCCGGCCCCGGTGGCAGCGGCGGCGAGTTTCAGCACGGGCTTGGCGTAAAGCGGATCGTCGCTCACGAAGTCTTTTCGCGCGGCAGGCTCAGTTTGGCGCGCAAACCGCCGCCCGCCCGATTCTCCAGGGTGACGTCACCACCATGCTCGCGCACAATGGTGCGCGCAAGAGTGAGGCCGAGGCCTGTGCCGCCGGTCGTGCTGCTGCGCGAGGCTTCGAGGCGGACAAAAGGCTCGAACACGCGCTCAAGCCGCTCGGGTGGAATGCCTGGTCCATCGTCGTCGATGATGGCAACCAGCGAATCATCTTCGGTTTGCAACGAGACCCGCGCGCCTCCACCATATCGCACGGCATTCTCGACCAGATTGCGCACGGCGCGGCGGATTTCATTGGGACGGCAGAGGCAGGGCGCGCTGCCTTCGATGTTGATTTCCACAGGGTCGCCGAGGTCAACCAAATCCGCGCACACGCTTTCGATCAGCGCCGCCAGATCGACGCGCCGCATGGCTTCGCCGGGGGCTGCGCGCGCCGCCGCCAGCACCGCTTCGGTCAGCGCTTGCAGCTCTTCCAGATTGCGGGTGAGGCGGTCGCGCACTTCGGCGTCGCCTACGAATTCGGCAGTGATGCGCATGGCGGAAATGGGCGTACGCAGATCGTGCCCCACGGCGGACAGGAGCTGCCGGTGGCTGTCGAGCGTGCGCTGCACGCGGTCGCTCATGGCGTTGAAGGCTTCCGCCGCACGCTTGAGGTCGTCGGGCCCGCGCGCGTCAAGGCGCGGCACGGGGCGCCCGCGCGCCACCTCGTCGGCGGCCGCCGCCAGCGCCGAAAGCGGCCGCGACACGCGCCCCGCAATCCACGCCGCAGCCGCGCAGGTGAGGATGGTGCCGATGGTGGCGGCGATCAGCATGTCGTGCGGCGCAGGTGGCGGCCGCGGCCGTTCCAGGCTGGCAATCAGCCAACTTTCCGGCGCCAGCGATTGCGAAATTTCCGTGACCGAATGCAGTTCGCGATGGCCGCGCTGATCGAAGCCCATATGTTCGTAAAGCCGCACATGCACAGTGCGCGAAGGATCGCTATGCTCGGCGGTTTGCACCAGCTTGGCGAGCGAGCTTTCCTCTTCGCTGATGTAATCGTCTTCGGGCGATTTGGGCGCGATCGAGTAGCGGATATAGGGACTGCCTGGATCCCTATACGCTGCGGGAAACCACCACGATCGCCCACCACGGGCACATCTATGAGGGGCTGGTTGCGCGCGACAAGGACCTGAAGATCGTCCCGGCACTGGCCGAGAGCTGGGAAACGCCGGAGCCGACCCGCTGGCGCTTTCATCTCCGCCACAACGTCAAATTCCACAATGGCGACCCCTTCACCGCCGACGACGTGGTCTTCTCCGCCCAGCGCGTGCGGGCCCAGGGCTCCAACTTCATCGCCGCCGTTCCCGCCGACGCGAAATTCGTCAAGGTCGACGACTACACCGTCGATGTCACGCTGGACTCGCCCAACCCCATCCTGATCTCGCAGTGGGACGGCTGGTACATCATGGACAAGAAGTGGTGCGAGGAGAACAACGTGGTGGCGCCGACGCCGGCCGCCTCGACCACGCCGAGCTACGCCTCGCTGCACGAGAACGGCACCGGCCCCTTCACCATCGAAAGCCATCAGCCCGGCGTGAAGACCGTGTTCAAGGCCTTCGCCGGCTGGTGGCGCAAGCCCGAACATAATCTCAAGGAAATCATCTTCACGCCGATCGGCTCCGATGCCACCCGCGTCGCCGCGCTGCTTTCGGGCGAGGTCGACGTGGTCGAGCCGGTTCCGATCCAGGATATCCAGCGCGTCAATTCGAGCGGCAACGCCAAGGTCCTGACCGGGCCGGAGCTGCGCACCATCTTCATCGGCATGGACCAGGCGCGCGACGAACTCCTCTACTCCAGCGTCAAGGGCAAGAACCCCTTCAAGGACGTCCGCGTCCGCGAAGCCTTCTACAAGGCGATCGACGACGACGCGATCAAGAGCCGCGTCATGCGCGGCCTGTCGACGCCCTCGGCGCTCATGATTGCACCGCAGCTGTTCGCGCTGAACAGGGACTTCACGCGGGCGAAATACGATCCCGACGGCGCCAAGAAGCTTTTGGCCGAAGCCGGCTATCCCGACGGCTTCGAGGTCACGATGGATTGCCCGAACGACCGCTATGTCAATGACGCCGCGATCTGCCAGGCGGTGGTCGGCATGCTGGCGCGGATCGGCATCAAGGTGGACCTCCTGGCCCAGCCCAAGCAGCAGTATTTCGCCAAGGTGCTGAAGCCCGGCGGCTACAAGACCTCGCTCTATCTGCTCGGCTGGACCCCGGCCTCGATGGATTCCCACAACGTGCTGCACGACATCATGGGCTGCCGCGAAGACCCCAAGGATGCCGGCCGCGGCGAAGCCAATCTCGGCGGCTACTGCAACAAGGAAGTCGACGCGCTGACCGACAAGGTGCTGATCGAGCCCGACCCGGCCAAGCGCGACGAGCTGATCAAGCAGGCCTTCGAGATCGGCATCAAGGACTACGACTACATCCCGCTGCACCAGCAGTCGCTGGCCTGGGGCGTATCCAACAAGGTGAAATTGACCCAGCGCGCGGACAACCAGGTCCTGCTCTACTGGGCCACCAAACAGGAAGAGTAGGCGTTCAGACGCAGAAGGTCCCGGCGGCCCAGGCCTCCGGGGACCTTGTATTAGGGCATGATCCGGACCCGGCGGGCCGCGTTAGCGCAAAGTGGGGACCGGTTTTCCGGAAAGATCATGCTCAAACAAAAGGCCAGAGCGGGATGATGGTTCGAAGAAAAATCATCCTGCCCTGTGACGCAACGAAGCGCGCCGCAGTCTAAAGAGTAGTGAAAGGATCACATGCTCGCTTTCACTCTTCGCCGGGCGATCCAGGCGATCGGCGTCATGATCGCCGTCGGAATCATCTCGTTCTCGATGTTCCGTTTCGCCGGCGACCCCGTCAACCAGATGGTCGCCATCGACACTTCCTACGCCGAGCGCGCCGCCATCCGCAAATCGCTGGGCCTGGACGATCCGATTCCCATCCAGTTCGCTCGCTACTTCGCCAACGCCGCGCAGTTCGATTTCGGCATCTCCTATCAATTCCGCCAGCCTGTCGCCTCGCTGTTGAAGGAACGCATGCCGGCGACGCTCGAGCTCGCGACCTGCGCCACCATTCTGGCGATGGTGTTCGGCATCCTGATGGGGGTCTATTCGGCGCTGCGGCGCGACTCGCTGTTGACAAAGCTGTTCCAGGCCGTGTCGCTGATCGGGATTTCGCTGCCGACCTTCCTGATCGGCATCCTCCTGATCTACTTGTTCGCGGTCATCCTGGGCTGGCTGCCGTCGTTTGGCCGCGGCCAGGTGGTGCGGTTCGGCTGGTGGACCACGGGGCTGCTGACCGTCTCCGGCCTGAAGGCGCTGATCATGCCCTCGATCACGCTAGGCCTGTTCCAGATGACGCTGATCATGCGGCTGGTGCGCGCGGAGATGCTGGAGGTGCTGCGCACCGACTATATCCGCTTTGCCCGCGCCCGTGGGCTCACCACGCGCGCCATCCATTTCGGCCATGCGCTGCGGAATACGCTCGTGCCCGTCATTACCGTCGCGGGGTTGCAGTTTGGCTCGGTAATTGCATTTGCGATCATCACCGAAACCGTGTTCCAGTGGCCGGGGATGGGCCTGCTGTTCGTGCAAGCCGTGCAAAACGTCGATATCCCGATCATGGCGGCGTACCTGCTGATGGTGTCGCTGATCTTCGTCACCATCAACCTGGTGGTCGATATCCTCTACACCGTCGTCGATCCGCGCCTGCGCTCGACCCTCAGCCGTCCGGCATGACACCATGAGCGACGCCGTCGTCCCACATCATACCGAGCCGACGGCGCATCCCGCGCCAGCCCCGGGCTTGCTCAGGCGCGCCGTCGAAAGCGACCTGCTCTATTCGTTCCGCCGTTCGAAGCTCACGATGGTGGCCGCCGCCGTGACCGTGCTGTTCTTCCTGCTCGCGATCTTCGCCCCTGCGCTCTCCGTGCAAAATCCGTTCGATCCCGCGCAACTGCAGTTGATCAATTCGCGCATCCCGCCGCTCTGGGAAGCCGACGGCCAGAGCCCGTATCTGCTCGGTACCGACGAACAGGGCCGCGACGTGCTGTCCGCGATCCTCTACGGCATGCGCGTCTCGCTCCTGGTCGGCGTGCTCGGCGTGCTGTTTTCCGGCACGCTCGGCATCGTGCTCGGCCTCATCGCAGGCTATGTCGGCGGCGCCGTCGACGGCCTGATCATGCGCGTCGCCGACGTGCAGCTTACCTTTCCGGCCATCCTCATCGCGCTCCTCGTCAACGGCGTCGCCAAATCGGTGTTCAACAACCGGCTGGACGCGATGAGCATGCTGGCGGTGCTGGTGTTTGCGATCGGCCTGAGCTTCTGGGTGCAATATGCGCGCACGGTGCGTGGCTCGGTCATGGTGGAGAAGAACAAGGACTATGTCGCTGCGGCGCAACTGATGGGCCTGCCCGCGCCGGTGATCATGCTGCGCCACGTGCTGCCCAACGCGATGGGGCCGGTGCTGATCATCGCCACCATCAATCTCGCTCTTGCCATCATCACCGAAGCCACGCTCTCGTTCCTCGGCGTAGGCCTCCCCGACACCATGCCGTCGCTGGGCACCCTGATCCGGATCGGCAACAACTACCTGTTCTCGGGCGAATGGTGGATCGTCGCCTTCCCCGGCATTGCGCTGGCCGCGCTGATCCTTTCCATCAACCTGCTGGGCGACTGGCTCCGCGACGCGCTCAATCCAAAGCTTCGATGACCGAACCCGTCCTTTCCGTGCGTAACCTTCAGGTGGAGTTCGCCACCCGCCGCCACACCCTGCGTGCGATCGACGGCGTCTCCTTCGATATCGCGAAGGGCGAGGTGCTCGGTGTCGTCGGCGAGTCCGGCGCCGGCAAATCCGTCACCGGACTTGCCGTGATCGGGCTGATTGATCCTCCAGGACGAATATCCGGCGGCGAAATCCGGCTCTCGGGGCTGCGCATCGACAATCTGCCGCCGGAAGAAATCCGACGGGTGCGGGGAAAACGCATCGGCATGATCTTCCAGGATCCGCTCACCAGCCTCAACCCGCTCTACCGGATCGGCGACCAGATCGTCGAGACCATCAAGACCCATCTGAGCCTTCCGGATTCGGCCGCGCGCAAACGCGCCATCGATCTGCTGGCCGAGGTCGGCATCCCCGCGCCGGAGAAACGCATCGACGGCTATCCGCATGAATTTTCCGGCGGCATGCGCCAGCGCGTGGTGATTGCGCTCGCGATTTGCGCCGAGCCGGAGCTGATCATCGCGGACGAGCCGACCACGGCGCTCGACGTCTCCGTGCAGGCGCAGATCATCACGCTGATCAAGCGGCTCGGCCGCGACCACGGCACCGCCGTGATGCTGGTGACGCACGACATGGGCGTGATCGCGGAGACCTGCGACCGCGTCGCGGTGATGTACTCGGGGCGCGTCGCCGAGATCGGCCCGGTGCAGGATGTCGTGCGCAATCCCCTGCATCCCTATGCCAAGGGATTGATGGGCGCGATCCCGACGCTTGCCGGCGAGGAAAAGCGGCTGGTGCAGATCCCGGGCTCCATGCCGCGGCTTTCCGCGATTCCGCCGGGCTGCCCGTTCAATCCGCGCTGCGGCTCGGCCTTCGACCGCTGCCGCGTCGAACGGCCGGAGCCGATCCGGCAGGGCACGCAATCCGTCGCCTGCCATCTTTACGATTCGGTGAAGGACAGCGCGGCATGAGCTTTGTCGACGTCAAAAACCTGCGCCGCGTCTTCGACGTCTCCAAGCCGTGGCTGAACCGCGTGCTCGAAGGCGGCCATCTCGAGTACCTCAAAGCCGTCGACGGCGTCAGCTTCGACATCAGGAAGGGCGAGACCTTTGCGCTTGTCGGCGAATCCGGTTCGGGCAAGACCACGGTAGCGCGCATGATGGTCGGCCTGTTGCCGCCGAGTGCGGGCGAGGTCGTGATCGACGGCGTCTCCATGACCGACCCGAAGCAGTCCCAGGTGCGGCAGCGGCTGCGCCGCCGCATCCAGATGGTGTTCCAGGATCCCTATGCCAGCCTCAACCCGCGCTTCCGGGTCGACGCCATCGTCGCCGAGCCGATCCGCGCCTTCAACCTGATCGAAGGCGAGCGCCAGATCAGGGATCGCGTCGGCGAGTTGCTCTCCCTGGTCGGGCTGCATGCCGACGACGGCACGAAATTTCCGCACGAATTTTCCGGCGGCCAGCGCCAGCGCATCGCGATTGCGCGCGCGCTCGCCTCCAACGCCGAGTTCATCGTCTGCGACGAGCCGACGTCGGCGCTCGACGTCTCCGTGCAGGCGCAGATCCTCAATCTGATGCGCGACCTGCAGGACAAGTTCGGCCTGACCTATCTCTTCATCAGCCACAATCTCGCCGTGGTCCGCCACATGGCGACCCGGATCGGCGTGATGTATCTCGGCCGCATTGTCGAGATCGCGGACGGCCGCGAGCTCTTCGACCGGCCGCGCATGCCCTACACCAAGATGCTGCTCGGCGCCGTGCCTGATCTCGCGATGTCCGGCCGGCAGCGCATTCCCGTGCAGGGCGAGATTCCCAATCCGATCGATCCGCCGCCGGGCTGCGCCTTCAACCCGCGGTGCCCGCTGGCCTTCGACCTCTGCCGGAAAGAAGCCCCTGCCCTGATCGACGGCGTCGCCTGCCACGCCGTCAATCTCGCCCCTGCCCCCGCCTGATCTGAGGACGCGAAGGCGCTGGCATGCCAGTTGGCAGGACGGCCTCGCTGTGGTCAAGTGCCCGCGCCCCAAAGAAGGAGCCAATCCCATGGCCAGCAACATCAATCCCGATCCGTTCACGACCCGGCCCGAGATCGAGGGCACCTTCGGCGTCGTGACCTCGACCCACTGGATCGCGACCGCGGTCGGGATGGCGACGCTGGAGAAAGGCGGCAACGCCTTTGACGCCGGGGTTGCGACCGCCTTTACTCTGCAAGTGGTCGAGCCGCATCTGAACGGTCCGGGCGGCGACGTGCCGGTCATCGTGCATGACGTCAAGCGTGGCCGCACCGAAGTCATCTGCGGACAGGGGCCGGCGCCGGCCAAGGCGACGATCGCGCATTACAAGAGCGAGGGACTGGAAATGGTGCCCGGCACCGGCCTGCTTGCGGCCTGCGTTCCCGGCACGTTCGAATCCTGGATGCTGCTGCTGCGCGACTACGGCACAATGCGGCTGCGCGACGTGCTGGAACCCGCGATATCCTATGCCAGCAATGGCTATCCGCTGGTCGAGCGCGCCTGCGCCACCATCCAGACCGTGGAACAGTTGTTCCGCAAGCACTGGCCGACTTCGGCCGCAGTCTACCTGCCGAACAACGAAGTGCCGAAGCCCGGCACCATCTTCACCAACCCAAAGCTCGCCGAGACCTATGCCCGCATCCTCAAAGAGGCCGAAAGCGCGGGCTCCGACCGTGTCGCGCAGATCGAGCGCGCGCGAAAAGCCTGGTCGCATGGCTTTGTGGCGGAAGCGATCGACAAGTTCTGCCGCACGCAGGCCGTCATGGATGTCTCGGGCTCGCCGCACAAGGGCGTCCTCTCGGCAGATGACATGGCGCGCTGGGTGCCGACGGTCGAAGCGCCGCTCACCTACGACTACGGCCGCTACACCGTGCAGAAGGCCGGCGTCTGGAGCCAGGGCCCGGTGATGCTGCAGCAGCTTGCGCTGCTCAAGGGATTTGCAGCTCGACGGGCTCGATCCCGCCGGCCCCGAATTCATCCATCTGCAGGTCGAATGCGCCAAGCTCGCTTATGCCGACCGCGAGAAATTCTACGGCGATCCCAGTTTCACCGAGATCCCGATCCAGACGCTGCTCTCGGATGCCTATAACGACGAGCGCCGCAAGCTGATCTCGGACAAGGCCTCGATGGATTTCACGCCGGGCTCGGTCGAAGGTTTTGGCTCGGTGGTGAAACTCCGCCGCGCCGAAGGCCATCGCGAGGCGGTCGGCGCCATGGGCGCGGGCGAGCCGACCGTCGGCCGCTTCGGCGAAGTGCGCGGCGACACCGTGCATTTCGACATCATCGACACAGCAGGCAACATGATCTCGGCGACGCCGTCGGGCGGCTGGCTGCAATCCTCGCCGGTCATTCCCGACCTCGGCTTCTGCCTCGGCAGCCGCGCCCAGATGTTCTGGCTCGAGGAAAACCACCCTGCCGCGCTCGCGCCGGGCAAGCGGCCGCGCACGACGCTGTCGCCGACCATGGCGCTGCGCGACGGCGAGCCGTATCTCGCCTGGGGTTCGCCCGGCGGCGACCAGCAGGACCAGTGGATCACCCAGTTCTTCCTGCGCCACGTCCACGCCGGCATGAACCTGCAGGAGTCGATCGACGCCCCGGCCTGGCATTCCGAGCATTTCCCGATCTCGTTCTGGCCGCGCACCGCGCGGCCCGGTGTGCTCGTGCTCGAGAACCGCGTGCCCAAGGCCGCGCGTGACGAGCTGACCCGCCGCGGCCATGTGGTCGAGACCGGCGCCGACTGGTCGGAGGGCCGCCTCACGGCCGCCTCCCGTGTCGGCAAGCGCCGCCGCGCCGCCGCCAATCCCAGGGGCATGCAGGGCTACGCCGCCGGACGATAAGATAAAGAGATGACCTGGTCGATCATCGCAAGGGACAGCGCTACCGGCCAGTTCGGCATCGCGGTCGCGACGAAGTTCTTTGCCGTCGGCGCGCGGGTGCCGCATGTCGCGGCCGGCTTCGGCGCCGTAGCAACCCAGGCGCTGGTCAATTGCTATTACGGCATCGACGGCGTGCGGATGCTGCGCGAAGGCAAGAGCCCGCGCGACATCGTTGCCGCATTGCTCGCAGGCGATGACGGCCGCGAAAGCCGGCAGCTTCATGTCATGGACGCGCATGGCCAGATCGCGGCTCACACCGGCAAGGATTGCGTCGACTGGTGCGGGCATGTCCCCGGCGACGGCTTTTCGGTTGCGGGCAACATGCTGGCGGGCGCAGCCGTGCTGGACGACACCGCCAGGACTTACGCCGCTAACCAGGACCTTCCCTTCGCGCAGCGCCTGGTCGCCGCCATGCGCGCGGGCGAGGCGGCCGGTGGCGACAAGCGGGGAAAACAGTCGGCGGCACTCCTGATTCACGACAAGGAAGACTGGTCCGCGCTTGATCTCAGGGTCGACGACCACGACGATCCCCTTGCCGAACTGGAGCGGCTGGAACGCGTCAGCCGCGAACGCTGGGTGCATTTCCGGAAATTCCTTCCCACACGGCAGAACCCGGCCGGCATCACCGATCGTGCGACGATCGAGGCCGGCATCGCCGCTGGCGGCGCGGATAATTCATGACCGCAAGCCCGCTGATCGACATCGAGCGCCTGCGCGTGCTGTTCCACGGCGACGACGGCCGCACCACGCATGCGGTCGACAGCGTCGACCTCTCGGTAGCCCAAGGCGCGACGCTCGGGCTGGTCGGCGAATCCGGCTGCGGCAAGAGCGTGACGTCGCTGGCGATCATGGGGCTGTTGTCGAAGCAATCGGCCGAGGTTTCGGGCTCGATCCGCTTCGACGGCTTCGATCTCCTGAACACCTCCGACCAGACGCTGCGCGACCTGCGCGGCAACCGGCTCGCCATGATCTTCCAGGAGCCGATGACTTCGCTCAATCCGAGCTTCACCATCGGCGACCAGATCGTCGAGACGATTTTGCGCCACCGCGGCGGCTCGCGCCGCGCCGCGCGCGACCGCGCCATCGAGCTGTCTGCGCCGGGTGCACATCCCCTCGCCCGAAAAGCGCATCGACGAATATCCGCACAAGCTGTCCGGCGGCATGCGCCAGCGCGTGATGATCGCCATGGCGCTGGCCTGCGATCCGCGCCTCCTGATCGCCGACGAGCCGACCACCGCGCTCGACGTGACGCTGCAGGCGCAGATCCTCGAGCTGATGCGCGAGCTGAAGGCCGCGAGCAACGCCGCCATCATCCTGATCACCCACGACCTCGGCGTGGTCGCCGAGGTCTGCGACGAGGTCGCCGTGATGTATGCCGGCGAGATCGTCGAGCGCGCCGCGGTCGACGAGCTGTTCGCCTCGCCGCAGCATCCCTACACGGTCGGCCTGCTCGGCTCGATCCCGCGGCTCGACCGCCGCGCCGCACATCTCGCCACCATCGAGGGCATGGTGCCGAACATGGCGAGCCCGCCGGCCGGCTGCCGCTTCGCCGCGCGCTGCCCCTTTGTGGTGGACGCCTGCACCACGGCGCCGCCGCCTCTGCGGGAGCTCTCGCCCGGTCATGCCTCGCGCTGCCTCCGCGCTCCGCTGGAAAGGCTGGTGTCGTGACCGCGCTCCTCGAAGCCACCGACCTCGTCAAGCACTTCCCCGCCGCGCGCAACTGGTTCGGCCGGCCGACGGCCTTCGTCCGCGCCGTCGATGGCGTCAGTTTTCATGTCGAACCGGGCGAGACGCTGGCGCTTGTCGGCGAATCCGGCTGCGGCAAGTCCACGGTCAGCCGTCTGGTGCTGCGGCTGATCGAGCCCGACGCCGGCGGCGTCCGCTTCGAGGGCCGCGATCTGCTTGCGCTCGACGCCAACCAACTGCGCGCCTTCCGCCGCCAGGCGCAGATCATCTTCCAGGACCCCTACGCCTCGCTCAACCCGCGCATGACGGTCGGACAGATCCTGGGCGAGCCGCTCGCGCTGCATGACCTGGTGCCGCCGGCAAAACGCCGCGCGCGCATCGAAGAGCTGCTGCGCATCGTCGGGCTCGAGCCGCGTTTCGCCCGCCGCTATCCGCATGAATTTTCCGGCGGCCAGCGCCAGCGCATTGCGATTGCCCGCGCGCTCGCGGTCGAGCCGAAACTGATCATCTGCGACGAGCCGGTCTCCGCGCTCGACGTCTCGATCCGCTCGCAAATCCTCAATCTGCTGCGCGACCTGCAGGACCGGCTCGCGCTGGCCTACATTTTCGTCTCGCATGATCTCGCGGTGGTGAAGCACATCGCCGACCGCGTCGCCGTGATGAATCTCGGCGGCATTGTCGAGACCGCGGCGACCGAGGCGCTGTTCGCCTCGCCGCGCCATCCCTATAGCCGGGCGCTGCTGTCGGCCATTCCCGTGGCGAAGCCGCAAGGAAAGCGCTCCCGCATGATCCTGCAGGGGGAGATGCCGAGCGCGCTCAATCCGCCGTCCGGCTGCCGCTTCCATACCCGCTGTCCCTTCGTGGTCGAGCGCTGCCGGCTGGAAGTGCCCAAATTGATCGCAGATGGGCAGGGCCACGCCACCGCCTGTCACCGGACCGCGGAACTGCCGCCGGCCGAGGGCATAGTGCCTTCCGACGGCGGCTTCTCGCCCGCGCTGGAGAAATTGGTGGCCGCCTTCAGCCTTTCGGAGGAAGGACCTGATGGCAGCGGGGTTGGTATAGTCGGCCCATCAACGGCGGCGTAACGGCAAGAGGAAACGAGTGATGAAGATCTGGCGTTTGGCAGCGGCAGCAGCCTTGCTGCTCACTTTCGAGGCGAGCGCGGTCGCGCAAACCACGCTCCGCATCGGGCTTGCCGAGGACCCCGACATCCTCGATCCCACCATGGCGCGCACCTATGTCGGGCGCATCGTCTTCTCCGCCTTCTGCGACAAGCTGTTCGACATCGACGAGAAGCTCAACATCGTGCCGCAGCTCGCGCTGTCACACGAAACCTCCGCCGACGGCAAGGAAGTCACGATCAAGCTGCGGCCCAACGTCAAATTCCAGGACGGCGAGCCGTTCGACGCCGAGGCCGCAAAGTTCTCGCTGGAACGGCACCTGACTTTCCCCGGCTCGTTCCGCAAGCCGGAGCTGGCTTCCCTCGATCATGTCGACGTCGTCGATCCCCTCACCGTCAAGCTGGTGCTGAAAGCGCCCTTCTCGCCGCTGATCGCCCAGCTCACCGACCGCGCCGGCATGATGATGTCGCCGAAGGCGGCCAAGGCCGAAGGCGACAAGTTCGGCCTGCATCCGGTCTGCGCCGGGCCCTACAAATTCGTCGAACGCGTGCAGCAGGACCGCATCGTGTTCGAGAAATTCGCCGACTACTGGAACAAGGACAACGTCTTCATCGACAAGATCGTGTTCCTGCCGATCGTCGACGCCACCGTGCGGCTCGCCAACCTGAAATCCGGCGGGCTCGACCTGATCGAGCGCGTGCTGGCGACCGACATCAAGGACGTACGCGCCGATTCCAGGCTGAAGCTCTCCACCGCGATCGAACTGGGCTACCAGGGCATCACGCTCAACATCGGCCACGACAAGAACAAGGGCCCGCTCAGCCAGTCCGCCAAGGTGCGCCAGGCGCTCGATCTCTCGCTCGACCGCGAGGCCATCAACCAGGTGGTGTTCAACGGAGAGTTCAAGCCGGGCAACCAGTGGGTCAATCCGGATCATCCCTATTACCAGAAGGCTTTTCCGATCCGCGGCCGCGACGTGGAGAAAGCCAAGGCGCTGTTGAAGGAAGCGGGCGTCACGACGCCGGTCACAGTCGACTTCATGGTGCCGAAGGGCGCGGAAACAGAGACGCCAGCGCAGGTGATACAGTCGATGGCGGCTGAAGCCGGCTTCGACATGAAGATCCGCGTCACGGAGTTTGCGACCTCGCTGAAGCAGGCCGAGGCCGGCGAGTATCCAGGCCTTCATGCTGGCCTGGAGCGGCCGCATCGACCCCGACGGCAACGCCTATATCTTCCTGCACAGCAACGCGCCGCAGAACTACAGCGTCTGGTCCAATGCCGACGCCGACAAGGCGCTCGAGCGACGCACGGCTGGTTACCGATACGGCGAAACGCAAGGAAACGTACGAGAAGCTGACCAAGCTCGAACTGGAGGATGAGGCGATCCTCTACCTCTATCATCGCCGCATCCTGATCGCGCACACCAACAAGCTCGAAGGCTACAAGCAGATGCCGGACGGGCTGGTGCGCGTGATCGGGCTGAAGCTGAAGTGATGGCAACGCCGCGCGGGAAACGACCATGCTGAACTTCCTCGCGCGGCGCATCGTCCAGCTCATCCCGACACTGTTCTTCGTGTCGATCCTGATCTTTTCGCTGCAGCAGCTCCTGCCCGGCGATCCCGCAATGGTGATGGCGGGCGAGGAGCGCGATCCCGCCGTGATCGAGCAGATCCGCCATCAATACCGGCTCGACCAGCCGATTCCCGTGCAATATCGTCTACTGGGTCAAGGGCGTGCTGTCCGGCGACTTCGGCGAGTCGCTCCGCATCAAGGTGCCGGTGCGCGAGCTGATCGCGCAGAAGCTGCCGGTGACGCTGCAGCTTGCCTCGATGGCAATCGTGATCGCCTTCCTGATCGGTATTCCCGCCGGGATCGTCTCCGCGGTGAAGAAGAACACCGCCTGGGACTATGGCGCCAACATCTTCGCGCTGTGGGGCATCTCGACGCCGAACTTCTGGCTCGGGATCATGCTGATCTTCCTGTTCTCGATCGAGCTCGGCTGGTTGCCGGCATCGGGCTATGTATCGCTCGCCGAGAACTGGCGCGCGAGCCTCGCCGCCACCATCATGCCGGCCTTCGTGCTCGGCAACGCGATCGCGGCGATCCTGATGCGACATACGCGCAGCGCCATGCTGCAGGTGCTTGAGAGCGACTATGTGCGCACGGCGCGTGCGAAGGGCCTGTCCGAACGTTCGGTGATCCTCAAGCACGCCATGCGCAATGCGCTGACGCCGGTCATCACGCTGGCCGCGCTCGAACTCGGCACGCTGCTGTCGGGCGCGGTGCTGACCGAGCAGATCTTCTCGATACCGGGCTTCGGCAAGCTGATCGTCGATGCCGTGTTCAACCGCGACTATGCCGTGGTGCAGGGTGTGGTGCTGGTGACGGCCACGATCTACATCACGCTGAACCTGATCGCCGACATCGCCTATATCCTCGTCAACCCGCGGCTCAGAGCATGATCCGAAAAAGTGGACACCGGTTTTTCCTCGCGACAAGCGCGGAACACGTTTGCGCGGAGATCATGCTAAAATCAAGAAGCGCAAGAGCATGACCGACGCCGTTCTCAGCGCCCTCCCCGCGACCGGCTCGCAGGACGAGCTGGAAAGCCCGGCGCGGCGCGCGCTGCGGCGGCTGTTCAAGCGCAAGGGCGCGGTGGCCGGCCTTGTCGTGCTCACGGCCTTCATCCTGCTCGCGCTGCTGGCGCCGCTCGTCGTGCCCTATGACCCGATCGCGACGAGCTGGACATTGGTGCGCAAGCCTCCGACCGCCGCCCACTGGTTCGGCACCGACGATCTCGGCCGCGACGTGCTGACGCGCGTGATCTTTGGCGCACGGGCCTCGCTGCTCGCAGGCGCGATCTCGGTCGGCATTGCGCTCACCGTCGGCGTGCCGCTCGGCCTGATCTCCGGCTATCGCGGCGGCTTCATCGACGCCTTGATCAGCCGCATTACCGACGCCATGCTGGCCTGCCCGTTCCTGATCCTCGCGATTGCGCTCGCCGCCTTTCTCGGCCCGAGTCTGGGCAACGCCATGATCGCGATCGGCGTCTCGGCCACCCCGATCTTCATCCGGTTGACCCGCGGCCAGGTGATGAGCGTCAAGGTCGAGGATTATGTCGAGGCCGCGCGCGCGATGGGCAATCCGCGCTGGCGGATCGCGCTGTTCCACATCCTGCCGAACATATTGCCGGCGCTGCTCGTGCAGGCGACGCTGTCGATCGCGGCTGCGATCATCGCCGAGGCCGCCCTGTCGTTCCTCGGCCTCGGCCAGCAGCCGCCGGCCCCGTCCTGGGGCAGCATGCTCAACTCCGCGCAGCGCTTTCTCACCAACGCACCCTGGATGGCGATCTGGCCAGGACTGGCGATCTTCCTCGTCGTGCTCTCGCTCAACCTCGTCGGCGACGGCCTGCGCGACGCGCTGGATCCGAGGGAACGGTAGGTCTTCCGGCATTCGTCATTGCGAGCGAAGCGAAGCAATCCGACCCTTTGTACGCCAGCTTGGATTGCTTCGGCTCGCTGCGCTCCTCGCAATGACGAAGAAGCTACGCCCTCAGATAACGATCTCCCGCAGCACCCTTCGGCAATCCATCTCGTATTCGAGATCGATCACCGGCGGCCGGGCGAAGTGCCAGGTGAGCCCCGCCCGCGCGGCGCCGCGGCGAACGATGGCGTCCGCAAAGACCGGGTGGACATCGTGCACGGTGTAGGTCTGCGTCGCGGTCGCATCCTTCCAGCCGAAGCCGAACTCGGCCATGCGCTTTTCCATCACGCCGACGACGTAGCGGACCTTCTCCGCGATCCCGTCGGGGCTGAGGTCGCGGTAGCGCACCGTCCGCTCCGCATAGCTGGCCTGGCCTTCCTGCGACTCGCCGCTGCCGGCGATCACAAAGGTCGGCGTCGTACCTGTGCTCGGCCGCGTGAACGAAAATGCATAAAAGGACGGCTCGGACGGCGGATCGATCTCGGGGCAGACATTGCTGCGCGCCACCGGATTGATCGTGCCATCATAGATGCCCCACTCGCCAAGCGTCTTGACATAATGTTCGTTGAACTTGCGAAAGCCGTCGTCGGTGAACGCGGCGGGCGAGCGCAACTCGCAGGCACAGAACGACGTCAACGGCCGTCCCGCCGCCTGGATGTATTTGGCGATGACCGCAAAGCCGTCCGCCAGCGGCAGCCATTTGTCGAACCGCACGCGCTCGATCTCGTAGCCCGGCAACGCCGACGACCCGCCGGAATACTGGAACACGGCTGGAATGAACCGGTAATTGCCGGCCTGGAAGTCACGCGTCATGCTCGGGAATCCCCTGGCTATTCGAGCTGCATGCAGACGCCCTTGGCGCCGTTCAGCAATCGCTTGAGGTGGAAGCCGGCGAGCGGATCGTCGGCATGCGTGCCCACGAGGGCGGCGAAGGCCGGCATCGCGGCCGCATCGCCGGCTTCGAGCTTGGCGAAGGCGTCCCTGTACTGCGAGGTGGCGGGTGCTGCGAACGCCTCCTCCCCCAGCGGCTCATAGGTTCGCAGCGGCTCGCTCCGCCCGCGCAGCACGATGTCGCCGACCGGCCGGCCCTTGAAATTCGCTGCGGCCTTCGCGATCGTCTCGCTGACACAGATACGCGTGCCGAGCTGCTTGTTGGCGGATTCCAGCCGCGACGCGGTGTTGATGGTGTCGCCATGCGCGGTGTAGTCGAAATACTCGCTGCCGCCGAAATTGCCGACCAGCGCCGGACCCGCATGCACGCCGATCCGGGTGATGCCGAAATCCACGCCTTTTTTCTTCCAGCGCTGCCTGAACTCCTGCGCCCAGGAATTGAGGTCGCGCGCGCAGGCGACCGCCCGTGTCGCATAATCCGGCTGCTCGCCCGGCGCGTTGAACAGCACATGGATTCCGTCGCCAATGATCTTGGCGACCGTGCCTTCATGCGCAAACACGACGCCGGTCATCCCCTCCACATATTCATTGAGCAGCACGCCGAGCACGTCGGGATCCGCGCTTTCCACCAGCGTGGTGAAGCCCCTGATATCGGTGAAGATGGTTCCGACGTCGCGCCACTGCACTTCCATGCTGTCGCTTTCGCCGTTGGCGACGAGCCGCTTGGCGACCTGCGGCGAGAAATAGCGGGAGAGCGAGGCATGAGCGCGCTCCGCCTCGGCCTGCCGCAAACGCGCTTCGCGCAGCATCACGACGTGGCGGATGGTCTTGTCGATGGTGGTTTCGAGATCGCCGAAATCGATCGGCTTGGTGAGGAAGTCGAATGCGCCGCGGTTCATCGCGGTGCGGATGTTGCTCATGTCGCCATAGGCCGAGACAATGATGGTGGACTTCTTGTCCTCCGCCTCCTGCAGCTTCGCGAGCAGGGAAAGGCCGTCCATCCCCGGCATGTTGATGTCGGACACCACCATGTCGACATCCGGATTCCGTTCGAGCGTCTGCAGCGCCTCCAGGCCGTCATGGGCGAACATCACATCGACCGCGCCCTCGCGGATCTGCCTGCGGAATTTCTGCAGGACCAGCGCCTCGAGGTCGGGCTCGTCGTCGACGAACAGGATCGTCGTTGTCATGCGGCCTGTCCGAGCCTGGTATCGATCTCCTGGCGCAACAGCGCAAAGTCGATCGGCTTGGTCAACAATCCTTCCGCACCGCGCTCGATGGCCTTCCGGCGGGTTTCCGTATCGCCATAGGCGGTGATCATGATGACGGGAACGTCGGGACGCTTGGCCCTCACTTCCGGCAGCATTTCGAGCCCGCTCATGCCGGGCATGTTGATGTCGGAGAGGATCAGGACCAGCGATGGATCGCGAAGATCGACGGCGCGCTCCAGCGCGGCCGGGGCCGATGGGGCGAATTCCATGTGAAAACGTCCCGCGCGCAAATCGCGGCGGAATTGCTGACGGAACAGCGCCTCCACATCGGGCTCGTCATCGACGACGAGGATGTAAACGCTCAATGCGCGCCTCCAGTATTGCCTTGACTATTGCCTTGGACCGCCAGCTTGCGCGGCAGTGAAATGACAAACTCGGTAAAAACGCCCGCCTCGGTGGTTACGTCGATCTTGCCGCCGTGCTGTTTCACCACGATGTCGTGACTCATCGACAATCCGAGCCCGGTTCCCTCGCCGGCCGGCTTGGTGGTGAAGAACGGATTGAACATTTTCTCCTTCACGCTATCGGGAATACCGGTGCCGTTGTCCCGGATCCGGATTTCCACCTGGTTTCCGAGGCTCCTGGTGCTCGCGCTCAAGGTCGGCTCGAAATCGCCGTTCGCCGTTTCCTTGCGCTTGTTGGCGGCATAGAAGCCATTTGAAATCAGATTGAGCAGGACGCGGGTGATTTCCTGCGGATAGAGGTCGACCGTGCCGGCGGCGGAATCGAAGTCGCGCTTGAGCGTGATGTTGAAGCCGCTCTTTTCGGCACGCGCGCCGTGATAGGCGAGATTGAGGCTTTCTTCCACGATCGCATTGATGTCGGCCAGCCGATGCTCGCCGCTGCCCTCGCGCGAATGCAAGAGCATGTTTTTAACGATCGAATCGGCACGCTTGCCGTGCTGCACCACCTTCTCGAGATTGCCCTTGAGCATGTGCGTGAGTTCGTCGATCTCCTCGCGGGTCTTGTCGTCCATCTCCGTCGTCCTGAGCACATCATTGAGTTCTTCGATCAACTCGCCTGACACCGACGAAAAATTGTTGACGAAGTTCAGCGGATTCTTGATCTCGTGCGCAATGCCGGCCGTGAGCTGGCCGAGCGAGGCCAGCTTCTCGGTCTGCACCAGGCGGTCCTGCGCGGTGCGCAGATCGTCCAGCGATCGGGACAATTCGTCCGTGCGGTCCCGCAACTCGTTCAACAATCGTGCATTCTCGATCGCGATCACGGCCTGGTTGGCGAAGCTTGCTACCAGCTCGGTCTGCTTGTCTGTGAAGGGCTTCACTTCCTGGCGAAAAATCGTAATGGAGCCGATCAACTCGGCTTCCTTGAGCATCGGCACGATGACCAGCGTTCGCGCACCGCCCATATCGGCCAGCCTCCGCACGGCGGGATTGCCTTCACGATAGGGCGGCGTCATCCGGAGGTCATCGATCTGGACAGGTTGATGGGTCTTCTCCACCGCGCTCAGCCCGCTCTCAGGGTGCGGGCGGAAGACCGTCTGAAGCTGCGTCTCCACATAGGCTTGCGGAGCGTTGTATGAGGCGACCGAGCGGAACTCACCCTCCTCATACAGGGTCATCGTTCCGAAATTGGCACCGCAAATGCGCGTCGCATTCTCAAGCATCTTGTCGAAGACCGGTTTCAGCTCGCCGGCCGACGAGGAGATGACCTGCAACACTTCCGATGTTGCGGTCTGCTGCTCCAGGGACTCGCTGAGGTCGTCGGTGCGCTGGCGCAATTCCTTGAGCAGGCGCGCGTTCTCGATTGCAATCACCGCCTGCTTGGCAAAATTGGCGACGAGTTCGAGCTGCTTGTTGGTGAAGGGCAGCACCTCCTGGCGATAGAGGCCGAGCGCGCCGACCAGTTGGTTCTCCTTGAGCATCGGAACGACCAGGAGCGTCCGCGCGCCGCCTAGTTTGACGACGGCGACAAGCCCGGGAAAGCCCTGTAGGTAACCCTCCTCCTTGGTGATGTCGGCGACGTGGGCAATGGCCTTTGTTGCGGCGACACGGCCAAGCGGCACCGTGGGATCAGCAGGAATAAGCGGATGGCTCGCGAGATAGTCGGACCACGCGGGCGGTACATCCCTCGTCGCCACCGCACGGAACGCGTTCCTGTCTTCTTCGTAGAGAAACATCTGCCCGTATTTCGCGTGGCAGACGCGTGTCGCATTCTCCAGCATCGTCTGGAATACCGGCCCCAGATCGCCCGGCGAGCTCGAGATGACGCCGAGCACCTCCGAGGTCGCGGTCTGCTGCTCCAGCGATTCCGTCAATTCCGATGTGCGCTGCTCGACCTTGTTCTCAAGATCGGCATAGGATTCCTGCAACCGCGAGCCCATGTCGTTGAACTGGTTGGCGAGCCCTTCCAGCTCGTCGCCGGTCGGAATCGAGATGCGCTGGGCGAAATCGCCGCCGCCGATGCGCTCGGCGCCGGCGCGGAGCGCCTGGATCGGACCCACCATGCGCCGGGCGAGGAAAATTCCGGCGAGCACCGCGAAGATCGAGGCCGCCAGCAGCACGATCGCAAGCCGCTGCAGCGCCGCGTAGAGCGAGGCGTAGGCTTCCTGCTCCGGCAGCTCGACGAACATGATCCAGCGCAGCGGCATGATCGGCGCGTAAGCCGTCAGCACCTCCTGCCCCTGGATGTTGAGCGCGCCCTGCAGGGAGTCCATGTTGGGATTCATGTTCCGCAGTGGCGGTGGCGGTGGCGGCGCTGCCGGCGTCGGCCGCCCCCCGGACGCGGACTGTGCCGCCTGCGCCGCCGCGGCCTGCGCTGCCGCGGCCTGCTCCGCCTGCTCTGCGAGCGCCGCCTGCTCGTCCAGCGCCGCCTTCACCTGCACGAGCTTCGACATGTCGGTGTTGCGCAACACCAGGCTGATGTCGGGATGCGCGATCAGCCGCCCCTGCGAACCGACCACATAGGCATGGCCGTGCTCGCCGACCTTGATCTGGGAGACGACGTCCCAGATCAGCTTCAGATTGACCTCGGCGATGCTGACGCCGGCGTCCTTGCGGGTGCCGGCGATCGCGAGCGTCATATAGGGCTCGGACTCGCGCCGGAAATAGACCGGCCCGTAATAGACCTTGTGGGCGACGGCTTCGGTGAATTTCGGGTCCTTGGAGAGATCGAGCCCGCTGTCGACGACGTCCATCGCAAGCCGCGACACCCGCAGCCGCTCATGGCCGGTCGAGTCGATCTGGGCAAGCTCGGTGATGGCCGGCACCTGCCGCAGCAGGCGAAGCGCGTCGAAGCGGCGGTTATCCAGCGAGGCCGCCGACCAGGGAAGTTGCGTGGTCCAGCCGAGCTGGCTCTCGATTTCCTTGACGAACTGGCTGATCTTGGCGGCTGCCGCCTCGGCCTGCTCGTGCTGAATCCGGATCAGCGCGGCCTTGTGCTCGCGATAGTAGAAAAAGACCTCGAAAATGCCGTTGGAGAGCAGCGCGACGGCGACGACCGCCACGAACAACGCGACATATTTGGTGAAGAGACGGCTGCGGATCCGTGTCCCCGACGGCTTCGACTCCGCCTCGGCGCCCGACACGGGCGGTCCCGCGAGCGTACGGCCTTGAGGCGTGTCGGGGTGGACGGACAGGGTCATCGCGCCTTATTTAGCAAGAAGGCGCCGGCTTGTCTCTTGCCGCAGTGCGGCAGAGCCTGCGCAGGGTAAATCATGCAGGTCAAAAACGACAACGGCGGCGAGAAAACCCCGCCGCCGTGGAAAAAGCCAGTAAATCCAGCCTCAGGTCGGCTTGAGCTGCTGCCGGCCGAGATCATATTCGGCGATCTGTCTCGTCCTTTCGGATGAGGCAGTCGCCTGGTGATCGGTCGCCAGCGTCACATAGACGGCGGGCAGCACGAACAGCGTGAACAGCGTGCCAATCGACATGCCCGCCACCACGACGAGTCCGATCGAGAAGCGGCTGGCCGCACCGGCGCCGCTCGCCGTCAGCAGCGGGATCAGGCCGGTCACCATCGCGGCCGTCGTCATCAGGATCGGACGCAAGCGAATGCGGGCGGCCATCTCGATGGCCGAGCGCTTGTCGAGCCTCTCATTGAGCTGCAGCTCGTTGGCGAACTCCACCATCAGGATGCCGTGCTTGGTGATCAGGCCGACCAGGGTCAGCAGGCCTACCTGGGTGTAGATGTTCATGGTTGCCATGCCGAAGAACAGCGGGATCAGCGCGCCGACAATCGCCATCGGCACCGAGACCATGATCACAAGCGGGTCCCGCAGGCTCTCGAACTGTGCGGCCAGCACCAGGAAGATGATGATGATCGCGAATCCGAGGGTGATAACGAGCTGATTGCCTTCCTGCACATATTGGCGGGAGTCGGCGAGATAATCGTGGCTGAAGCCCGCCGGCATCTTCTTGGCTTCGCCTTCGAGGAAGTCGACGGCCTGGCCGACCGTCACGCCGGGCATCGGCACCGCCTGGAAGGTCGCGGCGTTGAGCTGGTTATAGTGCGTGAGCGAGTTGGGGTCCGTGCCGGTCTCGATCGATACCACCGTCGACAGCGGCACCTGCTGGCCGGTATTGGTCGGCACATAGTAGCTGCCGAGCGATTCCGGCGACAGGCGGGTGCCACGCGGCACCTGCGGGATCACCTGGTAGGAACGGCCTTCCAGATTGAAGCGGTTGACATAATTGCCACCGAGCAGGGTCGCGAGCGTATTGCCGATATTGGCCATGGTGATGCCGAGATCGCTCGCCTTCGAACGATCGACCTTGACCCGCACGACCGGCTGGTTGAACGCGAGGTCGCTGTCGGAGACGATGAACAGGCCGCTCTTGCGCGCGGCCTCCTTCAGCTTCTCCATCTGCTCATAGACGGCCTGGAAGCCCGAGGTCGAGTTGATCACCATCTGCACCGGCAGACCGCCCGGCCCGCCGGGCAGGGGCGGCAGGTTGAAGGCAAACGCCTGCACGCCCTCGATCTTCGAGATCTCGGCCTGGACCAGTGGTTTCAACTGGATCGATGAACGCTTGCGCTCGTCCCAAGGCTTGAGCAGCATGCCGGCGATACCGTTCTGCGGGCCGTTGATGCCGTTGAGCGCAAAGCGCAGGTCGGTCTCGGGGAATTTCTGGAACGCCTGGTCGAGCTTCTCGCCGTAGAAATCGAGATAGTCGATGTTGGCGTATTTCGGTCCCTTGATCACCGAGAACACGATGCCCTGATCCTCTTCAGGTGCGAGCTCCTTGGAGGTGTGCATCCACAGGAAGCCGACCAGGCCCAGGATCGTCACTGCGAACAGCAGCGTGACCGGACGATAGTCGAGCGAACGGTCGAGCTTGCGGCCGTACCAGCGGGTCATCGCGCCGAACACGCGGCTGACGAGCCTGGCAAAACGCCCCTCTTCCGTATTTTTCAAGAATACCGAGCACATCATCGGCGACAGCGTCAGCGCGATCACGCCGGAGACGATCACCGAGCCCGCGAGCGTGAAGGCGAATTCGCGGAACAGCGAACCGGTCAGCCCGCCAAGGAAGCCGATCGGCGCGTACACGGCCGCGAGCGTGATGGTCATCGAGATGACGGGGCCGACGATCTCGCGCGCGCCTTTCAGCGACGCCTGCACCGGCGGCATGCCCTCCTCCAGATGGCGGTGGATGTTCTCCACCACCACGATGGCGTCGTCGACCACCAGTCCGATCGCCAGCACCATCGCGAGCAGGGTCAGCAGGTTGAAGGTGAACCCCGCCATCAGCATCAGCGAGCAGACGCCGACCAGCGACAGCGGAATCGTGACGACGGGAATAATGACCGAGCGGAACGAGGCCAGGAACAGGAAGATCACGACCACGACGATCAGCACCGCTTCGCCCAGCGTCTTCTCGACCTCGTCGATCGAGGACTGGATGAACTTGGTGGAGTTGTAGGCCACCTTCATCTTCATTGACGGCGGCAGGTTGCGCTCGAGCTCCGGGAACAGCGCGCGCACGCCCTTGACCAGCGTCAACGGGTTGCCCTGCGGTGTCGCCTGCACGCCGATGAAGATCGCGTGCTCGCCGTTGAAGGCGACGCTCGCATCCGAGCTTTGCGCCGCAAGCTCGACGGTCGCGATGTCCTCCATGCGCACGAAGCCGCCGTCCTTGGACTTGACGATCATGCGCTTGAACTGCTGCACGTTCTGCAGGTCGGTATTGGTCGAGACGTTGGAGACGATGAAGAATCCCTTGGCCTGGCCCGCCGCCGCCTGGAAGTTGTTGGCCTGGATCGACGCCTGCACATCGCCCGGCGAGATGTTGCGCCCGGCCATCTTCACGGGATCGAGCCAGAGCCGCATCGCAAAGGTCTGGCCGCCGAGGATGTCAGCCGACGCCACGCCGTCCACCGTCGACAGCACCGGCTGCACCACGCGCGTCAGGTAGTCCGAGATCGCGCTGCCGGACAGCTCCTCGCTGGAGAAGCCGAGATACATCACAGCGGTGGTCTGGCCGGTCGTCTTGGTGACGATCGGGTCGTTCGACTCCTTCGGGATCAAATATTTGACCGAGTTGACCTTGGCGAGCACCTCCGTCAGCGCCTGGTTCGGGTCGAAATTCAGCTTGATGTAGACCTGGATTGTCGAGGTGCCGAGCACCGAGGACGAGGTGATGTAGTCGACGCCCTCGGCGGAGGCCACCGCCTGCTCGATCGGGGTGGTGATGAAGCCCTGGATCAGGGCGGCGGACGCGCCGGGATAGACGGTCGTGACGTTGACGACCGTGTTCGACAATTTCGGATATTGCCGGATCGGCAGCACGGCAGCCGCGCGCAGGCCGATCAGGAGGATCAGCAGGCTGACGACGACCGACAGCACCGGACGCTTGATGAAAATATCGGTGAAGGCCATCGCGGCGCTCTCTTTGATTGTCGATTTTGGGGGAGCATGACCTCCAGGGTCATGCTCTCAGCTCAAGTTCAATAGCGCGGCGGCTTCGCCGGGATCGGCGGCGTGGGATCGGTGGAGATCGCGACCGCTGCGCCCGATTGCAGCTTGACCTGGCCGACCGCGACGACGCGGTCGCCTGCCTTGAGGCCTTTGATGATTTCGGCGCGCCCGTCTACGCGGTTGCCGGTCTGCACGAAGGTCCGGACCGCGGTGATCGAGGCCTTGCCGTCGGCTTCCTTCTTCTCGGTGATCAGGAACACCGAGTCGCCATAGAGCGTGTAATCCACCGCGGTCTCGGGAACGGTGACGACGGCCGGCTTCTCCGGCAGCATCACGGTCGTGGTTGCAAACATGCCGGGCTTGAGGATGTGATCCGGATTGGCAATCGTCGCCTGCACGCGGATGTTGCGCGTGTCGGACATGATCTGCGGCTCGATGGTCGTGATCTTGCCCTCGAAGGACCTGCCCGGATAGGCGTCGACCGCGATACGCACGCTCTGGTCGACCTTGAGCTGGCCCGAATCCTTTTCGGTGACGGTGAAGTTGGCATAGAGCACCGACAGGTCGGTCAGCGAGACGATGGTCGTGCCGGCCGTCAGGAACTGGCCGACCTCGACCATACGGACGCCGAGCTCGCCCTCGAACGGCGCGCGCACCAGCTTCTGCGAGATGATGGCCTCGGTCTTGGCAATACCGGCCAAGGCCTGGTCATAGTTCGCCTGCGCCTGGTCGGCGGTCGCCTGCGGTCCGAACTGGCGCGACGCGAGCTGCTTGGCGCGGTCGAGCGAAAGCTGCGCCACCGTCGCCTGCGCCTTGAAGCTCGCGAGATCGCCCTGCTCGGGGGCGTCGAACAACTGCACCAGTGGTGCGCCGGATGTCACATGCGAGCCGGGCGTGAACATGATGTCGGTGACGCGGCCGGAGACATCCGAGGTGACGTTGACCTGATGCACGGCCGCAAGCCCGCCGACCGCCGTCAACAGGTTCGGCACCACCTCGCTCTTCGCCTCGGCCACGCTGACGGACATCGGCGGCGGCTTGTTGTTGGCGAAGAACTGCGCGATCATCTGGCTGCGGAAATGGTTGAACCAGACGAGCCCGCCGACCACCACCGCAAGCAGCGATCCGACGATCAGGAACCAGCGCAGCCTGCGCACGGGGCGCGAGCGGCCCTTTTCGTCGAGCGGTTTTCCCGAGAGTTTGGGTTCAGTCGCAATATTCATTGTCATGCACTTTCTGCGGCAGCCGGCAGCGGCGCGACCGGCGTCGATTGGCGGGTGAGATGCGCAGTAATTGCGGCTTCGTTAAGTCCGATTCCCCTGAGGAGAAACTCGCAAAGCTGCCGTTCGAGATCGGCGGCGTCGCCATACGCGAGACACGGCACCGCGGGCAGCCGCGTCAGTGCGGCCGTCAGCACGGTGTGGTGGGCAAACCAGAACAGATTGAGCGCCTCGCCGCCGAGGCGTGCGGCATCGCCGGCAGCGATCGCGGCCTCGAGCGAGGCGGTGAACATCGAGCCGATCAGCTTCTCGACCTTGGCATAGAGCAGGCGTGCGAACTCACCATCCTCGAGATGGCTGGTCGCCATCAGCCGCAGCCGCTGCGCTTCCTCCTCGTGATCCGGCCCATCGGAAAGATGGACGAAATGCCGGACCATGCCCTGGACCAGTTCCACCAGCGTGGCGGTCGACGGCTCCTGTCCGAGCAGGTGCGCGAGTACCGGATCGGCCTCGCATTCCTCCGTCAGTATCTCCGCATAAAGCGCGGCCTTGGAAGGGAAGTGCTTGAACAGCAGCGCTTCCGAAATGGCGGCCGCCGCCGCCACGCTTTTGGTCGTGGTGCCGGCAAAACCATTGCGGGCGAAGCATCGCTTGGCGGCGCCAAGAATCAATTGCCGCCGGAGGTCACTGGTCATGCGCAAGGTGGTCATCTTGTGAGTAAGCACTCACCCACGCCAAAAGTCAAGATTCTTGTTGCAGCGCACTGTCCGCCGCCGGGAACCGGATCGCTCCGTTTGGGAAACAGACCACTCCACGAATCCTCACCCGGCGAGACCATTCCCTGCGCTAAATCGGCGCGTGTCCCAGCGCACCGCGCAGCCGCGTCATGATGAACATGCCGTCGCGGTTGGAGAGCACGCGCTCGAGATTGGCGCCGTCGATCTTGACGTTGGCAAAGCGCGGCCCGCTGGTGACGTCCTGCATCTCCTTCGCAAAGACCTCGATCTCACCGAGCGTCGAGATCGCCTTGCTGTCGGGGATGCCGCAGGCGCGCGCGACCCCAACCAGATCAGCCGAGGCCGAGGTGTGGCTCACCTGCCCGCCGGTCTCGCCATAGGCCTCGTTGTCGAGCACGAGGATCGTGAGGTTCTTCGGCTTCTGCAAGCCCACGGTGGCGAGGCTTCCCATCCCCATCAGCATTTCGCCGTCGCCGGTGACGACCACGACGGGCAGTTTCGGCTGCGCCAGCGCGAGCCCGAGGCCGATCATGACGGCACCGCCCATCGCGCCCCAGAGATAGAGATTGCGCGAATGGTCGCCGGCGGCGGCGAGATCGTAGGTGGCGGCGCCGAGGCCCGCGACGACCAGCGCATCCTTGCGGTCGTCCAGGAGGGTGGAGACGACCTGGCGGCGGTCGAGAAGATTGGCTTTGCTCATTTCACGAAAACCTTGGTGCCGATCAGGCGCTGCGACAGCAACAATGCGGTGGGCGTGCAGGCGTTGTAGGCCTGGCTTGCGGCGGCCTCCATCACGTCCTTGACCTCGGCGGGCTCGGTGGCGCGCAGCACGCGGATGCCCGACAATTCGAAGACGCCCTGCGTGCTCGATCCCATCGGCACCTGCCAGGGATTGAACTCGCCCCATTCGCCGCGCATGGTCACGAGCGTGAGGAACGGAAAGCGGAAGATCTGGGTCAGCGACAGCATGTTGATGCAATTGCCGACGCCGCTTGACTGCATCAGGAGCACGCCGCGCTGGCCGCCGGCCCAGGCGCCGGCGAGCAGCGCCACCCCCTCCTCTTCCGTGGTGAGCGGAATGCCGCGCATATTGGAGGAGCCCAGTACGCGCTGGATCAGTTGCGAATGGCCGGCGTCCGGCACGTAAGGAACCTGGCGCACATCGTAGCGCTGCAGGATCGCAAAGATTTCCTCGGGCCAGGCGGCCGCTTGTTCTTGCAGGTTTTCTTGGGAGGCTTCGGCACGCGCGTGCATTTTGTTTCCATTTGGGTTCGGGCCGGAACCTTAGACGCATGCGCCCATGGCATCAAATCGCAAAAACCGCATATCGCCCTGCGATAAGGTCCTTCCGGCGCTCAGAATCTCCACCGGCAACGGCTTCCGCCAGAAATTCTATTGCCTGGCCCTCCCGCCCCGGCCTACGATAGTTGCAAATGAGACTAATTGGCAGGCCAGTCGGGACGGGACGGGATGAACGCAAGCGCACGAGAACTGGCGAAGGATTTCGATCTCGAGAAACTGACGCCGGAATTCTACGTCAACCCCTATCCGACCTATCGTGCACTGCGGGAAAACGAGCCGATCAAGCGGCTGCCGAACGGCGCCCTGTTTCTGACGCGCTATGACGACCTCGTCACCGCCTACAAGAATACGAAAGCCTTCTCCTCCGACAAGAAGAAGGAGTTTGCCCCGAAATACGGCGCCTCCCTGCTCTACGAGCACCACACCACGAGCCTCGTCTTCAACGACCCGCCGATCCACACCCGCGTGCGGCGGCTGATCATGGGCGCGCTGTCGCCGCGCGCGATCGCCGAGATGGAAGGCGATCTGGTCCGGCTGGTGGACCGCCTGCTCGATGCGATCGCCGCGAAAGGCTCCTTCGACCTGATCGGCGACTTCGCCGCCGCCATTCCCATCGAGGTCATCGGCAATCTGCTCGACGTGCCGCATGACGAGCGCGAACCCCTGCGCGACTGGTCGCTCGCGATTTTGGGCGCGCTGGAGCCCGTCATCACTGAGGCAGCGTTTGCGCGCGGCAACAAGGCCGTGCAGGACTTTCTTGCTTACCTCGAAGTTCTGGTGGAGCGCCGCCGCGCCAAACCCGGCAATCCCGAACGCGACGTGCTGACGCGGCTGATTTTGGGCGAAGCCGATGGCGAGCGGCTGACCGCGAAGGAGCTCTTGCACAATTGCATCTTCCTGCTCAATGCCGGGCACGAGACCACGACCAACCTGATCGGCAACGGACTCGTGGCGCTGTCCGAACATGGGAGCGAGAAGGCGCGGTTGATCGCGCAGCCCGAGACGATCAAGACGGCGGTCGAGGAGATGCTGCGCTATGAAAGCTCGAACCAGCTCGGCAACCGCATGACCGTGGAGCAGATAGCGCTCGGCGGGCTGACGTTGCCGGCGGGCACGCCGGTCACGCTCTGCATTGGCGCCGCCAACCGCGATCCCGCGCAATTTCCCGACCCCGAGCGTTTCGACATCGGCCGCACGCCGAACCGGCATCTCGCCTTCGCCACCGGCGCGCATCAATGCGCCGGCATGGCGCTGGCGCGGCTGGAGGGCGCGATCGCGATCTCGCACTTTCTTGCGCGGTTTCCGCGATTATGCGCTGGACGGAGAACCAGTGCGCGGCGGTCGCGTGCGGTTTCGGGGATTTCTGAGCGTGCCGTGCGTGACGAAGCTTGATCGTCATGGTGAGCGAAGCGCATGCGCCGTCTCGAACCATGAGGCCCGCACGGTGACCCATCCTTCGAGACGCGGCGAAGACGCCGCTCCTCGGGATGAGGATCACCATCACACCACCGTCCGATGCCGTTCGATGCAGGTCTTCAACACCTCATCCATCGGCCTAGCCCACCAGTCATTCGAAAAGATCTCGATCTCGGAATAGCCGGCGTAGCCCTGCCGCCTCGACGGCGGCGCGCAGGCGTTTGATGTCGATCACGCCGTCGCCCATCATGCCGCGGTCGTTGAGGATATCCTTGGTCGGCACCAGCCAGTCGCAGACATGGAACGCAAGCAGGCGATCCCGGCCGGCGCGCGCGATCTGGCTCATGACCTCCGGATCCCACCAGATGTGATAGACGTCGAGCGCGACGCCGAGCATGCCACTGCGCCCGGGATCGAGCCGGTCGCAGAGATCGAGCGCCTGTTTCGTGGTGTTGACGCAGCAGCGGTCGGCGGCATAGGCCGGATGCAGCGGCTCGATCGCGAGCGGCACCTTGGCCTCTTTCGCATAGTCGAGCATCTCGGCGAGCCCCTCCTCGACCTGCGCCCGAACAGCGGCGATGTCCTTCGACGGGTGGCTCCCCGGCCGCGCATATTGCGGCAGGCCGCCGGCCACCAGCACGATGCAGGACGCACCGAGCGCCTTCGCCTCGTCGATGCAGCGGCGGTTGTCGTCGCGCACCTCGGCGCGGCGCGATGCGTCGGACGGAAACAATCCGCCGCGGCAATAACCGGAGAGATCAAGCCCTGCATCCCGGATCGCGCGCGCGGCGCGATCAAGACCCATGCTGGCTACCTGCTCGCGCCAGGGATCGATGGCGCGGATGCCGTGACGCGCGCAGGCGTCGATGATTTGCGCGAAGTCGCCCTGCTTGCGCAGCGTCGCCGTGTTCAACGACAGCCAGCGATGGTCGTTCGAGAAATCCCGCATCAGGATTCAATGCCGCGCGTGGCGAGGACCGCCTTCATCCGCCGCGTCGCCAGTTCCGGATTGGCAAGCAGCCCGGCCTTGTCGGCCAGCCGGAACAGCTCGGCGAGATGTACCGTCGAGCGCGCGCTCTCCTGCCCGCCGACCATGGTGAAATGATCCTGGTGGCCGTTGAGATAGGCCATGAAGACGACGCCGGTCTTGTAGAAGCGCGTCGGCGCCCTGAAGATGTGGCGCGAGAGCGGCACCGTCGGTCCCAGCACGTCGTGGAAGCCGGCCTCGTCGCCCGCGGCAAGCCGCGACAGCGCGTAGGAGGCGGCCGGCGCGATCGCATCGAAGATGCCGAGCAGCGCGTGCGAGAAGCCCTGCCCGTCGCCCGCGATCAGTTCGGCATAATTGAAGTCGTCGCCCGTATACATCTTCACGCGCTTGTCGAGCCGGCGGCGCATGTCGATCTCGCGGCTCTTGTCGAGCAGCGACACCTTCACGCCATCGACCTTCGCGGCATTCGCATTGATGATCGCGACCGCAATATCCATCGCCCGGTCGAGATCGGCCGTGCCCCAATAGCCCGCCAGCGCCGGATCGAACATGTCGCCGAGCCAGTGGATGATCACACCCTCGCGCACCTGCGACAGCACGCGATCGTAGACTTTGGCGTAGTCGTCGGCGTTGCGGCCGAGTTTCGCCAGCGCCCGCGAGGCCATCAGGATGATGCGGCCGCCGGCTTTCTCGACCGCCGCGATCTGCTCCTCATAGGCGCGGATGACGTCGTCGATGCTTTTCGCGTCTTCCACCGCGAGATGATCGGTGCCGGCGCCGGAGAACACCAGCGCGTTGCGCGCCTTCGCCGCGCGCACCGAGCGCGTGATCAATTCCAGCGAGGTCTTCCAGTCGAGCCCCATGCCGCGCTGCGCGGTGTCCATCGCCTCCGCCACGCCGAGACCGAGATCCCAGACATGCTCGCGGAACGCAATCGTCCTGTCCCAGTCGACCGCGGCCGTGAGCCAGGGATCGACATCGGCGAGCGGGTTCGCCACCACATGCGCCGCGGAAAACGCCACGCGGTTCAGCGTGCCCTCGAGCTTCGCCGGAAACGTCCGCGATGCCGCGAGGCGATAGGTTTCGAGCGAACCGTCAGCTTTGGGCAGCTTCAGCGACAGCGACGACATCGGCAATACGGGTTTGTTCATGGCCCTGAACTCCTTAAGGCGGGCTCGGTCTGCTCCCTCGCCCCGCTCTTCGCGGGGAGAGGGTTGGGGTGAGGGGCTGCTTCCGCGCAGACGGTAAGAGAGGAAATCGTGGAGAGCCTCCCTCACCCGTATCGCAGCTTCGATGCGATACGACCTCTCCCCGCAAGCGGGGCGAGGTGAAGGGGAGCTGGGGATACGCTGTTTCAATCATGACTCGACCCGCAGTACGCTGGCTCACACCCTGATCGCCTCAACATCGATCCAGCGCCGCTCTTTCCAGCTTTGCAGCGCGCATTCGGCGAGCTGCACGCCCTTGGCGCCTTCCAGCAGCGTATACTTGTAGGGGGCGTTCTCACAGACGTGCCGGATGAACATTTCCCACTGCTCCTTGAAGCCGTTGTCGTAGGCGACGTTGTCCGGCAGCTTCTGCCAATCCGCGTAGAAATCGTGCAGCCGCTTCTCGTCGGGGTTCCACACCGGCCGCGGCGTCATCTGCCGCGCCTGGATCACGCAATCGGTCAAGCCCGCCACCGCCGAGCCATGGGTGCCGTCGACCTGGAAGGTGACGAGGTCGTCGCGATAGACCCGCGTCACCCAGCTCATGTTGATATGCGCGATCACGCCGCCCTTCAGCTTGAAGGTGGCGTAGGCGGAATCGTCCGCTGTCGCGACGTATTTCCTGTTCTTCTCGTCATAGCGCTCGGGGATATCGGTATTGCCGATGCAGACCACGCTTTCGACTTCGCCGAAGAGATTGTCGAGCACGTAGCGCCAGTGGCAGACCATGTCGAGGATGATGCCGCCGCCGTCCTCGTTCCGGTAATTCCAGGACGGCCGCTGCGCCTCCTGCCAGCCGCCCTCGAACACCCAATAGCCGAACTCGCCGCGCACCGAGAGCATGCGGCCGAAGAAGCCGGAGTCGCGCAGGAAGGCGAGCTTCTTCAACCCCGGCAGGAACAGCTTGTCCTGCACCGTGCCGTGCTTGAGGCCCTTCGAATTCGCAAGCTTCACCACCGCCACGGCTTCGTCGAGGTTGGTCGCGATCGGCTTCTCGCAATAGACATGCTTGCCGGCGTTGATGGCTTTGGTCAGCAGCGACGGCCGCGCCTGCGTGGTCGCGGCATCGAAGAACACGCTGTCGTTGGTGTCGGCCAGCGCCTTGTCGAGATCGGTGGTCCAACGCGCGACATGGAAGCGTTTCGCCAGCGCCTCGACCTTGCCGGCGTCGCGGCCGACCAGGATCGGATCGGGCATCACGCGATCGCCGTTGGCCAGCGCCACGCCGCCCTGATCGCGGATCGCGACGATCGAGCGGATCAGATGCTGGTTCAGCCCCATCCGGCCGGTGACCCCGTTCATGATGAGGCCGAGGCGTTGGGTCGTCATGAGGTTTGCTCCGAAGGGAATCTTGTTGTTGGCCCGCGGGCGCGGTAACGCATAAATTAACCCGTTGGATAAATACTGTCCAGCCGGATTCCTTTCGTCGGCGTGGGAAGAGCCATGCATCGCACGAAACTCCGCCTCGCTCGCCGATGGCGAGAACGCGAAGCCGTGCTTGCGGGCTACTCCGTCATTGCGAGGAGCAACGCGACGAAGCAATCCATGCCTTCCCCGTGGCGCTATGGATTGCCTCGCGGAGCCTGTCATCGGGCGCGCATTCGCGCGACCCGTTGGCTCGCAATGACGAACTCAGGCGGTGCCCGAGCGCGCCAGAGCCCGCACCGACGGCGCCTTCTCCCGGCCGAACACCGCCGACGACTTCCCCGTCAACGACGTCAGCACCAGCCCGACCATATGCTCGAGCCGCTCGTCCCTCGCCTGCTTGCTCAGCAGATCGCGGCCGAAGATGACGCCGAGCGTTGCGCTGTTGGAGAGATAGAAGAAGCTCAACGCCGCGATCGAGATGTAGAGCTGCACGGGATCGGCGGCGGCCTGGAAGTCGCCGCTAGCAACGCCGCGCCGCACCACGGTGCGGATCATCTCGACAAAGGGCGAATGCATCGACTTCACCTTGGTCGAGCGCTTCAAATGTTTGGCGCGCGCGAGATTCTCGGTGTGGAGCAGCGCGAGGAATTCGGGATTGCGCAGGAAATAGTTCCAGGTGAAATCGATCAGCGTTCTGATCGCCTCGGGCGGGGCGAGATGCTCGAGCGCAAGCGCGCGCTCCTCGCCGCGGATCTTCTCATAGGCGCCTTCGAGCACCGCGAGATAGAGATCTTCCTTGTTGCCGACGTGGTAATACAGCATCCGCTTGTTGGCGCCGGCCTTGGCCGCGATGCGGTCGACGCGCGCGCCGGCCAGGCCGTGCGCGGCAAATTCCTGCTTCGCCGCCTCGAGGATGCGCAGCCGCATGCCCTCGGGATCGCGCTGCCATTTCAGAACCCGCTTCGCTTTTGCCGTTTCCTTTGTCTTTTCCTTGGCCAACCGCTTCGCCCGGTGATGGTGCGACATCGGATGTACCATGCAACCGGCGGTTCGGTCCATGGCACCCTCCCCTCCAGACGAGGGCAAGTGCGTCACGCCTCTCTCGGCGTCCGCTCCAAAAACAGCGTCTGCACGCCGAACGTGCCGCTGCGGACGCTCATCACGCGCGTGCCGGGCTTGCGGCCGTGGCGCACCTCCGACACCTCGACGCCGCCGGCCATCAGCCGCGCCCGCGCCGCGTCGATGTCGGCGACGCGCCAGCTCAGGCCCCAGAGCTTGTCGTGGGTCGCATCGCCGCCCGCGACCGGCCGGCGCACCACCTCGACGATGAGATCGCCGCAGCGGAAGAACATGAGCTGGCCCCAGTCGTGGTGGGTGCGGTCGAGCGCCATGTCGAGGCCGAGCCGCGCGCCGTACAGCGCCGCGGCGCGCTCGGGATCCTCGGTGGAGACGACGATGTGGTCGAGGCCCGTGACCGGTGCCGCAACCGTCGTCTTCGAGCGCGGTCGTTGGCCCTCCAGTTCCAGGAAGAACATCCGCACGCCGCGTGTCAGCTCGGTCGCGGCGCGCGTGCGCTTCCAATGCAGCGCCGCACCGGAGACGGAATCGTGGCTCTCGACCTCGGCGACCGGCTCCGGCTTCAGCGCGACACGCTCGAGCCTGCGGTGCATTCTTTCAATGTCGGGGGTGGCGAAGCAGATGCTGGCGAGCCCCTCGCCGCTCTGGCCTATCACCGTGCGGATGCGGTCGGCCGCCACGGAAGAGCCACTCGGGGCCATCAGCTCCAGCGTCATGTTGGGAAGCGTGAACAGCGCGCGATCGGCGCCGTCGCCGCTGTTCCGCCACGATGGCGCGCATCCCAGCAGCGTCTCGTACGCCGCCGTACCCTCCGCGATATCGGCGAGCAGCACGACGATGTGGTCGAGGCCGCTTATCACGGGAAAAGGCCCCGCGTCTTCTTGGCGGCGCGGACCTTCTCCACGCCGATCGCCATCGCCGCGGTCCGGTGCGAAATGTTGTCGGCGCGGGCGCGGAGCAGCATCTGGTCGAAGGCGCGTTCGAGGATCTGGTACTCGCGCCGCATCACCTCCTCTTCCTCCCAGAACAATTGCTGCAAATCCTGCACCCATTCGAAATAGCTCACCACCACGCCGCCGGAATTGCAGAGGATGTCGGGAATGAGGAAGATTTCGTCCTGCCGCTTCTCCAGCACGAGGTCGGCATCCGGCGTGGTCGGGCCGTTGGCGCCTTCCGCCAGCACGCGGCATTTCAGCTTCTCCGCAACCTCGGCGTCGATCGCCCGCTCCATCGCCGCCGGCACCAGCACGTCGCAGGGCAGCGTCAGGATCTGCGCGGGATCGTGCTGGAGCTGGCTGGAGAAGCCGGCGATGCTGCCATGATTGGAGGCATGCCGCATCAGCGCATGGACGTCGAGCCCGTTCGCGTCGTAAAGCGCGCCGGTGTGGTCGCTCACCGCGATCACCTTCATTCCGAACTGATTGAGGCCAAGGGCTGCATAGGAGCCGACATTGCCAAAGCCCTGGATCACCGCGGTGGCGCCCGACGGATTGATCTTCAGCACGTCCAGCACCTTCCTCGCGAGGTGCGCGACACCGCGTCCCGTCGCTTCGCGCCGTCCGAGCGTGCCGCCCGAGGAAACCGGCTTGCCGGTGACGATCTCGGTCACGGTCTGGCCCTGGTACATCGAATAGGTGTCCATGAACCAGGCCATCACCTGCTCGTTGGTGCCCATGTCCGGCGCCATCACGTCGGTATGCGGACCGACGAAGGGAATCATCTCCTGCATGTAGCGGCGCGACAGCGCCTCCAGCTCGCGCCGGGAGATCTTGGAGACGTCGACATTGACCCCGCCCTTGGCGCCGCCATAGGGCAAGCCCGCCAGCGCGCATTTCCAGCTCATCCAGACCGCAAGCGCCGCGACCTCGCCGATATCGACCGACGTCGCAAAGCGCGTGCCGCCCTTGGTCGGCCCCATCGTCAGGAGATGTTGCACGCGATAGCCCTCGAACACCGCGACCGTGCCGTCGTCGCGGTGGATCGGGCAGGACACCGTGATCGCACGCTTCGGCATCAGGATGCGCTCGCGCTCGTCCATGGGAATTTCGAGATGGTTGGCGATCACATTGAACTGATTCGTGGCCATCTCGAACACAGGCCCGGAATAAACGGTCATCGCCCCTCCCCTTTGATCGCAGTATCCGGAACTGGCGGCGGCGGCCGGCCGTTACCGGTGACGTGCCTGACGGTGGTATGCCTCCGGCAGCGCCATCTCAAGCCGTTAACGCGGCAGGGGTGCGAATAATTTCGGCGAACATCGGATGCTTCCGGTGCTATTGTATCGGCGCCGGGGCCGGGACCACCTTGATCGAGCGCTAGACGGACAAATTCATGCAGGCCCTCTTTATCGGACAGACCTATATCGACGTCACCTTCATCACCGACCACCTGCCGACCGGCGATGAGAAGCATGTGGCCGAGGCCTATGCAGTTTCGTTCGGCGGAAACGCGGTGACTGCGGCATTTTGCTGCGCCAAGCTCGGCATTGTGCCCGACCTGATCGCGACGGTGGCCAATGACTGGCTCGGCCGCATGTTCCAGGACATGACCGCCAAGTACGGAATTTCCATCCATCCGCGCAAGGTCAACGCTTCCTCGCTGTCCTTCATCATGCCGAAGAACGGCAAGCGCGCGATCGTCCGCTGCCGCGACGACGCCCACATTCATCCCTTCCCGATGTTGAATCTGAAAGGCTGCCGCGCGCTGCATGTCGATGGCCACCAGCCCGACGCCGCGATCCATTATGCCAAGCTGTGCCGCGAGGACGGCATCCTGACTTCGCTCGACGGCGGCGGCCTGCGCACCAACACCCATGAACTGCTGGAGTTCATCGACGTCGCCATCGTCGCCGAGCGGCTGTGCGAGCAGATGGACCTGACGCCGGAAAAGATGCTGGACTATCTCAAGGGGCGCGGCTGCCGGGTCGGCGGCATTACCATGGGCGAAAAAGGCCTGCTCTGGTACGACGAGACGGGCGCGGTTCGTACCATGCCCGCGCTGCCGATCGCGCCCGAGCGCGTGATCGATACCAACGGCGCTGGTGACGTATTTCATGGCGCTTACGTGTTTTCGTATCTCAACAATCCCGGCAAAAGCTGGCAGGACCATTTCGAATTTGCCCGCGCGGCCTCGACCTACAAGATCCAGCGCCTCGGCAACGAGGCCGGATTGCCGACGCTCGCCGATATCGACAACGTCAAGCAGGAGTTTCAGATCAGCCGCAAGAAGGAGTTCTGGGATTAGGCAACTTTGGGATTAGACAATTTTTGGATTAGGCAATTTTTGGATTAGGCATGGGACGCGCCTTCGTCGTCGGCAGCACCAACATGGATGTGGTGGCAATGGCAGAGCGGCACCCGCGGCCGTGACCTAGGCCAGCGCGCCCTTTAGGTCGAAAGTCGCATCCGCCGCCTTTCCCGGCGGCAGCGAGCGGTCCATCCCGAGCAGGCGCCGCCCGAACATGTGATCGCCGGCGCGGTTGACGGATTCGATGCCGACCAGTTTTCCCGCTTTGTAGCAGAACGCGGAAAACGCCTTCTGCGCGGGATCTCCGCGCAGCACGACCTGGTCGTAGCCGGTGGTCAGCCCCGCGATCTGCAGCTTGTCGTCGCCCTGGTCGCTCCAGAACCAGGGCTGGCCGTCATAGACCTTGTCGTCGCCGGTGAGCCGCGCCGCCACGCAGCGCGCATGATCGGTGGCGTTCTGCACCGACTCCAGCCGCAGCGAGCCGCCGAAACGCGGGCTTTCGAACAGCGCGCAATCGCCGATCGCGGAGATGTCGGGATCGGCGGTGAGGAGATGATCGTTGACGATGATGCCGGAGGCGGTCGGCAGGCCGGCTTCCGCGGCGAGCTCGACATTCGGCAGCACGCCGACGCCGACCACGACGAGGTCGGCCGGGATGTGCCGGCCGTCGCTGAGGCTGACGCCGGTGATGTTGTCGCCACCGGCTTCAATCGATGTCGCCATCACGCCGAGATGGATGCGGATACCGGCTTGCGCATGTCGCTTCTGGAAATAGTCGGAGACCTCCGCCGTCACCGCGCGCGCCATCACCCGGCTCGCGAGCTCGAGCACGTCGACCTCGAGCCCCTTGATCCGCGCTGTCGCGGCAAATTCCAGCCCGATGAAGCCCGCGCCGATCACGACCACGCGCTTGCTCGACGCGATGCGCGCGCGCAAATCCTCGCTGTCATCGAGGATACGCAAGTAACGGACGTTCGGCAGCCTGGCGTTCGGGATATCGAGAAGGCGGTTGCGCGCGCCGGTCGCGAGCACGAGATGCCCGTAGTCGAGCACGGCCCCCGAAGCGAGCTTCAGTTGGCGCGCGGCGCGGTCGATTGCCGCCGCGTGATCGGAGATCAATTCGATCTTCTGATCGTCATAGAATTTCCGCGGCCGGAACATCAGCGTGTCTGGGCCGCCGGTGCCCTTGAGATAGGCCTTCGACAGCGGAGGCCGCTGATAAGGCAGGTGCGCCTCGTCATTGATAAGGACAATGCGATCCTTGTACCCCGACTGGCGCAAAGAGGCCGCCACCTGAAAGCCCGCGTGGCCCGCGCCGACAATCACAACTCCATGCGTCATGCGTCAGGCCGGTACCACACGAAGCGGCAGGGTGTCGAGGCCACGCAGCGTGTTGTTGAGCCGCCGTGTCGGCCGGGCCGTGATCTCGAACGACGCCACGCGCCCGGCGAGCGCCCCGAATACCGCCTCGGCCTCCAGCCGCGCCACCGCCTGGCCGACGCAGCCGTGGATGCCGGTGCCGAACGTCATGTGCCCGGTGGCGCGGCGCCTGACGTCGAATTCGTCCGGCCGCTCCCAGCGCCGCGGATCGCGGTTGGCGGCGGCGAGGAACAGCAGCACCTTTTCGCCTTCGCCGAGACGCACGCCGCCGACATCGACGGCCCTGGTCGTGGTGCGGAAGAAGGTCTGCACCGGCGCCTCGAAGCGCAGCACTTCCTCGAAGGCGGCACGTATCAGCGACGGATTATCGCGGAGCGTCGTCCATTGACGCGGATATTTCGCGAAACAATACAGCGCATTGCCGAGGCCATAGACGGTGGTATCGACCCCCGCCGACAGGAACGAGCGCACCAGCATGCCGGCCTCGGCTTCGGTCAACTCGCCTGCGTCGACCGCGCGGAAGATCTCCATGCCGAGACGATCGGGTGCGAGCGCCGCGCGGCTGCATTTCGACATGATCCAGTCGCGCACCGGGCCGGCATTCGCCATCGCCTTCTCGAAAAGGTCGTTGCGCGGACCGAAGCCGTTGAACACCATGCTGCCGTAAGGCAGCAGGTTCTCGCGCCCCTCCTGTGATATGCCGACCGAATCCGGAAACACTTTCAGCGGATAGGCTTCGGCGAGATCGGCAATGCCGTCGAACTCGCGTTTCTCCAGCAGCCGGTCGACCAGCGCTTCCGCCTCGCGTATCAGCGCCTCGCGCAGCACGTTGATCGCGGCGGGAGAGAGAATGCGGGTCAGCACCGCGCGGGTGCGCGTGTGCAGCGGCGGATCGGCTTCGAGGATGATGCTCGGCGGACGCCAAGGCGTCTCCTTGCGGAAGTCGCTGAGGCCCACGCCCGCGCCGGAACAATAGGTCTGCCAGTCGGTCAGCGCGTCACGCACTTCCTGGTGCCGCGCCATCGCCCAGATGCCGTAATGCTCCAGCCACACCACCGGCCCCGCCTCACGCATCGCTTCGTGGTGCGGATAGGGATTTTCCAGAAATGCGTGCGAGAACGGATCAACGCTGGAAACGGCACGCTCGACCATCGTATCCATAGTGCGTCCTCCCGTTTCTCGTCTGCCGCGGTTCTGGTACGGCCGTTTGGCCGCATCTTGCAGCGGCCGGCGGGGATTGTCACCCCGCCCTTTCCGCGATTTAAATGCCGCCATCGCTTTCAAGACCGGGGATTTTTCGATGTCGACTGCTCCTGCCACCGTCTCCTCACCCGACGATCCGGCGCTGCTCCGGATCGACGGCCCGATCGCAACGATAACGCTGAACCGGCCTGCCGCGTTCAATTCGATCAACCTCGCGATCGCGCAGAAGCTCGAGGCGCTCAGCGCCGAGGTCGAGGCCTCCGGCGAGATCAGGGTGCTGGTGATCGAGGGCGAAGGCCGCGCCTTCTGCGCGGGCGGCGATCTGCAGACCATTGGTGCCGCCGCGGAAGCAAATACGATCACTCCAGTGGTCGGTGAACTTCTCAAGCACTATCACGCCTTCATCGAGACCGTCAGGCGGATGCCGAAGATCGTGCTTTCCAGCGTGCATGGTTCGGCCGCCGGCGCCGGCCTGGGATTGGCCTTCGTCACCGACCTCTGTATCGCGGCCGACGACGCCCGCTTCACGCCCGCCTATTCCAAGATCGGCGTGTCGCCGGACGGCGGCAGCACGGTGGGCGTGGTCGGCACCGTCGGAACCCGGCGTGCGCTGCAGATTTTCCTGTCCGAGGACAGTTTCACCGCGCAGCAGGCCTATGAATGGGGCCTGGTTGCCAAGATCGTTCCGGCGGCCGAGCTGAAGGCGGCGACACGGCAATTCGCCCAGCGCCTCGCGCAAAACCCGCCTGCCGCGATCGCCGGCACCAAGTCGCTGGTCTATCAAGCAGCCACCACTCCGACCAGGCAGCAGCTCGATGCCGAGGAGCACAAGATCATCACCGCGATGCACACGGAAGATTTCAGGGTTGCGGTGAAGAAGTTCACGAGCAAATCGAAGTAACAGCGACCGACATCTCTCCCCTCATCCTGAGGAGCCGCGAAGCGGCGTCTCGAAGGATGAGGGCTGACATCTCAGTTCGGGCAGATATACCCCGTCCCCGCCGGCGACTTGAAGCAGCCGACCGATTCCGGAATCACGTGCTTGGGCAGCCACAACACGACGCTCGGAAAATAGATCGTGAAGGTGATGGTGAACAGGAACACCACATAGATCGGCAGCGCGGCCCGCAATGCCTTGCCGAAACTGACGCCGACGAATTTCGAGGCCATCAGCAGCACCAGCCCATAGGGCGGCGTGATCAGGCCGAAGGCGAGCGTGGCGATCAGCACCACGCCCATATGCACGCCGTTGATCTCGCCGGCCTGCGTGAGCGCGTTCACCAGCGGCATGAAGATGATGATGGTCGGCACCGGCTCGATGAAGTCGCCGACCACGGTGAACAGCAGCACCATCAGCAGCATGATGTAATGCGGATCGTTGCCGGCGATCGAGGTGATCCAGTCGGCGATCACGATGGCGCCACGCAGATAGGCCAGCATCCAGCCGAAGGCGTTGGCGGCCCCGATGGTGATCAGGGGCAGCGAGAAGATCAAGCCGGCGAGACAGAAGTCGAACGGGATCCGCTTGATGTGCCCGCGGTTCAACGCAGGGATCACGACCAGGATGATCCAGATCACCGCGACAACGCCGGCTTCCGTCGGCGTGAACCAGCCGGTCAGGATGCCGCCGAGCAGGATCACCGGGATCATCAGCGGCAGCGCCGCGTCGCCGGCCGCGAACACGACTTGCTTCAGCGGCGCGCGCGGCTTGCGCATGCCGGAGGGGCCGAAGAAGTAGCAATAGATCATCAGCCCGAAGCCGATCATGAAGCCCGGCACGACGCCGGCCATGAACAGGCCCGCGATCGAGACATTGCCGACCGCGCCATAGACCACCGCCGTGATGCTCGGCGGCACCAGCGCGGCGATGGTCGAGGCGGCCGCGATAATCGCGGCGATGAAAGCCGACTCGTAGCCCTCGCGCCGCATCGGCCCGCCAAGCGCACGGCTCATCACGGCAACGTCGGCCGTGGTCGACCCCGACATTTCCGAGAAGAACATCGAGAACACGACGACCACCTGCGACAGCCCGCCCCTGATATGTCCGACCAGCGACACCGAAAGATTGGCGATGCGCACCACCACATTCGCCGAGCTCATGAGCTCGCCGACCAGAAGGAAGAACGGGATCGCGAGCAGCGCCTCGGAATCGACGCCGTCAAAGATCTTCTGGATGATCGCGGCGAGCGAGACATCCGCGAGCAGCGCGCCCACGAACACGCCGGCCAGCAGCGAGAACGGCACAGGCACGCCGAGATAGCCGAAGGACAGGAAGCAGATCGACATCAGCGCGAGGATGACGGGAGGGCTCAACGCGGCACTCCCGGCTCGACACTGGTCTGGATTTGCGGGATCGCGTGTTCGTCGTCGGCAGCCGGCGGCTCGAGATGATCGAAACCGTTGACGAGGCCATTGACGAGCTGCTCGACCGTGAACAGCGCGATCAGTATGCCGGACAGAGGAATGATCGCGTAAAGCGAGGCGATCGGCGTGCCTGACGGCAGGCGGAATGAGCCGAAGCCGCGGAGGTAATTGAGGTAGCCGTACCAGATCAGGCATAAGGCGACGCCGAGCACCACGAGCCGGATTACAATCTCGACAATGATGCGTGACGCGCCGTGCATCGATTCCGAGATCGCGGTCAGATAGAGATGGTCGTTGCGTCGGGTCGCCACCGCCGCGCCGATGAAGATCGCGTAGATGAACAGCGTCGAGGTGACCTCCTGCAGCCACAGCCAGGGATGGCCGATGGTGCGCGTCACGATGTCGGCCGTCACCGACAGCGAGAAGCCGAAGCACAGGATGCCGCAGAGAAGCATCAGGGCCAGCTCGAGCCGGTCGAGCACCCGCCACTTCAGATGACGCTGCCGCTGCAACACAAGCTTATCGGCGATTGCCATCTCGGTTCCTAAGGTGAGTATGCGAGTTGGTAACTCCTCATCCTGAGGAGCGGCCGCTTGGCCGCGTCTCGAAGGATGAGGCCACGAACGGGCCTCATGGTTCGAGACGCCGCTTCGCGGCTCCTCACCATGAGGAATTAATTGATCGCGCGGATCAGGTTCTTGATCTTCTCGGCGTGGGGGCCAAGCTCCTTTGCGAGCTTGTCGAGATAGGGATCGGAGACCGCGGCAAAGCTCTTCTTGTCCACATCCTCGACGATCTTGACGCCGAAACCCTTCAGCTTGGCGGCCGCTGCCTTCTCCAGCTCGAAGGCCTTGGCCGGCTCCTTGGCGCTGATCTCGGCGGCCGCCGTCTTGACCCAGCCCTTCTGCTCGTCGTTCAGGCTCTGCCACAGCTTGTCGCTGACGTACACCAGCGCGTTGTTGGCTTCGTGCTCGGTGATCGACAGCACGGGGGCCACTTCATAGTGCTTGTTGACGAGATAGACGTTGATGCTGTTCTCGGCCGCGTCGACCACGCCGGTCTGCAGCGAGGTGTAGACGCTGCCGAACGGCATGTGCACGGTCTGCGCACCATAGGCCGGGAAGATCGCGTCCTCGGTTGCCGTCGCCTGAACGCGGATCTTCACTCCCTTCAGGTCGCCGACGTTGTGGATCTCTTTCTTGCTGTAGATGCTGCGCACGCCCTGCGAACCCGTGGCGATGACATGCAAGCCCTGCGTGGTCTCGTCGATCATCGCCGCAATGGCGTCGATCACCTGCTTGTCGGCGAGCGCCTTGGTCACGTGGTCGGCGTTGCGAAACAGGAAGTGCAGCGACATGACGCCGGCCTGCGGCGAGATGGTCGCGGTGTTGGCGGAGGAGACGATCGCGAATTCGATATCGCCCGCCTTGACCAGTTGCAGGAGCTGCGGCTCCTGCCCGAGCTGGGCGCCGGGATACTGGTCCACGATCATGGTCCCCTTGCTCAGCTCTTTCAGCCGCGCCGAGAACATGTCGTAGGCGACGCTGTAACCGGTATTGAGCTGCTGGTCGTGGGCGAAGCGATAATGCTTCACGTCCTGGGCGCTCGCGCCTGCGGCGAACATCGCCGCCGCCACAGCCAATCCGGCAATAAATCTGGTTCTGAAAGTCACGGTTTCCCCCTGCTTGATTTTGCGTGGATCAAACCATTGGGGTTGCCGGATTGTCAATTGAACATCGGACGATGGCAGCTTGTGACAAGTCCAAATCGTCCCGGCGCTGGCCGGGACGATTTGGGCGGCTGCCTATTTGATCGCCCGGATCAGGTTCTTGACCTTTTCCGCATGCGGGCCGAGCTCTTTCGCAAGCTTGTCGAGCAAGGGATCGGCCACGGCGACGAAGCCCGATTTGTCGACATCGGTGACGACCTTCACCCCGATCGAGCGCAGCTTGTCCTGCGACTGGTGCTCCAGCTCGATGGCCTTGGCCGGCTGGCTGCGATTGACCTCGTCGGCGGCGGCCTGCACCCAGCCCTGCTGCTCGCCCGTCAGGCTGTTCCAGAGCTTGTCGCTGATCCAGACCAGCGAGTTGTTGGCCTCATGCTCGGTCATCGACAGCACGGGCGCGACCTCATAGTGCTTGTTGGCGAGATAGACGTTGACGCCGTTCTCGGCGACATCGACCACGCCGGTCTGCAACGAGGTGTAGACGCTGCCGAACGGCATGTGCACGATCTGCGCACCATAGGCCGGGAACGTCGTGTCCTCGGTCGGCGTCGCCTGCACGCGCACCTTCAGGCCCTTGACGTCGTCGACCTTCTTGATCTCGCGCTTGGAATACATGCTGCGCAGGCCGAGCGTGGCAAGCGCGATGACGCGGGCGCCCTGCACCGTCTCGGAGATCATGGCCTTCACGGCTTTGGCCACTTCGGGGTCGGCCATCGCCTTGACCAGGTGCCCTTCCGAGCGGAACAGGAAGTGCATCGACATCACGCCGGCCTGCGGCGACAGCGTCGCGGCATTGGCCGAGGACGAGATGCAGAACTCGACATCGCCGGCCTTGACCAGTTGCAGGACCTGCGGCTCCTGCCCGAGCTGCGCGCCCGGATACTGGTCGATGATCATGGTGCCCTTGCTCAATTCCTTGAGCTTGTCGGCAAAGATGTCGCCGAGGATACCGTATCCGGTCGTCTTCGGCTGGTCGTAGGCGAAGCGATAATGCTTCACCTCCTGCGCGGCCGCACTTGCCGCCGTGAACGCGGATGCGGCAACGACCACAGCGAAAAGCTTGCTCAGGCCTTGCATCGTCTCCCCCTCCTGGATGATTTTTTCTTTGATCATCCCATCGTGTTCGTTCGCTTGTCAATCGAACGCGAGACGCAACGCAACTGCGAGATGGCCGGAAAACTGGCTCCCGTGCCCGCTCGTCATTGCGAGGAGCGTGAGCGACGAAGCAATCCAGGGTGTTTCCGTTGAGACAGTCCGGATTGCTTCGCGGAGCCTGTCATCGGGCCGCGCTTCGCGCGGACCCGTTGGCTCGCAATGACGGAAACTAGGCTCCCTTCCCCTTGGCGCGCATGAAATCGAAGTCGCAGCCCTCGTCGGCCTGCAGGATGGTCTCGTTGAAGAGATGGGCGTAGCCGCGCTGTGCCCATTCCGGCGTCACGGCGGGCTTCAGCGCCGCCTGGCGTTGCTTCAATTCGGCTTCGTCGACCAGGAGATCGATGCAGCGTTTTTCGACATCGAGCTTGATCATGTCGCCGTTCCTGACCAGCGCCAGCGGCCCGCCAACCGCGGATTCCGGGGTGATGTGCAGCACGATGGTGCCGAACGCGGTGCCGCTCATTCGCGCATCCGAAATCCGCACCATGTCCTTGACGCCGGCCCGGCCGAGCTTCTTCGGGATCGGCAGATAACCCGCTTCGGGCATGCCCGGCGCACCCTTCGGCCCGGCATTGCGCAGCACCAGCACGTCGTCGGCCTTGACGTCGAGATCGGGATCATCGACCCGCAGCGTCATATCCTCGACCGACTCGAACACCACGGCGCGGCCGGTATGCTGCAGCAGTTTCGAGCTCGCGGCAGCGTGCTTGATGACGGCGCCGCGCGGCGCGAGGTTGCCATGCAGGATCGCCATCGATCCTTCCGGCTTGATGGGATTTTTCCGCGCGCGGATGGCGTCCTGACCGGGCACCTCCTCCGCGCCGGCGACGATCTCGCGCAGCGTCTTGCCTTCGATGGTCTTGGCATCGAGGTCCAGCAGTTCGCCGAGTTGCGCCATCAATTTCGGCACGCCGCCGGCATGATGGAAATGCTCCATGTAGTGCTCGCCCGACGGCTTCAGATCGACCAGCACCGGCACCTCGCGGCCGAGCTTGTCGAAGGCTTCGAGATCGATCTTGTGCGCGGTGCGATTTGCCATCGCGGTCAGGTGAATGAGACCGTTGGTCGAGCCGCCGATCGCCTGCATCACGATCTGCGCATTGCGGAACGAGGATTTTGTCAAAAACTCGCTCGGCTTCGGGCCCTTCGCCTTCGCCATCGCGGCCGCGACCCTGCCGCTCGCTTCCGCCGAGCGAAAACGCTCGGCATGCGGCGCGGGGATGGTCGCGCTCATCGGCAGCGACAGCCCGAGCGCCTCGGTGACACAGGCCATGGTCGAGGCCGTGCCCATCACCATGCAGGTGCCGACGGAAGGCGCGAGCCGGCCATTGACCGCCTCGATCTCCTGATCGTCGATTTCGCCGGCGCGGTATTTCGCCCACAGCCTGCGGCAATCGGTACAGGCGCCGAGCACCTCGCCCTTGTGATGGCCGACCACCATCGGCCCGACGGGAATGACGACCGTGGGCAGATCGGCGGAGATGGCCGCCATGATCTGCGCCGGCAGGGTCTTGTCGCAGCCGCCGATCACGATGATCGCGTCCATCGGCTGGGCGCGGATCATCTCCTCGGTATCCATCGCCATCAGATTGCGCAGGTACATCGAGGTCGGGTGCGAGAAGCTTTCCGCGATCGAGATGGTCGGAAACACCATCGGCATCGCGCCCGACAGCATCACACCGCGCTTGGCGGCCTCGATGATCTGCGGGACGTTGCCGTGGCAGGGATTGTAGTCGCTATAGGTGTTGGTGATGCCGACGATCGGGCGGTCGAGCGCGTCGTTCGAATAGCCCATCGCCTTGATGAAGGCCTTGCGCAGGAACAGCGAAAAGCCCGCGTCGCCATAGCTTGCCAGTCCCTTGCGAAGTCCGTCGGTCATTTTTGCTTCCTTTCCTCGAGATTCCGGGTCTGGTCCTTCGGACCATCCCGGAATGACTGGCTACTTCTTCCCGACAATCCGGCTCTTGTCGCCATCGAACTCCATGCTGCAGAAGGCGCCGCCCTGGTAGAAATCGCCGACCGGATCGGGCTTCAGCCCGGCCTGCTCGGCAAACGCATGCTCGCGGAAATCCTCAGCCCTTCCGTTCGGACGATAACCCAGATCGTAGGCGCGGTGATTGTCCCACCAGGAACGCTCATTGTCGGAGGCGCCGTAGAGAATTTCGAAATGGATCGCGGGATGTTCAAGCCCGATCCGGCAGAGTTGAACGAGGTCCTCGGGCTTGAGCCAGATCGACAGCCGGCGGTGATCCAGCGGCTTGTCGCCGAAATTGCCGATGCGGATGCAGGTGACCTTGATGCCGTGCTTGTCGGCATAGAGCGCGCCGGTCGCTTCCCCAAAGGCCTTGCTGACGCCATAGCGGCTGTCGGGCCGCGTGGTGACGTCGGTGCCGATACGGTGATAGCGCGGATAGAAGCCGACCGCGTGGTTCGATGAGGCGAACACCACGCGCTTGACGCCCTTCTTGTGGGCCGCCTCAAACAGATTGTAGCAGCCGATGATGTTGGACTGCAGGATCTGATCCCAGGGGCCCTCGACCGAATAGCCGCCGAAATGCAGGATGCCGTCGACGCCCTCGCAGATCGCCTCGACCTGCGCCAGGTCGGCGAGGTCCGCCGCCTTGAATTTCTCGTCCTTGCCGAGATCGGCCGGCGCCTTGAGGTCGGAGAGCACGAGGTCGGGATAGATCGGCGGCAGCAATTTGCGCAAGGATGTGCCGATCCCGCCGGCCGCGCCGGTCATCAATATGCGTGGCATTTCTTTCCTCTTCTCATGGCCTTCTTTTCCTGGCTCGCCGATTTGCGGTCATTCACGGGGAGTGATAGCAAACCACCCCGCGAGGAAACAACAACGAGAACCGCAAATGACCGATGCATCTCATGCGGCTGGCTGGCGCCCGGCAACCTGTTACCCCGACCCCGCGATCCATGCGCTTGACCCGCGCTTCGAGAAATACTGGCTGAAACTGTCGGCGGTGGAACGGCTGGCGACGGGGCTGCGCTGGGCGGAAGGCCCGGTATGGGTCGGCGACGGGCGCTATTTGCTCTGCAGCGACATCCCGAACCAGCGCATCATCAAGTGGGAAGAGGAGACCGGCGCGGTCAGCATTTACCGCAAGCCGTCGAACTTCGCCAACGGCAACACCCGCGACCGACAGGGGCGGCTCGTCACCTGCGAGCATGGCGGGCGCCGCGTGGTCCGCACCGAATATGACGGCTCGATCACGGTGCTGATGGATTCCTTCAACGGCAAGCCGCTGAACTCGCCGAACGACGTCGTCGTGAAGTCCGACGGCTCGATCTGGTTCACCGATCCCATTTTCGGCCTGCTCGGCAATTATGAAGGCTACAAGGCCGAGCCCGAGATCGAGCCCAATGTCTACCGGATCGATGGCGCGACCGGCAAAGCCATCATCGTCGCCGAGGGCGTGCTCGGGCCGAACGGGCTCTGCTTCTCGCCAGACGAGAAGATCCTCTACGTCGTGGAATCCCGCGGCGTGCCGAACCGCAAGATTCTGGCCTATGACGTCTCGGCTGATGGCACCAAGCTCTCCAACAAACGTGTTCACATCGACGCCGGTCCGGGAACGCCCGACGGCATGCGCTGCGACATCGACGGCAATCTCTGGTGCGGCTGGGGCATGGGCGATCCCAATCTCGACGGCGTGATGGTGTTCGCGACCGATGGCGCCCCGATCGGCCGCATAGCCCTGCCCGAGCGCTGCGCCAATGTCTGCTTCGGCGGGCTGAAGCGCAACCGCCTGTTCATGGCGGCGAGCCAGTCGATCTATGCGCTCTATGTGAACACGCAGGGAGCGCTCGGCGGCTGAAGCGCGATGAGATTAGGTTGAATCGTCATCGCGCTTTAGCTCCTTGTTTGAGCATGATCTCCGCGCAAACGCTACGCGTTTGTCGCGAGGGAAAACCGCTACACACTATTTCCGGATCATGCTCCAGGTCCGCATCGCCCCGAGCGTAGGGAACTGCAGGGTGAGCAAAGGCGCGCTTGCGCCGTGCCCACCAATCTTCGACAGCGTCAATCTGAATAGTGGGCACGCTTCCGCCTTCGCTCGTTGAGCTACGGCGGACGCGGTCGCTCTGCCCACTCTACTGCTCTGAAAAGCGCAATGCCGGAGCGGATTTCCGCCCCGGCGCCGCAAATATTGAGGTCTCAGGGCCGGCTTAAGCGGCGTTGTAGCCCGCGACCGCCTTCGCCTCGAGATATTCCTCCATGCCGTAGCGGCCCCATTCGCGGCCGTTACCGGACTGCTTGTAGCCGCCAAACGGCGCCGCGCGCTCATTCGGCACGCCCTGCAGGTTGACGTTGCCGGCGCGGATCTGCCGGCCGACCTTGCGCGCACGCTCGACCGTCCCGGCCGAGACGTAACCCGCGAGACCATAGGGCGTGTCGTTGGCGATCTTGACCGCGTCCGCCTCGTCCTTGGCGCCGAGGATGGTGAGCACCGGCCCGAAGATTTCCTCGCGCGCAATCGTCATGTCGTTGGTGACGTCGGCGAAGATGGTCGGGCGGACATAGAAGCCCTTGTTGACTCCCTCGGGCAGGCCCGGGCCGCCGGTGACGAGGGTGGCGCCCTCGTCGATGCCCTTCTTGATCAGCGCCTGGATCTTGTCCCACTGCGTGCGGTTCACGACCGGGCCGATGGTGGTACCTTCGCCGCGGGGATCGCCCGCCTTGGTCTTCTCGGCGACGCCCTTGGCGATCGCGGCCACTTCCTTCATCTTCGACAGCGGCACGATCATGCGCGACGGCGCGTTGCAGGATTGGCCGGAGTTGTTGAACATGTGCATCACGCCGCCGGTCACCGCCTTGGTGAGGTCGGCGTCGTCGAGGATGACGTTCGGCGACTTGCCGCCGAGCTCCTGGCTTACGCGCTTGACGGTAGGCGCCGCGCGCTTGGCGACATCGATGCCGGCGCGGGTCGAGCCGGTGAACGAGATCATGTCGATGTCGGGGTGCTCGCTCATGGCGGCGCCGACTTCGGGGCCGAGGCCGTTGATCAGGTTGAACACGCCCTTGGGCACGCCGGCTTCATGCAGGATTTCGGCGAAGATCAAGGCCGAGGTCGGCGTGAACTCGGACGGCTTGAGAATCATGGTGCAGCCGGCGGCAAGCGCGGGCGCGACCTTGCAGGCGATCTGGTTCAGCGGCCAGTTCCAGGGGGTGATCATGCCGATCACACCGACCGGCTCGCGCACCACGACCGCCGAGCCCATGGTTTCCTCGAACTCGTACTTCTTCAGCACTTCGAGGGTGTTCATGAGATGGCCAAGGCCGGCGCCGGCCTGCAGCCTTTCCGCCATCGGCAGCGGCGCGCCCATCTCGTCGGAGACGGCGGCGCCGATCTCCTTCATGCGGCCCTTGTAGATGTCGATGACCTTGGTGAGCAGCGCGACGCGCTCCTCGCGGCTGGTCTGCGAAAAGGTCTCGAAGGCGCGCTTGGCGGCGGCGACCGCTTTGTCGACGTCGGCCTTGGAGCCGAGCGCAACCTCATACATCGCTTCTTCCGTCGCCGGGTTCACGACGGGGGTGGACTTCTTGACGGCCGGGTCGACCCAGGCGCCATCGATGTAGAATTGCATGCGATTGACCATCGGAAACCTCTTTATTTCGTTATTTCGGAGCGGATGGAAGGGGAACGAAAGCGTTCGGCAACTATCCTTGCACGAAAGCCGGGGGAATTGAACCCGCCATATGCGGGGCGCCGTGTCGCGGCAGGCACTGGATATAAGGACGGGGGTGTAAGGGTGGCAAGTCACTCCGCCGTCATTCCGGGGCGCGCCGCCCGAACTCGGGTTTACCCGAGTTCGGCAATATCAATTGTCCAGGTCGGCAACAGCCGACTTGGATGGCGCGAGCCCGGAATGACGAGCCTCAGAGTATGAAGATCACACCGCCATCTTGCGATGCAGGACCGGCGCACCTGACGTGAGGCTTTCGGCGGCGTCGATGATGGCGTTGGCGTCGATGCCGTAGTGGCGATAGAGATCGCCGATGGTGCCGGTCTGGCCGAACTGCTCCACCCCGAGCGCCTCGACCCGATGCCCCCTGACGCTGCCGAGCCAGCCGAGCGCGGCCGGATGGCCGTCGAGCACGGTGACGATGCCGCAATCGCGCGGCAGCGGCGCCAGCAATTTCTCGATATGGCTCAGATGCTGCACGCCGCGGCGGTCGCGCCGCAATTTCCGCGCCGCCGTCCAGCCCGCATGCAGCCGGTCGACCGAGGTGATCGCGAGCAGACCGACATCCCTGCGGCTCTCGCCGATGAAGCCGGTCGCCTCGATCGCTTCCGGCGCCACCGCGCCGGTATAGGCGACGACGACCTCCGCATTCGGCCCGGGCTTGCGCAGCCAATACGCGCCCTCGGTGATGTCGTGATGCAGGACGGTACTGACCGGCCGCTGTACCTGCTCGATGGTCCGCGTCGACAGCCGCAGGTAAACCGAACCGCCCTCGCCCTCCTCACGCTGCATGTGCTCAAAGCCCCAGCGCATGATCACGGCGAGCTCGTCGACGAAAGCCGGCTCGAAGGAAGCGAGGCCATCCTGCGCCATCCCGATCAGGGGCGTCGAGATCGACTGATGCGCGCCGCCTTCCGGCGCCAGCGTTATGCCGGACGGCGTCGCCGCCAGCATGAAGCGCGCGTCCTGGTAGCAGGCATAATTCATCGCATCGAGGCCGCGCTGAATGAAGGGATCGTAGAGCGTGCCGACCGGCAGCAGCCGCTCGCCATTGATGGAATGCGACAGGCCCAGCGCCGAGAGCAGGATGAACAGGTTCATCTCGGCGATGCCGAGCTCCATGTGCTGTCCCTTCGGCGAGAAATCCCAGTTGAAGGTCGATGGGATCTTCTCGCTGCGAAACAGGTCGGCTTTTTCCGCGCGCGCAAACAGCCCGCGGCGATTGACCCAGGCGCCGAGATTGGTTGACACGGTAACGTCGGGCGAAGCCGTGACGATGCGCGCCGCCAGTTCGCTGTCGCCGCGCGCGATCTCGTTCAGCACGAGGCCAAAGCCCTGCTGGGTCGACATCTGCGCGGCCGGCTTGAACTCGAGCTGCCGGGGCACCTCGATCGTGGGCGCGGCCAGCCGGCGCGCGCCTTCGCGGTTGAAGGGCACATCGCCGAGGAACGCCTGCAGCGCGGCGGGATCCTGCGACAACCCCTCGAACTTCTCCCACTCATGGCCGGGCCGGATGTTCTGGAGGCTGCGCCACTTCTCCATCTGCGCGACCGTCATGAGGCCGGCATGGTTGTCCTTGTGGCCCTGAAACGGCAGGCCGACGCCCTTGATGGTGTAGGCGATGAAACAGACCGGGCGGTCGTGGTCGATCGCCTCGAACGCCTCCAGCATGCTTGCCATGTCGTGTCCGCCGAGATTGGACATCAGCGCCAGCAGCTCATCGTCGCTGCGGCGCTCGATCAGGGCGGTCACCTCGCCCTGATCGCCGATCTCATCCCGAAGATGCTTGCGGAAGGCCGCGCCGCCCTGGAAGCAGAGGGCGGCATAGAGCGCGTTCGGGCAATTGTCGATCCAGCGCTTGAGCGCCTCGCCGCCCGGCTCGGCAAAAGCCTGCCGCATCAGCCTGCCGTATTTCACGATCACCACGTCCCAGCCGAAATTGCGGAACATGGTCTCGAACTTCTCCCACAGGCCTTCGCGCACGACGGCGTCCAGACTCTGGCGGTTGTAATCGACCACCCACCAGGTGTTGCGCAGGCCGTGCTTCCATCCTTCCGCAAGTGCCTCGAAGATGTTGCCTTCGTCCATCTCGGCATCGCCGACCAGCGCAATCATGCGGCCCTCGCGGCGGTTCTTCATCCAGCCATGCGATTTGACGTAGTCCTGCACCAGAGACGCGAACAGCGTCTGTGCGACTCCAAGCCCGACCGAGCCGGTCGAGAAATCGACATCGTCGACGTCCTTGGTGCGCGACGGATAGGATTGCGCGCCCTTGTAGCCGCGGAAATTTTCCAGTTTGTCGCGGGTCTGCCGGCCGAACAAATACTGAATCGCGTGGAACACCGGGCTCGCATGCGGCTTCACGGCGACGCGGTCCTCGGGCCGCAGCACACGGAAATAAAGCGCCGACATGATGGTCGCGAGCGAGGCGGATGACGCCTGGTGTCCGCCGACCTTCAATCCATCGGTGTTGGGCCTGACATGGTTGGCGTGATGGATGGTCCAGGACGACAGCCACAGCACTTTTCGCGACAGCGCGGACAGCGTTTCAAGGGTTGCGGATTCGATCGCCATGGCGTGCCTCCCGGAGCTTGGCTGGCCCGCAAATTCTAGTCCTGCCGCCACCCCAGAATATCTCAAATTTTCGCGCCATACCGTAACAAGTTGGGATATTTTATCACCGATACGCCAATTAAACGGATTTCATTCCAATGACCGAAATCGACGCCATCGACCGCAAGATCCTCGCCGCGCTGCAATCGGACGGCCGCATCACCATGCAGGAACTGGCCGACAAGGTCGGGCTCTCCGTCTCGCCCTGCCATCGCCGCGTGAAGCTATTGGAGGAGCGCGGCGTGATCACGCGCTATATCGCGACCGTCGACCAGAAATCGCTGGGGCTGCATGTCTCGGTCTTCATCTCGATCAAGCTCGCGCGGCAGAAGGAGGAGGACCTCAACCGCTTCGAGAAGGCGATCTCCAAATGGGAGGAGGTGCTGGAGTGCTACCTGATGACCGGCAACCGCGACTACCTGCTGCGTGTCGTCGTCGCCGACCTCTCCTCCTATGAGGCGTTCCTGAAGAGCAAGCTGACGCGGCTGGATGGGATCGCCTCGATCGAGAGCAGTTTTGCGCTGAGCCAGGTGAAGTACTCCATCGCGCTGCCGGTGTGACGCACTCCGAGGATGCCGCCACCTCATCGTCATTGCGAGGAGCGAAGCGACGAAGCAATCCGGAGTCTCGCGCGAGGCTCTGGATTGCTTCGCGGAGCCTGTCATCGGGCCGCGCTTCGCGCGGACCCGTTGGCTCGCAATGACGGCAGAGCCGTCCATCCGCATTCCCGCGGCACGCTCTGCCCGGCGCGAGCCAAAGCCACTGATTTGCCCGACAGCACAAGCAAAGTGCTTTTTTTGCAAGAGGGCTGGACACCAAATCGGAAAGTCAGTCGGCGGGGCACATCGGTTGGCGAAAACGCAAGGAAAACAAAATGCAAGCACCCTATGTGCGCGTCGCCGAGATCGAGGTCGATCCGGCAAGACACGTTGCCTATGAGGCCGCGTTGAAGGAGGAGATCGAAGCCTCCATCCGGCTGGAACCTGGCGTACTGGCGCTGCACGCCGTGTGCGGAAAGGACAATCCCTCGCATGTCATCGTGTTCGAGATGTACGCCGACGAGGCCGCCTATCGTGCGCATCTCGAAACGCCGCACTTTCGGCGTTACAAGGCCGCAGTCGAAGGCATGGTCACGTCGCTGAAGCTGACCGAGACGATCGCGATCAAACTCGCCGCCAAGCCGGGCTGAGAACGGTTCGCGCATGCGCTGCACGCTATTGCAGCACGCTCGCTATTGCTGGGCCGTGAGGCCGGCGCTAGGCTTCCGACGAGTTGAGCAGGAGGTTTAAGCGTGTCCCAGTCCGATGAGCAAAAGATTTCCGAAGATCGCCGCGAGGCATTGCGCTATGCGCTCGCCATCGGCAGCGGCGCCGCGCTTACTTCCGCGCTGGCAGGCCCCGCCTCGGCCCAGACTGCCGCCGACAACACGCTCGATCATGTTCGCGGAGCCAAGGTATTGCGCATCGCCGTGCTGCCGGGAGAACTGCCCTATTTCAACAAGGACCTCGCCAGCGGCACCTGGTCGGGCATGTGCATCGAGATGGCGAACGACATCGCGAAGCTCCTCGACGTGAAACTGGAGTACACCGAGTCCACCTACGGCAATTCGATCCTGGACCTGCAATCGAACAAGATCGATCTCGGCTTTGCGCTGAACCCGACGCCGCAGCGCGCGCTGGTGGTCGATTTCACCAACCTCGTATTTCCACATCCGTTCGGCGCCATGCTGAAAAAAGGCCTGGTGGCCAGGACCTGGGCCGACATCAACAAGCCGGAAGTGAACATCGCCGTCGACGTCGGTTCCGCCAATGAGACGGTGGCGCGGCGTTTTGCGCCGAACGCCTCGATCAAGTCGCTGAAATCGCGCGACGAGGTGATGCTGGAGATGGCCTCGGGCCGCGTCGATTGCGTGGTCAACGCGCTGGTGCTGGGCCTGACGGCGATCGCCAAGAACCCGAGCCTCGGCAGCTACAAGATCCTGCAGTCGCCGTCGGTTGCCATTCCCAGCAGCATGGCGGTGCGGCGCGAGAGCGACAAACGCTGGCGCGACTTCCTCTCGGTGTGGGTCGATTACAACCGCGGCATCGGCCAGATGCGCGAATGGTTCGTCAAGGGATTGTCGCTGTCAGGCGTGAAGCCGGAGGACGTGCCGGTAGAACTGAATATTTGAGCGTCATCGAGGCGGAATAGCGCTGCAACCGAAGTGTTCACCTCTCACATAGGGAGAGGTGAATTGAATTCACGGCCCCGAGCGACGATGGAGGTGCTGATGCGCATTCCAACCCTGGCAATTCTGGCGATAGCGGCGGTCCCTATGGCCGCGCCTGCGCAGGCTCAGACTTATGATCCAAATTACCCGTTTTGTGTTCAGGTCTATCAAGGCTTTGTCGACTACTACTTCGACTGCACCTATCGAACGATGGGGCAATGCCAGGCGTCGGCATCGGGCCGAGCGGCATCGTGCGTGGTCAACCCCTACTATGCCGGGTCGCGCGGAAAACCGGGCACTCGCCACAGGCGGCCGCATAGGCACTGAAGATTAGTTCGTTTTTCTTGCGGGTTCGCAGGGTGGACAAGTGGTGCGCTAGCGCTGCGCCCACTATAACGTGCTTCGCTCGCGGTGGCGGGCACGCTTCCGATTTCGCTCGTTGAGCTACCGCGGACGTATCGCTTTGCCCACCCCAAATGCCGAACATCTGCTTACGCCTTTTCACAGGTCTTGCGGCGTTCGAGACGCACTCCTAGTCCAGTTTGCCGTCCTTCTTCCATTGCCTCAGGGTGCGTTCCGCAACTTCGAAATGCATGCCATCCTCCGTTGGGAATGTGACGCCCCAATACCAGCCCGCGGCATTAAAATAGCGCGACAAGATCAATAATCCGCGAAAGCATTTGTCGTCACCTTGCACGTCGAGCGTTCCCTTCAAGGTGATGTCGATCGCCAGTCCCCACGAATGGTTCGACGGGTTTTTTCCAAGCTTGATGCTGCCGTCCTTTTGTCTGATCTTCACTTTGCGGGCGCAAGCCATGCCCGCGGTGCCCAGGATCGCATGAAGATCGGGTAACTCGCTCTTCACCGAAGCCAGGATCTGCGCCAGCGCGTCGACCGCCACGTCATAGCCGGTGCAGCGGAACGGGCCGACGGATTTGGTGACGATACGCTTCTTGAAGCGACCCGTGATCGGCTGGCACGAACCCGTATAGTTCGAGCGCGGCTCGCCAAGCAGGTCACGCAGCGTCGAGAGCCTCGGCGAAGACAGCCCGACATTCACGGTTGACGGCCCCGGCTTCGGGATCAGTTCGAGATAATCGGTCATTCTGAAATCCTCAATTGACGCAATCTCGGAGCGGAATTCGAGACGGCTCGCTGCGCCGCTTGCTTGCAGGGCGCTACTTGTATGGCCGGGCGCCGAGTTTCGCCTTGTTGATGCTGTTACGCATGCGGTGGCTCATCGATTTGCCGCCTCCGAAATGCCACCAGTTCAGCCCAACGACGCGACCAAAGCCCGTCCAGGCGTCGAGAAACTCGTCGAGCTTGTCTTCTGCGTCGTCTTGCGAAAAAGGAGGATCGCCCTCGCCCCAATAGGCTTGGCCGGTGATCACCAGGCTCTTCGGCGTATTGCCGATCAGCTTTTCCCAGCGGTCGAGGCAAAGATCCGCATATTCGGCCGCCTTATCCAAGCCGTACGACGAACCGTCGGGGCGCTTGAATTGCCGCTGCATTTTTCTGTTGGGAAAGTGGTGCCAATAGACCTGCGGATTGAACATGTCGACGAAGGGCAGCGCGGCCTTCATGAGCTGCGGCTCATGCCAGTCGATCAGGGGAAAGGTCGTGATACCAAAACTGCCGCTGACGCCGCCGCGAACACGGGTGCAGAAACTTGTGATCTCGTCCGTGGTCCAGTTGGCGTTATTGACGCCATGTTCGATGTCGGCGACGTAGTCTTTCAAGCCGAATGACTCAATCTCCCTGACGGCGAGCCTTGCATCGGCGTTCGGGTCACTTCCCTGGCACCAGCCCCACCCGGCTACGGCGATACCGGCGGCCTTCATCGCATCGATGAATGCGCCGATGGTCCGCTTGTCCGCCGCGGAATATGCCGACTGGCTGTGGATGCGCACCCAAGCGTGCGTCATCTGTGCCTCGTTCATCGCTTCGATCGCGAGCGCCGTGGTGCCGTATCGTGCGATCGTCTCCGCTACCTGATAGATGTAGACACCATGCTTGCGAAAAGCGCTCGATAAGCCGGCCATTGCAATCCTCCCGGTGCCATAACAACTTAAAGTATATATAAATCCAAGGTATAGTGAATTGAACGCGCACGCAACGCACTCTTGCTGCGACAGCCTGCCGCCGGACGGTTTCACGCCTTGTCGTAAGTCATGCCGCGCTCCAGGCGCCGGCCGACCAGCGTCGCGGGAAACAGGATCGCGAAATAGATCACGGCCACGACGGTATAGACCTCGAGCGGGCGATAGGTATCGGCGTTGATCAGCGTCGCATTGTAGACGAGGTCGGGCACGGCGATGACTGACACCAGCGAGGTGTTCTTGAGCTGCGTCACCGACTGGTTGACGTAAGGCGCCATCATCGGCTTCAGCGCCTGCGGGATGATGACGAGCCGCAGCATTCGCCAGGGCCGCAATCCCAGCGCCCGCGCCGCGTCCCACTGCCCGCGCGGCACGCTCTCGATGCTGCCGCGCACGATCTCGGCATAGAACGCGCCGCCATAGAGCGATAGCACGCTGACGGCGGCGACATGCGCCGGGATGTTCACGCCGATCACGACGGGAAACGCGTAATAGAACCAGATGATCTGCACCAGCAGCGGTGTACAGCGGAACAGTTCGATATAGGCGATGAGCAGCCAGTCGACGACGGGCAGGCGGCCGAGCCGCATGATGCCGACGAAAAGGCCGATCACGGTACCGAGGAAGATCGTGCCGACCGTGTAGGCGATGGTGAAGCCGAGCCCGAGCCAGAACAAATGGCTGTATTTCGTGAGGATCGCAAAGTCCCAGACGTAATGCATGGCGGCCCTGCCTGCTCCCTCGCGATCAAATGTAACGGCGCGGCGAGAACGCTGATGTGTCGAAACCCGGTTGTGCGCCGGCGATCATGGCAGCTATGGCCTCGCCCGTCGCGGGTCCCGTGGTGAAGCCGATATGCTGGTTGCCGAAGGCGAGCCACAGGCCCGGGTGCCGCGGCGCGGGCCCGATCATCGGCAGACTGTCCGGCAAGGTCGGCCGCGCGCCACGCCAGACCTCGCCGACGGGCTCGCCGAATTCGACCACGCCGCGGGCGAGCGGCACGACCGCGTCAAGCTGTTCGGTAGGAGGACGGCGCGTCGCGGTCGGTCAGCTCGACGCCTGACGTGACGCGGATGCCCTGCTCCATCGGCGTCATCAGGAACGCGTTCTCCGCATCATGGATCGGGCGCAACAATCCGCGCGAGGCGTTCGGCGTGAACTCACGGTGATAGCCGCGCTCGGTCGCGAGCGGCACGCGGTACCCGAGCGGGCGCAGCAGATCGGCCGACCAAGGCCCGAGCGCAACCACGACATGGCGCGCGCGCGCTTCGCCATCCGACAGCACCACGCTCCACCCCTCGCCGTCCTGCATGATCGACCTGATTTCCGAATGGCGGACCTCGCCGCCGGCGCCTGCAAACATCCGCGCGTAAGCCTTGGTGACATTGCCCGGCGAATCCACCGATGCGGTTTCGGTGTGCAGGAGACCGACGCTGTAAACCGGAAGAATGTTCGGCTCGAGCGCGGAGATCGCCTGGCGATCGAGCAATTCGCTCTTGATGCCGTATTCGGTCAGCGCCGCCTGATCCGCCTTCGCCGCGGCGAGATTGTCGCTGCGCCAGGCTTTCAGCCAGCCGGTCTCGCGGATGCGATTGCCCGCGCCCGCCTGCACGATCCATTCACGGTGCAGTTTCAGCGACGCCTTGATCAGCCCATGCAGGGCCAGCGCCCGTGGCTTCGTCTGCGAGGCCCGCGCGCTCGCGAGAAACCGCGCGATCCAGCCGGGATTTTTCAACGCCCAGCCCAGGTCCCAGCGCAGCGCCGCATGACGGTTGGAGAGATATTTCGGCAGGTTGCCAAACAGCGACGGCTGGTTGAGCGGAAAGATCGAGCCACTGCTGATAATGCCGGCATTGCCATACGAGGTCTCACTGCCGGGCTCGCGCCGGTCGACCAGGACGACCGACATCCCGCGCCGTCGCGCGGCATAGGCCGCCGAGACGCCGACGATGCCGGCGCCGAGCACGATGACATCGGTTTTGTTGCTTGTATTTTCCGGCATCGATCAACCCTTCACATCAACGTCAGTCCGCCGTCGACCGGCAACGTTGCGCCGGTGACATGGCCTGCATCCTTCGACAACAGAAACGCGACCACCGCTGCCACTTCATCCGGCTCGGCCAGCCTCCCCAGCGGATTGGCTTTCGCGACCGTTTCCCAGGCCTTGGCGTCGAGCGCACCTAACAGGCCGGCATCTTTCCTTGTGTAGCCGGGCACCACGATATTCGCGGTCGCGCCCGACGGCGCAAGCTCGATGGCGAGCGACTTCACCAGCACTTCCAGCGCGGCCTTGGCGGAAGCGGACGCGGGATAGATGCCGTCGGGCACGAAGCGATGCGCGCCGAAACTCGAGATCGCGACCGCGCGCCCGAGCCTGTTGCGCGAAAGATCGGGCAGCGCCGCGGTCGCAAGCTCATGAAACGCGGCGGCCATCACCGCGAACGCGCGCTCCAGCCCCTCGCGCGGAAGTTTTTCGAATCCACGCCGGTCGGCGAAGCCCGCGGCATGGACGATCGCGTCGATCCCGCCGAAGGACGCGCGGGTGGCGCTTACCAGTTCCGAGGCGATGCCGGCTTTTGCGAGATCACCGGTGCGGACCTCGACGCTGGCGCCGGCACGCCCGCATTCCGCCGCCACCGCCTTCAGCCGCGCCAAACCTGCCTCGTCGGCGCCCTGCCCGTGCAACATCAGGCATTGATCTTTCACTGCGAGGCGGCGCGCAACCGCCGCCCCGATCCCGGAGCCGCCGCCTGTGATGATGGAAACCCGCATGCGCCCGTTATTCTCTGCAATCGAATCGCGGAACTATAGGTGCCGCCGATTTAAAAGCAAATTGCGAGCCATTTTTGCGCATGATCTCCGCGCAAACGCTACGCGTTTGTCGCAGGGAAAACCGGTGCCCACTTTGCGCTAACGCGGCCCTGCGGGTCCGGATCATGCGATAATGTCAGAGCCGCCACACGCCGAGGCTCTTGTCGCGCCAGCCGCCGCCGGCCTCCATGCAATTCTCGTTGAGCAGTTCGGTCGGCGCACCCCAACTGAAGGGGGCGCGTTCGAAATTCAGCGCACGCCAGTCGCCGTCCTCGCAATCCCGGTTTTCCTGCATCTCCGGAAAGGTCGTGGTGATCAGCCAGCGCGCGCCCGAGCGGCGGAAATTCTCCACCGCGCCTGCGATGTTGGCGAAGGAGAGATGCACGAGGCAGTCGCGGCAGAGTATGGCGTCACAGCACGGCAAGACATCGGCGGTGATGTCGGCGAGGTGATAGTCGCCATTGATCTCGCCGCGCGCGGCGCGGGCGCGCAACGCTTCGATCAGTTCGGGCACGATGTCGATGCCGACAACGCGCACGCCAAGCTCGACGCTCGCGATCCAGCCGGCATCGCCGCAGGGCGCGTCCAGCAGCGAGGTCGCATGCAACCGCTTCAGCAACGCCGGCAGTTCGGCGCGCAGCGTCGCCGTCGCGTCGATCTCCGAACCCAGCCCCGAGACGGATTCCGCCGCGCCCCACAAATTGGTGTCGTGGATGCGCTGGAAGCGCTGTTGCAGGCTCAGGCCTGAGAACTGATCCCTGGCGGCGACAAAGCGCTGATGCGCGAGGACAGGCGGGCGGTCGGAATCGTCGAGGGGCATAACACAGGATACTGCAAGCCCCTCATCCTGAGGAGCGGCATCTTCGCCGCGTCTCCAAGGATGAGGCCACAGTCGGGCCTCATGGTTCGAGACGCCCGCTGCGCGGGCTCCTCACCATGAGGGGAGATAATCACCGCCACGGCTCGACGATGATCTTGGTGTGGCGTTCCGGATTGGCGAGATCGTCGAACGCCTTGGCCACGCCGTCGATGCCGACGCTGCCGGTCACCAGCGAGGCGGCGTCGACCTGTCCTTCCGCCAGCAGCCGCAGCGACGCCGCGAATTCATCCGGCGTGTAGCCCAGCACATACTGGACGTTCAGCTCCTTCAGGATGCCGAGCATCGGCTCGGATTTGTCGGTCTCCATGCAGACGCCGACCACGACGATGCGCGCATCGCGCGGCGCGCCCTCGAACACCTGCTGCAACAGGCCGGGCACGCCGACGCATTCGAAGATCAGCGCGGGTTTCAGCGCCGGCAAAAAAGCCTGGAACGGCGGCCGCGCCGCCTTCTCCGCCTCCGACATCGCAGCGTGCTCGGCCCAGGTCGCAATGGGCTGGCTGAGCGCCGGATCGACCACGACGTCGGCGCCCATCTTTTCGGCGAGCATCCGCCGGGTCGGCGAATAGTCGGCGGCGATGATCGGGTGCAGGCCTTTCAGCCGCAGCGCTGCGATCACGGCGAGCCCGACCGGGCCGCAGCCGATCACCAGCGGCACCTCGCCGCCTTTGATGTTGGCCTTGGCCACCGCATGGACGCCGACCGCCAGCGGCTCGGTCAGCGCCGCATGTTCCGGCGGCAAACCGTTGGGCACTTCCAGCAGCAAAGGCTCGCTCAGCAGCATCCGCTCGGCATAGCCGCCGATATTGTCGTTGGAATAGCCGATGCCCTCCGGGCCGGCCGGCGTCACCAGCGCCGGCAGCGAGCACACGCGGGCGCCGGGCTTCAGCCTGCGCTGCGTCGACGTTCCATAATCCAGCACCTCGCAGCAGAACTCATGGCCGAACACGACGTCGCGCGACAGGTCCATCGGCTTGCGGCCCGGGAAATGGCGGGTCAATTCGACCATGCGGTGGGCATGCTTGCGCGCATGCAAATCGGAACCGCAGATGCCGCAGGCCAGCGTCTTCACCAGTACCTGCCCCGCCGCCGGTTTCGGATCCGGCATGGTGTCGACGACGATCTCGCCGTTCCTGAAGATAGCCGCGCGCATGCATCTCCCTCTTTTTCCGTGGCGCCACAACGGCGGCGCGAACGAGAGGATACGCCGTTGGTCAGGGGTTTGGCGAGGACTCGCCTTCGAGCGCCAGCAGTTGCGACTGCCGCACACGCTCGCGATGCGCGGTATAGAGGCCGCTGGCGACGATGAACGCCGCACCGACGACCGTCCAGGCATCGGGCACTTCGCCGAAGATCAGGAAGCCCAGCGTCGACACCCATACAAGCTGCGTGTAGGAAAACGGCGCGAGCACCGAGGCGTCGGCGTAGCGGAACGCGAGCACCACGATCCACTGTCCGGCGGTCGAGGCGACGCCTATCAGGATACCGAACATGACGGCGTGCCAGCTCGGAGCGACCCAGACGAACGGTACCAGCACCGACAGGATCGCAACACCCGCGATCGACGAATAGGTCATGATGGTGATCGCGTGCTCGCGCCCGCTCATCATGCGGGTCATGATCAACGTCGCGGCCCAGGCGAGCGCCGAGATGAGCGGGAAGAAGGCCGCGGCATGAAACGCGCCGGTGCCGGGCCGCAGGATGATCAGCACGCCGAGCAGGCCCGTTGCGGTCGCAAGCCAGCGGCGGACGCCGACCTTCTCGGACAGCAACACGATCGACAGCGCGGTAACGAACAGCGGGGCGACGAAGCCGGTGGCGGACGCTTCCGCGATCGGCAAATAGCGCAGCCCCGTGATGAAGAACAGCGACGAGCCAAGCAGCGCGGCGCCGCGCATCAATTGCAGGCCGACCCTTGAGGTCCGCATCGCGAACAATGGCGAGCCCGGCACCATCGCAGGCACCATGATCAGCGCGAACACCAGGAAGCGCACCCACGCGATCTCGATCGAGGGCAAGCTCGCCGACAGATATTTCGCGGTGACGTCCGAAACGCCGAGGAACGTCGTGGAGAGCAGGATCAGCGCGATGCCCTTGAAGGGGCGGTCGGCGCGCGCCGGCGCGCGGCGCGCCGCTGGCTTCTCTTCAGGCGACAGCAGAGGCGCGCGATCGAGCCCCGCGGCTATGGCCGGCTTCTTTTCAGGCAATGGTAATGGCGCACTGTCGAGCCTTGCGGCCGCGGCGGATGGCGGGGTCACGGCAAAACCAATATTCCGGCAGAAAATTCAGAGATTTCGAATCGGGCGAGGCCTTAAAAAACGACAAATGGGCCCGGACGGCAACACCCGATAGCGGGATGCCGATATGCGCTGAGGGCGCGCGCGAAACGCCTTGCTAAGGACCGCTTGTCCGGCCCTCGGCCTTTTTGTTTGCGCATGATCTCCGCGCAAACGCTACGCGTTTGTCGCGAGGGAAAACCGGTGCCCACTTTTCCAGAATCATGCGCTACAGCATCGGCAGGCCGCGCGGTTTTGCCCCGCGCGGAAACGCCGCATCGAGCGCCGCTATCTCGGCATCGCTCAGCGTGAGCTTTCCCGCCGCGGCATTTTCCGCGGCGTGTTCCGCGCTCGAGGCCTTCGGGATCGCAAACACCGTAGTATCACGGGTGAGGAAACTCAGCGCGACCTGGCGCGGCGTTGCCTTGTGCGCATCCGCTACCCTGTGCAGCACCTTGCCGCCGGCGCTCGAGCCTTGGGGAAAATCATTATGGCCGAACGGCGAATAGGCCACCACGGCGACGCCGTGCTTCGCGCACCACGGGATCACCGCATGCTCGATCGCGCGCTCCTTCAGATGATAGAGCACCTGGTTGCAGGCGATCCCGCCGTCTCCGGACACTTCCAGAATTTCGTCGAGATCGTCGGCGTCGAAATTGCTGACGCCCCAGGAAAGGATTTTTCCCGCACTCTTGAGTTCTTCGAAGGCCGCAACCGTCTCCGACAACGGATAGGAACCGCGCCAGTGCAGGAGATAACAATCGAGCCGGTCGGTCTTCAGCCGCTTCAGCGATCGCTCGCAGGCGGTGATGGTGCCGCGGCGCGAGGCATTGCTCGGCAGCACCTTCGACACCAGGAAGACATCATCGCGCCGGTCGGCGATCGCTTCCGCAATGACAAGCTCGGCATCGCCGTACATCTCGGCGGTGTCGATATGCGTCATGCCGAGCTCGATGCCACGGCGGAGTGCGGCAATCGCGCTTCTGCGGTCGCCGCGGTCGAGATACCAGGTGCCCTGCCCGATCACGGATACGTTCGGGCCGCTTTTACCGAATTGCTGTTTCTTCACGATGACCTCGCGAGACCAAATACCGTCATTGCGAGCGAAGCGAAGCAATCCAAAGTCCTTGTGAAGCATCTGGATTGCTTCGTCGCTTCGCCCGCAATGACTAGGGGAGTTCGCCGATATCGGCGACCAGCACGCTGCCGCTCACCGATTCGGTGATGTAGAGCCTGTCGCGATCGGCGCCGCCGATCGCGACATTGGTGCAGGCGCCGCCGGTGCAGGACTTGATCCGCGCGATGCATTCGCCGTTCGGCGCGAACACGAAGACATGGCCGAGCGAGGCATGGGCGACGAACAGCCGTCCTGCCCGGTCCATGGTCATGCCGTCGGGCCCGCTCGGCCCGAACAGCGAGCAGAAGCGGCCGACCTTTGAAACGCTGCCGTCCCTCATGAACGGCAGCCGCCAGACCGCGTTGTCGCGCGTCATCGCGACGAACAGCACGGCTTCGTGCGGATCGAGCACGAGGCCGTTCGGGCTGATGCCGGTATCGATCAGGCAATCGAGCCGGCCGCTTTTGGCGAGGCGGTAGACGCGGCCGGTCGGATCATGCAGGCCGGTCTGGCCCTGGTCGGTGAAATAGATGTCGCCGTTGGACGCCAGATGCAGGTCGTTGCAGCCGCGGAAGGATTCGGAATTGCGCGACCTCAGCACCGGCTGCATCTTCCCGGCCTTGGCGTCGAGCTCCATGATGCCGTGCCTGTAATCGGCAACGAAGATGCGGCCGTCGTTCGCGATCTTCAGCCCGTTCGGCCAGCCATCATATTCGGCCGCGAGGGACCATTTGCCGTCGGGCGATATCCGGAAGATGCGGCCGAAGGGTATGTCGACAATGTAGAGATGGCCCTCGGCGTCGAAGGACGGGCCCTCGATGAAGCTGTTGGTCGGGGTTCCCGGCCGGTTGGCGTCGGCCCATTCGGTGGCGACGCCCTTGCGCCGGAAATTGTCCGGCATGGCGGAAAAGACCTTGGTCTCGATCAGTATGGGCGGCGTTTCCAGGTACATCATTCTTGTTCTTCACCCGTGCTTTTGAGCCGCGGCACCATAGAGGACAAGGCCGGTCGCGTCGATTGCCCGATCGGCTTTGATCTCTGGTTGAGGCGCCGAGATGGCGGCTATCTCTGCGTTTGGTTGTGCCGGTTTTTCGCAAATTTCTCCGGCAACACGGCGCGCCAATTGTGATCACGATCACTTCCGAACCGGGGAAGCTGTCGTAGGTTCCGTGGGGTCGCGGCGCCACTCCGCAGGCCGAGTGATGGGGATTCGTTGACCAATGCCGGACCAGTCTCAGTTCGATACGAACCTTTTTGACACCGCCATCGTGCAGAAGCGCCTGCGCTGGGAATGGCGCCTGCGCGACCGCTCCGGAAGGGTCGTGATGGGCGGCCGGGAGAGATCCCGTGCGGAAGCGAGATATCAGAGCAACCGCGCGCTGTTCCAGCTGCTGCTCGCGAGCTGCCGCCGCAACATGGTCAAGCCAGCGTAGCAGCGATCAGACTGCTCGCCTGCGGCTCTTTCTCCAGCCCCCAGAGAATGCCGAGCAATCTGTCGACGCGATCCGCCGGCAAATGCTTCTGCGTCAGCAGACGGAATTTCTCTTCCATCTCGGCATCGGTCATCGGATTCTTGAAATGGCCGCGGTGATATTCGACGCGGGTTGTCTTTCGAGCGCCTGACCGCAGCACGATTTCCATCTCGCACAGATTGAACTCGTTCTCGGTGCGATCGGCTTCCTCCGACGGCGCGACCTTGATTCGGCCCACCAGGTCGAGCAGGCGTGCGTCATGCAAATAGGGATCCTCGTAATATTCCGGCGCGATGTTGCCGTACATCAGCACGAGCCCGGCCGCATAGGGAATGCTGTGGTCGGCGGTCTCATGCGTTTGCGGCTTCCACTTGTCGGGCCCGTCGGCCATGATCTTGATCGCGGAATGCGAGACGCGGATGTTGACCTCGGCGATGTCGTCCGGGCTCGTGACGAACGGGCGCGCTTCCATCGCGGCCTGCGCCACGGTCTGCGAAAACTGGCCGAGCGGAAAGCGCTTGGTGAAGGCGCGGCGGATACCGAAGGGCTCGCCAAGCTGAGGCGTCTCAACCGGCTTCCTGCCCATCACCTTGAAGAAGCCGTAAGTGCCCTCGAACACTTTTCCGGGACCCGTCATGCCCTCCCGCGCAAGCTCGACCGAGAACATCGCCTTGCGGCAGGCGTCGGCCGCGGCAAACGCCTTCCAGTTCGACAGCGCATCGGAGCGGCCCTGGCGCGTGGCCGTATTCCCGCCCACGGTGATCCCGATCGCCTGCACCATCTGTTCCGGCGTCAGCCCCATCAGCCGGCCGGCGCCGACCACGGCGGCCATGCCGGTGATCGTGGAATGGTCGATACCGTTGCCGAGATAGTCGAAGACATCGGCGATCTTGCAGAACACCTCATAGGCCAGCACGGTCGCGGTGATGAGATCGCGGCCGCTGCACCCGTTCAGCTCGGCCGCCGAGAGCAGCGCCGCGATGGTGTCGCTCGGATGGCCGGCGCCATGGGTGAGGCTGACAAAGGCGTCATTGAAGTCGAGATAGCGGATCATCACGCCATTGGCGAAGGTCGCAAGATCAACGCTGGTCCTGACGCCGCTGATCAGCACGGTCGCGGGCTGCCTGGCCGTGACGTCACTCGCAAGCTTGATCGCGATCTTGCTGGGGCCGGCCGCATAACCGCCATAGGCGCAGCCGATGGTGTCGAGGATGGTCCGCTTGGCCAGCCGGACGATGTCTTCGGGCAGGTCTTCGTACTTGAAACCAGCCGCGTAGCGGGCAAGCGTCTGGGCGAGCGTGCCGGAGGCGGAAGGCTTCGCGCCCTCCTCCGCAAGGGTGGGAAATGCCGGCGCGCTTGCCGCAACGCCGGCCGCCGCGATCTGCTTCAGGACAACGCGGCGCGCGATGCGCGGCGCGTTGGCGTTCCACCCTTTCGCATGGCCCGACATCAAGAAGCCCTCCCCGCATTGCTTGTTTCAGGTTTTTAGGCGTCAGCGCTTGCGCGGGCAAGCAGGCAAGAGCGTGCACCAGTTGCCCGGCAGCATCTGCCGTGCCAGTTTGCGAACCGATTATGGGCAAGGCGCCTCCAGAAATCCCCAAGGTGGCATTCGAGGCAAGACGAACATGCTCACGCCCGACATGAGGCGGGTCATCGAGGAACAGCGCCTCGGATTCGTTGCAACAGCGGCACCGGATGGGACGCCCAACGTCTCACCGAAGGGTACCTTCGTTGTGCTCGACGACCGGACCATCGCATTCGGCGAAATCCGTTCTCCCGCTACGATGCGAAACCTCCGAACGAACCCGCGCGTTGAGGTCAACTTCGTAGATGTCTTCACACGCAGCGGCTATCGATTCGCGGGTTTAGCGACCGTGATAGAACGCGGTGACGCCAAATTCGACCCGCTGCTTCTCAAACTACGCAGTACGCTCTCGCCGCGCATCCGGGCCGTTGTGACGATTTCTGTCACCCGTGCCCTGCCTTTGACGTCTCCGGCCTATGACGACGGAAAGACGGAAGCGGAGCTTCGGCGAGCGTGGACAACCCGCTTCCGCATGCTTCAGCCGGGTCAGCGGTTCGAGGAGTGATACGGAGCGTACCCGACTTATGAGTGCGCAGGGCTAAAGCGCGATGAGTTCAGGATGAATTGTCATCGCGCTTTAGCTCTTCGTTTGGGCATGATCTCCGCGCAAACGCTGCGCGTTTGTCGCGAGGGAAAACCGCTACACACTTTTCCGGATCATGCGCTAGTTGGCGGCGGCCGCCAGAGGCTGCAGCGGAGCTTCGATGGCGCTTTGCGCGATCAGCCGCTTCAATTCGGGAATGCAGGAGCCGCAATTGGTTCCGGCCTTCAGTTTGGCGCCGATGTCGGCGGCGGTGCGCGCACCGCTTGCAATGGCATCGCAGATCGAGACGCGGCCGACGCCGAAGCAGGCACAGACAACAGGGCCCGTGCTCGCGACGCCCTCGGTCGAGCGGCCCGACAGCAACAGGCGGCGCTGATCGTCGCCAAGCGCGTCCAGCGCGAACAAGCTCTTCACCACGTCCCAGTCACCGGCGTCATGCGCCGGCCCGACGAACAGACAGCTCTCGATACGGTCGCCGGCAAAGGTCGCCGCGCGATACACCCCGCCGCCGAAATCCCTATACTCGGCGATATCCTCGCCCGCGGCCGCGCGCAGCCAGGACGGCCAGCGTGCGAGATCCGCATTGTCGGCAAACAGATAGGCGTGGCCGCCCGCCACCGCTGCCCTCGCCCACCACAGGTTCTCGGGCAACTCGAGCTGCTTGCGCGACAACACAAAGCCCCGGAACACATATTCGTAAGGAGCGATCGAAGCCGGCGTCGACTTGCTCTCGGGCTGGCCCGACCAGGGGTCGGTGAAGGGCGCGACCAGCGCGCCGACGCGCGCGGCGGAGGCATTCGCCGCGCTCCAGTGGATCGGCGCGAACAGCATGCCGCGCTGCTGGCGCTCGCTGACGACGGCTTTCAGGATGCACTGGCCGTAATCGGTGGCCACACGCGCAAAACTGTCATCGACGATGCCGTATTTGCGGGCGTCGTCAGGATGAACCTCGACAAAGGGCTCCGGCAGATGCGCGCCCAGCCGCGGGCTCATCCCGCTGCGGGTCATGGTGTGCCACTGGTCGCGGATGCGGCCGGTGTTGAGCCGCATCGGCCGGCCCGAGCTGGTCTCGCTGCGCAAGGCCGGAATTTCCGGCGCGATGAAGCGAGCCTTGCGATCGCCGGTGTAGAATTGGCCGTTGGCGAAGAAGCGCGCCTGCGACTCGCTGCCTTCGCGGATCGGCCATTGCACCGGCACCATCGCGTCGAACGCATCGTCCGACAGCGAGGTCAGCGCGCCGATGTCGAAATCGCGACTGCCATTGTTCTCGAAAGCCGACAGCGCGGCGTGTTCGCGGAACACATCGGCGGCCGACCTGTAATCGAAGGCCGCACCGAAGCCGAGCCGCTTGGCGACTTCGCTGAGGATCCACCAGTCGGGCCGGGCTTCGCCGGGCGCGGGCAGGAACGAGCCCTGCCGCGAGATGCGGCGCTCCGAATTGGTCACCGTGCCCGATTTCTCACCCCAGGCCAGCGCCGGCAGCAGGACATGCGGGCCGGCTTCGACCGTGTCGTTGGAGCGGACGTTTTCCGAGACGACAAACAGCTCGAGCTTCTTCAGCGCCTCGCGCACGACATCGGCATCCGGCAGCGACACCGCGGGATTGGTGCCGATCACCCACAGCGCCTTGATCTCGCCGCGCGCGATCGCCTCGAACATCTGCACCGCCTTCAACCCTTCATGGGTGGCGATGCGCGGCGCCTTCCAGAAGCGGCGGACGCGGTCGATGTCGGGCGGCGCAAATCCCATGTGGGCGGCGAGCTGGTTGGCGAGCCCGCCGACCTCGCGGCCGCCCATCGCATTGGGCTGGCCGGTCAGCGAGAACGGCGACGCGCCCACCTTTCCGATCCGGCCGGTGGCGAGATGGCAATTGATGATCGCGTTGACCTTGTCGGTGCCTTGCGCCGACTGGTTGACGCCCTGCGAATAGAGCGTGACCACGCGTTCGGTCTCGCGGAACATCCTGAAGAAGGATGCGACATCGGCTTCCGACAGGCCGGTCGCAAGCGCGGTCGAGGCAACGCTGCCGGCGATCTGCCGCGCGCGCGCCAGCGCGTCGTCAAAGCCGGAAGTGCACTGCTCGATATAATCGCGATCGAGGGCGCCATGGTCGGCGAGATGCACCAGCAGCCCCGAAAACAACGCCGTGTCCGTGCCGGGTCTCACACCGAGAGACAGCTCGGCATCTTCCGCGGTGTCCGTGCGGCGCGGATCGATCACGACCATGCGCGCGCCGCGCTTCTGCTTGTTGGCGAGCATGCGCTGGAAGGTGACGGGATGGCACCAGGCGGCATTGGAGCCGACCAGCACCAGGAGGTCCGCCTCGTCGATATCCTCGTAGCAGCCGGGCACGGTGTCGGCGCCGAAGGCGCGGCGATGGCCCGCGACCGAGGACGCCATGCACAGCCGCGAATTGGTGTCGACATTGGCCGAGCCGACAAAGCCCTTCATCAGCTTGTTGGCGACGTAATAATCCTCGGTCAGCATCTGGCCGGAGAGATAGAAGGCGACTGCGGACGCGCCGTCGCGCGCGACGATGTGTTGCAGGCGATGGGCGACATGGTCGAGCGCGTCGCTCCAGGCGACGCGTTCCAGCACGCCCTTGCAGCGGATCATCGGATAAAGCAGCCGGTCTTCGAGCGCGAGAGTCTCGCCGAGCGCCGAGCCCTTCGAGCAGAGGCGGCCGAAATTGGCGGGATGTTCGGGGTCGCCCGAGATCGCCGCCCCGCCGCTGCCGTCGGGCGTCGCGAGCACGCCGCAGCCCACCCCGCAATAGGGACAGGTCGTGCGCGTGGTGCGGAGCTTGGGATCGACGAACGTCATGGCCTCAAATCTGTCATGCGGCCTTCGGCGCGAGCGTGAGCGAGCGGCCGAACATCATTTCGCGGCGGATAGAAGCAACGGTTTTGCGGTTGCGGATCATCTCGAGATACCAGAGGGCGTCAGCGGTATCGCCGATCAGGACCGCGCCGGTGAGCCTGCCGTCGGATATCACGAGCTTCTTGTAGGTGCCGTGCCTGACATCGCGGAGCAGGATGCTCTCGCTGCCGTCGCTGCCCAGAAAATCGCCTGCCGAAAAAACACTCACGCCGGAGACCTTGAGGTTGGTCGCGACGACGCTGCCCTGATAGACGGCGTCGCGCGCCGCGAGATGCCGCGCCAGCACGCCGGCCTGCTCGTAAGCCGGCTCGACGAGGCCGTAGCAGATGCCGCGATGCTCGGCGCATTCGCCGAGCGCAAAGATGTTTTCGGCCGAGGTCCGCAGATGATCGTCGACCACGACGCCGCGGTTGACGGAAATTCCCGCTTCTTTCGCAAGCGCGTTGTTCGGCCGGATGCCGGCGGCAAATACCACGGCATCAGCCTCGATCCGCCGTCCATCGGCGAGCTCGACGCCTTCGACTTTGGTCGCGCCGTGGATGCGCGCGGTATTGGCGTTGAGCAGCACGTTGATGCCCTTGCGCTCGACCAGCGTCTTCAACAGTTCAGCCGCCGGCGCATCGAGCTGGCGCTCCATCAGCCGGTCCATCAGATGCAACAGCGTCACCGGCGTGCCGGCTTTCGCCAGCCCATAGGCCGCTTCGAGGCCGAGCAATCCGCCGCCGACCACGACGACGGGCTTCTTGCGCGCGGCGAGCGTGAGCAGCAGATCGACATCACGGCTGTCCCGGAAGGTATGCACGCCCGCGAGATCGTGGCCCGGCACGTTGAGCCGCAGCGGCGTCGAGCCGGTGGCGAGCACCAGCCGCGAGTACTCGATACTCTCGTCGCCCGCGATCTTCAGCTCATTGCGGCCGACATCGACTTCCGTGACGCGGCAGCCATATTTCACGGTGACGCCGCGGTCGCGCCACCAGCGGGCCGGCTTCAATTCGATCTCATGCGAGGCCGTCTCGCCGGCCAGCACCGACGACAACAGCACGCGGTTATAGGCCAGCCGCGGCTCGTCGCCGATCACGGCGATGGCGTAGCGGCCGAGCGACGTCTTGACGAGTTCGTCGACCAGGCGCGCCGCCGCCATTCCATTGCCGACGATGACCAGCGGTTCGCTCAACGCACGCTTCCTTACTCTGCCGCCTGCGGCCGTCCATAGGCCTGCGAGATCATGAAGCCGGACAGCGTGGTGTAGGCAGCGGTCCACGCCTCGGCGACGGCGGGCGTCCAGCCGGCGCCGAGGCCCTTCTCCAGCGTCCACAACAGCGCTTCGCCGACCACCGGATAGTGTTCCGCTTTCGCGCCATAGGCGACATGACGCGTGGCGAGCGAGCTTGCGGCCGGCAGGATCATTTCCAGATTGGAAAGACCATTCACGACGATCGCAAGCGTCGCCATCAGCTTGCGGCGCTGCTCGCTCATGTCCGTGGGAAACATTCCTTTCACGGACGGCGCGATCTCAAACAGGCGGTCGTAGAACAGCACGGCCGCCTGGTCGGAGATCGGCGCGACCTTGGCAAAGCTCTCCTGCACGAGTTTGACCTGTTCCGGTGTCATGTGTCGTCCTTTCTGCTCTTGTGATGCGCGGGTCCGCCCGCGCATCCATTCGGGAGTGTCTTTGTGCCTTTGATGGATCGGCGGGTTCATGCCCGCCGAGAGCGAAAGGAGCACTCCCTATATGCGTGCTTCGGCGAGGCTCGGCGCGGTCGCGCTCTCCTGGCCCTTGCGCAGGTAGAACCACCAGGTCAGGCCGAGGCAGGCCGCGTAGAAAGCGAGATAGATCATCAGCGCGACCTGCGGCCCACCGGTCACCGCGATCGACTTGCCGAATCCCATCGGGATCAGGAAGCCGCCGACCGCGCCAACCGCACCGATGAAGCCAACCGCTGCCCCGCTTTCGATCGAAGCTGTCTTCAGCGCCATGGCGCGGGCGGCCTCGCCCTTGCCGCGCGCCTTGTGCAGGTTCTGCTCGCGGAAGATCGAGGGGATCATCCGGTAAGTCGAGCCGTTGCCGATGCCGGTGGTGACGAACAGGATCAGGAACATCACGAGGAAGCCCGCAAAATCCTTGACGCCGACGAAATAGAGCACGCCGATCGTCGCCGCCGCCATCGCGATGAAATTCCAGAAGGTGACGATGGCCCCTCCCACCTTGTCGGCGAGCAGGCCGCCGATCGGGCGCACCAGCGAACCCACGAGTGGCCCGAGGAAGGCGATCGCGATCGTGATCGCCGGGAACTGCGTCTTGATCAGGAGCGGGAACGCGGCGGAGTAGCCGATGAAGGAGCCGAACGTCCCGATATAGATGAACGACATGATCCAGGTGTGCTTCTGCTTGACGATCGCCAGCTGGTTCTTGATCGAGGCCTTCGCCGTGGTCAGGTTGTTCATGAAGAACACCGCGCCGAATACGGCGATCGCGATCGGCAACACCCACATCAGGCCGGCGTTCTGCAGATAGACGCCGCTGACCGGCGCGGCCTGATAGAGGTTGATCAGGCCGATGCCCATCAGGATCGGCGTCAGCAGTTGCACGCTGGAGACACCGATATTGCCGCCGGCGGCGTTCAGCCCGAGCGCCCAGCCCTTCATGCGGTCCGGGTAGAAGAAGGAGATGTTGGCCATCGAGGAGGCGAAGTTGCCGCCGCCGAGGCCGGCAAAGGAAGCGACCAGCAGCATCAGCCAGAACGGCGTTTCCGGATGGCTGACGAAGTAGGCGAGCGCCAGCGTCGGGACGAACAGCACCGCGGCCGAGAAGATGGTCCAGTTGCGGCCGCCGAACGTCGTCACCGCGAAGGTATAGGGAAAGCGCATCAGCGACCCGATCAGGCCCGGCAGCGCCACGAGCTGGAACAATTGGTCGGTGTCGAAGTGGAAGCCGGCCGCCGGCAGCTTGGTCGCGACGATCGACCAGATCAGCCAGACCGAAAAGCCGATATGCTCGGCCACGATCGACCAGATCAGATTGCGGCGGGCGATGAACTTGCCCTTGGCCTCCCAGAATTTCTCGTCCTCGGGATTCCACTCCGAGATCCAAGTCGGGTTCTGCTCACTCATCAGAGATTCCTTTCGCAGACATAGGTGCGCGCGCTGGGGAAAGCCCCCAGTGTGGGTGGTCAAAATTCGGATGATTGGTTTCCAGGGACGGCTTCGATGGCGTCGGGCCTTAGCTATTCAAGCTTCGTGCCAGACCGGTCCGCGCATAAAAATAAAATGATATCAATCATATACAACGCCCTGCCTGAAATTCTTGCAGAGCGGATTCGCATTCAAAATTTGCGATTCGCTCATTTGTTGTGCGGCGCACAAGAAATGAGCGAGGCTGATTAAAAGATGATCGTCAGTGCAAAACCAACGGGTCGCGCGGATGCGCGCCCGATGACAGGCTCCGCGAAGCAATGACGGTTATGCGTGCTCCGCCTCGCGCGCCGCCATCGGCTTGGGCGCGGCGCCGCCGCCGGGCCTCATGTGGAATTCATAGGTCATCAGATGCCAGGGCGCGGGCGCGTCCTTGCCGTCGGGCATCTTCGAGTCGGTGCGTTTTTCGATCTTCGCGACCAGCTCGTCCTTCACGCCGAACACGACATCGGAGTCGAGATATTTGTCGCCGCCGATGAAGACATGGGTAATCAAGGGCTCGTAGCCCTTCGCATTGACGAGGAAATGCACATGCGCCGGCCGCATCGGATGGCGCCTGGTCTGCATGATCATCTCGCCGACCGGGCCGTCGGTCGGGATCGGATAGCTGCACGGCAGGATGGTGCGGAAGAAGAAGCGGCCGTCATCGTCCGTGACAAAACGCGCGCGCGAGGTCGGACCGTGGGTAGCGTAGGACGGCTTCTGCAAGTCATAGAGGCCATCGTCGTCGGCATGCCAGACATCGACGGGAACGCCGGGAAGCGGCTGGCCCTTCAGATCGGTGACGCGGCTCTGCACGAACATCTTCTCGCCGGTCATGTTGTGCGGCGAGATGTCGGCGCCATGCGGCATCTGCTTGTGCTCGCCGACATAGAACGGACCCAGCACCGTCGTCTCCGTTGCCCCTTCCCGCTCGCGATGGTTCACCGCGTCGACCAGCATCGAGACGCCCATCACGTCGGACAACAAGATGAACTCCTGGCGGATCGGCGTGCATTTCTGGCCGGTGCGGGTCAGGAAATCGATCGCATATTCCCACTCCTCGAAGGTGAGGTCGGTCTTGCGCACATAATCGTGAAGCGACTTCACCAGCTCCTGCAGCAGGAATTTGGCCCGCGGGTTCGGCGTGTTCTCAAAGCTCTTGACGACGGCGGCGGTCAGGTCGGCTTCGTTGAATTGGGGCATGGGAACGTTTCCTGCGATGTGGCCTGTCAGCACAACAACCCTACACCGGCAGCCGGTTTCGGGTAAGCGCGGAACGGTTGGAACATAACGGGCTTTCAGATATCAAGACCCTCCCCCGCCCTTTAGGAGACCATCCCGATGCTCGCCCCGACCCCCGCCTCGCCCGAATCCGTCGGCATGTCCAGGGCCGGCCTCGACCGGATCGATGCCCACCTGAAGAACCGCTACGTCGACGCCGGCCGTTTTCCGGGAACCCAGCTTCTGATCTATCGCCGCGGCAAGGTCGCCCACAGCGCGGTGCAGGGCTATGCCGACCTCGAGCGCAAGGTGCCGGTCAAGGACGACACCATCTTCCGCATCTATTCGATGACCAAGCCGATCACCAGCATCGCCTTCATGATGCTGTTCGAGGAGGGCCTCGTCGCGCTTGACGAGCCCGTGCACAAATACATCCCGGAATGGAAGAACCTCGGCGTGTTCGTCGCCGGTAACGCGCCTGCCTTCCTGACCCGGCCGCCGTCACGGCCGATGCTGATCGTCGACCTGCTGCGCCACACTTCGGGGCTGACTTACGGCTTCCAGCAGCGCTCCAATGTCGACGCCGCCTATCGCGAGGCCAAGATCGGCGAGGTGCTGAAGGCGGGTACGCTGGATACGATGATCGCCGATCTCGCAAAAATCCCGCTGGAGTTTTCGCCGGGCGAAGCCTGGAATTACTCGGTCGCGACCGACGTGATCGGCTATCTCATCGGCAAGATCTCGGGCCAGCCGTTCGAGCAGTTCCTGAAGGAGCGCATCTTCAATCCGCTCGGCATGAGCGACACCGATTTCCATGTGCCGAAGGAGAAGGCGCATCGCTTCGCGGCCTGCTATTCGGCCGACCCGCCCGGCAAGATGACCTTCCACGCCACCGAACGCAAGGGCGCGCTCACGCTTCAGGACGATCCGGCGACGAGTTCTTTCCTGGCGCCGCCCTCGCTGATCTCCGGCGGCGGCGGGCTGTGCTCGACCGCGGCCGACTACCTCACCTTCTGCCGCGCGCTGATCAATGGCGGCGAGCTCGGCGGGGTCAGGCTGATCGGGCCGAAGACGCTGCAACTCATGACGTCGAACCACTTGCCTGGAGGCGTTGATCTGCCGGCGATGTCGCGCTCGCTGTTTTCGGAGGCCGCCTATAATGGCATCGGCTTCGGGCTCGGCTTTGCCGTGACCATGGAGCCCGCCAAGACGCTGATCCCCGGCAGCCCCGGCGAATATAATTGGGGAGGTGCGGCGACGACGTCGTTCTGGATCGATCCAGCGGAAGAACTGATCACGATCTTCATGACCCAGGTGATGCCGTCGAGCGCCTATCCGCTGCGGCGCGAATTGCGGACGCTGGTCTATTCCGCGATCACCGAAAGCAACCTCTGAAAAAGCAGGGTTCCGCGCGCGAGCGCTGGCGTGGAACCCGCCAAAATCTTTGGCGAACTTCCGGCGCTTCTCCTATGATCGCAAAGAGCTGGCGGTCGTTCCTCCAGCTATTTTGCGGGTACTTTGTGCAAAAGCTTTCCCTGCCGGTTCGGCTAGTTCTCCTTGTCGCTGGAACCACCCTGCCGCTGATCATCTTCGCGGTCGGCATCGTTTTTCATAACTACGAACAGGACCGCAAGGACGCGAACCAGCGCGTGCTGGAAACGGTGCGCAGCATCCGCCTGGTGCTCGATTCCGAGGTGCAGCGGATGACCGGCGGGCTGCAGGTGCTGGCGCTGACCAATTCGCTGCGCAACGGCGACTTCGACAATTTCCGCCGCATCGCCTCGGGCTTTCTCGACCAGTACGGCAAGGACGGCGTTGTCCTGATCGCGGACCGAGGCGGCCGGCAGCTTTTCTCTTCGGTTACGACGGATACCGCGAACCTGCCGCCGCGCAACAACCGGCAAATCGTCGACAAGGTCTTTGCGACCCGGGAGGCGCAATATTCGAACCTGTTCGTTGGCGCCGTGAAGAAGCGAATGATCCTGACCGTCGAGGTGCCGGTCATTCGCGACGGCGAGGTGATCTACGATATCTCCTTCAGCCCTCCGATCGAGATGTTCCAGTCCATTGTCGAGAAGCAGCGCCCAAGTCCGGACTGGACGATTTCGATCTTCGATCGCGACGGCATCAATTTTGCGCGCGTGCCGAACCCGGAAGCCACCATCGGCCAGCGCGCGTCCCCCACGCTCTACGCCGAGATGTTCAAAAGGACGGAGGCAACCCTGCTGACGGTGTCGCTCGAAGGCGTGCCGCTGCTCACGACCTTTGCGCGATCCTCGCTGACCGGCTGGACTGTCGCGGCCGGCATCTCGCAAAATTCGCTGACCGCGCCGCTTTGGCAGTATCTCGCTATCGTCAGCGTGATCGGTGTGCTGCTGCTTGCGATCGGGCTTGGCTTCGCGGTCCGGATGGCGACGACGATCGCGCGCGGCGAGATGCTGCACGACCTTCTGATCGAGGAGCTCAATCACCGCGTGAAGAACACGCTCGCGATCCTGCAGGCGATCGCGGCGCAGACCTTCCGCAGCGCCACGCGCGCCGAGCGCGAGAAGTTCGAAGGCCGGCTCGGGGCGCTCGCGGAAGCGCATAATCTCCTGAGCCAGGAGAAATGGCAGGGATCGGAGCTCGCCGAGGTGATCGAGCGCGTGCTGCAGCCTTATGTGCTGACCAATCCCGAACGGGTGAAGATGTTCGGTCCCAGTGTGCCGCTGTCGCCGCGGCTTGCGGTGGTGCTGTCGATGATCGTGCACGAGATCGCGACCAATGCGGCGAAATATGGCGCGCTCTCCAACGACAGCGGCCGCGTCACGGTGAGCTGGGAGGTTCTCGACGAAATCCCGCGAAAACTGCGCCTGATCTGGACGGAGGCCGGCGGGCCGCCCGTGGTCGCGCCGGTGCAGCGCGGTTTCGGTTCGCGGCTGATCGAGCGCAGCGCGCGCGACCAGCTCGGCGGCGAAGCGACGGTGGACTTCCTGCCGCGCGGCGTGGTCTACACCGTGCTCTGCTCGCTGGAAGAAAAGAACTAGAGCATGATCCGGAAAAGTGTGTAGCGGTTTTCCCTCGCGACAAACGCGTAGCGTTTGCGCGGAGATCATGCTCAAACAAAAAGCTGAAGCGCGATGACGTTTCAACCTGATTTCATCGCGCTTTAGCCGAAGCTTTGCAGCGACGGAAACGTCTCGAGCAGCCAGATGCTGACATTGGACACCGCCCCGGTCAAAAAGCCGATGCCGGTGATAATCATCAACACGCCCATCGCGCGCTCGACCGTCGCCAGATGCCCCTTCATGCGCGCGAACACCGCCGAGAACTGCTCGACCATGAAGGCCGCGATCAGGAAGGGAATGCCGAGGCCCGCGGAATAGACCGCAAGCAGGCCCGCGCCCCTGGCGACGGTGGCTTCCGCGGCCGCAATCGACAGGATGGCGGCAAGGATCGGGCCGATGCAGGGCGTCCAGCCGAACGCGAAGGCGAGCCCCATGATATAGGCGCCCCACAGACCGACGGGTTTCGGCATGGTCAGCCGCCCTTCCCGCATCAACAGGCCGATCCGGGTCAGGCCGAGGAAATGCAGGCCCATCACGATGATGACGATGCCGGCTAGGATCGCAAGCTGCGCCGACCAGGCGCGGATCAGACCGCCGATCAGAGAGGCGCTGGCGCCGAGCAGCACGAACACGGTCGAAAAGCCCGCCACGAACAACAGCGCGGAGATCATCACCGCACGCCGCGACGAGGATTCCGTCTCGTCATTGGCGACGTGCTCGATGGTGGCGCCGGTGAGGTAGATCAGATAAGGCGGGACCAGCGGCAGAACGCAAGGCGACAGAAAGCTGACCAGGCCGGCGATCAACGCCGCGGGGATCGAAACGCTTTGAATCATGCCGTCATTGCCATCTCGTCACGCCGGGCCATCTCGTCACGCCGGCCTGCGCAGGCTCCAATACGATGGGTACTACGCTGCATAGCCACGCGCCGTACCGATGGCGAGGATTTTTTCCCGATCACAAATGCGGCATCGCACGCCTGAATGGCGCGGCGCACAAGACACGAGAAATTGCGATCGATTTTCCGGTCTACTTCACGACGCGGAGCAGCGGACGCCGGCGGGACTGGCCCTCGCGCGCACGCTCTTCGGACAACATCATCTCGTCGCAGAGCGCCTTCAACTCGTCGTCGGTGACCCGGTTGAGCTTCATGCGCAGATCGAGAATGGCAAGCGACACCAATTGCGCGGTGTCGCCGTTGCCGTTATCCCGGAGAGCGGCCCGGCAGGCCTCGAGGGCCTCGAGAACAGAAAGCAGTTGTTCGTCTGAATTAGACACCGGCACTCATTCCGTTACTCAGGGTTACCACCATCAAACCTGCGAGGCGTGTCGTCCGTCGCATGTACCTCGGCGCCACTCTGTTCCCTGAAGGCCGCGAACAGCTTATTAGAATAGCACGAGGGGCTGGTCTGCTCGAAAATCATTTCATCGCAACACCGCTCGAAACCTTCGATCCGGCGCACGAACGGGATGGCGCGGTTGGAGAACGCGGATTCGCCGATCATGCGGACGAAGGCCACCGGCAGGCCGATCCGGCGCGCATGCTCACGGACCTTTCGGCCCTTGGCGAGCGCGGCATCGGCCTCGGAGAGCGGAAGCCATCGCGGCCGGGCGAGATATTCCTGCGGCAGATCGACCTGCGGGCTCACAGCCGAACTGGCGAAAGCGCGAAGACCGACGACGGAGGTCATGTGGCGGCGTGTCGCAGTTCGAAACACTCCAAATCGCCCCCGAACACCCGCCCAATACCGTCCATAGCGGTAAGGTTGAGTGTTAAAATCGAGGACACCCGTCCCGCCACGGTTGTGATCCGTGCAGGTTTCTGCCAAATTTAGCAGACAGAAAGGCTTTGTATGCATCTGGCAGTGGAAAGGGGCGTTCCGTCAGAAGAACGCCGGCAGGTCGCCCTCAACAGTCTGAAGGACTGGGACGCTGCTCGCGTGTTCCTGGAAGTCGCGCGCTGCGGCAGCTTCCGCTCCGCGGCCGACAAGCTTGGCCTTTCCATCAATGCCGTGCGCCGCCGCGTCGGCGATTTCGAGCGGCAGACCGGCGCCACCATGTTCATCCGCGACGTCCACGGCGCGCGCCTCACCGAGGAAGGGGTGCATGTCGTCGCCGCCGTCGAGCGGATGGAGGCGGCCGCATTCGACCTTTTGCGCGCCAGCGTTTCCGCCACCAATGAACTGTCCGGCGAAATCAGGGTGGCCGTAACCGAGGGGCTTGGCACGTTCTGGATCGCCCCTCGCCTGGTCGATTTTCAGCGCACGTACCCAAACATCCTGATCGACCTGCATTGCGCCATGCGCTGCGCCGACGTGTCGCGACATGAAGCTGATATCGCCATCCAATTGTCGCGGCCGGCGGTGTTGGACGTGAAGCAGGTCCGGCTTGGCCGCATGCATCTGATGTTCTTCGCAAGCCAGCACTACCTCGACACCTACGGCATGCCGAAGACAGCGGAGGAGCTGGTCAAGCATCGCCTGGTCATGCAGCTCTCCGACGAAGTGATGGCGAAGGATGCGTTCGCGAACCTGTTTCCGGGCTACAGCGAGCGCGACCTCGTGGTGATGAAGACGAACGTCTCCAGCGCCAACTACTGGGCCGTCGCCAACGGCGCCGGCATCGGCGTGTTTCCGACTTATGCGCAGGCACTGGGCGGGAAGATGATACCGCTCGACATCGATACGCGCTGGTCGGTCGACATTTGGCTTTCTTATCATCCAGGCAGTGGCCGCATCCCGAGGGTACGGCACATGATCGACTGGCTGATAGAGGCCTTCAATCCCGCGAAATACCCGTGGTTTGGGGACGAATTCCTCCATCCGCGGGAGCTTGAAGCGGTTAATATGGGTGAACCCCTGACCCATTTGTTCGGGGGCTTTCCGACCGAAGGACGGTGAAACGAGAATGAATAAATCAGCAGCTAAGAAAATGAAGCAGCGCAGCGCCGGCAAACCCGACATCGAGCTTGGCAAGCGGATTCGGCTGCGGCGCGTCGAGCAGAAGATCTCGCAGGCCGAGCTCGGCGACAAGCTTGGCGTGAGCTTCCAGCAGGTCCAGAAATACGAGAAGGGTGTCAACCGCGTCGGCGCCGCCCGCTTGCAGCAGATCGCCAATGCGCTCGACGTACCCGTCACGTTCTTCTATGACGGCGACAACAAGGCGCGTGAAGTCGAAAGCCTCCTGTTCCTGGACAGTGCTTTCAGCCTCCGTTTGCTGCGCGCCTACAGCAAGATCAAGGATCAGACCGTGCAGCGTCAGCTCGTGTCCTTGATGGAATCGATTGCTGCCAACGAGGAATAGGCGTCAGGATGGGGGCCTGCCGCTCTTCTTGCTAGATCATCGTGCCGCGTTCGCGCCGCGGACACGATCGATCAAGCTGGCCGCATCCATCGGTGCTTGATCGCCACGCCAGGCCACATGCTGGTCGGGACGCGATAACACCAGCCTGCCGTGATCGTAAGCGGCGGGCACCGGTTTCTTCACGTCAAGAATGCCGAGCGGCACGCCCTTTTCGCGCGCCGCATCGCGTAGTGCCGTCACGTCGAGAGCGGGATCGAACCTGAGCAGCGTGAACTCGGGCCCCATCGCGTCGTAGATCGAACTTCCGTCCTCGCAAAAGAAATGCGGCGTGCGGCAGCCCGGCACGGTCGAAGCCGTGTAGCTGTTCATGGTGTAGGATGGCTGCGCCGCGCCGTCATAGACGATGATCGGCGAGCGGTCGTAATAGGCGCCGAAATTCAATCCGGCGCAGGCATATTGCTGAACGTTGATCTCGTAGGTGAGCCGCCCGACCTCGCGCCGCGCCGCCTCGCCGCGGGGCCCTTCCTCCTCGATCTCGGGTGGCACAGCGCCGCGCCGTTTGATCTCGGCTTCCGCATGCGACATCGCAAGGCGCGAGACCTGGCTCGTGATCGGCAGGCGCTCGGCCTCATAGGCATTGAGGATCCGTTCGGGCGCCCAGCCGTTGAGATGCGCAGCCAACAGCCATGACAGGTTCATCGCGTCCGCAATGCCTGCATTCATGCCGTAGCCGGCATAGGGCACCCAGATGTGGGCGGCGTCGCCTGCGATGAAGGCGCAGCGGTCGCGGAATTTGTTCGAGATCAGACGGCGGCCGTACCAGTCCTCTTTCGAGATGAGCTCGTATCTGAAATCGGCGTCGACGCCGAGAATCGTGCGCAGGCAGCCATCGCGGTCGACCGCCTCGAAATCATCCTCGCCGGGCCTGAGATAATTGTGCACCAGCCAGCGCTCGCTTCCGTCGATCGCATAGACCATGCCGGAGCGGCGCGGATTGATGGCGCCGGTGCCCCAGGCGCTTGGGTGCCGCTGACGGTCGATCAGGCCGGGCGCGCGGATGAAGGTCGACTGCACCCGCTGGATGATCGCGTCCCCGGAAAATTCGGCGCCGATCGCCTTGCGCACCACCGAGCGCGCACCGTCGCAGCCGATCAAAAAGCGGCACTCGACGCCGGCGCACCTTGCCGCTGTCGAGGTCGCGCAAGGTGAGGCTCGCGCACTCGTCCTCCACCGCCACGTCTTCGACCGAGGTGCGGTTGACGATGGCGATGCGCTTTTGCGCGGCCGCATGTTCGAACAGGATCGGCTCGAGGAATATCTGGTTGATGCGGTGCGGCGGCTCGGGCGTCGGCCAGTTGGAATCGGCGGCATCGGTCGCGGTGAAGCGGTCGCGGCGGCAGGGAATCCTGATCCGTGTCAGCTCGGCGCCCGTGAACGAAGTGCGATAGCTGATGTCATGCGGGTAGTCGGCAGGCAGCCCTGCATTGCGGACCTTGTCCGCGATGCCGAGCCGGCGGAAAATCTCCATGGTGCGCGCGGCGACATGGTTGCATTTCGGCTCCGGCGGCGCTGCGCGGGCGCGCGTCTCCACGACCGTCACGTCGATCCCGCGCCAGGCCAGATCAATCGCGAGCGTGAGCCCGACAGGTCCGGCGCCGACAATCAGCACATTGGTGTCGGTCATTCCGCTTCCGCGCCCGACTTCTTGACGATGTCGGCCCAGCGGTCGATCTCGGTCTTGATGTAGGCGGCAAAACCGTCGGGCGTCGATCCCGGCAACGGCTCGATCGCGATCGCCATGAAGCGCTCGCGGGTGGCGGGATCGGACAACAGCTTTGCGATCTGCGCGGCAAGCGTATCCACGATCGGGCGCGGCGTGCCGGCCGGCGCCACCACGCCCTGCCAGGCCACCAGCTCGTAGCCGGGAAGCCCGCCCTCGGCGATGGTGGGGATGCCGGGCGCAGCCGCGACGCGCTTCGGCGTGGTGACGCCGAGCACCCTCACCTTGCCCTCCTTGATCTGTTGCAGCGCCGGCTGCAAATCCACGACCATGAAGGGAATATGGCCCGCGATCACGTCGAGCATCGCCGGGATGCTTCCACGGTAAGGCACGTGGCGGATGTCGATATTGGCGGCCGATTTCAGCATCTCCGCGCCGAGATGCTGCGGACTGCCGTTGCCGGCGGAGCCATAGGCCAGCCCCGGATTGGCCTTGGCATAGGCGATGAACCCGGCAAGGTCATCTACCGGAAGCTTCGGGTTGATGATCAGCGCGAACGGCACGCCGGCGACCAGCGCGATCGGTGCGAAGTCCTTGACGGGGTCATAGGGCAGCTTCTTGTAAAGCGTCTTGTTGATCGCAAGCGTGGTCGAGGTCGCCATCAAGAGCGTGTAGCCGTCCGCTTCGGAGCGGGCGACCTGCTCGGCGCCGAGCGTGGTGCCGGCGCCGGGCTTGTTCTCGACGACGACGACCGCGTTCAACCCACCCTTGATCTGGTCGGCGATCAGCCGGCCAAGCAGATCGGTGGTGCCGCCGGGCGGATACGGCACGATCATCTTGATGTTGCGGCTCGGATAGGCCGCCTGCGCCAGCGCAGGCCGGCCCGCAAGCACGGCCAGCCCGCCAACACCCAACATCGCCTGCCGGCGCGTCAACTCCATGGGTTCTCCCTAACGTTCGTTTCCGCTTTCGCTTTTTGCGAACCAACTGCGCGGTTGATGCGACATATCAAAGGCAGCCGGGGACAAAAAGGCGACCATAGTCATATCCCCCTTCGGGCTGGGCATCACAGGGGCCCCCGACTTAATGAGAACGCAACCCTCCTGGATTATTCGCAAGGTCGGCCCGCCCGCACCGAACGGCGCAAATCCCTTCCTCGTTCGCGCCTTCCAAGGACCAACAGCATGCAGAGAATGACGATCCTCGCCGTTGCGCTGACGCTTGCGGGCACGCCTGCGTTTGGCCAGGTAACCAATCAGGTCATCAACCCGACACCGGCCAAACCGGCGGCGCCGCCGGCCGGTCCCGCTCCTGCCCACGCGGCGCAACCGAAAGCGCCCGCTTCCTCGCCGGAATCGCGCTCGGCAGCGGCGCTGGCGCTCTCGCATGAGCCGACCTTTGACGAGGGCACGGCGCAGCGGATCAGGGACGCTGCGCTGAGCTATTCCGACATCGCCGTGCGCGGCGGCTGGCCGGTCATTCCGTCCGACGCAAAATTCGCCATCGGTGCCGCCGGTCCCAATGACGATATCCTGCGCAATCGCCTGGTCGTCAGCGGCGACCTCGCCGCCGACAAGACGACCGGCGCCTTCGACGAGGCGGTGGCGGAAGCGGTGAAGCGCTTCCAGGTGCGCCATGGCCTGGCGCCGACCGGCACGGTGACGCCGCGCACGATCGCCGCGATGAATGTGCCGGTTCTGAAGCGCATCCGGCAGCTCGAGGCCTCGCTCGAGCGTGTGCAGAGTATGAATTTCGGGTTCGGCCAGCGCTATGTCGTGGTCAACATCCCCGCGACCTTCGCGGAGGCCGTCGAGAATGACAAGGTGGTCCGGCGCTATCGCGTGATCGTCGGCAAAACCGAGAAGCCCTCGCCGACCCTGACGGCCGAGATCACCGGCGTCGTGCTCAATCCGACCTGGACCGTGCCGTCCTCGATCGCGAAAACCGAGATCTCCGCGCATATGCGGAAAGATCCGGGCTATCTCTCGCGCATGCACATGGAAGTGCTGGACACGCATGACAACCCGATCGACCCGCACTCGGTCGACTGGTCCGGCACGCATACGCCGAACTTCACCGTGCGGCAGGCGAATGGCACCTTCAATGCGCTGGGCGCGGTCAAGATCGACATGCCCAATTCCTATTCGGTCTACATGCACGACACCAACCAGCGCAACCTGTTCAACGACGACTATCGCTTCGATTCTCACGGCTGCTCGCGGGTCGACAATGTGCGCGACCTCGCGACCTGGCTGCTGTCGGAAGAGATGCCGAAATGGAATCGCGACGCCGTCGATGCGGCGATCGCGACCGGCGCGCACCAGGAGGTGACGCTGCCAAAGAAGGTGCCGGTGGCCTGGATCTATCTCACGGCCTGGATGACCAAAGACCAGACCGTGCAGTTCCGCAACGACGTCTACGCCCAGGACGAGCAACTGCTGGAAGCGACCGCCGAGGAAGCCGCCTTCTTCAACCAGGCCGCCAATCATCCATTGACGGCGCATCTCGCACAGTGATTGAGTGCGTAGAAGCTCTTATTCTGACGCGTTTTCTTCACGCGAACCGGTACCCATTTCGCTTGAAAACGCTGTGGCAATACGGGGAAACGCGATGATGATCCTTCACCACGGCTGGCGTTCCAGCGCCTCGCGCCGGGTGCGGCTCTGTCTCGAGGAAAAGGGACTCGCTTACGAGAGCCATGTCGTCGACATGGCCAGGATGGAGCATCATTCGCCGGACTACCTGAAGATCAATCCGCTCGGCGTGATCCCGACCCTGATCCATGACGGCAGGCCGCTGCATGAGAGCGGCACGATCTGCGAGTATCTCGACGAGAGCTTTCCCGATCCGCCGCTCCGCCCCGCCACACCCTATGAGCGCGGCGAAATGCGGAACTGGATCCGGCATATCGACGCCCTGATCGGCAACCTCATCGTCTTCAACTGGCGCCATCACCTGCAGAAGGTGGCCGAGAAGTGGACGGACGCGGAACTCGCCGAGAAGATGAAGAGCATCCCGAGCAAGGAGCGGCAGGAAGCCTGGCTGCGCGTGGCGCGCAAGCCCTATACCGAGGAAGAACGCGACGCGGCGCGGGCGAAACTGGTGCAATTGCTCGGCAGGATGGAAGAGGCGCTGAAACCCTCCGGCTGGCTGGCAGGCCGCGCCTATTCCATCGCCGATATCGCCGCTGTCCCCTTCGTCAAGCGGATCGACGAGGAGATCGCGCCGGATCAGGTATCCGAAAAGCACCATCCTCTTGTGGCCGAATGGTGGGCTAGGATACAGGCGCGGCCGGCGTTCGAACGCGCCAATATCGGCCCCTTCGTCACCACCTACTCCTAACCGAGAGCGCCCCAAGATGCTGGACATCATCAAGAACAACGAAAAGTCGTTTGCCGACGGCAAGATTCTCAAGAGCGTCACCGAGGGCGTCGGCGTCGTCACCTTCAACAATCCCGAGAAGCGCAACGCGATGTCGCTCGACATGTGGGAGGGCCTGGGCCAGGCGCTGACCGAATTGCGCGACGATGAAGCAGTTCGGGTCGTGGTGCTGGTCGGCGCCGGCGACAAGGCCTTCGTCTCGGGCGCCGACATCAGTCAGTTCGAGAAGACACGCCACAACGCGGCGGCCTCGGAAGAGTATTCCAGGCGCAGCGAGGCGCAGCGCGCGCTGCTAGGCAGTTACCCGAAGCCGACCATCTCCTGCATCCGCGGCTTCTGCCTCGGCGGCGGCATGCAGGTCGCGATGCTGACCGATATCCGCATCGCAGCCGCTGACAGCCAGTTCGGCATCCCGGCGGCCAAGCTCGGCATCGCCTATGGCTATGACGGCCTGCGCAATTTGGTGTCGCTGGTCGGCCCGTCCTGGGCGCGGCTCATCATGTATACGGGCATGCGGATCGATTCCGCCGAAGCGTTGCGGATCGGCCTCGTCGACCGCGTCGTCCCCACCAACGAGCTGTGGGGCGAGACCATGCTGATCGCGAGCACCATCTCCGGCAATGCGCCACTCGCGATCAAGGCGGCCAAGATCACCATCGCGCAGGTGCTGAAGGACCCCGCCGACCGCGACATGAAAGCGATCAAGCAGATTGGCATCGACTGCATGGACTCTGAGGATTTCCGCGAAGGCCGCCAGGCCTTCATGGAAAAGCGGAAGCCCCAGTTCAAGGGAAAATAGCATCGGCCATTGCGCGCGCATGACCCGGGACAATCAGCATGCATAAGCCCGTCGAAACATCCCTGCAGGTAACACCGCAAAGCCAGCCTTCGCGGTTGCCATTGTCGCGGTTCAAGGTGATCGACCTGACGCTGGCGCGCGCCGGTCCCTCCTGCGTCCGCACGCTGGCCGATTGGGGCGCCGACGTGATCCGCGTCGAGCCGCCGCCGGAGGAAGGCGAGGCCGGCGAACTGGTGGGCCGGCGCGACGGCTCGGATTTCCAGAACCTGCATCGCAACAAGCGCGCCATCACGTTGAACCTGAAGAACGAAGAAGGCCGTGAAATCCTGATGCGGCTTGCGGAACAGGCCGACGTCGTCGTCGAGAACATGCGGCCGGGCGTCACCAGACGCCTCGGCGTCGATTATGAAGCCGTCAAGAAGCGCAATCCGCGCATCGTCTACGGCAGCATTTCCGGCTTCGGCCAGTACGGCCCCTATACGTCGCGGCCCTCGATCGACCAGATCGCACAGGGCATGAGCGGCATCATGTCGGTGACCGGCATTCCCGGCCAGGGGCCGGTCCGGGTCGGCGTCGCCGTCACCGACATCATGGCGGGTGCTTTCCTTGCCCAGGGCATTCTGGTCGCGCTGCTCGATCGTGAAGTCTCGGGACAAGGCCGCTGGGTGCAGACCTCGCTGATCGAGGCCGGCCTCACGCTGCTGGATTTTCAGGCGACGCGCTGGACCATGGACAAGAAGATTCCGCCGCAGGAAGGCAACAACCATCCGACCAACACGCCCATGGGGTGCTTTCCCACCGCGGACGGCCACCTCAACATCGCCGCCACCAGCAACAAGAACTTTCAGATCTTCTGCAAGCTGATCGACCGCGAGACCATGGCAGCCGATCCGCGCTTTGCCTCGACCGCATTGCGCCGGCAAAACAAGGAGGCGATGAACGAGATGATCGCCGACGCGTTGCAGGCCAAGACCACCGGCGAATGGTTCGAGCTCATTGTGGCCGCCGGCCTGCCTTGCGGTCCGGTCTACAATATCAAGCAGGCGTTCGCCGATCCGCAGGTCGAGGCGTTGCGCATCAGGCGATCCGTGACGCATCCGCGCCTTGGCGAGCTCGATCTGGTGGCGCAACCCTGCGAGATCACGGGCTTCGACCGCGAAATCCGAACCGCCACGCCCGATCTCGGCGAACATACCAATGAAATATTGGGGTCGCTCGGCTACAGCAGCGAAGACATCGAAAAGCTGAAGGCCGCGCGGGCAATCTAGCGCTCGGCCCAACGGCTGCGCTGCGGGCGCCGCTTTCGCCAATGTCGGAGGCGCCGAATTGGCGGGAGATCGGCGTTTCATTTTTCGCTGGCCGCGACCAGATCGTGGCAGCTTCGCGGCAAAAATGGCAGAGTGCGAGTTTGACGCACCACTCGCGGAAGATGCGGCAGCCGCACGGCTTTTGTGCTAAACCGCTCCCATGGGGGAAGGAGCACGGGTGCGGCAGGATCTGCAAATTCAGGTTCAGCAGGAGCTTTCGACCGGCATCGACACGACGCGGTGGGTTGGCTCGCTCGGGCTCGCCGTCGCGGTCGGCATCGTCTATTTCGTGGCAGCGCAGCTCAGTCTTTCTCTGCTGACCAAGCCTGAGGGCGTTGCGGTTTTCTGGCCTGCCGCCGGCGTATCGGCCGGCGTCCTGATCGCGCTCGGACCCAGGGCGCGATGGCCGGTCATTGCCGGCACGATGGCGGCGACGATCGCGGCCAACCTCTCCGGCGACCGAAATCTCTGGAGCGCGGTGCTGTTCGCTGTCTGCAATGCCGGGGAAGCCGTGCTCACCGCTTGGCTGATTGAGCATTACTACGGTCCGGATTTCAGGCTGAGCAAGCTGCGTAACGTGCTGGGACTGACAGCGGCGGCAATCATAGGGACCGCGGTCTCGGGCGTGGGCGGGGCCATTACATTCAAATTGTTTCACAGCGCGACGACGCCGATCCTGACGACCTTGCAGCACTGGCTCGCATCGGACGGCCTGGGAATCATCACGGTTGCACCATTGCTGATCGAGCTTGCCTCGGCCTCGCGGGACCGGCCGCCGTTGAGCGAGCTCGTCGAAGGTGCGCTGACGGTCACGGCGCTGGCGCTCGTGAGTGGACTTGCCATTTTCCTGCGGTCGGAGCTTTTGGCGAATGTCGGGCCGGTCGCGGTGTTGTTCGCTCCGCTGTTGTGGCTTGCCGCCCGTTGCCGGCCGGTGTTCGCCGCGGCAGCCGCTTTCATCGTCAGCCTCTCGATCGTTTGGACGACCACTTTTGGCATTGGTTACTTCGGCAATCCGAACCTATCATTGGACCAGCGCGTCGTAGCGGCGCAATTCAGCATTCTCCTTGTAACGCTCGGCGCGTCGGTTCTTGCCGCGCTGTTTGCCGAATTCCGCGACAAGAGGAGATTGGCCGAAGCTGCCCTGCATGCGAGCGAAACACAACGCTACCTCATCGAGACCGAAAGGCTGGCGGCGCTCGGCGGCCTGGTCGCAGGCGTCGCCCACGAAATCTCAAGCCCGATCGGCACCAGCCTCACGGTCGCATCGACCCTGGCGCATCGCAGCGCCGACTTCACCGACCAGATAGCTTCGCGGCAGGTAAGGCGTGCCGTGCTTGTCGGGTTTGCGGACGGCTGCCGCGGCGCCACGGAGCAGCTCGTCGCGAACCTGCAGCGCGCTGCCGACCTCGTTCAATCGTTCAAGCAGGTCGCCGTCGATCGCAGCAGTGATGATCGGCGCGCCTTCGATCTCAAGCTTGCGACCGAGCAGGTCGTCGCAAGCGTGCGGTCGCGCCTTTTGAAGTCCCAATCTTCACTTGCAATCGAGATACCCTCCTATGTCACCATGGACAGCTTTCCCGGGCCCTACGGGCAAGTGCTGACCAACCTCATCTTCAACGCCGTCACGCACGGCTTCACCGATCGGTCCGGCGGACAGATGCTGATCAAGGCGCGCCGGCTTGGTTTGGACCAGGTCGAGATCACGTTCGCCGATGACGGCAGCGGCATGCCGGAGGACGTTCGACGCCGCGTTTTTGATCCGTTTTTCACCACGAGACGGGCGCAGGGCAGCACCGGGCTCGGCCTCTACATCGTGCATAATCTCGTGACGCAACAGCTGGGTGGCAGGATCACACTCGCCTCCGCGCCCGGAAAGGGCACCACGATCTGCATGACCCTTCCCGTGCTCGCGCCGGGCGAGGCCGCCCCGACGTCCTAAAGCGCGATGAGACTAGGTTGAATCGTCATCGCGCTTTAGCTCTTTGTTAGAGCATGATCTTTTCGGAAAACCGCTACACACTTTTCCGGATCATGCGCTAGATCGGCAGCGCGGTGGTGCGCTTGACCGTGCGCAAGGTCAGCGCCGATTGCACGCGGGAGACGCCGGGCAACTGGGTCAGGATGCGGGTGTGGATGCGCTCGAAATCCGCAGCGTCGCGGTAGACGACCCGCAGCACGTAGTCGGCGGGCCCCGCGATCAGGTAGCACTCGACGATTTCCGGGTAGCGCTGGGCGGCGGTCTCGAACTTGTCGAGCGTCGTCCGCCCCTGATCCTTCAGCGTCACCGACACGAAGGCGACGCCCGGCATGTTGGCGCGGGCGGTGTCGAGCAGCATCACATAGCCCGCGATCAGGCCACTCTCTTCCATCGCGCGGACCCGGCGCAGGCAGGCCGACGGTGAAAGGTTCACGCGGTCGGCGAGTTCGGCGTTGGTCAGCCGGCCATTGCGCATCAGCTCGTGGAGGATGGCGCGGTCGCGCTGGTCTGTGGCTTCTTCCTGCATGAATCTGCTGCCAATTTCTCCAAATGCGCAATAAAATTGTGCGCGCAAGCAATCCTGCACCAAATTCGACCGATAATCGTCACGTTGTCAAGCTATCTTGAGCAGAACAGGTCAAAGGAGACTCGCGCGATGCTGATAGGTGTTCCCAAGGAGATCAAGGACAACGAGTTTCGCGTCGGCATGACGCCGGCTGTCGCAGCGGAGTTGATCCACCACGGTCATTCCGTGCTGGTGGAGACTTCCGCCGGGCTCGGCTCGGGGCTGACCGACGACGAGTACCGCGAAGCGGGCGCGACCATCGTCAATGACGCCGGCGAGATTTTTGCGCGCGCCGAGATGGTGGTCAAAGTCAAGGAGCCGCAGGCCGCCGAACGCAAGCTGCTCCGCAACGGCCAGACGCTGTTCACCTACCTGCACCTCGCCCCGGACCTGCCGCAGACCGAGGACCTGATCAAGAGCGGCGCGACCTGCATCGCCTATGAAACCGTCACCTCCGCAAGCGGCGGGCTGCCGCTATTGGCGCCGATGTCGGAAGTCGCGGGCCGTCTCGCCCCGCAAGTCGGCGCGCATGCGCTGGAGAAAGCGGCCGGCGGCCGCGGCATCCTGCTCGGCGGCGTGCCGGGCGCGCCCGCGGCCGACGTGCTGATCATCGGCGGCGGCGTGTCCGGCACCCATGCCGCAACCATCGCGCTCGGCATGGGCGCGCATGTCACGATCCTCGACCGTTCGCTCGAGGCCTTGCGCCGCCTCTCCGATCATTTCGAGGGCCGGGTGCAAACTATCTTCTCGACCCGCGCGGCGATCCGCGAATGGGTCAAGAAGGCCGACCTCATCATCGGCGCGGTGCTGGTGCCCGGCGCCTCCGCGCCCAAGCTCATCACCCGCGAGATGCTCGGCACCATGAAGCAGGGCGCCGTGCTGGTCGACATCGCCATCGACCAGGGCGGCTGCGCCGAAACCTCGAAACCGACCACGCACTCGCATCCGACCTATGTCGTGGACGGCGTTGTGCATTATTGCGTCGCCAACATGCCGGGCGCGGTGGCGCGAACCTCGACCTTCGCGCTCAACAACGCCACCCTGCCCTTTACGCTGGCGCTGGCGAACAAGGGCTGGCGCAAGGCGCTGAACGACGATCCGCACTTGCGCGCAGGCCTGAACGTCTGCGCCGGCCACATCACCTGCGAGCCGGTCGCGGCCGCCCACGGCCTGCCCTACCGGCCCGCGGAAACCTTGCTGTCCGAAGCGCGGCTGGCGCAGGCGAGCTAGTTTAGCGCGCTCAGACCTACAACGCCGCCAGCACCGCCTTCGCAATATCGGCGGTGCCGTTCTTGCCGCCGAACTCCATCGGCTTGATGCCGCCGGCATAGGCGTGATCCACCGCGCGCTCGATCCTTTCGCCGGCCTCGGCGGCGCCCTCCAAGCCATGCTTGTCGGCGAGCCAGTCCAGCATCATGGCCGCCGACAGGATCATGCCGGTCGGGTTGGCCTTGCCCTGCCCCATGATATCCGGGGCCGTGCCGTGGCATGGCTGGAACACCGCATAGCGGTCGCCGATGTCGGCCGACGGCGCCATGCCCATGCCGCCGATCAGTCCGGCGGTGAGGTCGGAGAGGATATCGCCGAACATGTTCTCCATCACCATGACGTCGAAATCCCAGGGGCGCTTGACCAGCATTGCCGAGCAGGCATCGACATATAGATGGTCGGCTTTCACTTCCGGATGACGTTGAGCGGCCTCATCGAACATCTCGCGAAAGAATGCGAAGGCCTTGAAGACGTTCGCTTTATCGACGCAGGTCAAAGCGCCCTGACGGCCGCGCTTCTTGCGCCTTTCGGCAAGCTTGAAGGAAAACTCGAACAGCCGTTCCGAGGTCTTGCGGGTGATGACGAGCGTCTCGCGCGCGTCGTCCTTGGTCACCACGCCCTTCCCCATCGAGGCGAACAGGCCCTCGGTGGACTCGCGGATCACGACCATGTCGATACCGCGCTGATCTGCGCCGACGATCGGGCTCGGCACGCCCGGGATCAGCCGCGCCGGGCGGACGCCGGCATAGAGGTCGAAATGAAAGCGCAGCTCCACCTGCGGCATGATCTCGGTGTTGTCGGGGTATCGCACCGACGGCAGGCCGCAGGCGCCGAGCAGGATCGCATCCGCCTCCTCACACAGCCGGACGGTGGAGTCCGGCATCGACTTGCCGGTCTCCCTGTAATTGACGGCGCCGGCCGGCGCATCGGTGAAGCGGAAGTTCAGGCCCGATTTGGACTCGACCTTGCGCAGAATCTCCAGCGCCGGCGCCATCACCTCTGGGCCGATGCCGTCGCCGGCGAGGACGGCGACGTGGAATGCGTTGTTGGCGGACATGGGGTGTTCCTCATTAACGGATGGTAAACGTCGTCATTGCGAGCGAAGCGAAGCAATCCATCTTGGCCAGGAAGTAAGGATGGATTGCTTCGTCGCTTCGCTCCTCGCAATGACGGCAAGTGGCGATCTAAGGCGTCAACACCGCGCGGCCGACGAGTTTGCCCTTCTGCAGGTCGAGCAGCGCCTCATTGGCCTTGGCGAGCGGCATCGGCGTGACCGGGATCGGCGGGATATTCTTGGCGCGGACGAGGTCGAGCAGTTCCCGCGTTTCGCGCAAATTGCCGACATAGCTGCCCTGGATCGTGATCGCCTTGATCGGAATCAGCGGCAGCGCCCATGGCGCGCCGCCGCCGAACAGGCCGACAATCACGAGCTTGCCGCCCTTGGTCAGGCAGTCAAAACCGAGCTGCGTGGACTGCGCGTTGCCGACCAGATCGATCACCGCGCGGATCGGACCGCCCGCCTTTTGCGCGAGCTGCGCCAGCGCATCCGGCGCCATGCCGTCGACGGTCGCGAGCGCACCGGCCTTCTCGGCGGCCTCGCGCTTCCTGGCATCGATATCGACGACGATCGCGCCCTTGCCGCCCATCGCCTTCAACAGCGAGAGAGCCATCAGGCCGAGGCCGCCGGCGCCGAAAATGACGATGGTCGAATCGAGGTCTTTTTCGATCTTCTTCAACGCCGAATAGGTGGTGACGCCGGAACAGGCATAGGGCGCGGCCGTGACGGGATCGAGGCCTTTCAGATCGAGCAGATATTTCGGGTGCGGCACCGTCATGTAATCGGCATAGCCGCCATCGCAATAAACACCGAGCGCGTTCGGCTTGACGGCGCACATGTTCTCGTCGTCGGCCATGCAGGCCGCGCATTTGCCGCAACCGAGCCAGGGATAGGCCAGCGCGACGGTGCCGACCTTGAGACCGCCCTTGTCGCTTTCCTTGACATCCGGCCCAAAAGCCACGATCTCGCCGACCGTCTCGTGGCCCATGGTCCGCGGCAGCGAGACGCCGCGATCCTTCAGCGACAGCGGCTTGCGGCCATGGCCGAGCTCATAGCCGCCTTCCCAGATGTGGAGGTCGCTGTGGCAGACGCCGGCGGCCTTCACCTTGATCAGCACCTGCGTGCCCGTGGGCTCCGGCGTCGGCTGATCGACTTCCTTCAGCGGAGCGTTGAAATCGGCGACCTGAAAGCTCTTCATGGCGTCACTCCCGGCGTTTTCTGTTGCTTTTGTCTTTATTTACGTCAGCGGGTGATGGCAAGCCGCGTACTGGCCAGGCGCCACGGTACGCAGTTCCGGCATCTCGCTTGCACATCGCTCATCCGCGCGGGGGCAGCGGGTGCGGAAACGGCAGCCCGAGGGCGGCGCGATCGGCGACGGCGGCTCGCCAACCGCGACGCTTTCGGCTGGCCGCACGTCGGGATCGGGCACCGGGATCGCCTCGATCAGAAGCGCGGTATAGGGATGCGCCGGCCTGGCAAAAAGCTGCTCGGATGGACCGACCTCGCAAAGCCGGCCGAGATACATCACCGCGACGCGGTCGCTCACGGCTTTGACGACCGCCAGGTCGTGGGCGATAAACAGCAGCGTCAGCCCGAAACGCGTCTTCATCTCTTCCAGCAGATTGAGGATTTGCGCGCGGATGGAAACGTCGAGTGCCGACACCGGTTCGTCGCAGATGATGAACTCCGGATCAAGCACCAGCGCGCGCGCGATGCAGATGCGCTGGCATTGCCCGCCGGAGAATTCGTGGGGCAATCGCCCCATCACCAGCGCCGGATCGAGGCCGACCGCATTCAGCACCTTGCCGACACGATCCTGCCGCTCGCTGGCGTCCCTGACGCCGGCGATGATCAGCGGCTCGGCAATGATGTCGCCGATGCGCCGACGCGGATTGAGCGAGGCGATCGGGTCCTGGAAGATCAACTGCACCCGGCGGCGCATCTTGCGCAGGGCCTCGCCCCGCATCGAGGTCAAATCCTCGCCGTCGAACAGCACCCTGCCCGATACCGCCGGCCGCAATTGCAGCACCGCACGGCCAAGCGTCGACTTGCCGCAACCGGATTCGCCGACAAGGCCCAGCGTCTCGCCGCGCGCGATCTCGAGGCTGACATCGGAGACCGCGTGCACGATCTTGTTGCCGGCGACATATTCGACGACGAGATTTTCCACTTTCAGCAGTGGCGATGTCAGGGCCTGTTGCATCATGCGCCGGCGCCCGCCGCAAGCCTGATCGGATGGAAGCAGGCATATTGATGTGCGGACGTTTCGGCTGACGCGAGTGGCGGCTTCTCGCTGTCGCATCTGCCGGCCGCATAGCGGCAGCGCGGCGAGAACGAGCAGCCTTTCAGCGGCCGTGTCGGATCGGGCGGCCGGCCGGAGATCGCGGGCAGCGGCGTATGCGGCGCGGTTTCGAGCTTCGGGATCGCCGCCAGCAGCGCCTCGGTGTAGGGCATGTGCATCTGCTTGAACAGGACCGGCGTCGGCGCGCGCTCGACCACGCGGCCGGCATACATCACCGCGACCTCGTCGGTGCGGCCGGCGACGACGCCGAGATCATGGGTGATGATGATCATCGCCATGTGGCGGCGCTTCTGCTCGCGCGCGAGCAGGTCGAGTATTTGCGCCTGGATCGTGACATCGAGCGCGGTGGTCGGCTCGTCGGCAATCAGGAGCTTTGGTTCGCACGATAAAGCGATGGCAATCGCCACGCGCTGCCGCATGCCGCCGGAGAGCTGGTGCGGATATTGCTCCAGCCGCTGCTCGGGCGCAGGGATTCCGACGGCCGCGAGCAGCTCCACGCTGCGCTTCCTTGCAGCCGCCGTATCGAGCTCGAGATGCTCCTGCAGCGTCTCGATCAATTGCGTGCCGAGGGTCAGCACCGGATTGAGCGAGGTCATCGGGTCCTGGAACACCACCGCGAGCGATCGCGCGCGAAGTCTTCGCAGGGTTTCGGGTCTGCAATCGCGCAAGATCGTGGCCGTCGAACATCACCCGGCCGGTGAGCTTGGCCTTTTTCGGCAGCAATTGCAGGATCGCGCGCGACAGCATGGTCTTGCCGCAGCCGGATTCGCCGACAATGCCGAGCGTCCTGCCGGCGCCGAGCGTGAGATCGACCTGGTCGACCGCGCGAAGATTGCCCCGCGCCGTCGGCAGATCGACCGCAACGCCCTCGACTGAAAGCAGCGCAGCCTCCGTCACAGCGCGCCCTGACGCGGATCGGTGAACGCGCGCAAGGTGTCGCCGACGAGATTGAACGACAGCACGGTCAGGAACATCACAATCGCCGGAATGAAGGCGAGCCGGGGAGCTACGTCGAGGCTCTCGCGCCCCTCTCCGATCATGCTGCCCCAGCTCGAGATCGGCGGCGGCACGCCGAGGCCCAGGAACGACAGCGCGCCCTCCACCACGATGTTGACGGCGACGCCGAGCAGGAAGAAGGCCAGCAGCGGCAGCATCACATTCGGCAACAGCTCGCGCAGCAGGATGCGGGCGTGGCTTGCGCCGAGCGCCTGCGCCGCGATAACGAATTCGCGCCGCGCCAGCGTCAGCGTGGCGGCGCGCGCGACCCGCATGAAAGCGGGAATGTTGAGCACACCGAGGACGCAGGTAAGGTTGAGGATGGACTGGCCGAGATAGGCCGTGACCGCAAGGGCAAAGATCAGTGGCGGAAAAGCGAGCAGCACATCCATGCTGCCGACCACGAAGGATTCGAAGCGACCACGGAAATAGCCGGCGATCAGGCCGAGCGCGCCCCCGATGGTGAGCCCGATCACCGGCGCACAAAGGCCGACCACGAGCGAAACGCGCGCGCCGTAGATGACCCGCGAGAGCTCGTCGCGACCGAGCCCGTCGGTGCCGAGCCAGTGCGAGGCCGAGAACGGCGCGCGGCGCTCCAGCATGTCCATGTCGGTCGGGCTCGGCAGCGGCAGCACGTCGGCGAACAGCGCCAGGGCGAAGACGAACACCATCCAGCCGAACGCCGACCAGAACAGCGGCCCGAGCCGGCGCACGCGCCGCGCCGGCATGGCGGCGACATCTTCCTCGATCGCAAGCTCAAGCGTGGCCATGGCGGATCCGTGGATCGAGGACGGCGTAGAGCATGTCGACGACGAAATTCATGATGACAAAGCCTGAGGCGACGAGCAGCACCGCGCCCTGCAGGATGATGAGATCGCGGGTGTAGATGGCTCCCACCACAAGGCGGCCGATCCCCGGCAGTGCAAAAATGGATTCCACGATCAGCGCGCCGCCGATCAGCCGCCCGATATTGATGCCCGTGACGGTCACCAGGGTGAGCGACGACGGCTTCAGCGCATGCACGAACAGGATGCGCGACGGCTTCAATCCCTTTGCCCTCGCGAGCGCGATATAATCCTCCTGCAGCGTCGCGATCATGTCCGAGCGCAGCACCCGCATGATGCCCGGCCATTCCGCCAGCGCCAAAGTCAGCGCCGGCAAGACGAAGAAACGCAAATTCCCGAGCGGATCCTCGGAAAACGAAATATAGCCCGTTGCCGGCAATAGGCGGAGCTCGACCGCGAACAGATAGATCAGGAGGATCGCGGACAGGAAGGTCGGCACCGAGAGCATGGCGAAGGCGGTGGAGGTCATGAAACGGTCGAAGGCGCCGCCGCTCCTGGCGGCACAGGCGATCGCGAGCGGCACGCCGATCACAAGCCCCATCAGCTCGGCCAGGATCATCAGCTCGAACGACACCGGCAGCCGCTCGGCGACGGCCTGCAGCACCGTCTGCCCGGTGCGGAAAGAGCGGCCGAAATCGCCCTGCAGGATATGGCCGAGCCAGCCGAGATAGCGGACCAGCACCGGCTGATCGAGGCCCATGTCGTGGCGCAGCGCCTCGACCTTGTCGGGAGTTGCCTGGTCGCCGAGGATCACATAGGCGAGATCGCCCGGCAAAAGCGAGGCGATCAGGAAAGTGAGCAGGGAGACTGCCAGCAGTACCGGCAGGGTATAGAGCAGGCGTCTAGCGACGAAGCCGGGCATGGAAGATCATTCCAGCCAGGCGCTGGAGACGTCGATCACCCCGCTGTACATTTTCGGCAAGCCTTTCAGCTTCGCCGTCGAGATCGCATAATAGGTGTTCTGGAACGACCAGAACCAGATCGCCTGCTTGTTGATGAGGCGGCTGATTGCGCAATAATCTTCCGTGCGCTGGCCGACGTCGGCGGTGGTGCGCGCATGCTCCAGAAGCCGATCCAGCTCGGGATCGGAATAATTAGCGAGCGCGACCGGGCTGCCGGTGTGGAAATTCGCATACATCTGCGGATCGGGATCGGCGAGATCGATGATACGCCATCCGATAACCTGAAACTGGCGCATGAAGGCGCGCGGCGGGAAGCTCGCCTGATCGATCTGCTCGATCTCCATGTTGGCGCCGATCTGCTTCCAGAACTGTTGCAGCACCTGTCCGTTGGCTCGGCCGCGCGGGGTCGCGGTAAAGATCATCTTGAAATCGACAGGCTTGCCGTACTCCTTGATCAGCGCCTTGGCCTTCTCGACGTCGTAAGGCAAGGCACCATCGTCCTTGCACTTGACCCAGGAGCCGTCGCCATAAGGATTTGTCGCAGGCCTCGTGAGACCATTGGTTACGGCCTGCGACCATTTTTTGCGGTCAATCGCCATCACCAGCGCCTGACGAACGCGCAAATCGTCAAGCGGCGCGGCCTTGGTATTGATGGCGTTAACGGCGGCGCCTGAACCGACGTAGGAGTGCACGGTCAGCTTCGGGTCTTTCTGCGCCTTCTGAATATTGTCCGCGTCGGCCTCATCGTCCCAGACGATGTCGGCTTCACCCGATTGCAGGCTTGCAAAGCGTGATTGCGCGTCCGGCAGCGGTTTCAGGACGATGCGATCGAGATAGATATGGTCCTTGTTCCAATAGTTCGGGTTCTTCTCGAGCACCATGCGGTCGCCAGCGGTCCATGATTTCAGGATGTAGGGACCGGTACCGACAGGATTGCGGTTGTAATCGTCGCCTTTCGTCTTCCAGGCCGTCGGGGATTGAATGGCGCCATTGACGGTCGGGGGAGCCCAGAGCGCCGGCAAGTTCACCGAGGGGTCGTTGAGATTAAAGACGAACGTCAATTCCTCCGGCGCCTGCACGTCGTGGATATAGCCGAGATAGAACGCGCAACGGCATTTGTTGGCGGGGTCCTTCTGGCGGTCGATATTCTCCTTCACGGCCTGCGCATTGAACGGCGTACCGTCCTGGAACTTGATGTTGGCGCGGAGCTTGAAGGTCCAGGTCTTGAAGTCGTCGGAATGGGTCCAGGACAGCGCCAGCTTCGGCTGCGGCTCACCCTTGTCGTCGAGAGTTGTGAGCGTATCGAAGATCGCGGCCGCTGCGGTTTCCGCCGAAGTGTCGAACACGCCGACTTTCAGCGGGTCGAAGCCGGGGATATCGAGTTCGAGGCCGACGGTGATGCTGCCGCCCTGCTTCTGCGCGCTGGCAGAGCCCGTGTAGGCGCTCACAGCAAATACCGTCGCAAGGAAAATTGGCGCAAGCTTGCGCGCGCGGGTCGGCGCCTTCATTGGGTTGCTCCTCCAGAGGTCCTGCGTCCGTTTCTCGGATCGTTGGCGTGTCCGAAGTACATTGGCCAAAATCGAAGCCAGCGGCAAGGCTGCCGTCAGCTTCGCTGTGCGACAAGCGGTCTCCCCGAAAATGCCGCGATCTGGTCCTCCGACAGGCCGGTCTCCTTCAATAGCGCACGCGTGTGCTCGCCGAGCGTCGAGACCCGCTTGCCCGCGGCAACCTTTGCGCCCGACATCCGGAACGGCAAGTTCATGACGCGGAATGTTCCGCCGCCGTCCTCCACGTCAGACAATGCACGGCGGTGGGCCAGCTGCGGATCGGCAAGCGCTTGGGCAACCGTGCGATAGGCCGAGGACGGCACGCCCGCCTCGTTGAGCGCGGCGAGACATTGCTCCGTCGTCACGCTGTGAGACCAGGCTTCGACGCCCTCCATCAGTTGCGACCAGTTGGTGCGGCGGTCGCCGTAATTCGCAAAGCGCGGATCGCTCACCCATTCCGGATGCCCGATCACCTTCATCAGGCCCTGAAATGTCTTCTCGCTCGCGATCGCGAGCATGACATAGCCGTCCGAGGTCGCGATCGGGCCGAACATCGGCCGCGAGGTCGGCGCCACCGCGAACTGCGACCATTGCACCTCGTTGAGCGTCAGCGTCAGCATCGACTCCAGCATCGACACGTCGATGTGCTGGCCCACCTGCGTGATCGTGCGCTGATAGAGCGCCGACGCAATGGCGCCGAAGGCGTAGGTGCCGGTGAAGACGTCGGCATGATAGATGCCGCAATAATCCGGCCGCTCGCGGCCCGGCTGATAGGCGAGATGCGCCATGTCATAGCCTGAGGCGGCATGGATCACCGGCGCATAGGCCGGCAGTTCGGCTGACGGGCCGGTCTGGCCGTAGCCCGAGATCGAGCAATAGACCAATTTCGGATTGAGCGGCCGCAATGTCTCGTAATCCAGTTTCAGGCGGCGCATGACGCCCGGACGGAAATTCTCGACCAGGATATCCGCTGTCGCGACCAGCCGGCACACGGCTTCCACGCCCTCCTTCGACTTGAGGTCGAGCACAAGGCTCTTCTTGCCGACATTGAGCTGTCCGAAGGTGGTCGAGCAGCCGTTGCGCACCGGCGGCCGGGTCCGCATCGTCTCGCCCTCGGTGGTTTCGATCTTGATCACCTCGGCGCCCATATCGGCGAGCATCCGGGCGCAATGGGGACCGGCAATCGTCGTCGAAAAGTCGAGCACGCGAAGGCCCGAAAAGCACCCTGTCAGATGGCCCTCATCAAGATGAGGTATGTTCATTCCCAAATCCTCCCGCGGCACGGTTCGCCCTTTTCAGGTCGCTGGCCGAACCCTAGATGGCGCGGGCGGCACAGGAAAGCGCCGATAGGAACGGGCGAACGGGCGACGTATTGATTTGGAGAAGTTGGACCTGTTCTTGCATAGCAGCATGGCGGCCGCTTCAGGGGGCTTTTCTTGAAGGTACTCTTTGTAACGACGGAGATGGATGACTTCATCCGCGTGGGCGGGCTTGCCGCCGTCTCCGCCGCGCTACCGAGAGCCCTTCGTCCCTGGGCCGACGTCAGGGTGCTCTTGCCCGGCTACCGGGACATCGTCGAACAGCTTACCTATATTGAAATTGTTGGCGAATGTGCCCCGAAGGCACAGATGCCGGCTGGCCGGCTCGGGCGGGCTTCAACGAGGGATGGCCTTCCGGTCTATGTGCTGTTGTGCCCACAACTCTACGACCGTCCGGGCAACCCCTATGGAGACGAGCAAGGGCAGGATTGGCCGGACAACGACATCCGCTTTGGCAGGCTGGCGTCGGCCGCAGCCGAACTTGCCATGGGCATCCTGGACAAGAATTGGGCAGCAGATCTCGTGCATGCCAACGACTGGCAGGCCGCGCTCGTGCCGGCTTACCTCGCCTGGAACGGTGCGAGGCTGCCCTCGATCCTGACCATCCACAACCTCGCCTATCAGGGCCTGTTTCCAAGGGACTCGCTGCGCCGGATCGGCGCGCCGGAAGATTCCTTCCATATCGACGGCGTCGAATTCTACGACAAGCTGTCCTTCCTCAAGGCCGGGCTCGTCTACGCCTCGCATTTGACCACCGTCAGCGCGAACTATGCAAAGGAGATCACGACCGCGGAATTCGGCTGCGGGCTCGAAGGCCTGCTTCGCACCCGATCGAACGCCGCAGAACTCACGGGCATCCTGAACGGCATCGATGAAAGCTGGGACCCGCGCCTCTGCTCCCAGCTCGCGCAACCCTTCGGCGCCGGCGATTGGGAAGGCAAGCGTGCCAACGCCGACTATGTGCGCAAGCAATTCGGGCTTGCCGTCTCGCGCGGGCCGATTTTCGGGCTGGTGGCGCGGCTGGTGCACCAGAAGGGCATCGACCTCGTCTTGTCGGCGGCCGACGAGATCATCCAGTCCGGCGGGCAGATCATCGTCACCGGTTCGGGTGAACCCGCGTTGGAGCAGGCGCTGGTGGATGCGCACCGGCGCAGGCCCGACGCGATCGGGGTCGTGATCGGCTTCAACGACGCGCAGGCGCGGCGCATTTTCGCGGGCAGCGATTTCACCCTGATGCCGTCGCGCTTCGAACCCTGTGGTCTCAGTCAGATGTATGCGCAGCGCTTCGGCTCGCTGCCGATCGGCCACCAGACCGGCGGGCTTGCGGAGACCATCACCGACGGCGAGACAGGGTTCCTGTTCTCGAAGCCCTCGATCGATTCCTTCCTGGGTGGAGTGAGGCGTGCATTCTCGACCTTCGTGTCGACGGACCGTCTTGACGCCATGCGCCGCAGCGCGATGGCGCGCTCCTTCAGCTGGGACCTCCCGGCCGCCTGCTACGGCGCGCTCTACCGCAAGACGATTTCGGCGTAGGGCATGATCCGGAAAAGTGTGCGGCGGTTTTCCGAAAAGATCATGCCCAAAAGATAAAGCCAAACTCAAGCAAAGGCGCCGTCGCCGGGCTCGTGTTTCGTCTCCGGCATGATCAGCGCGATCATCACAAGCCCCAGCGCCGCGACGCCGGCGAGACCCGTGAACGCAACGCTGCTGCCGAACTTGTCGCTCACATAGCCCGCGAGCACCGTCGACAGCGCAGCGCCGATCCCCGTTGCCGTGCCGACAATGCCCTGCGCCAGGTTGAAGTGGCCGCTGCCGAAGGCGACATCGGCAACGGTGAGCGGGATCAGGACCGCGAACACGGCGGCCGTGATGCCGTCGAAGATCTGCACCGCGACCAGAAAATAGGGATCGCTCACCGTTGCAAACAACACGCCGCGGATGGCGAGTGCGCCAAAGCCGATCAAGAGCAGCGGCCGCCGGCCCCATTGCTGCGCCTTGGCCCCGACCGTCGGCGACATCAGCGCAACGATCGCCTGCGGCACGACGATGCAGAACGCGATCAACACCGGCGCCCATTGGCTCGATCGCGTCGTCACCACGCCCGCCATCAGCGGCAGCATCGCTGCATTGGCAAGCTGCAGCAGCAATACGCATCCGGCGAAGATCAGGAGCGGACGCCTGCGCACCAGCCGCACCACGCTGGTCGCCTGCGGATCCGGCGTTTCCCGGAAGATCGCGCCGTGGGCGCGCGCCACGTCCACCTCGCTCTCCCGGATGCGCGAGAGCGCGAGCAAGGTCGGGATCGTGAGGCAGAAGGTGACCAGGAACACCGACCGGCTGGAGATGAGATAGCCGCAGGTGCCCATCACGGCCGCGGCCACGCCATTGCCGAGCGAGGCAAACCGCGCATTGCGCCCGAACCGCTCCCCGATCGCAAGCGGCCCGACGAGGCCGAGGCTGATCGCCGCGATTGCCGGTCCCAGCACGCAGCTCGCGGCGGCATGCAAGATGGCGGCCGTCGCCACAACGGGGAAGATCGGCAAAGCCGCGTAGGCGAGCGCGGCGCAGCCGATGGTCGCGATCGCGAGCCCCGCGATCAGCCGTTCCGAGCGCGCGGCATCGACGATGGCGCCGCCCGGCATCTGTCCGATCAGGCCGATCACGCTGCCGATCGAAAGCACCAGGCCGATTTGCGCCTGGGTCCATTTTTCCGTGGTGAGGTAGACCGCGATGAACGGGCCGAAGCCGGTCTGCACGTCCGCGAGGAAGAAGATGAACCAGTCAAGGCCGCGCAGGCTCTGCTTCGAAGGATGCGGCTTGTTGCCGGAGGAACCCGATGGAGGCGGCACGATACTGCCCTTGCCGATCGCGTCCTTCCTGCGATCACCATCGTCTCCTTCCTTCAAATGAACCGGGCGCGCAACCAGAATGCCGCTCCTCACTGCCTAATGATCGAAATCGAAGGGTGAAAGCTTGCCGGCCGCACCCAGCACGACGATCGGCGTGTCCTCCTTATATTCGGGCGCGGCCGCCACCTGCGCCTTGGTCAGCTCCAGCGTGATGCTGTCGCCCTTGTTGTTGACCCGTCCGAAATGCAAAGCGCTCCAGTCGACCACGATCTTGCGGCTGCCGACGCCGAGGAAGCCGCCGAAATCGATCACGGCGGCGCGCACCGTGCCGGTGCGATCGACAATGACGTCGACGATGCGCCCCATATCCTCGTCCGTGGGACTGCGGACCTCGCGGCCGAGCACGCCGTGGGCCTCCCTGGGCGCGATGACGGTGACCGAGGCCGGCGGCGGCGCCGGCTCCTTTGTTGCCGCCGCAGGGGGAGCGGCGGGCACGGCGGCCGGTTGCGGCTCGTTCTCCGCGCGCGAAGCAACGGCCGCCACCACGAAAAGAAAAAGGCCCAAGAAGATGAACCCGCGTCTTCCGCGCATGTGTCCTCCTCGCTTTTGTCCTGTTGGCGCGCATCAGCGCGCGAGTACGATCGAAACCTGAATCTGGCCGCGCCGGCGCAGCACTTCCATCGACACGTCGTCGCCATGCCGCCTGATGCACAGATCGATGGTCGATTCGCCCAATTGCAGCTCGCGCAGGATCACCTCGTTGAGGAACGCGGGCAGTTTCGGGTTGCGCAGCCGGATCTCGGATCGTTCGGCGTCGAATTCGAGCCCGAGCGCGGCCTCGAGCAGCGTGAACGGGGTCGCGCTGGCCCACGCCTGCGGCGCGCAGGCGACCGGATACAAGGTCGGGCCGCGATGCTTCTCGCGGCGGAAGCCGCAAAACAATTCGGGCAACCGCCGCAGGTCCATATAAGTCGCGGCCTCGAACAGGCCCTTGAAGACATGCTCGACCGAATGCTTCAGGCCGTAACGCGCCAGCCCAAGCGCGATCAGCGCATTGTCGTGCGGCCAGATCGAGCCGTTGTGATAGGACATCGGGTTGTAGCGCGCCGCGTCGAGCGCAATGGTGCGGATGCCCCAGCCGGTGAAGAAATGCGGCCGCAACAGGTCGACCGCGACCCGGCGCGCGCGGTCTTCCCGGATCATGCCGCTGAACAGCAGATGCCCGGCATTCGACGAGCGTACCCTGCAGGGTTCTTTCCTGCCATCAAGCGCCAACGCGTAGGTGCCGAGCTCCTCGCACCAGAACGCCTCCTCGAAACGCTGGGCGAGCTGGTGCGCCTCCATCTCCAGCCGGTGCGCGACCTCGCGCCGGCCGAGCCGCCGCGCGCAGCGCGCGGCCAGCCGCTTGCCGGCAAAGACATAGCCCTGCACTTCGGCCAGCGCGATATTGCCTTCGGCGAGCCTTCCGTCGGCATGGAAGATCGCGTCATAGGAATCCTTCCAGCCCTGGTTGCGCAATCCGGCGTCGGTCGCGCGCTGATACTCGACAAAGCCGTCGCCGTCAGAATCGCCGCAACTGTCGATCCAGCGCAGCGCTGCCTCTACGGCAGGCCACAGCTCCTCCAGCGTCTCGAGGTCGCCGGTGCGCTCGCCGTAAAGTCCGGCGAGCAGGACGAACAGCGGCGTCGCATCGACGCTGCCGTAATATTGCGCGAACGGCACCTCCCGCAGCGCCGCCATCTCGCCGCCGCGCATCTCATGCAGGATTTTTCCGGGCTCCGCATCGTTGAGCGGATCGACCGAAGTCGCCTGGTAGTAGGCGAGCCGCCTCAACACGCCGCGCGCGACGCGCGGATCGAGCCACAGCATCTGCATCGCGGTGATGAGGCCGTCGCGGCCGAACGTGGTGGAGTACCAGGGAATGCCGGCATAGGGATATCGGCCCTGCGGCGTCTCCGTCATCAGGATGTTGAGGTCGGCCATCGAGCGGCACAGCACCTCGTTGAAGATGTTATTGGATGTCTCGATGCTGGCACAGCTCATGGTCGAGCGGCGCATCTCGCGGCGATGCGCGAGCAGCCCCGGAAAAAACCGGCTCAGTTTGGGTTCTGCGAGCTTGTTGCAGGAGACCGAGACGAACAGCGAGCTCGTCCGGTGCGGATCAAGCTCGCAATGCCAGGTGGCTGAATTGACCGACAGCCGCGTCGGCCGCGGATCGAAATGCAGCGAGGTCAGCCGCGAGACGTCGTCAAGGCCCCTGTAATCGAGTGCGGCGTCGGCCGGCCCGAGCAACCTGGCCGTACCGACGCCGCGGCGCCGGCGCTTCTCGCCGCGCACCTCGAACAGGTCGGCAAAATCATTGTCGAACAAAAGAGTGATGTCGAAGCTCGCGCTCCGGTCGCCGTGATTCTGCAGGCCGATACGCTGATAGGCCGTGCCGCGCCACAGAAAGATCGTGCGCACGATGTGCAGCATGTCCTTTTCCAGCACCAGCCGGCCGTGGCGATAGACGTCGGGATTGGTGAGGTCGACGGTAAGCGACGAATTGTCGTCACGCAGGTTGGAGCCGAGCAGCAAGGGCTGCACGTCGTCGAATACGAGCTGGAGTTTCGCCAGATAGCGCGTGTCGAAATGGAAAAGTCCGTCCGTTCCGCCGGCAGACGCACCGATATCGCCGTGACTGTCGAGGACGATAAAGGTGTCGTCGTGCTTGAGCGAGCGACGCGGCCGCGTCGCCGGCCCCGTCATCGGAATGTAGAAGGGCTGTTCCACGACCAACTCGACGGTTTGCGAGCCGGCAATGATCTGGGTGACGGCTTCGGTCATGAGAACCTCGCCTGGAGTGCCTACGCGTGAGGGAACGCAACCCGACTGTAATGCCGCCGCCGCGCAATTACGCGGCAAACTTCGCGAGCCGGCTCATTTCCTGCGTCACCAATTCGCGATACGGCCCCTGCCCCTGCATCAGGCGATCCGGCGGACCGTCCTCGATGATCTTGCCGGCTTTCAACACCACGACGCGGTCGAAATTGCGCAAGGTGGCGAGGCGATGGGCGATCGCGATCACGGTACGCCCGCGCATCAGCCGGCCCAGCGCCTCGCGGATCCCCTCCTCGGATTCGCTGTCCAGCGCGGCGGTCGCCTCATCGAGCAGCAGGATCGGCGCATCCTTCAGGAACGCGCGCGCAATCGCAATGCGCTGGCGCTGTCCGCCCGAGAGTTTTACCCCGCGGTCGCCGACCATGGTGTTGAGACCCTCGGGCAGGCTTTCGACGAAATCACAACGGGCGGCGATCGCCGCACGCAACACCTCGTCGTCGGTCGCATTTGGCCGACCGTAGCGGATATTCTCGAGGATGGTGCGATGGAACATCGAGATATCCTGCGGCACGACCGAAATCGCATGGCGCAGGCTTTCCTGCGTGACCCGCGAGATGTCCTGCCCGTCGATGGTGATGCTGCCCTGCCCGACGTCGTAGAAACGCTGGAGCAGCACGAATAGCGATGACTTGCCGCCGCCGGACTGGCCGACCAGTCCGACGCGCTGGCCCGGCTGCAGGCGGAGGCTGAAGCGATCGAACACTTTCATTCCGCCCGGATACTGGAAGGAGATGTTGTTGAAGGCGATGGCGGCGCCAACCCGCACCAATGGCTCTGCTTCGGGGTGATCGCGGAGTTCATGCGGCTGCAGCAGCGTCGCAATCGCTTCGGTCATCCGCGCCACATGCTGGGTGACATCGACCAGCGCGACGGCAAGATCGCGCGTCGCATTCAGGATGGAAAGGCCGAGCGTGCAGATCAGCACGACATCGCCGGTGGTGGCGCCGCCCTGCTGCCAGAGCCGGATGCCCCAGGCGAGCAGCCCGACGATCAGCGCCACCGTTACGGCCGCGTGAATAAGCCGCAGTCTTTCGAGATAACGCAGGCTGCGTCCGCGTGCGACCACCTCGCGATCGACCGTGGCATCGAAGCGGTCGTGCTCATGGCTCAGCCCGCAGAATGCCCGCACCAGCGGCAAATTGTTGATGACATCGACCATCTCGCCGTCGACCGCCGCGGCCTTGTCGGCAAAGTCGTCGTGCAGCGGCTTGCCGGCGGCCGCGAGATGGAACATTGCAATCACCATGCCGCCTGCGATCACAATCAGGCCCGCCGCCATCGGCAGGCTGACGGTGCCTATCAGGCTGATCGCCGCAATTGTGGCGATGCACGGCGGCAACACATTCCAGACGAACATGTTCTCGACCGTGAAGATCGCGTTCGAGGTTGCCGTGATCCGGCTGGTGAGCATGCCCGGCTGCCTATCGGAGAAATAGCTCGGCGCATGGCCGGTGAGATGGCGGAACATGTCCCGGCGCAAATCGCCGGTTACGCCGACGAAGGTGAAGCTCCCGACCCAGCTCGCAATCCGCCACAGAAAATTGTCAGCCGCAATCAGCGATATGAGGAAAGCGAATGCCAGCCATACATTCCCTGCTTGGCCACGTCCCGCGGAAAGACAGTCCACCAGAAACTTCACGCCATATTGCGTGCTCACCGAACAGGCAACTGCCCCGACAACACACAGCAATATGACGAGATGCGACGCCAACCGCTGGCGCAGATAGCGCAATACGAACGGAAATGGGCGATGCGCATAGCCTGAGAGTTGATCCATGGGTGAGCAAACCTGTTGGAGGCGGTGGCGGCAGGGTTCCACTGACTGAACGACGGACCCTTCCACCCGGTTCCGCGCCAACCAGCAATTCGCGCGCAGCAATCCTGCAACACGCTGAATCAGAGCGTGATCGCAAGTCGTGGCATCATCACGACAGGGATGCATACGTTTTCGCGGCATCATCACGACAGGGACACATACGTTTCCCAGAAGTAATGCATGGCAAGAGGAACTTCGCACATGCAGCAGCGTTGCATATCCGGCATGCCGGTGCCGCTGAGCAGGGGCTGAGTTCTTCCATGATCGCAAGAAGGAGAAGGTAAGATGCGCATCGCGCAGGTAGCTCCGTTGACGGAGGCTGTTCCACCCAAGCTTTATGGCGGCACCGAGCGGGTGGTGCATTGGTTGACGGAGGAGTTGGTCGCACTCGGACACGATGTCACACTGTTTGCGAGCGGCGATTCCCGCACTTCCGCTAAACTTGACGCAACTTGGCCGAAAGCATTGCGGCTTGATGGCGCGGTGCGCGACCCAAACGCGCTGCACATGGTGATGCTGGAGCGCGTGCGTCAAAAATGTGACGACGAGGAGTTCGATTTCCTGCACTTCCATCTCGACTACTATCCGTTCTCGCTGTTCTACCGGCAGCCGACGCCATTCCTCACCACGTTGCACGGCCGGCTCGACCTGCCGGAGCACCAGCCGGTGTTCACGACCTTCTCAAAAGTCCCCGTGGTCTCGATCTCCAATTCTCAGCGCCGGCCGGTGCCGCAGGCGAACTGGGTGCGCACCATCCATCACGGCCTGCCGGAAAACCTGCTGACGCCGCGACCGGCGAAACAGGAATACCTCGCCGTGCTCGGCCGTATCGCGCCGGAAAAGGGCGTCGACCGCGCGATCAAGATTGCCATGCGTTGCGGCATTCCGCTCAAGATTGCGGCGAAGGTCGATCGCGCCGACCAGGACTATTACGACCAGCTGATTTCGCCCCTGATCACGGGCAACCCGCTGGTCGACTATATCGGCGAGATCAGCGACAACGAGAAATCGGAATTCCTCAGCGGCGCCATCGGGCTGCTGGTGCCGATCGACTGGCCCGAACCGTTCGGCCTCGTCATGATCGAGGCCATGGCCTGCGGCACGCCCGTGATCGCCTATAACCGCGGTTCGGTGCCTGAGGTCATCGAGGACGGTCTCACCGGTTTTGTGGTCGAGGACGAGCTCAGCGCGGTAAGCGCGGTCGACCGTCTCCCGCGGCTGGATCGCGGCGAGATCCGCAAACGGTTCGAGACGCGCTTCACCGCGCGGCGGATGGCGCTCGATTATCTCGCCGCCTATCGCGGCTTGATGGAAGCGGAGCCGAAGATCCGGCTGGTCAGCAGCGCGGAGTGATCACGCGCCGGCCGGCTCGCCTTTGCCGAACCGCTGCTCGTAAGCCCTGATATAGGCCTCGGGCGACGGCCGGAGGTGACGCCGGCTGAGCTCGATCAGCTCCTCGCGGCGCGAAGAGCGCAGCGCCTTGATCATCTCGAGATGATCAAGGCGCGCGCGGTCGAGCGATTCCGGGAACGCATTCGCGTAAGAGCGGATGCCGTAGACCTTCTGCGCCAGGAGATCGATGGTCTCGATCAGGCAGGCATTGCCGCAGAGGCCGAACAGCGCGTGGTGAAATCTGAGATTGCTGTAGAACACGGTCAGCATCTCGCCATTCGCGATGGCAGCGGCATGCTCGCGCTGCAATTGCTCGAGCCGCTCGATGTCGGCTGAAGCCACCGGAAACGGGATGATGCGCACCGCCATCACTTCGAGCTCCTCGCGGACGGCGTAGATCTCCTTCACTTCCAGCGGCGTCAGGCCGCGCACCATCGCGCCGCGGTTGGGGATGCGCTCGACCAGTCCCTTCTTCTCAAGCTCGAACAGCGCAAGCCGCACGTCGCCGCGATGGGTACGGAACAGGTCGGAGAGCTCCTGCTCGATCAGCCGTTCGCGCGGATGACGGCGCCCGAGCACGATGTCCTCCTCGATGCGCCGCGCGATCAGCGCCGCCGCCGCGGGCTCGCGTCGAACCAGGTCACGCGACCTCGCTGGCTTGGATTTCACCTGCTTGAGCAGCTTCGCGGCCATCGATGCCTCATCGCATCCGCCCCGGCTCAACCCCTGGACCGGACGGCGAAACCTCCGATTGCGATCATAGGATTGAAAACTATATTGTAAACAATTTTTGGAAGCGCTACGGTCCGCGCCACCAACAACAAGGCGGACGGCATCGCCGGATCGCACCCAGGGAGGACGGCATGAAAAGCGATCGCGAGCAATCCGTCGTTGCCAGCAAGATTCTGTCGAAGCGGCCGAGCCGCCGCAAATTCCTGAAGACCGCATTGGCCGCAGGCGCCTTCGGCGCGGTGCCGCTGCGCGGCTGGGCCGCGGACCCCATCAATATCGGCGCGCTTTACCCGACCACCGGCAGCATGGCGCAGATCGGCGTCGGCTGCGTTGCCGCCGCGAAACTGGCGGTCGAAATGATCAACGACGCCGGCGGCATCAAGTCGCTCGGCGGCGCCAAGCTGAACCTCATCATCTCGGACGTGCAGAGCGACACCACGGTGACCCGCACGGAAACCGATCGGCTCATCACCTCCAACAAGCTGTCGGCGATCCATGGCTGCTTCGCCAGCGCGCTGACGCTGATCGCGAGCGAAGTCTGCGAACGCGCCAAGGTGCCGATCATCACGGGTTCGAGCTCGGACCAGCTCAACAAGGGCCGCACCTACACGTTCACGCCGTTTGCACGGGCCTCGCAATTCGCGAAAGCGCAGTTGCAGATGTCGAAGCTGGTCGGCGACCAGCCGAAGGTCGCCGTGATCTTCGAGAACACCGCCTTCGGCACCTCCACCTCCAACGGACTGAAAGAGCTTGCGCCCGGCGAAGGCGTCGAGATCGTGATGTTCGAGCCCTACTCGGCCGGTTTCACCGACGCGAGCCCTCTCATCAACAAGGTCAAGGCCTCCGGCGCCAACGCGCTGTTCTCGGTCTCCTATCTCAACGACCTCATCCTGATCGTGCGCACCGTGAAGCAGGTCGGCCTCAACATCGCGATCAATGGCGGCTCCGGCGGCTTCGTCATTCCGGATTTCTACAAGAACGTCGGCAAGCTCGCCGAGGGCCTGCAGGGCGTCGCGCACTGGAACCATGACATGGACGACAATGCGCAAAAGGTGAACGCCGAATACAAGAAGCGCACCGGCGACTTCCTGTTCGAATATGCCGGCGGCCTGGTGGCGCAGACCTACATGATCGCGGACGCGCTGGAGCGCGCCGCTTCCACCGATCCGCAGAAGGTGCGCGAGGCCTTGTCGAGCCTCGACGTCTCCTCGGGCTTTGCCGCGATGGCGCCGGGCGGCAAGGTGAAGTTCGGGCCCGACGGCAAGAACGTCTATGGCCGCCCCGTCGGCGTGCAGTGGCAGAACGGCGACCTCGCCAGCGTCTTCCCGAAGGAAGATGCCCGCGCGCCGCTCCTGAAGACCTGAGCCGGAACGGAAAAGCAGATGCTGGAGACAGTGGTCCAGGCCGTGATCAACGGCCTGCTCATCGGCGGCATTTACGCGCTCGTTTCCATCGGCGTCACGCTGATCTTCGGCGTCGTCAAGATCGTCAACTTCGCCCAGGGCGAATTCGTGATGATCGGGATGTACATCAGCTTCTTCCTGTTCAGCTATTTCGGCATCGATCCCCTGCTCTCGCTGTTCATCTCGATGCCGGTGCTGTTCGTGTTCGGCGCGCTGATCCAGCATTTCCTGATCAGGCGGGTGCTCGGCCCGAACGACATGCCGCAGATCTTCCTGACTTTCGCGCTGTCGCTGCTCCTGCTCAATCTCTCGCTGCTGTTGTTCTCCGCCAATTACCGCACGGTTCACACGTTCTATTCCGATGAAGCCTTCCACATCGGCGGGCTCTATATCCCCGTTGCAAAACTGATCGCCTTTGTCGTGGCGATGGTGCTGAGCGGCGCGCTCTGGGTGTTCCTGCACACGACCGATCTCGGCAAGGCGATGCGCGCAGCCTCCCAGAAACCCGATGTCGCGGTCCTGATGGGTATCAACCCCAACCGCGTGTTCGCGGTCGCCTTCGGCGCGGCGCTGGCGCTGGCGGGCGCCGCCGGCTCGCTTCTGATGCCGTTCTATTCCGCCTATCCCTTCGTCGGGCAGGTCTTCGTGCTGATGGCCTTTGTGGCGGTCGTGCTCGGCACGCTCGGCAATGTCATCGGTGCACTGGTCGCGAGCCTGATGATGGGCGTGGCCGAATCGCTCGGCATCCAGTTCGTCGGCGCCGATTCGGGATTGATCGTGGTGTTCGCGATGCTGCTGTTCACGCTGGCGTTCAAGCCGAATGGCCTCGGCGGCCGAAGGGTCGGATGATGCAAGGCTCGCCCCTCAAGATCGCCGGACTGCTTGTTCTCGCCATCGTTCTGGTTGCCCTGCCGCAGGTCGTCAAAAGCTCGTTCGCGATCGACATCTTCATCCGCATCCTCTTGTTCTCCTTCATCGGCGTCGCCTGGAACCTGATGGGCGGCTATGCGAAACAGCTCTCGCTCGGCCATGCCGCCTACTTCGGGCTCGGTGCCTACACCTCGACCATCATGCAGATCGATTTCGGCATCTCGCCCTGGATCGGCATGATTGCCGGCGGCGTGGTCGCTGCCATCGCGAGCCTGCCGATCGGCTGGCTCTGCTTCCGCCTGCGCGGCCCCTATTTCACCATCGCCACCATCGCGACCGCGCAGGCCTTGATGCTGATCTTCCTGAAATTCCGCGATTTCGCCTGGGGCGCGGAAGGCACCACGATCCCGAACCTCGGCAGCTCGCCCCTGATGATGCAATTCGAGACCAAGGCCTCGTATTATTATGTCGTGCTTGGCCTGCTCGCGCTGGCGCTCTTCATCACCTACAGGATCGAGCGGTCCTGGATGGGCTATTACCTCGTCGCGATCGGCGAGGACGAGGACGCAGCCGGAGCGATCGGCGTCAACGCGCCGCGGATCAAGCGCGACATCTACATGATCTCCGCATTCCTGACCGCGCTCGCCGGCACCTTCTACACCCAGTACATCTATTTCATCGACCCCGCGACCGCCTTCAGCTTCAACATCTCGATCGAGGCCGCGCTGGTGTCGATCGTCGGCGGCATCGGCACGCTGTGGGGCCCCGTGATCGGCACGGTGTTATTGGAGACCACCTCGGCGCTGCTGCAGAGCTGGCTCGGCTCGACCACCGGCGGCATCCAGCTCACCGTCTATGCGCTGATCCTGATGGCCGTGATCCTGTGGCGGCCGACGGGCCTGATGGGTTTTGCCAATGAGGTGTTGCAGCGCCGGCGCGAGCGGCAGCAGGAGCCGTCGCGTGCGAGGACGGCGCCATGACCGACGCGCTCGTCATCAAGGGCCTCAGCAAGCGTTTTGGCGGCCTGCGCGCCGTGCAGGACGTCAGCTTCACCGTGAAGGAGAACGAGACGGTGGCGCTGATCGGCCCCAACGGGGCCGGCAAGACCACAAGCTTTCATCTGATCACCGGCTTCCACAAGGCCGATTCCGGCTCGGTACAGGCATTCGGCCGGGAAATTGTCGGGCTGAAGCCGCACGATGTCTGCGCGCTGGGGCTGGCCCGCACCTTCCAGGTCGCAAAACCGTTCGGCGCGATGACGGTGCTTGCGAACGTCATGACGGGCGCGTTCCTGCGCGACCGCCATGTTGCCGCCGCGCGCGAAAAGGCCCTTGAGGCGATTGACTTCGTCGGTCTCACCGCGCGCGCGCAGACGCCGGCCAAGGACCTTACGACCATCGACCAGCGCCGCCTCGAAATGGCGCGTGCGCTGGCGACGCAGCCGAAGATCCTGCTGCTCGACGAGGTGATGGCGGGGCTCAACCCGTCGGAGATCGACCAGGCAGTGGCGCTGGTGGGGAAGCTCTCGGCACGCGGGCTCACGATCGTCATCGTCGAGCATGTGATGCGCGCGATCATGGCGGTCGCCCGCCACATCGTGGTGCTCGACCATGGCCAGAAGATCGCCGAGGGCACGCCGAAGGAGATCGTGGAGAATCCGGAAGTGATCCGCGCCTATCTCGGCTCCTATGTCCACACGCCGTCCGCCGGAGGCGCGCATGCTTAAGTTATCCGGCGTGAGCGCGGCTTATGGCTCCGTTCCAGCGATCACCGACGTTTCAATCGAAGTCGGCGAAGGCGAAGCGGTCGGGCTGCTCGGCGCCAACGGCGCCGGCAAGAGCACGACGCTGCGCGCGATCTCGGGCCTCGTGAAGCTGTCGACCGGCAGCGTCACCTTTGACGGCACCGACCTCAAGACGCTGCCTCCCTACCGCATTCCCGAACTCGGCATCGCCCACGTTCCCGAGGGACGCCAGGTTTTCCCCGAGATGACGGTGCAGGAAAACCTCGAGGTCGGCGCCTTCGTGCCGAAGGCAAAGGCCGAGCGCGCGCAGACCATGGAGCTGGTCTACGGCATCTTCCCGCGCCTCGCCGAACGACGGAAACAGCTTGCGGGCACCATGAGCGGCGGCGAGCAACAGATGCTCGCGGTCGGCCGCGGCTTGATGCTGAAGCCGCGGCTTTTGATGCTGGACGAGCCGTCGCTTGGTCTTGCACCCGTCATGACCGATGTAACCTTCGAGAAGATCGGCGAGATCCACAAGATGGGCACCGCGATTCTTCTCGTGGAGCAGAATGTCAGCCGCGCGCTGTCACTGGTCCAGCGCGCCTATGTGCTCGAAAGCGGTAACGTCATCATGCGCGGCTCGAGCGACGAACTCGCCAACAACAAGCAGGTGCAGGCGGCGTATCTGGGGATCTAGATCCCGTTCAGGGTCCGTTTGAACCCTGACGCCATTCGCCGGGCGTCATGTCGTATTGTGCCCGAAACGCCCTGTTGAAATAGGACAGGTCGTTGAATCCCCACCGATAGGCGATATCGGAAATGTTCAGCGCCCGCTGGTTCGGATCGCGTAACGCCGCACCGCAGCCTTCGAGCCGGTTGTCGAGCAACCAGCGGCCGAAAGTCTGTCCGGTCTGCCGAAAACGCGAGTGCAGCGTCCTGACGGAAATGCCGAGATAATCGGCCGCCTGCTGCGGCGACAGGTCGGCATCGCCGAGATTCTGCCGGCAGAAGGCGAGCAGCGCCTCCATCTGCAATTCCGGCTGCATCCGCCATGACGGAATGCCCTCCGCCGCAGCCAGCGCCACCAGATTGCAGAGGCTGTCGGCGAGAAGGCCGGTTTCGCTCTCGCTGAAAGCGGCGTCGTCGGCCGTCAGCTCCGTCATGTGGAGCCGCAGGTTTCGGGCAAATCGCGCGTTCGATGCCAGTTTCAGATGCGGACGATTTTTCACCCAGGGCGCCCGCCGCTCGATCATGGGGCGCGGCACCGACACGATCGCGAAGCGGCCTCCGAACCATGCGCGAAGCTGCCGCCGGCCGTCGCAGAAGCCGATATCGCCGGCGCCGAGCTCTATCTCTTCCTCGCCCCGCGCTGCGATCGTCTGGCCGCTGAGTTGCAGGTAGATCGAAAAATGATTCGAGAAGGCGTTGGTCGCGTATTCGCGACTCCATCCGACCCGATAGCCCGTCGATTCCGAAACCAGGAATCGAAACGGCCCTGTGCTTCGGACGACCGCGTGGGCGGAAAACTCCTGGGCGGGCGGAGCCTCCGCGGCTACTCCGAAGAGATGACGTACGCCTTCGCGCCAATATGCGAAGCGCTCGCGCGCGGGGGTCATGTCGGTAGACAGGATCTCGACGCGCTGCCTGTCGCGAGAGGCCGGCCTGCCGCTTTGGTCAAACACTGCGCTGTCAGCCATATCTTCCGCGCTTCTGTCCAAGACCGCCCTGGCCGGTTCGTCTACACGGCCGCCTACCGACGCGCACGGGCGCTGCGGTCAACTTGTCGTGAATTAACCAGGCCACGCCTCCCCGGTCGTAAGGGGTGCCTGGCCACATCCAGTACAGCTTGGAGAATTTGAACGTGCGTTGGAATCGAGACAACGTCCTTGCATTGATCCTCGTCATTTTCGGCGGAACGCTGGCGCTCGCGCAAACCGGCGCGGGCAGCCCGGTCGTAATCACGCCGGACGAGATGAAATGGACGGCGCAAGGCGCCTACGCCGCGCCCGGAATGGAGCAACTCAACCTGATTGGCGACCCGGCCAAATCAGGGCCCTACACCATACGGCTCAAATTCCCCAAGGGGTACAGGGTCGCGGCGCACACACATCCGGACGCCCGCGAGGTGACGATCCTTTCGGGAATCTTCGCAACCGGCTATGGCGACAAGTTCGATGAGGCCAGGCTGAAAGTGCTGCCGGCCGGCAGCTTTTATACCGAGCCTGCGAACTTGCCGCACTACATCGAGATCAAGGAAGACGTCGTCCTCCAGGTAAGCGGAACGGGCCCGAGCAGCCGGCACTTCGTCGACGTGACGGAGGGACGGAAGTAGGCGTCACAGCGTCATCTCGGGATGACACGCTGGACCCGAAATCGTCATTGCGAACCAACGGGTCGCGCAAACGCGCGCCCGATGACAGGCTCCGCGAAGCAATCCAGAATCCAGCAAAGGTCGCTGGATTGCTTCGTCGCTCCGCTCCTCGCAATGACGACTAACTCACCGCCGTCCGCTTCGGCTCGACGATCTCGAACATCCGCGGAAATTCGTCCATCAGGCTCATCAATTCCGCAAGCCGCATCGCGTTGCCGCTTAGCTTGACCTTCCCGGCCGCGACCGCTTCCGGAAAGCTCGTCTGCTTCGCGATCACCTCGTCGAGCGTGCTTCGCGCAAGCGCAAAGCTCGCATCCGCCTTCTCCGCCTGCACGCCTTCGGTGTAGGTCAGCGCCGAGTTTTCGAGATTGAGCACGAAGGTCTCGCCGGTGTCGGTAAAGCTCCAGTTCAGCACGATGTGCTTGCCTTCTGCCTTTGGCCCGTTAAGCCTGATGCCAAGCACGTCCCAGAGCTGCTCGGTGCGGAGCGCGGCCAGCGTCTCGCGCGGCATCGGCGGCCGCGGCGGCGTCTTCGGCATGCCCTGCCGTAGCTCCTGCGCGCCAAACAAATAGGCGTTGCGCCAGGTCGAGCTTTCCGCGGCATAGCCGAGTTGCTCGAAGGTATCGGCCAGCATCGCGCGTGCCGCCTGATGGTCCGGCTCGGCAAAGACGAGATGGCTCAGCGCCTGAGCTACAAAACGAAACTCGCCCTTGTCGAAATCCGCCCTTGCGCGCGACAGGATCGCCTCCGCGCCGCCCATATACTCGACATATTTCCTGGCCGCATCGACCGGCGGCAGCGGATCGAGATTGACGGGATTGGCGTCGTACCAGCCGAGATATTTCTGGTAGATCGCTTTCACATTATGGCGGATGTGACCGTAATAGCCGCGCGTGTGCCAGGCGCCGTCGAGGCTCTTCGGCAGGCGGATGGCTTCGGCGATCTCGGCCGCGGTCAGGCCATGGTTCATCAGGCGGATGGTCTGGTCATGCGCGAACTTGTAGAGGTCGCGCTGCTGGCGGATCATGGTGTCGATCCGCTCCCTGCCCCACACCGGCCAGTGATGTTGGCCGCACATCGCTTCCGCCTTGCCGCCCCACATCTTCAGCGCCTCGTTGAGATATTTCGACCAGGCCAGCGCATCGCGAACGTCCGCGCCTCGGAACGGCAGCAGATTGTGGAAGTTGTGCGTGCAGTTTTCCGCGAGATTGAGCATCTTGTAGCGCGGCACATAGAAGTGCATCTCGGCCGGCGCCTCGCTGTTCGGCGCCATCTGGAATTCGAACTCGACCCCGTCGATGACGCGCTTGTCGCCGGTTGCCATGATGAGATCGGTCGGGCGCAGCAGCGCGACCGATCCCGCCGCCATCGACTTGCCGAGGCCGCAATCGACCTGCCCGCGCGGACCCTTGGCGAGGAACGGACCGAACTGATACTGCGCACGGCGCAGCATAGCCGGCCCCGCGATGATGTTTTCGGAGACGGCGTGCTCCATGAACAGGTTGGGCGCGATGATCGGCACCTTGCCGCTCGCCAGCAGATCTTCTTCCAGCACGCCCCGCGCGCCGCCCCAGTGATCGGTATGGGTATGGCTGAAGATGACCGCCGCGACCGGCTTCAATCCGCGGTGCTTGAAATAGAGCTCCAGCGCGGCACGCGCGCCCTCGATCGAGGTCAGGGTATCCAGCACGATGACACCGGTATCGCCTTCAATCAGCGTCATGTTGGCGATATCGAGCCCGCGCACCTGGTAGACGCCGGGCACGACCTCGAACAGGCCGTGCTGCATGTTGAGCCGCGACTGCCGCCACAGGCTGGGGTTTACCGTCGCCGGTGCTTCGGTTTCTGAGAGGAAACCGTATGGTTCGAGGCTCCAGACCACGCGGCCCGACGCCGACATGATTTTGGCGTGCTCGATGGTGCCGAGGAAACCGCGGGCGGCATCGTCGAAATCCGCGGTATCGGCAAAGGGCAGCGCGCTCGCGCATGGCGTTCTGCTGCGCGATCACCGTGGGCGAGGCTTCCTTCGGACCTTCCGTGGGCGATTCACTGATTGCGGCCTGGCTCATGATCGTCCTCCCTTACTGACGAGCGAGATGGTTACGCGGGATGCGCGGCAAGATAAGGTGAATTTTCCGTCGACCATGACGGCATCGCCTCCATGCGGAAGATCTGGCGCAGATGCACTTCGTCAGGGCCGTCGCCGATCCGCAGCAAGCGGCCCCAGGCGAGCGCCTGGTGGATCGGCGTATCGTCCGAGCCGCCCATCGCGCCGAACACCTGCAGCGCGCGATCGGCGATCCGCTGCAGCATCGCCGGGATGGCGACCTTGATCAGCGAAACATCCCGCCAATTCTTTATTGAAGAAATTGAAGAACTTGCTCCATGGTGGCCGCTGCGATCGAGCAGCCAGGCGCAGCGGTAGCACAACAGCCGCGCCTGCTCGAGCTCGACGCGGGATTCCGCGATCCAGCGCTGGACGGTATCGTATTGAATGATCGTGCGGCCGAAGGCGCTGCGCTCGGACGCGCGCACCATCATCAGCTCGATCAGGAGCTCGCAGAGCCCGATCGAGCGCATGCAGTGATGGATGCGCGCCGGCCCAAGCCGGATCTGCGCGACCTTGAAACCCTCGCCTTCGGCACCGAGCAGGTTCTCGCGGGGCACGCGGACCTTGTCGAAGGTAAGCTCGCCGATCGGCGCGACATGGTCCTCGCAGCCCATCCAGCGCAGCCGCCGCACCAGCCGCACGCCGGGCGCATCCATCGGCACGATGATGCAGGAATGGCGGCCGGTGCGCTCAGCATCCGCATTGGTCACACCCATCACGATCAGGAAACTGCAGTCCGGATGCGCGGCGCCGGTGATGAACCATTTCCGCCCGGAGACGACGTAGTGATCGCCGTCGCGGACCATTCTGGTTGCGACGTTGGTCGCATCGGATGACGCTACATCGGGCTCCGTCATGCCGAAGGCCGAGCGTGTCTGCGCGTTCAGCAGCGGACCGAGCCAGCGCTTCTTCTGCGCCGATGTCGCGCAGTTCTGCAGCGCGATCATGTTCGGCACATCGGGCGCCTGACAGTTGAAGACTTCCGGCGCCCAGAACAGCCGGCCCATGATTTCGGCCAGCGGCGCATATTCGAGATTGGAAAGGCGTGTGCCCGGCTCGTCGGCGGCAAGCTCGGGCAGGCCGAGATTCCATAACCCCTGCTCGCGCGCCTTCGCCTGCAACTCGCCCATGAACGGCGCGCTCTCGCCGCGGCCGGCGACATGATCGAGCCAGGCACGATGGCGCGGCAGCACCTCCTTGTCGAAGAACGCCTGCAGGCGGCTCCGCCACTGCTCTGACCGCGCCGATAGTTCGAAATCCATGGTTCCTCCCGGCATTTAGGAGACTATAGCTTTATACCGACACAAAATGCAAATATCGTTTCGTTATATTGACAACTATAGAGCTTTGGGCTGATACTTTGGCATGGCCACGATTTCACCTGAGAACGTCGCGTCCAAACCGCGCGCGGAGCATGGCGATCCCTCCTTTGCGACGACGCTGGCGCACGGGCTCGACGTGCTCGCGGCGTTCCGCAGCAAAAGTGGCCCGCTCTCGAATGCCGAACTCGCCGAGCACACGGGACTGTCGCGGCCGACCGTGTCGCGGCTGACCTATACCCTCGCCCGGCTCGGCTACCTCAAGCGCGACGCCAAGGGCCGCTTCGTGCTCGGACTCGGCGTGCTCGCCACTGCCTATCCCCTGTTGTCGGCGATCAAGGTGCGGCAGACCGCGCGGCCCTTGATGCGCGACTTCGCGGCCTACGCCGGCGGCACCGTGTCGATCGCGATGCCGTTCGGCCTCGACTTCATCTATGTGGAAACGCTGCGCACCACCGACGCCGTGCCGCATCTTCCCGATGTCGGCTTTTCAAGCTCGATGTCGACGACGGCGGTCGGACGCGCGCTGCTGTCGCTCTACACCAGGGACGAGCTCGATGCCTATGTCGCGGCGGTGAAGGTACAGCGTCCCGAGGACGCCGATTACGTCGCGCGCCGCACGCTGCCGGATATCGAGCTTTGCAAGGAACGCGGGTTCGCGGTTTCTCTCGGGGAATGGCGGCGCGAGATCTTTGGCGTCGCCGCGCCCCTCTATCGCACAGCAAGCGGCGACTGCCTGTCGGTCAATTGCGGCATTCCGTCGTTTCGCTTCAGCGCCGAGCAGGTCGAGCGCGAATGCGGGCCGCGCATCCTGGGCCTCGCACGCAGCATCCGATCGCTGGTCGAGGACGAACAACGCACAAGCTAAAAGCGCATGATCCGGAAAAGTGATCCGGAAAAGTGTCAGCGGTCGGCGTAGCGCTGCAGTGGCCCCCCGCCGTCATTGCGAGGAGCGAAGCGACGAAGCAATCCAACTCTTCGCGCGCCGCAACAGTGGATTGCTTCGCTTCGCTCGCAATGACGAGTTTGAGCCCCGAATCTCGAGATTCCGGGTTCGCGCTAATGCGCGCCCCGGAATGACCGCCGTTCGGCGGTCACTTCTTCACCTTGCTCGCATCCATCTTGATCGACGTATCGAGCATTTTGGTCGAAAACGCCGTCTGCACGTCGAACGGCTTCTCCATGCCGAGATAGGTCTCTACCAGCTCGTAATCCTTCTTCATGCGCTCGCCGTCGATCCAGCCGAGCGCCTTGGTCGTGGTGAACTCATCGGTCATCAGATATTTGATGCGTTCCCACTGCCGCTCCTGGTTCTCCTTGTCGTGGCCGGAGACGTTATCGAGCAGCGCCTTCAGGCAGGGCGCCACGTCGGCGACGCAGGCGGCATAGGCCTTCTGCGTGACCTTCACGAAATCCTCGACCAGCTTCGGGTTCTTCTCGAGGAACGCGCCGTTGACAATCAGCGAATTGCCGTAGGGGTTGAGCCCGATGTCCTTCCAGTTGACGTAGCCAAGATCGCTTCCGAACTCGATCACCTTGAGATCGTGCTCGTTGTAGAAATCGCTGATGATGTCGGTGGTGTGGCTCTTTAGCGCCGCGATCTTCGCCGTCGGTCCGACATTGACGAAGTTCACGGAGTCGGGCGCGATGCCCGCCGCCTTCGCAAACGCCGGCCACATCACCCGCGACGCGTCGCCCGGCGGATTGCCGATCTTGTGGCCCGGAAAATCCTTCGCTCCGTTCACGCCATAGCTCTTCAGCCAGTAGAAGGTCTGCCCGGTATTGGCATAGATGCTCATGACCGCGACGACGTCGGCGCCCTTGCTTTTCGCGACCAGCATGGTGGCAAGGTCGGCGATGCCGAAGGGCGAGCCGCCGGAACCGACCTTCAGCGAGGATACGCCGGAGCCCTTGCCGGTCTCGATGGCAAGGTCGATGCCCGCCTTCTCGTACCAGCCCTGCGCCTTGGCGTAATAGATCGGCGAATGGTCCGCGGTCGGGGTCCAGTTCAGCATCAGGGTCACGGACTCGGCAGCCGCGGCGGGAGCCGCCGGCAACGCAAGCGCAAAAGCCAATCCCATCAGCCTGGCGTACTTCATGGCAACGCTCCCTGTTTGCAACCCGCACTTGTCGACGTCCGCCCGTAAGGCTACCAATGCAACCGTGGACGGCGAACCTTGTCAACTGTTTGGTTGGAAATGCCTGAAAGACGAGCAAACGGCAAGAAGCCGCAACGGCGCAATCCGGAAGCGACGCGGCAAAAGCTCCTGACCGCCGCGAGGCGCGAATTTGCCGACTGCGGCCTGGCCGGCGCCCGCGTCGACGAGATCGCGGCGAGGGCCGGCGTCAACAAGCAGCTGGTCTACCATTATTTCGGCGACAAGGATGCGCTCTATCTCGCCGTGCTGGAATGGGTCTACGAGGAAATCCGCGCGCAGGAACGCACGCTCAATCTCGAGGGACTGCCGCCGGAACAGGCGATCCGGAAGCTGGTCGAAAGCTCCTTCGACCACCTCGCGGCCCATCCCGACTTCATCCTGCTGCTGAATGACGAGAACCGCGGCGGCGCCCGCCATGTCCGCGGCTCGCGCAAGCTCGAGGCCATGCATTCGCCTCTGGTGAGCATGGTCGACAAGATCCTGAAACAGGGCGTGCGCGAGGGAACCTTCCGGCGCGGCATCAACCCCGTTCACCTCTATATCTCCATTGCGGGGCTGAGCTACTTCTTCTTCTCCAACACGCCGACGCTGTCGGCGATCTTCGGCACGGACCTGGGCAGCCCGGCCGCCAGACGCACCCGCCGCAAGCATGTGGTCGACCTCGTCCTGCAGGCGCTGCGGCCCTAACGCCCCGTCATTGCGAGGAGCAACGCGACGAAGCAATCCATGCAGCTCCAGGCCGTGCGATGGATTGCTTCGCTCCGCTCGCAATGACGAGGTCATTTGGCTGTGTTTCCTAATCAACTAGGTAGTTGAAAATGACCCCGCCGCGCGGTAGATTTGGATGAAACGAGGGGAGCTACCGGTGACCGGCGACGGCGGAGGATCGGCAAGATCGATCGCGATCATCCTGATCGTGCATCTGGCCGTGATCGTGCTCTGGCAGCTCCTGGTCGACGCCTTCCATGTTCCGAAATTCATCCTGCCCTCACCGCTCGCGGCGCTCTCCACGCTCGGCTATGCCAAATATGCCTGGGCCTCCAACCTGCTCGTCACGGCAAGCGAAATCCTCGGCGGCTTCGCGCTCGGCGCCGTCGTCGGCGTGGCGCTGGCGCTGATCTTCACCTGGTCGCGCCCGGTCGCGCTGATCCTGCTGCCCCTGTTCGTGACGCTCAACATGATCCCGAAAGTGGCGATGGGGCCGCTCGTGATCGTCTGGTTCTCCTATGGCATCTTCGCCAACATCCTGATCGCCTTCTCGATCTGCTTCTTTCCGATCCTGCTCACCACCGCGCGGGGGCTCAGTGAAGTCGAGCCGGACCTGCTCGATCTCGTCAAATCGCTGCGCGGCTCGCGCTGGACGCTGTTCCGGAAAATCCAGCTCCCGGGTTCGCTGCCCTACGTGTTCTCCGGCATGAAGGTCGGCGCCATCCTCGCCGTCGCGGGCGCCATCGTCGGCGAGTTCATCGCCTCCGACCGAGGCCTCGGTTATCTCATGATCCAGGTGCAGTCCGCGCTCGACACGCCCGCCATGGTGATGGCGGTCATCCTGCTGACGCTGCTCGGCGTCGCGCTCTACGGCCTGGTGCTCGGCCTCGAACGGCTGCTCGTGGTCCGCGACATCCGGCTGCAATAAGGAAGTCGGGGAAGAAACATGCTGCTCACGCGCGACAATTTGCCGAAGACCATCCCCGATATCGCGACCCTCGACGAATTGCTGTGCCGGCCGAGCCAGGCGCTGATCGACGACCTCGACAAGGTCGACGGCGACATCATGATCATGGGCGTCGGCGGCAAGATGGGGCCGACGCTGGCGGGCCTTGCCAAGGCGGCCCAGCCCGGGCGCAAGGTGATTGGCGTGGCGCGCTTCTCCGAGCCCGGCGTCAGGGAATGGCTGGAGGCGCGCGGCATCGAGACCATCAATTGCGACCTGCTGGACGAGCGCGCGATCAACGCACTGCCGAAATCGCCAAACATCATCTTCATGGCCGGGCGCAAATTCGGAGCGGAAGGCAATCTGGCACTGACCTGGGCGATGAACTCGTACGTCCCGGCGGTTGTCGCGCAGGCATTCCCGGCCTCGCGCATCGTCGCCTTCTCGACCGGCTGCGTCTATCCCTTCGTACCCGTCAGCGGCAAGGGCTCGGACGAAAGCATGCCGCCCAATCCGCCCGGCGAATATGCGCAATCCTGCGTCGGGCGCGAGCGCATGTTCGAGTATTTCTCGAACCAGTTCAAAACGCCGGGCCGGCTGTTCCGCCTGAACTATTCGATCGACATGCGCTATGGCGTGCTGCACGACATCGCCACCAAGGTCGCGTTCGGCAAGCCGATCGATGTCAGCATCGGCCATGTCAATTTCATCTGGCAGGGCGACGCGGCCTCGCAGGCGCTGCGTTGCCTCGCGCATTGCGAAACACCGACCTCGCCGATCAATGTCAGTGGCCACGAAATCCTGGTGGTGCGCGATCTCGCCAGCGAGTTGGGCAGGCTGTTCGGCAAGGAGCCCATCTTTGTCGGCAAGGAAGATCCAACCGCCTGGCTCACCGACACGTCGCAGGCCGTCAAGCTGTTCGGCCTGCCGATCGTCGACACGCCGCAAATGATCAAATGGACCGCGGACTGGGTAGCGCGCTCGATGCCGAGCTTCGGCAAGCCGACCAAATACGAGGTGCGCGATGGAAGATACTGAGCACCTCGCGATCAGCCAGCTCGGCCCGGGCGACGCGGCCGGCGGGCTATTGCTGTCGACGGAAGCGCACTGGAACCAGAACGAGGCCGATTGGCGGTTCTTCCTCGGCAAGGGCATCGTGTTCGGCGTACGCGACCGCAGGGATACCCTGGTCGGGACCGCGGCGCTGTTGCCCTATACCGAGAGCGATGCCTGGATCGGCATGGTGCTGGTCACCGCGAGCTGGCAGCGGCGCGGGCTCGCCACGCGGCTGGTCGATACCTGTCTCACTACCGCCGGGAAGCTCGGCCTCACCACCTGGCTCGACGCGACGCCCGCGGGCGCCACAGTCTATGGCCCGCTCGGCTTCACGCCAACGATCCAGTTGCGGCGGCTGCGGCTTGCGAGCGCACCCGGCTCAGGCGGCGCGCCGCTTCCCACAGGCAGGCTCAACGAATTCATGACCTGCGACATCAACGCCATGGGCTTTGACCGCGGCGACCTGTTGCGGGAGTTGAGCGGGCGGGCGCGCTCCAGACTCATTTCCAATGGCGACGCCATGGCGCTGGTCCGCGACGGGCGTACGGCGCGCCACATAGGTCCGCTGTTCGCCGACACGCCGGCGCACGCGCTTCGATTGGTGCACGACATCGCCGCGAGCGAAACCGGCCCGCTTCTCATCGACGCCGTCGCCGCGCACACCGAATTCATCGACGGCCTCACGAACGGTGGCTGGACCGTCGAACGGCCGTTCCAGCGCATGCGCTTTGGGCGCGCCAAAAGCCAGGCGGACGAGCCTCCCTTTGCCGTCGCCGGGCCCGAGTTCGGATAGGAAATTCCCATGCACCACAGCGAGATCAAATCCGAGGTGCGGCGCCTGATCGCCGATGGCACGGTACTCCCAGCGCATCCGTTGGCGCTCAATGCCGGCCGCAAGCTCGACAAGGTCCACCAGCGCGCGCTGACGCGCTACTACATCGATGCCGGCGCGGGTGGGCTCGCGGTCGGCGTCCACACCACGCAATTTGCGATCCGCGACGTCGGCCTCTACCGGCCTGTGCTGGAGCTTGCGGCTGAGACGGCCGCGAGCTGGACGAGGCGGCCGCTGGCAATGGTCGCCGGGCTTGCCGGTCCGACGCAGCAAGCGGTCGCGGAAGCCAGGACCGCGCGCAGCATCGGCTATCATGCGGGCCTGCTCAGCCTCGCCGCCATGAAATCGGCCAGCGAAGACGAAATCGTCGCGCATTGCCGCAGCATTGCCAACGAAATCCCGCTGGTCGGATTCTATCTGCAGCCGGCCGTCGGCGGCGTGATCCTGGGCGCGAATTTCTGGCGGCGCTTTGCCGAGATCGACAATGTCATCGCGATCAAGATCGCCCCGTTCAACCGCTACCGCACCCTCGATGTGCTGCGCGGCGTGCTCGCGGCCGGTGCCCTCGACCGCATCACGCTCTATACCGGCAATGACGACCACATCCTGCTCGACCTTACCCTGCCCTTTGACCTCCGCGACAACGGCGTCACCACGCGGACGCACATCCGCGGCGGACTGCTCGGCCACTGGTCGGTATGGACCCAAAGCGCCATCAAACAGTTCGAGACCTGCAAGGCCGCACGCAACAAGCCGAGCGTGTCGGCCGACTTGCTCGCGCTCGATGCCCGCGTCACCGACTGCAACAGCGCCTTCTTCGACGTCGCCAATGATTTCCACGGCTGCATCGCCGGCTGCCATGAAGTGCTGCGCCGGCAGGGATTGATGGAAGGCCTCTGGTGTCTCGATCCGCATGAAGGGTTGAGCCCCGGGCAACTCCGGGAGATCGACCGCGTCTATAACGAGCACGCGGATCTCAGTGACGACGACTTTGTCGCGGCCAATCTGCAGAAATGGCTGGCATGAGCAACGCCGCACCATTCATCAGCCTGCGCAACGTCCGGAAAGTCTATCGTTCCGGCGGCACGGAGTTCCTCGCGGTCTCCGACGTCACCATGGACGTGCAGGAAGGTGAGCTGGTGTCGCTGGTCGGGCCGTCCGGCTGTGGCAAGACCACGGTGCTGAAAATATTGGCGGGCCTGCACGGCGCCGATGGCGGCAGTGTCAAGATCGGCAACGCCAACACGCCGTTCGATCCCGCGCGCGACATCGGCATGGTATTCCAGCAGGCGCTGCTGCTGAAATGGCGCACCGTCCTCGACAACGTGCTGCTGCCGGCTGAGATCGTCGGCATGCCGATGAAGGCCGCGCGTGCAAGGGCACGCGATCTGCTCAACCTGGTCGGCCTCACCGGCTATGAGGACAAATATCCGCAGCAGCTTTCCGGCGGCATGCAGCAGCGCACCGCAATCGCGCGCGCCTTCATTCACGATCCCAAGCTGATCCTGATGGATGAGCCGTTCGGCGCGCTCGACGCCCTGACGCGGGAGCAGATGAACCTGGAGATGCTGCGAATCTGGCGCGAGAGCGGCAAGACCATCCTCTTTGTCACCCACTCGATCCAGGAGGCGGTGTTCCTCGCCTCGCACTGCGCCGTGCTGACCGCGGGACCGGCCCGGATGGCCGAATATTTTCCGATTCTACTGCCCTTCCCGCGCGCGCTGCCGATCAAGACCACCGATGAGTTCGGCGTCTATGCGCGGCGGATCTATGACAGCCTCGGGCTCGGGGCGCCCTAGGGTTTGTACTCAAATATCGACAGGTCCGCTTTGAAGCCAGCCTTACTTCTGCGCCGGATTCTGCGCCGGCTTGACCTTCCCGGTCTCCGCCGAACTCGGCGGGAAAGCCGGCGTCGGGCCAAGCTTCGTGTAAAACGTCCGCTCCATAATAGAGTAGGACGACTTCTCAACCTCTGTCATTGCCATCAGCCCCCCAGCCCAGCAGTCGCAAGAATACCTCGAGTCGCAGCGGCAGGACAACCAATTGTCCCCAGTTGCAACTAGCGGTATCAATTTGGCTACGCACCGTGCCCCGACTGCCACAGCTACGCCGCCTCGAAATAGCCCGCAGAGGCCAAAATGACGGCGCCCAAAACACCCGCCGCAAGGCGTGCCCATAGAAAAATCGCGGGGCAGAGTAGCGAGACAGCGGCCCGGTCAAACGGCGCTACCGGCGGGCGACGTGGCGCGACGGTGTGGCATCACAGCATCGTGGCGTCGAGGGATACCGTCTTGATCGCTTTGCATCCCCTGCAGCGGAAAACGTGCAGCGCCGTCTTGATCGAGATCGCAGGGAGCTTGCCTATGCGATTTATCGGCAAGCCGCACCCACCGCAATCGGGCGGCGGCGCAGTCGGCGGTGGATGAGCAGTGTTGGTCATCGTTGCCGATGACGTCTACGTCGCAACCGGTTCGAAATTATGAACATCGCGACCCGTAAAACTACGGCGAACAGCGATGGTCCAAAGGTGAACCCGCCTTTGGCGACGGGTCCCAGTCTAGGAAACCGAAACACCACCCGTTGACGAAGGCGCCCCAGTCCCAATTGGGCGGTGGATATCGCGGATAACTGACAGTGCCCGAGCAACAGAGACTTTGCGTTTTCAAACGTTCATAGAGCTGCAATTTGGCTGTGTCTTCGTTGGCGTGTAGGCGACGTCCCTGACGAGCCCCAAGACCGCCGTCCAATTTGCAGGAGCAATCAAATGATGCGGATGGACCGTCAAGCGCTGAAACGGAAGTTGGAATATACCCGCAGGGTCGCCCTGGAACCTACCGATCCCCTCACGCGGGAGAGGCTGGCCCAGATGATCGAAGAGCTGGAATCTCAGCTCCTGGTGCCAACCCCAAGGCGATCCGCCAGCATACCGAGCCGCCGGACGCCTTTCGCAGATACCTGACGACATACACATTCGAGCAGGCATTCTGTCGTCGAGAAACACTGGAATGCCAAGCAGGGCAAACCGTGAGCCTCCGCGCTTTCGAATGCCCGCTCTGGGTCTTGGCCGAAGTTAAGGCTCTTCGTGGCGATGTCCACTTTTCGTCCTAGTGCATTCCGAGCAGCCTCGGCAGGAACAGCGTCAGCTCCGGCCAATAGGTCACGACGACAAGGAAGCCGAGCATCGTCAGCAGCCATGGCATGACGGCCACCGCCAGGTCGGTGATGCGCATTCGCGCTATCATGGACGCCACATACAGGTTCAACCCGACAGGGGGATGGCAGAGGCCGACCTCCATGTTGACGTCGATCACGATGCCGAAATGGACGAGATCGATGCCGAGCTTCTTGGCCGCCGGCGCCAGGATCGGCGCCATGATCAGGATGATCGAATTCGGCTCCATGAAGTTTCCGGCGAGCAGCAACAGGATGTTGACGACCAGGAGGAAGCCGACCCAGCCGAGATTCTGCGCCGTGATCCAGTCGGCCAGCGCGGCCGGAATGTTCTCGTTGCTGAGCACGAAGGAGAACAGCACCGCGTTGGTGACGATGTAGAGCAGCATCGCGCTGGTGTTCGCCGCCCGCAGCAGCACGCGCGGCACGTCCTTCATCCCGATCGCCTTGTAGACGAAGATCGCGATGAAGAAGGAATAGACAGCGGCCATCGCGGCCGCCTCGGTCGCGGTGAACAGGCCGCTATAGATGCCGCCGATGATGATGACGACCAGCATCAGGCCCCAGATGCTGTCGCGGAACGCGTGCCAGGTCTCGGCCCAGCTCGCCTTCTTCATCCGCGGATAGTCGCGCTTGCGCGCGAGGTACCATGTGACCACGCACAGCATGAAGGTGAGCAGCGTGCCCGGCAGCAGGCCGGCGACGAACAGCGCGCCGATCGAGGTATTGGTCGCGACCGCATAGACGATCTTCGGGATCGACGGCAGCATCAGGATGCCGAGCGAGCCCGCGACCGTGATGATGCCGGCGCCGAACCGCATCGGATAGCCGTGCCGCACCATTTCGGGAAGCACGATCGCGCCGATCGCGGCAACGGTCGCGACGCTCGAGCCGCACACCAGCGCGAACATCGCGCAGGCGATGATGCCGGCAAGGCCCAGCCCGCCATGCCAGTGCCCGATCAGCGAGGTCGCGAAGTTGATCATCCGCCGCGCAACACCGCCATGGGTCAGGAAGTTGCCGGCCAGGATGAAGAACGGGATCGCCATGATCTCGAAGCTCTCGATGCCCGTGAAGAGCTTCATCGAGACCGCCTCGATCGGCACCGCCGTCAGCGTGAACAGGAAGGTCATCACGGTGAGACCCAGCGCGATCGAGACCGGAATGCCCGTGAGCATCAGCGAGATCAGCAGCGCGAAGATGGTGGCGGCGCGCACGGCCTGGGGCAGCACGAGGATGCCCGCCTTCCCCGCAAGGCAGATCGCAAAGATCAGGATCGGCGTCAGGATCAGGATGGTTCCGAGCGGGCTTACCTTGCGCTCGGCCGCCCGGGTCGCGAGACCGGCGGGCTGGGGATGCAGCGCGGGCGAGATGTCCGCCTCCACGCCCTCGACATGCGTTTCGTCGTGGTGCGGCAACGCGCCGGTCCGGAAATAGCACCATGCAACCTGCAGGAAGCGGAAGCACATCAGGCCGGAGCCGAGCGGGATCGCCAGATAGACAAGCCACATCGGCACTTCGAGGTCGTTCGACTGCTGGCCGGTGTGGAACATCTCGCTGACGAACGAGGCGCCGAAGGCGGCGATCATGCCGGTGAACAGCGCGCCGCACAAAAGCGCGAACAGGATCACCTGTTTGCGCGAGTGCTCCGGCAGGCGGTTGACCAGAAGATCGACGCCGACATGGATGCCGGTGCGAACGCCATAGGCCGCGCCGAACTTCGCCATCCAGATGAACATGTAGATGCAGAGTTCCTGCGCCCAGGACACGTCGAGCGAGGCAAGCCAGGAATAGATGCTCTTGAGGAGTTGCGGCAGGACCGGCACGCCACGCGCCGCCGCCCATTTGGAGAGGTCGATCGACAGGCCCGTGCCGTAGCGATGCAGCACGGCGGCGAAGATCAGCCCCGTCGCCGCGGCGATGAGGGTGGCGATCAGCCATTCCTCGAGGTGATCGAGCACACGGTTCAACGCGCGAAGCAAATCAGTCCCCCCAAATTAGCCCGCCATTCCAATATCGAAACGGCCGGGAGTGTGATTCACTCCCGACCGTTCTCTTGTTGTTGTTTTTTGGAAGGGCCGATCGTCAATTCATCTCGATGTGAAGTTCCTTGGCGATGAGATCGAGCACCTCCTGCCCGACCCGGCTCCTCGCCCATTTGTAGGTCGGCTGCATCGCGGTCTGCCACGCCTTGCGTTGGTCGTCGGTCAGGTAATGCAGTGTGGTCTTGCCCGACTTCTTGATCTCCGCAAGCGCGTCCTCGTTCTCCTTGATCGCGATCGAGTTGGTGTAGTCCGTCGCTTCCGACATCGCCTTCTCGAGCTGACCGCGGACATCGGCCGGCAATCCGCTCCAGAATTTCGAATTGACGATCACGGCATATTGCAGATGCGCGTGATAGGACACGGTGATGTCCTTCTGCACCTCGAAGAACTTCTGCGTCGTGTAGTTCGAGGGCGTATTCTCGCAGCCGTCGACCACTCCGGTCTGCAGCGCCTGGTACACTTCCGAGAACGCCATGATCTGCGGGATCGATCCGACATTGCGGAAATACTGATCGGCGATCTTCGAGCCGGAAATGCGGAATTTCAGGCCCTCGAAATCCGACGGCTTGGTCAGCGGCCGGTTGGCGGAGACCATGTGGAAGCCGTTGTCCCAGTAGGCGAGGCCGGTGATGCCCTTGGCTTCGAGCTTCTTGAACAGCCATTGGCCGACTTGCCCCTTCATGGCCGCGGTATAGGTTGCCTCGTCCTTGAACAGCCAGGGCAGGTCCAGCGCCTCGAACTCCTTCACGCCGAGCGGGGCGAACTTCGCGGTGGACGGAGCCAGCATCTGCACCGAGCCGAGCTGCAGCGCCTCGATCTCTTCCTTGTCCTTGTAGAGCGAGGAGTTCGGGTAGACCTCGATCTTGACCTTGCCGTTGGTGTACTTCTCGGCGAGTTCCTTGAATTTGAGCGCGCCCTTGCCCTTCGGGGTATCGTTGGCGACGACGTGGCTGAACTTCATGACGATGGTGTCGTCGGCCAGTGCGGCGGCCGGAGCCATCATGACGACGGCGGCAACGCCCGCAAGAATCAAATGACGCATGTAATTCCTCCCCAGTTCGCGCAGAAACCGGCTGTTTTCTTGGTTTTCCGGTTTGAGTAGTGGCAGCAAACCCCTGCGCGGACAACTAGACCTAAGCCGCAATCGCCGGGGGTATTAGACCCATCATCCCAAAAGTTAATTTTGCGCGCCCGCTTCTGTCCGGTCGAGAGGCAGTATGTCGCATGGGGAAAAGCCGGGCGTCGGATCAGCGCTTGCGCTGGGCCACCATGAACAGCCGCCGGAACGGAAACAGGGTCTGGCCGGATGCGTTCTTCGGATAGGCCTTCGCCACCCGCTCGCCATAGGCCGCCTCGAAGGCAGCTTTCTCCTCGCCTTCCAGGATGTCCAGATAGCGCGTCAGCCAGGTGCCCTTGGTCCATTCCTTGACCGGGTTCTCGCCCTCCAGCACCTGCAGGTATTCGGTTTCCCAGATGTCGATATTGTCTGAAAGAGCCGCCAGCAGGCCGTGGTAAAATCCGGGCGCGCCGACCGGCGGCGGCGTCACCAGATGCTCGACCTTGCTGCGCCAGGGTCCGTTCAGGGCGGTTTCGCCGATCAGCAGATGCGAGGGCGCGGCGAAATTGCGCGGCATCTGCACCGCGAGAATGCCGCCCGGCCCGACCTTCTGCATCAGCGCGGGAAACAGCGCGGCATGATCAGGCAGCCAGTGCAGCGCGGCATTGGAATAGATCAAGTCGCAGGTCTGCGCAGGGCGCCATGAGGCGAGATCCTGTTGCAGCCATTCGATCTCGGGCGCGGCTTTCTTGCCCGCGGCGACCATTTCGGCCGAGCCTTCGACCCCGGTCACGGCAGCCTCCGGCCATCGCTCCTTGATGAGCCTGGTGACGTTGCCCGCGCCGGCGCCGAGGTCGGCGATGCTGTGCACCGCGAAGTCCGGAATGCGCATCAGGAGATCGACCGCCGGCCTCAGCCGGTGGCCGGAGAATTTCAGATATTGTTGCGGATCCCAAACCATCGCGTGCTTGCTTTATTTTCTTTGGATTTTCTTGGGCCGATATGTCTTGCTTTGGATGACGGCCTGCGGTGTACACGTCTGGCCTTCACGGCGCAAATCCCCTTGTGAACGGAAAGAACGGATATGGATCTCGAGCTCAAATCCAGGACGGCGGTGGTAACGGGAGCCAGCATCGGGATCGGCCGCGCCATCGCGAGAGGGTTGGCGCAGGAAGGCGTGCGCGTCGTCGGCGTGGCGCGGCGGAAGGAGCTGCTGGATACGCTGGTGACCGAGGTCAAGGCCGCCGGCGGCACGGTCATTCCGGTGATCCAGGACATCGTGGCCGAGGGCGCCGCCGACAAGCTCGCCGCCACGGCCATCGCCGAGCTCGGCCATGTCGACATCCTCGTCAACAATGCCGGCGGCAGCCGCCCGCTGCCTGTCGATGCGCCCGATAGCGCCTGGGACGAAGCGATCACGCTCAATTTCACCAGCTACCGCAAGGTCGCGCATGCGCTGCTGCCGCAAATGATCAAGCGCAATTGGGGCCGGATCATCAACATCACCGGCAAGTCGGAGCCGGAGGGATTGAACGCGGCGTTCGCCGCGAAAGCGGCCGTCCATGCCTGGGCCAAGGGCCTGTCGCGCGAGGTCGGCACGCACGGCATCACCGTCAACTCCATTCCGCCCGGCCGCATCATGAGCGAGCAGATCCGCCGCAATTATCCGGAGGACTACCGCACGCGCTTTGCCGAGGAGGAGATTCCCGTGGGCTATTGGGGCGAGCCGGAAGACCTCGCGGCGCTCGCCATCTTCCTCGCCTCGCCGCGGGCGCGCTACATCACCGGCACCGTGATCCCGGTCGACGGCGGGCTTCGGCGATATCAGTTCTAGCCGCAGCGGGTCAGTCAACCCTCATGGTGAGGAGGCACGTGTGAGCGCCGTCTCGAACCATGAGGCCCCAACGCCATATTCCGGGTCTCATCCTTCGAGACGCCTGCTGCGCAAGCTCCTCAGGATGAGGAGATTGAGCCCGTGACGACGCAATAGGATTAATCGTCGCTCACGGGCGACGTCACCACCAGGAACACCAGATCGGTCAGCCCGGTGTTCGAGATCGCGTGCTCGACGCCGGGCGGCAGATAGATGAAGTCGTGCTTGCGCACGACATGGTTCTTGCCCTCGATCTCCATCAGCCCCTCGCCTTCGAGCACGTGGTAGATCTGCTCCTGGACCTTGTGCTTGTGGCGCGCGACATGGGCCATCGGCTGGTACATCGAGATGCGGTAATCGAGGTGGCGCGAGTTCGCGGTCTCCGGCATCACCAGCGGCTTCGACAGCGCGCCGCCAAAATGATTGGGAAATTCGCGCCATGGCACTTCCGCGATGTTGCGGATGAAGGCGCCCTTGTTTTCCGAAGCCATGATCGCTCCTCTGGAAAGCGCATGATCCGGAAAAGTGGTACCGGTTTTCCGAAAAGATCATGCGCAAAAAAGTCACGTAACGAGCGCGCCACCGTCGAGATAGACGATCGATCCCGTCATGAAGCCGTTGGTCATGAAGGAGAGGATTTGCCGCGCGATGTCCTCGCCCTGGCCGACGCGGCCGACCGGCAGGCCGGCGGCGGCCTTGGCCAGCATCTCCTTCCGCGCCGCTTCCGGCATGGCCGCACGGATCGGCGTGTCGATGATTCCGGGCGAGACGCAATTGACCCGCACCGGTGCGAGCTCCAGCGCCAGCGCGCGTGACAGCGACTCCAGCGCGCCATTGGCGACGCTGACGATGGCGGAGTTGGGCCGCGGACGGATGCTCAGGAAGCCCGAGACCAGCGTCAGCGATCCGCCGCCGCGAAACTCCGCCGCGCGTGCGACGCGCCAGGCGCCCCAGAGCTTGCCTTCCAGGGTCGCGCGCACGTCTTCCATCGGCACGGTCTTGAACGGCCCGGTGCGAAGCTGCGCAGCCGTCACGACGACATGGTCGACCGGGCCCGAACGCTTGAACAGATTGGCGACGCTGTTGTCGTCGGTGACGTCGGTCGGGATCGCGATCGCGTTCAGCCGCTCCGCGATCGGATCGAGCCTCGCCGCGTTGCGCGAGGCGATGATGACGTCGGCGCCTTCGCGCTTGGCGAGTTCCGCGGTGGAAAGGCCGATGCCGGACGAGCCACCGACGACCACGACTTTCTTGCCTGCAAGCTGCATGTGTTTCCCTCTTGCCGATCAGGCTGGCTGATAGCGCGTGCCGATGCCGGCCTTGCTCTGGCCTAGCCCCGGCAATTCCCAGACGCCGGCTCCGGCCGGATTGATGTCGGCGGCGATGTCGACGTCGATCAGATAGGGCTTGTTGGCGGCGATGCCCTTGCGGATGGCGTCGCCAATATCGCTCGCGCGATCGACGCGCACGCCTTCGACGCCGCAGGAACGCGCCATCGCCGCGAAATCCGGATTGTAGCGCTCGCCGGTGTTGGGATCGTGGAAGTCGGTCGCAAGCTCGCGTCCGCCGAGATAGCCGCGCTGCAGCCCGCGGATCGAGGCATAGGCGTAATTGTTCCAGACCACCCAGACCACGGGCAGATTGTATTCCACCGCGGTGCCCAGCACATTCGCATGCATGAAGAAGGCGCCGTCGCCGCAGACGGAGACGCAGGGACGATCGGGCGCGGCGAATTTCGCGCCCAGCACGCCCGCGACGCCAAAGCCCATCGGACCAAAGCCCATCGAGCCGATCAGCGAGTCCGGCCGCTTTGGCTTGCAGAAGCCGAGCAGCCAGTTGTGATGCACGCCGATGTCGCTGACGAGGATCGCGTCCTCCGGCAGCGCCTTGTCGATCTCGAGCGCCGCGCGCTGCGGATTGACCGGCGTGGAATCGTCGGAGAAGCCGGGCGCGACGAACTTGTCCCATTCCTTGCGGTAGACATCGATCTGCGCCAGCCATTTCTGGCGCGCGTCCGCCTTGGCGCTGGTATTTCCGCGGCGGTCCAGCTCGGCATGGACCTGCCGCAGGAAGGTGCGCACATCGGCCATCAGCCCGAGCGCCACCGGATAATTGCGGCCGATCTCCTCGGGATCGATATCGACATGGATCAATTTTGTCGGCGGGATGGTGAAGGAATAGCCGGGGATCCACGAGCTCGACGTGCGGTCGTCGAAGCGGACACCGAGCGCGAGCAGCACGTCGGCCTGGCGCGCGGCGTGGTTGGCCTGATAGTGACCGGCACGCGCGACGAGGCCGAGCGAAAGCGGATGATGGCTGTCGAGCGCGCCCATGCCGCTCGCGGAAGCCGCCACCGGAATCTGCAGACGCTCCGCCAGCCGCTTCAGCTCCTGCGACGCGCCGCCATAGCGCACGCCCTGCCCCACGATGATGACAGGCTGCTCGGCGGATAGCAGCAGGTCGACCGCTCTCACCACGCCGTCGGGATCCGCGCCGCAGCGGCTGGAGATATTGGCGTTCCAGGCGATCGCGTTCGGTGCCTCTTCGGCAGCCGCCTCCATGAACACGTCGAAGGGCACGTCGAGCACGACGGGACCGGGGCGGCCGCTGGTCATGGTCTTCCAGGCCTGGCGCACCGCGAGCGGCACCATCTCGCCGCGGGTCGGCTGGAACACCTTCTTGCACATGGTGCGCACGGTCGACGGGAAGTCGGCCTGGTAGTGGCGGTACATTTCCTGGAACGCGCCGCGGTTGAACTGGCTGGTCGGCACATTGCCGGTCACCGCCATGAACGGCACGGAATCCAGAAACGCATTCGCGAGCGAGATCGGCAGGTTCGCCGAGCCCGGGCCGCAGGAGGTGAAGGTCGCGGTCGGCCGGCCCGAGACGCGGTAATAGACGTCGGCCATGAAGCCCGCGACGCTCTCATGGTGCACCGAGATGGTCTTGATGTCGTGGCTGCGCTCATAGAGCGCGTCGATGAACTGGATGTTGCCGTGGCCGCACAGGCCGAACACCTGCGGCACCTTCTCCTGGATCAGGTAGTCGACGATGACCTGGGCGCCATTGAGCATATTGCCTGCCATCGAAACTCTCCCTGCTCAACGCGTTGCCCCGGCGCTTGCGCGCCGGCCCCTGACAGCCCGGACCCTATTTCCCATAATACTGTACGTCAATTGCTATTGTAGTATGCTGCCCGGTCTCGACAGTGACCGAACTATTCCCTTGCAGGCGTTGCCTGATAAAGTCCGGCACCTGAGCGGAGAACGAAATTGAAAGCGCGCGCCAAGCCGAAGCCTGCCGACAAGGCCGCACCGACACGCCGGACGGCGATCGCGCGGCTGGTGCCCTCGAGCGAGCCCAATATCGACGACGAGGCCGAAGAGCGGCAGCGCGCCGGCGTGCAGTCGCTCGGCCGCGCCTTTGCGATCCTGGAAGAGATCGCGCGTCACCGCGAAGGCATTGGCCTTGCGGAACTGTCCAAGCTGGTCGGCCTGCACAATTCCACCACCTTCCATCTCGCCAAAACCATGGTGTCGCTCGGCTACATCAGGCAGGAGCGCGACTCCAAGCGCTATCGCGTCGGCCGGCCGCTGTTTGCGCTCGCGGCCAGCGCGCTCGACGAGATCGAGATGGTCAATCTCGCCACTCCCATTCTGGAAGATCTGTCGCGCGAAACCGGCGAAAGCGGCCATTTTGCCGTACGAATGGGCGATGCGGTCATCGTGATCGCGCGCACCTCCGGACCCGGCGCGTTCCAGCTCACCGACCGCGTCGGCGTGGTGCGCCCGGCCCATTGCACCGCGCTCGGCAAGATCATACTGGCCTCGCTCCGCCCCGACCAGCTCAAGCGTTTCCTGGAGCGCGTTGAACTGAAGCCGTCGACCCGGAAGTCGATCACCGAGCCCGCGGTACTTCTGAAGGAGATCGCGGAGATCCGCCGCACGGCGATTGCCTTCGACGATGGCGAGTTCAACGCGGAAGTCCGCTGCGTCGCCGTGCCCGTTTACAACTTCACCGGCGACGTGGTCGGTGCGCTCGGCATCTCCGGCCCGATCTGGCGCATGACCGACCCGGCCATCCAGAGCCGCGCCAAGATCGTGAAGGCGGCCGCGAATCGCCTCTCCGCCGAATTCGGCGCCGGCAGCTTCGCAAAACCCCTCTAGGTCTGCCAAAGACGACGTCCTGCGGCGCTTTTGGCGTTGACAGGGCGGCTTGCGTCCGGAAATACTCTCCAACAATAAAAAATCGTCTCTCACATTCTCGCATACGAGATGGACGAAGGGGCGCCGCGCGACCGCCACGGGGATAGCCACGGGAGGAGACCTCACATGACCCGCTACAACAGGCGTACTTTGTTGAAGGCTGGCGCAGCCTTTGCCGGCGCGTCCGCGATCGGATTTCCCTCGATCGTGCGGGCGCAGGCCGACAAGATCAAGATCGGGCACCTCACCCCGCTCACCGGCTTCCTCGGCGCGCTCGGCGCCTATGCCCAGCTCGGCATCCGCATGGCGGCAGAGGAAATCAACGCGTCCGGCGGCGTGATGGGCCGCCAGCTCGACATCCTCTCGGAGGATTCCGTCAACCCCGCGACTGCCGCGACCAAGGCGCAGCGCATGCTGGACCAGGACGGCGTCGCCTTCCTGATGGGCGAGATCAACTCGGCGTCCGCGCTCACCATCATGCAGGTTGCCGAGCGCAACAAGCGGCTGTTCATGCAGATCGGCGCGCGCTCGGATGCGCTGCGCGGCAAGAACTGCAACAAATACACCTTCCACGTCGACATCCCCAATACGGTGATGGTGAACGCGGTCGGCAAGGCGCTGGTGCGCGAGAAAATGGTGAAGGACAAGAAGTTCTTCACCCTGACCGCGGACTACATCTTCGGCCATGACCTGCTGAATGCCGCCAAGCGCTTCTTCGCCGCCAACCAGGGCAATCTGATCGGCGACGAGCTGGTCGCGACCGACGTTACCGATTTCAGCCCCTATCTCCTCAAGATACGACAAGCCAAGCCGGACGTGGTCTGCTCCAACCTCGCGGGCAACCAGGTCACGACGCTGATCAAGCAATATGCCGAATTCGGCCTGCCGTTCCCGATCGTCGGCTTCAACCTCAACACCGCGGACGCCTGGGCGGCGGGCGACGGCAATCTGAGCGGCACCTGGCCGACGGTCTGGTACCACACGCTCGAGGTGCCGGCGTCGAAGACCTTCGTCGCCAACTTCATCAAGAAATACAACAAGCCGCCGGAGAACCACGCCTGGATCGAATACATCACGCTGAAGATCATGGCGCAGGCGATCAACGAGACCAAGTCGACCGAGACCGACAGACTGATCGCCTATCTCGAAAAGGAAACCGAGTTCGACATCCTCAAGGCCCGAAAAGCCCATTTCCGCAGTTGGGATCATCAGCTGATGCAGGAGGCCTATCCGTTCACGGTCAGGCCGAAAGGCCAGGCCAAGGACCAGTGGGACTTCATCGCACTCGGACCCGCCGTGCCTGACGCCAATGAGCCGCTGGAGTCGCTGGCGCCGACGCGCGAACAGAACCCCTGCTCCCTGTAATCGAGGCGTCCTCGCCTCCTGGAAAGCCAGCATGCAGTTCGGTTTCCTGCTGGAACAGGTGGTGAATGGCCTCGTGCTCGGAGGGTACTACCTTCTGATCTCTCTCGGCCTGTCGCTGATCTTCAGCGTCGGCGGCATCGTCAACCTCGCGCATGGCGCGTTCTATGCGCTCGGCGCCTATGCCTCCGTCGAGCTCACCAGATATCTCGGCTTCGGCCCGGCGGTGGTGCTGTCGCCGGTCGCCGTTGCGCTGCTCGGCATCTTGTTCGAACGGTTCATCCTGCGCCGCTTCTACAGCGCCGATCCGATCCTGAGCCTGCTCGTGACCTTCGGGCTTGCGATGGTCGCCGAGCAGGCGATCCGCATTGTCTGGGGCGCAGCACCCCTGTCGGCCGCGATCCCGCCGGCGTTTCGCGGGTCGGTCTTTGTCGGCGACTTCCTGTTCTCGCGCTATCGGCTTCTGATCCTCGCCGTGGTGGCAGCCGTGCTGCTCGGGGTTTGGCTTCTCCTTCACAAGACTTCGTTCGGCAGGGTGGTGCGTGCCGGCATCCAAAGGCCGGACATGGTGGCGGCGCTGGGCATCCGCTTGCAGCCCTACATGACCGCGGTCGTGATGCTCGGCGTCGGCATGGCCGCACTCGGCGGCGCCTTCTTCGCGCCGATCACCATCGTGCATCCCGCGATGGGCGCCGAGATCATCACGGTCGCCTTTGTCGTGGTCGTGATCGGCGGCCTCGGCAGTTTCTGGGGCGTCGTGATCGCAGCACTTCTTGTCGGCGTGGTGCGCGGCATCACCATTCACTTCGTCCCCGCCGCAGGCGAAGCCTCGATCTACATCCTGATGTTCGTGGTATTGCTGTTGCGTCCCCGCGGGCTGCTCGGCGAGCGCATCGAGAAGTTCGAATGACGATCCGGGCCGCGCAAAAATACCGGCCGCTCTGGATCGCGGCGCTGGCCATGGCGGCGCTGCCCTTCGGCCTGCAGGCGCTTGGGCTGTCGCTCAACACCGGCATCGCGGTGGTCGTGCTGGCGATCGCAGCGTTGGGGCTGAACCTCTGCATCGGCTATACCGGGCTCGTCTCCTTCGGCCACAGCGCCTGGTTCGGGATCGGCGCCTATGCCGCGGGCCTGATCCAGCTCAACTGGTTTCGCGGCCAGATCTGGCTGCCGCTGCTCTTGTCCATGGTCGTGGTCGCCGTCGCATCGGCGGCCATGGGAGTCATCATCCTGCGCCGGCGCGGCGTCTATTTTTCCCTGCTGACGCTGGCACTCGCGGCGCTGACTTACACGACGGCCTTTCGCTGGAGCAGCCTCACCGGCGGCGAGGACGGCCTTGGCGGGTTGAAGCGCGGCAGCCTCGGTCCCTTCAACCTCGACGGCGCGCTCGCCTATTACATCCTCGTCGCGGGAATCGCGCTCGCCATCCTCTATGTCCTCCTGCGAGTCGTGCGCTCCCCCTTCGGCCACGTGCTGGTCGCGATCCGCGAGAACCAGCTCCGCGCCACCTTCCAGGGCTATCCGGTCGAGCGCTACAAGCTCGCGGTGTTCGTGATCTCGGCCGTAGTCACCGGCGTCGCGGGCGCGCTGCTCGGCTTCCAGAACTATCTCGTTTCGGCCGAAGCCGTCTCGGTACCCTTTGCCGGCGAATTGCTGGCCATGGTCGTGATCGGCGGCATGCGCAGCGTGCTGGGACCGGCACTTGGCGCGTTATTCTTTATCCTGTTTCGAGAGCTGTTTTCGATCTGGACCGCCAACTGGCTGCTCTGGTTCGGGCTGATCTTCGTCGGCTTCGTGATGTTCTCGCCGGACGGCCTGGTCGGCATCTGGAACCAGATCATGCGGCACGTCAGGCCCCCGCCGGAAGAAGCGGCCGCGATGAGCAAGCGCAGGATCTACAACGACTTGCCGCTGCCTTCTTTCCTGATGCCGCAGCGCCTCGAAGGGGTGGTGCTGGAGGTCAACGGCGTCTCCAAACAGTTCGGCGGCATCCGCGCCGTCACCAATGCCAGCCTGCAGGTCGGCGCCGGCGAGATCCACGCGCTGATCGGCCCGAACGGCGCCGGCAAGACCACGCTGTTCAACCTCGTCTCCGGCCTGTTTCCGACCGACACCGGAACCATCAAATTGCACGGACGCGAAATCCAGGGCGTGCCTTCCGACCTCATCTGCCATCAGGGCCTGGCGCGCTCGTTCCAGATCACCAATCTCTTTCGCGGGCTCTCGATCTACGAGAACCTCCGCCTGTCCTTGCAGGCGCGAAGCCCTGATCGATTCAACATCTGGCGCGACATCGACAGCTTTGAAAGCATCCACGCCGAAACCACTGAACTCCTGAAGTTTTTGGGGCTGGAGGGGATCGAGACCATCGAAGGCGGCGAGCTGTCCTACGGCGGGCAGCGGCTGGTCGATCTCGGCATCGCGCTGGGATCGAAGCCGCAGATGCTGCTGCTGGACGAGCCGCTGGCGGGACTGGCCGCCGCCGAGCGCGAGCGTGTCTCCAGGCTCATCCAGAATATTGCCGCCAATATCCCCGTCCTGATCGTCGAGCACGACATCGACCGCGTGCTTGGATTCTCCAGGACGGTCACGGTCATGAATCAGGGCGAAGTATTGATGAGCGACACGCCGAAGGCCGTACGCGCGGACCGGCGGGTGCAGGAGATTTATACCGGCAAGGGCGTTCCGGCGGTCATCCCCCGGCGCGCGGACGAGGCGCGCCTGGAAACCGCCTCGCTGCTCCGCTTCGAGGGCGTCAACACCTTCTATGGCAAGAGCCATATCCTCCATGACGCCAGCCTCGACGTCCGCGAGGGCGAGATCGTGGCCCTGCTCGGCCGCAACGGCGCCGGCAAATCCACGCTGTTGAAAACGCTCGCCGGACTGGTCCCGGCTTCCTCCGGCACCATCGAATATCAGGGCCGCGACATCGCGCACCTTCCGGCGCCGGACATCGCGCGGCTCGGCATCGGCTATGTGCCGCAGGGACGCGGGCTGTTCGCGGGGCTGACCGTGCGGGAAAATCTCGCGCTCGGGCGGCTCGCACGCAAGACCGACGGCTTGACCGGCGTCGTCTGGGGCGAGGCGCAGATCCTCGATTATTTCCCGCGCCTGAAGGAGCGAATGGACGTCGCCGCCGACTATCTCTCCGGCGGCGAGCAGCAGATGGTCGCCGTGGCCCGCGCCATGTCCGGCAATGTGAGGCTCCTGCTGCTCGACGAGCCCTTCGAGGGCCTGGCGCCGGCGGTCACGCTGGAGCTGTTCCGCGTGTTCGACCAGTTGCGGCGCCACATGTCCATCGTGATCGTCGAGCATAACCTCGATCTTGTGCTGGCGCTGGCCGACCGCGTGTTCGCACTGGAGCGCGGCGCGGTCTTCCACCAGGGACCGGCCCAGCCGCTGTTGACCGATCTCGACTATCGCAAGAAAATCCTGTGGCTGTAACTGTCATTGCGAGGAGCGAAGCGACGAAGCAATCCACAATGCTCGTTCTTGCCGCAGCCATGGATTGCTTCGCTTCGCTCGCAATGACGATGGCAATAATGGAAGGTTCGCCATGCAAAATCTGTTAGCTGCGATACTAGCTGCATCAATCTCCACGTTCGTCCCTCATGCCCAGGCGGCCGAGAGCAGCATCACCATCGCCGTATTCACCAAGAATACGACCAACCCGGCCTATACCGCCTTCCGCCTCGCCGCCGACCAGATCGGCCAATCCGCCGGCGCGCGTATCCGGCATTTCGTGCCGAACAAGCCCGACAATGTCGACGAGCAGAAGGCGATGGTCGAGGAGATATTGAAGCAACGTCCCGACGTCGTGGTGTTCATTCCCGTCGACGACGTCGCCATGATCGACTCCGTGAAAAAGCTCAACGAGGCCGAAATCCCGATCGTGCTCGCCTCCAATCCCCTGCCCGGCCGGTTCGTCACCTATGTCGGCGCCGACGATTACGACATCGGCTATCGCGAGGCGCGCTACCTCTTCGACAAGCTCGGCGGCAACGGCAAGATCGTGATCCTGGAGGGGACCGCTGGCGCTCCCACCAACCGCGAGCGCCTGCGCGGATACAAGCAGGCGCTGTCGGAGACACCAGGCATCGAGGTGCTCGCCTCCGTCCCCGGCAATTACCAGCAGGCGGACGGCAAGCGCGCCATGGCGCAAATGCTCAAGGATTTTCCGCAGATCGATGCGCTGCTGTCCGCCAATGACAGCATGGCGCTCGGCGCGCTCGAGGCACTGAAGGAGGCGAACCGCACCGCAACGGTGATTGGCATCAACGGCATCCTGCCGGCGGTAAAGCAGATCGAGGCCGGCAACATCCTCGCCAGCGTCGACTTCAACATGTTCAAGATTGGCTGCACGGCAACGCTGGCCGCCGTCCGCTACCTGCACCGCGAGGTGCTGCCCGCCAAGGTGATGCTGCCGGCCGAGGTGATCGACAGGAGCAACTACAAGGCCTGGCTGGTGCCGGTCGAACAGCGGAGGTGCCCGGATTGGGCGGAAGCGGTGCGGTAAGCGTGCTGATGCAGCGAGCGAGAACGATGTTTGTTCCCTCTCCCCGCTTGCGGGGACAGGGTTAGGGTGAGGGGGAGTCTCCGCGGGGGCGGCAGGAATTGAATTCGCGGAGAGTCCCCCTCACCCGCATCGCATCTGACGATGCGATGCGACCTCTCCCCGCAAGCGGGGCGAGGTGAAGCGAGCCCCCTATCATACCTACCTCAAGTCAAGGCCCGACCTTGCTCGCGTCCATCTTGATGGCGGGATCGAGCAGCCCGGTGGTGAAAGCCGTCTCCACCGCGAACGGCTTCTCGATGCCGAGATAGGTCTGCACCAGATCGTAGTCTTTCTTCATCCGCTCGCCGTCGATCCAGCCGAGGCCTTTGGTGGTCGTGAACTCGTCGGTCATCAGCTCCTTGATGCGCCGCCACTGCATCAACTGCTCCTCGCGGTCGAGGCCTGAGACCTGCTCCAGCAACACCTTCAGGCACGGCTCGAAATCGGCGACGCAGGCGGCATAGGCCTTTTGCGTGATGCGTACGAAATCCTCGGCAAGCTTCGGATTCTTCTCCAGAAATGCGCCGTTGACGATGATCGAATTGCCGTAGGAGTTGAGCCCGATCTCCTTCCAGTTCAGCGAACCCAATTCGCTGCCGAACTCCCTGAGCTTGATGTCGTGCGAATTGTAGAAATCGCTGATGATGTCGACCGCATGGCTCTTGAGCGCCGCCGATTTCGCGGTCGGCCCGATATTGACAAAGGACACCGAGTCCGGCGCGAGCCCCGTGGCCTTGGCGAAGGCCGGCCACATCACGCGCGAGGCGTCGCCCGGCGGATTGCCGATCTTGCGGCCGGCAAAATCCTTCGGCCCGCTCACGCCACTGCTCTTCAGCCAGTAGAAGGTCTGGCCGGTATTGGCGTAGATGCTCATCAGCGCCACGTCATCGGCGCCCTTGCTGCGGGCGACCAGCATGGTGGCGAGGTCGGAAATGCCGAAGGGCGCCGCGCCCGATCCGACCTTGAGCGCGGAGACGGCCGATCCCTTGCCGACTTCGATCGAGAGATCGATGCCGGCCTTCTCGTACCAGCCTTGTGACTTGGCGTAATAGATCGGCGAATGGTCCGCGGCCGGCGTCCAGTTCAGGATCAGGCTGACGCTTTGGCCGGCCTGCACGGTGCCGGTCGTGAGCGCGATGCCAAGCGCCAGCGCTGCCATTTTTGTAATTCTCAACGCTTCACTCCATTTCCATGCGCTAATCGTAGGATGCCGGGCCGGCGTCGCGATAGGCCCAGCACGCTTCCTTTGGCAGGCAGATCGGCGTCTCGATGCCGACCGTATGTCGCGCGGCGGTGCCGAGCTCGAGCGCCTCCAGCCGGTTGCCGAACAGGTCGATGTCATAGACGGTCTGCGTGCCCTGGTAGCGGCGGTCGGTCACCCGCGCGGTGAAGGAATTGCCGCTATCGCTTTTGCCGAGCGCGATGTTTTCCGGACGAAGCGCGATCCGCACTTTGTCGCCGACTTCGAACGCCTGGAGCAGCGCGGCGTCGGCGCGCCTGCCGCCGCCGAAATCGACCACGCCGAACTTGCCGTTGCGTTCGACCAGCGTGCCCGCGATCTCGTTGGTGGCGCCGGTGAAATTGGCCACGAACAGATCGGCCGGGCGATTGTAGATTTCGTCGGGCGTGCCGATCTGCAGCAGCTTGCCGTCCCGCATCACGCCGATGCGGTCGCCGAGCACGACCGCCTCGGCCTGGTCGTGCGTCACATAAAGCGCCGTCATGCCGGTCTGCTTCAGGATGACGCGGAGATCGTCGCGCAGCCGCAGGCGCAATTTGGCATCGAGATTGGATAGCGGCTCGTCGAGCAACAGCAATTGCGGCCGATAGACGATGCTGCGCGCCAGCGCCACACGTTGCATCTGCCCGCCCGACAGCGCCACCACCGGCCGGTCGGCATATTCGGACAGACCGACCAGCGCCAGCACTTCCTCGACCTTGCTGGCGGCATCCGCCCGCGACATCTTCCGGTGCTTGAGCGGATAGATCACGTTCTGCCGCACCGTCATATGCGGCCACACCGCATAGGACTGGAACACCATGCCGAGGTCGCGCGAGCGAGGCGGCACCAGAATGCCCCGCTCCGGCGACGACACCACCCTGCCGCCGATCGAAATCTTCCCGCCGGTCGGATGTTCGAGGCCTGCCACGCAGCGCAGCGTCGTGGTCTTGCCGCAGCCGGAAGGTCCGAGCAGCACCACGATCTCGCCGGCCGGCACGCCAAAGCTGACACCGTCGATGGCCGGCCGACCGATCGCAAACTGCTTCCGGAGGTCGGTGACCTCGAGCGTCGCCGTCATGACTTCACCTGGTCCCGCAACGCTGCTTCACTGCCGGTAGCCGAAGGTTTTATCCCAGTCCGCGACCCAGTCGCCGTGCAGTTTCACGTACTGGTCGAAATTCGGATACCAGACCTTGACCACCTTCGGATCAAAACCATCGGGATAGACCGGCGATACCTTGAGCGAGGTAAGGTTCCCTTGCGCCTTGATCATGAAGGTCTGCCCCTCCTTCGACAGGCACCAGTTCAGATACAGCCTTGCGGCGTTGGGGTGCGTCGCGGTCTTCGGAATGCCCGTGGCATATGGATTGGCCGGTACGCCCTCCGGCGGGAAAACCGCGTTGATTGGCGCGCCGTCCTTCTGCTTGGGGTAGACCGCATTGTAGATCAGCGGCCCCATCGCGACCTCGCCACGCACCATCGCATCAGACATCGGCGCGCCGGACGGATAGAGAACCGGATGCGTCGCAGCCTGCTTGGCCCAGTAATCCTCGCCCAGCACCTGGCGCTCGAACATGATGCGGGTCCAGGTGGTGCCGCCGGATTGCGCGAACACCTGCGCCGTCACCTTGTCATATTTGGGATTGGTCAAGTCCATCCAGGACTTGGGCGGGTCCTTGACCAGCTCGGTATTGTAGGCGATCGACCAGATCGCGGTGAGGCGCGGCCAGAATTTTGGCGAGACCAGTGAAGCCGGATCGTAGTCGGCGGCATTCGGCGGAGCGTAATCCTGGAACAGGTCGGCGAGCGGCAGCATCAGCGCGCGGTCGGAGTGATCGACGATGTCGGCGATCAGCTTGCCGGCGGCGGCTTCCGTCTTCACGCGCGTGATCAACTGGCCGCCCGGCGCGCGCACCATCTCGATCTTGATCTCCGGGAAACGCTTGTTGAATTCCTTGATGACGTCCTGCTCGACCTCGGCGAAGTTAGCGGTGTAGAGGACCATTTTGCCTTCCGCTTTCGCCGCCGCGATCAACTCGGGGGATGCGAAACTCTCCTCCGCCAGCGCCGGCGCGCCGCCAAGCGCGAGGCCGAGGCTGACGACGCTGGCGAGCGCGACGATCTTTCCGTACATGACCAATCCTCCCAATTTCATCGTTACGTGCATCCGGTTTATCTTATCCGTTGCGCGATGCTGCCCTGCGAGGCGCTCCGCGACAGCCAGTTGGCGCCGCCGATCAAAACGGCAAGCAGCACGGTCTGCACCAGGCTGAAGGCCGCGGTCTTGCCGATATTGCCGCCTTCGTAATAGTCGAGCAGCAGGACCGACATCACCATGGTGTTGCTGGTGTAGAGAAACAGCGACGATCCCAGTTCGCGGATCGCCAGCACGAACAAAAGCGTCATCGAGGCGATCACGCCGGGACGCGCGAGCGGCAGGACGATGGTGCCGATGGTGGCAAGCGTGCCCTTGCCGCAGACCCACGCCGCCTCCTCCAGCTCGCGATGGATCTGCATGAACGAGGTCGACAGCGCCTTGACGGTGTCGGGCATGAAGCGCGCGATGAAGGCGAGCGCCAGAATCCAGATCGTGCCGTAGAGTCCGCCGGGAATGCCGATCCAGGCCCAGAGATAGGCGACGCCGACCACGAGGCCGGGGATCGCGACCGGAATCGTCGAGATCAGGTCGATCGAGCGGCGGCCCGGAAGACGGGTGCGATGGATGGTGTAGCCGATGGCAAAGGCGAGCGCGCCGCCGACCACGGCCGTGATGATGCCGACCTCGACCGCGTTGTAGATCGACCTCAGCGTCAGCGGATTGTCGAAGATGGCGTTGAAATGCGTCAGCGAGTAGGCGCGCATGTCGAACAGCGCCGCGGCGTCGCGAATGAACATGAATTTGCGGAAGGCGGCGACGATCAGCGCCAGCATCGGCAGTACCACGACGACGAAGAGGTAGAGAAAGCCGAGCGAGAAGGTGAGCCAGCGCCAGCGCCCGAGATCGAGGCTGCGCGGCCGGAACGCCTTGCCGGCGACCGTGGTGTAGCTGCGCCCGGCGAGCACCTTCTGTTGCAGATAGACCAGCGCGCCCGTGACCACCATCAGGATGATCGCAACGGCCGCCGCGGTGTTGTAGAGCGGCGGCGACCAGTTGGTGAGCTTGAAGATATAGGTCGTCAGCACGTTGATATTGGCGGGCGCGCCCAGCACCGCCGGCACGCCATAGATGCCGAGCATTACGATGAAGGAGAGCAGCATGCCGGAGACGATCGCCGGCATGATCAGCGGGAATGTCACCGTGAACAGCGTCGAGAACGCGCTCGCGCCCGATATCTCCGCGGCCTCCTCCAGGCTCGGGTCCATGTTCCGCAGCGCGGACGAGGTGAACATGTAGACATAGGGCGCGTAATAGATGCCGAACACGAAGATCAGGCCCCACAGCGAATAGAAATCGACGCGCCAGTCGAGGCCGACCCATTTGAAGGCGGTATTGATCAGCCCGGTCTTCGGCGAACCCAGGATCGACCAAGCTACGCCCGCCACCAGCGGAGGCGCGAACAGCGGCAGGATGCTGGCGGCGGCGATGAAGCCTCGGAACGGCGTGTTGGTGCGCACCACGATCCAGGAGAACAGCAAGCCGATCACGACCGCGATCGCGGTTCCCCCGCCGCAGGCGAGCAGCGTGTTGAACAGCGCTTCCGCCACATTCGGATTGGAGAGCACGGTCAGGAAATTGCCGATCGAGAGATGGCCGAGGCTAAGGCCGTCGACCACGGGATTGGTGTCGGTGAGCGCGCCGAGCAGCAAGGTCAGGACGGGATAGACGACGAGAAAGATGAGGATCGCAAGCAACAGCGCGATCCAGGCGCCGGCCAGCACGCCGCGGCGCCTGCCCTCGATGCCGCTCTGCGCGACCTCGATGCGCCGGTCTAGTAGTTGTGCATCCGCCAAAACGCTTCCCCTCGCCGGCGGAAATTAGTTTGTTTTTTGACCGCCTTGGCCGAAAGCCTATTCGATCGGCCCATCAGCGGGAAGTAGCCGAAAGTCGCCCCGGAACGGGCATAACAGCGCATCGCATACGCATCATGCAGTCTCGTAGCTGTGGGATGTCGCACAGCCGTAGTACACGGCCGTTCCGGAGTGATTTGGATGCTCGAAAAATCGGCAGCGGCGGCCGTTTCCTCGCCCGTAACCGACGGCTTGCCTTGGGAGCAGCGGCGCTGGGCGGTGACCGCGATCTTCACGGCGCTGGCGATGGGCTCGCTCGACACGATGATCGCCAACGTGGCGCTGCCCGCCATCGCCGCCGATCTCCATGTCAATCCGGCCGACGTGGTCTGGGTGGTCAATGTCTACCAGATCGCCATGGTCGCTTCGCTCCTGCCGCTCGGCGCGCTCGGCGACATCGTCGGCCACCAGCGCATCTATCTCGCCGGCGTGCTGTTGTTCACGCTGGCCTCGCTCGGCTGCGCCTGCGCCTGGTCGCTGCCGAGCCTGTTGGTCGCGCGCACGCTGCAGGGGTTGGGCGCGAGCGCCACCATGGCCGTCAACACCGCGCTGGTCCGCTTCGTCTATCCCAGCCGCATGCTGGGCCGCGGCTTCGGCCACAATGCCATGGTGGTGGCGACCGCCTTCACCTTCGGGCCGAGCATCGCCTCGGCCATCCTGGCGCTCGGACCCTGGCCGTGGCTGTTCGCCATCAATGTTCCGCTCGGCCTGATTTCGTTCCTGATCGGCATCAAGACCCTGCCCGCCATGCCGCGCGCGGCGCACCGTTTCGATTTTATCGGCGCGGCGCTGGCGGCTGCCTGCCTCGGTCTCCTCATTGTCGGGATCGGCGGCGCCGGGCATCAGGTGTCGCCGATTGCGGTCATCGTCATCCTGATCGCGGCTCTGGCGTTCGGCTGGATCCTGATGCACCGGCATGCCGACCATCCGGCGCCGATGCTGCCGATCGACCTGTTCCGCCGCCCGCTGTTTGCGCTGTCGGCGTTGACGGCGGTCTGCTCCTTTGCCGTGCAGGGCCTCACCTTCGTGGCGCTGCCGTTCTACTTCGAGGACGTGCTGGGCCGCTCGCAGGTCGAGACCGGCCTGTTCATGACGCCGTGGCCGCTGGTGGTCGCGATCATGGCGCCGATCGGCGGCCGCCTCTCCGACCGCTTCTCGGCAGGAATCCTCGGCGGGCTTGGCCTCGTGCTGCTCGGCGTCGGGATGGCGTTGCTCGCGGCTCTGCCGGCGGACCCGAGCGTCACCAATATCGTCTGGCGCATGGCGATCTGCGGCATCGGTTTTGGCTTCTTCCAGACGCCGAACATGCGGGCGATCATGACCAGCGCGCCGCCGCACCGCGGCGGAAGCGCCAGCGGCATCGTCGCGACCGCCCGGCTGGTCGGACAAACGATCGGCGCCGCCTTTGCCGCGCTCTGCTTCAGCCTTGCCGGGCATGACGGCGCGGTGCTGGCGCTTGCGGCGGGAGCCGGATTTGCCTGGCTCGGCAGCGTCATGAGTTTTTTGCGGCTGACGGTTGCGCCACGCGCGTAGCAGCCGATCGCGGTGCGCAATCGCGCTATAACACCGGCCTTTCCGATATCTTCCCCATTGCCTACGGAAATTCGCCGCGCGGTGAAACGCAGATTCTTGATTTGAACCGTTCGACGTTTGGCGGACAAATGCGGCCCAAGTCCGCTCGGTGGATCGGACCAATCAGGGGATCGCGATGGCAAACCTCAACATCAACGGAAAAACAATCAACGTCGACGTCGAACCGGATACGCCGCTGCTGTGGGCGATCCGCGAGAATGTCGGCCTCACGGGAACCAAATACGGTTGCGGCATTGCACAATGCGGCGCCTGCACCGTCCATGTCGACGGCGTGGCGACCCGCTCCTGCGGCGTCGTGGTCAGCGAAGCCGAAGGCAAGCAGATCGTCACCATCGAAGGGCTCGCGAGCGGGGCCGCGCTGCACAAGGTGCAGCAGGCCTGGATCGCCAACGACGTGCCGCAATGCGGCTATTGCCAGAGCGGCATGATCATGGCGGTCGCAGCACTTCTGAAGGAAAAGCCGAAGCCGACCGATGCCGACATCGACGAGGCCATCACCAATATCTGCCGCTGCGGCACCTTCCAGCAGGTGCGCGAAGCGATCCATTCGATCGCGAACGCTTAAGGAGGCCGGCATGAACAAGCACGTCTCGCCTCGGATGAACCGCCGCGCTTTCGTCATCGGCACCGCCGCTGTCGGAACCGGCCTTGCGCTCGGCCTCGACATTCCCTTCGGCGGGCCTGCGGTGGTCCGCGCCGCCGATGGCTCGCCCGAGGTCAACGCCTGGGTCGTGATCCGGCCCGACGACACCGTCGTGATCCGTATCGCGCGCTCGGAGATGGGCCAGGGCACCCTCACCGGTCTCGCGCAGTTGGTTGCGGAAGAACTGGAATGCGACTGGTCGAAGGTCACGACCGAATTCCCCTCGCCGGGCCAGAACGTCGCCCGCAAGCGCGCCTGGGGCGATTTCTCGACCGGCGGCAGCCGCGGCATCCGCACCTCGCAGGATTATGTGCGCAAGGGCGGCGCCACCGCGCGCGAGATGCTGATCCAGGCCGCCGCGAATGAATGGAAGGTGCCGGCGTCCGAATGCACCGCCACCGACAGCGTCATCACGCACAAGGCATCGGGCAAGACCACGACCTACGGCAAGGTGGCGGAAGCCGCCGCAAAGCTGACGCCGCCCGCCGACGTCAAGCTGAAGGACCCGAAGGACTGGAAGCTCGTCGGCAAGGGCGTGAAGCGGCTCGACACGCCCGACAAGGTCACGGGCGCCACCGTCTACGGCATCGATGTCAAGCTGACCGGCATGCTCAACGCCGCGATCAAGGATTGCCCGGTCACCGGCGGCAAGCTCAAGAGCTATGACGAAGCCAAGATCGCCGGGATGAAGGGCGTGAAGAAGGTGGTGAAGGTCGAGGACACCGCCGTCGCCGTCGTCGCCGATACCTGGTGGCACGCCAAATCCGCGCTCGATAAATTGCCGATCGTCTGGGACGAAGGCGAGAACGCCAAGGTCTCCAGCGCGTCCATCGCGAAATGGCTGTCGGAAGGCCTCGATGGCGGCCCCGCCTATGTAGGCAATCAGAACGGCGACGTGAATGCTGCGCTCGCGAGTGCCGCCAAGAAGGTCGAAGCGGTCTACAACTATCCCTACCAGAACCACGCCACGATGGAGCCGCTCAACGCCACCGCGCTCTACACACCGGACAAATGCGAGGTCTGGTGCGGCACGCAGAATGGCGAAGCTGCGTTCGCAGCGGTGCTCGAAGCCTCCGGCCTGCCCGCCGACAAATGCGACGTGCACAAGCTGATGCTCGGCGGCGGCTTCGGCCGGCGCGGCCAGACCGACTATGTCCGCCAGGCCGTGCTGATCGCCAAGGAGATGCCGGGCACGCCGATCAAGCTGCTGTGGTCGCGCGAGGAGGACATGACGCACGGCCGCTACCATCCGGTCACGCAATGCAAGATGACCGCCGGCTTCGATGCCGACAACAACCTGACGGCATTGCATATGCGGATTTCCGGCCAGTCGATCCAGTTCACGCTCCGGCCGGCGGGGCTGGTCAACGGCATGGATCCCTCGACCTTCCAGGGCCTCAATCCCAAGGGCGAGGCCGCCTTCGGTTATTCGGTGCCCAATCTCCTGATCGACCATTCGATGCGCAACCCGCACATTATTCCGGGCTTCTGGCGCGGCGTGAACGTCAATCACAACGCGATCTATGTCGAATGCTTCATGGACGAGATGGCGCATGCGGTGAATCAGGATCCGCTGGAGTTCCGGCGCAAGCTGATGAAGGACCATCCGAAAAATCTCGCCGTGCTCGATGCCGTGGCGGACAAGATCGGTTGGGGCAAGCCGGCGCCGCAAGGCATCCATCGCGGATTGGCGCAATATATGGGCTTTGGCAGCTATGTCGCGGCGGCGGCCGAAATCTCGGTGACGGACGGCAGCAAGATCAAGGTGCACCGCATTGTCGCGGCCACCGATCCCGGCTATGCCGTCAACCCCGCGCAGATCGAGCGGCAGGTCGCGGGCTCCTTCGTCTACGGCCTCTCCGGGCTGTTCTATGGCGGCTGCACCGTGAAGGACGGCGCCATCGAGCAGACCAATTTCGACACCTACAACTCGATGCGCATCAACGAGATGCCGAAGGTGGAGTCGATCGTGATGCCGAGCGGCGGCTTCTGGGGCGGTGTCGGCGAGCCGACCATCTGCGTCGCGGGACCGGCGGTGCTGAATGCCTATTTCGCGGCGACCGGCAAGCGCATCCGTTCGGTGCCGCTGCGCGACCAGAACATCACGTTCGCTTAAATCACGGGCGCGGCGGCTTTAAAGAGCCGCCGCGCCATTTTCCGGATGACGCCCATGAATGCGCGCCCGGTGACACGGCGAGATGCCCTTCTCGGCGTCACCGTATCCGCAGGCTTGCTGGCCCTGCCCTCGATCTCGCGCGCGCAATCGGCGGCGCGCGCGATCGTGGTCGGCGGCGGCTTTGGCGGCGCGGCCTGCGCGCGCGCGTTGAAACGGATCGATACCAAGCTTCAGGTGACATTGATCGAGCCGAACAAGGTTTTCACGTCATGCCCCTTCAGCAATGAGGTGATCGCGGGCCTGCGCGAGATCGAGGCGCAGCAGTTCGGCTATGAGAAGATCGCAGCCGAGGGCGTTGGCGTGATCGCGCAGGCGGCGACGAAAATCGATCCCTCGGCGCGCAGCGTCACGCTCGCCGACGGCACGTTGCTTCCCTATGACCGGCTTGTGCTCGCGCCCGGCATCGATTTCCAGTTCGACGCATTGCCCGGCTATGACGAGGCGGCGTCTGCAAGGATGCCGCATGCCTGGAAGGCCGGCGAGCAGACCGTGCTGCTGCGCAGGCAGCTCGAGGCCATGGACGATGGCGGCGTGGTGGCGCTCGCGATACCCGCCAATCCCTCGCGCTGTCCGCCCGCGCCCTACGAGCGCGCCAGCCTGATCGCGCATTATCTGAAGACGAGGAAGCCGCGCTCGAAAGTGCTGATCCTCGACGCGAAGGACACGTTCTCCCAGCAGAGATTATTCGAGAAAGCGTGGAAGGAGCTCTACGGCGGCATGATCGAGCGCATCTCCCTATCCCAGGGCGGCCGCGTTACATCGGTCGATCCCTCGGCCAAGGCTATCGTGACGGAATTCGGCAACTACACCGCCGATGTCGCCAACGTCATTCCGCCGCAGAGAGCCGGCCGCATCGCCGAGATTGCCGGCGCCACCGATCACACCGGCTGGTGCCCGATCAATCCTGCGACCTTTGAATCGAAGCTCGTGCCCAACATTCACGTCATCGGTGACGCCTGCCTCGGCGGCGGCATTCCGAAATCGGCGTCGGCCGCGAGCGCGCAAGGCAAGACCTGCGCAGCCGCGATCGTCAACCTGCTTTCCGGCAAGCCGCCGGAAACGCCAAAACTCACCGGCGTTTGCTACAACGTCGTCGCGCCCGGCTACGGCTTTTCGCTCGCCGGTACCTATCAGCCGAAGGACGACATCTTTGCCGAGACCGAAGGCGGCGCGACCAGCCCGGTCGATGCCCCACGCGAGCTGCGCGCCCGCGAGGCGGATGACGCGCAAAAATGGTTCACGACCATCACGGCTGACGCCTTTGGCTAGACCTTCCCCCCATATCGCGCTCGCCGCCCTCGCGCTCGCTTTGCCCGGCGCGGCGAACGCGCAAGGGCTCGCATCCTACAAGATTGTCGGCGACGGCATTCCGGCCTCGCTCACGGGCGCACCGGGCGATGCCGCGCGCGGGCGCGCGCTGGTCGTGGATCGCGCCAACACCTGCATCCTCTGCCACTCCGGGCCGTTTCCGGAAACGAGGTTCCAGGGCGATCTCGCGCCTCCTCTCTCCGGCAGCGGAACCCGATGGTCGGCAAGCCAGTTACGGCTGCGGCTGGTCGATGCCTCGCGCCTCAATGCGGAGACGATCATGCCGTCCTATTACCGCGTCGACGGGCTCGACCGTGTCGGCCGCAATTTTGACGGCAAGCCGATTTTGTCGGCGGCCCAGATCGAGGACATCGTGGCCTATCTTGCAACGCTTCGGGAATAGAACGACATGAAAACGATGCGCAGCAAAGCACCCACCTCCCGCCGGAAATTCCTGGGCCTTGCCGGCGGCGCCGCGGTCGCGGGCGCGATCCCGGTCGTGACGCTGCGGCCGCTGGAAGCGACCCCCGCGATGCTTACCTCCGCCATCCGCAATGTGGTCGGCGAGGCGCCGGTGCGCACGGGCAAGGTCAAGCTCGATATCCCGCCCCTGGTCGAGAACGGCAACACCGTGCCGATGACGGTCAGCGTCACGAGCCCGATGACGGCGAACGAGTATGTGAAGAGTATCCACGTCTTCAACGAGAAGAACCCGCAGCCCAATATCGGCAACTTCTACATCGGTCCCTTGGCCGGCCGGGCGCAAATATCGACGCGCATCCGGCTGGCGGACAGCCAGAAGGTGGTGGCGATCGCGCGGCTCTCCGACGACACCTTCTGGTCCGCCAGCACGGACGTGATCGTGACGCTCGCCGCCTGCACCGAGGAGGTGAACTGATGGCCTCCGCTTTGATCAATGTTCCGCCAAAGGCGAAGCGCGGCGACATCATCGAGATCAAGACGCTGATGTCGCACATCATGGAAAGCGGCTATCGCCGCACCGCCGCCGGCGATGTCGTGCCGCGCGACATCATCACGGGCTTTTCCTGCCGCTATGACGGCACGGAAATCTTCCGCGCCGACCTGTTTCCGGCAATCGCGGCCAATCCCTTCATCTCCTTCTTCACGATCGCAAAGGAGAGCGGCAAGCTCGAATTCGAATGGATCGGCGACAACGGCTTTTCGTCGAAGGCTAGCGCTTCCATCACGGTCGAATGAGTTTCTTCCGCGCGATAGCGGCGGTCGCCCTGCTCGCGGCGACACCTTCCCTCCTCGCCGGCGAAATACCGCCGGACCAGCGCCGCTCCGGCTATTCCTTCATGGGGCCCGACAGCAAGGCGATGCAGGACGACGACACGTCCAATCCCGGCATGCTCTTCGTGCTCGACGGCGAGGCCCTCTGGAACAAAAAGCTCGGCAATGCCGGCAAGGCCTGCGCCGAATGCCATGGCGACGCGCGGGAAAGCATGAAGGGGGTAGCTGCGCGCTATCCCGCCTTCGACAAGGCGCTCGAGCGTCCTGTCACGATCGAGCAGCGCATCAATCTGGAGCGGACGCATCATCAAGAGGCGCCGCCGCTTCCCTATGAAAGCCGCGACCTGCTCGCGCTCACCGCCTTTGTCGCCAATCAGTCGCGCGGCATGCCGATCACGACGGGTGACGATCCCGACCTCAAGCCGTTCGTCGAGAAGGGCCGCGCGCTGTTCATGCAGCGCGAGGGCCAGCTCAACCTCGCCTGCGCCAATTGCCACGACGACAATTGGGACAAGCGCCTCGCGGGCTCGCCGGTCACGCAGGCGCATCCGACCGGCTATCCACTGTACCGACTGGAATGGCAGTCGCTGGGATCGCTGGAGCGGCGGCTGCGGAGCTGCATCACCGGCGTCCGCGCGCAAGCCTATGATTACGGCGCACCGGAGCTGGTCGAGCTCGAGCTCTATCTGATGTCACGCGCGCGCGGCATGAAGATGGAGACGCCGGGCGTGCGGCCGTGAAAAACAAACGGCCGGGCTTATGGCCCGGCCGCATTCGCCTCGAAAAGTCCGCCTACTCCGCCGGGGCGGCCGACATTTCGGGATGCGAAACATAGTGCTCGCCGGCGCCGAGCCTGCTGAGCGCGAACAATCCCCCCGCCATCACCGCATAGGCCAGCGCCACCGCAGGGGTGACGCCAAACCCGCCGCCGATCCCGACCGACTCGCCGTGCATGAAGCCGAAATAAGTGAAGATGGCGCCGGTCAGTGCGAAGGCCGATGCCTTCTCGAAATCGCGCTCGATGATGAAGACGCCGATCGCGCCGAGGATGAGGCCGGCGAGGATCGAGCCGCCGCCCATGACCTCGAGCCCGTGATAGATCACGCCCTGCTGCGGCAGCGCCGCAATCGCAGCCGCCTTGACCGCATCGGCCTTGTCGGCAGCCAACCCGCCGACGCTGGTCGCAGCCGCCATGGTCGACGCCAGCATGGTGTCGATCTGCAATTTCGCCCAGGCGGCGAGATGCGGCGTCAGCGCCAGCACGATCGCCGGCGCATGCCTGAGCGGCGTGGTCTGGAACGCCTGCGCGCCGATCAGCATGCCGATATAGAGCAGGATCGGCGAGATCGCGACGACCGGCACCAGCGCGAGCAGCACCGAGATGATGCCGAGCCACGACAGCACGATCACCATCACGCCCGTCGCGGCCGAATAGCCGATCCGCCCGCCCATCGCCTTCCAGCCGGGATGGCCGATATAGACCGCGTTGATGAAGGGATTGCCCATCAGGCAGCCGATCAGGCTGACGATGCCGTCGGCGGTGAGCACCCGCGTGGTCGGATATTCGTCGCCGGCGGCTTCCGCGCTCTCGACATTGTCCATGGCCTCGACGAGATCGTAGATGCCGAAGGGGATCGCGGTCACCAGGATGACGCCGAGAAATTCGAAGCCGGAGAAGACATGCCCGACCGCGGGGATCGGCACCGAGAAGCCGAAATTGGCGAAGGCGTCGCCGAGACCCTTCAGGCTCAACCCGCCGATCCCGAGGCCGAACAGGTTCGAGCCCCAGGCGATGATCATGCCGGCCGCAATCGCGATCAGGCCGGCCGGAATCCCGCGCGGATATTTCACCCCGCCGAACCAGCTCACCAGGATGATAGCGAAGCAAATCAGACCGATCTGCGGCGTGGCGTACATCTCCAGCGCCGGCCGCATCGAGATGAAGGTGACGGAGACACCCGCGAGCGTGCCGAGCAGCGCCGCGCGCGGCGTGATCTTCCTTATGAACGGCGCGATGAAGCCGCCGATCATCAGGATGAAGCTCTGGAAGAACACCCAGACCAGCCCTGCCGACCAGCCCTTCATGGGATCGCCGGTCTTGAGCGTGACCGGCAGCATGATCACGAAGGTGACAATGAACATGTGCGGCACGCTGACGCCCGACGGCAGCGCGCAGACATCGGTGCGTCCGGTCCGCTGCGCCAGCCGGTAGGCGAGGAACGCATAATAGAAGGTGGAGAGGCACATCATCAGCCCGAGCGCGGGCAGGATGCGGCCGAACACGAGGCTGTCGGGCATTTTCAGCACGAAGCGCAACAGGCCGGTCAGGACCAGCATGTTGACCAGGATGTTGGTGCCGAAGCCGAAAAATGCGTTCCAGTCCCCCGGCGTCCACAACGCCGGCTTGAAGTCCGATTTCACTGTCGCCGCCCCGCTTCCGCTCATCGTGATGCTCCCGCTTTCAGATGATTTGACGTCTCCGCTTGCATGGCCTCGAGAATGGCGGCCGAGTCGGCGACCCAGCCGAAGATGCCGCCCTGGGCCTTGATCATCTTCAGGCCCATCTCGTGGAATTCCGGGAAGTAGGACGCGCAGCCGTCCGAGATGACGACGCAGCGATAGCCGCGGTCATTGGCCTCGCGCACGGTGGTGTTGACGCAGACCTCGGTGGTCACGCCGCACACCAGGAGATTTTCGATGCCGTATTTGTCCAGCACGTCGGAAAGCTCGGTGGCGTAGAACGCGCCCTTGCCGGGCTTGTCGATGACGATCTCGCTGTCGAGGGGATAGAGCTCGGGGATGATGTCGTGGCCGGCTTCTCCGCGGATCAGGATGCGGCCCATCGGACCGGGATCGCCGATCCGCAACGACGGCGCGCCGCGCTCGACCTTGGCCGGCGGCGCATCCGACAGATCGGGCAGATGGCCTTCGCGGGTGTGGATCACCAGCATGCCGCTATCGCGCGCCGCCGCGAGCACGGCCCCGATCGGCTTCACGGCCCGCGCGAGCTGGCTGACATCGTTGCCGAGCGTCTCGCCGAAGCCGCCCGGCTCCATGAAGTCGCGCTGCATGTCGATGATGACAAGCGCGGTCGTCGACCAATCGAGATCGATCGGTTCGGGCTCGGCGATTACGGTACCGACGCTTGCTTGTCCCGAGTTCGGCATCACAACGCCCCACGGCGAGAACTCTCTTGAAATGAGTTCTGCAAACGCCATGCCATTGTGTACAACGCCGGCCGGCGCTCCCGCGTGCGGGAATTGCGCGTAATTTCAGCCGCTTCGGCGGCCCGCTTACACCTGCTTATTCCCTGTGCGGCGAAACGCCTGCTCAATCGCTGGGCGCGCGTTGCATACACGCGCCGCTGTTCGCCGCCGGATTGAGCGGCCTTTCAGGCGTAGAGCCGGCGATATTCCTCGGCGTAAGGCGCGTAGGAGTCCTTCATCGTGGCGAGGTTGAGCAGCATGGTCGCGACCGGCACGGCCGGCGCTTTGGGATCGAACACGGTCGTCCGCTGCCAAAGGCTTTCGGTGCGGCGGCTGCCCGAGAGCGCCACCACCTCGCGCTCCAGCTCATAGTCCTGGTCGACGAACAGCGGCCCCTTCAACAGCCTGATCTCCTGGTCGGCGAACAGGCCGACCGCCGGCCCTTTCGACGGCAGGGGATCGTCCTTCGAGCGGTACTGGAACAGCACGCTCAGCATCTCCATCGGGATGATCGGACGCTGATAAGGATTATCGACGCCAGAATAATAGGGTGAGCCCTCGGTGATGACCGCCAGTTTCTGCCCGAGCGAAAACGGATAGAGGTCGCCCATGTTCTGGTCGAACGCCATCCGCACCGTCTGGCGTTTGCTCTTCATGCCGACCATGATGTCGCGCAGGATCACGGGATCGGCGAGCGGCTTCAGTTCGCAGAGGCGCTGGCCGAGCGCGGTGGGTGAAGTGCCCCGCCCGACCGACGCGGTGCCGCGCAGCACCTCGGTGCCGTCGCGCTTCACCATCTGGATTTCCGCCTGGCTTTGTCCCGGCGCGGGCTTCTTCAGGATCGCCTGCACCTCCTCGCCCTCGAAGGCGGCATTGCGGTAATGCGCCGAGAGGCATCCGTTCTCGAACCACGCCTGTCCCCACAGGCGCTCGCCCAGCGGCGCGAACTGGCTGAAATGGGTCGGCCCCTCGATGGTGCCGCCTTTGAAGCCGAGCTTCTGCGCGGTGGCGTCGTCGTGGATGGAGGTGTGGGAATCGTAGACCTGCGCATGCAGCATCTGGTGCGGACGCCGCCAGGGGCCGACCAGGTGATCGGCGGTCTCATCGATCGCCGTATCGAACGCTTTCAAACCCATGAAATTCCTCCACAACGGCTATGCCAATCCTGCGGCAAAGCGCCAGTGATATTGACATTACCGGCCCATCCTTCTCCACTTGCCCCGCTGCGTCGAACCGGCCCGGACACCCGTCCGCAAGAACAATTTACGGGAGTACCACGATGACGCTGATGCAGGTGGGACTGGACGACAAATACCGCCTCGATGCCAAGCGAATCTACCTGTCCGGCGTGCAGGCCCTGGTCCGCCTGCCCATGTTGCAGCGCGAACGCGACCGCGCCGCCGGCCTCAACACCGCGGGCTTCATCTCCGGATACCGCGGCTCGCCGCTCGGCATGTACGATCACACGCTGTGGCGCGCCAAATCCTTCCTGCAATCGCAGGACATCGCCTTCGTCCCCGGCCTCAATGAGGACCTCGCCGCCACGGCGGTGTGGGGCAGCCAACAGGTCGGGCTGTTCCCGGGCGCCAAGGTCGATGGCGTATTCGGCATCTGGTACGGCAAGGGCCCGGGCGTCGACCGCTCGGTCGATGCGCTGAAGCACGCCAATTCGGCCGGCTCCTCGCGCCACGGCGGCGTGCTCGCGCTCGCCGGCGACGATCATGGCTGCCAGTCCTCCACCCTCGCCCATCAGAGCGAGCAGGTGTTTGCCGCGGCCTTGATGCCGATCATCAACCCGTCGACCTTGCAGGAATATCTCGATCTCGGCCTCTATGGCTTTGCGCTGTCACGCTATTCCGGCTGCTGGGTCGGCTTCAAGGCGATCGGCGAGACGGTCGAGAGCTCGGCCTCGATCTACTCCGATCCGTCGCGGGTGCAGGTCATCATTCCCGATGATTTCGAGATGCCGCCGGGCGGTCTCAACATCCGCTGGCCCGATCCGCCGCTGGAAGCCGAGAAGCGGCTGTTCGGCCCGAAGATGGAGGCAGTGAAAGCCTTCGCGCGCGCCAACCGGCTCGACCGGATCGTGCTCGACGGCAAGCCGGCGCGGCTCGGCATCGTCGCGACCGGCAAGGCCTATCTCGATCTCCGGCAGGCGCTAGCCGATCTCGGCATCAGCGACCGCGACGCCGAGGCGCTGGGCCTTCGCATCTACAAGGTCGCGATGACCTGGCCGTTGGAGGAAATCGGCGCGAAGCGGTTTGCCGAAGGCCTGCAGGACATTCTGGTGGTCGAGGAGAAGCGCGGCTTCATCGAAGACCAGCTCATGCGCATCCTCTATAATGTCGACGCCGGGAAGCGTCCGTCGATTGTCGGCAAGCGCGACGAAAGCGGTGCGCCGCTGTTGCCGAGTGAGGGCGAGCTCAATCCAACCGTCGTGGCGGCGGCGCTGGTGGCGCGGCTGCGCCGGCTCGGCCACCAGAGCCCGGTGCTGGAACAGCGGCTGGCGCGGCTCGAGGCCTTCGACCGGCCGGCGACGGGACAGGCCGCGATCTCGCTGCAGCGGACGCCGTTCTTCTGCTCGGGCTGTCCGCACAACACCTCGACCAGATTGCCGGAAGGCAGCCGCGCCATGGCCGGGATCGGCTGCCATGGCATGGCGCTGTCGATCCCCTCGCGCCGCACCGCGACCATCACCCATATGGGCGCGGAAGGCGCGAACTGGATCGGACAGGCGCCCTTCACCAACGAGCAGCACATCTTCCAGAATCTCGGCGACGGCACCTATACCCATTCGGGCCTGCTGGCGCTCCGCGCCGCCGCGGTCAGCGGCGTCAACATCACCTACAAGATCCTCTACAACGACGCGGTCGCCATGACCGGCGGCCAGCCGGCGGAAGGCGGCTTCACGGTGGCGCAGATCGCCCATCAGGTCTGGGCCGAAGGCACCAAGCGGCTCGCCATCGTTTCCGACGACCCTGACAAATATCCGGCCAACTATTTCCCGGCGGGCGCCACCGTCCATCACCGCCGCGATCTGGACGCCGTGCAGCGCGAGCTGCGCGAGGTCAAAGGGCTCACGGCGTTGATCTACGACCAGACCTGCGCCGCCGAAAAGCGCCGCCGCCGCAAGCGCGGGCTTTATCCCGATCCGCCCAAGCGGGTCTTCATCAACGAATTGGTCTGCGAAGGCTGCGGCGACTGCTCGCAGACCTCGAACTGCGTCTCGGTGCAGCCGCTCGACACCGAGTTCGGCAGGAAGCGGCAGATCGATCAGTCGAACTGCAACAAGGATTACTCCTGCGTCGAGGGTTTCTGCCCGAGTTTTGTGACCGTGCACGGCGGCTCGCTGAAGCGGCTGAAGAGCTCGGCGGTCGATTCCGGCCAGCTCTTAGCCGACCTGCCGCTGCCGGCGGCACCCGCGCTCGACAAGCCCTACAACATCCTCGTCACCGGCATCGGCGGCACCGGGGTCATTACCGTGGGCGCGCTGCTCGGCATGGCCGCGCATGTCGATGGCAAGGGCTGCTCCGCGCTCGACTTCACCGGGCTGTCGCAGAAGAACGGCGCGGTGATGAGCCATGTCCGTATCGCCGCCAGGGCGGAAGATCTCTCGACCGTCCGCATCGCCAATGGCGGCGCCGATCTCATCCTCGGCTGCGACATGGTGGTGTCGGCCGGCGCCACCGCGCTCAGCCGCGTCGACCGCGGGGTGACCAGGGCTTTTGTCAATGCGGACCTGCAGCCGACCGCGAGCTTCGTTCAAAACCCCGACATCGACTTCGAGCTCGGCGCGATGCAGACCACGCTGCGCGACGCCATCGGCGAGCGCAATCTCGAGATCATCGACGCCACCGGCATCGCCGCGACCTTGATGGGCAACTCCATCGCGACCAACCCCTTCATGCTCGGCTTCGCCTTCCAGAAAGGTGCGATCCCGCTCTCGCTGGAGGCGCTGCTCCGCGCCATCGAGATCAATGGCGCGGCGGTCGAGATGAACAAGCAGGCCTTCACCTGGGGCCGGCTGGCCGCGCACGACATGTCGCGCATCAGGAGCGTGCTCCAGTTCCGCGCCCGCGCCACGGCGCCGGTGAAGACGCTTGACGAGCAGATCGCGCTGCGTGCCGAGTTCCTCACGGGCTATCAGGACAAGGCCTATGCCGACCGCTATCTCGCGGCCGTCGACAAGGTCCGGAAGGCGGAGAGCGCAGCGGCGCCCTCCTCCGCCGAACTGACGGAAGCCGTCGCCAAAAACCTGTTCAAGCTGATGGCCTACAAGGACGAATACGAGGTCGCGCGGCTCTATACCGACGGCAGCTTTGCAAAGAAGCTGTCGGACAAGTTCGACGGCGACTACCAGCTCAAATTCTATCTGGCGCCGCCGATCTTCGCCAAGCGCGACAGGAGCGGCCGGCTGATGAAGAAGGAATATGGCGGCTGGATGCTGAGCGCCTTCGGTTGGCTCGCAAAACTGAAATTCCTGCGCGGCACGGCATTCGATCCGTTCGGCCGCACCGCGGAGCGAAAGATGGAGCGCCAACTGGTCGAGGATTATATCGCGATGATCGACCAGCGCTCCTCTGGGCTGAAGCGCGAGCAAATCCCGCCGCTGGCGAAGATCGCACGCATCCCCGAGACCATCCGCGGCTACGGCCACGTCAAGGAAGAGAACATCAAGAAGGCCGCAGCCGAGAGGACACGGCTGGAAGGCGATCTCGAAAACAGCCGGTTTGCGGCTGCGGCGGAGTAGCCACTACCCGTCATTGCGAGCGAAGCGAAGCAATCCATCTCTCCGCTTGCGGCACCATGGATTGCTTCGTCGCTAACGCTCCTCGCAATGACGGCGAGCTACGGCGGCGCTACTGCCTTCCCGCCGGCTTCCGCTCGATCGGATGAATCTCGATCCCGCGCAGCCTCCCGAGCCGCAGCACGTCCATCGCCAGCGTCCGGCCGATGCGGTCGCGATCGAGCACGCGGATCAGATCGTCGACGCCGTTGATGTCGACGCCGTCGAGCCGGACCACGACATCGCCGGGCAGCAGGCCGGCCTGCGCCGCCGGGCCATCCGGCTCGATGTTCATCAACAGCGCGCCCATCTTGTTCTCGACGCCGGCGACGACTGCATGCCGCCGCGGGACCGGCGCAGTCTGGCCGGACACGCCGATATAGGCGCGGCGGACATAGCCGTGGCGGATGATCTCCGACAGCACGAATTGCGCGGTGTTGCTCGCGACCGCAAAGCAGATGCCCTGCGCGCCGTTGATGATCGCGGTGTTGATGCCGATCACCTCGGCGTTCGACGACACCAGCGCGCCGCCGGAATTGCCGGGATTGAGCGCGGCGTCGGTCTGGATCACGTCCTCGATGGTGCGGCCCGATACAGAACGGATCGAGCGGCCGAGCGCGGAGACCACGCCGGCGGTGACGGTCGATTCGAAGCCGAGCGGATTGCCGATCGCGACCACGAGCTGGCCGCGGCGCAAGCTCTTGGAATTGCCGAGCGCGGCATAACGCAGCTCGCGCGCACCGGCAGCGCGGAGCAGCGCCAGATCGGTGTCGGGATCGACGCCGAGCACATGCGCATCGGACACGAAGCCCTCGATGTCGCGCAGCCGTATCTCCTTCGCCGAGCCGACCACATGGCTGTTGGTCAGCACCAGCCCGTCCGGCGAGATGACGATGCCGGAACCAAGCCCGCCGCGCTCGCGCGCATTGCGCGCTTTCGGGCCGGTCTCGACACGCACGACGGCAGGACCGACGCGCTCGGTCACGTCGATCACGGCGTTCGAGTAAGCGTCCAGCAGCGGCTGGTCGTTGACGGGGGCAGCGTCCTTCGCTGCCGCCGACAGTCCGCCGGCGGCAATCTCTGAGGTAAAATCCAACATGGCACAAATTCCTTTGGCCCTGACAGATGGTTACCGAACCGCGCTCCCGCAAGCCCGCCGGCCGGAGGTCACCTAGGCGAGCGGCGCTTCCGGATAAGGAAGCTGCGGCAGTGTCACATGCATCGGCCCGACATAATTGGTGCGGAGACTTCCATCGCACACCACATAACCCCAGTTGATGACCTGTTTCGACGCGCCATCGCCGAGGTCGCTGAGCCGGGTCCCGAGATGGGCCAGCTTGTGAGTCACGGCTGGATCACAGGGCAGCAGGGCCGGTGCGGCCGGCGGCTTCACTTTGCCGGGATCGGTGTCGATGCCCCAATAGGCGCCCATGCGCGCATCGCCGTTCGGGTCGAGCCTGCTCTCGTCACCGATCTTCTTGCCCTGGATGAACCGGTCGATCAGGGTGCGCCGGCGCAAGGCCCTCACCTGATTGTCGGTGACATCCAGGATGCGGCGGAGCTGGCTGATCCAGTCGGTCTGCAGCGACGGGTTTCGCTCGAACGGCGCTCCGCCGTCGCTGACAAAATTGGTTAGATAGCGTTTGACGATCGGCTCGATGCCGTGATTGTCGTAGACGCCGCCGTCCGAAAGGATGACCTTGGCACGAAACGCCTCGAGCTCAACCGGCGAAAGGCTCGGTCCTTGCGGCCAGCTCTTGAAACTTCCCGGCTGCAATTGCAGCAGGAACGGCGAGAGCACCGGCGGAAATGCCGACGAGGCGGCGACCGCGTGCGCAAGCGGTATGGCCGGATTGTCGATATGGCCCACGACATAGTCCCCGGCATAGGGCTTGGCGAAGCGCCACAGCACGCCGGTCTGCAGGTTGGTCGCACAGAAAACGAAACGCGGGGCATCGGGCGTATTCTGCAGCGTCGCGCCGTGAAAAAGATTCTCGTCGTAGCTCTTCGCCACCTGCTCGGACGCCGACGTCCATGGCAGCAGACCCGTCAAGGCGTCGACCACGTCGATCTTCTTGCGCGAGAACGCCAGGATCGGATCGACCACAACGGCCTTGAAATTCGCATAAGTGCCGTTTCCATCGGCTGCGCCGAGCCTGCTCCATGAAAGCGCGAGATGACCCGAGATGATCGACCCGCCGGAGACGCTCGAAATGCACTTCGCTTTCGACAGCAAACCGAGCTCGTTCATGCGAGCCAGCGCACCGGCATGAAACAACATGGCCCTGAACCCGCCGCCGGACAGCGCGATCCCGCTGCCCGCTTCGGCGTTGCCTTCATCCCATTGAAAGGTTGCCGCCGCTTGCGCGACCTGGGCCGGCGAATTCGGAAGGGCTTCATCGCTCATGCTGGCGCTCCATGAAGTGAATTCAGACTTAAAAGGGTGACCTGGACAAGACGGTTCGCGCCCCGCCGAAATCATGCAGCATCGCCATCCAATTTTAACGTGAATATTCTAAATACTGCTATTAAAAAGAGAATGAGCGCGCGGCAGAACCGGACAAGACGCGCAAGCGGCGGGCGACGCCGGAATGGCTCGGATTTGCCCTACGCGAAGCGGATGGCTTCTTTCGTGACCAACGGGCCAGCGCCGGTCTGCGAAAAGATCATGCTTATTTGAAAGACATAAGCGGCCACGCCCAAAGTCCGCCTACCTCGCCCCGCGCAGACTCGGCGGCCTCGCCTTGACGGGATCGAGCAGCGACCAGTCGCCTTCCGGCAAGACATGCCCTTTCGGAAACGGCGCCCGCAGTTCCAGTCCGAGCGAGCGCAGCACGCGGTCGTCGCGGTAGTAGCATTGCAGGATGACGCGGGCGAGCGTGGCCGCCGGCGTGCCGCCGCTCGCACGGAACTCCGTCACCAGCGCCCAGCGTTTGGCATCGTCGAGCGCGGCCAGCGGCTTTCCCGCAAGCCGCGCGATATGGTCGAGCGCGGCGGAAACCATTTTGGTGTCGCGGCCGAGGGTGGCCAATATGTCGCCCTGGATCGCGGCGTCATCGGCACTGGGCACTTTGTATTCGCTGCTTTCGGGGATCATCATGCCCGATATCACGCGCAGGTCGTCGCGCTGCGCCGAGGTAAGAGACTTTTCGACAATCATTTTCAATCCTCAATCGAAGAGATTGGCGAGACGCTGCTTCATCTGGTCGGCGATGTAGAGCGCGAGGGCCTGGATGGTGGACGTCGGATTTACGCCGCCCGAGGTGACAAAGATGCTGCCGTCGACGATGAAGAGATTCTTCACGTCGTGCGACCGTCCCCATTCGTTCACCACGGAGCGCTCAGGATCGGTTCCCATGCGCGCGGTGCCGAGCAGGTGCCAGCCGCCCCAGGGAATCGGATGAATTGGTGCAGATATCGGTCGCGCCAGCGGCTTCGAGAATCTCGCGCCCGCGCGCCAGACCGTGGTCCATCATCTTCCGGCTGTTCGCGCTGATCGTGTAGTCGATCTTCGGCGCAGGGATTCCGTGGCTGTCCTTCAGGACGGCATCGAGCGTCACGCGGTTGTGCTCTTCCGGCAAATCCTCGCAGATCGCGGAGACGCCGAGCCGATGACCGTTCAGCTTGCGGAACACGCGGTGATGATCGGCGCCCCACGGCAGAATGCCCTTCTGCTCGCTCGCGACAGCCTCGAACACGGGTCCCGCACCGCGGCCGAACTGGATACCGTAACCGCGGACGAAGCCGCGCGAGGCGTCGGTGTCGTAGAACTCCTTGCTCCAGAGGCAGGTCGGCGGCGCGCGGTTGCTATCGGTCGGCTCGTTCACGAAGCCGTAGATCTGCGCATAGGGATGGAACATCAAATTCCTGCCGACGAGGCCGGACGAATTGGCCAGGCCATTCGGAAATTTGCCGCACGCGGAATTGAGCAGCAGCCGCGGCGTGCCGACGCCGTTGCAGGCGACGATGACGACTTCGGCGCCCTGGAACTGCTCGACGCCATCCTTGTCGTAGTAGACGACGCCGGAGGCCATGCCGTGCTCGTTGGTGGTTATCTCGCGCACGCGGCAATGCGTCTTCAGCTCGACACCGGCACGGATCGCGTGCGGCCAATAGGTGATGTCGGTCGAAGCCTTGGCTCCTTGCGCGCAAGCCGGGGTGCAATGGCCGAGATTGATGCAGCGCGCCCTGCCCTCATAATCCGTTGTCGCAACCGTCGTGTCCGACGGCCACCAGTGCCAGCCGAGCTTGTTCATGGCCTTGCCGATCAGCGGACCGGAGAGCCCGAGCGGCTGCGGCGGCATCGGCGGATGCGTCAGCGGCGACTTGGGATCGCCCGACAGGCCGGACACACCCATCATCCTGTCGTTCTCCTCGAAGAACGGGGTGAGCACGTCGTAATCGATCGGCCAGTCGTCGGCGACGCCATCCAGCGTCTTCACCTTGAAGTCGGACGGATGCAGCCGCGGCCAATGCGCGGTGTACATGATGGTCGAGCCGCCGACGCCGTTGAAGTTGACGACCTTGATCGGCGAGCCGTCGTCGTTGATCGGATAGTCCTCGGGCCGGCCGCGGATGTTCGGGCTGGTCGACCAGTCGCCGTAGAATTTCGCTTCCCAGTCGCGCCCGGTGCTCGGGTATTCGGACGGCTTCATCCAGCCGCCCTGGTCGAGGCAGAGGATATGCATCTTGGTCTCGGCCAGCGACCATGCCACCGCGGCGCCGGAGGCGCCGGCGCCGATGATGAGGACGTCCACGGGGTCGTTCATTCTTCTTCCTTATTTCCTCTCATCCGTCATTCCGGGGCGCGCGTCAGCGCGAACCCGGAACCTCGAGATCCGGATCTGGTCCTCCGGACGATCCCGGAATGATATTGTCACTCGTCATTGCAAGCGAAGCGAAGCAATCCAGTTCCGAGCAAGGCTCTGGATTGCTTCGTCGCTACGCTCCTCGCAATGACGACGTACACGTTCAATTCACCATCCTCACCGGCAGCGAGCGGATGCCGCGGATGAAATTCGAATAGAGCCGCTTCACGGGTCCGGCGACCTCGAAGCGCAGGTCGCGCTTCAAAATCTCCTCCCAGAGAATGCGCAATTGCTGCTCGGCGAGCCGGTCGCCGACACAGCGATGGATGCCGGCGCCAAAGGCGAGATGCTGCCGCGGCTTGGCGCGGTCGATGATGAATTCATCGGCGCGCTCGATCTTGTCGTCGTCGCGGTTGCCGGAGATGTACCACATCACGACCTTGTCGCCCTTGGCGATCCTGCGCCCGCATAGCTCGACATCGCGGCGCGCGGTGCGGCGCATGTGCAGCACCGGCGTGTGATAGCGGATGATCTCGGAAACGAGGTTCGGGATCAGCTCGCGCCGCGCGGTGACCAGCTCAAACTGCTCCGGATTTTCGCAGAGCGCGAGCAACCCGCCGCTCATGGAATTGCGCGTGGTGTCGTTGCCGCCGACGATCAGGAGCCCGACATTGCCGATGAATTCGCGCGCATCCATGTTTCGCGTGGCTTGCGAATGCGCCATCATCGAGATCAGGTCGAAGGCCGGCGGCGCGCTGACCCGCGCGTTCCACAGTGAGCGGAAATAGCCACCCATGTTGATGAGCTCGGCAGTGCGCTCGTCTTCGGAATGCACCACGGCATCGGGCGAATTGACATTGGCGATCGCGACATCCGACCACCAGGTGAGCTTCATCCGGTCTTCCCAGGGAAAATCGAACAGGGTTGCCAGCATCATGTTGGTGAGATCGACCGAGACGCGCTCGGCCCAGTCGAAGACCTCGTTCTTCGGCAGCGCGTCGAGCACGGCCGACGTGCGCTCGCGGATCAGTCTCTCGAAATTGGCGAGGTTGGACGGCGCCACGATCGGCGCGACCGTGCGGCGCTGCGCGGTGTGGCCCGGCGGGTCCATGCGGATGAAATTGGGACGCTCCTGCCCCTTCGGCTGGTCAGCGACCTGGATACCGCCGAGTTCGGACGCCGACGAATAGGTCTCGTGGTCGAGCTCGACCGCAAAAATGTCGTCGTAGCGCGTGACCGACCAATAGGGACCGTGAGGCGAGGCCTCGCAATAATGCACGGGATCGTCGCGGCGCAACTCCGCAAACAGCGGCCGCCAGGTGTCGTCCTGGTACAGCCTGGGATCGCTGACATCGATCGATTGAAGCCTGCTTTGCAGCGCCTGGGCCATCGTTTTCGCTCCCCGTCGCCACTTTCAAGGGCGATCGTCGCCTGCGACGATAAGGCGGGAGGCGCCCGCTAGTCAAAGGCCGCACGCCAGTGCGATGGATTTGACATTCGCTTCAGTTCCGCCGCAACGACGTCAAGCGAACGTCAAATCCAAAATCGCACTGGAATCATATTCTTGCTAGTGTCCCTTCGGTTCTGACATTCGCAAAAAGGTATTGCTGCGACATGGTGCGAATGTCAGAACTGGGACACTGGTGCAACCCTGCACACGCCGCACGCATGGATACGGGGTTTGTTCGCCCGCACAAGACCGGCTAGCCTTTGGGCAAATCACAAGTTTCGGGAGCAACGTCAGGTGTCCGCCGCGCCGCCAAGCCCAACCTCCGGTCTCGATTTCGACGCCATCATCATCGGCGCCGGACTATCCGGCATGTACCAGCTTCATCGGCTGCGCGAACTGGGATTGAAGGTGCGGGTGTTCGAGACCGGCACCGACGTCGGCGGCACCTGGTACTGGAACCGCTATCCCGGCGCGCGCTTCGATTCCGAGAGCTATTCCTACGGCTACTCCTTCTCGAAGGAATTGCTGGACGAATGGGAATGGTCCGAGCATTTCGCCGGCCAGCCGGAAACGCTGCGCTATTGCAAATATGTCGCCGACAAGTTCGATCTCCGCCGCGATATCCAGTTCAGGAGCCGCGTCAGCACGGCGATCTATGACGAAGCCACGCGAAGCTGGACGATCACGCTGGAGGATGGCAGCCGGCATTCGACGCGGTTTTTGATCACCGCGATCGGACCTTTGTCGACGCCGACGCTGCCGCGCATCGAGGGCGTCGACAGTTTCAAGGGACAATCCTTCCACACCGCGCGCTGGCCGAAGGACCCGGTCGATTTTGCCGGCAAGCGTGTCGCCGTGATCGGCACCGGCGCCACCGGCGTGCAGACCATCCAGACCATCGCGAGCGAAGTGGGCCATCTCACCGTGTTCCAGCGCACGCCGAACTGGTGCGCGCCGCTGCATAACGGCAAGATCGACGCCGAGACGCAAAAGAAGATCAAGGCCGGCTATCCCGAGATGTTTGCCCGATGCCAGGAGACCTTCGCCTGCTTCATCCACACGCCTGACCCGCGCGGCGCGTTCGAAGTCTCCGATGAAGTGCGGGAGGCCTTTTACGAGAAGCTCTATGGCGAGCGCGGCTTCGGCATCTGGCAGGGCAATTTCAAGGACATCTTGATTGACCGCAAGGCCAACGCCACCATCAGCGATTTCGTCGCGCGGAAAATCCGCCAGCGCGTCAAGGACCCGAAGGTCGCGGAGAAGCTGATCCCCAAGAACCACGGCTTCGGCACCCGCCGCCTGCCGCTCGAGACGCACTATTACGAGGTCTATAACCGCGACAATGTCGAGCTGGTCGACATCACGGAGACGCCGATCGAGCGCATCACGCCCAAGGGCATCAAGACCAGCGCGCGCGAATTCGAATTCGACATCATCATCTTCGCGACCGGCTTCGACGCCATCACCGGCGCCTTCGACAAGATCGATTTCCGTGGGCTGGATGGCGTGCGGCTGAAGGACAAGTGGAAGTCGGGACCGGAAACCTATCTCGGCCTGATGGTGCATCAATTCCCGAATATGATGATGCTGATGGGGCCGCACACCGCGCTCGGCAATATCCCGCGCAGCATCGAATACAGCGTCGACTGGGTGACGGCCCTCGTCCGCTTCGCTCAGGAAAAAGGCCTGACGCGGCTGGAAGCGACCACCGAAGGTGTCGCGTCCTGGACCGACCACGTCAAGGCGCTCGGCGTTGGGCTTCTTTCCAATGAGGTCGATTCCTGGATGACCGGGATCAACCGGAATGTCGAAGGCAAGAATGTCAGGATCGTCGCGCGCTACAGCGGCAGCGCGCCGGCCTATCGCGTCCGCTGCGACGAGGTCGCGGCCAAGGGCTACAGCGAGCTGAGGTTGGGATAGTCTCGCGACGCCACCCTCATGGTGAGGAGGCGCAGGCACGCCCGAGCAGGCCGAGCGATAGCGAAGCCGTCGCGAATGGCGCAACTAAAGGGACGCGCCGTCGCCGGACGATGCTTCGCATCGCCGGGAGAACCATGAAGGCCCGGCCGTGGCCTCATCCTTCGAGACGCCGCTTTGCGGCTCCTCAGGATGAGGAGATAGATCCGGTCATGACGGCGCAAGGATGGCGCTGACCCGCGGATATGCTAGAGAACGCGACATTGTTCTATTGACCGGTTCTGAAAGCCCATGCGTCTTTTCCTGATTTTCTCCTTGCTCGGCGTGATCCTGCTGGCGAGCCCATCCCTCGCCGCCAGCGCCATCGTCCGGGACGGCCACACCATCCAGCTCGGCGACGTCACCTACCGGCTCGACGGCATCGACGCGCCCGAGATCGACCAGACCTGCATCGACGATCACGCCGATCCCTGGAGCTGCGGCGTCGATGCGCGCGACCAGCTCGCGAAATTGATCGACGGGCGCACGGTCCGCTGCGACGATCTCGGCCCGGACAAGCTCTCGAGGAAGCGCCATGCCGGTGTCTGCACCGTCGATGGTGAAAGTACGAGCCTGAACCAGCAACTGGCGAAGCAGGGGCTGGCGATCAGCGCAGAACCTTCTCTGAAGGTGCATGCGAACGACGAGGCAGCCGCGGCCAAGGCCGACAAGGCCGGCCTCTGGAAGGGCTGCTTCGTGGCGCCGCAGGATTTCCGGCTCGGCAAGAAGGACGGCGCGCTGATCGGCGGCTCGTGCCGCGCCGACCGCGACAAGGAAATCCGCGCCGTGCTGTTTCCCGAGGATATTGCGCAGCCGCCGGCCTGCCCGATCAAGGGCAAGTTCGCCGCGCGCGCGCGCTTCACCGGCAATGTCGGTATCTATCACCTGCAGGGTTGCCGCAGCTATGCCGGCCTGACCCGGCCAGACCGCTGGTTCTGCTCGGAGGATGATGCGCTGGCCGCGGGCTTCCGCCGCGCCTATAATTGCCGCGCGGCTAGGCCCGCGGGCAAATGATCGCTACCACCTGCCGAACGACCAGGACGGTGCCATCGGCGTCGCCGAAGCAAAGGTGTCGGGCTGTCGCCAGGTGTCGTGCCAGCCATCGGGCCGTGAATTGTAGTTGTCCGGCTGCGAATGGCGGCGCCGCACCTTGGCCTGCCGTTTCGGTGGCGGCGCCGGCGGCACGGTTGGCTTGATCTCGGCGCGGGCATCGAGCGGCGAGTTGGAAGCCACGACCGGCGCGGGGGCAGGCGCGCTCGCTGCTGCGACCGGCGCAGGCGGCGGCACGATGGTCGGCTGATTGGTGTCGAACACGATCCTGTCCGGCCAGCGTCGTGCGGACTGGATGCGAATAGTCTGCTCGAAAGGAGACTCAGCGGAGACCGCCTGTAACGGCGCCTTCGGCTCACTTGGCCAAATCCAGTTGGCGGCCAACAACATCGTGACGAGCAGGCAGCCGACGAACATGAAATATCGAAGTAACGGCACCTTTTGTCCCTGCCCTCACGCGTTGATCCGGGACAAATGCCACCTGAGGCATTTGTTCCAAGGAACACATAGGCAGTCAGTTGCGAAAGCGCGATGGTTCCAATGCAAACGATTTCAGAAACCCACGATTGTCCTTTGACGGTCTGCGAGTTCTCAAAGTGAGACAGCCCCCCAACAAGCCCCCCGGACCTCGCCGATTCCCATGAATTGCACAATCGGGAACCCGCGCGCTGTCACCTCGCTGTGATGTCAGCGCGCGGAACATCGTTTCTCACGCTCTGTTGATCGCCGGTAACCAACAGGGAGACGAATGATGCCAAGCCTGAAACTCGCCGCGGCTGCGGTCCTTATCGCAACGACCATGGCCGCTCCCGCCATGGCGCGCAATTATTGCGACACCCATCGCTGCTATCACCGCGGCCCCGTCGGCGCCGCGGCCGACACGGCGGGCGCCGCCGTAGGGACCGCAGCGGGCATTGCGGGCGCCGCGATTGGAACCGCAGGCGCGATCGCGACCGCGCCGTTCCGCGATCCCTACTACGGCAATTCCTATGCCTATGATCCCTACAACGATCCCAATAGCGGCTTTGCATGCCGGCCCGGCACCTGGTTCAAGGGCGCAGACGGCCGCCGGCATCCCTGCCAGTAACGTCGGACGTATTATCCAGCAGAAAGGACGGCTTCGGCCGCCCTTTCTCATTTCAGCAGCGTTTCATTTCAGCAGCGCCCGCGCCGCTAGACCATGATCCGGAAAAGTGTGTAGCGGTTTTCCGAAAAGATAATGCTCAAACAAAGAGCTAAGGCGCGATGACGATTCAACCTGATCTCATCGCGCTTTAGCGCTGCATCTGCATGAGCTGATCCATCGGCATCATGCTGTGGTTGAGGTTCGCCATGATCCAGAGCGAGCCGCCGATCACCAGGAACACGATCAGGAGGCCGAAGGCGAGCGCCATCACGTTGTTGGTGTTGTCGGCCCCCGTGGTGATGTGCAGGAAGAACACCAGATGCACGCCCATCTGCGCGATCGCAAGCACGATGATGGCGACGGGAATTGACGGCTGCCAGACCAGGTCGGTGCCCGCGACAAAGAACGAGGTTGCCGTGAGCAGGATCGCCAGCGCGAGGCCGACGAGATAGCCGAGCACACGGAATTTGACGCTGACGTCTTTCTCCTCGCCGGGCGCGAGATCGGCCTCGTGATGCAGTTCAACGTCGCTCATGCCGCACTCCCGAGCAGATAGACCACCGAAAACACCGCGACCCAGATGATGTCGAGCGCGTGCCAGAACAGCGAAAAACAGAGGAAGCGGCGCTGGATGTCGGCGCGGAAGCCCTTGGCAAAGACCTGCGCCATCATGGTGAGCAGCCAGAGCGTGCCGCCGGAGACATGCAGGCCGTGGCAGCCGACCAAAGTGAAGAACGCCGACAGGAACGCGCTACGCGAGGGACCGGCGCCGCGCGCGACAAGATCGGCGAATTCGTGGAATTCGATGGAAAGGAATGCGAGGCCGAGAACACAGGTCACGGCCATCGCAACCTGGAACCAGAGATGACTGTGCACTTCGGCCGCGATGCTCGCCATGCCGCAGGTGAAGCTCGAGGCCAGCAGGCAGCCGGTCTCGACGGCGACGTTTCGCAGATTGAACAGCTGCGCGCCGCTCGGCCCTCCCGCCGTCTGCCCCAGCAGCACCGCATAGGCTGCGAAGAAGCAGGAGAACATCACCATGTCGCTGAGCAGGAAGAGCCAGAAGCCGTAGCCGGTGACGATCCGCTTCGGCGCCGGGCCATCGTGCACGGCGTCGAGCCCGATCAGGTTCGGATCATGTCCGTGGGCGAGCGCTCCTGCGGTCATCAGGCGCTCCCCGCTTCGGTCACGAGGCCGCGGCGCGCGGCAACATTGGCGCGGTCGAGGCGCGCGACTTCATCCGCCGGTATCTCGTATTCGTCGTGATCGCGCCAGGCGAACACCACGAAGGTCGCGAACGCGCCGATGAAGCCGAGTATGACCATCCACCAGATGTGCCAGATCATGGCGAAGCCCATGATGGTGGCGAAGAACGCGCAGACGAAGCCGGTCGGCGAATTGCGCGGCATCTCGATCGGCTGGTAGTCAGGCTGGTTGGCGCCCTCCTCCCGTGCGCGCCGCTTCATTGCCCAATAGGCGTCCTCGCCGGTCACGTCGGGCATGACGGCGAAATTGAACACCGGCGGCGGCGAGGCGGTCGCCCATTCCAGCGAGCGGCCGTCCCAGGGATCGCCGGTGACGTCGCGCAGCGCCTCGCGATGGCGGATGCTGACGACGAGCTGGATGATCTGGCAGACGATGCCGGCCAGGATCAAACCCGCGCCGACGCTCGCGATCATCAGCCAGGGCCGCCACTCCGGCACATCGAAATGCTGCATGCGCCGCGTCATGCCGAGGAAGCCCACCGCATAGAGCGGCATGAAGGCGACATAGAAGCCGACCAGCCAGAGCCAGAACGCGGCCTTGCCCCAGCCTTCATGCAGGCGGAAGCCGAACGCCTTCGGGAACCAGTAAGTGTAGCCGGCGAAGGCGCCGAACAGCACGCCGCCGATGATGACGTTGTGGAAGTGGGCGACCAGGAACAGGCTGTTGTGCAGCAGAAAGTCCGCGGGCGGCACGGCAACGAGCACCCCGGTGAGGCCGCCGAGGATGAAGGTCACCATGAAACCGATCGACCACATCATCGGCGTGGTGAAGCGGATGCGGCCTGCGAACATCGTGAACAGCCAGTTATAGATCTTCACGCCGGTCGGCACCGCGATGATCATGCTGGCGATGCCGAAGATGGCATTGACGTTGGGGCCGGCGCCCATGGTGAAGAAGTGATGCAGCCATACCATGAAGGAGATGACGCAGATCGCCATGGTCGCCAGCACCATGGAGCGATAGCCGAACAGCGGCTTGCCGGAGAAGGTCGAGACGACCTCGGAATAAATGCCGAACGCCGGCAGGACCAGGATGTAGACCTCGGGATGACCCCACGCCCAGATCAGGTTCATGAACATCATGACATTGCCACCGGCTTCGTTGGTGAAGAAATGAAAGCCGAGATAGCGGTCGAGGATCAGCATCGCGAGCGTCGCGGTGAGGATCGGGAACGCCGCGACGATGAGCAGGTTCGACGCCAGCGTGGTCCAGCAGAACATCGGCATGCGCATATAGGTCATGCCCTTGGTGCGGATCTTCAGCACCGTCGTCACCAGGTTGATGCCCGCGACCAGCGTGCCGACGCCCGAGATCTGCAGCGACCACAGATAATAATCGACGCCCACGCCCGGCGAATAGGTCAGCTCCGACAGCGGCGGGTAAGGCAGCCAGCCGGTGCGCGCGAATTCGCCGACCACGAGCGAGACGTTGACGAGCAGCGCGCCGGTCGCAGTCAGCCAGAAGCCGACGGAGTTGAGGGTGGGAAACGCCACGTCGCGCACGCCGAGCTGCAGCGGCACCACGAGATTCATCAGCCCGATCACGAACGGCATCGCGACAAAGAAGATCATGATGGTGCCGTGCGCGGAGAAGATCTGGTTGTAGTGCTCCGGCGGCAGGAAGCCCTGCGAATGAAAGGCGACCGCCTGCTGCGCCCGCATCAGAATCGCATCGGAGAACCCGCGCAGCAGCATCACACTCGCAAGCAGCGTGTACATCACGCCGATCCGCTTGTGGTCGACGCTCGTGATCCATTCGCGCCAGAGATAGGGCAGATGGCCGGCCACCACGACCCAGACCAGCACCGCTGCCAGCACCACCAGCACCACCGCGCCGGCAGCGAGCGGAATCGGCTGATCGAAGGGAATGGCGGACCAGGTGAGCTTACCGAACATCGCTCGCTCCGGTATTGGCGGCCTCCTGCGGGCCCGGCCCCGGTGGAATCTTCTGGGTCGCGATGTCGTGGAAAAGCAGAGGATCATCCAGCCGGTAGACGGTCTTGTCCTTCGGTACCGACTGCTTCAGCAGGTCCTTCTTGTAGCTGTCGCCGTTCAGCACGCGGTCGCTTTTGACGGTGTTGGAGGCAAAACTCGCAAATTCCGGCTCCGACACGACGTGCACGTCGAACAGCATGTCGGGAAAGCCGTCGCCGCTGAAATGCGCCGACAGGCCCTGGATGGTGCCGACCTCATCGGCGCGCAGCTCAAGCCGCGTCACCATGCCGTTCATGGTGTAGATCATGCTGCCGAGCTGCGGCACGAAGAAGACGTTCATCACGCTCGCCGAGGTGAGCTGGAAATGCAGGGGCGCGCCGACCGGCACGGTCAGCGTATTGACGGTCGCGATCCGCTGGTCCGGATAGATGAACAGCCATTTCCAGTCGAGCGACACCGCCTGGATGGTGACGCCCTGCCCGGTGCCCTCGACCGGCCGCGCGGGATCGAGCTGGTGCGAGCCGATCCAGGCGACGCCGCCCAGCAAAATGATGGTCAGCGCCGGGATCGACCAGACCACGAGCTCGAGCCGGCCGGAATATTCCCAGTCGGGCCAGTAGAACGCACGGGTGTTGGATTTTCGGAACCAGAAGGCGAAGGCGAAGATCGCTGCGATCGTCGGCACCACGATCGCGAGCATGATCGCGATCGAATCGATCAGGATCGTCTTGTCGGCAGCCGCGATCGGGCCCTGCGGATCGAGGATATTCATGGGCGGACGAATCCTGCCTCCAGCGCATCGAAACTAACGCAGCCCCGCTCAAACCACAAACGCGCGCCGGTCAGGATTCCGTCATACCTGATCGGACCGGAACGGCCAGCCGCCGATAGAACGATCTTTTTCAATTCGCACTAAATTTGTGATTCCAGCCGATCCACGCGCAGAGCCCGCGGCCCATCACGTCCTCGAGGTCCCTGCCCTTCAGCCACGGTAGTTCCTCGGTGAAGAAAGTCACGCATTGCCGGTAGCTGCAGGGCATGCGCGTGATGTCGGTCCCCCAGAAGAAGCGCTTGGGGCCGAACGCGTCATAGATGCGATGCAGCCCGTCCTGGATGTTGCGGAAGGGATAGCCTTCCGTGGAATAATGCGGCGCGCCGGTCGCCTTGACCGCAACATTCGGCAGCTTCGCCATCGCCACCAGTTCGTCGAGATGGATGAAGGCTTCGGCATCCCGGCCATGCCGGTTCAGCCCGCAATGATCGACGATCATCTTCAGGTTCGGATGACGCTCGGCGATCTCCCGGAATTTCTTCAAAAACAATCCGCCCATCATGGCGATCGGCAGGCCCTCTTTTTCGGCGGCCGGCCACAGCCAGTCCAGCGAGCCGTCATAGAGCCATTTCTGCTGCTCCTCGAGGAGCAGCGCCCAGCGCAGGCCCATCATGCCCGGCTGGTTGCGCCAGCCATGGATCAGCTTGCGGTTTGCGGGATCCTGCAGCGGAAACTGGCCCATGATCGCGAAACGATCCGGATATTTCTTCACCGCCTCGATCGCCATCGCCTGGGAGTTGGGGTCCCATCCATAGGGCGGATGGATCAGCGCCGCATCGACGCCGGCCTCGTCCATCTCCGCCAGGACTTCCTCGGCGGTGAATCTCTCGACCTTGCGGTGCAGGCCGGATGTCGGCACCACCGTCTGCGACCAGATATGCACCTGCGCGTCGATGATCTTCATGGCGTCTCCCCGCTGTTTTTCTATTTGGGGAGATCATGCAGGCCCCGTGGGCCTGCATGCAAGCGCGGCAGCCCCAGCCGCTTGCGCGCCAGCGGGCGATCCGCCATGCCCTCAGGTCATGGAGTGGAAACCGACGATATTGCCGTCCAGGTCGGACGCCAGCGCGATATTGCCGTAGTCGCCGATCGAGAACTTGTCCTTCACGACCTGGCCGCCGGCCTGCTTCGCGCGCTTGGCCTGTTCGGCGCAGTCGTTGCAGACGAAGTAGACGATCGTCCCGCCCGGCCCGCTGGGAGCGCCCTCCATCCGGGCGAGCGCCCCGGTGGCGCCGCTGGCGCCCTGGTTCATCGGAAAGGCCCACATGTCGTCGAGGCTGTCGCCCGATTGCGGAATCTTCGACAGCTTCACGCCCAGCACGGTCTCGTAGAATGACTTCGCGCGCTCCATGTCGCGGACATAGATCTCGAACCAACCCACAGGGTTCATCTCGTTCGCCATTTTCCGCCTCCAAACATGTCAATGCTACAACCAACGCCTAGAGGCAAACGGCGTTCCTTTTGTGACATGGCTGCAATGCCTGCAAATCCAGTACCCTAGGCGGCTTTTGGCGAAGCTGATAACCTTTCCGCTTCTTCTTTCCCAGCAGCGGACCGGACCATGGACAATCGCAGTGACATCTGGCGCGGCATCGACGCGATCAAGCCGCGTTTCACGGCGCTGGCCGACCGGGTCTGGGGCATGCCCGAGGTCTGCTACACCGAGGCGCGTTCGTCCGCCGAACATCTGGCCGAGCTCCGCCACCAGGGTTTTCGCATCACCCAAAATGTCGCCGGAATTCCGACGGCGCTGATGGGCGAATGGGGCGACGGCGGTCCGGTCATCGCTTTCCTCGGCGAATATGACGCCCTGCCCGGCCTCAGCCAGGAGGCCGGCATCGCCGAGCCTCGCCCGATCGAAGCCGGCGGCCACGGCCATGGCTGCGGCCACAATCTCCTGGGCTCCGCGGCACTGCTCGCCGCCACCGCGGTGAAGGACTGGCTCGCGACCCACAAGGTGCCCGGCCGCGTGCGCTATTACGGCTGTCCCGCGGAAGAAGGCGGCGCGGCCAAGACCTTCATGGTGCGCTCCGGCGCGTTCGACGACGCCGACATTGCGCTGACCTGGCATCCCTACAGCTTCTGGGAAGTGGTGGTGACGCCCTCGCTCGCCAACACCCGCGCCGATTTCATCTTCACCGGCCGCACCTCGCATGCCGCCGCCTCGCCCCATCTCGGCCGCAGCGCGCTCGATGCCGTCGAGCTGATGAATGTCGGCGTCAACTACATGCGCGAGCACATGCCGAGCGACGCGCGCGTGCATTACGCGCTGCTCGATACCGGCGGCATCGCGCCCAATGTGGTGCAGGCCCACGCCCGTGTGCGCTATTCCATCCGCGCCCGCGACCTGCCAGGCATGAACGAGCTGGTCGAGCGCGTGCACAAGATCGCGCAGGGCGCGGCGCTGATGACGGAAACGAAGGTCGAGATGAAGATCATCTCCGCCGTCTCCAACATCCTGCACAACACACCGCTGGAGCAGGCTCTGCATCGCATCATGGAGGATTTGGGCCCGCCGCATTTCGACGAGGCCGACAAGGATTTTGCCGCAAAAATCCAGGCGACGCTGACCGAGAAGGACATCGCCAGCGTCTATCACACCATCGGCATGGAGACGACCGACCGGCCGCTCGCCGATTTCATCGTGCCGATGGATGCCCCGCGCAATCCGCTGATCGGCTCGACCGATGTCGGCGATGTGAGCTGGGTGGTGCCGACCGCGCAGGTGCATGCGCCGACGATCGCGATCGGCACGCCGCTGCACACCTGGCAGGTCGTGGCGCAGGGCAAGAGCGCGCATGCCCACAAGGCCATGGTGCAGGCCGCAAAGGCAATGGCCGCGCTCGGCGTGAAAGCGCTGACGGAGCCCGAGCTGATCGCCGAGGCGAAAGCGGATTTGAAGAAGCGCACCGCGCGCACGCCCTATGTCAACCCGCTGCCGCCGAGTGTCGCGCCGCCGCTGGATATGTCGCTCGGCTAGGAACTCGCAAGGCGGATTAGCGCAAGCGTAATCCGCCATCTGGTGACGACGAGCGGCGGGTTGCGCTTCGCTAACCCGCGCTAAATGTCTAAAATCGACGCGCCGATCGGCTAATTTCGCACGCCGATTTAACCCGATCCCGCGCGTCGCCCCTCCTGTCGCCAAAATGCCGCTTGCGCCGTCGGGCAAATCAGTGGCTTTGATTCGCGCCGTCCTGCCCTATTGCAGAGGGGCGTACGCGCAATCGCCACGAACGTTGGGTGCAGGATGCGATGGACGTGTCGGTGTCGCGAGGCGAGCGATGCCAGGCGCGGACGGCGAAGTCGTGTGGTCTCGATCCCCCGACGCTGGGATCAAGCCTTGCGCGCGATGCGCAAGGCGACGGTGGCTATCAAGCCCGGCACACCGGAGAGAGCACGTATAAGCCGTAACACCATTGCGCAGGGAGTGCCGGTGGCGGATTCAAACGGTCGTCGCAACACCACGCTTTCACTCGTGCCAGCAACTCGTCAAGCGCCTCCGCTGGTGTTCTCCAGCCTAGTGTCTTTCTCGGTCGGGCATTGAGAGCCGCTGCCACTGCGGATATCTCGTCAGCGTCGTAGATGCTCAGATCTGTGCCCTTCGGGAAGTACTGTCGCAGCAGCCCGTTGGTGTTCTCGTTCGTGCCGCGCTGCCAAGGGCTTCTTGGATCGCAAAAGTAGACCTGGATTCCCGCATCGATCCTGAGACGACTGTGCTGAGCCATTTCGGCGCCTTGATCCCAGGTCAGCGAACGACGCAATTCTTCGGGCAAGGTGACGATGGTGCGCGTGATCGCGTCGCGCACAGCTTCGGCTCCGTGTCCCGAGAGCGCAGGTCCGTCCTTGGCGCGATGGACCGTCGCTATGCCCCGCCAACCGGGGAAGATGCAGGAGCATCGTAAAGCGCGTGGTGCGTTCGACCAGCGTGCCGATCGCCGAGCTGCCGAGACCGACAATCAGGTCCCCCTCCCAATGCCCGGGCACGCTCGATCTGCGACTTCAGCCGGACGCTCGCTGATCATGATCTCTGGCGAGACAAAGCCTTTGCTTCGCTTGCTCGCGCGCGCCCTGGGCATGCGTAACGCACGTCCTGTTCGCAAGCAGGCCGTCAGCTCACGGCCCAGCGCTCCACGGCCCTGAACGAACAGGGCTTGATAGATGGCTTCGTGGCTGATGCGCATCGTCTCGTCGTCCGGGAAGTCGATCGGCAATCGTCGGGCAATCTGCTCGGGGCTCCAGGCTTTCGTCCATCGCCGATCCTTGCGCGGGCCTGGCTGACGGCGCTTCCGCCTGACGGCGCGACCACGAGCGCGAGCGCCGCTGGGCGGCGCGACGACACCGGTAAGTCGTTCTTCCACATAAGTGCGCAAGGCGACGTTGCACGCAAGCTTGGTCGGCTTGGGGCGGCGGGCCGATCGATCTGCATGCCACTGAGCGGTCGTCGCCCGATACGCCATCCCGCCGCCGTGGGTGGCTGCATTGCGATCGCAGTTCACGGGAGATTGTCGAGGCAGCCCGTCCGAGGCGGCGCCCAATCTCCCGTATCGAACGGCCCTGCGCATTGAGAAGCGCGATCTCCTCGCGCTCCGCCAACGAGAGGTACCGCCCAGAGAGCGGCCTTGCCGAAGATCTGAAAATCGCTGGTGGCATGCCGCCGCCTTTCGGAACAATCTGGGTCCGACAGCCTGTGACACTCCAGCCTTGAGCGCAGCATCTTCGCTGCTCATCCCCGCGGCAATCGCCCGCCAAAATCAGTCTCCTGTTCAGCACGCCCCGCAACAGGCGGTCGTCCCGGCGATCGCAGTCGTGCCCGTGTTGATCGTCTCTTTCGGATGCTCATCGCAACCTCCAATTTTAGAGTGTTGCGACGACCGTTTGAGCCCGCCGGTTGATCCGGCTGAACCTGTGGTGACTGCCGCCTGCTTTTTTTGTTGCAGGCGGGCCATGGGTGAGGCCATCACCCGGCATTCCCTGCGCCCTCTGCCTTCCGAGGGCGATGGATTTACGCAAAACCCGGGCAGATCCTGCCGCGGGAATGCTGTTGTTTGCGTTTCTCGATGTCGTCGCCCGCCCGCGGAGGCGGGCGACCCAGTATCCCAGAGGCGTCGGTGTTCGAGCCGACAGGTCACGGCGTACTGGATGCCCCGCATGCGCGGGGCATGACAGCGGAGGACACGCGATATACCACCCCACGGAACGCGCGCAGCGCAGCCGTGCTCCCACCGCCCTTCTCTCCCCTCACCCCCGTTGCTATCGTGCGCCCACAACAAGGAAGAAACGCATGCAGGGACCCGAGGAAGACGCCGGGCTAACCGGCAAGGTCGCGCTGATCTCCGGCGGCGGTGCGGCAGGCGACGGCATCGGCAATGGCCGCGCGGCAGCGATTCTGCTGGCGCGGTCCGGCACCAAGGTGATGGTCGCCGACCGCGATCTCAAGCTCGCCGAACGCACCGTCGAGATGATCCGGGACGAAGGCGGCGCGGCCGCGGCCATCGCCAGCGACGTCACCGACGAGGAGGATTGCCGGAAGCTCGTGGACGCGACCGTCAATCAATTCGGCCGGCTCGATTTCCTCGACAACAATGTCGGCATCGGCAGCCGCGGCAGCGTGGTGGAGGAGAAGCCGGAGCAATATCGGAAGGTCATGCAGATCAATGTCGAGAGCATGTTCCTGCTCTCGAAATATGCGATCCCTGCGATGGTGAAGACCGCCAAAGGCGGCGCGATCGTCAACATCTCCTCGATCTCGGCGCTGCGTCCGCGCGGGCTCACCACCTACACCACCTCGAAGGCCGCGGTCATTGGGCTCACGCGCGCCATGGCAGTCGATCACGGCCGCGACAACATCCGCGTCAACTGCATCTGCCCGGGACCGATGTACACGCCCATGGTCTATGCCCGCGGCATGAGCGAGAAGGCGCGCGCCAACCGCGCAAGAGCCTCGGTGCTGAAGCTGGAAGGCACCGGCTGGGACGTCGGCCACGCCGTGAAATTCCTGTTCAGCAATTTCGCGCGCTACATCACCGGCCAGGTGCTGGTGGTCGACGGCGGCGTCACGCTGCAGGCGCCCGAACGCGAATCCGAAGAACACTAGCAAGAAGGAAAACAAGGATGGCCCGCCTGCCCTATCTCGAGGCCGACCAGGTCGCGCCCGAATATCGCGACATGCTCGCGCGCAACACGAATCTGCACAAGCTGCTGGTGAATTCACCCGACATGGCGCGCGCCTTCAGCGGACTCGGCGGCTATATCCGCCACAAGAGCAAGCTCGATCCCCGTTTGCGCGAGCTTGCGATCCTCCAGGTCGGCTGGCTGGAGAAATCGGAATACGAGTTCACCCATCACGTGAAGATCGGCAAGGAATTCGGCGTCACCGACGACGACATCGCTGGCCTGATGGCCGAGACCGAAGGCAAGCCGTCGAAGCTCGAGCCGCTGGCGAAAACGATCCTCAAGGGCGCCCGCGAGATGGTGCGGGAGCTGGCGATGCGGGAAGAGACTTTTGCCGAGATCAAGAAACATCTCTCCAACGAGCACATGGTCGACCTCGTGCTGACCATCGGCTTCTATTGCGCCGTGGTGCGCGTCCTCGCCACCATGAAGATCGACAACGAGCCCTATTACAAAGAGGTACTGCAGCAGTACCCGATCCCGGGAGTCAAATAAGATGCGTCTCAAGGACAAGGTCGCCATCGTCGTCGGCGCCGGCCAGAGCCCCGGCGAAGGCATGGGCAACGGCCGCGCCACCGCGCTGACCTTTGCGCGCGAAGGCGCGAAAGTGCTGTGCGTCGATCACAACCTCGCCTCCGCGCAGGAAACGGTCGACATGATCGCGGAGAAACAGGGCACGGCCGTCGCGTGCAAGGCCGACGTCACCAAAAATGCCGAGATCAAGGCGATGGTGGACGACGCCATGAAGCGCTGGGGCCGGATCGACATCCTGCACAACAATGTCGGCGTCAGCCTTTCCGGCGGCGACGCTGAGCTGCTCACCATCACCGAGGAAGCCTTCGACCGCTGTGTCGCGATCAACCTGAAGAGCTGCATCCTCGCCGCCAAGCACGTGATCCCGATCATGCGAAATCAAAAGAGCGGCGCGATCATCAACATCTCCTCGATGGCCGCGATCACGACCTATCCCTATGTCGCCTACAAGGCGACCAAGACGGCGATGATCGCCTTCACCGAGCAGCTCGCCTACCAGAACGCCGAATACGGCATTCGCGCCAACGTGATCCTGCCGGGCCTGATGAACACGCCGATGGCGGTCGATACCCGCGCCCGCGAATGGCACAAGACCCGCGCCGAGGTCGAGGCCGACCGCGACAGCAAGGTGCCGCTGCGGCGGAAGATGGGCACCGGCTGGGACGTCGCCAACGCCGCGCTGTTCCTCGCCTCGGATGAAGCGAACTTCATCACCGGCGTGACCTTGCCGGTCGACGGCGGTTCGAGCGTGCGGAGGGGTTAGGCGACGCTTTATGGACGGGATTATTCCGACTTCACGTTCACGTGTCAGGCTGGCGCGCCTTTCGATGCGCCTGCCTTTTTGCAAAAAAGCAGTTTGACAAGAAAGAAGCCGGAGCCGCCCTGGATTAGAAGTCCGCTTCGAGCATCGCCGTCGATGCGAAACAGATGCGCGGGCAACTCACGGGATGACGAAAGCGTGATCGACCGCGGGGCGAATAACTTCCCCCGCCCGCCGTCCACAGGATGAATCCCGGCAAACACGGAGAAAAGGGATGTTGCGATTCCTTAAGCCGAACCTCGGCATGACCATCATTGGCGCCCGCATGCTGCTTGCCTTCGCAGCCTCGCCCTTTGTGCTCGCCCACGAGGCGCATCCGCAGTCGCAGCCGCCGGCCGCGAGCGACGAGGCCGCATTTCTGAAAGAGAACGAGGCTGCGATGAACAAGATGATGGCCGCCATGGACGTGAAGCCGAGCGGCGACATCGACCGCGACTTCGTTGCGATGATGGCGCCGCATCACCAGGGCGCGATCGACATGGCCGTGATCGAGCTGCGCTATGGCAAGAACGAGACGCTGCGGCGCATCGCCCAGGAGATCATCGTCGACCAGATGCAGGAGATCGACGCGATGAAGCTCGCAATCGGCGACAAGGTTTCCACCTCCGCAGCCGCGCCGACGCAAGCGGCGTCGGTGCCGGCCGCGGATCACCAACCAATGGGCATGCACATGAACATGTCCAACGGCATGAAGAAATAGGAGCCGAAGATGAAGAACTGGCTTTCGAAGGGGTTTTTTCTTGCCGGCACGATGCTTGCGACCTGCGCAGCGGCGAGCGCCGGCCAGGCACCGGGCACCGTCGCTGCCGCCGACATTCCGATCAGCCACCACGACCGCGTCTACGCGGCCGAGCAATTCTCCAACACTGTTTCGGTCACCGACCCCGCCGATAACAAGTTGCTCGGCGTGATCAAGCTCGGCGATCCCCAGCCCTTCAATTTCAGCCCGCTCTACAAGGGCCAGGTGCTGGTCCACGGCATGGGCTATTCGCCTGATCATCGCACGCTGGCGGTCGTCTCGATCGGTTCGAACTCGGTCACCTTCATCGATACCGCCACCAATTCGGTCAAACACATCACCTATGTCGGCCGCTCGCCGCATGAAGCGTTCTTCACCCCGGACGGCAGGGAAGTTTGGGTGACGGTGCGCGGCGAAAACTATATTTCCGTGATCGACGCCAGGAATTTCACCGAGAAAACGCGGATCACCACACCGGCTGGTCCGGGCATGCAGATCTTCTCGCCGGACGGCAAGTACGGGTACATTTGCTCGTCGTTCAATCCGGAGACTGATGTCGTCACCGTTGCCGATCACAAGATCATCGCGAAGGTGAAGCAGGAAAGCCCGTTCTGTCCCAACATCGCGGCAACGCCGGACGGCACGCAGGTCTGGTTCACCCTGAAGGACATCGGCAAGACCCAGGTGTTCGACGCCAAGCCGCCGTTCAACCTGATCAGGACCATCGACACCGGCCCGATCACAAACCACGTCAATTTCGCGCATACCGCCGACGGCACGTTTGCCTATGTCACCGTCGGCGGAACGAACGAGGTCAAGGTGTTCCGGACCGATGATTTCTCGCAAGTGGCGACCATCCCGGTCGGCAATCTGCCGCATGGCGTCTGGCCCTCGGGTGACGGCACACGCATCTATGTCGGCCTCGAAAACGCCGATGCGCTCGCCGCCATCGACACGTCGACAAACAAGGTGATCGCCAATATTCCGATCGGGCAGGCGCCCCAGGCGATCGCCTATGTTCCGAACGCCGCGCCAAATCCGGACGACCGGCAGAACCTGCAAGACCTTGGCGTCGCCGGCCGGGTGGCCCATCTCGGTCTCACCGGCAGGTCCGAACCAAAGGACGGGAAACCCGCAACCAGCGTGTCGCTGTTCGACCAGGGGCTGATCCAGGTGCTGCAGGCTTCGGTCACCGGGCTCGAGCCCAGAGAGAAATACGTGCTGGCGCTTGCCGAACGCGCCGATGGCGGCGGCTCGCTCGAACCGCTTGCGGCCTTCATGACCAATCCGGCAGGGTCGGCCATCGTCAACGCCGCTGGCCCGATCCGCCAGATCGTTCAGAACGACACCGAGGCTGCGCGGCGATATCTGGTGATTGCGCCGGGCGACGCGTCGAAATTCGGCGAGGCCATCCAGGTCCAGAAACAGTGAAGGCTGCCTTCGCCCGAGCGACGCCGACCAGGAGCGTACCGTGAACGACATGCTGCTCCTGGTCGAGCCCCTGATCCCGGCGTTGCGCCGGTATGCATGGGCGCTCGTGCGCAACCACGCAGCCGCCGACGATCTGGTGCAGGATTGCTTGGAACGGGCCGTGAGCCGTTGGCACCAGCGGCGCGAAGGCGATCCGCGACCGTGGCTGTTCACGATCCTGCATAACCTCGCGGTCAACCAGTTCCGCCAGGCGAAGACGCGCGGCAGGCATTTGACGATCGAGGAAACCAGCGAAAGCGATTTTGGCGAAGACGCCGTTCAGGAACGAAAATTGATGTATCGGGATGTTTTGAACAAGCTTGCCAAATTGCCCGAGGACCTGCGCGCCGTGCTGCTGCTCGTCGCGGTGGAAGATCTTTCTTATGCGGACGCCGCGAAAGTACTTAATATTCCGATCGGCACCGTGATGTCGCGGCTTTCGCGGGCACGCGAAAGGCTGCAGCAGGAGCTTGAAGGGACCGCGAACGAGGCGTCAGCGAATGTGGTGCCGCTGCGGAGTTTGAAATGAACCACCGGCCGATCACGGAGGACGATCTTCACGCTTACGTGGACTGCATGCTTGAACCCGAGCGGCAGGCGGAAGTCTCGAGCTATCTCGAGACACATCCCGACGTGGCCAAACGTGTCGCGGCGTTCTCGGATCAGCGCGAGCTGTTGCGGACCGCGCTCTCGCCGATCGCGCACGAGCCGCTGCCGGCCGCGCTCAATCTGCCGCGGATCATCGAGAGCCGCCGGAAGCGGCGCTCGCCCGCGTGGTGGGCGGTCGCAGCGATGCTGCTATTGAGCTTCGGCGGCATCGGTGGCTGGATCGCGCGCGGCTCGATGGAAGCGCCGACGAGCGGACTTGCCGCGCTGACCCAGGAGGCGGCCTATTCCTATAATGTCTACGCGTCCGATCACACCCGGCCGGTCGAGATCAGGGCGTCCGACAGCGCGCAACTCGTGCAATGGGCCTCCAACCGGCTGCATCAGCCGGTCAAGGTGCCCGATCTCGCCGCGGCGGGTTATCGCCTGATGGGCGGACGCGTGGTCGCGACATCGCATGGACCGGCGGCGATGTTCATGTACGACGACGATCAAGGCGATCGCCTGGTGGTATTGACGCGGCCGATGGCGACGGATCAAGGCCAGCCGATGACACCGCATTCGGGCGGTGACGTTTCGGGCTTCGCCTGGGCCGATGACGGCATGGGCTACAGTCTCGTCGGTCAATCCTCGCCCGAGGTCTTGCGGCCGATTGCGAACGAGGCACGAAAGCAGGCGCGCACCATCTGAAATGCTAGTTGACCGGAAATCACCGTGCCTTGGCAATCCTGCTATGCCTCCTGCCGTAGCCGAAATAGATCGCGAGCCCGATCGCGAGCCATACCGCAAGCCGCAGCCAGGTGTCGAGCGGCAGGCCGCACATCAGGAAGATCGAAGTGGCGGCGCCCATCGGCGCCACCAGCCAGATCGCGGGCGCGCGGAACGGCCGCTGCAATCCGGGACTGGCGATCCGCAGCACCAGCGTGCCGATCGACACGATCGCAAACGCCAGCAGCGTTCCAATGCTGACGAGCTCGCCGACGAGGCCAATCGGAAACAGGCCCGCGAGCAAGGCCGCCGCGATGCCGGTGACGATCGTCGCGACATAAGGCGTCTGGAAACGCGAATGGATTTTCGCGGCCGAAGGCGGCAGCAGCCCGTCATGCGCCATGGCGCGAAAGATGCGCGGCTGGCCGAGCATCGAGACGAGAATGACGGAGGTCAGGCCAAGCACGATGCCGAGCTTGATCAACGGCGACAGCCAGGTAATGCCGGCGGCAGCGATGCCGACCGAGATCGGATCCGGCACGTTGAGCTTGTCGTAGGCCACAATGCCGGTCAGCACGAAGCCTACGGCGACATAGAGGATGGTGCTGATCACGAGCGAGCCCATGATGCCGATCGGCACGTCACGCAACGGTTGCTTCGCTTCCTGCGCCGTGGTCGAGACGGCGTCGAAACCGATGAAGGCGAAGAACACCACCGCCGCGCCACGCACCACGCCGGAAAAGCCGTAGACCCCGGTTCCGGCGTTGGGCGGGATGAAATTTCCATCGGGGTTGGAGGCCGTCACCCAGTTGGAGAAGGAGAAAGCCGGCACGGCGAAAACGACGAAGAGCACGATGACAGTCAATTTGATGGCGACGATGACGTCATTCACCCGAGAGGATTCCCGGATGCCGATCACGAGCAGGATTGTCATCGCAACCACGATCGCGACCGCCGGCACGTTCAGGATCGCGCCGGTCGACGACCAGGTGTGGCTGTCGGCATCGAAGGCGAGCGGCGCGGAGACGAATTGCGCGGGGACGTTGATGCCGAAATCCTTTGCGAAGCTGACGACATAGGCCGACCATCCAATCGCGACCGTGCCGGCGCCGATGGCATATTCCAGGATCAGGTCCCAGCCGATGATCCAGGCGATCAGCTCGCCCATCGTCGCATAGGCAAAGGTGTAGGCGCTGCCCGATATCGGCACGGTCGACGACATCTCGGCATAGCAGAGGCCCGCAAAGGCGCAAGCGACCGCGCCGAGCAGGAACGACAGGGTCACCGCGGGGCCGGCATTGGCGGCCGCCGCGTGGCCGGTGAGCACGAAAATGCCGGCGCCGACGATGCCGCCGATGCCGAGGCCAACCAGGTTGAGCGCGGACAGGCTTCGCTTCAGCGGCCGGACTTCGCTGTCGGGATCGACATGCGCGGCTTCCGCAAGCAGCGTGTCGACGGATTTCCGTGCCCAGACGTCGGTCAAAGCCCTCGCCCCTCCGAAAGCCGATCATTCGGGCTGGATCGTACTGTCACGCTCGTGCGAAATAAACCACGCGTCCCCATATTCCCCGGCAAAGTGGGGCTTGCGGCCGATTTCAGGCCTAAAGGGTACTCCGCTGCAACGACAGGAGGCGAGAACGATGCGTAGCAAGGGATCCGACCTTCTCGTCGCCGCGCTGGAGAATGAAGGCGTCCAGCGCATTTTCGGGCTCCCGGGCGAGGAAAACCTCGCCGTCGTCGAGTCGCTGCGCGCCTCGCGCATCGAGCTGGTGCTGACGCGCCACGAGCAGGCGGCGTCCTTCATGGCGGCGACCCAGGGCCGGCTGACCGGATCGCCCGGCGTCTGCCTCTCCACGCTCGGCCCCGGTGCGCTCAATTTCACCACCGGCGCGGCCTATGCCTATCTCGGCGCCATGCCCATGGTGATGATCACCGGCCAGAAAGCGATCAAGGGCGCGCGGCAGGCGCGCTTCCAGCTTGTCGACATCGTCGGCTCGATGCGCCCGATCACCAAGATGACCCGGCAGATCGTCTCGGCCGACGCCATTCCCTCCATGGTCCGCGACGCCTTCCGGGTCGCGACCGAGGAGCGGCCCGGGCCCGTGCATCTCGAGCTGCCGGAGGACATCGCCGCGGAAGACTGCAACGCGCCGTTGATCGCTCCGCATCCGATCCTCCGGCCGATCGCCTCGCCCGCTTCGGTGAAGAGCGCGGTCGATATGATCCTCGCCGCCAAGCGCCCGCTGATCATGATTGGCGCTGCCGGCAACCGGCCGCGGCTGGTGGAGGCGCTGTCCGATTTCGTGCGGCGGACGCAGATCGCCTTCTTCAACACGCAGATGGGCAAGGGCGCGGTGACCGGCAACTCCGACCTTTATCTCGGCACCGCCGCCTTGTCGGAACGCGATTACATTCACGACGCGATCGAACAGGCCGACCTGATCATCGCGATCGGCCACGACACCGTCGAAAAGCCGCCGTTCCTGATGGGCGCGGGCTCCGGACCCAAGGTGGTCTATGTCGGCTACGTCTCGGCGACCGTCGAGCAGGTGTTCCATCCCGATGCCGAGGTGATCGGCGACATCGGCACCACCGTGACGGCGCTGGCGGATGCGCTGCATCAGCGCGTCAAGGCGGCGGCAGAGTTCACGAGACTCCGCGACGACATTCGCGCGCATATCAACGAACGGGCCGAGGACGAGCGCTTTCCCGTGATCCCGCAACGTGTCGTTCACGACGTCCGCAAGGTGATGCCGGAAGACGGCATCGTCTGCCTCGACAACGGCATGTACAAGATCTGGTTCGCGCGCAACTACCGGACCACCGTTGCCAATACCCTGCTGCTCGACAACGCGCTGGCGACGATGGGCGCCGGCCTGCCCTCGGCGATCGCGGCGAAATGCCTCAATCCCGGCAAGCGCGTGCTTGCGGTTTGCGGCGATGGCGGCTTCATGATGAACAGCCAGGAGCTGGAGACCGCTGTCCGCCTCAAGCTCGACCTGGTCGTGATGATCATCGAGGATTCGGCCTACGGCATGATCCGCTGGAAACAGGCGGTCGACCACTTTGCCGATTTCGGCATGACCTTCGGCAATCCGGATTTCGTGCGCTACGCACAGTCCTACGGCGCGCATGGCCACCGCATCGCGGCGACGTCCGAATTGATCCCGACGCTGGAGGCCGCATTCAAGCACGGCGGCGTGCACCTCGTCGCCGTGCCCATCGATTACAGCGAGAACATGCGCGTGCTGGTCGACGAACTGGGTAACCGGAGTATCGGATAGGCTTTAGTGACTGACTCTCCAGATCGTGCCGTTGCCATCCTCCGAAATCAGCAACGCGCCGTCGCGGGCGACGGCGACGCCGACCGGCCGGCCCCAGACTTCCGTGTCGTTGACGACGAAGCCGGTGACGAAATCCTCGTATTCGCCCGTCGGCACGCCATCCTTCAGGCGGATGCGCACAACCTTGTAGCCGGTCCGCTTGGAGCGATTCCACGAGCCGTGCTCGGCCGCAAAGGCATCGCCGCGATATTCGGCGGGAAAGCTGCTGCCCTCGTAGAAGGCAAGCCCGAGCGAGGCCGAGTGCGCCTGCAGCAACACGTCAGGCACGGTGATCTTGTCCTTGAGGTCAGGACGCGCACCGGCATGGCGCGGGTCCTGATGGTCGCCGATATAGAACCACGGCCAGCCATAGAACGCGTTCTCCCGGACGCGCGTGACAAAATCGGGCACGAGGTCGTCGCCGAGATTGTCGCGCTCGTTGGTCGAGCACCAGGCCGTGCCGTTCGGCTGCATCGCAAGGCCGACGCAATTGCGGATGCCGGTGGCGAACAGCTTCTGGTTCTTGCCGTCCGGATCGAACGCCAGCACCGCGGCGCGGTCGGTCTCGGTGCCCCAGGACGCCCCGAGCGGCTGTTGTGTGCGCCAGGCCTTCAGCCCGCCGGGCGGAGTGCCCATCCCCTCCGCCACATTGCTGGCGGAGCCGACCGACACCAGCATCCGCTTGTTGTCGGGCGTGAACGCGATGTCGCGGGTCGAATGTCCGTAGCCGGCCGGCAGCTTCGCAACGACCTTCTCCGCCGGACCGGAGGCCTTCAGATCGCCGCCGCGATAGGGAAAGCGCACGACGCTGTCGGTGTTGGCGACATAGACCCATTGCGGGTCGTTGCCGCCCGGAAAGAACGCGATCCCGAACGGGCCGTGAAGGCCGCTGGCGAAGATTTCGTTGGTGCCGGGCTTTGCCGCACCGTCGGCGGCACGGAGAACGCGGATGCGGCCGGCGCGCGTTTCGGCGACGAAGATATCGCCGTTCGGGGCGACGCGGATGATGCGCGGACCGCTCAGACCTTCTGCGAACAATTCGATCCTGAAGCCCGGGGGGACCTGCGGCGCAGCGCCGGCCGGCCTCGCCACGACACGCGAGAAACTTGCCGCCGCGGCGGTCGCGCCGGGCTGAGGCAAATCCTGCGGCTTGATCAGGCGGACCGTGCCGGGCTTGTCGGTCTGCCAGCTTCCGAAGGCGTCCTTGCCTTCGCGCGTGGCCGACTGAGCGCCCGCCGCGCCGCTCGAAACGGCCAGGAACAAAAGGGTTGAAACAATCGCCTGTAACGAACGCTCTTGCATCCTGCCACTCCTCGCGCCGGTCGCTTCGCCGCGCCCGCCCGAGCATAATGACGGCAGATATCAAATGTTCACGAAACTGGATCAATTTGTGGTTGGCGGGCCGTGAGCCGGCCGGCCGATTCACGACAACGCGCCGAGCACGCCGCGGGTGGCCTGGTCGATCTCGTCGACATAGCGGCGGCGCGCAAAGGATTCGCTGAGGAAGCCGATCACCTTGCGACTATCGGCCGACTCCAGCACGGCCAGCACTTCGGCCTCGGCGTCGTCGAACAGCTTCATCGCGGTCTTGACGTTCATCTCCGGCAGCAGCGCCACATCGGTATAGCGCGCGAGCTCGACGATCTGGATATCATCCGCGATCGCGTCGAGCTCACCCAGATAAAGTTCCGGCATCAGCACCAGCCCGCAATAATCGTCGCTGTTGTTGACGACCACGATCGCCTGGCGCGAGCCCAGCACGAACTCGCGCCGGCACGCGGCGATGGTCGTGGTGGACGGCACTTTGCCGACGTCGGTTCGCATCATGCGTTCGACCGTGAGGTTGCGCAGCCAGCCGACATCGTTGGCGCTGCGGATGGTCTCGCCGCGCAGATGCAGGCGCCAGGTCGAAAAGGAATGGCCAAACATGAAGCGCACAAAGATGCTGGTCACGATGCAGCCGGCCAGCACGACGGCGGTGACATCGACGCTGCGCGTCATCTCCAACACCAGGAACGACATCGTGAGCGGGCCGCCGACGATCGCGACCCCAAGCGTGGCCATGCCCGTGAGCATGCTGACCATGGGATCGACGGTGAAGCCGAGGCCCGTCCACACCAGCACCGCGGCAAAGAATTTTCCGAGCAGACTGCCGACGAAGAGCGAGCAGAAGAAGAGACCGCCCCGGAAGCCCGAGGCCAGCGAGACCAGGCAGGCAATCAGCTTCAATGCGATCACGGTGGCGATGAAGCCGATCGCCATCTCCCGGTGCAGGTCGAGCACCATCGCACCGTGACCGGCCGCCAGCACCTGTGGCGTGACGATCGCAAGCCCGCCGACGCAAACGCCGCCGATCACGGGCCTGAGCCAGACCGGCAGCCATTTTTGCTTGAACACCCGCTCGAACAGCGAAGAGCTGCGCATCACCAGGATGCCAATGATGGCGACGATCAGCGCCAATCCGATCAGCGCCAGGTATTGCTCGAGGCCGACGCTGCCGACGTGGGATACTTCCAGCGAATAGGGCGCGCCGCCGAGATATTGCGCGGTCAAGGCGCCGGCGAGGGATGCTGCAAGGATCGGCGCCGCGCTGGCGACCGCATAGACACCGACGATCAGCTCGCAGGCATAGAACGCGCCGGTGATCGGCGCACCGAAGGCGGCTGCGATCGCAGCCGCCGCGCCGCAGCCGACGATCAGGCGCAGGTCGTTGCGGCGCAAATTGAGGAACCCACCTATCAGGGAGGCAGCGCCCGCCCCGATCTGGGTATAGCCGGCCTCGAGACCAACCGACGCGCCGCAGCCGTTGGAGATCATGGTCTGCCCGCTCACCACCACGCTGTCGCGCGCCGAGAGCCGGCCGCCGCGCAAGGCGTTGGCCTCGATCGGGTCGACAGCGCTCGAAATTTTCATGCGGCGTCGCGACCATTCCATGATGCCCAGCGAGAGCCCGCCGAGCGCGGGCGCGACCAGAGCTATCACCGGATTGACGGTGGCGTTCGCGCTCAGCCGCACGTCGATCGGAATGCCGAAGATCAGGACATGCGCGATCTGCGCGATCTCGCTCATCAGCGTGACGATCGCGCCCGCCACGACGCCGATGACCAGCGCCAGCGGGATCAAATAGAACTCGTTGCTGCGCAGAAGCGCGCGCAGCGCGGTCAGCGCGCGGTTTGAAGCGCGGCGGCGCCCGGCAATGTCGGTAATCCGCGAAAGCACCGGCGATACCTACCCGTTCCCGTTACCCATCGGCGTGCCCATAGCCAGCCATTTTCAGGCGGACCCGCTCGATCTCGTCCTTCGGCAGCAGCGGCGGACGGCCGATCTGCAGGCAACCATGGTACTGCCGCGCCAGCGTCTCGACCTCGACCGCAAGCCACATCGCCTTCGAGAGCGACGGCCCGATCGCGATCATGCCGTGATGGTCGAGCAGGCAGGCCTGGCGGCCTTCCAGCGCCTTGAGCGCATGCGCCGACAACTCCGGCGTGCCGTAGGTCGCATATGGCCCGCAGCGGATGTTGTCGCCGCCCGCGACCGCGATCATGTAGTGGATCGGCGGGATCTCGAGGCCCATGATGGCGAGGATGGTGCAATAGGTCGGATGTGCATGGACCACGGCCTCGACCTCGCTGCGCGAGCGCAGGATATCCAGGTGAAACCGCCATTCGCTGGAGGGCCGCTGGTTCTTTGCGTACGAGCCGTCGAGCCCCATGAATACGATCTGGTCCGGCGTCATCGCCTCATAGGGCACGCTGGTCGGCGTGATGAGCAGACCGTCGCCGTGACGGACGCTGATATTGCCCGAGGTGCCCTGGTTGATGCCGAGCGCGTTCATCCGGCGGCATGCGTCGATGATGGCCTGCCGTTTGTTGGTTTCGTCTCGGGTCATCGCGCTTTCGACCGGGTTTTTCGAGAAGGCCCGAAACACCGGCAGATGCAGGGGCCCATGGCGCACATAAGGGCGTAACGCAGAGCGGGTCAAGCTGCAGTTAAGATGTTGGCGGAGCGGGGTTAATGCCGTCCAAAGCATTCAGCCGGAGCGGTCCGGAACGGCGGCTTCCGCGAAGGTCGCCATGCGATTATGCAGCGCGCAGGCAAGCCGCAGGATCGGCAGGGCCAGCGCCGCGCCCGAGCCTTCGCCGAGCCTCAGATCGAGGTCGAGCAAGGGCCGCGCGTCGAGCGCTTCGAGCACCAGCCGATGCCCCTGCTCAGCCGAACAATGGGAGAAGATGAGATAGGGACGGCAGGAAGGATTGAGGCGCGCAGCCGTGAGCGCCGCAACGGAGACGATGAAGCCATCGACCAGTACCGGAACGCGGCGCTGGGCGGCGGCAATGATCGCACCGCAGATCGCCGCGATCTCGAGCCCGCCGACGGCGCAGAGGATTTTTTCGGCAGATGCGCCCGCGAGGCCATGACGGTTCAACGCAGCATCGATAATTTGCGCCTTGCGGTCGCGGCCGGCAGCGTCGAGCCCGGTGCCGAGGCCGGTGATCTTGTCGGCGCCGATCCCAAGCAGCGCCGCGGCGATTGCAGCCGCCGAAGTTGTATTGCCGATGCCCATTTCGCCGAGAATGAGCAGGTCAGGCCCGGAGGCCGCAGCGCGCGCGACCGCTCGCTTGCCGCAGCCGAGAGCGAACGAGAGCTCTTCGGGCTCAAGCGCCGCCTCCCCGCTGAAATCGCGGCTGCCGCGGCGCGGCTTGTCGGCGACGATGCCGGGAAGCGGATTCTCCGCCAGTGTGCCGGCATCAACGACTTCGAGGGACGAGCCAAGTTCGCGCGCCAACACGGAGATCGCAGCGCCTCCGCCGGCGAAGTTCGCCATCATCGCGATCGTCACTTCCTGCGGATAGGCAGAGACGCCCTGCGCGGCAACGCCATGATCGCCGGCAAAGACGATGATCGGCACGCGCTCGGCGCGGGGACGTTCGGTGTGCTGCAGGCCGGCGAGCTCGATCGCCAATATCTCGAGACGGCCGAGCGCGCCGGTCGGCTTGGTGAGCTGGCCCTGGCGCGCTACCGCCGCGTCGCGATGGTTGGCGGAGATGGCGGGACATGGCTGGGTGACCCATTCGGGAAGCATCGCAATCTCGCTCTAAACCGAACCGCGTTTGAGAATGTAACTATCCATGATCCAGCCCAGCCTCGCCCGCGCCTTTTCGCGCGCATCCACGATCTTTCCGCCGACCTCCGCGAGCGGGCCGGAAAAAATGATCTGGTGCGGCATGCCCAAATAAGCGCCCCACCAGATGTGAAGTCCGGCCGGGTCGAGCGACTGGAACGCCGTGCCGCCATCGAGCATCACGACAACCGTCTCGACACAATGCGGCCAGCCGCCTTCGCGCAATTGCCGGCCGGTGGTCACCAGGAACGGCGCGCCGATCTCATTGAGCGGGATGGCGTGCGCGGCGCAAAGCGCCTGGATCGCCGTGACACCCGGGATCACTTCGAGCTCCGGGAGCGGATCAAGCCTGCGCGCGATGCGCAGGCTGGAATCATAGAGCGACGGATCGCCCCAGATCAGGAACGCCACGCGTCCGCCGGCGCCGAGATGTTTTCCGATCTCGCGCGACCACACGGCAGCGATGGCATCGTGCCAGTCATCGACGCCGCCGCGATAATCCTCGCGATCGACGTCGCGCGCGGGCAGATCGAACTCGACCAGCCGCGTTGTGCCGCCGGTCAGCACCCGCGCGCAAATCTCCCGCCGCAATTCGGCGAGGTCGGACTTCTCCTCGCCCTTGCGCGGAATCAGGATCAGGTCGGCGGCATTGATGGCGCTGATCGCCGCAAGCGTGAGCTGCGCGGGATCACCGCAGCCGATGCCGATCAACGATATCGTGAGCACGATGGAAGCCGCGGGCGGTCGCCGGCGCGATCGCCCTGCAAGGACTTAGGCCGCGTTGTGCAGGCGCGGCGTCACGAGGCCGCCATCCAGCACACCACGCAGCGATTTTGCGAGCGCCAGCACGCCGAGATCGACCAGCGGCTCGACCACGATCACCATGGCATAGGACACCGCGAAGGTCGCAATCGACGACAGGTTTTCCGCGCCCATCCCGCGGCCATAGATCGCCCAGAATGCAACCCAGGCGACGATGCCGGCCTGATAGGCGGTCGAGAGCGACAGCGCCTGGCCGTAGCGGAGATCGACATAGGCCGTGTCGCGGGCGACGATGCGCGCGGCGAGCGCGTTGATGGCAAACAGCGGCACCAAGAGCGTGGTGACGTTCATGCCGTATTGCGGCAGGTCCGTCGGCACCAGAAAGATGCCCTGCAACAATAGCCCGAGCGCCAACCCCAGCGCCGCGGGCGCGGCGCCAAAGATCAGGAACAATGTCGAGCCGAAGATGAAATGCACCTCGGAGACGCCGACCGAAAAATGCGGCAGGAGCTCGAAGAAGAACAGTACCAGCGTGGTGGTCGCCGCCGTGCGCAGCGCCAGCGAGGAGATACCCTGCTCCCGCGCGGCCTCGCCGGCAAGCTTCAGCGCGTAGCCACCGGCCGCCGCCGCGGTCGCGTAGCTGAGAACGATCTTGGTGCCGTCGACAATTCCGGGCTCGATATGCATGGTCCGTCTTCCTTCTCGATTTGGCGAATTATACCGCTATGGATCGTCCGCCGCCAGCGCCCCGTAAAGGATCACGGCGGTCGCCGTGACGTTTTCCAGGGTCAGCTGTTCAGCGAGTTTCTTGACAGTGGTGCGAATGAGGCGCTGGTCGGCCTGGCCAACGGATTCGGCGAGCAGCGCCGGCGTCTCCGGCGACAGGCCCAGCGCGATCAATTTCGCCGCGAGCGCCGGAAACGTCTTCTTTCCCATATAGACCGCGGTCATCGCATGGGGATCGGCGAGCGCGTCCCAATACAAATCCTGCGGCAGCTCGCCCTTCACGTCGGCGCCGGTGATGAATTGCACGCGCCGCGCGGTGTGGCGGCGGGTCAATGGAATACCCGTGGCGGCGCCGGCCGCGCAGGCCGCGGTGACGCCGGGGATGATCTCATAGATGATGCCCGCCGTGCGCAGCGCCTCGACTTCCTCCTCCAGCCGTCCGAACACGCCGGCATCGCCCGATTTCAGCCGCACCACGCTTGCGCCGGTCGCGGCATAGTCGACCAGGAGCCGGCTGACGTGCTCCTGCTTCGCCGACGGCCGGCCCGCTCGTTTTCCGACCGAGACCAGCGTCGCGCCCTTGCGGGCGTGATCGAGGATCGCGCCGGCGGCGAGATCATCGTAGAGCACGACATCGGCGGCGCGCAGCCGCGCAGCCGCCTTCAAGGTCAGAAGCTCGGGATCGCCGGGACCGGCCGAGACAAAGGAGACGAAGCCGCTCATCGCTCCTCCGCAATCAAATGGAAGAACGTGCCGGTGACGCGCCCACGGCGCGAACCGGTTTCGGCAACGTCAGCGCCATTTGCGTCGCGCACGGAAGCGAGCGGCGGATCGGGCTGCGCCAGGATCGAGGCATAATGGAATTCATGGCCGCGCAATCGCGAACCCTGCGGATGGCCGGGCATGCCCGCGGTGAGCTCCGCCAGGCGATAACCGAGATGCATGCGCCGCTTGGCAAAGCTGGTCTCGAGGCCAAGCAATCCCGTCATCTCATGGCGTGTGCCCTTGGCGTCCGTGAGGCCCTCGCCCAGCACCATGTAGCCGCCGCATTCGCCATGCACGGGGCGCGTTTGCGCAAAGACCTTCAGGGCATTTCGGAAGCGGCTATTGGCCGCGATCTGCCCCGCATGCAGTTCCGGATAGCCGCCGGGCAGCCAGCAGACATCGGCGCTGTCGTCAGGGCTCTCATCGGCGAGCGGCGAGAATGGCAGGACCTCCGCTCCGGCGGCACGCCAGCCTTCGAGGATGTGCGGATAGATAAAGGAGAACGCCGCGTCGCGCGCGAGCGCAATGCACTGGCCGGGCGGCGTCACGGGGGCCGCAGACTTGGTGCTGGTCGCGATCCAGCCGCATTCAGCGAGCCGCAGCACCGCATCGAGATCGACGCGCTCGGCGACGAGGCGCGCGGCTTCGGCGATCAGCTCATTCAGGCGCGAAAGCTCTTCCGCCTGAACGAGGCCGAGATGCCGCTCCGGCAGTGCGATCGGAGAATGGCGCGGCAACGCGCCAAGAACGGCAATGCCGGCGCCTTCCATCGCGCGCCGCACGAGGTCTTCGTGGCGCGGGCTCGCGACGCGGTTGAGGACAACGCCCGCGACGCGCACCCCTTTGCGGAAATCGCGCAGGCCGGATGCGACCGCCGCCGCGGTCTGTGCCTGGCCGGAGGGATCGAGCACGAGCAGCACCGGCCAGCCCATCATTTCCGCAAGGTCCGCGCTGGCGCCGGTGCCGGATTGGCCCGGCGTCGCGACGCCATCGAACAGCCCCATCGAGCCCTCGGCCAGCGCCAGATCGGCGTCACCGCCGCGTGCCGTGAGCTGGTCGATGGTCCCGCGCGGCATCGCCCAGCTATCGATATTGACGGAAGCGCGCCCGGTGGCCGCGGTGTGGAACGCGGGATCGATGTAATCAGGGCCGCTCTTGAAGCACTGCACGGCAAGCCCGCGGTCGCGGAAGGCGCGTGCGAGCGCCAAGGTCAGCGTGGTCTTGCCGGCGCCGGAGGCGGGCGCGGAGATGACGAGGCAGCGCGCCATCACGACACCTCCGGGAAGCGCGGCGAGGTGCCGACCGGTCGATAACGGCGGTCGTAATCGGCGGCGTAGAGGCGGCTTTCGCCGAAATCCTTCGCCTCGATCGTCCGGCCAACCAGGATGATCGCGGTTCGTTCAAGCTCGGCGCCGAGCGACGATTCCAGCGTGCCGAGCGTCGCGCGGACGATTCGTTCGTCGGGCCAGCTCGCGCGCCAGACCACCGCGACGGGACAATCCGCGCCATAATGCGGCGTGAGCTCGGCAATGACCTTGCCGAGCACGTGGATGGAAAGATGGATCGCCAGCACCGCGCCGGTCGCGGCGAAAGCGGCGAGCGTCTCGCCTTCCGGCATCGCGCTGGCGCGGCCGGAGGTGCGCGTCAACACCACCGATTGCGCAAGTCCGGGCAACGTCAGCTCCGCTTCGAGCGCAGCAGCAGCGGCGGCGAAAGACGGCACACCCGGCGTGACGGAAAAGGGAATGCCGAGCTCGCGCAGGCGCCGCAACTGCTCGCCCATCGCCGACCACACCGAGAGATCGCCGGAATGCAGCCGCGCCACGTCCTTGCCTTCGGCATGAGCGGCGGCGATCTCGTTGACGATCTCGTCGAGCGACAGCGGCGCAGTGTTGACGATCCGCGCGCCGGGCGGGCAATGCGCCAGAATCTCCTTCGGCACCAGCGAGCCCGCATAGAGGCAGACCGGGCAGGACGCGATCAGGTCGCGGCCGCGCAAGGTGAGGAGATCGGGCGCGCCGGGGCCGGCGCCGATGAAATGCACGGTCATTTCACCACGCTCCATTGCACGACGGGGCGCGCGGCCTCCCAGGACCGGTAGCGGCCGAGCGGCGCGGCATGCGAAATCTCGATCCGCATGAGGTCGCCGCCGTGCTCTTGCTGCAGGTTGGACAGCAATGCCTCGGTCTCGAGGGTCACGCTGTGCGCGACAATGCGCGTGCCCGGTGGAATCAGCGACCAGACCGCGTCGAACATCGCCGCATCGAGGCCGCCTCCGATGAAGACTGCGTCGGGCTTCCCAAGAGATGAAAGCGCCTCGGGCGCAGTTCCCGCGATAATGCTGATCTTGTGCGCGAGGCCGAAGGCCTCGGCGTTGGCGCGAATGTTGTCGACGCGATCCTCCCGCGCCTCGATCGCGATCGCCGCTCCTCCGGCGAGCGCCCATTCGACCGAGATCGATCCGGAACCGGCACCGATGTCCCAAAGCTTCTCGCCCGGCCGCGGAGCCAGCGCAGAGAGCGCGAGCGCGCGGATCGGTCGCTTGGTGATCTGGCCGTCGTGCCCGAACAGGTCGTCGGGAAGACCGGAGGCATGTGAGAGCCCGGTTGCGCCGTCCGCTTCGATGGCAAGCGCCAACGGGCTTGCCGCGGGAGTCGCCGCGTAACTGTCCGCCCTGCCCTCGGTGATGTGCTCGCGCGAACCGCCTAGCGCCGACAAAGTCCAAACCCCGGACAGGCCCCAGCCGCGCGCAGTGAGCCATGACGCAAGGTCGGCGGCGGCCCTGGCGTCGCGCAGCAGACAGATGATTCGCACGCCGCGCGACAACAGCGGCACCAGCCGCTCGAACGGCGCCGCATGAAGCCCGATGCAGCTCGTGCTCTCCAGCGCCCAGCCGAGCCGCGATGCCACGAGCGAAAATGTCGAGGGCGACGGATGCGCGACCCACTCATCCGGCGACAGATGTGTTGCGAGACTGCCGCCCGCGCCATGCCAGAAGGGGTCGCCGGAGGCGAGCACGGCCGTCGGATGGCCACGGCGGGCGAGCACGCATTTGGCATCGAACGGAACGGGCCATGGCTTGCCGCGGCCGTCGACGCCGGCGAGCTTCAGATGCCGCTCGCCGCCGAACACGGTCTCGGCCCGGGCAAGCGCCTTTCGGCTTGCTTCCGACAGCCCGGCAAGGCCATCTTCGCCGATACCGATGATGGTCAACCAGGGTTCAGACATGCGCGCCCTCATATTGGGCGGAACGGGCGACGCCAACCGGCTTGCGGACGCGTTCGAGCGTAAAGGGGTCGACGCAATCTATTCCTACGCGGGACGGACGCAGATTCCGCTGGGTCATTCGCTGCCGACGCGGATCGGCGGCTTTGGCGGCGCGGCCGGGCTTGCCGACTATGTCCTTAAGCAGCGCGTCACGCATGTGATCGACGCGACGCATCCCTTTGCCGCCGAGATGAGCCGTCATGCGGTCGAAGCATGTGCCGCAACGGGCGTTCCGCTGGTCGCGCTGGAGCGCGCGCCCTGGATTTGTGCAGCCGGCGACAACTGGATCGAGGTGCCGGACATCGATGCCGCGGTGGCTGCCCTCCCCGCGCAACGCACACGCGTGTTTCTCGCGATCGGCCGGCAGCATATCGCACCGTTCGCGGCCAGGCCGCAGCACGTCTATACGCTGCGGTTTGTCGACGCGCCCGAGGATGCCCTGCCGTTGCGCGACGCCGAAGTGATCGTCTCGCGCGGCCCGTTCACACCTGAAGGCGATCGTGAATTGATGCGCTCGCGCGGCATCGAATGGCTGGTCGCCCGCAATTCCGGCGGCACGGGCGCGCGGGCCAAGATCGACGCGGCGCGCGAACTCGGCCTGCCCGTCATCATGATCGCACGCCCCGCCCTGCCCGAAAGGCCGCGGGTGGTAAGCGTGGAGGAAGTGCTGGCGTGGCTTTCTCATGGCGAGCGCCTCGGGGCATAGACCCAACGGCCGACGCGGCGCGTCGCCGAATTGCCGACAATGACCAGCGTCGCCATGTCGGCCATTTCGGCTCGCGCATCTTGAAGCGACAGCGTTTCGATCTTCTCCTTCGGCGTCGTCACCGCATGCGCGAAGATGATGGTGCGGTCGCCGCAGCCGGCTTCTCTCAACACATCGAGCGCGCGGGCAAAACCTTCGGGCCGGCTTGCCGAGCGCGGATTATAGATCGCGATGGCAAAGTCGGCTTCGGCGGCGAGCCGCAGCCGCTTCTCGATCACCTCCCACGGCTTCAGGTTGTCGGAGAGATTGATCGCGCAGAAATCGTGCCCCAGTGGCGCTCCGGCGCGCGCCGCCGCAGCCAGCATCGCGGTGACGCCCGGCAGCACGCGGATCGAAAGGTCCTGCAGATCGGGCGCGGCTTCCAGCGCCTCAAACACCGCGGCTGCCATCGCGAACACGCCGGGATCGCCGGAGGAGACCAGCACGACGCGGCGCCCTTCCGCCGCGAGCTTCAGGGCGTCGCCCGCGCGCTGCAATTCCTGGCGATTGTCGGAGGGATGCAGCCGCAAGCCGTCGCGCACCGGCACACGCGCGACATAGGGCGCGTAGCCCAGCACATCGGTGGCGTCGGCGAGCGCAGCCGATACTTCCGGTGTGACCAGCGCGGCATCGCCCGGCCCGAGCCCTGCGATGGTGAGCGTACCCGTCACTCCGCCGCTTCCTGCCGTCTGCCGCCGCGGCCATGCACCAGCACGATCGCGAAATAGGGGCAATCTGGGACCTCGACATCGGCAAGGCGCGCGACGCGCTCGCCCGGCATGGTGCCGCGCTCGATCAGCCAGGCCTCATTCAGACGACCGGCGGCTTCCAGCGCGCGACGGATCTTTGCGAGATTGCGACCGGTCTTCATGATGACCAGCGCATCCGAGCTTTGCGCCCGCCGCTCCAGCTCCGCTTCCGGCAATGTTCCCATCAGCACCGTCATGACATCGTCGCCGAGCGCCATCGGCAGGCCTGCGACGTTCCAGCATCCGGCCATGCCGGGGATGCCGGCGATGACTTCCACTTCCGCGCGGTCCTGCAGCCGCGTGTAGAGATGCATGAAGGAGCCGTAGAAGAATGGGTCGCCCTCGCAGAGCACGACGACGTCGGTCGTGCGCGCAAGTTCCGCCAGGCGATCCGCCCATTCATCGTGGAACGCACCAAGCAACCGCGCATATGCCTCGCTGTTCACGGCAAGCTCGGTCGTGACGGGATATTCCATCGGATATTCGCGCACGTCGGCAGCCAGCATGCCGTCGACGATGGTCCGCGCCTGGCCGGGACGGCCCTTCTTGCGAAAATAGGCGATATGGGTTGCGGCGCGCACCTCGCGGTCGGCGCGCACGCTCATCAGATCGGGATCGCCGGGTCCGAGCCCGCAGCAGATGATCCGCCCCATGGTCATTCGCTCCTGCTTGCCAGTGCATTCACGGCGGCGACCGTGATCGCGGAGCCGCCGAGCCGGCCCACAACGGTCAGCGCTGGCGCAGGCGCCGATGCCATCAACGCGGTCTTGGACTCGGTGGCTCCGACAAAGCCGACCGGACAGCCGATGATCGCGGCCGGCCGCGGACATTGTTCGTCTTCGAGCATGTTGAGGAGATGGAACAGCGCCGTCGGCGCATTGCCGATCGCGACAATCGCGCCATCGAGATTCGGCCGCCAGAGTTCGAGCGCGGCGGCGGAACGCGTCGTCCGCATCGACTGCGCCAGCGCGGCCACCTTGGGATCGTCGAGCGTGCAGATCACGCGGTTGCTCGCCGGCAATCGCGCGCGCGTAATGCCTTCCGAGACCATGCGCGCGTCGCACAGGATCGGTGCGCCGCTCTGCAACGCCTTGCGGGCCTTGATCGCCATATCGCGCGTGAAGCGGACATGCGCTTCGAGGCCGACCATCCCGGCGGCATGGATCATGCGCACCACCACCGGCTCCTCGTCGGGCGAGAAGCGCGCAAGATCGGCTTCGGCGCGGATGGTCGCAAAGGACTGCCGGTAGATCACAGCGCCATCGGTCTCAAAGGCGTGAGGCATCATCGGCCTCCGAGCACGGCGAGGAGATCGGCGAAAATATTTTCCGGCGCAAGTCCGCGCATGGCGGGAACATCTCGTGGCGAGCCATCGCGGACAAGATCAAAACCGTCGGCCGTACCGACCAGCGTCAGCGCCGATGGGGCCGGATGCGCGCAACCCTTGGCGCAGCCGGAAACATGAAGCCTTGTGTCTGACGGAATGTGCGGCGCAAGACTTGCCGCCAGTTCGCGCGTTTCCGCAAACGCCTCCGGACAGGTGGGCGCGCCGGTGCAGGCGACGACCCGCAGCAACGGATCGTCGGCACGCGTGACGAGGCCTTGATGCTGCGGCATCTCGCGCAAATCTTCGACCAGCATCATACGCCAGGGCGTCAGGCGCAGACCTGGCGCGAGCGTGGCGAGAGTGCTCAGCGTTTCGCTCTGCAACTGGCCGAAGGCAAAACCCACCAGCGCGCCGGAAGCGACAAGCCCGGGATTTGGAACGGCAAGCGCCGGTGCAGGTTGCGTGTCGCCTGCGAAAATCTCCGGAAGCTTCCCGATGGCGATAGGCGCCGCCATGCGCCCTCGCCCTTCCCTGACACCGCCTGACGCAACGAACCATTGGGCGAGCGCGATCGCGGCGTCGACCGCACCTTCCCTCGCGAGCATGCGTCCCAGTCGCGCGCCGTCAGCACGCACGATCAAACCGCCGTCGATGCCGCGCTCGATGCGCACATCAGCCGGCGCCTGCGCAACGACGCGGCTTTCGCCGCAATCGATGGCAAAGCCGAATTTTTCGGGCAGACCGAGCGGTCGCGCCGCGAGAGCGCGCTCGAGTTCCCCGGCAAGTGAATGGATATCGTCGCCCTCGCGCCAGAACGGCGCGATCAGGATGTTGCGCTGGCTTTCCGACTGCAGGTCCGCATCGACCATGCCGAGCCGATCGATTCCCTCGATCAATGGCGGATGGCTCTGTTCGGAAACCCCTCGGATTTGCAGATTGGCACGCCCGGTAAGATCGATCAGGCCGTTGCCGTGACGTGCCGAGAGCTCGGCAATGCCGGCGGCCTGTGCCGAAGAAAGCCGTCCGCCGCGCGGGCGCAAGCGCACCACGAGGCCGTCGCCCGACGGCATCGGGCGCAACGCAGACGGACACCAGCCCTTGATCGCGAAGCCCGTCATGACGCCTCCCGCAGCGAGGCGAGAATGGAATTGCGCCGCGTCACCCAGAGCGAGGCGTCATCCAGGCGACGGAAACAATCCTCGATCGCGCCAAGCGCCTGCGGGTTCTCGCGACCGAGGAATGCGCGGATTTCATCGTCGCCGAGAGTCGCGTCGTAATAGAGGTCGAACAGATGCGACGGCACCGCGTCGGCGAGATGGGCAAACGCGGCCATGTGCTCCAGCGTCGCTGCGATTTCGGCGGCGCCGCGGAAGCCATGCCGCATCATGCCAGCGATCCAGGTTGGATTGGCTGCCCGGGCACGCACCACCCGCGAAATTTCTTCCGTCAGCGACCGCGCGCGCGGCGCCTCCGGCCGGGTCGCGTCGAGATGATAGAGCGACTTGGTGTTCGAGCCGAGGCTTGCTGCAGCGGCCGCAACGCCCGCTTCGTGCGCGGCATAGTCGGACGCGAGCAACAGGTCGGTCTCCGGCAGATCCTGGACATGCACGAAGGTGTCGGCCACCGCGAGTCGCGTTTCGATCCCGGCACGGTCCGGCTTCATCGCGCCGTCAGACGCGAATGACCATGATGACGATGCGAGCCAGGCCCGGCCTGCAGCCTCACGCGACTCTTTTGTGAACACGTCGAGCGCTGGCATCAGGCCGACGCCGTATTGACCGGGACGCGGCCCGAACACGCGCGCCGCGCGGGCGAGATAAGGATTTTCGCCGCCCTCGAAATCACGCTGCGCGAGCGCTTCCGAGGCGGCCTCGAACAATTGCGCGAGCGGCGTGAACACGTCGCGGAACAGGCCGGAGACGCGCAGCGTCACGTCGATGCGCGGACGGTCAAGTGCTGCGAGCGGAATGATCTCGAAGCCGGTCAAGCGGCCGGACGCGGCATCCCAGCGCGGCGCGACGCCAGCAAGCTGCAGCGCCATGGAAAATTCCTCGCCCGCGGTGCGCATGGTCGCCGAGCCCCAGAGATCGACGATGAGCCCCTTCGGCCAGTCGCCGTGATCCTGCAGATGCCGGCGCAGCAATTCTTCCGCGAGCCTGATACCCTGCGCATGTGCCGCTCGGGTCGGCACGGCGCGGGGATCGACGGCAAAGAGATTGCGCCCGGTCGGCAGCACGTCGCGGCGTCCGCGATACGGCGAGCCCGCCGGGCCGGGGGCGATGCGCCGGCCCGACAACGCCGCGAGCAATGCGTCCCGCTCCTCCGCACCGCAGGCGCCGCGGCCGAATACATGCAGGCCGTCGCCGAACTGGCTTTCTTTCAGGTCGCAGACAAAGCGGTCGATGCGCGGGATGGCTTCGGCGGGCGCGGCCGACACCGAAAGTCCGAGATCGTTCTCAACCCCCGCCGCGCGCGCCTCGTCGCGGATGGCGGCGACGAGGCGCTGGCGCCGCGCCGGATCAAGACCGTCGGCGGTGGAATATTCGTCCAGCAATTGCTCCAGCCGCACGAGATTTGACGGCAAGTTGGTCGCGGCAAGCGGCGGCGGCAGATGGCCGATCGTGACGGCACCGACGCGGCGCTTGGCCTGCGCGGCTTCGCCGGGATCGTTGACGATGAAGGGATAGATCACCGGCACGTCGCCGGTCAGCGCCTCCGGCCAGCATTCTTCCGACAAAGCCACCGACTTGCCGGGCAACCATTCCAGCGTGCCATGCGCGCCCATATGGATCAGCGCATGGGCGCCTTGCGTCCGGAGCCAAAGATAGAACGCGACATAGGCGTGGCGCGGAATGCGCGAGAGGTCATGATAGTCGGCGTCGCGGCATTGCACATCGCCGCGCTCGGGCTGCACGGCGACGATCGCCTTGCCGCGCCTGATCGCAGCGAAGTGGAATTCGCCACCTTGAACTTGCGGATCGTCCTCCGGCTTTCCCCACGCATTCGCAAGATTCTCCCGCAAGGCCCGCGGAAGTTTTGCCAGCGCAGCGCGGTAATCCGCGATGCTCCAGGTCAACCTTGCGCTGCCGAGCGCCTGCCCCATCGAGCCCGTCGCCTCGACATCGAAACCCGCTTCGCCGAGATCGCCGAGCAACACCTCGGTTGACATCAGCGCATCGAGCCCTACGGCATGCGCGATCTGGTGCGGGCGGCCGGGATAGCTCGAGAGAATGACCGCAAGGCGCTTGTCACGCGCGGGGGTGGTCGCGAGCCGATGCCACGCGCAAACCAGATCCACCGCGGCATTGATCCGCTCGCGATCGGGCTGGTGCGCCAGATGCGCGAACTGCAAATCAACATCGCGTTCGCCCGGCGACTTGAAGCTGACGACACCGGCGAGCAGGCGCCCGTCCACTTCCGGCAACACCACATGCATGGCCAGGTCGGCCGGCGACAGGCCGCGCAGCGACGATGCCCAATCCTCACGGCGCGCGGTCGACAGCACGACCTGGAATACGGGACATGCCGCCGCGTCGAACGGCGTCGTGCCGTCGTCGCCGGTCGCCGAGAAGGCGGTGGCGTTGACGATCGCCGCCGGCGGTCGCCCGGCAAAGTGCGATTTCAGCCATTCCGGCACGCCGGGCGCCTTCAGCGAGGTCGCAAAAGCGCCGTAGGCATCGAACCCCTGCTCTCGCAGCGCCGCTATCAGCGCATCAACCGGCCCGGTGTCGGCCGATGTCAGATAGGAGCGATAATAAGCCACCAACGCATGCGGCCTTCCATCCGATGGCGGCAACGACGTCAGCGCGCCCTTCGCCGGGTCGTAAAAACCCATGTCGGGGATTTCGGTCTCGCCGAACACGGGCCCGGCATAAAGACCGGAAGCCAACGCCAACTGCGCAATAGCGACCTGCGCCGCCACCGCGCCGCCGGCGTCGCAAAGCGTGCGCAGCCGCCGCAAGGTCGAGACCGGTACGGTCGAGAGCGCATCGAGCCGCGCGTCGCCGCGGCCATCGGCCGGCAGCACGGCAAGCGCGATGCCGCGCCGCTTCGCGAGCTCATGCAGCGCGTTGATACCGTAGGGCCAATAGGATTCGCCGCCGATCAGGCGAACGAGAATGCCGCGGACCTGCGGCAGCGTGCGCTCGATATAAGTATCGACCGAGAGCGGATGGCGCAACGCGACCAGGTTGGCGAGCCGCAGCGACGGCAGGCTTTTTCGCCCGCGCCGCCAGCCGGCCGCGAACGCGGCGAGGTCGCTGTCGGAAAACGAGAGCACCACGAGATCGGCCGGATCCTGACCGAGATCGACTGGTGTCGCGGTCTCCTCCAGGCCATGGCTCTCGCGGAAGACGACGTGCATCAGACTCCTAATCCCGCCCTGATCGCCTGCTCATCGATATCGCCCTGCTCGCCAATCACAACGAGCTTCGACTGCCGGGGCGCTGCGCCCCACGGCTTGTCGAACTGATGGCGCACGCGCTCGCCGACGGATTGCACCAGAAGCCGCATCGGCTTGCCCTTGACCGCGAGATAGCCTTTCGCGCGCAGCACATTCTGCTCGCGTGCGAGACGGGCGATCGAGGCGACCAGCACATCGATGTCGGCCACTTCCGGAAGATCGATCACAACAGACGAAAAATCGTCGTGCTCATGCTCCTCCTCGCCGTCATGATGCGATGGCCGCGCGGCAAGATCGTCCTCGGCGGCGGCATTGAGGCCGAGGATGAGCTGAGGATCGATCGCGCCATCGGTCACGGCGAGCATCGGCACGACGCGCGGCGTCTCCGCCGCGATCACCTGCTTGGCGGCTTCAAGACCCGCCTGGCCGGCGAGATCGGCCTTGGTCAGCAGCACGATATCGGCGCAACAGATCTGGTCCTCGAACACTTCGGACAGCGGCGTCTCGTGGTCGATGCTTTCATCGGCCGCGCGCTGCGCTTCGACGGCCTCCGGGTTCGGCGCAAAGCGGCCCGCCGCGACAGCCTCGGCATCCGCAAGCGCAATCACGCCATCGACGGTGATACGCGAGCGGATTTCCGGCCAGTCAAAGGCTTTCAGCAGCGGCTTCGGCAGCGCCAGCCCCGAGGTCTCGATCAGGATGTGATCGGGGCGGATCTGGCGCGCCAACAGCATCTGCATGGTCGGGATGAAGTCGTCGGCCACCGTGCAGCAGATGCAGCCATTCGCCAGCTCGACGATGTTTTCCTCGGGACAATTGGCGTCCGCGCAGGATTTCAGGATTTCGCCGTCGACGCCTTCGCTGCCGAATTCGTTGACCAGCACCGCGAGCTTCTTGCCGCCGGCATTCGTCATCAGATGCCGGATCAGCGTGGTCTTGCCGGAGCCGAGGAAGCCAGTGATCACGGTGACCGGGATTTTCGCGAGCGAACTCACTCTGCAGCCTCCGACAGGGACAAGGGGGGAATCCGCGCCAGCGACTGCTTGCGGAAGATTTCGGGACGCGCGCGCCAGGGCACGAGGCCGTCGGGCGCGGCGGCATAGGCGGCAGCACCGGCCACAATGTCCTTTGCGTTGTCCTGCGACATCCGGCCGTAGACATAGGACCAGCGGCCGGGTGCGCTGAGCGCGACCGAGCAGCCATTGTTGCAGGCAGAGAGGCACTCGACCGGCACAACGTTCACGCCCTCGGGCACGCCGACCTCGGCGATGGCCTGATGCAGGAGCTTGCCCGGCGTGGGCTCGCCTTCCGGAACGGCCTGTCCTGCCTTGCAGGTGATGCAGACATGAAGCGTGACGGCCATCGACCTTCCCAAACATCTGGCGACGGAAGGATGCGATGAGGCAGACGCGCCGATGGACACGGCCCGTTCCCCGTCGCGGAACACCCCGTCCGCCGGTTCAAACACGGTGCGTTGGCAGGTCTCCCGGCTTGCGGAGCAGGATTTTCTCCTCTGATCCCCGCCTTCCCGACCCTAGGGGTCAGTGGCCAATTGAGGATCTCTCCGGTCACGGTCGCGGGGGCGGCTGCTTTTCGGGCCCGATCCCTTGAAGGTCTGGGCCCTATCGCATTCCCTCTTCGCCTGTCGTAGGACAGGAACCAACACTTGACCCACCATTTGCCCAAGCAAGCGCCTTGTCAAGCCGAAGGAGCAGGCCCCATGACTCCCGAAGAATTGGCTTCCGAACAAGAACTGGCCGAGGATCTCAGACACGCCGCCAAGATGGCGAAAAAGAAGGCCGTCCGCGACCGGATGATGGCCGAGAAGAGCGGCGAGAAAGGGCTCGTCATCGTCCACACGGGCGCCGGCAAGGGCAAGTCCTCCTCCGCCTTCGGCATGATCGTGCGCTGCGTCGCGCACGGCTTCCCCTGCGCGGTGGTGCAGTTCATCAAGGGCGCCTGGGATACCGGCGAGCGGCGGATCTTCACCACGCATTTCGGCGAGCTCTGCCAGTTCTACGCCATGGGCGAAGGCTTCACCTGGGAGACGCAGGACCGCGCCCGCGACATCGCCGCCGCCAAAGCGGGCTGGGAAAAGGCCAAGGAGCTGATCGCCGATCCGAACCTGCACATGGTGGTGCTCGACGAGATCAACATCGCGCTGCGCTATGACTATCTCGACGTCAACGAAGTCGTGGAATTCCTGCAGACCTCGAAGCCGCCGCTCACGCATGTCGTGCTGACCGGCCGCAACGCCAAGCAGGAGCTGATCGACGCAGCCGATCTCGTCACCGAGATGACGCTGGTGAAGCATCCGTTCCGCTCCGGCGTCAAGGCGCAGCCCGGCGTGGAATTCTGATCCGTTCACGATGGCGCGCGCGATCATGATACAGGGGGCGGGCTCGGACGTGGGCAAGTCGCTCATCGTCGCGGGTCTCGTGCGCGCCGCGGCGCGGCGGGGGCTGCGCGTGCTGCCGTTCAAGCCGCAGAACATGTCGAACAATGCGGCGGTCACCGTCGATGGCGGCGAGATCGGCCGCGCGCAGGCGCTGCAGGCGCTGGCCGCCGGTGCCGAACCGCACACCGACATGAATCCGGTGCTGCTGAAGCCCGAAACCGATGTCGGCGCGCAGGTGATCGTGCAGGGCAAACGCGTCGCGACCTTGCGCGCGCGGGACTATGCGGCACTGAAGCCGTCACTGATGCCGGCGGTGATCGAAAGCTTTGAGCGGCTGAAGGCGAGATCGGATTTAGTCGTGGTCGAGGGCGCCGGCAGCCCGGCGGAAGTCAACCTTCGCAACAACGACATCGCCAATATGGGGTTTGCGCGGCGCGCCGGCGTACCCGTGATCCTCGTCGGCGACATCGAGCGCGGCGGCGTGATCGCGCAGATGGTCGGCATCAGGACCGTGATCGACCCTGATGATGCCGCTGTCATCGCGGGCTTCATCGTCAACAAATTCCGCGGCGATCCCTCGCTGTTTGACGACGGCTACAGGACGATCGCGGACCGCACCGGCTGGCGCGGCTTCGGCGTGCTGCCCTTTTTCGATCGTGCGCGAGAATTGCCGGCCGAGGATGCGCTCGGGCTCGGCGAGGCGCGCAAGCCCGGCCGCACGAAGATCGCGTTCCTCGCACTGTCGCGGATCGCCAATTTCGACGATCTCGATCCTCTCAAGCTGGAGCCGGACGTTGACCTCGTGATGGTGCGGCCGGGCGAGGCGATCCCGGGCGACGCCGCGCTCGTGATCCTGCCGGGCTCGAAATCAACTCGCGGCGACCTCGACTTCCTGCGCAAGCAGGGGTGGGACATCGATCTCGCCGCGCATGTCAGACGCGGCAGCCAGGTGCTCGGGCTCTGCGGCGGCTACCAGATGCTGGGCAAGACGGTCGCCGACCCCGACGGCATCGAGGGGCCCGCCGGCGAAACGCCGGGACTGGGGTTGCTCGATGTCGCGACGGTGATGACGCCGGAAAAGAGCCTCACACGGGTTAGCGCCGTGCACGCCGAAACGAAGCAGGCGATCGAGGCCTATGAAATCCACATCGGCCGCACCGGGGGCAATGATCGCGCACGTCCCTTCGCGCGCGTTGGCGGCGCGGCGGAAGGCGCGATCTCGGCTGACGGGCGCGTGCATGGCAGCTACCTGCACGGGCTCTTTACGTCGGACGAGTTCCGCCGCGCTTTTCTCGCGCGGCTTGGCGTTTCCGCGTCGGATGAAAGCTACTCGGCAAAGGTCGAAAGCGCACTGGATGCGCTGGCTGAGCACATCGAGAAGCATCTCGATGTCGATGGGATTCTTGCCCTAGCGCGCTGACAGCGCGGCCGCGAGCCGCGTCCATTCTGCCTCGTCTCCGGGCAAACCCAGCCGCAGCCATTCCGGCCTGCCGTCGAAAATCCGCGACCAGATTTTTGCGTGCGCCAGCCGCTCCTGCGCAACCGCGGCATCTGCGGTCTCATAAAGTCGAAACAGCGATGTGCCGCCGATGACCTTCCAGCTCGCGCTCCGCGCCAGCGTATCGAGCCGCTCGGCTTCGCATGCGAGGCGTGCGCTTGTCGCATCCGCCCAGGCGCGGTCGAGCAGCGCGCGCCGTCCGATCTCGACCGCCGCGCCCGAGACCGGCCAGGGTCCAGCCATCGCCGCCAACGCGGCGACATCCGCCGCGCAGCCCAAGGCGAAGCCGAGCCGCAATCCGGCGAGCCCGTAGAACTTGCCGAAAGAGCGCAGGATCAACAGGCCCGGCCTCCCCGCTTCGGCCGCCAGCGACACACCGGGCACGGCATCGGCAAAGCTCTCGTCGACAATGAGGCGTTTCACGCGCGATGACAGTGCAAGCAGCGTTTCAACGTCGTGCCGCTGCCCATCGGGATTGTTGGGATTGACGACGATGGCGAGATCGGCGCCCGCCAGCGCATCGAGATCGCCGGCCTCCTCGACTTGCCACCCCGCAGCCGCCAGGACCGGCGCATACTCATTATATGTGGGTGCCAGAATCCGAGCGCAGCCGGGCTGTGCCAGTTGCGGCAGCATCTGGATGGCGGCTTGCGCGCCGGCAACAGCCAGCACCGGTGCCGTTGTCCCGTACGCACATCGTGCCGCGTCATGCAGGGACTCGATCTCGGCGTGCGACGGCAGCGCAGCCCAGGAGCGCGGCTGCAATTGGCCGACCGGATAGGGTTGCCGGTTGATGCCCGTGGAGAGATCGATCCAGTCTTCCAGGCGCCCGCCAAATCGCCTGATCGCAACATCGAGATTTCCGCCATGGTCGGTCATCCCAACATCCTAGATGAAAGCGAACACGGCGAGAGCCGCGGCAAGCGCGAACATCGTGCCGACATAGAGCTCGAGCCCGCGCGTGATATCGGCGGCCGCGGGATCGCGAGCGCTGGCATTCAGCCACGGCTCGTTGGCCGGCTCGCCGTCGTAGGAACGCGGTCCGCACAGCCGCACGGCAAGCGCTCCCGCCATCGCGGCTTCCGGCCAGCCGGCATTGAAGGAGCGATGATGCCGCGCGTCGTTCAGCATGCAGGACATCGCCTGCGACCGCCGGTTTCCCGCAAACAGCACGAACAGCAGGCCTGTCAGGCGGGCCGGAACAAAATTCGCGACATCGTCGATGCGCGCGGCGGCCCAGCCGAAGGCTTGGTGCTGTTCGGTGCGATGGCCGATCATGGAATCGAGCGTGTTGACCGCCTTGTAGCAGATGATGCCGGGCAGTCCGAACAACACACCCCAGAACACCGGCGCGACAATGCCGTCGGAGGCGTTCTCCGCAAGGCTCTCGATCGCCGCGCGGGCGATGCCGGCTTCATCGAGCACTTGGGGATCGCGGCCGACGATCATCGACACCGCCTTTCGTGCCGCCTCGACATGGCCGGCACGCAGGGGATCGCGCACGGCGGCGACATGATCGTAGAGCGAACGGAACGCCACGAAGGGCCAGGCCAGGATGCCGAGCAGCACGGTCCCCATCAAACCGGACGGAATAACGCGTTGCACGACGCAGCCGACTCCGGCCGCCAGGATGATCACGATCAGTGCGGTCGCGGCGCCGGCAATGCGGCGCTGGACCGGCGTGTCAGACGACCGGTTCAAGTGCGCATCCAGCGCCGTGATGATCCTGCCGAGCCAGGTCACGGGATGGCCGATGCGCGCGAACAGGCGATCGGGCCAGCCCAGCAGGGCGTCCGCCACCATCGCCACCACCATCATTCCCGCAAATCCCACGAAACTACTCCGCCTCCCCTTCCTGATGCGGGAGAAAGCGTGGCGGACGCAAGCCCCTCCCTGACGATTTAGCCCTTTGTCATCGCCCGCAATTGGTGGTTAGTGCGGGGTCGGATTGGAACACGCGATGGCGATTATCCTCATTACGGGAGGCGCAAGATCGGGCAAGAGCACACGGGCGGAAGCGCGCGCGTGTGCATTCCCCGGCAAACCCGTCTATGTCGCGACCGCGGAGGCGCTGGATGCCGAGATGCGCGAGCGAATCGCAAAGCACCGCGCGCGGCGCGGCAGCGCGTGGCTCGAGCACGAAACTCCGCTCGAGCTTGTCGCAGCACTGGTTGAAACCGATGGCCGGGGCGCGCGTTTGGTCGATTGCCTCACGCTGTGGCTGTCCAATCTGATGCATGCGGAGCGCGACTGGGAGAAGGAAGCCATGTTGCTCGCGGAAACGCTGGACCGCCAGAACAGCCCGGTCGTGCTGGTGACCAACGAGGTCGGGCTCGGCATCGTGCCCGACAACGCGCTGGCGCGCCGCTTCCGCGATGCGGCCGGCATCCTGAACCAGATCGTCGCGCGCGTGGCGGACGAGGTTGAATTCGTGGTGGCAGGTCTTCCGATGCGGGTGAAATAGAAGGATGAGCGATTACGCCGAAACCTTGCAGAAGCTGGTCACCGATCTGCGGATCGGCATCTCGCTCTGCACCCGCCTGCCGATCGGCCCCGCCAGCGCGATCGGCGAAGGCGACGTCGCACGTGCGAGCTGGACCTTCCCGATCGCGGGGCTCCTCGTCGGTCTGACCGGCGCGATCGCCTATTGGCTTGCGGTTCGCGTCAATGTCGCGCCCCTGCCCGCGGCCGCCCTCGCGCTGGCGGCGATGCTGCTGCTGACTGGCGCCATGCATGAGGACGGGCTTGCCGATACCGCCGACGGGCTCGGTGGCGCGACCCGCGAGAAGAAACTCGAGATCATGCGCGACAGCCGCATCGGCACCTTCGGCGCCTGCGCGCTCGCGGTCTCGTTGATGCTGCGCTGGAGCGCGCTCGCCGATATCGCCGAGCCGCGCGTCGTCGCTCTCGCGCTGATCTGCGCGCATGTGTCGGCGCGCGCCTGCCTGCCGGCCTTCATGTATCTGGTGCCGCCGGCCCGCGCCGACGGATTGTCGAGCGGCGCCGGTCAGCCGCCATTTGCCAGCGTCATCACAGCACTCCTGCTCGGCATCGTCTCCCTGTTGCTTGCCTTTGGGCCGACCGGCGCGATGGTCACCATGCTGTTGCTTCTACTCGTGGCGCTCGTGCTCGCACGCGTAGCGACCCGGCAATTCGGCGGGCAGACCGGCGACGTGCTGGGCGCGCTGGAGCAGATTGGCGAGGCCGCGGTTCTCCTGGTCTCGGCATCGCTCTTCTAGAGCGCGATGAGATTGGGATGAATTGTCATCGCGCTCCAGATTATTGTTTGCGCATGATCTCCGCGCAAACGCTTCGCGTTTGTCGCGAGGGAAAACCGCTACACGCTTTTCCGAATTGTGCGCTAGAGAACATCCCGGTTCGGCTTGGGCCTATCCTTGGGCCTATCCTTGGGCGTATCCTTGGGCCTATCGAAGACTGCGGCATCCCCGCAAGAACAGCTTCGCGCAGGTCTTGGCGCGCAGCTCGCGCTCTTCCCGGCTCAATGGCGGCCGGTGGCCGAACATCACGGAGCGATGCGGCTGGAAGGCGAGCATGCCGAGCAGCATGCCGGCCGCGGCATCGGCGTCGTCAAGCTCGATCGCGCCGCGCTTCTGCTCGGCCCGCAGCCAGTTCGCGAGCGTGTCCTGGGTGCGCGTGATCGCCCGGCGATAGAAGGTCTCGGCGATGTCGGGAAAGTTGTCGCTTTCGGCGACGATCACGCGCTGGAGCGAAATCACGTCGCCATCGAGCATCAGCTCGGCACAAACCATCAGCGCTTCCGTGAGTGCCGTCTCGACATCGCCGCCCTCGCAGGCCCGCAGTTTCACGATCGATACGAAGCGGTCGATCCGCTCCGTCACCATCGCCTCGAACAGGGCGGGCTTGTTGGGAAACAGGCGGTACAGCGTCTTGGTCGAGACGCCGGCGTGCCGCGCCAGATTCTCCATGCTGGTCGCGGCATAGCCGGAATGGGCGAACTCGGCCCTTGCCGTTTCCACGATGATCGAGCGGGTCTCTTCGTCGGAGCGCAATTGCGGCCGGCCGCGGCCGCGCCGCGGCTGGTCCGCCGCGATATTGCTCTTGCCCGCTCCGTCCGCCTTCACGTTTGTCATGCTCCGCCTTCGGAAATCTCATGCCATCGAGCCATGCTTTTGCATGATGACTGTCATCCCATTGACAGTCCGAATGTAGGCCCTATTTTGGAAAATATCAAGTTTCCTAATTAAGCCCCGCGCCTGACGGAACCGGATTTCCGTTGATTTGCAAGGGGATGACCCAAAAGGAGGGCTACCATGAGCCGTCATTCCACCGATTTCGAGGCCGAACAGGAAGTTCCCCTTGAAGCCGTCGAGGTGCTGCCGTCGCCCGATCACCGCAATGTGGTTGCGGCGGCGACGCCCAGGACCGGTGACATAAAGACCCGCGACATCAGGGGCCAGTTGCGGCGGCTGTTGATGGCCGGCGCGGCAGTCGCCGTGCTGTCGGGCGTTGCCTGGTATGGCTGGAACTACTGGACCGTCGGCCGCTTTCTCGTCTCCACCGACGATGCCTATGTAAAGGCTGACAACACGACCATTGCGCCAAAGGTCTCGGGCTACCTGACCCAGGTTCTGGTCGGCGACAACGAGCACGTCAAGGCCGGCCAGGTGCTGGCGCGCATCGATGACCGCGACTTCATCGTGGCGCTTGAGCAAGCCAAGGCCGACGTGGCCGCGGCACAGGCGACCGTCGCCAGCAAGAAGGCGCAGCTCGACGTTCAGCAGGCCGTGATCGAAGCGGCGAAGGCGACCGTCGAGGTCGACACCGCCGCCAAGACCTTCGCAGGCCAGGAGAACAAGCGCTACACCGATCTTGCCGCCACCGGCTATGGCAGCGTGCAGAACGCGCAGGCCGCCCAATCGAGGAACGCCGGCGCGGAAGCCGCGATCCAGCGCGACCAGGCCAATCTCGTCTCTGCGCTGAAGCAGGTCGACCTGATCAAGGCCGAGCTGGCTCAGGCTGTCGCCGCCTCGGCGCGCGCTTCCGCCCAGCAGCGCCAGGCCGAGCTCAATCTCGGTTACACCACGGTCACGGCTCCGATCGACGGCGTGGTCGGCAACCGCACGCTGCGCACCGGCCAGTTCGTGCAGGCCGGCACGCAACTGATGTCGCTGGTGCCGGCCTCCGGCGCCTATATCGTCGCGAATTTCAAGGAGACCCAGCTCACCCATGTGCATGAGGGCCAGAAGGTCGATGTCGAGGTCGACATGTTCCCCGGCCAGACCGTGCACGGCCATGTGGACAGTCTCGCACCGGCGAGCGGCCAGGAATTCGCGCTGCTGCCGCCGGACAACGCCACCGGCAATTTCACCAAGGTCGTCCAGCGCATCCCCGTGAAGATTGCGCTCGAAGGCGGCGCGCCGATCGAGCTGCGGCCGGGCATGTCGGTCATCCCAACCATCGAAACCCAGACGCGCGCGCATAGTCCCGCCACGGCGTCCGACTCCTCGAAGATCGCCTACGCTGCTTCCCGGAAGGTGATGCCATGAGTGCGCTTGCCCTTTCATCCCAGACATCTGTCCCACGGGCCGCTGCACCGGCGGCCCCGCAAAACGCAGATCGCGCCAGCCCGGTGGTGTGGATATCCATCGTTGCGGCGATGATCGGCGCCTTCATGGCGATCCTGAACATCCAGATCACCAACGCCTCGCTGCTCAACATCGAGGGCGGCATCGGCACCGGCGTCGACAACGGCTCCTGGATCTCGACCTCCTATCTGATCGGCGAGATCGTCGTCATTCCGCTGACCGATTATCTCAGCCGCGTGTTCTCGTTCCGCAAGATCATGCTGGCGCATGCCACGCTGTTCGCGATCTTTTCGGTCGCCTGTGCCTTCACCCACGATCTGCCGTCGATGATCGCGATGCGCGGCCTGCAGGGCTTTTTCGGCGGCGTGCTGATCCCGATGGCCTTCACGCTGGTCTTCACCAAGCTGCCGAAGGGCCAGCAGCCGATTGGTCTCGCCATGTTCGCGCTCGCAGTGACCTTTGCGCCCGCCATTGGTCCTACCATCGGCGGCTATCTCACCGAGAATTACGGCTGGCAGACCATCTTCTTCGTCAACGTGATCCCGACCGCGGTCATGGTCACGACGCTTTTCTTCACGCTGGAACGTCAGCCGATGCAGCTCACGCTGTTGCGCGAAGGCGACTGGTTCGGCATCGTCACCATGGCGGTCGGCCTGTCCGCGCTGCAAGCCGTGCTGGAAGAAGGCAACAAGGACGACTGGTTCGGCTCGCCTTTCATCGTCAAGCTGGCCATCACCGCCGCGATCAGCCTGTCGCTGTTCATCGCCAACGAGCTGATCGTGGAAAAGCCGCTGCTGCGGCTGCGCCTCCTGACCAACCGCAATTTCGGCATGGGCACCACGGCTGCGGTCTTCCTCGGCTTCGGCCTGTTCGGCTCGATCTACCTGCTGCCGGCCTATCTCGGCCAGGTGCAGGGATACAATGCGGAGCAGATCGGCAACGTGCTGGCCTGGACCGGCCTGCCGCAGCTCCTCCTGATCCCGCTGGTGCCGAAGCTGATGCAGCGGATCGATGCACGCTATCTCGCCGCCTTCGGGCTGGTGCTGTTCGCCTACAGCTCGTTCATGAACACGACCATGTCGCTCGATTATTCCGGTGATCAGTTCTGGATTCCCAACATCGTCCGCGCCATAGGCCAGGCGTTGACGCTGGCGCCGCTCAGCAATGTCTCGCTCGGCAGCGTCGCGCCGCAGGACGCGGCGGCCGCTTCCGGCATCTCGAACATGATGCGCAACCTTGGCGGCGCGATCGGCACCGCCGTGCTCGCGACCATCGTCACCAAGCGCGAGCAGTTCCATTCCAACATCATCGGCCAGTCGGTCGACCTCGGCCGCGAGGAAGTGCGCAACAGGATCGCGGAAATGACCCACTACTTCCTGAGCCACGGTGTGGCCGATCCGGCCGCCGCGCATCAGCAGGCCATCATCGCGCTCGGCAAGGTCGTGAAGCGCCAGGCGCTGGTGCTCGGCTTCAGCGACACCTTCATGGTGCTTGGCGTCGTGCTGCTCTTGTCGGCTGTCGCGATCCTGCTGACGCGCAAGGCAAAGGCCACGGCGGCCGGCGGCGGCGCGCACTAGACAAGGCAATTCCCGGAGGTCCCGGCCCGCTTCTGCGGGCCGCGACTTTTGTTGCAGACGATATCACAAAAGCACGAAATTGGGGATGCCAACGTTCACGGAAAAGGCAGACAACGGCGGCTGAAATCCGGTATATTTATGCCGAAGCATCACCAACCCTTGAGCACATCGAAATGAAGGGGAAGCTCAGCCGGCGCGATGCCTTGCAGACGTTCGCTCTTGCCGGCGCGGGCGCCGTCATTGGCGCGCCCTCGCCCGGCATTGCCCTTCCCGCGCCGGCGGGTCATCGCGGGCTCGATACGATGCTGAAGTCCGCCGTGGATGGCAGGGAGGTGCCGGGCGTGGTGGCGATGGCCGCGACCGATCGCTCCATCGTCTATGAAGGCGCCTTCGGGCCGCGCTGCGTCGGCGCGGCGGCGAAGATGTCGCCCGACACGGTCTTCCGCATCGCCTCGATGGTGAAGCTGCTCACGTCGGTAGCCGCAATGCAGCTCGTCGAACGCGGCAAGCTCAAGCTCGACGAACCCGCGGAGCAGATCAATCCGGAGCTTGCCTCGCCGCCTGTCTTGACCGGCTTCGATGAAAGCGGCGCTCCGCAATTGCGCACCGCTCGCAAGCCGCTCACCTTGCGCAACCTGCTTACACATACGTCGGGCTACACCTATCCCTTATGGGACGCAGACGTCGTTCGCTACCTGAAATGCTGCAACACCGACAAGAAACTGCCCCGCAAGCCCCTGACCTTCGACCCCGAAGCAAAATGGGCCTATGGCGGCAGCATCGACAAGGTCGGCCGGCTGGTGGAGATCGCAAGCGGCATGCCGCTCGACCGGTATTTCCAGGACTACATCACCGGCCCGCTCGGAATGCACAACACCTGCTTCAACCTCACCGCCAGCCAGCGGGCGCGCGAAGCGAGCGTGCACCGGCGAAATGCCGACGGCAGTTTTAGGCCGGAGCCACCGGAGAAGCCTGTTGTCGCCAAAGTATTCCTGGGCGGCGGCGGCATCTACTCCACCGCACCCGACTACCTGACATTGCTTCAGGCGCTGCTCAATGGCGGCAGTCTGCCCGGCGTTACCATCCTGCGGCCGGAGACGGTGGCGCTGATGTCCGAGAACCAGATCGGCGATCTCGAAGCCGGGGTCATGAGGACCACCAATCCGGCCCTGTCGAGCGACGTCGATTTCTTTCCCGGCGTCCGCAAGCGCTGGGGGTTCGGACACATGATCACCCTCGATCCCGTCAAGGACGGACGCAGGGCCGGAAGCCTGACCTGGGCCGGTCTGCTCAACACCTACTACTGGATCGATCCGGCGTCGGGAATTGCCGGCGTCATGATGACGCAGATGTTGCCCTTTGCCGACGCACGCGCGCTGAAGCTTTATGGCCGGTTCGAGCGTGGCGTCTATCATGCCTTCAAATCGGCCTGAGCACGCGATGTATTGGTGCCGCCGGCCGGTCAGCCGATCGATCTATCGGGCATGCAAAACAGGGTTTTGGCGTTGATTGCGAGAGTTCTCGTCCTGATCGGCTGCTGTGTTGCCTCGGCAGCACCTGCTTTCGCGCAGGACCTTCTGGCGGACGGACCGCGGCAGCTTTCCCTGCAGGCGACGCGCGATCCCGCCGGCCAACAATGCCGCCGCGTCGACAATTTCGATTCCTCCAGCCTTGCCGCCGTCGCGCTGCGCCGTACCTTCAATGATGATTTCAACGAACATCCGCTCGCGCATGGGCGATGGGTGCCGCACTTCGCCGGCGGCGCCGCCTGGCCGGAGGCGCAATATTGGGGCGGCACCGGCTCGCAGCTCAAGCGCCAGACCAAATCCAACGGCGAGCAGCAGATCTATGTCGATCCCCAATATGCCGGATCGACGAAGAAACCGCTCGGACTCGACCCCTTCCGGGTCCGCAACGGCGTGCTGTCGATCGTGGCGAGCCGCACGCCGCCTGAACTGAAGGAAGCGCTGTTCGGCAATCCCTATATCTCGGGGATCATGACCACCCAGGGCTGGTTCTCGCAAAAGTTCGGGTATTTCGAGATCCGCGCGAAAATTCCGGTTGGTACCGGCGTCTGGCCCGCATTCTGGATGCTCGCCGACAACGGCGGCTGGCCGCCGGAAATCGACGTCCTGGAAGGACGCGGGCAGCGGCCGGGCGATCTCGTGATGACCACGCACTGGCGGATTCCCACCACACAGAAGATCGAGTCCTGCGGCTTCGACTTCCTGCTCGCGGACGCGTCCGTGGCCTTCCATGATTACGGCCTGCTGTGGCTGCAGGATCGGCTGGTCTATTTCATCGATCGCAAACCCGTGTCGGACATCAAGGTCCCCGTCGGCTTCGACGATCCCATGTACATGATCGTCAACCTTGCGATGGGCTCGAAATGGTTCGGCGGGGTCGGCGTCGTCGACGGCGAGTTGCCGCAAATGGTGGAATTCCAGATCGACCGCATTTCCGCCTATCAGATCAATCCGTATCGGCCATATCGGCCGTATAAACCTCAGCCGAGCGCCACGCCGATCAAGGCGAATTTTACGGGAGAAGCCGATGACCGGTAGGTTCTCACGCCGGAATTTCGCCAAGCTTGCGGGGCTTGCCGGTCTTGGACTGTTTTCGCCGGCCGCGGCCCAGGATCGCAAGACCATCGCGGCGCCCGCATCGGCAAGTTTTCCGAACGGCTTTGTCTGGGGTACCGCAACGTCGGCCTATCAGATCGAGGGCGCCGTCAATGAAGACGGCCGCGGTCCCTCGATCTGGGACACGTTCAGCCATACGCCGGGCAAGATCGAGGACCACACCAACGCCGACCGCGCCAACGACCATTATCACCGCTACAAGGAGGACGTCGGCCTCATCAAGGATCTGGGCGCCAAGGCGTATCGGTTCTCGGTCGCCTGGCCGCGCGTGTTTCCGAACGGCGACGGCGCGCCGAATCCGAAGGGCCTCGATTTCTACAACCGCCTTGTCGACGAGTTGCTGGCGCGGGGCATCGAGCCCTATGCCACGCTTTATCACTGGGATCTGCCGCAATCGCTGCAGGACCGCGTGGGCGGATGGCAGTCGAGCGACACGTCAAAGGCCTTCGCCGATTATTCCGGCTACGTCGCCGAGCGCCTGAGCGATCGCGTCAAGAATTTCTTCACCATCAACGAGGCCGGCCGTTTCCTGAACTTCGGCTATGGCTGGGCCATCGATGCGCCCGGCCTGAAGCTTCCGACCGGCGAGCTGAACCAGGCGCGCCACAACGTCGTGCTCGGCCATGGATACGCGGTGCAGGCGATCCGCGCCAGGGCGCGCGGCGGCGCGCGCGTGGGCCTTGCGGAGAACATCGCCGCCTGCGTTCCCGCGATCGATACGCCGGAACATGTCCGCGCCACCGAGATCGCCACGCGCGAATTGAACGCCGGCATTCTCGGCGTGATCCTGGACGGAAAATACACGGAAGGCTATCTCAGCTTTGCCGGCAAGGACGCGCCGAAATTCACCGCCGACGAATTGAAGATCATCGGCTCGAAGATCGATTTCGTCGGCCTCAACATCTATGCGCCGCAATTCTATATCGTGCCCAAGGACAAGGCCCCCGGCTTCGACGTCGCGCCGTTTCCCGCCTCGTTCCCGCACATGAAGTCCGACTGGCTCCGGATCGGCCCCGAGACCGCCTATTGGGTGCCGCGGCTGACGGCCAAGGTATGGAACGTCGATACAATCTTCATCAGCGAGAACGGCACCTCGGCGGAAGACAAGATTGCCGCCGACGGCAAGGTCTACGACCTCGACCGCGTCATGTACCTGCGTAATTACCTGCTCCAGCTCCAGCGCGCGATTGCGGACGGCGCGCCGGTGCGCGGCTATTTCCTCTGGAGCCTGATGGATAATTTCGAATGGATCTTCGGCTTCGGACAGCGCTTCGGGCTCTACCACGTCGACTTCGAGACTCAGAAGCGCATTCCAAAGCTCAGCGTCTCCTTCTATCGCAACGTGATTGCGCGAAACGCCGTCAGTTCCTAAGGTTTATTGTTTGCGCATGATCTTGTCGGAAAACCGTTTCACACTTTTCCGGATCATGCGCTAATAGGCGACGAACTGCACGTCCGGCACTCCCCTGTCTGAATAGACCTTGACCGCCTGCCGGTTCTTGTCGACGTCGATGCGCGCCGCGCTCGGCGATTTGTTGTCGTTCAATATATTCGCGGCGATGATCTCCTCGCCGGCTTCCGAAAACGAGGCGTCCGGATTGAGTTTCTCGGCGAGCGCTTCGCGGACATTGGCGTAGCCCAAACCGCGACGGGCTGTCGCAGATGGTGCGGCGCTACTCCGCGCCGCCCTGCGAGCTTACTTGATCGGGGCGTGATGCGGTTTGAACAGCCGGCCCTTCTCCGTGATCGCCGCAATGGCGAGCGCACTCAGGGCGCAGAGGAAGAAGCCCATGGAAAACGGCAGCAGCGTACCGTCGTAGCTTTGGCCGATTACGATGCCTATACCGATGCCGAGCAGCGTGGTGATCGATCCGTAGAGCGACGAGGCGGTGCCTGCGATATTTCCGTGCGGCTCCATCGCAAGCGCCGTGAAGTTCGCCATCATCAATCCGAAGGCGAACATCATCAGCATCGCCAGCACCATGAACAGGGGCAGAGGCAGCATCTGCATTTGCTCCGCCGCCAGCATGACCGCGGCGACCACCGCGTAGACCACCAGCGCGCCGTGCGAGATCACGCGCATGCCGAGACGGCCGACGATGCGGGAGTTGAGGAAGCCGGCAATGGCAACGCCCGTCGCGGCAGCGGCGAAAGCGAGCGGGAAGTAATGCCCGAGATGATAGATTTCGGTGAACACCTGCTGCGACGAAAACACGAATGAGATCATGGCGCCCCAGACGCCGCCGCATGCGAGCGCATAGCCCAGCGTCTGCCGGTTGGTTATGGTCTGCCCGTAGGCGCGGAGCACCTCGCCGATTGCGAGCGACTTGCGGTTCGCCTCGGCGAGCGTCTCCGGCATGCGCAGCGCGCTCCAGATCAGCGTGAGCACGCCGTAGAGCATCAGCACCACGAAGATGCCGCGCCACTGCGCCAGCAGCAGCACCGCCTGGCCGAAGGACGGCGCGACCACGGGCACGGCGACGAACACCATCATCGCCAGCGACATCACGCTCGCCATGCGACGGCCGGCGTAGCAGTCGCGGACGATGGAGGTCGCGATCACGCGGGTCGCCGATGTGCCGAAACCCTGCAGGGCACGCGCGAGCAGCAGCAGTTCGAACGAAGGTGCGGCGATCGCAAGCAGGCTCGCAACGCCATAGAGGATCATCCCGCCGATCAGCACCGGCCGCCGGCCGAAGCGATCCGACAGCGGCCCCATCAGGAATTGTCCGACGCCGAAACCGATCAGAAAGGTCGACAGCACCATCTGCGGAAGGTTGGCGTCGGCGATCCCAAATGCCGAACGGATGTTGGGCAGCGCCGGCAACATCATGTCCATGGCGAGCGGGTTCAGCGCCATGATGGACGCAATCACCACAACGAATTCGGGAAAGCCCATTGGGCGGTGGCCCGAGGACGCCAAGGCCTCGGCATTGATTTCAGTCACTTGGCAACCCCATGCGAGGGGTGACCTATATCGACAGCGCTGCGGTGCACAATACGCGTTTTGGGATAGGTGGTCGGCTGCGGGGGATGGGCTGGCCGAATTCGGCCTCAGGCCATGCCGAGCATTGCCTTCATTTTCATCACCGCGCTGTCGGGCGTGGTCAGCACCGGCCGCCCCGTGGCCTCGGCCACCTTCTCCGCCGCCGGCGCCATGCTGTATTGCGCGAGCGCGATAATGTCGCAGTGGCGTAAATCCTTCGACGCTTCCGTCACAAGGCGGTCGTGTTCGGCGCGGTCGCCGCGATCGAGCGCGGCCATCGCGCCTTCGGCAAGCTTCGGCACGAGTTCAACGGTCGCGGGAAACTCCCGCGGCATCGAGGCCAGAGTCGGAGGGAACGACGACAATAGGCCGATCTTGCGGCCGCTCTTCGCGGCCTGCTCGATCATCGCCTCGTTCGGCTTGAGCACCGGCATCGGCTTGTGCGCGCCGGCCACCGCCTCGATGCAGGGGCCGAAGGCCGAGCAGGTGAAAAGGATGCCGTCGGCGCCGGTGGTTGCGGCATAGTTTCCGATCGCGAGAAAGCGCTCGGTCATCGCATCGGTGAGCTTGCCGTCGCGCGCGAGATCAGCCGACAGGCTGTCGTCGAGCAGATTCATCAGCCGCGCCTCCGGCCAGAGCTTGGCGAAAGACGCCTCGATCGGAACGATCGAGTGCTTCAAGGCGTGAACGAGGGTGATGCGCATGAGGTGATCCCGGAAAGCGGCGCGGCAGACATCCTGCCGCGCCGCCCGGGTCTCTCTTACTTGAACGGGAGAGCGTACATCAAGCCGCCCTTGGTCCAGGTGGCGTTGAGTCCGCGTTCGAGCTTCAGCGGGCTGGTCTTGCCGACATTGCGCTCGAAGATCTCGCCGTAATTGCCGGTCGCCTTGAGCGCCTGCTGCATCCATTTGTTGTCGAGCCCGAGCCGCGAGCCGAGATCGCCGGATGCGCCAAGCAGGCGCTGCACGGCGGGCGTGTTCGACTTCGCCATCTCGTCGACATTGGCCTGCGTCACGCCGAGTTCCTCGGCTTCTACAAGGCCGTAGTGCAGCCAGGTGATGATGTCGCTCCAGACCTCGTCGCCATTGCGGGTGAACGGACCGAGCGGCTCCTTGCTGATGGTGATGGGCAGCACGAGATAATCGGCCGGATTTGGCGCCGCGGTCGCGACCGAACCGGCGAGCGCGGAAGCGTCCTGGGTCATGGCATCGCAGCGGCCGCCGAAGAAGGTCTGGAGCATGGTGTCGGGACGGTCGAACACCAGCGGCTTCCAGTCGATGCCGTTGGCGCGGCCGTAATCGCCGAGCGTCACCTCATGGGTTGTGCCCTGCGCCACGCAGACGGTGGCGCCCTTCAGATCCTTCAGCTCCTTGACGCCAGTGTCCTTCTTCACGACAAAGCCCTGGCCGTCATAGAAATTGACCGGTCCCTGCCGCAGTCCGAGCGTGGCGCCACGCAAAAAGGTCTGGGTCGAGTTACGGTAGAGTACGTCGACCTCGCCCGACTGCAACGCGGTGAAACGGTTTTGCGCGGTCAACGCGACATAGCGCACCTTGCTCGCGTCGCCGAGCACGCCGGCTGCAAGCGCGCGGCAATAGTCGGCATCGAGACCCTTGAAATTGCCTTGCGAGTCCGGCGCCGAGAAACCGGCAAAGCCGGTAGAGACGCCGCACACCAGCGTGCCACGCTGCTTGACCGTATCGAGCGTGGCAGCCGACGCGCTTGCGGCGCCAACGGTGAGCAATGCAGCAATGATAATTCCTCTATTCATGGTACTTCTTCTCCTAACCAACACCTTACAAATGACCACACTTTACTAGTGGCCAACACTCTTCAACGCGCCGTCGACGGCCGAGCCGAGGCGCTCGACGATCATATCGATGTCATTTGACGTACAAATGTAGGCCGGCGCCAGCAAGACGTGGTCGCCGTTCTTGCCGTCGGCCGTGCCACCCGAGGGATAGCAGCCGAGCCCGCCCTCGAACGCGGCCGCCTTTATTCTCTGGTGCAGCTTGAGACCGGGATCGAAGGATTTCCGCGTGGCGCGATCGGCGACGAGCTCGATCGCCTGGAACAGACCGCGGCCGCGGATATCGCCGACATGCCGGTGGTTGCCGAAACGCTCCGTCAGCCGTTTCTCGAGGTGCGCGCCCAATTCCTTGACCCGCTCGAGCAGTTTCTCCTCGCCGATCACGCGCTGCACTTCAAGCGCCGCGGCGCAGGCGAGCGGATGGGCGAGATAGGTATGGCCGTGCTGGAACGCGCCCGATCCCTGGCGAATCGTATCGACGATGCGGTTGGTCGTGAGCATCGCGCCGATCGGCTGATAGCCGCCGCCCAATCCCTTCGCGATCGCCTGGATGTCGGGAGCAACGCCCTCCTGCTCCCACGCATGCAAGGTGCCGGTGCGGCCCATGCCGCACATGACTTCGTCGAGGACCAGCAGCGCGCCATGCCGGTCACAGATCTCGCGCACGGCGCGGAAATAACCTTCCGGCGCCGTCACCGCGCCCGACGTCGCACCCACCACCGGCTCAGCGATGAAGGCTGCAACCGTATCGGGACCAAGCCGCTGGAACTCGGCATCGAGCTCGGCAGCAAGCCGCGCGACGAAATCCGCTTCCGATTCATTGTCGCGCTTCTCGTGATAGGCAAAGGCAGGCGTGACGTGGCTGAAGGCCGGCGACAGCAGCGGCGCATAGGGCTCGCGGCGCCAGGCATTGCCGCCGGCCGACAGCGCGCCGAGCGTGTTGCCGTGATAGCTCTGCCGCCGCGCAATGAAATGCTGGCGCTTGGGCTGACCGGCCTCGAGGAAATATTGTCGCGCGATCTTGATCGCCGCCTCGACCGCCTCCGATCCGCCGCTGACGAAATAGGCATAGGCGAGCCCGCCCGGTTCGTGGCCGACCAGATGATCGGCGAGGGTCTCGGCAGCCTCTGACGTAAAGAACGCGGTGTGGGCATAGGCGAGTTTCGAGGCCTGCTTCGACATCGCTTCCAATACCCGCGGATGCTGATGGCCGAGGCAGGACACCGCGGCGCCGCCAGACGCGTCTAGCACCTTCCGTCCGTCCTCGCGGATCAGCCAGATGCCCTCGCCGCCAACCGCTTTCGGCGGCGTCTCGCGCAGGCTTCGATGCAGCACTCGGCTGCTGGCGTGACTCTTGGCCATGACGATCAACCCTTATTCTACGACGTATTGCGACATTGCCGAGAGGCGGGCCTCGGCTTCTTGGAGGCGCTTCTTCGCGCCTGCTCCACCGAGCGAAAAGGTGACCGCGGCAAGCGACTGCGCGATCGCAATCGCTCCGATCAGGCTCGGGAAGAAGCCGGGCGAGGATGCACCTTCGAAAAGCAGGACATGATCGGCCCCTTCCGCCATCGGCGCGTTGGCGCAGTCCGCAATCGAAATCAGGCTCGCATTGGCGCTACGGGCCGCGCGCGCCGACAATACGCTCGAAGTCGCGTACGGTGTGTAGCTGATGACGATCACGGCATCGCCCGAACGGAACGCACCGAAGTCGAAATCCTCCGGCCCTGAGCCGCCGACAAGTTGCACACCGTCGGGACGGAACAGGCGAAGCTGGTAGTTGAGGAGCTCGGCGACGCTGTGGCAACTGCGGAAGCCGGCGATCCAGATCCGCCGCGCCGCATGCAATGCCCCCGCCGCCCTGGCGACCGCGTCGGATGAAATCCGCGACACACCCGCCGCATCGGCATTGAGCTTGTCCGACACAAGCGACACATCGGCATGGTGACCGTGGCGCCGACCGCGCAGCCGCTCCGAGAAAGGCGAGACTTGCGCCGGCCGTCGCGCTTCGGTTAGCGCCGCGCGCAATTCGTCCCAGCCGGAATAGCCCAGCGCCTTGGCGAGGCGGGTGAAAGAGGCGGGATCGGCGCCGGCGACCGAAGCTAGCTCGCGCATCGAGCGCGTGGTGGCGTCATAATCGTTGGCGGCGACGAAGCGGCCGACTTCCTGCAGCCGCATCGGCAGCGAGGGCAACGCGCTGCAGAGATCGTTCAACGGCGAGGATTTCGACGGCTGCTGGACCATGAAACAAATGTTGCATATTTCTTCATTAAATGCAACATATGAAACTCGTTGCCGAGACCGCCGACGTCCGACAAGGAATTTTGCGCCGTGACGACGCCGACCAAACGCGCTCCCCGCCAGCGGCTGAGCCTCTCGCTGCAAAATGAGCGATTCAGGGCGCTCCTGTGGCAGATCGCGGTCGTCGGAATTGCAGTCGCGGTCATTGCCTGGCTCTGGTCGAACGCCGTTCATAATTTGTCGGTGCGGCGCATCTCGACCGGCTTTGCGTTCCTCGGCCGCGAGGCCGGCATGCCCATCACCGACACCTGGCTCGCCTACAGTCCGAAGGACACTTACCTGTATGCCTTCATCGTCGGCATCGTCAACACGCTACGGGTTGCCGTGATCGGCATCGCGCTCGCGACCATCCTGGGCACGGTGATCGGCATCGCGCGCCTGTCTTCCAACTGGCTGCTGTCGCGGTTGGCGGCCATCTATGTCGAGGCGCTGCGCGACGTCCCGCTGCTGCTGCAGCTTCTCGTCTGGTACGTGCTGATGCAGGGATTGCCGCCGGCACGCGGCGCCTGGAGACCGGTCGACGGCGTCTTCCTTTCCAACCGCGGCCTGATCCTTCCCGCGATCCCGCTCGACGGCGGACAGTTCTGGGTGATTGGCGCCGCCGTGCTCGGCTTCATCCTGTTCTACCTGCTGCGGCGCAAGTTGATCGCGCTGCAGGTACAGGACGGAAAGGCACGCCGCATTTGGCCGTACGGAATCCTGCTGGTGATCGTCCTGCCGGCGCTGCTCTCGTGGATGCTCGGCATACCCTGGGCCGTGACGTTCCCCGAATTGCGCGGCTTCAATTTCGTCGGCGGCTGGTCGTTCGCACCCGAATATTTTGCGTTGCTGATCGCGCTCGTGACGTACACTTCGGCTTTCATCGCCGAGATCGTGCGCAGCGGTATCCAGGCCGTGCCCAGGGGACAATGGGACGCCGCGGCCGCGCTCGGCTTGCGCAAGAGCTTCGTGCTGCGGCAGATCGTGCTGCCGCAGGCGCTGCGCGTCATCATCCCGCCGATGACGAGCCAATACCTGAACCTGACCAAAAACTCCTCGCTTGCGGTCGCGATCGGCTACCAGGACATCGTGTCGATCGCCAACACCACATTGAACCAGACCGGCCAGGCGATCGAGGCGATCGCGCTGATCATGGCGGTGTTCTTGACCATCAGCCTCGGCATCAGCCTGTTCATGAATTGGTACAACGCGCATATCGCGCTGGTGGAGCGCTAACGCCATGGCGACGACTGCCGACGCGCCGCGCCCGTCGAGCCGCCCCCGCACAGGCTGGGACGCCAATCCCGTGCTGCGCTGGCTGCGCGCCAATCTATTCTCCTCGATCACCTCGTCCGTCATCACGCTGCTGCTGTTCGCGCTGCTGGCGAAGTTGGTGGTGAGTTTTGTGCAATGGGGCATCTGGGACGCGATCTGGACCGTGCCCGGCAACGACACCTCTGCCTGCCGGGCCGCGCGCGGCTTCGGTGCCTGCTGGGCGGTGATCCCCGAGAAATATCGCTTCATCCTGTTCGGCACTTATCCCTATGACGAGCAATGGCGGCCGGCGCTGGCGACGCTGGTTTTCATCGCGCTGTTCTACGTCTCGAGCTTGCGCTTCTTCTGGCGCAAGGAGCTGGTGCTGATCTGGGCCGCGGCCCTGTCGCTGATCGGCGTCTTGATGTGGGGCGGCATTTTCGGCCTCACATTCGTGTCGCAGGACCGCTGGGGCGGACTGCCGGTCACCTTGGTGCTCGCGACCTTCGGGCTCGCCTTCGGCTTCCCGCTCGGAATCCTGGTGGCGCTCGGACGCCGCTCCAAAATGCCCGCGATCCGTTCGCTCTGCGTGCTTTATGTCGAGCTGATCCGCGGCGTTCCCCTGATCAGTCTCCTGTTCATGGCGAGCGTGATGTTTCCGCTGTTCATGCCCGACGGCATCAACATCGACAAATTATTGCGCGCCCAGATCGCGATCGTGCTCTATGCAGGCGCCTACCTGGCCGAAGTCATTCGCGGCGGCTTGCAGGCGGTGCCGCGCGGACAGCATGAAGCCGGCGAGGCGCTCGGCCTCTCCTATTGGCAACGACACCGGCTGATCATCCTGCCGCAGGCGATCCGCCATGTGATCCCGCCGCTGGTCAACACCTTCATCGCGTTCTTCAAGGATACCAGCCTTGTGCTGATCATCGGCATCTTCGACCTGCTCACCACGGCGAAGACCGCCATCATCGATCCGGCGTGGCAGGCCTTCAGCGTCGAAGTCTATATCTTCGTGGCGCTGATCTATTTCGCCTTCTGCTTTGCCATGTCGCGCTACAGCCGGCATCTGGAAACCCAGGCCAAACAGGGCGCATAGCCCTCTCGTATGGTTAGCGCATCGTAAAGTCCTACGGCACACCCACTGGTTTTATCGTTCTTCCTCTTAAACCTATTTTTATGGGCTACCGGATACCGTCGACGCATATTTGGGTAACCCGTGCGTATTCCGATGAAGCTCCACCGACCGAGCCTTTCATCCATTGTCACCGTCGCTGCGGGCGTGGCCATCTTCGTGGCCGGCGGCCATTTTGCCGCGCGGGCCATCATCGAGGGCCAGCAGCAACAGCGGCTGCAGGAGCTGACCGACATCGCGTTGCGCCGGCTGGAAGTGGCCGTCGACTTCGGCGCATCCTCCGTCGACGAGATCGCAAGGCACGACCAGCTCGGTTGCGATCCGGCGTCGCTGCAGCAGTTCCGCCTGCAGGTCTATCAACGCTCCGCCGTCAAGGACGTGCGCCTGGTCAATCACGACGGCTCCATCGTTTGTTCGGCCTATTCCGAAACGCTCGAATTCGACCGGGACTGGATCGATCGCTCCCGGATGCTGACGACGGGCGATACCAGCCTTCGCCTGTTCCGCGTCGAACAATTCGGCGGCGACGCGCTCGGCGTGATGCGCGACGTCGACGCCAGCCGCTCGCTGGTCGCCATCATCGGCATCAACTCGTTCCTGTTCGACGTCATGCCCGCGGAGCTGCGCGCCCGCAGCGAAGTCCTGCTGACGCTGAACAACAGCCAGCAGCTCGCGCAATTTTCGATCGAGGACCTCGATCTCGCCCAGCCGGTCGAAGTAACGAAGACCTCAAGGCGCTATCCGCTTCACGCCACCATCCGGATCGAGCAAGAGACGCTCGCCGAGGCCTATGGCCGGGGCTATTGGCCCGCGATGCTGGCGGCGCTCGGGCTAGGGCTTGCCTTCGGCGTGCTGCTGACACGGGCGAGGCCGGCTGAAGGCCCCGTCGCCGATCTCGACCGGGCGCTCGCGCGCGGCGAATTCAGACCCTACTTCCAGCCGATCTTTCATCTGAACAGCGGCGAGATCGTCGGCTGCGAAATGCTGGCGCGGCGGATCCGCGCTGACGGCACCGTCGTCCCGCCGATGAAATTCATTCCGCTTGCGGAACAGAGCGGGCGCATCCGCGGCATGACCTGGCAGATCCTGGCCATTGCGCTGAAGGAGTTGAACGAGCACCTGCGACAAAACAAGCAGTTCAAGCTCTCCTTCAATGTCGTTCCGAGCCATCTCATGAGCGAAGGCTTCGTCGAGATGCTGCGCAAGGTGGTTGCGGAGGCGATGGTCTCCACGCGCCAGGTCGTGATCGAGATCACCGAACGCCACGAGCTGCAGGACCTTGGCAAGGCCGCAGAGATTGTCAGGGAGCTGCGCGAGCTGGGCTTCAAGGTCGCGATCGACGACGTCGGGGTCGGCCATAGCGGCCTCTCGCACCTGAAAGCGCTCGGCGCCAACACGATGAAGATCGACAAGTTCTTCGTCGACACCATCAAGGACGAGTCCACCTCTCGGATCGTGGAGACGCTGGTGCGACTGGCCAAGGACCTGCAGATGACCGTCGTCGCCGAAGGCATCGAAACCGAGCAGCAGGTACAATCGCTGCTCGCTTGCGGTGTCCGGGAGGGCCAGGGCTACATCGTCTCGCCGCCGCTCCCCTGCGCCAGGTTCATCGAGCTGATCGAAATCCGCCGGGCGCGCCTTCGGGCACGTGGCGTCCTCGACGCTGCAACGCGTGTCGCCTGAGCGCAATTTTCGTTGGCGCTCGCGGCGAAAGCCGCGCTGATGGACCTGTTCGAGCGCGCCGGATGAGCGGCGATCAGCCCTTCACACGCCGCATCGTCATGGCGTGGCGGAAACGCGACGCGGGATGGGTGTTGATCGCGACCTGCGCGACCTTGCCGCCGGCGAGCTTGTAGGTGCGCTGCACCTCGAGCGCGGTCGTGGCGGCCTTGACCTTGAGGCCGCCGGCGAGCGCCGGCGAGATCAGCGCGGCGGCGATCTCCTGGTGCACCTCGACGATGCTCTGGCCGAACAGATCCTCGATCAGATGGAAGATCGGACCGCGGTGCCGCTGCAACAGCCGGCCGACCGCGGCGAACTCCCGGTTGATGTAGACTTCGGTCCAGCACACCGGCAGTTCGCTGCCCTCGGTGTGGCGAAAGCCGCGCACCGCAAGCCACTGCTCGCCGCTCGCGATTCCCGTACGCGCGGAGAGCTTGTCGTCGATCTCGATCATCTCGATGGTGTCGATCGCAAAACGCACGCCGGTCGCAAAGGCCACGAGGTCGTTGATCGACATCACCTCATGCACAAAGGAATCGGCCGGATGCGGCGGCACGACGATGGTGCCCGCGCCCTGCCGGGAGGAGACCAGGCTGTCCTCGCGCAGCCGCCGCAGCGCCTCGCGCACCGTGTAGCGGCTGACCGAAAACCGCGCGCATAATTCCTCTTCCGTCGGCAGCTGCGAGCCGATCGGATAGACGCCGCTGACGATCTCGTCTTTCAGCGTGCGCACGACCTGGAGATAGAGCGGGTCGTTCGACTTGACGTTGACGGGCGCGCGCGCGGGCGTCCTCGCTTTCGGCGAGGCGGCGCCGCGCGGCCTGGTGTCAGTCTTCAATGCCATGGCCTCTCTTGGCGATCAGCGCGGTCCGCTCGAAGCTCATGAACTGCGTGCCGTCCCCCTTCTTGCCAATCGTACGTACGGTGACCAGGCCTTGCCCCGGGCGCGAGGCCGATTCGCGTTTCGCCAGCACTTCCGATTCGGCGTAGATCGTATCACCGACGAATACCGGCGCGGTGAGCTTGATGTCGTTCCAGCCGAGATTGCCGATCGCCTTCTGGCTGATGTCGCTGACGCTCATGCCGACCACCATCGACAGCGTCAGGCAGCTATTGACCAGCGGGCGCTTGAACTCCGACTTCGCCGCATAGACCTTGTCGAAATGCAGCGGATGGGTGTTCATCGTGATCAGCGTGAACCAGGTGTTGTCGCTCTCGGTGATGGTGCGGCCCGGACGATGTTCATAGACATCGCCGACGACGAAATCGTCATAGTATCGGCCGAAACTCTCGCGGTAACGTTGGGGACCGATCTGGTCGTGGCCTTGCATCGCCCTACTCCGAAGTTCTCTTCAGGATGGATGAGGTGTGCTCGCCCAGCATCGGCTCGCGCAGCACGGGCTGCGCCGGCTCGTGCCGGAAGCGGATCGGTGGTCCGACATGACGACGGCCCATCGCGTCGCGGCGGACCATGCCGCGCGCCACGAGATTGGGATGCGCGAAAGCTTCCGGCAGGGTGTTGACGCGGCCGTAGCAGACATCGAGGGTCGAAAGGAATTCCTGCCACTCGGCAAGAGTCTTCTTGCCGAATTCGGCGGCGAGAAAATCGATCACCGGCTTCTGGTGCGGACCCGGGCCGCGCAAGCAGAGTTCGGCAAGCTCGGGGCGGCCGAACGCGCGCAGAAGATTGTGAATGAATTTCGGCTCCTGCCCGGCCAGCACGAGATGCCGCCCATCCTTAGTCTCATAGGGACGATAGAAGGCCGCGCCGCCCGTGGTGCGCTCGTGCGCGGGAATGGGTTGGCGGTCCTCGGCGAAGGTCGGGCCCAGGATGTTGAGCATGCCGCCGACCGTGACGTCGTGCATGCTGACGTCGATGTAATCGCCGACGCCGGTCCTCTCGCGGCGAAGCAGCGCCATCAGCACGCCGGACAGCCCCTGCAGGCCCGCAAGGACATCGGCGGCGGGCAGGCCGGAGATCGCGGGCTTGCCGTCATTGCCGAGCGTCATGCTGACAAGCCCGCTCTCGGCTTCGAGCGCGAGATCGTGCGCCGGCCGGCCGCGCCATTCGCTGTCCTGCCCGAACGCGCTGATCGAGCAATAGACGATGCGCGGATTGCGTGCCCGCACGGCGTCATAGCCGACGCCGAGGCGATCGACCGCGCCGGGGCGGAAAGATTCCACGAACACGTCTGCCGTATCGCACAGCGACAGCAGCGCCTCGCGCTGCGCGCCATCCTTGAGGTCGATGACGACGCTCTTCTTGCCGCGATTGAGGTTGCGGAAGAACACCGTGCTCGGCCCATCCGAGAGGCCGATGTGCCGGCCCGGATCGCCCTCGCCCGGCGGTTCGACCTTGATCACCTCCGCGCCATGATCGGCCATCGCCAGTGTCAGGTAAGGCCCCGGCAGGAACACCGAGAGGTCGATGACGCGGATGCCTTCCAGTTTCATGATGAACCGGCGCGCTCAGAGGCGCGCATCTCGCCGACAAGGGCGGCGTTATCCGCGCCATAGGCCGAGCACGGCGTCTGCTTGAGCCGCTCGCCGTCGATCTTGATCGGATTGGACAGCACCCGCATCGCGGGCTTGGCCGGATGGGAGATGGTGTGGATCATCTCCGTGGTCTGCAGGAACGGACTGTCCAGCGCCTGTGCGAGATCGAGCACCGGTGCGACCGGCAGCACGCCGTTCAGCTTCTTCAGCCAGAACTCCGTGGACTCCCGTTTCAATTCGCCGTCGATCAAGCCGGTCAGCACCTCGCGATTGGCCTGGCGCAGCGCCTGCGTTGCAAAGCGCGGGTCGGAGCCAAGATCGGTGCGGTCGATTGCCGACAACAACTCGCCGAAGAACTTGTCCGTCATGCACATGATGAAGACCCAGCCGTCCGAGGTCGGAAAGGTCTGCACCGGCGCCACCGAATAATGCGCGCTGCGCGGCTGCCGCATCGAGGTGTGGCCCTCGTTGAGATACCAGGTCGCGACATAGCCGAGCTGATGCAAGGCGACATCGAGCAGGCAGGTATCGACGTCGCAGCCCTTCCCCGTCGAGCGCGCCTGGATCACCGCGGAGAGCAGTCCCACCGCGGCGGTCAGTCCTGTGGTCTGGTCGATGATCGAGGGCGCGCCGAGCCGTGACGGCGGGCGGTCGGGGTCTCCGGTCAGGTGCATCAGGCCGGATTCGGCCTGCATCAAATAATCGTAGCCCGGCCATGACGCGCGCTCGTTGTCGCGGCCATAGGCCGAGACATGCACGCAGACCAGCTTCGGATTGACGTTCGCAAGCGTCCTGTAGTCGAGGCCCATCTTTGCCGGCAGATCGCCGCGCAGATTGTTCACCAGCGCGTCCGCCGTCTTGATCAGCTTGTTGAGCGCCGCCTTGCCTTCCGCCGAGCGCAGATCGATCGCGACGCTCTTCTTGTTGATGTTGAAGGCCTGGTAATATTCGCTGTCGTTCGCTCCCAGGAAATAAGGCCCGGTCTTGCGCGCGGGATCGCCGCCGGTCGCGGCATTCTCGATCTTGATGACTTCAGCGCCGAGATCCGCCAGCAGCATCGTTCCGTAGGGTGCCGCGCCGAACTGTTCGACGGAAACGATACGCACGCCCTGAAGTGGCTTCATGCCGCGGGATTCCTCTTGATGAATTGCTTCGAGATGATGATGCGCTGCATCTCGTTGGTCCCCTCGCCGATGCAGGTCAGCGGCGCGTCGCGGTAGAAGCGCTCGATGTCGAACTCCCTGGAATAGCCGTAGGCGCCGTGGATCCGCATGCCTTCGATCGAATTCTCGAGCGCGGCTTCGCTGGCAAAATACTTGGCCATGCCCGCCTCCATGTCGCAGCGCTCGCCGCGATCGAAAGCCTGCGCTGCATCCAGGGTCAGCAGCCGCGCGGCGCGCGCCCGCGTCGCCATCTCGCCGAGCTTTAGCTGGATCGCCTGATGCTCGCAGATCGGCTTGCCGAAGGTCTTGCGCACCTGCGCATATTCGGACGCGAGCTTCAGCGCGCCCTCCGCAATGCCGACGCCGCGCGAGGCGACATTGATGCGGCCGAGCTCGAGCCCGCCCGCGACCTGGACAAAGCCGCGGCCCTCGACACCGCCGATCAGATTCTCGGCCGGCAAGCGATAATTCTCGAATACGAGTTCCGCGGTATCGATCGCCTTGTAGCCGAGCTTCGCCAGCTTGCGGCCGACCGAGAAGCCCTGTTGCTTCGGCGCGATGAACAGGCTCATGCCGTTATGGCGCGGCTGCGCTTCCGGATTGGTCTTCACCAGCAGCGCAAGGCAGGAACCTTCAGCGCCGTTGGTGATCCAGGTCTTGGTGCCATTGATGATGTAATGATCGCCGTCGCGTTTGGCGGTCATGCGGATGCCCTGCAGGTCCGTGCCGGCATCGGGCTCGGTCAGAGCCAAGCCGCCGCGAATCTCGCCGGTCGCGAGTTTCGGCAGCCATTTCGTCTTCTGCTGCGGCGTGCCGAACTTCTGGATCGCCAGCGCCAGCATCAGATGCGAATTGATGATTCCCGTGATCGACATCCACACCGAGGAGATGCTCATCACGATCCTGGCGTAGGTCGACGCCGACAGGCCAAGGCCGCCATATTCCGGCGCAATCGTCGCACCGAACAGCCCCAACTCCTTCATCTGCTCGACGACGCCGTGCGGATAGCGATCCTCGTGATCGTATTCCTTCACGATCGGTTTCAGCTCGCGCGCCACCCAGCGATCGATCATGTCCAGGATCTGGCCGTCATCGTCCGCATCCACGGGCGTTTCCCGCAGCACCTGCGTCATCGGGATATTCCTCCAATATTTGTACGGACAAATTTATACTTGTTATCCGAAGGTGTGTATAACGCCAGCCTTGACGCCAAGTAAAGTCCTCAGTACTTGTCTGGACAAAACCGATCTGACGTTCCAGGAGGAACCATGTCGGGCGCTTGCGCCAAGCGTTTCCAGCGAGCCCGCGCATTGCGCTGCGGCATGTCACCGGACAGCGGGCGCGCCATGCCGGTAGCGGATCTCCTGGTCGGCGGCATCCTGCTCGGCGGCGTCTACGCGCTGATGGCGTGCGGTCTCAATCTGATCTTCGGCGTGATGCGCGTGATCAATTTCGCGCATGGCGACATCCTCGCCATCGCCGCGCTTTCGACGGTGTCGATCGCGGTCGGGCTCAAGCTGCCGTTCTGGGTCGCGATCGTCGCGGTCCCGATCGGCTGTGCCGCGTTCGGCGCTCTCATCCATTTACTGATCCTGCGGCGCATCGAGGGCGCGCCCCTCATCATGTCGCTGCTCGCGACCTACGCGCTCTCGACCATCCTCGTGAATGTCGCGATCCTGATCTGGGGCGGCGGCTATAGCGGATTGCCCGGCGTGCTCAGCGGCTCGATCCGCATTCTCGGCATCAATGTCTCGATCTCGCGGCTAGTGTCCTTCGTCTGCGCGATCGGCGTCAGCCTCGCCGTGTGGTGGGTACTCGAATACACCCGCTTCGGCCGCGCGGTGCGATCGGTATCCGCCGCGCCGGAGTTGGCGAGCATTTCCGGCATCGCGATCGAGCGCGTACGGCTCGCGACCTTTGCGCTGGGCACCGCGATGGCAGGCTTTGCCGGCGTGCTGGTCGCGCCGGCGTTTGCGATCGATCCCCAGCTCGGCTCGCGCTTCATCATCAAGGCGTTCGCCGTCATCATCGTCGGCGGCATGGGCAGCTATCCCGGCGCGATTCTCGCAGCTCTCCTGCTCGGCGTGATCGAGGTCTTTGGCAGCTATTTCGCCGGCGCCGTGATCGGCTCCGCCTTCCTGTTCCTGTTGATGCTTGCGGTGCTGCTGGTGCGCCCTCGCGGCCTGCTTGGCGCGGGTGTACGGGTATGAAGGGCATCAACCCGGTCGCTGTCGCTGCGATCGCCGCCGTTGTCGCAATTGTGCTGCCCTTTGTCGGCTCGGACTACGCGATATCCTTCTCCATCCAGCTCCTGATCTTCCTGGTGCTGGCTTATTCCTGGAACTGGATCGGCGGCTATGCCGGCTACACCCATTTCGGCCAGGTCGGCTTTTTCGGCATCGGCGCCTATGTCGGCTCGCTCCTGAATTTTCACTATGGCCTCCCCTGGTATCTTGCGTCCCTCGTCGCCGCCGTTGCCGGCGCCGTGGTGGCGCTGCCGCTCGGCGGCGCCATGCTGCGGCTGAAGGGTCCGTTCTTCGCCGTCGGCATGTTCGGTCTCGCGCGCGTGCTGGAAGCCTTTGCGCTCGGCTTCGACTCCATCACCGGCGGCGGCACCGGCATCTACTTGAAGCCGGTCAGCGACCTCCGGCCGATCTATTACGCCGTCGCCGCGGTCGCCTTCGTCATGCTGCTGCTCACCTGGAAGCTCGACAATTCCCGCCTGGGCCTGAAGCTGCTCGCGATCCGCGAAGACGAAAGCGCGGCGGAATCGCTGGGCATCCCGACCACGCGGCTCAAGATCGGCACCTTCGTCGCCTCCGCCATCGCGCCGGCCGCGATGGGATCGATCTACGCGGTCTATCTCGGCTTCATCGATCCGCCGACCGCGTTTGCGCCCAACATGGAACTGACCACCATCGCCATGGTGCTGCTCGGCGGCATGGGCACCGTGCTCGGCCCCCTCGTGGGTGCGCTGGCGCTCTCGGTCGTCAACGAAGTGCTGTGGGCCAACTATCCGCAAATCTATCTCGCCTGCGTCGGCGTAATCGTGCTGCTCGCCGTGCTGTTCATGCCCCGCGGCATCGTCAGTCTCGGCATGAAGAGCGGTTGGCTCAGGATAGGCCGTCCACTGTTCCGTTCACTGGCCGCGCGCGCGGGACAGGCGGCGTCATGAGCGAAACCATCCTTGCCGTCGAGAATGTCTCGAAACGCTTTGCCGGCCGCATCGCGCTCGATTCCGTCAGCATCGACGTGGCGCGCGGCTCGATCACAGGCATGATCGGCCCCAACGGCTCCGGCAAGTCGACGCTGTTCAACATCATCGCCGGCACGCTTCGTCCCGACGAGGGCCGCGTGCTGGTGAATGGCAGGAGCATCGCCACGGCCACGGCTGCCGAGATCTGCGGGCTTGGCGTTGCCCGCACCTTCCAGATCAGCCGGCTGTTTGCGGAAATGACCGTGCTGGAAAACCTCGTCGCCGTGGCGCGCGGCCGCGATGATCGCGCGGCGATCGCGCTGGCGCTGGAACTGCTCGATTTCCTGGAGATCGCTGATATCGCCGACCGTTGGGGCGCCGAGCTATCCTACGGCCAACGCAAGCTGGTCGAGATCGCTCGCGCGCTGATGCTGCAACCGAAGATCATGCTGCTCGACGAACCCTTCGCCGGCATCAATCCGCGCCTGCAGAACCGCATTGTCGAACATCTGCGGACGCTCTGCGCCAGGGGCATCACGGTGTTCTTCATCGACCACGAGATGCGGATCGTGCTGAAGGAATGCGATCTCGTTTACGTGCTCGCCGAGGGCCGGCTGATCGCCCGTGGCGACACGCAGAGCGTGCGCAACGACGCAAAAGTGCTGCAGGCGTATTTCTGATTTGTAGGGAGGTAACACATGAAAAGAACAATGCTCTTGGCCGCCGCGACGGCCGTATTCGCATGGTCGGCTCCCGCACAGGCTGCCGACCCCGTGCGGATCGGCGTGGCGCTGTCCCAGACCGGCAATCTCGCGGATTCCGCCGCTCCCTATTTCAAGGGGCTCGACCTCTGGCGTGAGCAGGCCAATGCCCGCGGCGGACTGGCGGGACGGCCGATCGAATTCGTCGTCTATGACGATCGCTCCGATCCTGCCACCGCCGCGCGCCTTTACGAGAAACTGATCACCGACGACAAGGTCAACCTCGTCATATCCTCGCTCGGTTCGGCGACCGCTGCGACCGGCTCGGCGGTCGCGGAAAAACACAAGATGGTCATGATCAATGGCGGTGGTGCTGCGGAAGCGATCCAGCAGCGCGGCTTCAAGTACGTGTTCCAGACCGCGGCCCGGATTTCCTCCTACGCCGACGGGATCGTGCCGATGATCGAAAAGTACAAGATCAAGTCGATCGCGCTGGTCTCCCGCGACTATGCCGCCGCCCGCGACATCAGCAAGGCGATCAAGGAGCAGATCAAGGACAAGGACGTCAAGATCGTCATGGACGAATACTTCCCGGCCGGCACCGCCGATTTCTCCTCGCAGATCGCCAAAGGACAGCAGTTGCAGCCTGATCTCTGGATCGGCCTGCTCTATCCCGGCGAAGCCATCGAAACCGTGCGTCAGTTCCACTCGATGAACTACATGCCAAAATTCTTCGTCGCGAACGGCGTCTCGCAGGACGATTTCATCAAATCGGCCGGCAAGGATGCCGAATATGCGCTTGGCATGTCGCTGTTCGAGCCGTCGCTGCCGAGCGAAGGCAACAAGGAGTTCGTGAAGACCTATCACGACAAATATAGCGCCGATCCAGGCTACTACTCGGCCTTCGGCTTTGTCGCCGGCACGGTGCTCGAAGCCGCGGTGAAGAAGGCCGGCTCGATCGATACCGAGAAGGTGCGCGAAGCCCTGACCACGCTGAAGATGGGCAGCGTCATGGGCAGGCACGAGGTCGATCCCAACACCTACATGCAGATCGGCGTGAAGGGGCTCGTCGTTCAAGTCCAGAACGGCAAGCGCGAAGTGGTCTGGCCCGAGGAATACAAGACCGCCGAGCCGAAACTGCCGATTCCGGCCTGGGACAAGCGCTGAGGCCAAGATGACAGGCGAAGCAGTGCCGCTGGAGCTGAAGGAAGTCACGTCGGGTTACGGCGACGTCGCCGTGATCCGCCGTGTCAGCATGACCTTCCGGAAAGGAGTGATCACGACCATTGTCGGCTCCAACGGTGCGGGCAAGTCGACCGCGCTCAAGGCGGCTGCCGGTCTCCTGCGCGCCTGGCAGGGAAGCATCTCGGTTCACGGCACCGACATCACCCGCGAGCCTGCCGACCGGCGCGTCCATCGCGGCATCGCCTATGTGCCGCAGGGCCGCATCGTCGTCCCGGAAATGAGCGTGCGCGACAATCTGATGATCGGCGCGCATATCCTCGGCAACAACCGCGCGGCTATTGAAGCCGCGACCGAGCGCGTGCTGCAATTGTTTCCGGCGCTGAAGCCGCGGCTGAAGCAGCACGCCGACACCATGAGCGGCGGCGAACAGCAGATGCTCGCGATCGGCCGCGCGCTGATGACGAGCCCCGAGATCATCATGCTGGACGAACCGTCGCTTGGCCTCTCGCCGAAATTCGTCGACGTCGTGTTCGAGAAATTGCTGTCGCTGCGCAGCGAAGGCCTGACGGTGGTCATGGTCGAGCAGAAGGCCTCGCATGCGCTCTCGATCTCGGATCGCGGCTACGTGATGCATCTCGGCCAAGTCGCGATCGAGGGCGCGGCGAAAGAACTGCTGGAGAATGACGACGTGAAACGGCTGTTCCTCGGCGAGATCCCGGAAAGCATGAAGGCGCTGAGTTTGTCCGATGCCTGAAACATTTCCCAACGCGGCGGCTGTGGACGACGCCATCAGCACGCGCCAATCCGTGCGCGCGTTCCTGCCGACGCCGGTGGATCGCGCGACGGTCGAGACGTTGCTCAAGCTATCGGCCCGCAGCGCCAGCGGCAGCAACATCCAGCCCTGGCGCGTTCGAGTGATCGCGGGCGACATCAAGGACCGGCTGGAAAAGGCGATCTTCGATGCGGTCGCACGCGACGGCTTCGAGCCCTATCAGCGCGAATGGAATTACTATCCCGTCAATTGGCGCGAGCCGTTTCTCGGCCGCCGCCGCAAGATCGGCTGGGGCATGTACAGCCTCCTCGGTGTCGCCAAAGGCGATTTCGAGGGCACGCAGCGCGCGCGGATGCGCAACTATCAATTCTTCGGCGCGCCGGTCGGCATGATCTTCACCCTCGACGAGGACCTTGAGATCGGAAGCTGGCTCGATCTCGGCATCTATCTCGGTACGCTGATGATCGCCGCGCGCGGCCATGGGCTGCACACCTGCCCGCAGGCGGCGTTTGCCGACTTCCACAAGATCATCCGGCCGCAGCTCGACATTCCGCAGAAGGAGATCATCGTCTGCGGCATGGCGCTCGGCCACATCGATCCGGACGCGCCGGTCAACCGGCTGGCCACCGAGCGCGCGCCGCTGGCCGACTATGCCAGCTTCGAGGGCCTGTGAGGCATGGCCCTGCATCTTCCCAAAACGATGGTCGTTGCCGAGGTCGGTCCGCGCGACGGCCTGCAGAGCTTTCCGCGCTGGATCGACACCGGCACCAAGGTCGCGATCGTCGATCGCCTGTCCGACCTCGGTCTGCCCGTGATCGAGGTCTCGAGCTTCGCCCATCCGAAGGTGGTTCCGCATCTGCGCGACGCGGAAGAAGTGTTTGAGCGCATCAAGCGCCGGCCGGGAACGGTCTATCGCGCGCTGGTGCCGAATGCGCGCGGCGCCGAGCGCGCCGCCTCGGCGAAGGTCGACGAGATGCTCGGCCTGATCACGATCAGCGCGACCTACACCCGCAAGAACCAGAACATGACGATCGACGAGGCGATCGCGCAGAATCTCGAATCGTTTCGCATCGCCGAGAAGCATTCGATTGCGTTCGTGATGGCGCTCGGCATGTCCTTCTGGTGCGCCTATGAGGGGCAGATCCCGGAAGAGAACGTGATCTCCGTCGTTCGTCGGCTCCATGACGGCGGCATCCGCCGCTTCTATCTCGCGGGCTCGCTCGGTATGGAAGACCCCGCCCACGTCAACCGCCTGTTCCGCCGCCTCGGCGAACAGTTTCCGCAGGCCGCGTTCGGTTTCCACATTCACAACCTCTCCGGCATGGCCACCGCCAACATCCTCGCCGCACTCGATGCCGGTGTGGTGTGGCTGGAAGGCGCGATCTGCGGCATCGGCGGCGGCATCGCGATGCCGACCACCCTCGGCTCGGTCGGTAATTTTCCGACCGAGGACCTCGTCACCATGCTGGCCGAGATGGGCATCGAGACCGGGCTCGATCCGGAGCGGACGATTGCGCTGTCGCGCGAAATCGCCAGCGATGCTCGGCATCGATCCGCAAAGCCACCGCGGCAGCGGCGCCACGCGCAGCATGGTGATGGAACTCGCCGCAAACAATCCCAACCTGAGATATTCATGACCTCCAATCCGACATACCGGTCGCTGCTCGCCGTTCCCGCTTCCTCGCCGCGCTTCATGGAGAAGGCGGCGCAAGGGCCGACTGACGCCCTGTTCCTCGATCTCGAAGACGCGGTGATTCCATCGTTGAAGCCGAAGGCGCGGCAGGAGGCCATCACGGCGCTCAACCGGCTCGACTGGGGCCGGCGCGGCGTCGCCGTTCGCGTCAATGGCTTTGGCACCGCATGGGGCTGCCGCGACATCATCGAGATCGTCGAGGCCTGCCCGCGGCTGGACTATATTCTGCTGCCGAAATGCGAATCCGCGGCCGATGTGCATGCGGTTGAAGTCATGATCCGCTCCGCGGAGGCCGCCGCGTCACGCGAGCGCAAGGTCGGCATCATGGGCCTGATCGAGACGCCGCGCGGCGTTGCCAATGTCGAGGCGATCGCGCAGGCCGGCGGCCGGTTGCGTGCGCTCATATTCGGCGGCGGCGACTACCAGCTCGATCTCGGCAGCTTCCAGCGCGCGGTCGGCGCGCCTGCCGCCGACTATGCCGTGCTGACCGACAGCGACGGCATCGGCGCGCGCGAGCGGCACTGGAACGACCTCTGGCATTTCGCCACCGCGCGGATCGCCAATGCCTGCCGCGCCTTCGGCGTGATCCCGATCGACGGCCCCTTCTCCGGCATCTCCGACGCCGAAGGCCTGCGCGCGGCCGCAAAACGCGCCCGCGTGCTCGGCTTTGAATGCAAGATGGCGATCCATCCTTCGCAAATTGAAATCATCCACGAGGTGATGACGCCCTCGCCAGCGCAGATCGCCTGGGCGAAGGAAGTGCTGGAAGCGATGGAGGCCGCCGCACGCGAAGGCCGCGGCGCCGTCAAGGACAAGAACGGCGAGATGATCGATCTCATGCACATCAAGGTCGCCAACAAGCTGCTGGAACGAGCGGCCAACCTCGGGGACAGGTCATGACCGCGCTGAAGGGAATCCGCGTCCTCGATCTCGGCACTTTCATTGCCGGTCCGCATTGCGCGACCATTCTCGGCGAATTCGGCGCCGAGGTGATCAAGGTCGAGCCGCCCAAGACCGGCGACTCGCTTCGGCGTCTCGGCACCAACACCGAATGCGGCGATACGCTGGTGTGGCTGTCGGAAGCGCGCAACAAGAAGTGCGTCACGCTCAATCTCGCCAGCGAGCGCGGCCGGGAGGTGCTGCGCCAGCTCGCCGCCAAATGCGACATCATTGTCGAGAATTTCCGCCCGGGCACGATCGAGAAATGGGGCCTCGGCTATGACGAGCTGAAGAAGCTCAATCCCGGCGCGATCCTGGTCCGCATCTCGGCCTACGGCCAGGACGGGCCGATGCGATCGCAGCCGGGCTTTGCCCGGATCGCGCATGCGTTCTCCGGACTGACCTATCTCGCAGGTCTTCCCGGCGGCGTGCCCGTCGTGCCCGGCTCGACCTCGCTCGCCGATTACATGTCCGGCATGTATGGCGCGATCGGCGCGCTGGTGGCGCTGCAGGCCCGGCAGGCGACCGGCGAGGGCCAGTGCATTGACCTCGCGCTCTATGAGTCAGTATTCCGTGTGCTCGACGAGATCGCGCCTGCCTTCCAGAAGTTCGGCTATGTCCGCGAGCGCATGGGCGCGGACACGGTCAATGTCTGCCCGCACAGCCATTACCAAACCAGGGACGGCAAGTGGATCGCGATCGCCTGCACGAGCGATGCAATGTTCGCGCGGCTCGCGGAAGCCATGGAGCAGCCTGAGTTGGCCTCGGCCGAACAATACGGCCCGAAGGACCTCCGCCTTGGCGCACGCGACGAGGTCAACGCCATCGTCGCCAAATGGGTCGCCTCGCTCGACCTCGAAACGGTGCTCAAGCGCTGCGCCGCGGGCGGCGTGCCGGCGAGCCTGATCTACAGCATCGCGGATATCTTCGAAGACCCGCAATATCGCGCCCGCGGCAATATCAGGATGACGGAGTCGCGCGCCGGCGCGATTGCCGTTCCCGATGTCGTCCCGCGGCTTTCCGCCACCCCCGGCGAAATCCGCTGGCTCGGCGAAGGGATCGGCGCGCAGAACGAGGAAATTTTTCGCGACCTGCTTGGCCTCAAGGACAACGACCTCCGGCAGATGCGCGACGAGGGAGTGATCTAGCGCCGGCAGGTTCGGCGCTGCCGGCTTTCGCCCGCCAGGTAGCCCCCTCCACGACATCACCAACCATTGAACTTTCGTCACAAAACGTTCGGCGAAAATTGCATCATGGTGCCGTATCCTGTGAAACCTTTGAGGCCGCCGGCTATTCCAACTCAAAGCACGATGTTCTTTTGGCGACAAAGCGGGTGGCCAACAAATCGGAGGTTTGCATGCGCATCCTTTCAGCAATCGGCGCATTGGCAATCGTGATCGGCATCGGCTGTGCGGTCTATTTCTTCGGTGGCTTTTACAGCGTTGCCGGCACCACCGAGGATCCCGCGATCGTTACCTGGGCGCTGACGCGGGTGCGAACCGCCTCGATCGATCGCCACGCGAACGACACGCCGCCGGCCTCGTTGGACGCTGCCGCCACGGTGCAGGCCGGCGCCAAGGCCTACGCGACACTTGGCTGCGTCAATTGCCACGGCGCCCCCGGCGTCACATGGCAGAAATTTTCGGAAGGCCTTCATCCCGACCCGCCGGAGCTGAAGGATGTCGCCGATGAGCTCTCGCCTGCCCAGTTGTTCTGGGTCATCAAGCACGGCATCAACATGACGGGCATGCCGAGCTTCGAGCAGGCCGGCGCGAAGGACGATGAGATTTGGTCGGTCGTTGCGTTCGTCAAGAAGCTGCCAAGCGTTTCCGAAGCCGACTACAAGGCCTGGACGGCGTCATCCGAGCCTGCGGCTCCCCCCTCTGCGGCGAAACAATAGATGGTCGCTCGCCGTCAGCGCCCGATCCGGCGCGCTGTCGCCGCTTGCTGGCTTCTACCAGCCATTGCGACGACAGCGCCGACGATGGTTGCCAGCACCGCCCAGTAGCCATAACGAAAGTCGGAGGCGACGCCGACAATGAGGAAGCTCATCACGTAGATCGTTGCCGACCCGCACACGCCAAGCAAGAAGGCGCCTTGGCACGAGCCTGCTCGTCGCCAGCCCAGACAGCACAAGGCCATGCAAGCCAGCAGCCACGTCCCAACTCGAAACAGGGGCGTCGGCTTGAGCATGCCGTGCAGCGAGACCAAGGCGACAAAAGCGCGTCGATCGGCAAAGACCTGCTGTGTCGGATTTTCGACATCGGCAAGCCACATCGTCAGATTGTCTGCGGCGAGAAAATTCCACATGAATGCCGAGCGATGCTGCAGATATGCGAGCGGATGCCGCGAGAGCGCAAGCAGCCAGGCCTTCGGTATTGCGGACGTGCCGAACAGACCTTTTTCGCGCTCGATTTTTCCCATCACGAAACTGCAAGGCTCTAGCCGCCAGTAGATGTCCCATTGGGTCGGCTGGTAGCAGCCGTTCAACAGCAGCGCATTCTCGGAATCGCTCCAGTCGACCGGATACTGGTTTTCCTTCGCAAAATGGCTGATGCCGCCGAGATCGAAGATCATGATCGACTGCAGCGGGTGCTGCCGTGTCGCGCCGAGCGCGCCGTAATAGACCACCTGCACGATGGCAAAGAAGCCGATCGCCGCCGGGATGAACAGGATCGCCGTCCGGCGAAAGTAAAATCGGGTGGGCCAGATGACATAGGCCGCGAAAATCGGAGCAGCGAGCAAGGCATTCGGGCGCAGCAGGACTCCCATCGCAACAAGCACAAGCGCGAGCAGTTGGGCCAGCCGCTTGATTGGCGATGGCCGTCCGGAGACGGCAAAGGCGATGCTCGCGGCAAGCAACCAGCAGGTCGCAAACAACACGTCCCGCCAGATGATCCCGACAAAGGCCAATGCCGGAGGCAAGAGGGCCAGGATCGGCAGCAATAGCGCGCTGCGGCTGGCGCGCGCGGCAAGGACAAACGAAACGAGAGCGAAACCCAGCCAGTATGAAGTCGCCATCAGCAGGAACATGCTGCCCGGGCCGGGAGCCACCGGATCAATCAGGCCCCACAGCCACGTCATGACCGGAGATTGCCAGTCGCCGAACGTGCCTTTGGCGATGTCTTCATGGACGAACTTGGCATCGTAGGTCATGACGCCGGGGTAGAAGATCCACAGCGTCAAGCCGTAGCCGGCAGCGAGCAGCGCGGCGACGGAGCCAAGCAGAAGCTGCCGCGCCGAAGCCTGACGGTCAGCCTGCGACGGCATAGACGTCCCCGGAATTGGCCGACTGCGGCAGCTCCATCAGCCAGCGGGCGATATCGCCGGCGCTCACCCAGTCGCTTACAAGGGTTTGGCTTTCCCCAAGCGCGGCATTGAAGCGGGTGTAGCCCAGGGCGGAGCAACGCTCGATGCAGGCAAGAGCGACCTCCCGCTGAATCGTTGTAAACTCGAAGGACAACGCAGGCACGGCACGCGACATTCCCAGCAGGGCCTCGGCCTCGAAACCTTCCACATCGAGCTTGATGAACGCCGGACGGCCGTGTCTCGTCATCAACGCGTCGAGCGTCGTGACGGCAACTTCCGCGGCCCCCGTCCATCGCTGTGTTTCCCAGCCGGGTGCACCGCGCGCCGCATCGACGAATGCCGAAGAGAAAGTCGAAACCGTCGGGTTATCGGCATTGATCATCATGCGAGCCCTGCCCGGCTCGCGTCCAACCGCGACCTCTTCAATCGCAACCGAACGGCTGAAGCCGTACAATAGCCTCAGAACCCCAGCCATTGCGTGCTGCGGTTCAACCGCGACGACGCGCGCACCGAGCCGGCGAAACGAGGCGATGCGATCGCCGACATGGGCGCCGACGTCGAACACCAGGTCACCCGGCCGGATGAACTCGCTATGCAACCGGTCCATTGCCGCGGCCCGTGCCCTGTTGCCGTAGTAGATGCGCAAGGACCGGACGGTGGCGCGCGCGGTCCTGACGGCGCCCAACACCGTTACACCGAGCCCGATACGGCCGGTTGTGCCGCCGGGCGGATCGCGGGCAATGACAACAACAGCAATTCATGCGGAGTTGCGGTCTCCTCCGGAAGCCGGCCGATGCCGATCCGCACAGCAAGCCTGCCAAGCGCAGGCCATGCCGTCAGCATCGCGAACGGCACCGCAAACGCCGGTCCGCCGGCAAGAAACAGGACATAAGGCAGCGCTGCCGGCTGCGTTGCCGATACCAGCCCGATCGAAATCCATCCGATGAGCGTCTGAGGCCACAAACTGGCGAGCGCCAACCTGAAGGACACCGCGTGATCGTCGCGGACCTGGCCGATCCAGCCGATTTCGCGGTCAAAGAGCAGGCCAACGAGAAAGATCGTGTGGCTGATCCAGAGGATGGGACACAGCAGAACCGAATAAGCGGTCTCGATCGCAAAATTGACGATGATGCGACCGCTGCCTCCGAACGCCCGGCGGGCATCCGGCCGGAGCAGAAAGTCGACGAAGGTTGCAATCTTCGGCGAGAACCACATCACAAGTACCCATACAAACAACGCGCTTCCGGCATCGGGACGAAGGAAGCGCGCGGGACTGTCAAACGATACAAGCGCGATCGTGGCAAGCGCCAGCAACCCGATCCAGGCCGGAGAGCCGATAAACATCAGGATGGCAAGCATCAATTGATAGCGGCTTACGGGCTTGAGGTTCGGAAGCGCAAGAAACCGCCAGTACTGCATGTTTCCCTGGCACCAACGCAGATCGCGGCGCATGAATTCGAGCAACGTCGGCGGGTTTTCCTCCCATCCCAGATCCTCCTGCGCCGCCACGCGCACATGGTAGCCGGCGGACCGCATCAACGCCGCCTCGATCTGGTCGTGGCTGAGGATATGGCGCTCCGCTTCGCCATCCTTTAGAACGGGAAGATCGCAATACTGGATGAAGGGCTCCAGACGCAGGACGGCATTGTGCCCCCAGTAGGGACCGCAATCAGACTGCCACCACGCACTGCCGATGGTGTAGGAGCGCATGCCGAGCCGCATCCCGAACTGGAAGATGCGGGCGAACAGGCTCGTTGACGGCAGGCCCACGACAAGTCCCTGCAGGATACCAAGCCTTGGATCGGCCTGCATGATGCGCACCAGACGGAGAATAGCGTCCGCCGTCATGAAGCTGTCGGCATCCAGCGTCACGGCGAACGCGTGACGGCTGCCCCACTGTACGCAAAATTCGCGGATGTTGCCGGCCTTATAGCCTGTATTGACGGTACGGCGCCTGTAGGTGATCGCGATGCGACCTCGCCAACGCTGGGCCAGATCGGAAAATCGAACCTCCTCCTCCGCAGCCATGTCAGCGTCATTGGTGTCGCTGAGGATGTAGAGATGGAAACGTCCGGCGTAGCCCGATGCGTCGATACCTGCCAACATCGGCTCGAGGTTCCGAATGATCCTGGCCGGCAGCTCGTTACGAACGCACAACAGGATCGCCGTCGACGCCGTCACGGGCTCGTCGCCCCTTGCACGCGCGGTTGACGGCATCACCGCCATGGCCGGATCGGCAGCAAAACGCATGATGATGAAGCCGATCACGGCATTCCAGAATCCCGCAACCATCCAGGGCAAGGTCACGGCAAACAGCACGAGTGCCGAGATAGCGAGGACGCCGAATCCGCCCGGTGCCAGCGCGAGCGCTGCCAGCCATAGCGACGCAACCATCGTGGCAACAGATAGCACCGCGAAAGTCACCCGCCGGGCGAACATGCTCTCCTCGGCCAGATAAGCCTGCATCATTTGGGATGGGGTATGATCCAGCACGAAAGGTCGCGACTTCTCATTTTTCGGCAGGCAGTGCAGAGTACTGCTTATAACACGTCAACCCGCCGGCAATTCCAGTCCGAGATTGAATAAAATGGCTGTTAGCGAAAGCACCGATATCGCCTCGGCCCTTTGGTATTGCGGACCGGGCCGGGTCGAGATTCGTCAGGAACCGATTGCGGCGCCCAAAGCGGATGAAATCCGTGTCAGGGCCCTCTATAGCGCGATCAGCCGCGGCACAGAGACGCTCGTTTTTGGCGGGAAGGTACCCACGAGCGAGTTTGGGAGAATGCGCGCGCCCTTCATGGCGGGCGATTTTCCTTTTCCCGTAAAATATGGCTACGCCATCGTCGGCCGGATTGAGGGCGGCGCTGATCGGCTGCGGGGCAAAACCGTCTTTGCGCTCCATCCTCACCAGAGCCTTTTCAACATCCCCGCCAGCGCCATTGTAGAGCTGCCGGAGACCCTGCCTCCGCAGCGCGCGGTGCTCGCCGCCAATATGGAAACTGCCCTCAATGCCGCTTGGGACGCGGCACCCGGGCCGTCCGACCGCATCGCTGTCGTCGGCGCCGGCGTGGTGGGTGCTCTGGTAGCTTATCTCTGCGGACACCTTCCAGGCGCCGATGTCACGCTGGTCGACATCAACCCGGACCGCGCGGAATTAGCGAAAGCGCTTGGGGTTGGTTTCGCAGGACCCGCGGACGCCAAAGGCGACTGCGACCTCGTCGTTCACGCCAGCGGCTCTCCGGATGGGCTGCGCACCGCCATTGAGCTCGCTGGCGAAGAGGCAACTGTGCTTGAGATGAGCTGGTATGGCGATACGCCCGTGATGGCGATGCTCGGAGGCCCCTTCCACAGCCGCAGGCTTCGACTGGTCTCGAGCCAGGTCGGAAAGGTCGCGCCGTCGCACCGGCCACGCTGGACACACGGCCGCCGCCTCACTGCTGCGGTCGCGCTGCTCAAAGACCCACGGCTCGACGCATTGCTGGCGCCGGCGGTGGGATTTCATGATTTGGTGCATCGGCTGCCGGAAATTCTTGATCCCGGAAGCGGGATACTCTGCCAATCCATCGCATACCCCTGAAGGAGCTGCCTTGTTCACAGTTGAAGTTCGCGACCACATCATGATCGCTCATTCTTTCCAGGGCGCCGTGTTCGGACCCGCACAAAAGCTGCACGGCGCGACATTCGTTGTCGACGCAGCCTTCATTGCCGAGAACTCTCGACAGCAACGGCATCGTGATCGACATTGGCCGCGCACACGATGCACTCCGGGCGGTGCTGGCTCCCCTGAACTATCGCAATCTCGACGAATTGCCCGAGTTCAAGAGCATCAACACCACCACTGAGTTTATCTCCAAATACATCTTTGATGGTCTGGCCAAGCCCGCTCGCGCCGGCGAATTGGGCCGCAACGGCCGGGAGCTCAAGGCGATCCGCATTACGCTTTCCGAGTCCCACGTGGCGCGCGCGCAATACGAGGCGCCCTTGTGGTGAAACGTGCGGCTTTCGCCGTGCCGGGGAGCCTTGAGACCCCGACCGGCGGTTACACCTACGATCGGCGTATCATCACCGAACTTGAACGTCTGGGCTGGCACATTGAGTTTGTTGATGTTGGCGAAGGATTTCCCTGGCCCACTGACACGCTCCTGGCTGCTGCGCGCACGCGGCTCTTGAAGGTGGCGGCCGGTCAGCCGATGGTCATCGACGGCCTCGCGCTCGGCGCTTTGCCGGAAGTCGCATCAGAGCTTGTGGGCCGAAATCCGTTGCTCGCGTTGGTGCATCATCCCCTGGCGCTCGAATGGGGATTGTCCGCCGACCAGGCTGACGTCCTGCGCCGCAGCGAAAGGGCCGCGCTCGCTTCGGCGCAAGGGGTGGTCGTGACCAGTCCCGCTACCGCGCGGATTATCGTATCCGACTACGGTGTGCCGGCCGAACGCATCACGGTGGCCCGGCCCGGCAACGATCGCGCGCCGCAAGCGCGAGGAAGCCGAAACGGCCCGCCTCACCTGCTATCGGTCGGCGCCGTCGTGCCGCGCAAGGGATTTGACGTGCTGGTGGCGGCGCTCGCGACGATCACCGACCTCCCGTGGCGGCTGACGATCGCGGGCGACCTCACGCGCGACCCGACGGCTGCCGCGAAGCTTCATTCGGACATAGCGCGCCACGGATTGGCCGACCGGATAGCAGTCCTCGGAGCGGTGTCGTCGGAGCAACTTGGCACGCTCTATGACACGGCCGATCTGTTCGTTCTCGCCTCTTATTTCGAAGGGTATGGAATGGCCTATACGGAAGCACTGGCACATGGCCTGCCGGTGATCGGTACAAAGGCCGGCGCGATACCGGAAACGATCCCGGGCGACGCCGGCTTGCTGGTCGCCGCAGGCGATCCGGCGGCGTTGGCAGATGCCCTGCACCGCGCCCTTTCCGACACCGGCATGCGGCTGCGCCTGTCGGAGGCCGCACTCGCCGCGGCAGGCCAGTTGCCCACCTGGCAACAATCCGGAGCGATCTTCGCCGACGCGCTGGAGAAGCTCGCATGAGCCGGTTCGCAGCCGAGTGGCTCGCCCTGCGGGAGCGCTATGATCTGGCCGCGCGAAACGCGAACGTTCTCGATGCGGTAACCGCTTCATTCAAATCCAGTACCTTCGGTCCATGTCGTCGATCTCGCCTGCGGTTCAGGCTCGACGCTGCGCGCGCTTCACTCGCACCTTCCGGCCCGGCAACATTGGGATTTGGTCGACAACGATCCCGACCTGCTGGCGCTCGCTCGCAAACGCAATCTTGACAAGGACGTTACCCTGAACACCGTCCCGCTCGATCTCAGTCGCAGCTTCGAGACCGCACTCGGGGACAGCACCGACTTGATCACGATCTCGGCGCTGCTCGATCTCGTCTCCGAAACGTGGCTGCATCAATTCCTGTACGTAGTGGCAGCGCGCGCCCTGCCCGTATATGCGGCGCTGACCTATGATGGTCGCACCGATCTATCGCCCGCAGATCCGCTCGATAATGCCATCGTTTCCACGGTGAACGCGCATCAACGCACTGACAAGGGTTTTGGGCCGGCCCTCGGTCCATCGGCGGCTGGTTCGGCGATCGCCGGCTTCGAGTTGCTCGGATATTCGCTCGTCAGCGGCGAATCCGACTGGGTCATCGGACCGGATGATCGTGAGATGCAAGAGGAATTGCTTGAAGGCTGGGCAAATGCCGCACGCGACATGGGAAGGCTGAACGGTGCCGAAATCGCCGACTGGCTCGCGCGGCGCAGAGCCGCGGTCAGCCAAGGTCTTTCATCGATGCGCGTCGGTCACGTCGATTTCTTCGCGTTTCCAAGCTCGACGCGCTGAGCCGTCAGATCGCAATCGAACAGCACGTCGCCTTCCATCTTGTGAACGCGGACAGGCATGCGTGGCGCCTGGTCCGCACGCTCGCGCGGCGGCAGGATTATTCCGGGACCTCCGCTACCCAACATGACGGGTGCGACGGTCACGTGCAGCCGGTCGAGGCAGCGAGCCGCCAGAAAGCGCGATACGGTATCGGCGCCGCCCTCGATCAGGATCCGGCGCATCCCGGCGCGCGCCAGCGCATTGACGATGGCCGACGGCTCGATATTTCCCTCAAGGGCCGGCAGAGCGATGACCTCGACGCCAGGAGGCGGCGTGCAATGCGTCCCCTCAGCCGTGATCAACAACCGGCGAATGCCATCGTCGGCGAACAATCTGGCATTGGCTCCGAGACGCCCCCTCGGATCAATGACGGCGCGAACCGGCTGAGGACCGGTAACCTGCCTGACCGTCAATTGCGGATCGTCGGCTATGGCCGTTCCAACACCGACGACGACGATGTCAACCAGCGCACGCAACCGATGAAGGTGCTCGATGCCGGCTGGACAGTTGATATATTTCGAATGGCCCGAAGCCGTCGCGATCCGACCGTCCAGCGATTGGCCGAGCTGACCCACGACAACCAGATCATCCACGCCCCCCTTGCGCAGGGGACCGAAGAGGTCGGCCCAAACTTGCGGGAGAGACTGCTGTCCGTTGCGAAACAAATGGACAAAGTCGTCCCAATGATCGCTGGGCGCGAATTTGCTGGTGGGGAAATTGCTGAGCTGCACGGCTGAGGTCAAAGGCGGGTTTGATCCGTTATCGATACCACTGTCGGCCAGTCTTGCACAGAAATCATCTGATTTCGACCGGAATGATTTAGGACTACCGGTGTTTATACGAGCGCGTCCGGTGAAAGAGAGGTTCTTACGAATGAGCGCCGCGCAAGCGTCATCAGGTTCTGCCTTGTTCGGTAGCCGAGAGTACACCAGCGTCAGCCGCGCCCTGGGAGAGCTGCAAGCGCGACGGCCGATTCAAATCAACGCTCCAGATGAAGCCCTGTTCCTGTTACCGGTCGAGGGGCTCGATGACCAGCGGCTGACTGAATTCACGTCGCTTTGCCGGCCCGTGGCACCAGATCTCGTTATCACGCAACAGCGTGCGCGGGCGCTCGGTCTGGAAGCATCGGCTCCGATGGCCGTGCGGCTTCCCGAAGCATTTGACGCTGACAGCATCTTCAATCTTGTTGCGGAATGGAAGAGCCGTTCGACTGTGGAGGCTAAGAGGACAGGTCCCGCCGCGGCGGCGGCCATCCAGCTCGTCAAGCTGTCTCGCGGTCTGCCGGCGGTGCTCGCCGCAAACGTGATCGGCCACGACATCAGGCCCACCCATTCGCTCATCGTCGTCGACGCTGAAGCGGTCGATCGCTTTGCCATCGACGCGGTAAATTCGCTTGCCCGCGCCAGCGAAGCCCTGGTTCCCCTCGCATCAGGTGCTGTGGCGCATTTTGTCGTGTTCCGCGACGCAACGGGCACCGATCAGGTCGCCATCATTGTCGGCAAGCCCGACTTTGCCGAACCGGTCCCGGTCCGGCTTCATTCAGCCTGCCTGACGGGAGACGTATTCGGCTCGCGGCGATGCGACTGCGGCGACCAACTCGCGCTCGCGCTGGCCTGCGTGGAAGGCCTCGGCGGCGGGATCATTCTGTATCTCGCCCAGGAAGGCCGCGGCCTCGGCCTTGCCAACAAGATGAGAACCTACCGATTGCAGGACGGAGGTCTCGATACCTTCGATGCAAACACGACACTTGGTTTCGATGATGACGAACGCGACTATGGCATTGCCGCGCGCATGCTTCAGATACTGAACTGCTCGCGGATTCTATTGCTCACCAACAATCCTGCCAAGCTCGATGGCCTCGCGCGGGCCGGGATCGAGATTGCAGCCCGCGTCCCGCTGGAAGCCCCGATCAATCCCCACAACAAGCGGTATCTGACGACTAAGGCGGCGCGATCGGGACACCAGCTTTTCAACTTGAAGACCTTGGCCGCCGAAAAGTCCTAGCGCATGATCCGGAAAAGCCTGCCCCGCACCTGATGCGGGGTGTGTAGCCGTCTTCCGAAAAGCATGCCCTCGGGCTCGACCCGAGGGATCATGCGCAAAGCAAGGATCGAGAGACCGTCAACTAAAGCCCGCCTTCCACTGTTCGGGCCGTTGCGGTAAGGGGCCAATGCCTCCACTCGCGCGGGGCGCGGCATTGCGCCTTGCGCTGAAGGTCCATGACATGTCAGGTCTCCCGCCCAGCGTCGACGCTCGCACTTTCCGGCTTCTGGCCATTGGAAGCGGCTTGTGCTGGTCGGTGGCATTCGTTGTCGTTGCGCTCCGCCATCGGCTGGAGCTTTACGGCGATGGCGCGATGTTTTCCTACGCCGTCGCGGTGCAGGACGTTTGGGCGTTTCATTGGCACAATATCTCCGGCCGGTCGTCGGTCTTCCTGCTCAGCCTGTTGCCGGCCGAGATCGTGGCCGCAGTCTCGGGCAGACCGTGGGCTGGAATTATCACCTACGGGCTGCTCTTCTACATTTCTCCGTTGATCGGGTTGATCTTGACATACGCGGCCGATCGCTCGCGCGGCCGCTTCATCTTCTGCTATGCCTGCTGCTCGACCGCCCTGCTCTGCCCACTTATCTTCGGCTTCCCAACCGAGATGTGGCTGGCCCACGCGATCTTTTGGCCCGCGTTGGCGCTCGGCCATTACGCGAAGCGCACCATCGCTGGAGCAATTCTAGTTTTCTCTGCACAACTTTTGCTTGCATTCACGCATGAGGGAGCCTTGGTATTGCTGTTTGCCATTGTAGCAACGCTTGCCCCGCGCGGCTTGCGGGACGTCCTGTTCGTGCGCGCAATGATTGGCCTGATCGTGATCCTGATACTGGCGGCTGCCTCGAAATTCGTGCTTCCGCCCGACGATTATTATGCAGGCGTGCTGTTGAGGGCCGCACTGCACTTCTTCGATCCTGAAGTCTTCAAGGTGGAGGTCGTCGTGCTGTTGCTGGCGGCTCTGACAGCTTATGGCGCGAGCTTCGCGGCGATCTCCATGGCATCTCCGAAACGGGCATGGATCTATTCGCTCGGGATCGTGCTGGTGCCGCTCTCCGTCTACTGGCTGCTGTTCGACCATTCCGTCCACGCAAGCAGCCGATACTATTTACGCACCGTGCTGGTGCTCCTCACTCCCATGTTCGGGGCGGCAGCGGCATTGTCGGCAATGGCTGGAGATGGAATAACCTTTCCTCCGTTAGCCGGACTGCAGCACATCCTGATCTCGGCCAACAACCAGGCGCTTCGCGCACTCGCCGGGGCGTTTGCCGTCGTGATGGCGATACATGCGGTCGAAACCGAAAAATTCGTCACGGCATGGGCCGATTACCGGACTGCAGTAGCGGCGCTGGCGACCGGCCCTGAAGCAGACCCGGCGCTGGGGGATCCGCAGTTCGTTTCGTCGGAGCGGATTTCGCCAAAGCTCAATGCTCTATCCTGGTTCTCGACCATACCTTATCTATCCGTGGTTCTCGCGAACTTCTCACCGACCCGGCTGGTCATCGATCCCGCGGGAAATTACTTTTGGTTGTCCTGCGCGACCGCAACCCGAAACAAGGATGCCGATCGCGCGGTTCCGGTGCAGCCGCGCGAGCTTGTCCGCATTTATTCGTGCCTTCACCGGTGAGGCTTTGCGTCGTCGCATCGCCGGCAATCTCATCTTGAAAATGGCCGACGAGAATGCCCGAGGATCGTCTTAACGCCGCCGTCAATCGAATCCTGCGGACTTGGTCACTCATCAAGATGGTGCCCGAGCATCGGCTGTCCGCGCTCCGTCCGTCACTCCTGGAGAAGCTCTCGGAACAAAGCCACAAGACCGAAGATGAACTCGTCGTTCTCGGGCTCAAATATCTTCATCAAGAGGGGCGTGGCGCGCCATGAGGTATACATGGCGCGGCTCATCCGGCACTGATAGTTCTGTGCATGTTTCCCGGCGGCACCGACCCGGACTCGACGAGACATACAGGACGAGACATACAGAGTGAAGCTGATCGTTTTCGACTTCGACGGCACGCTGGTGGATAGCCGCTCCCTGATTCTGGAGAGTCACCGGATTGTCTTTTCAGAATTTGGCTTGCCGCTTCCCCCGCCGGCCGACAGCCTCGCGCTGGTCGGCAAAACGCTCGATCTCATCCTGGCGCAACTGGCCGGCCCGGCGGCGCCGATCCGCGATATGGTAAGAGCCTACGACCTTCTGCTTCCAAAGCTGAGGGCCGATCCTGCGTTCGCCGAAAGACCGTTCGACGGGATAGCCGACCTTCTGCGCGATTTGAGCTTGGCTCCCCGCGCGGTGCTTGGAATGGCCACCGGGCACACATCCGTAACCGTTGCTCCGGCGCTGGCCGCACTTCGATGGCGCGACTTTTTTCGAACCATCCAGGCGGCCGACATGGCGCCTTCCAAGCCGCATCCTGCGATGCTGCTTCAGGCGCTTGAGGCAACGGGCGTGAAACCGGAGAACGCCATTTTTGTCGGCGACACGACGTACGACATGAAGATGGCACAGGCGGCGAAAGTGCGATCGATGGGTGTTAGCTGGGGGTATCATGAGGCGGAGCGGCTTGCCGCGGCGGGAGCGTATCGCGTTGCCTTCACCGTCGATGAGCTTCGCGACTGTCTGCAGGCCATGCTCGATGATTAATGGGATAAGGCCGTCCCAAAAATCCTGGCTGGCGACGCGGTGCTGATCGCGCAAGTCTCGAGGCTGATTTTCCTGCTAACGGGGAATGTTGCAGGGAACCTCACGATTTTGGCGCCTCGCGGATTTGGCCGGGCAAAATTGGCGACCCTGCGGCTTTAAGATCGCGACGGAGCGAGAGGCGATCGCCTTGCCTGACGATGGCCGTGAGTAACCCTAATCACAAGAGTCGCGAAACCGGAAACGGTTCGCCGTTGTCTGCATCGATAGCGAGATTATAACTCGCGTTGTCCAAAGCGGATTGATCAAGCGCAAGTGGGACGATCTTAACCGCGTCAGCCGGCTGTTCCAATGCGGACAGCAAAGCACAGGGGGGAACAATGCTTCGGACCATTGAAGAATGGAAAACGGTCTTGCGCGACAAGTTCCCGCAGGATGCCGCGCAAAGGATCCTCCGCGAAATCCCGCACTACCGCAAAGGTGGCGGGTATGAATGCCAGGACATCGAACAATTAGCCAACGCGTTGCAGGCTTTCGCTTCGCTGCACGACGAGGACCCGCACTCGACGGGAGGTAATTTCTAGGCGGACATTGATGCTTCGGCAGCACCCCGCCTCGCGCCAGGATACGAAAATTCGCGACCACAACATTCCCATTTGTCCAACAGGCGCCTGTTGTCCACAGCCAGCTTAAGCCGTGCAGCCGCGCACTGCACGCGGCCTCACGACCGGCAAAACGAGCGTTGAGTCTATCGCTCCCGAATTGCAGATTACGGATTTCCCCGTATTCGACTAATCTTGGTCCGGTTGGTCTTCTTCAACTGGTGTGCAGCGCACCCAATGATTGGGAAACAATCCGTGAAATTTCGGTCTTGACTAAACCCCCGATTGAGTAGAAACCCTCGCAACTCAAAGCACGTCTTGCTTTGAAAACGCACCGCGAAGTGAGGCACGGCTTTGCTGCGACGGTGAATTGCGCCGCAGTCAATACTGCAACGCTCGCGAGCCTAGCGGCCAGCCGGTAACACCGGCCGCGTCGAAATAGGATGCGGGCGCTGAACGTCAAGGTTCAGTCATGCCACGTGCGAGCACGAGCTATCGTCAACCTACCATCTGCCAACGAAGAACAATTCCGGCGCTGCTATCGCAGTTTGCCGGAAGAATGCAATTCGACCAAGTTAGTCAGTAAAGGGCCTTACCGCACTGAAAGGTGCGCAAGCTGATCGAGGGGGTGATTAAGGGAAAGCACGGAATGCCAGGTGCAGGAGACCCAGCAAGCCACTGGCCGCGTGAGGAGCTCCTGCGCAGCGAATTAAGTTTATTCTGAACGACACTTTTGGGGGCTGAATATGAGCATAAATAGCAATCGCCGACTGCGCGAGCGCGCAGTAGGCAACAACGCTTACAGCGAGACACTCAAGCACGCGGCGTTTCGCGGACAAACGGATCGCATCATCGAGGTGATCGCAGTCGGCGTGAACGTGAACGAGCCGGACTGCGACGGCGATACGCCTCTCATGCTGGCGGCGGCACAGGGCCATGCAAGCATCGTCGCGGTGCTGCTGCAAAACGGGGCGGACGTGAGCGCGCACAACGACGAAGGTGAGACAGCGCTGCATCTGGCCGCCTATGGCGGCCACACCAAAGCCGTAAAAGCGCTGCTGGCTGCAGGCTCCTGTGTCGACGCGCGCGACAATGGCGGCAGCACGCCGCTCATGTGCGCGGCTTTTGGCGGTTACGCCGATGTCGCCATCGCACTCCTGGACTCCGGGGCCGACGTCACGATCAAGAACTACGGCGGACACGGGGCCCTCGATCTTGGCGCGCGCAGCGGCCTTGATCTGCGCGGCAAGTTGTTGCAGTTCGAGCAGCGCGTCGACACCGCGCCCAATGGGACTGAGCGGCGGATCTCTCCGAATAGCGCAAGTGCTGACACGCGGCGCTGAAAAGCTGTCCAGCTAGGTTCGACGCGCTTCGGGCTTTTGGCGCGTCGCCTTGCGGCTTGACTCTGCGAGTTGCGCCTGCCGAGCGGGCGCAAATCTCGTTGCGTTCGGCGGGCCGGGCTTTCTAACCCGGGATCGTAAATGGCTGAGTATGCTTCTTCGTGCGCGCACTTGCGCTCATAAGACGACGACCACAGGAGCCAACGCCCGATCCAGTGATCTTCCGTCCGAGAAGGCAGCCATCGAAGACGCTTGCGACGATGTCATCGCGGGCGGTCTTGTCCGGGGCTCTCGAAGAGCCCGTCACGCTGCCTTCCGACTTCAAGAGAGACCTCTTGCATCGAAAAGGCCGCTCACACACGCCTTCGCGACCGCTATGATGCGGCAATCCTGAATGCTCAGAGGCAGTCCGGCCATTGCTGCTGCATTGCGATAGCTGAAATCAGCCATGCCGTTGCCACAAACATGAACCAAGAAATGTCGTTTTGCTGAATGACTGTCGGCTTTTGGACGCGCTGACGCGTCAAGTGAGCACGTGGGCGGGATAGCCATGACCCTTGATGATTTCCGCACTGGCAAGGGTGCGGCATCCTTGGACGTCAGACGCAATACGGACGCCACGACCGAACGATCTGCCTTTGCCGCCCCTGTCGTGCCGTTGAGGCAGAGCCCATCGACATATCCTAACCAGCCCCCCTCCCCCGAGCGCCTGCGCCAGATCGATCGCGCGTTCTTTGGGCCGTTCTTTAGGGAGAAGTACGGCGCGGGAGGCGACAAAGCGCTTCAGAACAGTCGGATCCGCTACTACGGTTCGGTTCAACCCTCGAACAATGCGGGCGAGTTGGCCGGGCGTCGTTATGTGCATGAATTTGATACCGTGACCGGTTTGACGCGTGGTTGGCACGAGACGTTGGATCGGATGGGCAAAGTTCGGCTAATTCGTCCTGAGCGGCACGATGGCATGAAGCGAAACTATCAATTTGATAGCGATGGTCGATACAAGCGGAGTTGGTAAATGGAGCTCGATCTCCAGACTGTCCGTCGGGTGTTCGAGGATGTGTTGAGCGGCTGTATGTTGCGAGAGCAAGCGGATCGCTGGGCGCACGCGGTGGTGCAGGAGGAAGAAACCGGTGTCGTTACATACTCGCCACCTCGCGAAAGAGAACGCATTTGGGCCGGCGTGATGTATCTTTACGGGATCGACGCGATGACGTCTCCGGGCGCGTACCTTCACACTGACGAGGACATCAGGAAAGGCATGATGGTGTGCACCGGCGCGGTTGGCGATAATTTGGCCGGCGACGATTCTGCGGGCTATCGAGCCACCGCGGCCATGCATCACCGCAAATAGGATCGTGTTCTTGCACTAATTTTTCTTGCACTAGTTTTGTGCAGCACGGACATCGAAGAGGTGCTGCTCGACAAATAAGATCGACGATGGCGTGACGTCCGGCAGGCTTCGCTGATGCGGAGGTCCGTTGACGTTTTTTCCGCGCCGCTTGTGCGAAGCGGCGGCATAAGGAATAGCCGATTATGGTCGTCAGCGCGTGACGATAAAGACCTTGCTGGGATCACCCCTCAAGGTGATCAAGCCTTCATTTCCTCCTTCAATCGCCGATCCGTCCCAGAGCCGTTTACTTCGCTCGCGGGATGGCTTCGCAGATTGTCGCGGATCCAAGCTTCCGCCGAAGCCTTTGATCTGAAGTCGCCAACGTCCTCACACGCGATACCGGGGCTCGCGACCTCCACGTACCAGGTACCGTCTCCACTTGCGCAGAGCTTGAATGTGACTTCGGGAACCGACGCTGACATGGTGACAAGCTCCGTTTCAATGAAGCCCCAGGAGATGGTTGCATGTCGATGATCATCAAGCGTCGACATAGATGCGAGCGGAATCGCGCGAACGGGAAGATGATCGATGCGACAACTACCTCATCGGAGCTGCATAAACTCCAAATTTACTTCATGCCTGTTTTATCTAGTGCTTATTCTTTGTGGCTTTTCTTTGGGGCCCGGATAGGCCCCGTCGCTTTTTGCAACCTGGGTTAGATCGAATATCTGGGATACCAAGATGCGAAGTGTCGGCGGTGATTTGTCTGAACCTTGCAAGCGGCTGACGCGAGGCGTTGTTCGCGAGTGGACCCGGGCTGCATGTAACAGGGATCTGTTCGGCAGGAATTGGACAGCAAAGATGGAATATCTGTTCGTCGATGTTAGCGGCTGTAGCCCGCAGACACCTCCGAATTCGGTGTTTTTCGAGCAAGACCTGGGTCGCTCGCTGGAGCGGCAGGGACAGCGTCGCGCCGTCGGGGAAGGCGCATCATGAGACGCCTCTTCCTTTTGCTGTTCCTGCTGGCCGTAATCGCCGTTCTCGCTAACAAGAGTCCGGAGCGAACCGCGCTCGCCAACGTCACTGTTTCGGATTTTTGGCGCCAGCGCGAGCAGGTCTACGCCGTGCAGATCCCGCGCGGGTCGAACGGAGGGTTCTCCGTGCAGGCCAGGATTAACGGGATTGCTGCGGCGATGGTGGTCGATACCGGGGCGACTTCAGTCGTCTTGACTTACGAAACCGCGAAGGCCGTTGGCATCCCGCTGGAGTTACTCGAATACAATGTCGACGTGCAAACCGCGGGCGGGCAAACCAAGGCGGCGCGGCTCTGGCTCGATCGAATGGCGGTCGGCAAGCTTGTCGAACGCTCGGTGCCGGCGCTGGTGGTGCCGCGCGGTCAGATGAAGACTAACTTGCTCGGCATGAGCTTCCTCGACCGGCTCGAGAGCTTTGAGGTGCGCGCCGACTATTTGATGCTGCGCGGCTTCCGGGAGCCGGCTGCCTTACGCATCGATCGCCGCAGTTCGGCTCTCAACTAGGCAGATCCGGAAAGTGTGAAGCCGTCTTCCGGAGATCATGCCCAACCAAGCGCTAATGCGCAATGACAATTCAGGACTAACTCGCGACGCCGGTGTCACTGAAGTCGGTAAGCGGCACTCGCCTCCCGAACGAAGCTGGCCAATGTGCAAGATAGAGACGAAGCTGCGTTCGATCTCCCAGAAATTACTTGCATCCAGAAATTACTTGCATGGAGTCCTATGGCTCGATGCCCACCACTGCCATCGCGAAGCGCTACCGGACCAACAGGAGGCAGGTAAGAGCTTGAAGCCGTGATTCGATGGCGCCTGTTCTGACGGCGGTCCTTCGGCGACCTTCGTTTGCGGACGGTAGTCGGAAGATTCGGTCGACGGCCGTGGAGAGCCGTTTGCCGTTTTGGCCTCCCCTATCCCATAGAGTACGCGCGGCGGATTGGCGGGCGGCCTGGCATCGGCCAGTATCCGACGATCGGGTGGCGCCGCCGGCCTCGGCGGCAGCGGATTCTTCGCGGCCATCAGCCGATTGCCGTACTGTGCAGGAGGCAGGTTAGGCATGTCACCCGTTGCCCGATAAGGTGCTTTCCTCGGCCCGGACGGGTCTATGCCTGGTCCCTCAGCGATCTCAAGCCTGGGCAACGATGGCTCTTCTATGCGTCCTACGTCCGTCCCGGGCACCGGCTTCGGCGGCAGCGCATTCTTCGCGGCCATCAGCCGATTGCCGCGCTGGGCCGGGGGCGGGGGCGGGTCAGGCATGTTACCGGTGTCCGGATAATTGACTTTCCTCGGCACGGGCGCGTTCACGCCTGGTCCCGCAGCAATCTCGCGCCTGGGCAATGATTGCTCCGCGGGGCGTCCCTGGTCTGTTACTTCGATAGTCGTCCGGGCCGGACCTTCCTGTTGCACCAGGTCGAAGAGTATTGCGGCATGATGGGGATGCAGCCGGACGCATCCATGCGACGCGGGTCCCCCAAGTCGATCGATCGCGTAGCTGCCGTGGATCGCGTAGCCATTGTGAAAGAAGATTGAAAATGGCATCGGCGAGTCATAGTACGCGGTTGAAGACCAGTTGCGCTCCAATCGTTGCGGAGCATAGACCCCGTTCGGGGTTTGCATGTTATCGCGGCCGGTGGAGACGGGCCACATGTAGCGAATGTAGCCGTCCTGGATGACGAGCATGCGCTGCGTCGCTTTATCGACAAGAATATCGAGCTTCGCCTCGGCACTTTCGATACTGATGAACCATGCCAGTGATGCAGCTAGGATAACGGCATGGCCACGCATGATAATTCCACCAGTTCTTGCGGTGTGGATAAAACAGGTGATTCGGGGGTGATTCGCGGTGCTTTCTTGGCCAAAGTGAGAGCGGAATCTGGCGCTGGAGGGTCCCGCTCGCGCAGAGTCATCGCGCAACGGTCGTACTGACGCGCCGCCTGCGAAAACAGTGTCAAACATCGGCCGCCGCTCAGCGGGACCCATCAGAGCCCAGTGAGCGTGAATGGCGTGCCTGCCAAACCGCAATATCCCTTGCGCGGCTCCGACGGGCGCGGATCTTTGGTCTCCCATCGCCACATCATGCAACCCCCTCCCTGGCATCGAAAGAAATGCCCTCTATCAATGCGAGTGCCGGCTCGCCGCCAAAGCCAGCGAACGCATGCTCGGAAGCAACTTTCCATGTAAGTCGCTTGACGCGTCCGACCAATCCCACCGCTTTTCGCGAAACCAAGGTCTTGCCGGCCTTGAAACGTTCCAACTAACGCCCTGAAAAATTCGCGAATCGGGCTTAGGAAAATGGCTTGCGGCGGGCGTCGAGGGCAGAAAGCCCACTCTAACAGCACGATAGAGAGAACACGCACTGCGAGTGTCGGGCCGCGCCATGGCCTTGGGCTTGCGACGAGATCCCGTACGTTGCCGTGTCAGATCATGTGGGCAAGGTTTTGAACGTTCACCGTAGCCGGGGGAGATACGTGCAGTGAACTTTGGGTTTATTGCTTCGCTCATTGTGGTGATCCTCGCGGTCCTTAGCGTATTCATCGAGATACCGATCGTGAGCAATTACGCCTTCTGGTTTGTGGTCGGCGCCTACATCATGCTTGCGGGCACGTGCTTCGATTGAGAGATCCGAGCCTGCCGGAAGCAAGCACGGCTCACCGTCCGCATGGCAGCGCGCGTCTGCTATTCGTATGAACCTGCAAGTGCCGACGACGTCGGATCCGGGGGCCGGAATTGGCTGTCACCCCGAAGGGGCGTGAGCCACCAGGAACAGCTTAGTAGTCGCCGTCGTCCGAAACAGGCTCTAGCGGCCGCGGCGGTTCCTCATACCCTGACCGTTGGTATCCGTCGACATACGGCGCTGGCCAACGGCGCCCTATGCCGCCATAGCCATAGCCCCAGGTCCTCGATCGATAACCACCGTACGGATCGTAACCGTACGGACGGCGGTAGCCGCCGTACGAATAATAACCGCAGGGACGGCGATAGCCCCCGTACCCATAACGTCGCTCGACGTATTCGCGTTCGACATAGCGACGCTCATAGATGAGGTGTCGTCCGCACGAGTAACACCCGTGACGGTAGCGGTAGGGCGGGTAGTAGCGGTAGGCCGGGTAGCCGCAGCGGTAGGAACAGGGATTGTAACCCTCATAATAACCGGCCTGCGCAGGCGCCGTGACCACAAATGAACAGAGCAATACGAAGATGCCCGCCGCGATCAGTGCCAATCGTCCACGCACGAGCGGCTGCACAGTAGCAGTACTGTTCATCGTAGACTCCAACATGCGCGCGCTGATCGACACCGTTTTGCCAAGAAAAATCCGACCAAAGTGCGACCGGTTGCAAGGACAACCACGTCGACAAGCGCGGCTTCGCTCCTCGCGGAGGACGAAGTCAGCTTGGGATCCTGCGACGAACACGCAGCGATGGCTGACCTAAGTGGCGGCAAACACGAAGATTTCGGCAGGAGTTCCGGCACACCAAGCAGCTGACATGCGCTTCGGAAATTTGCATTAACCATCTTCTCGAGAATTTTCTCGATATGCGGCGCATGGAATGCCTGGACTTGAGTCGGCCGATGATGGCCTCCGCATGCGTCCCAAGCCAGTTGGTCTCTCAGAGCCGTTTTGGCGAAGCCAATGCTTGAAGCAGACCGCAATGCAACGGTGGCACCCGCCCTGCCTCAATGAACTTTGGGCATGGCCAACGCTAGGCAACTTTCTCCTGAGGTAGTTCGACCAACCCGCGATAAAGATTAGCGTAGCGCCTCGCCGCATTGCGCCACGAGACGTCGGTCGACATGCCGTTGCGCTGAATCCGTCGCCAAGCAGCAACGTCGTGAAACGTGGCGCATGCCCGTTGGAGGACGCCAGCGAGATTTTCGGCGGTCACCGGTGCAAATTTAAAGCCGGTTTGTCTGCCACCCGTCACGGCCAAATCGCCGGCGTCGACAACCGTATCTTCCAGCCCGCCGATACGAGACACGATCGGAACCGTGCCGTACCTCAACGCACAAAGCTGCGTCAGGCCGCACGGCTCGAACCGCGACGGCACCACGATAGCATCCGCGCCGGCCTGAATTAGGTGGGCCAAACTTTCATCATGCCCGATTGCAACGCTCACCCTTTCCGGATTGGCTTGTGCGGCCGCACGATAACGATATTGCAGGTTACGATCTCCTCCGTTTCCCAGCACGGCCAACTGCATTCCCTCGCTTGCGATCGTTGGAAGATTTTCGAGAAGGAGATCGAGCCCCTTCTGCCTGGACAGGCGACCGATGACGCCGAGCAGAAACGCATCAGGCGCGGGCTGCAGACCAAGCCGCCGCTGCAAGGCGGCCTTGTTGATCGCCCTACTCTCCAGAACATCTGATTCGAGACAATTCGGCATGTCTGCATAGAAACAGCCGGGAATGTGAGGATCCGTCGCAGGATCCCAGACTGAAGTATCAACTCCGTTGAGAATTCCGCTGAGGTCACAAGATCGTTCGCGCAGAAGACCGCCAAGCCCCATGCCGCCCTCGTCGCTCAGGATCTCCCTGGCATAGGTCGGGGAGACCGTCGTGATGCGATCGGCAAAATACAAACCGGCCTTCAAGAACCCGATCTTTCCATAATATTCGACGCCGTGAATGGTGAACGCTTCAGCCGGCAAGCCGATCGCACCAAGTATCTCCCGCGGAAACACACCTTGATAAGCAAGGTTGTGAACCGTCATCACCGTGGCCGGACGTCGCCGATTGCTGTAATGCATATACGCTGGGGCAAGAGCGGCGTGCCAGTCGTGAGCGTGTACGATGTCAGGCACAAAGGACGAGACAAATCCAAGGCCAATATCGGCGGCAATTCGCGCCAACGCAGCAAAGCGCAACCCGTTGTCCGGCCAATCCACGCCGTCGGGCCTGTGATAAGGATTTCCACCACGCGAGAACAGGTGCGGCGCGTCGAGAACAAACAGGCCGAGTTCACACGATGTCGCCCGGAGAAGCCGAGCCTCGGCGCCGAAAAAATTCGGCAGATGAACCACACCTTCAACCAGCCCGAGCGAGTTCATGACGCTGGGATATCCGGGCACGACGGTGCGGACCTCGATGCCCTCGGCTCTCAAGGCGATCGGAAGCGCACCGGTAACGTCGGCAAGCTCACCGATCTTGATCAAGGGAAATATCTCTGAGGCGATCGAAAGTACGCGAAGGGACTTCATCATTCAGCCTGTCGATCATCGGCTGCGTGATCACGCAAACTCGCTAAGCTGAGAACGATTCGTAGCTCTCGATGATGTCGACATTGAGTCCAGCGGACCCGACAAAGCTCTAGGTTGCTTTGCAACTCAACCATCGCCGTGACGGCGCGGATCGAAGCGTCTATCATCGCGGGACGCCTACGCAACTCGTGAGCAAGCGATGCTGCGGATGCACACAATCCTCGTCTATCTCGCCGCCGGGCGGCAGTGGCGCTGCTCAATTTCAAGATTAAGGTTATGATGGCCCAAGGCGACGCTGGCGGCCGCGTGACGCTGGCTGAAAACGGCTCTTCACCCGGTTCACTCGGGTTCGGCGAAGCCTTCGCGGTATTTGGAGGGCCTGACGTCATCGCGCGCAGCGAACCTGGTCAGGCACCTTGTTTCATCTCCCCGTGAGATGAGCTCCTGTCGCCAATTGCGAAGCGCGCCGCGTCACCCGCCATGTCAGCCAGCAGCGGCTGGTCATATTTATGGTTTCCTGCTATTATTGTTACTACTCACTGAAAACAGCGTACCCTCGCCGTTCCCAACAAGGAGCGTTGATCACGCGGCGCCGGGGTCGAGCCACGGCGAAGGACCCGCGTCATCGGCGCGACTGTTGCCGGAAGAGGTTTTGCGATGATCGACGACATGGCATCCCTGAAACAGGCCATGGAGCAGATGGACGCGGATGATGTCGAGGTTGCCGAGGCCGCCAAGGAACGCGCCGCGCGGATCCTTTCCGACGCCAACCTGAGCTTCTCGAAAATGGCCGAGTTGATTGAACGGCGGCGACTGCTGCTGCGGCCTAAAATCGTGACCAGCATCAAACGCATGGATCAACCCGGCATGCTCGGAGACGCGGCATTCCGCGACACCGGCGCTTCGCTGCGGAGAGAAGGCCAGAGCTTTCGTCAGATCGCCGAAGCACTCGAACTGAACGGCGGAACCGCGCCCCGATACGAGGACACGGCGCAGAGGGGCGATGTGCCGTATCAAATGGAGATTAAAAGTCAGCCGGATGCGCCTGCGTGGGCGAGGGCACTGACATTTGCTATGCGCATTGTCTTCTATCCGTTGCGACATCCCATCCGATTCCTCGGGGTCGCACTGCTCGCGGTTGTGCTGTTCAACACCCTGGGTCTCGTTGGGGTCAGCCGGCAGATTTCAGGATATGTCGCCGATGTCATCGCTGCTCGCGAGCGCTCGGATGCGGCGATGTCGTCGGTGAGTTCTTTCTTCGAGAAGCGGATCATGCGGCGATCCGAGCAAGCCGCGGCGCCGCCGACACCCTCTGCCCCTATCCCGTCTCCTTCGCCTGCCAACTCGCCGCCGCCCACAACTCCGCCGGCCGGTCCCGCCGTCACGTCGGCTCCTCCCGCGCCCACTCCCCTTGCAACCGCGGTCGTTCCTCCCGCAAATGAATCGACACCTCCCGCACCTCCACCGATTGCCCCTCCAACGCCACGTCTCGACGCGAGGGGCGCCCCCCCTACAAACCCGGCAGCAAAAGGCGGTCCTCGAACGTTGCAACCGCGCGCTTTGGAGAACGTAATGCCGGACGGAATCCCCCGCAATTCCCGGCTGGCAGGGCCGTGCATCGGGGGCGTCGGCGGCTGCTACTGGGGGGGTGGTCGGTATTGACTTCTTGGCACGTCCGCTCCCAAAAATGATTGTTTGAAAAGCTAAAGCGCGATGAGTTTAGGATGAATCGTCATCGCGCTTTAGCCCTTTGTTTTGGGCATGATCTCTTCGGAAAACCGCTTCACACTTTTTGCGGATCATGCCCTGGATTATGGATTCCATCCATCGTGTTCATGCTGATCTCCTATTGCGAGACGAGCTGACAACCCGATCAGAAAATCTCATGCAACCGGCAAAAGCTGGCTCACATCGGCGCGCTGAGATGTATCCCGCCGCCACCCAAATGGCGCATCCGAAGGCGATGGCGGTTTCGCAGTGATGGATTGCTGGCTACTCCGCCCCACCGCTAGTGGCGGGGGCTCCGGATGGGGCGGAGTTACTCGGTACGCTACTGACGCCAGCAACTCCAAACTCCGCTGAGTTTCTGGCGCGCCGAGGGCCGGATCGTGAAAGGCGTCACGGCAACTAAGGAAAGTTCGTGTTGCGCGGGCCTTCTTTCTTAACTTTTTTAACAATTAGGATTTTTCTATGTGCGAACTTCTGCGCTGCTAACAAGGCCGAGCGCAGCTAAGCCATCCCTGTGCCCGACGTGACACACCAAATCGCCGTGGTCTCGTAAGCCCGCCGTCTCGTGAGCCCGCGGACGGCCACCAAGGGCAACACGGTGGATGATGCCGCGTTCTAGCGACCCGCGTTCGATCGCATAATCGCGAAAGCCCGGAGCGACGCCAGCAAATTCCTTGGAGTGTTTGTGGCCACCGAATGCCGGTGACGACCCATCACCCTTACAGGGCCCGTCCTGCGTGACGGGACGATTTCTGCCACGGCGGCACCAGGTCGATCGGAGTACGGTAGAGTTCGTTACTGTCTCCGTCGGTAACGCGCACTGCACATTCCTTCGAAAGCAGCTCTGGACGAACGACGCAAAGCTCGATCGCGAGGCTTTCCGCCTTGTCGATCGCAATTTCTGTGTCTTCTAGGATCATTCCGCCCTGGCTTTTGAAATCATTGCCGATGACGAGATCGAAATTAAAGTATGGCATTGGAACCCCCTGCCCAAGTTTCCAACTGTACGAAATCTAAGCTGAGTCTCATTGGTTCCCTCATTACAACTCGATCGTCACGTCTGATTCTGGCCGCGTGTTGCGCTTCCACAACCGCGGTCAACCCGTCACCTCATCCTCGGATGCCAAGCCGCCGGCTCAACCCCCTCGAAGCTCATCTCGGCCAAATCGAGCGCGTCGACAAACGCATCGATCACCCGAGCAGGATTACTCTCGTCAATGAAACCATCGTATAGCGCGCGAACATTACCCCGAGCTCTCGTTCGGTCACTCGGCGCTCCCTTACCCAGCGCCGTCATCGGCTTGGTTCGTGCCTTCAACGCGCTCTCCCGACTCTGGCTGTCACCAAGCTTTCAAGCTCCAACACAGCTTCTTCTTCGGTGACTTGCTCAACCAGGGCAACTTCTCCCGACAGGCGATCAAGTGCTGCGGCGTAAAGCTGCCGTTCGCTGTAGCTCTGGCCGGAACCGACGGCGGGCCGATAAAGATCGCGCACTACTTCCGCTACCGCGATTATATCGCCGGAATTGATCTTGCTTTCATATTCTTGCGCGAGACGAGACCAGTTACCGCGCGCCCTGTAGGGCCCTTGGCTAAGGGTTCGTCGAACGTGCTCGATAGCAGCGGGATCCGACAGCTTACGCATTCGAAGGTTTGCTACCTTCCCCGTGGGAACGCGTAGCGTCATCTTCTTCTTTGCGAAATAGACGACAAAGAGCTCTAGATTGACTCCCGCAACGGTTTGTTCCTCGATTACCAGGATTTGGCCGGCACCGTGAGCGGGGTACACGACAAAGTCATTGGCCCTAAATCCGAAGTGCGTCTTGCTGAGCTCCGTTGGCAGGTTCGGATGAGGCGGCTCGGGGGCGGCGCCTGGAGCCGCCTGAGCGTGATCCGAATCAGCGTTAGACCTTTGGCTTTCCAAATTCATGTCGCGGCTGATCCCATCCTGTTCTCGTACTGGCTCATTGCTTCTTCCCGGAAGTTACGTTCTTGAAAGGCGTGATAGCGCCTTCCGCATCGACAAGCGCCAGAAACGCTTCATCGTTTCCATTTCCGGCTTTGATCAATAGGCACGCTAGAGCAACTTGTTCGGCTCATTGTTTATGCGGGCCATCTTGTGCGTGCCCCACAACCAATAAGCTGCGAACGCGATCACTGCCACGCTAATGACACCAAGTCACATCATTCCGTCCGCTGTCTGTGCTTTCCAAGCAACTTGTTCCGGCCGTAGTGCACGGAAAGACCTCGAGTTGATGGACCCCGGCAAGAGCTAAACGGGTTGATGGATCAGTTGATCGTTGGATCAGATCGAAATGGGACCGCCGTCTGAGCCGTCGCCGGCCAGCAGCGAGCATAATGGGGGATCCCCCGGCCTCTCAGGGGCATCGAAAACCGCTGCCCTCGCCCGCTTGGTCGCGGTATGTGAGGCTCACTTGTTTTTCGCGAGCTCTGGCGGCGCTCTCTACAGGCTAAAAGTTGACCACGGTCGAAACCGATCTGGAACCGTATGTCGGAACGCCGTCCACACGCCGCGAAATCCAGAGCCTGACATGTATCGACTGGCTAAAGTCCGGACGGGGTACTTCTTTCGGGGCGCGCGTAGCGTCCGAATATCATTCGGGAGGTGACATGGCCGCCATCTATTCGGATCTCGCCGGCAAGGTCGTTATCGTGACCGGCGGCGCATCGGGCATCGGTGAAGCGATCGTCCGGCGTTTCGCGGAGCAGAAATCCATTGTTGTGTTCTTCGACATCAAGGCTGAGGAAGGTGCTCGCCTTGCGCGCGAGCTCTCATACCAGAGTTCTCAGCGCGCATTTTCAAAATGTCGACCTTACCGATATCGCCGCGCTGCGCGCCGGCGTTGCTGACGCGCGCAAGGCTCACGGACCGGTCAATATCCTCATCAACAACGCCGCCCATGATGAGCGGCATCCGACGGAAGAAATGACGCCGGAGTATTGGGACGACCGCATCGCTGTTAACTTGAAGCACCAGTTCTTCGCAGCGCAAGCAGTGCTACCGGACATGAAGGCGGCGAATGCCGGTGCTATCATCAATTTCGGCTCGGTCTCGTGGATGGTAGGGCAAGGCGGCATGGCCGCCTACACCACCAGCAAGTCCGGTGTACTCGGTCTCACCCGCTCATTGGCGCGTGACTACGGCCCGTACAACATTCGGGTCAACGCGATCGCGCCCGGCTGGATCATGACTCAGCGCCAAATCGAGAAATGGATGACGCCGGAAGGGGAAGAAGAACTGATGCGCCGGCAGTGCCTGAAGCACAAGCTCACCCCGGACGAAATCGCGAAGTTCACGGTGTTCCTTGCGTCTGACGAGGCATCAGCGTGTACTTCACAGCATTACGTCGTGGATGGCGGCTGGGTGTGATGACTGCGGCCCCACGGCCTTCACCGCCCGCCTGCTCATCCAACGTGGACGCCAAGCGTCACTCTGCATTCGCCCGCACGAGCGGTGTTGGGGTCCCTTGGCCGTCGCCGTGCGGCGGCTGCGCTGCAAGAGGTACTGGTCGGCGAGCACACCGATGAGGATCACGGTCCCATCACCGCAAAGTTGAGCGAGCTCGGAATTCTCCGCGGGTTGACGCGGCCGGTAAGATGCCCGTTCTCCGTTCGATGCGTCACTTAGCGGCGGACGCGCCCTCGAGGTCGCAGCCGAGGAGCGACGACTCAATTCCGACACTGAAAGCCTGAAATCGCGCCGCCCGCGCGTCGCAATATCGCGCTTCGAATCAGGACAGTACGTGAAGCGTTCGGTCGTTGATCGGCGCGCGGCCTAAAGCTGGGGATTTGTACCGCGCTGGTTCCCCCTCTTTAGGCCGCACCTTTTTGGCCTTGCTCTACGTCTGCAAGCAGAGGATGCGCGACGAGGTACGCGGCCGTCTCACACGAGGCGCGCGCGGACAAGAATGCGCGCTTACCACTTGTTGTCGCTGTCCCGGCACAGCGCTGAAGGCCCTTTAAAGCTTTCTTAAGCCTTCCTTAAGGTCCCGTTAGGCACAAGAAAACGTTTCTCTTATAGCAAGTTGGATTAAAAATCGCCGTGCCCGGCGGGTGACAACTTATTATTCAAATGCGGTCTATCTGCTCGATCACATGGCGCGGTTTCTCGTGTGTTGGAGTAAGACCAATGAAGAAGTTGCTGCTTGTCACCGCAGCGATCGCAGCCCTCGGCGTGGAGTTGCCGGCTTCCGCCGCCGAACTCGTCTATCGCGCCCCCCCTCCTCCCGCCCCCTATCCTGCCGCCCCCTATCCTGCCGCACCCGCCTATGCTGCGCCGATTTACTGCTGGACCGGCTTCTATATCGGCAGCCATGTCGGCGCCACGTTCTCTGGCGATAACAATTTCAACGGGCTCGCCACCGGCAACAACGGCAACAACCGCGTCCTCGCCGGTTTTCAGGCTGGCGCGGACTGGCAATTCAATCCGAACTGGGTCGTCGGCCTCGAAGGCCAGTACAGCTGGCTTTCCGGCGTTGTCGGCGCGGTCTTCCCGGGGGGCTACGCCTACACCAACAATCAGAGCGGGATCGGCTCGATCACCGGCCGCATCGGCTACACCTGGGGCCCGGGCCTGTTCTATGTGAAGGGCGGCTACGCCTTTTCCAACAACAACGAGATGGTGACGCTCGGCGGCGTTCCGACCGCGTTTGCCACAACCGGCTTTCACAGCAACGGCTACACCATCGGCGCCGGCGTCGAATACATGTTCGCGCCGAACTGGTCGGCCAAGGCGGAGTACCAGTACTACAATTTCGGCAGCGCAAACTTCACCGCACCGGCGGCGCTGATCCCGAACGGCAGCTTCACCACCGACAACCATGTCTTCAAGGTGGGTGTGAATTACCGCATCAACTGGGATGGCCCGGTCATCCCTCGGTTTTAAGCCTGCGCGAATGAAATTGGACGGTTAAGCGAAGGGCCGGCGAAACGCCGGCTTTTCCGCCGATCAAACCCGTCTCCAGGCGGATTCGGCAAAGGGCTCCAGACTTCTCGGTTGCTGACAGAACGCAGGAATGGGTGGCTGGCGACGCAGTACTGATCGCGCCAGTCTCCAAGCAGATTCCCTGCAAACAGGGAATTTTACAGGGAAATTCGCAGTTTCAGGGGTGCGGAGACAATATCGGCGCCGAAAACCGCTGTGCCGCAGCGACTTTTTAAGTGTTTCCCTAGACGGACGAACAGGGAAAACAACTCGAGGAACAGGGGCTCTTCCCGACGCATCAGGGAATTGAAGTCGGCGATTGCCGCCCCGGCCCTATGTCCGCTAGTCCCCCGAAAGCGGACTCAAGTCGGACATCGCTGGTGGTCCGGTTCGTGCCACAACCGGACCTTTGCTTGGTCACTCAATTACCTTATCGGCAATCGCGACGAACGCAGGAGGTATGGTAAGCCCCAGCTGCTTGGCTGTCTTGAGGTTGAGGGACAACTCGAATTTGGTCACTTGGTAGATCGGGATGTCGCCGGGCTTTGCTCCTCGGAGAATTGCGTCGATGTTATTGGCGACGCGCTTATACAATTCGATCAGGTCGAAGGAGTAGGCCATTAAGCCCCCGGCCTCGACGGCTTCAGGATGCGTAAAAATCGCCGGAAGCTTCGCGTCGCCGACCAACTTAGCGATCAAAGCGGCGTTTTGAAAGAGCTCAGGCGACCCGAAGATGATGACCGCATTTGCACCGTCGCGGGAGATGCTCTCGACCGCCGCCCGATAGTCTGCTTCGCTGGCACCAATATCCACTAACGACACCGCGAGAGTGAGGCCTGCCGTTTCGGCCGCTGCGCGGATTGCGGGGCCTGCGGCTGGCCCATGCCATTGCGATCGAAGAACGAGACAGCCAAGTTTCGACATCGTCGGAACTATCTCGCGCAACAGTGCAATCCGTTTTCCATCAATGGATGGACCGGTGTCGACGCTAACGCCCGTGAAATTGCCGCCCGGGTGAGCCAGACTTTCGGCGAGCCCCGCCTTAACGGGGTCGCCAGTTATCACTACGATCGGAATACGCGTTAGCTTCTTGAAGATGGGTGCGCCAGGGCCAGCGACGAGGATGACATCCGGGTTGCTCCGAACGATTTCCGTCGCCACGGCTTCGGGGCCGGACGTGTTTTGCTCTCGGCCGTAACTTTCGACCTTGAGGTTTTGTCCCTCGATCTGCCCCAATCGCCGAAGCTCGGCGAATAAGGCTCGAGAAAATTTGCTGCCATGCTCATGCAAGTCCGCGCTTGGCTCTGATGGGCTGAAGATAGCAAGACGCTTGCTATTGGTGCTCTGCTGTGCCGCCGCAGCAAGCGGCCATGCCACCGCCGCACCGCCAAGAAGACTGATGAAATCGCGCCGTCTCATTGCAGCCCTCCAAGGAGGTTCAGGACCACGCTAAATCCGCTCGAAGCTTACCACATCGCGGCATGGGAGTCCGGGGTGTTGGAGGCGCAAGATGTCGAGCGCGGCAATCCGCTACTCGGCGTTGCGCCATGACCGCTAAGGGTCTTGGTCGTGTAAAAACGGTCTCAAGGGGCGCCGGTGCTTGAAGCCCGGAGCCGCGCGTGTCTCAGGCCACGATCGCAGCGATCAGCGGCTTGATCCCAACGATGTTCATGACCCGTGTCAGGTTATAGGCCAGGACCGAGAGTGCCATCTCAGCGGCTATTTTTGGAAGCGTTTTGGTGAGGAAGTGTGTCGCTCCCATGCAGGCCTTCATCGTTCCGAACGGGTGTTCGACTGTTTCGCGACGCTGGCGCATGGCTTGTGGGTTTGCATCAAGGCGCTGCTGCACAGCTTCGAGCAGATGCTCATGCTCCCATCGTGGAATCCGTCGCTCTGGCGACGGACATCGCGCCACCTGACCCCATGTCGGGTACCGTTGATGGCGCAATCAGGTGAAGGAGCCTCGATCGCCGAATTATTGGCGCGCGCGACACCGCTACACAGGTTACAATTGCGCTGACGCGGGCCTGATGAAGTGGGAGTGAAGAATGTGGAAGCTCAAGCTCATCGGGCTATTAATGACGATCATTTATTGGGTGTTTTCGCTCATCTTGGTATACAGCGTGATGATGAGCATCTTTCGCTACGCCTTTGGTGTGCACCTTCCAAACCCATTTTCGATCTTCCAAGCGCGATGACCACCGGGGTGGACTTTATTTTGAGGCAGGGCTCGCAATGGGTCTCGGCCTTCCGGTATTCTGGACGTGCCGAAGGGATGACCTCGACAAGCTGCATTTCGATATACGGTCAGAAGTTCAATGTTCGAAGTGGGTCATCAACGGTCCTGACGGTCTCGAAACGCCACTTCCGGATTACCCCGAGGAACGGACATCGTCAGGGTCGGTCGGCATGTCTCGAATTTGCTTTAACCAGACTTGTCGCCAGACGATTGATCATGCTGAAATAGCCACGGCACAGGAGACGGCTGATGTGGATGTGGCGTCCCGGCATGCTTGGGTTGACGCTGCTGGTAATGGCCGCGACTTCTCCCGCCTCAGCTCAAACGGCACCCATGATCGGCTATGTAGCCGCGAAAAATGCAGATCCGAAGCGGCTTGAGGTTCTAAGGCAGGGATTGACGGAGCTTGGTTACGTCGAGGGGAAGAATCTCCGTATCGAACACCGGGAAGCCGTCTTGGATGGCGAGTACGATGCGGTGATGGCAGAGCTTGTCGGTCGCAAGCCTGACATGATTCTTGCTGCGAATGTCGCAGCCACGGTCGCTGCATCAAAAGCAACGAGCACTATCCCGATCGTGATGCTGGCGGTCTTCGATCCAATCGGCATTGGCGTCGTCAAGACACTAGAGCGGCCGGGCGCAAATGTCACCGGCACGACGACGTACGCGCCTCAACTCATCGGGGAACGCCTGCGGATACTCAAACGCATTGTGCCCAATCTCGACAAAGTCGCGATGGTCTTGAACGGTAACAATGCGAACAACGCTGCGCAGTTCGACTTGCTCCGCTCCGAAGTCCAAAATCTTGGCATCGCAGTCTTGTCACTGGACATTCGCAAGCCCGAGGATGTGGATACGGCATTCGATAAGGCGCTCGCATTCGGCGCGGAGGGACTCCTGAACGCCGTCGACACGTTCATCAATTCCCGGCGCTTCGAGCTGTCTGCGGGGGCGGCAAAGTACAAACTGCCATTCGTTTACAGCGACGTGGAGTACGTCTTGGCGGGTGGGCTTATCGCTCTTGGCCCGGGCCACTACGAAGGCTACCGCGATGCTGCAAAATACGTGGATCGGATACTCCACGGAGCAAATCCAGGTGATCTGCCCATCGAGCGCCCGACCCAGTTCATTATTAGTGCCAATCGAACAGCCGTGACGAAGCTTGGTCTATCCTTGCCATCAGACCTTGTTGGCCAGATCAGCGAATGGGTCGATTGACCCGGGTTGCGCAGGCTGCACTTGATGTCTGTTGAGGGGTCATCAACGGTCCTGATGGTCTCGAAACGCCACTTCCGGATTACCCCGAGGAACGGACATCGTCAGGGTCGGTCGGCATGTCTCAAATGTGCCAAAGAACGAACCCGCTCTCGCGGGAGGGCGCTGGCGGCGCGATCGGGCGCATTGCGTCTACCGCAGTAACCATTTGATCGAGCGTAGGTGACGGGCGGGCGCTCCGTCTTGAGGATCGAGGGGTCAAGCACTCCAATCTCAAGACAGGAGCCCCCAATGAGCGAGAAGCCCATTAGCCCGCTGCGCCAACGCATGCTCGAAGACATGAGCGTGCGCAGGTTCATGCTCGATACGCAACGCGAGTATATCCGCGCCGTCAAGAGGCTTGCGGCCTTCCTCGGCCGTTCCCCCGACACAGCGACCCCGGAAGAGTTGCGCGCATTCCAGTTGCATCTGACCGAGATTGGTGTGCAGCCACCGACCATCAACGCGACTGTGACCGCGCTGCGGTTCTTCTTCAAGGTGACGCTCGACCGGCCGGAGACGACGCGACATCTCGTGTTCGTCTACGAACCGCGCAAGCTGCCACGCGTGCTCTCGCCCGAAGAGGTGTTGCGCCTTCTGGAGGCCGCACCCGGGCCGAAGCACAAGGCGGCGCTCAGCGTTGCCTATGGCGCTGGTCTGCGCGCCATGGAGGTCGTCGCGCTGAAGGTCTGCGACGTTGATTCCAAGCGCATGATGATCCGGGTGGAGCAGGGCAAAGGCCGCAAGGATCGCCATGCCATGCTGTCGCCGCAGCTGTTGGCGCTGCTGCGCGACTGGTGGCGCATCGCGCATCCCCAAGTGCTGGATGTTCCCCGGCCGCGACCGCATCAACCCGATGACTACGCGCCAGCTCAATCGCGTCTGCCACATGGCCGCCGAACTGGCTGGGCTGCCCAATTGGGTTGCGCCGCACACGCTCAGACACAGCTTCGCTACCCACCTGCTCGAGCAGAACATCGACATTCGAGTGATCCAGGTCTTGCTCGGACATTCCAAGCTCGACACCACGGCGCGCTACACCCAGGTGGCCACCAACATCATCCGTGAGGTCATGAGCCCTCTCGACAGGCTCACGCCGCTGGTGCCGAACAAGGACGAGCCGCCAGCGTAACGGGCCCACATGGCCCGTCCAGCTCTGGAGGTCGCGGATATCTTCCGCGACCACGGGGCCGCGTGGCGCCATGCCAACCGCGGTCACGTCAGCCTGCTCCAACTCAAGGTGATGAGTGCCATCGAGAGCTGCCGCACGGCGGCCCTCGGCGGACACCTCGCGCGCTGCGAGGACTGCGCCCATACCACGATCGCCTACAACAGCTGCCGCAACCGCCACTGCCCGAAGTGCCAGGGCGCCGCGGCGCGCCAGTGGATGGCGGCGCGCGAGGCCGAACTGCTCCCGATCCCCTACTTCCACGTCGTCTTCACGCTACCGTCGGCAATTGGCGACATCGCCTACCAGAACAAGGCCGTGATCTATGATCTGCTGTTCAAGGCCTCGTCGGAGACGATGCTCACGATCGCGGCCGACCCAAAGCACCTCGGGGCCCGCATCGGCATCACGTCGGTATTGCACAGCTGGGGCTCGGCAATGATCCATCATCCCCACGTGCACATGATCGTGCCGGGCGGTGGGCTCTCCATGGATGACAGCCGTTGGATCTCATGCAAGCCAAACTTCCTGCTGCCTGTGCGCGTTCTGTCAAAACTTTTTCGGCGGTTGATGCTGGAGAAGCTTCTGGCGGCACACGCGGCGGGCAGCCTGCGGTTCCTCGGCTCACACGCGCATCTCGTCGACGTGAAGGCGTTCGCCGCATTGCTCGCCCCGCTCAGCAAGAAACGCTGGTTCGTCTACGCCAAGCGCCCGTTCGCGGGCCCGAAGGCCGTGCTCGCCTATCTGTCGCGCTACACCCACCGCGTCGCCATCTCGAACCGCCGTCTGATCGCAGTCGACCAGCGGAGCGTCACGTTCAAGGTCAAGGACTACAGGATCGAAGGCCCCGGCCGCTACACGACAATGACGCTCGACGTCCGCGAGTTCATCCGCCGGTTTCTCATCCACGTCCTGCCCAAAGGCTTCCATCGCATCCGCCACTACGGCTTGTTCGCCAGCGCCAACCGCGCCGAGACGATTGCGCGAGCGCACGAACTCCTGGGACTGGCAACGCCTGCGGCCGAAGAGGCGGTCGAGATCGATCCGGCGGCGCAGCCACTCGCCCAGCCCTGTCCGTGCTGTGGCGGCCGCATGTTCGTGATCGAGACCTTCGAGGCCGGCTGCGAACCACGTTATCGGCCGACCGTGCCTCTCGTCGCAATCAGGATCGACACCTCATGAGCGCGGCCACGACATCACGCACCCGCATCGCCAAGCGCGTTCCTCGCTGGTCCCAACCCGGCCACGGCGGCGCTCGACCGGACAGCTACCCGGCACCGCTTTCCACAGCGCAATCTTCCCCGAAGCGCATCGTCATCGGTGTTCAAGCGAGCCCGAGACACGCCAGTGCCCGCCATCATCTAACCGCCACGCTCTCGCGCCTCGCTTCCACCGCAAACACTGCGATCAAATCGCCATAGCGCGCGCCTCATCGTCCGCACCTCATCTCCCGCGGGTTCCTTCCTTGGAGGCTTTCGGACGACGGCCCCAGTGCAAGCCGAATCGTCGCGACCGGCCGTCATCCGAAACCCTTCACACTAACAGACATGGGCCGCCCCAAGCGCCGATCCGCCGAAGTTGCATAGTGGCCGTTGGGGTTCGCGATATATTGTCAAATCTCACGTTTCGCGCTGGCGCGGTGACGAGCTGTTCGACGCCCAAGGCCAATTCCAAGGCTTTTAACTTGTCTCAAGGGAGTGAGAAGCGGCGCGTCGAGATAGGTTATGCGCCGGGAATACAGGCGGAGGTCATTCCCTCTTCTCAATTTAGGGATTAACGATCATGACATCATCCAAATCATCCAACAGCCCAAGCCGCCGCCTTGTATTCCAAATGCTCGCTGGGCTGCCCGTGATTTCTATGCCGCTGGTCGCAAGTGTGCGGACGGCCGTCGCGCAGACACCAATTGCCACTGGGGCCGGGTTTTCGTTTGCTGCGGTCGGCGATACCCGACCGATGATGTACCTTCCATTGAAAGAGGGGCAGCCGGACCTGAACAAATTCTTCGTCGAAATGTTCGGGTTGGTCATGCCGGAAAGGGTCGCTGAAGCGGTGGTGGCGAAGGACGTGAAGATGATCTTCGATCCGGTCACCAAAGAGCTGATTAAGGTAATCATGCCGTTCGCGTCTAAGACGGAAGTCATGACCCTGACGGTGGATAAAGGTTGGGTCACCGAGGCATCCGTTGAAGACGTGAAACTGCTTCCCGGAGTGCATCGGACGATGTTCCGACTTCAGGGCGGCGATTGGGTGACGCGTGAAATCGTCAAGGACGTTCAATCCGGTCGCGCCAAATTCGTGGTCAATAGCGGTGACGCTGTTTGGTGGGGCAATCAGGGCTTGACCGTGAGTGACAGTCCATACTGGAAGCGCGTGAACGAGACAATGTTGAAGAAGCTACCCGCGCCAGACGACGAGATGCGCGCAGCCGGTCTGGATGGGCGATTTTTCATGAGTGTAGGTAATCATGAAGTGTGGGCTGATCCGAAGATTGAGGGCGTTCTTTCGGCGTTGCCCTATCTGAAGAAGTTCGGCGTGACACCGGAAAACCTTATTTACAAATTCGACTTCAAAGGCACGCGCTTCATCTATCTCTGGAGCGGCAAGTACGACTATCGTTCGCCGTCACAGTGGGACGCTGATCGGCCAAAGTATGCCGAGCAAATGACACAGCTTCAAAAGTGGATGGACGAAGCCAAGGCCAATGGCATTCGCAAGGCGTTTATCGTCTTCCACTATCCCGTGTTTGCCCGGTCGGGCTTGGGACCAATCCCCGCCCCCGACAATCCGCACAAGGTGATCGCGTCGTATGCCAAGGACATGGAGGTGGTCGTATTGAACGGGCATGTCCACACCACCGAAATCTATGATGTAGATGGGGTAAAATACCTGATGCTGGGCGGTGGCGGCGCTGAACAGGACCCCATTCTTCCCGGTCGCACGAGCATCAAGGTGCCCGCCGACTATCCGCCGGACCTCTACTGGAAGGGCCAGCCTCCCAAGGAGGAGTACAACTACGTTCTTGTCGATGTCGAACCCGGCCAGAAGACGAGGTTCACCCTCAATCGCTTCCGCCCATGGTCGGCTGACCCATTCGGAACTGAAGAACTCTTTATGTGACTTGGAGCGGGTGTTAGCGGGAGTGAGGTTCTGGCGACAATTCTGCTGATCATTCACGGCTTGGTTGCGGTGGCACTGCTTGGCGCCGTAACACACCAGACTTTGGCGGCATGGGCATCGGCGAACGCCCGACCCGGTTCGTTCTTCGGCCGCTTTCGTTCCGTGCCGTCGGCCTTGTTCGCTAACGCCGTGGTCGTTCTTTATGCAGCCTCCACGCTGCTAGGCGGGATCGTGTACCTTTACTTCCGTGTGGACGTGCGACCCGAGTTAGAGCGCGCGGGTCACTGGCATGTCCTCGGCTTCTTCGACCTCAAGGAGCACTTCGCGGCCATCGGGCTTGCCCTGCTACCCGCCTACCTGGTTTGTTGGCGTCGGCCGCATGCCGATGAGCCTGCTCAAACGCGTACAGCGCTCACCTCGATCCTTGCCTTCATCGTCTGGTGGAGTTTTCTGACTGGTCATGTCGCCAACAACATCAGGGGTTTCGGCTCATGACGTCATCCGACCGGTTTGGCCGCTTTGCATTTGCGTTCGGGCCGACATTCGCGGTTCTCTACGTGGTCGCCGTCGCAAAGGATTTGGCTCTGTTCACTGTTTTCCCGTCCCTCGGAATCGTGCTTGCAGGTACACATCACTCACGAGACGTCGCAGACCCCGCGATGGGGTTTCTTGCTCCTGCGATGTACTGGTACGGATGGGCGGCGACGGCTGCACTCGGAGCAGCCATGTTCGCCGTTGTTGCTGCGCTTTTGGCTGGTCGCTGGACCCAAGCCATCTGGCCAGGGTGGGTATGGGTCATTCCCGCGCTCTCGATGATCGCGTGCGTCTATCTCACACTTCCTTGGTTTCGGTTCTGACTGGGCGCGATTTCCGAATTGGGTCATCAACGGTCCTGGAATGCATATGCTCGTACTGAGTTCTTCCGCGTTTGACCCGATTCGGACATCACCATTGTCCAAACAGAGTGCCCTTACAACGGCATTGCCTTGGCACAAGCGTTAGAATTTGGCAGTTTATGACCAGATTTTACTGGAAGTCCGCCAATCGATTTGGAAGGAGGCGGCCCTTTGAAGCGCAAGATTGCGGCCATACTTGCTGCTGATGTCGCTGGCTACAGTCGGCTGATGGCGGAGGACGAAGAGGAGACGACGCGCCGTCTGATGTCCTATCGAGCCGTCTTTGATGATTTTATCTCTAGAGCCGACGGCCGAATTGTCGACACGGCCGGAGATTCAGTCCTCGCAGAATTCCCAAGCGCAGTTGATGCGCTTCGGGCCGCGATCGATATTCAAGAATCGCTACGAACTCGCAATTTAAGCTACCCACCCAGCCGCCATATGGTCTTTCGGATGGGCCTGACAATTGGTGATGTGATAGAACGTGAAGGCGATCTTCTCGGTGATGGTGTCAATGTAGCGGCACGGCTGGAGGCATTGGCACCTCCGGGCGGCATCTGCGTTTCCCGCTCGGTCCATGAACAGGTCGCCAATAAGCTTTCGGTAATCTTCAGTGATCTCGGTCCGCAAGAAGTGAAGAATATTCCACGACCTATTCATGTCTATCGCGTTGAACTCGAGAAAGGTGCGGCTCCGGCAGAGGTCTCAACGACGCTTTCGCTCGATGGTCAATCGAAGGAGAAGCAATGGCGAAGCGTAGTATCCACCGATGGGGTTGATGTTCCGCTGGCTCATGCTCGGACGCGATCGTTTGGTAAGATGGGGGCGTTAATTGCGGCGAGCATAATGTTCCTCGCTGCCGCGTGCGGCGTCGGGTGGTTGTGGATTTCGTCAGCACAGCAGCCAGCGACGACGCTGCCGCTAAGCGAAGTCGATCTTCTGAAATTTCTTGAGCCGTACGTTAATAAAGATGGTCGGGCTTACCATGCGCGTGAGTATGCAAAAACGGAAATCCATCGCTCGCTCGTACTTGCGCCAGTCGCAAAGGTAGCAGTAAGTACCGGAGGCTGGTCTTCCCGAGAACTGGCTGCCGAAAAAAACGTCGAAAGGTGCAGCCAGTATTTCAACGAGGCTTGCGCTATCATTGGAATGGACGATGTTGTCTTCGTGCCTCGGGCTGGTGAGGGTTGGCCACTTAAAGACGCGCCTCGTGTCCACTACTCCGGCATCTTCAACCCGGAGCGAATACCTACATTGCGCGAAAGGGAACTCTTGCGGCCAGACATTGCCGCTTATGCGACCCTGAGCGGGCCAAAGGCAGCAGCCTTCCATGCCCTGGGCATTCTTGTCCTAAAGACAAACGCGCCGGACCAGCGGAGCGCAGAAGCAAGCGCGCTCGCGGAATGCAATGCGAACCCCGCTCGATCTCCTAAAACGTTAGGGGGTCCGTGTTATCTTTACGCTGTAGGAAACCAGGTCGTGTTACCCCTGCGTTCGACCATGCCGATGACCGCCGCCGCGCCAAAGGATCAATCCCCGCCAGCGAGCCAGCAAGTCGACCCAAGAAAGTTCCGCGAGGACCTTGCAAGTCTCATTGTAACCGTATCGCCGGCTTATTCCGATGCCGTGCGCCAGCAGGAGGTTGGACGCTATTCAGCCGCGCACCTGCACAAGGCAATGGCGATTCAACCGGATCGCGGCAGCTACTTTCTCGACGGTTATGCGAGCGTTGAAACGGCCAAACAAAGTACACTCGAAGCCTGCCAAATCCATCATGGATTGCCGTGCCTTCTGCTGGCGGTCGACGACAAGCTTCAGGAAAAACCGCCGACAGGCGGGTGGCCCGTCCTCTCGATGGAACGAGTGATTTATGCCGGTGTCTTCGACCCACAACAGATCCCTGTGTTGGTTGACAGTAATAGAAACAAGCCTGACGTTCAGGCCTATCGAACGATCTCCGGCCCGAAAGCTGCGGCGATCCATCCTTGGGGGCGCCTCTTCATTGCGAGTGGGACAAGTTCACAGAAGGCCGCTGAGGAAAAGGCGCTTGCCGACTGCACCAACGATCCTTCCCGGGGCGGTCGGGGCGGCCCCTGCTGGCTTTACGCAATTGGTAATGACGTGGTGCTCTACAGGCGATCCACCGCGCCGATCACTGCTGCGCCCTGATGACATTTTTCCTTTCTGCATCGCCCTTTGGGCAGCGCGCTTACGTGCATATGCGTTGACCTTGGGCAGAACGGTTTGGCAAAGCCAGTGGTCAGGGAGAAAGTCCTATGATGCCAAGCGTTGCGGCAGCCCATAATGCTGCGCCGCATGAGTCCGGAAATGAGGCAAGCGGTGGCGCTGTCAGGCAGGAGCCAACGCAGGCGGTGAGTGTTGCTCTGTGTGTCGAGGACTGGCGCCGGCATCATGAGGTGTCGATCCTGATCTTTGGCGAACCCGGTGAGGGGCGGTGCTTGGGCTGTTGCCCGCGCAAGAAGGTCTCGATGATGCGCATGCGGCCGCCGCAGCGGGGACAGGGATGCTCTGGCGCTTTTGGCTCTTCGGGCTTGGCGTTGACGGCCTTGATGGCATCGATTGGGATGAGTGGCACTGCAAGCAGTTCGCGGATGCGTGCGACATTCTTGGCGCGGGTTTGGCTCGTGAGCCAACCGTAATAACGGATACGGTGGAAGCCTTGCGGCAAGACATGCATCAGGAACCGGCGGATGAACTCGTGGGTATCGAGCATCATCAGCTTGTATCGCTCGGGACCTTCGATGCGGTAGTCCTTCCACTTGAAGGTGACGCCGTTGTCGTCGAGCGCGACCAGGCGCCGGTTGGAGATGGCGACGCGGTGGGTGTAGCGCGCGAGATAGCGCAACACTTCCTCGGGGCCACCGAACGGCCGTTTGCTGTAAACGACCCATTCGCTGTTGCGCAGCGGAGCCAAATAGCCGGCAAAGGCTCGTGCATTGGTCAGGGCAACATGCTTGCCGAAGAACTGTAGCTGTCGGGCGCGGTGAGCGGCATCAAGCCTCTCCAGGACCAGCCTGCGGAACAGGCGCGAGAGCACGCGCACGGGCAGGAAGAAGTTGGGTCGGCAGGCAACCCAGCGCGTCCCGTCAAGCGAGATGCCGCCGCCCGGCACGATCATGTGGACATGCGGGTGGTGGGTGAGCGCCGAGCCCCAGGTGTGGAGGACGGAGAGGACGCCGATGCGGGCGCCCAGGTGCTTGGGATCGGCCGCGATGGCGATCATGGTCTCGGCCGAGGCCTTGAACAGGATGTCGTAGATCACGGCCTTGTTCTGGTAGGCAATGTCGGCGATTTGGGCCGGCAGCGAGAACACGACGTGGAAGTAAGGCACCGGCAATAGCTCGGCCTCGCGCTCGGCGAGCCATTCCCTTGCCGCCGTTCCCTGGCATTTGGGGCAATGCCGGTTGCGGCAGGAGTTGTAGGCGATCTGCGTATAGGCGCACTTCTCGTTCTCGCAGCGCGCGACATGGCCACCGAGCGCTGCCGTGCGGCAGTTCTCGATCGCCGACATCACCTTGAGTTGGCCGAGGCTCACATGGCCGGCATTGGCTTGGCGCCATGCCGGTCCATGGCCGCGGAAGATATCCGCGACCTCCAATACTGGGCTGGACATGGCCGCGGGCGGTTATGCCGGCAGCGGGTCTTTCCTGTTCTTCCTGGGCTTCTTGCGAGGCAATGACAGCAGGTCGAGCGGGCTCTCGATGGCAGCGATCATGCCGGTGGCAACGCGCGTGTAGCGCGCCGTGGTGTCCAATTTGTCGTGCCCCAACAACGCTTGGATGATGCGGATGTCGGTTCCGCGTTCCAGCAGGTGGGTCGCGAAGCTGTGGCGCAGCGCGTGCAGCGTCACGCCCTTCCTGATCCCGGCCGCATCGGCCGCCTCATGAAACAGGCGGTTGAGCTGGCGGGTGGTCATGGGCTTGCCGGCCCTGGTGCCAGGAAACAGCCAGCGTTCCGGCACAGGCGTTTGCGCATCGTGACGCGATGGGCGCGCCTTCCACCATTGGCGCAAGAGATCGAGCGTCTCGGACGACAGCATGACATTGCGGTCCTTGCGGCTCTTGGACTGCTCGATGCGAATGATCTTCTGCGCACTGTCGATATGTTTGACCTTCAGCCGGACCACCTCGCCGGCGCGCAACCCGCAGCCATAGCCAAGACTGAGCAGAAGGCGGGCCTTGAGGCTGCTGGCGACGGCCAGCAGGCGCTTCGTCTCATCCGTACTCATCACGAGCGGAATCTTCTGAGGTTCGCGGAGGTGATAGATCTCGGCCGCAAGGTCCAATCGGCGCAGCGTCACGCGGAACAAGAACCGCAACCCGGTCATGATGCGGTTGCGGTTGCAGATGCTCGCGCCCGTCTCGGCCAAGTGCAGCTGGAAGCGGCGGATGTCCTCAAGTGTGGCCGTGTCTGGGGAGCGCTTGAGAAACGCCGCGAACCGCTTGCAGCTGCCGATGTGGCCCCTCTGCGTGCCCGCGCACAGCTTGCGCGCGTTCATGTCCTCGATCATACGCTGGCGAAGCGAACTGATAGAATCGATGGTCATAGACGACTCCTGTCTGGATGAGGTGGATCACACCTCGATCTTCAAGACAGGGCGCCACGCCGCCACCGACGATCTCTCCTCTGGAAACAGTACTCGCCGTTAGGCCGCCCGCCTCAGCGGGTTATCGCGCAGCGATTTAGTGCTCTGGCACATTTCAGACTTGCCAACAGCATCGAGCGATGTCCGCTCCCAGGGGTAACCCGGAAGACATGTGCTCAGACTGAGTTCTTCCGACTCTGACCCCACACCGGACATCAAGCGACAACGATCACGACCACCTATCAGATTCAGAGGTAGAATTTATCGATGTCTACCGACGACTCGACGCCCAGTTTGACGAAGTTTTTCGCGAGCCAGTCGCCCGCACATTTTCGCCCCTGGTCGCGAAGAAAGATGAGAAAGTCCCAATCGGCGTTGTACTTGCTTGTGGGACTAAGTGCACCCATGAATTCGTCGTCGGCGATGCTGTGGATCAGCACATGTTTCAGCCCTCCATCGACGAGACGTTTTTGCGTGACAAGATTGGTGACGAAACTGACCGCCCGCATCTCCCGCATCAGCGACGAATTGAAGCTGATTTCGTTGATGCGGTTCAAAATATCGACGGCGGTGCGCGGCACCTCATTACGAAACAGCGGATTGATATGAACGATGACAATGTCGGTGCTCTTGCAGTCGTAGATCAGCGGGAAGAGCGCCGGGTTTCCCATATAGCCACCGTCCCAATAAGCTTCGCCGTCGATCTCGACCGCGTGAAACATCGTGGGAAGACATGCCGAAGCCATCACGGCAGAGATTGAAATTTCCTTTCCGGCGAAGACCTTCACCTTGCCAGTACGAACGTTCGTCGCAGAGAGGAAGAGCTTGACCGGGCAGTCCGGGCGCCCCAACACGTCAAAATCGATCGATTGCTCGACCACTTCACGAAGCGGGTTATAGTCTGAAGGGTTGAACTCATATGGCGATAGGACGCGTGTCACGAACCCCATAAGGGAGAAAACAGGCGACCAGGCCAGCTTGTGATCCCCCAGCATTTGGTCGATAGAACTTGGCTGCAACGGCCCCGACCTGGCCGCATCGCTGACGCGCTTCCAATAGTCGGTAAGCGCTTTGCGTGCCCCTTCGCGACCGCCGATCGCAAGCCCATAGGCAAAGACCGCCGCATTCATCGCTCCGGCGCTGGTCGCACTGAGCCCCTCGAAGGCGAGGCCTTTCTCGTCCAGGAGTCGGTCGAGTACACCCCAGGTAAACGCACCGTGCGCTCCGCCCCCCTGGAGGGCCAGATTGATGGTCCTGGAGGATGCCGGTTCGTGACCGGCTCTCCCAGCTGCCTCAGGCGTTTCCGCCGACTTCCGCTCTGAAGTAGCTTCCATTGCCGAACCGCAACCCTGATCGCCCGCATGCACAAGGCATTCAATAACAACGATAGGAATATTCGAAGGTGCAGTCCCCACATATCACTGGGAGAACCTACCGCAGGGTCTTTCCTCCGGCTATGCAAAAACGGCAAGCGGCGGCTGCTTAGTATCAGGACGCTGCACTTCCAAATCTGGCACAGACCGGACCACCAACAATGTCCGACTTTGGTCCGCTTTCAGTGGTAGAGCGGAAGCTGGCTTTCGGAGACGTGAGGGCCGCTGTTGAGACCCACAAGAGACATTAGCGACAGAAATAGGACTGCCCCGCAGATCGGCTTTCACGCAGATTTATGATCCGATCACTTCGGAAGCGCGACCTTCTCGCGCGGCAGCCCGCTATCGTCGAAGTCGGGGTCGAAGAGCGTCTTTCCCTGCGCGCCCAGGAACGCTGGTTGGGCCTTGATCCACTCGCTTGGCTTCATTTCCTTAGCGTACGTCAAGAGGCGCGCTTGTGCGAACTGCGGCGGCGCCGAACTAAATTAGTCAGCCGAAGTCGAGTTGATTGATCTCAACTCTCGCTTCGCACGCACATGCAGTCCCTTGAGGTATCGGTGTGGAAGCATAAATCGCCCTTGAGCGGCGCGCTATAGCGGAGCCACGTCGCATATTGGCACCTTTGAGACATGGCGGATCGGTCTCGCGATGTCGGTTGATGAGGCTAAACCCGAAGTCGCGGGCGGAACGTCCGACCGACGCGTTTGACGCAAGTCGGACATTTAGCTGCCCTAGAAAGACGGCGCAGGGCGAAGCGATACCGGTGAGGGTCTAATTCACTCTTCTAGCGAACCATTCCTTCATTTCGGCAAGGATTTGAGCGTCGTGCGCCAAGTTCAATATTTCATCTTTCTTCGGTCCGGGCGGTAGTGCGGCGGCATCTTCAAACAGGTAGGCCGCTAGTTCACGGCATTCTTCCAACGTCAAACTAGTGGGTTCATTTTTCGCTGCCATCGGCTGCGCCCAGCGTCAGTCCCAAAACAAATATTATCTCTGACGCGCCAATCATCTTTTGCGGTGGATCAAATCTGGGTCGGAATAAGTCCGGCGATTTCACTTGTTGGGTCTGCCGATATGAGACTGCCGCCCTGGTCTGGGTTTCGAGCAGGACCTGCTGCGGGTTTGCCGGCACCCACATCAGCGCTACCGTGCGCATGGCCGGAACGATCTCGCGCAACATCTCCAAACGCTTCGCAGCCAACGTATAGTTGAAGGTCGAAAAGCCGGTGACGTTTCCGGTTGGATGCGACAGGTCTTCGGTAAAGCCGAGGCCGATCGGATCGCCAGTGATCGCGGCCACGATCGGGATCGCTGCGGTCGCATTCATCAGTGCGCGCGTCGCCGTGGACGTCGTCGATATGTTGGCATCGGGCGCCGTCTCGATCAATTCGGCGGCGCGGGCGAGCAGTATCGGCGGGATGGTGAACCCGAGCGCTTTCGCGGTCTTGAGATCAAATACCAAATCAAATTTTGTTGGTTGCTCGACCGGAAGTTCGCCCGCCTTGGTGCCGCGCAGAATTTTGTCGACATACTCCGCGGCGCGGCGGAACAAGTCCGGGAAGTTTGGCCCATACGACATTAGACCTCCTGCTTCGGTGAATTGCCGAAAACCGGACACGGTAGGCAGCCGCACGCTCTGCGCCAAAGCGTTGATTTGAACTCGGTTGAAATTAAAGAACGGGTCAGACTGAACATATATCGCGTCTGCGCGTCCATTCAGCCCAGTAATGCCGGCTGCAATATCTTCGCCGGTCCGGACGCCCAAAATGGCCACCTTGAGGCCCAGAGCGCGGGCCGCTGTCTGAACGTCGCTCACTTCCGCAGGATTGCCAACATTGGCCAATATCGCCAATCGCCCGACGCCGGGAATAATCTCGCGCAGGAGTTCGAGTCGTTTGCCAGCCAGATCAGAGGCCTCGTTTGATAGCCCGGTGACGTTGCTACCCGGTCGCCCCAGACTGACTACCAGGTTTGTGCCAACTGGATCTGAAACCGCCGCGAATACAATCGGAATGACGGAGGTAGTATTCTTCGCCGCGACGACATTTGCGGTTCCATGAGTAACGATCACATCGACCTTGAGCCATGTCCGGACTGCCCCCGATAGCAACCATAGAGCGGGCGTCCGCGTTCGGCAGCTTCGTGCCATAAACATCACGTGCAAAGTCCAGGGTGCGGAAAGTCATGTCGAGTTTGACTTGGATCAAAGCCGTTTCCGGTTCTGGCGCAAAAATGTTAGGCTAGTGGCCGTGCTGGAGCCAACGAGTGTGCCCTTCCATGAGACCAAACAATGATGCGGGCTTTGCTATTCATAGGCGTAGCAATTCTTTGCGCGTCATGCAGGACCGACGCTCAGCTTGATCCTATCCAGACGACCCCCATTATTGACGCGGCCGAAATCAACGCTCGGGAAGACTGCCTGTATCGAGAAGTCGCCCGCCTCTTGGAGCCGAAAGGGAGCCCACTCGCCGGCCTTCATAGTATTGCCGTGACTGCTACTCGATTTTGTAGCGAAGCCATAAGAACAAGATTCCAGAGGGCCTCAGGTTCAGCTCCTGATGCGCAGAACCTCGCGAGGGACGATCAAGTCAAGACAGAACAACGTGCCTTCGCCATCGGTTTGGAATTACGCGAGAAACGGACAAATACTGGAGTGGTAACCAATTGACTGTCTTGGGGCGTACGCGTTCCGCTGCAGCTCCGCTTCCTTGGAGCGCTGCGATATTGTAATAGCTGCGGGGTTTAGGTGTAGCCCCATCACAGCGTAAATTGCGCCGTGTCCAATGCCTGTGTTCGCCAAGGCGCGTGGAGTTGGCCGCCCGGCCGGATCGCTGGAAAGCCGCGTGACCTGAATCAACTCTCTCGCTGCGAGGCTTGGTAACAAGCAATTTCCAACGAAGCTGCCGCAAGGAGTTTCCGTTATGAAGATTGTGCTGCTATCGATGGCGATGCTTGCAAGCCAACTGGTAACCCCGGCCAGCGATCGCGTCCCCAAGCTGAATGTCGAGGCGACCTGCAAGGCAAGTGTCGCGACCGACAAGGAAATGGGACTTGCCCTGCCTCAAAGTTACGACGATTGCATGCGCGACGAGAACGCCGCGCAACAGCAGCTACTTCCCATTTGGCTCACAAGTTCCAACGAACTCAGAAATCAATGCGAGGGAGAGGCAACCGGAGCCGGAATGGACAGCTACGTCGACCTGCTTACTTGCCTACAAATGGCTGACGCCGCCAAACCGCTCGCTCCCGCGACCAGCCTTAAAGGCGCCAGCAAGGACCGAAACAAGAAGTGAGTCTGCACCGCGCTGTCGCGCTATCGGGAGATCCGCGGCCGCCCGTTGGCTGATGTCCGTTAATGGGATGTTGCGCGAATACGATGCTTGGCCGCATAATCGCAATTGCGAGCGAGGTTGCCATAAACTCCCTGCGCTTTATTGCTGCGCTCCTAGCCTCCGAAACAAAAAGAGAGGCTATTCTGACGCTGACCGTGTGGCAATCGGAATGGCCCTCGACTGTGCGACGCGGCGATAAGACCCCGACTTTGGTTATGGATCAATCGTGTTGGTTTGACCGCGAACCGCCGACTTCCTGTCTACTCCGTTGAACGGAGATCATCAGACCGGCTCCGTTGGTCCGGTTGGTGCCAAACGCGGAAGTCGCTAGGTTTGGAGTAGCACGCTTATTCACGACGTTGGGGCTTTGACGGAGTCGGATATTGGCGGGCGCGAAACTTGAAATCGCCGCACCCTATTACGACCCAGATTTGATCTACCGCAAAAGCTGATACCACGTCAGAGATAGTATTTTTCAGTTTACTTATGTGGAGCGCTGCCATGATCATTGAGCGCTTATCCCAAGAGCATCGCAATATCGAGAAGCTGCTTGCCATCCTTGAGAGGGAACTTGAGGTTTTCGACCGGGGAGACCGCCCCGACTACGAGGTTGTTCGCGCGGTTATCAGCTATTTCGAGGTCTACCCGGAAGTGTATCATCATCCCCAGGAAGACTTGGTCTTTGCCAAGCTAAGAACGCGCGATCCGGTTGCGGCTGCAAAGGTCGGTGATCTCGCACGCGAACACCACAAAGGGGCTGAACGCTTGCGCCGCGCCGCTCACGCGGTCGAGAACGTGCTCGCGGATAGTGAAATTCTTCGGCAGACCGTCGATACCATTGTTCGCGATTTCATCACGCATGAGCGGCGTCACATGATGATGGAAGATCGAGATTTCTTTCCTGCCGCGCTTAAGGCCCTCAAGCCCCAAGATTGGACGGAGATCGCTTCCGCCGTAACTGGTCATAAGGATCCGCTGTTCAGCGATGTCACCGAAGAGCGGTTCGATGCGCTACGCGCACATATTTTGCGGCTGGAGCAAGAGGCTGAAGCCGAACGAAAGTAGTCGCGCTCCGCTGCGATGCATGGCCAGTCGGTATGGGAAGATTTTTCGACCCGCGCCGTTTGATTGTGATCTTGAGCTGCCGGGATTGAAGGGAGAAGGGTGCATAAGTTGTTTTTTTGCCATCGCGCGCCAGGCAGTTGGATCAACCCGCAAACGAACCAGCACGTCATCGTTAGGATGGGACCGCTCCATCCTTCGGTGGAGCCTGCCCGCCTCGGCCCAGTCGAAATGCTTTGACAAAGGGCGACCTCGCCGGCCGCGAATGTCGAAAGGGAGGGCAAGTTGCGAAACAATTGCATCTACGATCAACAGAAAGAAAAATTAAGTTGATCTATCACAAGCACTTCTCGCCCCGGACGGCATAAGCTGAAAATGTCCGGAGAAAACGCTGATGCGAAAGATCGGCGGAAAGTCAGATCTGACCAATGGTCCGATCACCCGCTTGGGCGATAGTGTCTTGGTGATGACCCGCTTTCTGTCGAGGTCGGTCACGGAGATTTTCGACGAGGCTCTTCGACCGTTCGGAATCAGTTCAGCGCAATTCGTCCTGCTTTCGATAATCGGTCAAACCGGCTCCATCACTCGGGCAGAGATTGCCCGCCTGCAGCACCTGGGCAGGTCGACCTTGACCCGCAATCTCAAATTGATCCTTCACGAAGGATGGATCGAAGAGGTCAGCACCAACGCAGACGGCCGAAGCAGACCGATCGCGTTGACGGTTGCGGGCAAGGAGTTGCTCTTCAATGCCCAGCCCTCGTGGCTGAGGGCCCAGGCCCAGGCCAAAGCCCGGCTTGGGAAGGAGGGCACCATGGCGCTCATCTCCATCGCGGACCGCATCACCTATCCAGCAGAAGAGTCTTCAGAAGACCTTTCCCCGCAACCGGTCAATCCAGCTGGCTGACATAGGCGGCAACCGCCCTGATCTGGGCGTCCGTCAGCTCGTGGGCGATCGGCTGCATGATCGATGAGTTGTCCGGCTCATCCTTCTTCTGACCTCTTTCCTTGTCCCAGTTGGTCAGCTTTCGCTGGATGTAATCAGGGAGCTGACCCGCCAGCCGGGGGAATGCGTCGGCGCCTTTGGCGTCAGCGCCGTGGCAGGACGCGCAAGGCGGGACATTGGCGCTCGGCACGCCTTCCTCATAGATCTTCCTGCCTTCGAGCGAGTTCGATTTCAGTCCGCTTCCGAGCGGCTTCGGATCGAGACTCTTGAAATGGGCGGCCAGGGCCTTGACCATCTCCGGGTCCAGGACATGCGCGACGTTGAACATGACAGGATTGGTCCGCCTGCGATCGATGAACGCCTGCAGCTGATTGGCGAGATATTCCGGCTGCTGGCCGGCAAGTCGCGGCATCGGAAACGATCCGCGAAAGCCCTGCCCCTCGATGCCGTGACAGGTCTTGCAGTAATCCGTCTTGGCCTTGAGGGCTTGGGCGGAGACGGTCTCTGCCGCGCCGATCTGCGAATAGACGGGTAAGGATGCGACCGCCAGCGCGAAGGCGAGAGCGGAAGCTTGCCAGTTCGATCGCAAATTCATGAACGTCCCCCTGCCCTCAAATACGCGCGGGCAAGCTACGCTTCGTCGCGCGTTTCGGTCCAGTTCTAAGTTTTGAATGATCGTCAATGCGGACTGCATCGTTGCATATGCAACGCTCGTTACCGAAATGCCGCGGCCATCAGGAAACGAAGCTGTTGGCGATGACGCCACTTGGCAATCACAGCGCGATCGTTGCTTTATCTCAACCGCGTCGCGTCGTTCGTTTTGCACCCAGATGCGCCGCGAGACGGAATCATGTGCGATGCGGGATAAGCGTTCCGATCGAGTGTCTAGCGGAAGCGGCATTGCCGCCGCAATTGCGCTAGTTGCCGCAGTCGCGCTTCTGACGATGATCGACGCCGCGTCGCCGGCAAGGGCGTTGCCGAGCTTTGCGCGTCAGACCGGTCAGCCCTGCGGCACTTGCCACACCAGCTTTCCCGGGCTCACGCCGTTCGGCCGCCGCTTCAAGCTTCTCGGCTACACGACGGGCGGCGGGCTTTACAGGACGACGCCGTTCTCGAACAACAACGGCCCGCAAGAGGCCTATGCCGCGCTGCGCGCCTATAACAGCCGCGTCGACGGCAATGGCGACGCCCCAACCGCAGCACCTGCCGGCGAGCGAGGATGGGTGCCTCCGATCTCGATGATGGCGATTGCTGGCTTCACCCACACGCAAGCGGACATTCCAGCGCCGACCGATCCCTATCATCCGAACGACAATACCGTGCTGTCGCCTTTCAGCGGCTTCTGGGGCGGCGCGATCACCGGCAATATCGGCGCGTTTGCGCAAGTCACCTATAATGCGCCGGACCCGTTGTCCGGCCTGAGCGGCACGCCGGCAGATCGATTCCTGCACAACTGGACCTGGGACAATACCGACGTGCGCTTTGCGAGCACGGCCAGGGTCGGCTCGCTCGACGTCATCTATGGGCTCACGGCCAACAACAATCCGACCGTACAAGATCTGTGGAATACTACGCCGGCGTGGACGTTTCCCTATGCGAGTTCGAACCTTGGTTCGACGCCCGGCGCGAGTACGATGATCGAGGGCGCGTTCGCGGCACATGTCGTAGGCCTCGGCGCCTACACCATGATCAACGACATGCTCTATCTCGAAGCGACCGGCTACCGGACGCTCCGGTTCGATCAGCAGAATTCGCTGGGCGTGGATCCATTCCAGTCTCCGGGCCTGTTCAGCGGCGTGGCGCCGTACTGGCGTGTGGCACTCGAACCGCATTGGGGCCCGCACACCTTCATGATCGGCACCTACGGCATGATCTTCAACGTCAACCCATGGATCGACGCGAGCTTCGTCCAGGGCACGACCGGCACGCTCACAATGGCGGACAGGTTCACCGACATCGGCTTCGACTCGCAATACCAATATCAGGGAACCAACTTCTGGGTCACGTTACGGGCCAATTATCTCCGGGAATTCCAGCGGCTCGATGCAAGCTTCCCAACAGGCGCCTCCGCCAACCCGACCAACCTGCTGAACACGCTGCGCCTCACGGGCGAGGTGACCTTCGGCGGCGACAACCGCTTCGCGCTTACCGGTCAATATTTCAAGATCTGGGGCACGCCGGACGCCAATCTCTTTTCGGTCGATGCCGGCTTCGCCAACAACAGCCCCAACAGCGACGGCTGGATGGTGGAGCTCGACTACATTCCGTTCGGCTTGAGCAAGGCGCCGGGCTGGCCGTGGTTCAATGCCAAGATCGGCCTGCAATACATCTACTACAACAAGTTCAACGGTACCGCGCTGGCTGCGCAGGACAACAACACCCTTTTCCTTCACGCATGGTTTGCGATGTAGCGGCGCAACGGAGATTGACTCATGAGCAAACTCTCTCTGGTCGGAATTGCAGGGCTCGCCCTCGTTGCCGCAGTGCCGGCACTCGCCGCCGATCTTCCGGTCGAGATGCCCGTCAAGGCGACGTTCGCGCAGCGCTTCACTTGGACGAGCTGCTATATCGGCATGCACGGCGGCGGAGCCTGGATGAGCAACACGGTCACCGACCCGGTGCTGCTGGTGCAGGACAATATCAACCTGGGCGGGCCAGGCTTTACGACGGTCGGCGCCACGACCGTCGGCGTCGACCAGCATGGCGTGGTGGTCGGCGGCCAGCTCGGCTGCGACTATCAGGCGCCGTCGAATTTCGTGATCGGTATCGAAGGCGCTGCCTCCGGCTCCACGCTGAAGGGAGAGAGGCTGCTCGCGCTTCCGGACAGTCCGCCGGACACCGCGCTGCTCACCATCAAGACCGATTTCATTCCGGCAGTGACCGGCCGGGTCGGCTATGCGGCCGATCACTGGCTGTTTTATGCGAAAGGCGGCGTCGCCTGGGCAAGTAGCAAGTACAGCCTCACGGGGACTTTCACCGCAGCGGGCGCGGTCGTGCCCGGCATACCGTTCGACTTCGAGGGACTGAGCACCCGCGTCGGCTGGACCGCGGGAGCCGGTGTCGAATGGGCCTTCTGCGAAGATTGGTCGGCGAGGCTCGAATACGACTATTACGATTTCGGAACGCATACCGCGACGATGAATGACGTCGCCAACGGTCCGGGACCGCTTAGCTTCAAGACCACACTGCAGACGGTCAAGCTCGGAGTGAACTTCCACGTATGGGGCTGGCAGTAGATCGATTGCGGCAGCGCACCGGCGTGGCGATGAAAGCAGGACGATGATCAGCTTGGGCTCACATTCAGCGCTGCGAACCGCGATCCTGGCAGCATCGCTGTCGGTGGGTCTGTCGGTCGCGAGCCAGGCGGATGAGCTCAAGGCCAAGCTCGACTATTGCAAAACCTGCCATGGCCTGTCGGGCCAGGGCTATCGTGGCTATTTTCCCATGCCGCGGCTGGCGGGCCAGCAGGTGGAATATCTGGAGAACCAGCTGCGCGCCTTTATCGAACGCCGCCGCGTCAATCCGATCATGGCCAATGTCGCTCATGCGCTGAGCCCGTCGATGGTCGCGGCCCTGGCGGCGCATTTCAGGCACCTCGATCCTCGGCCGATCGGAGGGGCGCCGGGGCGTTCGCTCGCGACGGGCAAGCGGATTTTCGACGACGGACTTCCCGATTCTAACGTACCGGCGTGTTCGGCCTGTCATGGCAGCGACGGCCGGGGCCAGAACGAGATCCCGCGGCTTGCGGGACAGCTTTACGAATACACGGTCGGCCAGCTCACGGGCTGGAGCAAGGTGCGCGGCCAGGGAACGAGCGTCGACACCTCGGCGATCATGGCGCCGACCGCGCATAACATGTCGAGACCGCAGATCGAAGCCGTCGCCGCCTATGTGAGCACGCTGCCATGAGCATCATGACGCGCCATCCCTGGAAAGCCGCACTGCTGGTGATGCTCTCGGCGCTCGCCGTCTCGATCGTTCCGGCCGTCGCGGGCGAACAGGGCGTGTCGGTCCGCAATTGCACATGGTGTCACGGCACGTCGGCGCAGGGCTACACGATCGCGCCGCGACTGGCGGGCCAGCGGCCGGCCTATCTGGAAACCCAGCTCAGCAGCTTTCACGCGCACTTCCGCGACAATCCGCTGTCGAAGCAATATATGTGGAGTGCCGTGGCGGTGCTTGGACCGCAAGCCGCGCACGATCTCGCCGCCTATTTTGCGTCGATCCCGCCCAGACCCGCCAATGATGGCGACAGAAATCTCGCGGCCGCGGGTCGCAGCATCTATATGGAAGGAATTCCGGAAGCCAACATCGCCGCCTGCTACGCCTGCCACGGCCCGAATGCCGAAGGCATCCGGGATATTCCGCGCCTCGGCGGGCTCGCCCATTCCTATCTGAGAGCCCGGCTTCAGCAGTGGGGCCAGGGCTATCATTCCGTGCCGGGCTCTCCGATGCCGCTCGTTGCCCGCCCGTTGGGGCCTGCCGAAATCGAGGCGCTTACCTCTTATCTCAGCTTTGTCAGGTAGGTCGTTGCGCGGCGCGAAGACATCGAAATCCATTGCCGCCAGGCGTGGCGAATGCCTCAGAATGGGATGGACCGGCCGTGCTCCCGCCCCGAACCGCTCAGAGAATGAGCAGGGCTTAGAAGCACGAGGAGCACGTCGCCATGTCCCATAAGACAGCCGCTACGGTCGCACCCACCATCGCCATCGATACGGGCAAGAACACCCTGCATTTGATCGGCCTCGACGACAAGGGGGCGATCGTTTTGCGGGAGAAGGTTTCACGCGGTCGGATCACAGCTCGGCTCGCCAACGTGCAGCGGTACCTGATCGGAATCGAGGCTGGCATGGCGACGCACTATGTGGCTCGCGAGCTCAGTGCGCTCGGCCATGACGTAAAGCAGGTGCCGCAGGGCGACCAACTGGCCGTGATGTCATTCGGGCAGCCCGGCTCGCCGCAATCCTTCTTCATATCGCGCGAGATCTTCAGCCCGCCAAGGGCCCCGGCCTTTGAGATTGGAAACACGTAGCGCGGGATTGAGTTGCCGCAGCCGAACCACTGCCTTATGTGCTTCGTCCAGCCGTCCGGCCATTGCATTGCTCGCGGCGGCGATACGCAATCCAGGTTGAAAGTCCGGATTGTCCTGCAATGCCATTGCCGCCCATGACGCCGCTTCGTCGTAGCGGCCCAGGAAGAAATGTGCATTCGCGGTCCCAGCTCGCATTCCCGTCAGCCCCGGACCAAGTGGGCTCAGGCGCATGGCACGCGCGAAGCGCTCGATCGCCGGTTCCGGCTCGCCGAGCCAGTTTTTTACCCAACCGCCGAAACCCCATGCCTCGGCCAAATTGGAATTGAGCACAAGCGCGCGATCGATCAACGCGGCGCCTACCTCGAGATTGCCAACGACATAAGCTAGGGCAATCCCGCTGGCGGCGAGCACGAACGCGTCATCCTTGCCCAACTCAACCGCCCGCTGGGCGAGCCTCGTCACTTCGGCAATCTCGTTCGCTGTGTCTGAAATCCAGCCATTGGCCTTGGCATTGACGTAGCAAGAGGCGGCTCGACCGTAGGCCGACGCAAAATCCGGGTCGAGCTCGATCGCGCTGTTGAACAGGCGCAATGCCTCGTCGTTCGCTTGCCGGCCAGCAAACTGATAAAGCCTGGCCAAACCGCGTAAATAGAGGGCATAGGCGTCGAGACTCTCGGTCGGCTTGCGCTTGGCACGCTCGATCTCGGCTTTTTCCACCGCTGGCGCGATCGCCCCGACAACGCTTTCAGTCACCTGATCCTGCAGATCGAAGATGTCGCCGAGTCCACCATCAAACCGATCTGCCCAAAGATGTGCGCCTGTGGCGGCATCGACGAGCTGTCCCGTGATGCGCACCCGGTTTGCCGCTTTGCGAACGCTGCCTTCCAACACATAGCGCACCCCCAGCTCACGCCCGACTTGTTTCACGTCGACGGCGCGCCCCTTGTATGTGAAGCTCGAGTTGCGGGCGATGACGAACAGCGCCTTGAAATGAGACAGGGCTGTGATGATGTCATCTACCATTCCGTCCGCGAAGTATTCCTGTTCCGGATCGGAGCTCAGGTTGGTGAAGGGGAGAACGGCGATCGAGGGTTTATCGGGCAGCGCGAGGGCGTCATCAACAGGCCAGCGGTTCGGCACGGCTGGCACGGCGCGACCGTATGGGACGCGCCAGACCCGCATCGGTTCGGCGATATTCTTCAAAGATTGCGAACCCAAATCCTCAAACGTTATATCTATCTTGCCACGAATTTGCCGACGTGCGTCGTCCGAAATGCTGATACCGCCCGGCTCTGCGATCCCTTCGAGACGCACCGCAATATTGACCCCGTCACCAAAGATATCGTTCTCTTCGATAATGATATCACCGACGTGAATGCCGATGCGGAGTTCGATCCGCTTGTCCCGCGGCACATCGATGTTTTGTTCGGCCGTGCTGCGTTGAATTTCGTCGGCACATCGCACGGCGTCGACCACGCTGGCGAACTCAGCAATAGCGCCGTCCCCTGTATTCTTGACGACACGTCCGTGATGCTCAGCGATTTTGGGATCAAAAATCGTTCTTCTAAGCGCTTTCAGTCGCGCCAGCGTGCCTTCTTCGTCGATCCCTATCAAGCGGCAAGAGCCCGCGACATCCGCCGCCAGAATAGCCGCCAGTCGCCGCTCTACATGATCGCTGCTCAAGATGCACCCCCAAGGCTGGGGGAAGTTGAATGTTCATATAGCACAATTGTGGGCCCATGTCCGGCTATGCGCACGTCGGAAATGGGTCAAAACGCGAAGAACTCAACGTGAGCAAATCTGGTCCGCTGTACCCCGCTAAGCGGACCTCAGCGAGACGTGCCGTCACTTCGCCGATGTGCCAGAACCGGAACTCATGCATTGCGGCAAATTAAATCCTGCTCGATCACCTCGTCGGCGCCGGGTCAAGCAGTCTGATGGTCGTCACTTGCTACTTTTGCTGAATACGACTCAGATAGTCGATAACAGCGAGGATGCGTGTTCGTACGACCACTGGTCGCAATTCTCGCGACGGATCGAGCGCGTCATAAGGCGGGTCAACATCGTGAGGCAAGCTCATAATCGGATTGAATCGTTCCCCCCAAATTGGCATTTCACGAGTGCCGTGAGCGGAAGTTATTTTCGATCCATATATGGTTTCATAAATGGCGTTCGTAGGAAAAACCCCGTTGTTGTTCTTGGCCAGGATCGTCAAATCGGGAGGCGGTACCTTGAGCAGTTCGCTGACGGGGCCTTTGCCCTTTCCATCCGCACCATGGCAGCTTGCGCAGGAAGACTGAAATTCTGCCTTACCTACATCGAGGTCTTCAGCTTGAGCCGCAGTAGCGAAAACAGCGGTAAGGCCGGCGATCATCAACCACTTCAACCAACCGGTGATCAAATCGCAGTTGCATGAACCGAGAAGCATGCTGCCCTCCTGTGGTCAACGGTGTTGCCATAGCCGATTTTGCTTCTTACGGCCGGCGCCGGCGCGACGCGTTGATGTAGCGCAAAGCGGGCGGAACTGGCTGGCAAGTGAAAGGGCAGACCTCCCGAACTTCCACTTACGCGCGTGATGAACATCGTCGATATCAAACCGTTCCTCGCAGCGATCCAGGCTTGAGGAGCGTGCCACGGTGCACGCCGTGACACATCGCTCAGCATGGCCCAAGGTTGCGCCCCGATTGATTCCAGGCTCGAGACAGCAAAAATAGGTTCAGCCGGTCGCCTCGAGGTTCATCGCGCCCGGTTCCTTCCAGTTATTGGGGTACGAAAAACGTTTCCACACGGCCTGGGCCAGAAGCCGACGTGAGCATCTATCTAGAATTTTTCTGCAATCTATAATAGTCGTGCAATGGCCCACGCCCCAATTCGTGACGGACGCTCTGGCCCGGTGAACCCATCGGACCGTATCGACAGTATCGACGCACTCCGTGGCGTCGCATTGCTCGGCGTTCTGGCGATGAATTTGGTCATGGAATTCCGCGTTTCGATTTTCGAGCAATTCCTGTCCGCGGGACGGCCCACATCTCCCCTCGACCAGGCCGTAGACACTGTTTTGATGCTGGCCGTCGATTTAAAGGCATTTGCGCTCTTCTCCCTTCTATTCGGGGTAGGACTTGCAATTCAATTCGAGCATCTTTCGGCAAGCCCGAACCGCGCACTTCTATTGTTTCGCCGGCTGATCGTCTTGCTGACGTTCGGATTGATCCACCTGTGTCTGATCTGGAATGGCGACATTCTCACCGAATATGCGCTCGCGGGTCTGATCGTCCTGCCGTTTCTGTTCGGTCCCCGCTGGCTGTTGGCGGCCGGCGCGGCGGCGTTCCTTGGGGTGTATCTCGCGATGCAAGAATGGCCGCCGGCTGGACTGTTTCCCAACTTTGGTTCGATCCAACGCGACGTGCAGGAGGCCAATCAGATTTATCCAACGGGTAGCTACGGAGAGGTGTTGGCGTTCCGGCTTCGCGAAATCCGGCTGTTCGTTCCCCTGCACGTCTACATGTTCCCGCGCACCCTGGGACTGTTTCTGTTTGGTGCATTCGTCTGGCGCAGCGGCACCCTGCGAAAACCGTATCAGGCGCTCCTGTTCTCAACAGCTACCGGCTGCATCGGTGTCGGGGCTTTTCTCATCCTTCCAGGTTCAAGCGGCGCTGTCGCGGCCATGGGTATCGGCAAACTCGCAACTCCCCTTGGCACCATCCTGCTGGCGATCGGCTACGGCGCGCTTATCCTTGCGATCGCCAACCTGGCAAGCGGAAAGGCGTTGCTGGGCTGGGCCGCGCCGCTGGGCCGCATGGCGTTCACGAACTACCTCGCTCAATCCCTGATTTTCGGCTGGATTTTCTATGGATACGGCCTTGGGCTGTTCGGCTCCATCGGCGCTGCAAAAGCGCTGGCGATCGGCCTCGCCGTCTACGTCGCTCAGGTATTTTTCAGCGCATGGTGGCTAGGTCGCTATCGATACGGCCCGATCGAGTGGCTATGGCGAACGCTGATGTATGGCGCGCTGCAGCCGATGTCGCTTGCACCGCTCTCCCGCTCTATTTGATGCGCAGCCCAGGTCTGCTTGGGGTCCAGCCTGTGTGAAAACCTGACCGATGCTATGATTCCTTTGCTGAATCGCGGGGGGATGATGAAGGGTTTCGTTCGAGGGGCGGATCGCCAGCAGACGACACTGTTGCCGGAATGCCTTGATGATTGGGTGGACGAGAGCAATCTTGCGCTTTTCAGCGTCGCCTACCAGATCATAGGCACCGGCTACCACCTTAAACTTCTCTTCGGCTTCCGGATTGCCAGGATTCAGGTCGGGATGCAGCTTTTTTGCCGGCTTGCGATAGGCTTTTTGAATATCGTCTGCTGAAGCCGCAGGAGCGACGCCCAGAATTTCGTATGGATCTTTCAATGGATGAGGGCCTTCAGCGAGTATCGCGCCTTTGACTATCGTGCCCCAGGGCGCTCTCGATGGACCCCTTCAATGTATGAACCGCATCGCGAATGGCCTGTTCAACTGTCGAGGCCTGTTGTGTGACGGTGACCGGCTCGCGACCATCAAGTCGAGCTTCCATCATGCAGCATTTGTCACCGTGGCCTCTCTTGTTGCTGATCGCGTCGCTAAGGTGCACGTCCACTCGTCTGATGCGGCCGTCGAAACGTTCCAGAACGCCCTGCACGACGCCCTTTAGATGATCGATCAATTTCTCTCGCGCTTCGATGTTGCTATCCGTTCGTATCTCGATCAGCATCATAATCTCCCGTCAATTGCTGCCTGTGACCGGCGTCAATGGTTGGTCGTTGTTGCTTTGGCTCTTCTTGAACCTCAACATCCTGCTGCTTCAAAGATCACACCGGCTGCGCTTTTTCTGTTCAGCGCGCCTTTTCAAAGTCTCCCAGCCTCAGTTGGTCATGCACTTATAAAGGGATGGCCAACTCTTCCGACCTTCGTGTTTTTGCTTGTTCCACTGCCTCTGGCAATCGGCCCATTTGGTGGTGTCCTTGGCCCATTCTTTCTTCGCGGCCTCCCACTGAGCCACGGTCCAGCTTTCGACTTGCGTCGATACGGACGCGTTCGATGAATCTGTAACGGACGCCGGAGGTGCTGGCTTTGTCGCAGGAGGCGATACTGTGGTTTGCGCGATGGCGGAGCTGGACAGAGCCGCTATCAGCAATGCCGTCTTCAGGCAGAGCCAAGTTCGAAACATAGACGTTTTCCTTCCTTAAGGTCGGCACTCCGAACGGGCGTGGCGTTCCGAAATCAATAGTTCACGTCCGCTGAAATTCGGGTTGATCTGCGTCAACGTTTGTGAGCCACTATTTTGCTTTGAGCGCGCCAATGCCGAACAAGTTTGGAGCCTTTTCTTGCCGCCGAGACCGCTGACCAAAACGTGGGCGCTCGTTCCAACTTCCGTCGTGTTGCAACGGTTGCATGATGATTTACCAACCGACCACTTCACTTTGGGCTGGCTGATGCACAGCCTGGACAAGCGTTCCTTCGGAATCATCATGATCCTGCTCGCGTTGGTGGCAATCGTACCGGGACTCTCGATCGTGGCCGGCATGCTGCTCATGATTCCGGCGTTCCAGATGATCGCGGGCAAGCCCGCCCCGGTCTTCCCGCGCCGCATCGCCGCTCGTTCCCTGCCGACAAGACGCCTCGCGGCTGTGGTGCAGCGATCCGTGCCGGTGCTCAGATATCTCGAGAAGGCAATTCATCCGCGCTGGCACGCCCATTTCGAGGCAGCAAAACGCCCGGTCGGCGCGGTCGTCGCACTGCTAAGCGCGACCTTGGTCTTCATTCCGATCCCCTTAAGCAACATGGTCCCCGCCCTGGCAATCGCGCTGATCTCGCTTGCTTATCTCGAAGAGGATGGGGTCCTGCTATCAATCAGCTTGTTGGCCGCCGCGATTGTGCTGGCGGTCGTGGCGATGGCGGTTTGGGAGATGCTCGTCGGCGCAAAATGGATCATCGATCTCTGGCACTAAGGCGGCAAACGCCGTGATCAACGGCTGCTGGGCCTTTTGCGCCTTAGCTTTCGCCGGAGCCGAGGCGAGTGCTTTTACTCGCGTTCGCTTGTGGTCGGCACTTTCATGCCTCGTATTAATCGACGCATCCTCAAAAATGCCAATCGATCACCGCATCGAAAAATGTGAACGACAAAACCCGGAGACGCGAACAGGCTCGTTAGTTCAGGTCTCCGGGTTTTTGCGACGACCGCGCAGGACTAGGCGGCCTTGCTCGGTGTCGCAGGCTTGTTCGACGCAGGGCCGGAGCTCGGCGGAGTGCCCGTCTTGATATCGATCGTCTTGGTGGTCTTCACGGCTTTAGCCGGCTTCTTGATCGTGAGACGCAGCACACCCTTGTCGAAATGGGCTTCGACGGCTCCGTCTTCCGGCTCGAAAGGCAACAACATCGATCGATAGAATGAGCCGTAGCTCCTCTCCTCAACATGCCAGTTCTTCTCTTCCTTCGTGCTTTCCATCTTCTTCTCGCCGGAAATGACGAGTTGGTTGTCGTCAAGGCTGACGTTGATATCTTTCTCGTCCACGCCCGGAAGTTCGGCGGTCACTTCGAAGGCGTCATTTGTTTCCGCCACGCTGACCGCCGGCGCACCAGCCCCGATCCCGGGAGCAGGCGGCTTTTGATCGAAAGTGCGAAACGCGTTTTCCATTTCGCGCCGCATCGCTCGGTACGGGTCCAGCTCTTGGCTCAAGGTCCACAATCTCGGAAGGGCCATCTGTTTCTCTCCATCGGTTGGAAAATAAACCGGGAAACATTCTGTTCGCGTCGGCTTTGACGAGCTTGATCTAGCTCAAAACCGCAGAATTATTTCGACACTGGAAGGAGCGGACGTGCCGCCTTGTAGCGATTGCGCTTCCGTCACGGCTCGCAAAAGCAAAATTAGCTCCTATGTACATACAAAGCACGTGAGAGTTCGTCAGCGAGGTTGACCTAATGAGCGTTCTGTATCCCTTGAGCTTTCATCGCCGCATTGAACGACAGTGGGCTGAACGCATCAAGTCGCTAAGACGGATCCGCAGCCAAATCGTTGCGTCGACCGAGCTGACATTGGAGACGGTCATTCAACGAGGACGGCTCGCTGATCCCAGTCCCGGTCAGAACAGTCGCGGACCAACCACGACCTGCGCGGCGTGGATCATATGATTGATTTTCCAAACTATAGCCGTTCATATGACCGAACGCGGCATGCCGTGCGATTTTGGGGACACGATAGCGCTTTGGAGGCATCATTCTTTATAGAAGAAGATGCACTGCGGCGGATCCAACCCGATGTTCGTCCCGATGAGTCGGGCTATCTGAAAGCGTTCGATTCCCACCGTGATTTGATATGCGCCGCTGCGGCCAGGGTCTATGTCCGCGGAAGCAGAGGCTCCTATGATCTGGTTGCCGCCAATTTTTGAAGTAGGCCAAATCCACCGCAAAAATGGCGGTCTGAAACGGTACGGGTACCGGACGATGCAAGGGAACCATTGATCGGCGGTTCGGTTTAAATCCAGCGTCGTTGCGCACGGAGTATTCCCATGACCATTAAGCCATCGCTACCTGCCGACAAGAAATCTGCCGACAAGCACACAGGAATGATGGGGGATGGCACAGAAGAGCAGAACCTCAACCAACCCGGCACACCGGGCGCTCGCATCGACAAGGATGAGGTGACTGCGGCTTTCGAAAAGAAAGCGCCACCCAAGTCTTGATGCCGCTCCTCCCATTCCGCCAGCGCAAGCGAGCTCCCACCGATCGACATCGGACTAGCTCGCGCTGGATGGGGCCAAGCAAGTAAGAACTTTCGGCGAAGACGCTCCGGTAAGAGCACGCATGGTGTGTGCTTCTATTTGTTAGTGCATGGTGTGCCGCTATTCATATCGTAGCGCCTCGATCGGATCGAGGCTGGCGGCCTTCCGCGCTGGATAGTAGCCGAAGAAGATGCCGACGGCGGCGGAAAACAGAAATCCGCCGCCGACGGCTGCCAGCGAAATCGGCGCGGGCCAGCCGGCGACGAGCGAGATCGTCTCGGAAAGCAACACACCTATAATGATTCCGGCGATTCCGCCGGTGACGCTCAGAATCACCAACTCGGCAAGAAACTGCAGAAGCACATGCGTGCGGCGGGCGCCGATCGCCATGCGCAAGCCAATTTCCCGCGTTCGCTCGGTTACCGACACTAGCAAGATGTTCATGATGCCGATACCGCCTACGATCAGCGATATCGACGCGACCGCAGCGAGCAGCAGTGCCATGATGCGGCTGCTGCTCTCGGCGGTTTCTGCAATCTGGCTCAGGTTGCGAACGGAGAAATCATTGATGTCGCCAGGCCGGATATGGTGGCGGCGCATCAAGATATCCGTGACTTCCTTGACGGCCGGTTGGACTTGGGTGGCATCGGTCGCCTGGACATAGATCTGATTCACGTACCCCATCAACCTCCGCTGAAGGTTGTAGGGATTGGGCGGTAATGGATAAGCCCAATTCAGCGGAGCCTGCTGCAGGCTCGGCGCCGCGACGCCGAGAACCTTGCGCTCGGCGGTCGTGAACGGAATCATGACGAGATCGTCCTGATCCGTCCCATAGGATGTTTGCCCCTTGGAGGCGAGGATTCCAACAACGCGCAGAGGCATGCTCTTGACCTGGATCACCGCGCCGATCGCGCTCTCGTCGACCCCGAACAACTGGCGGAAAACCGTCTGGCCTATCACTGCGACCAGGGCCGCGTTATTGCCGTCCTCCTGGGAAATGCCTCGTCCTGCCAGGATCTGCCAATTGGTGATCGGCGGATAGTTGGGGCTCACTCCTTGAATGTTCGTCGTCCAGTTTTGATTGGCGTACTGGACCTGCCCCATCTGGCGGATGAGATAACTGACGCTGCCGACCGCCGGAGCCTCCCGTCGCAATGCTTCGGCATCCACAACGGTAAGGGTAGAGGCACTGCCCTGTCCGCTGCGCATCCCGCCCATACGTGGTGGCGCCCGGCACAACCACGAGCAGGTTGGTACCGAGGCTCTCGATCTGCTTGCGGACCGCTTCGTTGGCGCCCTGACCGACCGCGACCATGGCGATGAGCGCGGCAACGCCGATAAAGACCCCCAACATGGTCAGCGCCGACCGCATCTTGTTGCGCGCGAGCGCCTGGAATGCCGCGGCCACGATCATCAAGGCGAAAGCCCGCACCGTACCCGCATTGCGGGCAACAGCCGGCACTGGCTGTCGTAGGCCCTGGAGCGAACCAGCGGGCAACACCCCGGCCGATGCTGCCGGCTGTGGACGGACCGCCGGCTTTCGTTCGTCCGATATCACTTCTCCGTCCCGCATGGTCATGACGCGGTCGGTGTAAGTGGCGATGTCGGGTTCATGCGTGACGACGATGATCGTCACACCCCGCTCGCGGTTGAGGGCCTGAAGCGTCACCATGATCTCGTGCGACGTCTTGGTGTCGAGATTGCCAGTGGGTTCATCTGCCAGCAGCAGAATTGGATTATTGATCAAGGCGCGCGCAATAGCGACGCGTTGTTGCTGACCACCAGACAATTGCCCGGGCGTATTGCGCTCTCGGTCGGCCAGGCCGAGCAGCTTGAGCGATGCCCGCGCCCGTTCGGTCCGTTCGGTGCCGCTCGAAGCCCCTCCGGCGGCGTAGAACAAGGGCAGCGCGACATTCTCGATCGCACTGGTACGGGCGAGAAGATTGAAACTCTGAAAGACAAAGCCCAACCGTTCGCTGCGGATGCGCGCAAGTTCCGGCTCGGTCAGCCCTGCGACATTGACCCCTTCAAGATAATACTCGCCGCTGGACGGCCGATCCAGGCATCCGAGCAGCGACATCAATGTGGACTTCCCCGATCCGGATGATCCCATGATGGCGATGAACTCGCCGGGTTCGACAATCAGATTGACGCCGCGCAACGCATGCACGTCGACGTCGCCGACGTGATAGGTTCGCGTAACATTCGCTACTCTGATGATCGGTTCCGGCATGCTTCGCTTACGAATGTTCGACGCGGGAATCAGAGACGTGGCGTGACGGCTTTCTTTGCCGTCGCTACCTGCTCGGCAGTGATAACCAGATCGCCCGGCTTCACTTCGCCGCTTACGATCTCGGTGAAACTATCGTCATCGAGCCCGACCGCCACCGGAATAGACGTCGGCTGCTCGTCACGCAGAACCCACACCTGGGCGTGATCCGATCGAACGGCGCCCGCCAGACTTTTGGGAACATAACGGAGCGCCTGGTTTGGCACCCGGATCACGTCGTTGCGCTGATCGACGACGATGCGGCTGGCGGCCGTCATGCCCGGCATCAGCGTCAGGTCCGAATTGTTCACGCTGATCACAATGTCATACGTCACGACATTCTGGACGGTCTGCGGGGATTGACGGACCTGACTTACCGTGCCCTCAAATGTGCGTTTCGCGTACGCGTCCACCGTAAAGGTTGCCTTGTTGCCCGGCTTGATTCCGCCGATATCGCTTTCGCTCACATTCGCGTCAACTTGCATCTTGGCGAGATCGGTAGCGATCAGAAAAAGCGTCGGGGTCTGGAAGCTCGATGCGACCGTCTGCCCCATGGTTACGTTGCGCGAAACCACGGTGCCATCGACGGGTGAAACGATGTTGGCGTAGTCCAGATTGACCTGGGCGGCGTCAAGCGAGGCCTGACGCTGCCGAATCGTGGCTTCATCGAACGTAATCTGCGCCAGGGCCTGGTCGTAGGTGCTCTTGGCACTGTCATAGTGCGTCCTGGGAGACGGCATGCGATTGGACGAGGTAGGCGGAGCGGTCGAAGGCGAGCTTGGTGTAGACGAGGTTGGCCTTGTCTTTCTCCAGTTGCGCTTTTGCCACCGCCAGATTCGCCCTGTTTTCGTCAACAATGCTCTGATAGGGACGCGGGTCAATCCTGGCGCAGACTTGTCCCTTCTTTACCTTGGTGTTGTAGTCGCAACTTAGCTCCTTGATGATACCGGAAACGGCGGCCCCGACGATGATCGTGAGCTCCGGGTTGACTGTTCCTGTTGCCGTCACGGCCCGAGTCACGGCGCCCTTCGCAATCGGCATGGATACATAGTGGATCGTGTTGTGTTCAGCCAGGGCCCACCAGGTCCCGGCTGCAATCGCAACGACAAGCAGCGACGCCACCACGGCAATCAGCCAGTTTCTTTTGGGATTGCGCTTACCCTTGACCGGCGCGACCGCCGGAATCGGCGCTGTCACCGGAAGTGGAACGATCTTGCTGGAAATCTTCTGCTCGCTCGGTTCTAGAATTATGCGCTCGTTCATCGTGATTCCATTCACACATCGTGTGGTCAACAGCGACGCGATTGCGAGGTCACCTGTGTCAGTTGGCTAGTCTCGATATGCCGAAGCGAACGGGCGACAATTAGCGCGCAAGGACGAACTTCACCAAGCACCATGACTAGCCCCCAAACGGCCGTCTGCGATTGATCTGGCTCAACAGGATTCGGATAGCGGCCCGGAATGGGGTTGCCGGATTTGAGCGTCGCTTATGATCCGCCGCGCCCTCTACCCAAGGTGATGGCGGACGGGTGGCCGCACAATCTCACAGCTCGAAAGACTGGTTCGGCAGCGGCATTTCGACATCAGTGCCGCCAAGCTGCACTGCGAATTGCCTCATGGCGTCTTCTTCGCCGTGGACGAGAAACGTACGCTTTGCACCGGTCTGCTTTTGCCAGGTCAGCAATTCAGCTTCGTCGGCATGGGCTGAGAAACCGTTGATGGTGTAAATGCGGGCCTTGACCGGGATGTTCTCGCCATGGATAGATCACTTGCTTGGCGCCATCGATGATACGGCGCGCGAGCGTTCCGACTGCCGCGTAGCCGACGAACACGACGCTCGAGTCCGCGCGACCTAGATTGTGCTGCAAGTGGTGGCACACGCGGCCGCCGGTGCACATGCCCGAGCCAGCCATGATGATGGCCCCGCCATGAACGTTATTTATCCCAACAGACTCGGCGGTCTCCCGCGTGAAATGCAATCCCGGTAAATCAAAAGGATCCTGTCCCTCTTGAAACAACTTTGCTGTCGCCGGCTCAAGGCACTCCGGATGGCGTCGGAAGATCTCGGTGGCTGAAATAGCCATCGGCGAATCCAGGTACACCTGGATCGAATTCGGCAGCCGTCCTTGAGTCACGCCCTGTTTCAGGAAAAAGAGCAGTTCCTGAGCGCGCTCCAGAGCGAAGGTGGGGATGATGACGTTTCCGCCGCGTTTAAAAGTCTCGGTAACAGCCTCGAATAGCTCATCGATGGACGGGCCCAGGGGCTTGTGCAATCGGTCTCCGTACGTGGTTTCCATCACAACGTTATCGGCGTGCGGCGGCGTTGCGGGGCTGCGCAGCAGCAGGCGGCCGGTATTGCCCAGGTCCCCCGAAAACAGCACACCGGTCGAATGGCCCTGTTCTTCCAGCTCGACGAGAATGCTTGCCGAGCCCAGGATATGGCCAGCGTCGATGAAGGTGGCATGCACGCCGGCGGCGACCTCAAAGACCCGTGAGTAGGTGGCGGTCCGTCCGAAATAGTCGAGGCAGTTCATTGCATCGAGAATCGAATAGAGTGGCTCTTTTGTATCGCGGCTTGCTCCTTCGTGGCCGGCTCTGCCTGTACGGTGGCGCACGTTGTCCTCCAACAGATGGGCCGCATCCATCATGACCAGTCGGGCCAACTCGCGCGAGGCAGACGTTGCAATGATCTCGCCGCGAAACCCTCTTTTGGCCAATAGGGGCAGACGCCCACAATGATCCAAATGTGCGTGCGTCAGTAATACGTAGTCGATGCTGGCGGCATCAAAGCCGAACGTTTCGGCGTTCTCCTCATCCAGCTCCCCGCTACCTTGATATAGCCCGCAGTCGACCAAGATCCGCTTCCCAGCACATTCAACCAGATGACAGGAGCCGGTGACACCGCGATCTGCTCCGTGGAAGGATATTTTCAAGGCACTCTCCCTTATATTTGCTGATCCTCACTGAAATTGCGCGGAAGTTGCCGCAATATCTTTCACGGTGTCGCGTGCAACGGCTCCCCGTTCGCATCGTGCCATTGCAAGATACCGTCCCAGATTTCCTGCGCCGTCTCTGCAAACCAGAACAATTCCCTATCTTCGGAATCGATGACACCTTCATCGACGAGGAAATCGATGTCGACGGCGCGACGCCAATAGGCTTCGCCCACCAGCACGACGGGAATTGGCTTGATTTTTCGTGTCTGTATGAGTGTTAGAACTTCAAACAGTTCGTCGAGGGTGCCGTAACCACCTGGGAAGGCGACGAGTGCTTTGGCCCGCAAGAGGAAATGAAGCTTGCGCAGCGCGAAATAGTGAAAACTGAAACAGAGTTCGGGCGTGACGTAGGGGTTCGGATATTGCTCGTGCGGCAGATTGATGTTCAACCCGACGGACTTGGCTCCGGCGTCGAATGCCCCACGGTTGGCCGCCTCCATTATTCCAGGTCCGCCGCCGGTCATGATGGCCGTATGGAGTTCGCGAGCATTACGATTAGCAGTTCCCGCCAGACGCCCGAGGTCGCGAGCGACTTCATAATAGTGACTCTTCGCCTTGAATTCGCTCGGCAATTTTAAGTTGGCGCTCGAGGCCGTCATCCTTCGGATTGGCTACCAATAATGCGCGCAGCGCCTCTACCTTGCGCAATGCGGCCGCCGGCTCGCAAATTCGCGTGCTCCCAAACACCACGATCGTCTGACGAATCTTATGGTCTCGGAGCAACAGCTCGGGTTTGAGATAGTCGAGCTGCAGGCGCACACCGCGCAGGCTGTCTTCCGCGAGAAAGTCAATGTCAGTATCGGCACGCCGATAGCTTGGACTATCCAGGATCGCCTGCACGCGCTGCAAGGCTTCGGCATCTTCCGCGGTTGCCTTCGGTTCTTGCCAAGGCAGCGCTGCGCGCCTTTTATGGGGATCGGCGGGCGCCGGAATTTCTGGCTTCTTTTTCATCAATCTTCATTTCTGACGGCATATTGATGGAGCCTGGAGCCTAAGTGCTGGAAAGGTGTTGACGCGGATCAGCATCGGTGGATGAATGTGGACCACGACGTCGTTCGCTGCCGCAAACTCCCACAGCCATTCCGCCTTGGGGCTGTCGAGGAAAGAGCGTTCCGAGCCGTCGCCGTAGCTGGACGCCACCGCAATCGCCTTGGCGCCGCCCTTGCGGATCATCTCCTCGACAATGGGCCGACAGTCCTCTTCGAGCGCGTGTGCGTTGGCCATCAGCGCGAACTCGCCGGGATAGCGATCCCTGATCTCCAGGTATTCGTCGTTCAGGATCTTGAGGGCGTCGCCCGTGCTGACTTTAAGCAGGTCCCGCGCAAACCATTCCACCTCGCCGCCGTTGCTGGCGAGGCTGAGGGTGACGCCTTCCTCGCGCGACTTGGGCATGGTGTATTCCAGATCGTAGAACTCGCGATAGCCGATCAGGTCCTGAGCATTGGTTTGCGGGAATTCTTGTTTTGGATCGTAGAAGCCTCGCTCCGCCATCTTGGCTGCGAGCTTGGGTCCGATCGGGTGCCGGTGGGTATCGACGATTGTGCGGCGTTCAGTCTTGTTCGGCGGCGTCATGGTAGCCTCCTGCCCGAACCTGTCTGCACTGCTAATGCCGGGGCAACGGCATGGAACAGGCTCGGAAACTACTCACGAGTTTTTAGACATATTGTTTCACGTCGCCGGGCTTCATTCCGTGAGCTGCAAGCTCATGGATGCTCAGCAACTTCACGGTCTCGACGGTTTGGCCGATTGTCGCTGCGATTGCTGTTTTGGCCAGTTCTGCAGCTTTGTTGTCGTCAAGTTCATAGACGTAAAAAGTCCGGACCGAACCGCCGAGCATCGATGCTCGCACCATCCAGCCGCCCGCATTTTTGATTCCCGCGATATGGGCCATGTTCCCGATATGCTCCCAGGATTGACTGGTTTAAGCCGTTATTCTCGCTACCCGACTACCCCACGCCGCCACGTCTAGAATTCAAACTTCGACTGCGTCGGCAGTCGAAAGCTGGCCTGCTCCTGAGCGAGCAGCTTCAACACTGTTTCCCGTTTTGTCAGGTCAGTCGTCTCAGACAAGACCTTACGGTAGTGAATAAGATTCTGGTCGTGAATAAACTGATCCATGGCAGACCTCGAATTGTTGCGGCGGGAGCGATGCCGTACGTTCGGTGATCGAAAGGTGCCACCGATCCGACCGGCACATCGTCAACATGCCCGTCCGCAACCCGAATGTTATGATCTGTATTGCTCATGTTGCTTGAAAATAAAGGGTAGCACATGGCCTAACCGTCCCTCCGGACTCCGAAAGTAAACTCCATGCATGCCGGGCAATCATCAGATCTTCATCTGTCGGAATTACCCAGGCGGACGTACGGCAGCCTGTGCGGCTGATCAGTGCCCCGCCCGTCAGGTTGGCGCTTTGATCCAGCTCCACGCCGAGCCATATAGCGTCCATGCAGACGCGACGCCTGATCTCAGCGGCGTGCTCTCCGATGCCTGCGGTGAACACCAGTGCGTCGATCCCACCGAGAGCGGCAGCCAAGGAGCCCAATTCACGCCCGATGCGGTACACGAACATTGCGACCGCTTCCTTGGCGGCCGGATCGTCGCTGGCCAGCAAAACGCGCATGTCGTCGCTGATGCCGGACACACCCAAGACTTCGGAATCATGATAAAGAAGATTGCTCACCTCAGCCGCCGTCATGTTCTTCTCCTGCATCAGGTAGAGAATGACACCAGGATCGAGATTGCCGCACCGGCGGCTCATCGGCAGCCCGTCGAGAGCTGTGAAGCCCATGGTCGTTGCCATGCTCCTGCCCTTGTGGATGGCGCACATGCTTGCGCCACTGCCAAGATGGGCGACGACAATCCGGCCATCGGCGGCCGCCGGTCCCAGGATATCGGGAAGAACGCTTGCGATGTATTCATAGGAAAGACCGTGAAACCCGTAGCGCCGGATACCCTCAGCAGCGAATTGCCGCGGCAGCGCGAAAGAAGTAACGACTTCGGGCTGGGTGTGGTGAAAGGCCGTGTCGAAGCACGCAATCTGAGGCAAGGCGGGATGAAGCTTGGACAGCGCGGCAATAGCGGCCAGGTT